>CAWHQF010000012.1:0-168167 GCA_963831475.1 uncultured Alphaproteobacteria bacterium
TCGTGATTCGGTTCGGCGACGTCAGCACCTTGTGCTGCGGCGCCAGAATCTCGACCGGCGAATCTTCCTCCGACACTTCCTCGGCGCGCGCCGGCAGCTCCGCCGGAAACGGCGCGTAGTGGTTCGGCACGAACTCCTGCGTGTTGTAGAGCACGATCAGGTTGCCGCCGTCCTTCACGTAGTCGAGCAGGCGGCGGTTGTACGTCTTCAGATCGTCGCGCACCGCGTAGGCGCGCGTGCCGGTCATGATGGCGTCGAACCGCCGCAGATCGCCGGCAGCCAGGTCCTGCTCGCCGAGCAGCGTCACCGATGCGCCAAGCTGCGCGATCGCCCGCCGGCACCTCGTCGCCGATGCCCATCACGTAGCCGACCTTCAGGCCCGGCGCGATCGCGACGTCGACGCCGCGCACATCGATCGTCGGCACCGCGGTACAGATAGCGCGTCTCGAGATCGCGGATGCTCGATGACGTCGTAGCCTTCGCGAGTAGTCCCGGCCCTTCGAACGGTGGCGACGGCGTCGATCACGGTAGGCACGCTTCTCGAGCGCCGGCATCGACACGGTGAAACGAAACGATGCGCGCTCGCCGGCGCGCGCGAAGACGAAGTCGTCAGAAGCCGGCGCCGACGTCCAGCCCTCGGGCAGCGCGAGCGTCAGCGGCCGCGGCCGCCGTGCTCCAGGTTGTTGACCAGCTCGACGCGGACGTCGACGGCTCGCCGCGGCGCCGCCGTCGGCACGATGGCGGTGCGCGGCGTCACGTTCACCGCCACCGCCGGCACCACCGCCAGCTCGCGAAGCGATTCGCCGAACGGCAGGTGCGGCTCGCGCCGGCGGACGATGGTGCGCACGTCGACCGCGACGTTGTCCACGCTGTACCGGGCGCGCGCCGCAACCGGCGGATCGGCGAACGGCTTGAACTGCTGCTCGGCGTCGAGGATGCGATAGCGCGAATCGGCCAGCGACGCGCGCGCGAAGTACGGCCGCGTCGGCGGAGCGTCGGGAGGCACGGCCAGGGTCAGCGACTGCCGCCGCGTCTGGTTCGCGCCGAGGCTGATGTCGCCAACAGCAAATCCAGTCGCCTCCCATTTCGGGTCGGCGACGAGCTCGATGCTGAGGTCGCCGATCGGAACCGGCGCACGATTGGTCAACGACACAACCACCGTAGGGTGCTGCCCAGGTACGAGCGGACCCGGCACCTGCGCGATCGCCTCGAACTCCACGCCGAGCGCCGCATTGATCGCATCGGCGAACTGCTGCTCCTTGATCTTCAGGGCGAACACGGCATCCGGCGTACCGCTCGGAATTGAAGAGCAATGAACGGAACATTGCTTCCGCGGTTTCCACCGTCGGCGGTTCGCCCGGCCGCATGACGCGATAGATGTCGAACAGCGCATCCTCGCGCGTCATATTCTTGTCGACGGAAAGCGTATTGCGGATATAGGCACCGACATTGACATGGTCGATGTCGAGCAGCGGCAATTCCTTGTAGCCGGCCTCGATGAGGACCTTCAGATTTTTCTCGGTTATTTCCTCGCCGGCTGGCCTGGCCTGGCCTGGCCTGGCCCCGCTCGCCCGGCCGCCCTCCGCCCGCCCGCCCGCCCGCCGTCCTCCCTCCCGTCCCGCGCCCGCCCGCCCGCGCCGCCCCTCCCGCCCCGCCCCCCCTCCTCCTCCCTCCCTCCTTCCTTCCTTCCCTTCCTTCCTTCCCTCCCTTCTTCTTCTTCCTCCTCCTTCTTCTTCTTCTTCTCCTTCTTCTTCTTCTTCTTCTTGAAACCCATGGTGGGCCTCGGTGACTTTTTCCTTGGGAACGAGCACCTCACCGATATGTTCGGCGAGCCCCTGCTTATGATTGACTTCTTCTTGGCGACCTTGTTTTCGAAATTCGAATAGGCGTGGACGATGTACCAGCGTTTCGGCTTGGTCGATGTTGTCGTGTCAGTAGCGGTATCATTCATCGTTTATGAACCTTCAGGTTCCGATGCCGAGCACAAATGTAACGGCAATGCGGATAAATTGATCCGCAAGCAGGAAAAAAATGGACGCGATAGCGACCATGACATCTGTGCGCGACGGCCATGTGACCTTCGTGTTTCCTCGCAGACCTCTCTCTTGCAGAAAGTGGAGCAGCCCACCCTGTGGTGCTCTATCGCTCATGTGCTCGCTTTCTCAATCCAGTGTCCGGTCCGCCTGGCAGGAGCGGAGGCAGTGGAGGACTCGAACCTGCAACCCCCGGTTTTGGAGACCGGTGCTCTAGCCATTGAGCTACACTCCTCCGTAAAAGCATACGGCGATGCATTTAGGGTTGCCGCCGCGATGTCATGCATTAACGCCATGTATAATGCATGACATCGCGGCGGCGGACCCTTATATGGTCCGCCGTATCCGCTTTACGGAGGAGTGTAGCTCAATGGCTAGAGCACCGGTCTCCAAAACCGGGGGTTGCAGGTTCGAGTCCTGCCACTCCTGCCACTCCTGCCAGGCGGACCGGACACTGGATTGAGAGCGAGCACATGAGCGATCAAGCGCCGGCAGAGGTGCGACGCAAGCGGGTCAGTCTTTTCCGCTTTCTGCAAGAGGTGCGCGAGGAAACGCGGAAGGTCACATGGCCGTCGCGCCGCGAAACTGCGATCACCACCGCAATGGTGTTTGTCATGGTCGCTATCGCGTCCATTTTTTTCCTGCTTGCGGATCAATTGATCCGCATTGCCGTTACATTTGTGCTCGGCATCGGAACCTGAAGGTTCATAAACGATGAATGATACCGCTACTGACACGACGACATCGACCAAGCCGAAACGCTGGTACATCGTCCACGCCTATTCGAATTTCGAAAACAAGGTCGCCGATTCAATCCGTGAGCAGGCCAAGCAGCGCGGGCTCGCCGAACATATCGGTGAGGTGCTCGTTCCCAAGGAAAAAGTCACCGAGGCCCGCCGGGGACGCAAGGTGGAAACCGAGCGCAAGTTCTTTCCCGGCTATGTACTGGTGAAGATGGATCTGACCGATGAGGTCTATCACCTCATAAAGAATACGCCGAAGGTCACAGGCTTTCTCGGCAGCGACAAGAAGCCGATGCCGATCTCAGATGCGGAAGCTGACCGCATCCTGCATCAGGTGCAGGAAGGGATCGAACGGCCGAAGCCGGCGGTATCCTTCGAGGTCGGCGAACAGGTACGTGTTTCCGATGGGCCGTTCGCCTCGTTCAATGGCACAGTTGAAGAAGTCGACGAGGGCCGTTCACGCGTGAAAGTTGCGGTGTCGATCTTCGGCCGTGCAACGCCGGTGGAACTGGAATTCGGTCAAGTGGAGAAGCTTTGATCGACGGAGCGAGGTGGCCGGGGTTGGCCCGGTCATAACAAGTGAAAATGTCGTGGGAGGTGAGGCGGCTGCCAACCGTCAAGATCCGCACCACTAACGGAGTGAGCAATGGCAAAGAAAGTCACTGGATTCCTCAAATTGCAGGTGCCGGCAGGCGCTGCCAATCCGTCGCCCCCGATCGGGCCGGCGCTTGGTCAGCGTGGCCTCAACATCATGGAGTTCTGCAAGGCGTTTAACGCCCAGACCCAGAAGATGGAGAAAGGCATTCCGATTCCGGTCATCATCACGACCTATCAGGATCGGTCCTTCACATTCGAAATGAAGACGCCGCCGGTTTCCTATTTTTTGAAAAAGGCGGCAAAGCTCGACAGCGGCTCAAAGACTCCTGGCCGAGAGCCGGTCGGGCAGGTCAGCAAGAAACAGGTGCGCGAGATCGCCGAGCAGAAAATGAAAGATTTGAACTGTGACACCGTCGAGGCGGCCATGAAGATGATCGAAGGCTCTGCCCGCTCGATGGGCCTCTCGGTGACGGAGTAACTGCCATGACAATCGGAAAACGCACGAAGGCAATTCGCGAAGGTGTCGACCGCGAAAAATCCTATCCAATTTCAGAGGCGGTCAAGCTTGTGAAAGAGCGCGCCAAGGCGAAGTTCGACGAGACCATCGAGATCGCGATGAATCTCGGCGTCGATCCGACGCACGCCGATCAGATGGTGCGAGGCGTCGTCACATTGCCGAACGGCTCCGGCCGCACCTTGCGCGTCGGCGTGTTCGCGCGCGGCGCCAAGGCTGAAGAAGCAAAAGCCGCCGGTGCCGATGTGATCGGTGCGGAAGATCTGGTCGAGAAGGTTAACAAGGGCGAGATCGACTTCGACCGCTGCATCGCCACGCCGGACATGATGCCGCTGGTCGGGCGGCTCGGTAAGGTCCTCGGCCCTCGCGGGATCATGCCGAACCCGAAGGTCGGAACCGTGACCATGGACATTACGAACGCAGTGAAGGGCGCCAAGGGCGGATCGGTCGAGTTCCGCGTGGAAAAGGCGGGTATCGTCCAGGCCGGTGTTGGCAAGGCGTCGTTCGCCGAGGACAAGCTGGTAGAGAACATCAAGGCCTTTGCCGATGCTGTCCAGAAGGCCAAACCGGCGGGTGCCAAAGGCCACTACATCAATCGGGTCGCGATTTCCTCGACCATGGGGCCGGGTGTCAAAGTCGAAATCCCGAGCCTGTTTGGACCCGGGGCCGGGCAGTAGCGGCAGCCGTCCGGCCACACCCGTTCTGGGCGGATTCTGGTGAGATTCCTCCAGAATCCCCTTGGCAAAACGGGTGTTAAGGTCTAGATGAAGCGCATCGGGCGTGCCGGCCCAACTTGTCGGCGCGCCTTTGCGCGTCTCTGCAAAATCACGGTGATCGGAACTGAATCCTTTTGGAAAACCCGGCTGGGAGCTCTGAAAGGAAGAGGCCCGACGCCATTGTAAATGTGAACACGCGCAAAGCTGTCCTGAAATGGATAGCCGACCTGTCCGAGACTGCCGGCGCCGACGTTCGAAAGGACGGAGGCTTAATCCCGGCCCGCCCTGCGAAAGCAGATTGGGTTTCACGGGGCCAGCACAGACGGGGAAGAGACCCAAGTTTGCGCGGCATCACAGCTGCGCCAAGTTGGTTCGAACCTCGGATACCCGATTGCGGCTTCGGCTGCTCTCGGGGGGCAGGCTAACTCGAGCGTCGTCCTGCCCGGTTTCGCTGCGCGTGCACGAAAACGTGGGACGGCTGGTAGCAACCCGGCGGTTCCCGCGGATCACGCGGACGAACCGTTAAACGGAAAGAGCTTGCAGTGGATCGAGCGGCTAAAGCGGAGTCCATCACCGAACTGAGCGGGGTCTTCAAGACCGCGAACGTCGTGGTGGTAGCTCACTATTCCGGCCTTACCGTTGCCCAGATGCAGACGCTGCGAAAGCAGATGAAGCAGGCTGGCGCGCAGGTGAAGGTCGCGAAGAACCGTCTCGCCAAGATCGCACTCAAGGACACTGACGCCGCTTCCATCGCGCCCCTGCTGAAGGGGCCGACTGTGCTCGCCTTCTCTGGCGATCCGGTTGCGGCGCCGAAAGTGGCTATCGACTTTGCCAAGGCCAACGAGCAGTTCGTTATCCTTGGCGGCTCGATGGGCAAGACGGCTCTGGATCTCAGTGGCGTCAAGGCGCTTGCCGCCCTGCCGTCGCTGGACGAATTGCGCGCCAAGATCGTCGGCCTTGTTCAGGCTCCGGCGACAAAGATCGCGCAACTCGCCAACGCACCTGCGGCCAAGGTCGCGCGTGTAATCCAGGCCTATGCCTCCAAGAGCGCGGCGGCCTGACGGCTCAACACTCATTCTCTGGTTCGAACCTAAAGGAACTGAACAATGGCTGACTTGCAAAAGATCGTCGACGATTTGTCGGGGCTGACCGTGCTGGAAGCGGCGGATCTCGCGAAGATGCTGGAAGAAAAGTGGGGCGTTTCGGCTGCGGCCGCGGTTGCGGTGGCGGCTGGCCCAGCGGGCGGCGGTGCTGCCGCGGCTGAGGAGAAGACCGAGTTTACCGTCATCCTCGCGGCTGCCGGCGACAAGAAGATCGAAGTGATTAAAGAGGTGCGTGCGCTCACAGGTCTGGGGCTCAAGGAAGCCAAGGATCTGGTCGAGGGCGCGCCCAAGACCGTCAAGGAAGGCGCCAACAAGGAGGAGGCCGACAAGATCAAGGCCACCCTCGAAAAGGTCGGCGCGAAGGTGGAATTGAAATAATCAGTGATTATTTCAATTCCATCCCCGGACAAGCGAGGCGAAGCCGAGCGCGATCCGGGGATCGAAGTTTTAAGACGTGGATGGCCGGAACACGCCCGGCCAAAGCGAAGCGGAAACGAAGTCCTCGGGGATAAATCCCCGGGGATCTCGGACAGGAGAGGACGGACGGCTCAGGCCGGCGTCCGACGCGGTCGTGATCCGGATGCGGGTCGCGGCAAAAAGTGAAGTGTACAGCGGTTCGGGCCGGGCCCGAATCGCATAGAACCGGACGGCCCCGACGCCTGTCCCGATGGTCGCGATGGATTGCGGCTGTTAGGAGAGGCGCCCGCGTCGCCCGCCGAAATCGAATCGAGAGAGAAAAGATGGCGCAGACGTTTACCGGTCGCAAGCGCGTAAGGAAGTTTTTCGGGACAATTCAGGAAGTGGCGGAAATGCCGAACCTCATCGAGGTTCAGAAGGCATCATACGATCAGTTCCTGCTCGTTAAGGAGCCTCTGGGCGGACGGCCCGACGAGGGGCTTCAGGCGGTGTTCAAATCCGTCTTCCCGATTTCCGATTTTTCCAATTCGTCGCAACTTGAATTCGTCAAATACGAGTTCGAGCCGCCGAAATATGACGTCGACGAATGTCGTCAGCGCGGCATGACCTACGCTGCGCCGCTGAAAGTGACGCTGCGCCTCATCGTGTTCGATATCGACGAAGAGACGGGCGCACGTTCGGTCAAGGACATCAAGGAGCAGGATGTCTACATGGGCGACATTCCGCTCATGACGAACAACGGCACCTTCATCGTCAACGGCACAGAACGGGTCATCGTATCGCAGATGCACCGTTCGCCTGGCGTGTTCTTCGATCACGACAAGGGCAAGACCCATTCCTCGGGCAAGTTGCTGTTCGCGGCGCGCATCATTCCGTATCGCGGCTCATGGCTCGATATTGAATTCGACGCCAAGGACATCGTCTACGCGCGCATCGATCGCCGCCGCAAAATTCCGGTGACGTCGTTGCTGTATGCGCTGGGTCTCGACGGCGAACAGATCCTGGCGACGTTCTACAAACACGTGAACTACAAGCGCGCCAAGGAAGGCTGGCGCGTGCCGTTCGATGCAAACCGCCTGAAGGGCTACAAGGCCGTCAACGATCTCGTCGACGCCGACACCGGCCGTGTTGTGGTCGAGGCCGGCAAGAAGTTGACCGTGCGTCAGGCGCGCCAGCTCGCCGAGAAGGGACTCAAAGCGCTCCGCATGACCGATGACGAGTTGATCGGTCACTATGTTGCGGAAGATCTCGCCAACGGCCGTACCGGCGAGATCTACATGGAAGCCGGCGAGGAAATAACCGAGAAAAATCTGAAGGTCCTCATCGAGGCCGGCTACAAGGAATTGCCGCTGCTCGACATCGACCATGTCAATGTCGGTGCCTATATCCGCAATACGCTTTCCGTCGACAAGAATATGACGCGCGAGGATGCGCTGTTCGACATCTATCGCGTCATGCGGCCGGGCGAACCGCCGACGGTGGAAACCGCGGAAGCAATGTTCCGTTCATTGTTCTTCGATTCCGAGCGGTACGACCTCTCGGCCGTCGGTCGCGTAAAGATGAACATGCGCCTCGATCTTGACGCGCCCGACACCATGCGGGTGCTGCGCAGGGACGACATCATCGCTGTTATCCGCACGCTCGTTGATCTGCGCGACGGCAAGGGCGAGATCGACGACATTGACCATCTCGGCAATCGCCGGGTGCGTTCGGTCGGCGAGCTGATGGAAAACCAATACCGTATCGGCCTCCTGCGAATGGAGCGCGCAATAAAGGAGCGCATGTCGTCGGTCGATATCGACACGGTCATGCCGCAGGACCTGATCAATGCAAAACCGGCGGCTGCGGCCGTGCGCGAGTTCTTCGGCTCGTCGCAGCTCTCGCAGTTCATGGACCAGACCAATCCGCTGTCGGAGATCACCCACAAGCGGCGCTTGTCGGCGCTTGGCCCGGGTGGTTTGACCCGCGAGCGCGCGGGCTTCGAGGTGCGCGACGTTCACCCGACGCATTACGGCCGGATCTGTCCGATCGAAACGCCGGAAGGGCCGAATATCGGCCTGATCAATTCACTTGCGACCTATGCGCGCGTCAACAAATACGGCTTTGTTGAAACGCCGTACCGCAAGGTGAAGGACGGCCGTGTCACCGACGAGGTGATCTATCTCTCGGCGATGGAGGAGGCGCGTCACGCAGTGGCACAGGCCAATGCCGCGATCGATAATCGCGGCCGGTTCACCGAAGATCTGATTGTGTGCCGCCAGGCGGGCGACGTGCATCTTGTGCCGCGGGACAAGGTCGACTTCATGGATGTGTCGCCGAAGCAGCTCGTTTCGGTTGCTGCGGCGCTTATTCCGTTCCTGGAGAATGACGACGCCAACCGCGCGCTGATGGGCTCGAACATGCAGCGCCAGGCGGTGCCGTTGGTGCGCGCCGAGGCGCCATTTGTCGGTACCGGCATGGAAGGTGTGGTCGCACGCGATTCAGGTGCATCAATCGCCGCACGGCGGACCGGGGTCGTCGATCAGGTCGACGCCACCCGTATCGTCGTCCGCGCGACAGGAGAGACCGATCCGACCAAGCCAGGCGTCGATATTTACCGGCTGATGAAGTACCAGCGCTCGAACCAGAATACCTGCATCAACCAGCGTCCGCTGGTGAAGGTGGGCGATCAGGTCGACAAGGGCGACATCATCGCCGACGGCCCCTCGACGGATCTCGGGGAGCTCGCGCTTGGCCGCAACGTGCTGGTCGCGTTCATGCCTTGGAACGGCTACAATTTCGAGGACTCGATCCTGCTCTCCGAGCGGATCGTGAAAGACGACGTGTTCACGTCCATCCACATCGAGGAATTCGAGGTGATGGCGCGCGACACCAAGCTCGGTCCTGAGGAAATCACCCGCGATATCCCGAACGTCTCGGAAGAGGCACTCAAGAATCTCGACGAGGCGGGCATCGTCTATATCGGGGCAGAGGTCCACGCCGGCGACATTCTGGTCGGCAAGATCACGCCCAAGGGCGAAAGCCCGATGACGCCGGAAGAAAAACTTCTGCGCGCGATCTTCGGTGAAAAGGCTTCCGACGTTCGCGACACCTCGTTGCGGGTGCCGCCGGGCGTGCAAGGCACTGTCGTCGAAGTCCGCGTGTTCAACCGCCACGGCGTGGAAAAGGACGAGCGCGCGCTCGCAATCGAGCGTGAAGAAATCGAGCGGCTCGCCAAGGACCGCGACGACGAGCAGGCCATTCTCGACCGAAACGTCTACGGCCGTCTTGCCGAACTGTTGGAAGGCCGCACGGGTATTGCCGGCCCGAAGGGATTCAAGAAGGATTCCAAGATCACCAGGGCGGTTCTCGACGAGTATCCGCGCTCGCAATGGTGGCTGTTTGCCTCGCCGAACGACAAGCTGATGGCTGAGATCGAAGCCATCCGCAAACAGTACGACGAGTCCAAGAAGCTGCTCGAACAACGCTTCCTCGACAAGGTCGAAAAGCTGCAGCGCGGCGACGAGCTTCCGCCGGGCGTGATGAAGATGGTCAAGGTCTTCGTTGCGGTAAAGCGCAAGATCCAGCCCGGCGACAAGATGGCCGGACGCCATGGAAACAAGGGTGTGGTGTCGAAGATCGTGCCTGTCGAGGACATGCCGTTCCTCGAAGACGGCACCCAGGTCGACATCGTGCTCAATCCGCTCGGTGTGCCGAGCCGCATGAACGTCGGCCAGATTCTGGAGACCCATCTCGGCTGGGCTTGTGCAGGCCTGGGACTCAAGATCGGGCAGGCGGTCGATGCGTACAATCTGAAGCACGACGCGCGTCCGCTCAAGGACATGCTCAAGAAAGTCTATGGTGACGATGAGACGATCAAGTCACTGAGTGAAGATGGCTTGATCGAGCTGGGCGGTAACCTGCGTCACGGCGTGCCGATTGCAACGCCGGTGTTCGACGGCGCCAAAGAGGATGACATCGAAAAGATGCTCGACCTCGCGGGGCTCGATCATTCCGGCCAGGTCAATGTCTTCGACGGGCGTACGGGCGAGGTGTTCGATCGCAAGGTGACGGTGGGCTATATCTACATGCTCAAGCTGCACCATCTCGTGGACGACAAGATCCACGCGCGTTCGATCGGTCCGTACTCGCTGGTCACGCAGCAACCGCTCGGCGGCAAGGCCCAGTTCGGCGGCCAGCGCTTCGGCGAAATGGAAGTGTGGGCCCTCGAAGCCTATGGCGCGGCTTACACCTTGCAGGAAATGCTTACCGTGAAGTCTGACGACGTCGCCGGCCGTACCAAAGTGTACGAGGCGATCGTTCGCGGAGATGACACATTCGAGGCCGGCATTCCCGAAAGCTTCAACGTGCTGGTCAAGGAAATGCGATCGCTCGGTCTCAATGTCGATCTGCATAATTCGAAGCAGCAACGGCAAGGGCCGGAGACGGCAGAGGCAGCTGAATAATGATTTGCGGAGCGGCGAGGGCGCCGCTCCGCGTTTGAACTTTCAACGACAGGTGGGGAGCGGACGGCTCCCCGGTCGAGGAGAAGACGATGAATCAAGAGATAATGAATCTTTTCAGTCCGCAAGTTCCGGCCCAGGTCTTTGACCAGATCCGGATTTCAATCGCGAGCCCCGAAAAGATTCTGTCCTGGTCTTACGGCGAAATCAAAAAACCCGAAACGATCAACTACCGGACCTTCAAACCGGAGCGCGACGGCCTGTTCTGCGCGCGCATCTTTGGGCCCATTAAGGATTACGAATGCTTGTGCGGCAAGTACAAGCGCATGAAGTACAAGGGCATCATCTGCGAGAAATGCTCGGTCGAGGTCACGCTTTCGCGCGTGCGCCGGGAGCGCATGGGCCATATCGAACTGGCCGCGCCGGTCGCACACATCTGGTTCCTTAAGTCGCTGCCGAGCCGCATCGGTTTGCTGCTCGACATGACGTTGAAGGACCTGGAGCGGATTCTTTACTTCGAATATTACGTCGTGCTTGAGCCGGGCCTGACCCCACTCAAGGACCGGCAACTGCTGTCCGAAGACGAGTACCTCAAGGCGCAGGAGGAGTACGGCACCGACAGCTTCACTGCGACAATCGGGGCGGAAGCGATCCGCGAGATGCTCAAGGGCATCGACCTCGAGAAGATGCAGGGGGAATTGCGCGCCGAACTCGCCGAGTCCGACAGCGACATCAAGAAAAAGAAGCTCGCCAAGCGCCTCAAGCTGATCGAGGCCTTCATCGCTTCAGGCAACAAGCCGGAGTGGATGATCCTGACCGTAGTGCCGGTGATCCCGCCGGACCTGCGGCCGCTAGTGCCGCTCGACGGCGGGCGCTTTGCCACGTCCGATCTCAACGATCTGTATCGCCGCGTCATCAACCGCAATAATCGCCTCAAGCGGCTGATCGAGCTGCGTGCGCCGGACATTATTATCCGCAACGAAAAGCGCATGCTGCAGGAAGCGGTCGACGCGCTATTCGATAACGGCCGTCGCGGCCGTGTGATCACGGGCGCCAACAAGCGTCCGCTGAAGTCGCTTGCCGACATGCTCAAGGGCAAGCAGGGCCGCTTCCGGCAGAACCTGCTGGGCAAGCGCGTCGACTATTCCGGCCGTTCGGTGATCGTGGTCGGTCCAGAACTCAAGTTGCATCAGTGCGGGTTGCCGAAGAAAATGGCACTCGAGCTGTTCAAGCCGTTCATTTATTCACGGCTTGACGCCAAGGGCCTGTCCACCACCGTCAAGCAGGCCAAGAAGCTCGTTGAAAAGGAAAAGCCGGAGGTTTGGGACATCCTCGATGAGGTGATCCGCGAACATCCGGTGCTGCTCAATCGTGCGCCGACGTTGCATCGTCTCGGCATTCAGGCGTTCGAACCGGTGCTGATCGAAGGCAAAGCGATCCAGCTGCATCCGCTCGTTTGCGCGGCATTCAACGCCGACTTTGACGGCGACCAGATGGCCGTGCACGTTCCGCTGTCGCTCGAAGCGCAGCTGGAAGCGCGCGTGCTGATGATGTCGACCAACAACATCCTGCATCCGGCGAACGGCCAGCCGATCATCGTGCCGTCTCAGGACATCGTGCTTGGTCTCTACTATCTCTCGTTGCTGAGTGAAGGCATGCCCGGCGAAGGCAAGACCTTCGGCGACATGGCTGCAATCGACCATGCGCTGCATGAGAAAGTCATCAGCCTCCACACGAAGATCAAGTATCGCTGGGAAGGCATTGACGAAAAAGGTAAACTTTTCAAGAAGTGGTACGACACCACTCCCGGCCGCGTCGTGCTCGGCAACGTCCTGCCGAAGAGCGTGAAGATTCCATTCGACATCGTCAACCGCTTGATGACCAAGCGCGAGATCTCGTCGATGATCGATACGGTTTATCGGCACTGCGGCCAGAAGGAGACGGTTATCTTCTGCGACCGCATTATGTCACTTGGCTTCTATCACGCGTTCAAGGCCGGGATTTCGTTCGGCAAGGACGACATGGTGGTGCCGGAGTCGAAGTGGAAGATCGTCGAGACCACGCGCGAGCTCGCGAAAGAGTTCGAGCAGCAATACAACGACGGTCTCATTACCCAGGGCGAGAAATACAATAAGGTCGTCGATGCCTGGTCGAAGTCCACCGACGCCATCGCCGAAGCGATGATGAAGGAAATCTCGTCCACCAAGAAGGACGACAAGGGCCGCGACATGCAGGTCAACTCGATCTACATGATGGCGCATTCCGGCGCGCGCGGTTCGCCGGCGCAGATGCGTCAGCTTGCCGGCATGCGCGGCCTTATGGCCAAGCCGTCGGGCGAGATCATTGAGAGCCCGATCATCTCGAACTTCAAGGAAGGTCTCTCGGTGCTCGAGTACTTCAACTCGACGCACGGCGCCCGCAAGGGCCTTGCCGACACCGCCTTGAAAACCGCGAACTCGGGCTATCTGACGCGTCGTCTCGTCGACGTAGCGCAGGACTGCATCATCACTACCGAGGACTGCGGGACCAAGGGCGGCATCAAGGTGCGTGCCATCATTGACGCGGGCACCGTCGTGGCATCGCTCGCCAGTCGCATTCTCGGCCGCACAACGGCGGAGGATGTGAAAGATCCGTCCAGCAGCAAAACGCTGATCAAGCGTGGCACGCTGCTGACGGAACCTGAGGTCGAAGTCATTACCAATGGCGGGGTCCAGGAGCTGAAAATCCGCTCCGTGCTGACGTGCGAAGCGGCCAACGGTGTCTGCGGCGCCTGTTACGGGCGCGATCTTGCCCGCGGTACTTCGGTCAACATGGGTGAGGCGGTCGGCGTCATTGCGGCTCAGTCGATTGGTGAGCCGGGTACTCAGCTCACCATGCGCACATTCCACATCGGCGGCGCAGCGCAGATTTCCGAGCAATCGTTCATCGAGTCGAACTTTGATGGCAAGATCAAATTCAAGGGCAAGAACATTGCGAAGAACTCGGACAATGAGGTTGTTGCGATGGTTCGCAACATGGTCGTCGCGGTCGTTGATCCCGATGGCACCGAGCGCGCCCATCACCGCATCCCCTACGGCGCGCGGTTGCGCGTCGAGGACGGCGACAAGATCAAGCGCGGCCAGCGCATTGCCGAGTGGGATCCGTATACACGGCCGATCCTCACCGAGGTCGAAGGCGATATTGCCTTTGAAGATCTCGTTGACGGCCTGTCGATGTCGGAACAACTCGACGAGTCGACCGGCATTGCAAAGCGCGTTGTCATCGACTGGCGCACCGGTTCGTCGCGAAATCAGCAGGATTTGCGTCCGGCAATCGTGATCAAGTCGGGCAGCAAGATACTCAAGCTCGCCCGCGGCGGCGAAGCTCGCTACCAGCTTGCGGTCGATGCCATCATCTCGGTCGATCCGGGTGGGCACGTGAAGGCGGGCGACGTCATTGCGCGTATCCCGACCGAAAGTGCCAAGACGCGTGACATCACCGGCGGTCTGCCACGGGTGGCGGAACTGTTCGAGGCGCGCCGGCCGAAAGAAGCGGCCATTATCGCCGAAATCGGCGGCACGGTGCGGTTCGGCAAGGACTACAAGAACAAGCGCCGCATCACCATCGAGCCGACCGGCAAGGGTGATGAGCCCAAGGAGTACCTGATCCCGAAGGGCAAGCACATTCACCTTCAGGACGGCGACGTCATCGAGAAGGGCGATTATATCGTCGAGGGCAATCCCGCCCCACACGACATTCTCGCCATCAAGGGCGTCGAAGAACTGGCGGCCTATCTGGTGAACGAAATCCAGGAGGTTTACCGGCTGCAGGGCGTCAACATCAATGACAAGCACATCGAGGTGATCGTTCGCCAGATGCTGCAGAAGGTCGAGATCGACGACGTCGGCGATACGGAACTGCTGCAGGGTGAGCAGATCGACAGGTCCGAAATGGACGAGATCAATGTCCGTATGGAGGCCGATGGCAAGAAGGGCGCGACCGGCCATCCGGTCCTGCTCGGTATCACCAAGGCCAGCCTGCAGACCCGTTCGTTCATCTCGGCGGCGTCGTTCCAGGAGACCACGCGCGTGCTCACCGAGGCCGCTGTCAACGGCAAGGCCGATACGCTCGATGGCCTCAAGGAAAACGTCATTGTCGGCCGTCTGATTCCGGCCGGTACAGGCGCGATGATGAACAGCCTCCGCGAGGTTGCAACCAAGCGCGATGCACTCATCCTCGAGGAGCGCGAAAAGGATGCGGCCAAGGCCGCCGCAAAAGCCGAGGCAGCAGAGGCCCCGGCGCTGCCGGCCGCCGAGTAGCGCGCGCCATTCCACGAATAGAAAGGGCCGCCTCAGGGCGGCCCTTTTCTTTGCGTCCGAATAAGGGAAGATGGCGTACCCGCACGCTGGAAATAACCCAATGAATTTGCTTGTTCTCGCCGGTGACGGCATCGGCCCCGAAATCACCGCGGCCACGCTGTCGGTGCTGCGCCGTGCCACTGAACGGTTTGATCTTGATCTCAGTATTGAAGAGGCGCCGGTCGGCCACGCCGGCCTGAAAGCTCTCGGCAGCACAATTCATCCCGACATCGTCGAAAAGGCGCGACGGGCCGACGGTATCGTGCTTGGGCCGACATCGACATTCGAATTCAAGGATCCTGCGCGAGGTGAAATAAATCCGTCGATGATGTTGCGGAAAAGCCTGGATTTGTTTGCCAACATCAGGCCCGCAAGAACATATGCCGGGTTTCCATTGCGTTGCGGCGAATTCGATCTCGTGATTGCGCGTGAAAACACTGAAGGATTCTATGCCGACCGCAATATGGAGGCGGGGAGCGGCGAAATTCTCGTAACCAAAAACCTTGCGATATCATTGCGTAGGATTACGCGGGAATGCAGCGAGCGAATTGCGCGCACCGCATTCGAACTCGCGATGAGCCGACGTAAGCGCGTCACGATTGTCCACAAGGCCAACGTACTGAAGGTTACGGACGGGCTTTTTATCGAAGCGTGCCGGGAGATCGCGGCGGAGTTTCCCGAGGTTGAGGTCGATGACGTCATAGTCGACGCCATGATGGCCCACGTCGTGCGTAATCCGCAGCGTTTCGATGTGATCGTCACCACCAATATGTACGGAGATATTCTTTCCGATCTGACAGCGGAGTTGGCAGGAAGCCTGGGGCTCGCGGCTTCGCTCAATGCCGGAGCCGATCATGGCATGGCCCAAGCAGCGCACGGATCGGCGCCTGACATCGCCGGCAGTAACGTCGCCAATCCCCTGTCGTTGATACTGTCGGTTGCAATGTTGCTTGCATGGTACGGCCGCCGCACGCAGGCAAAATCTTTTGGATTGGCCGCGGTCGCCATCGAGAAGGCTGTAGAAGCCGCCATCGGCGCAATGGAATCGACGATCGATATCGGCGGCTGTCTGGGTACGCGCGAGACCGGCGAGGCGGTCGGCGCGCGTCTGCGCGGATAGAAAGATCCGATGCGCTGCGACAGCCATGTGCACTTGGTGGGTCTAGCCGATCGTCACCTGCAAACTGGTGATCGGACCTACCAGGCCGATGTCGCGACCCTCAAGCAGCTCGAAATCGTATCGGCGCCGCGGGCAATCAGGCGTTTCGTGGTCGTGCAGCCGAGCTTCTATGGAAGCGACAATAGTGTGCTTCTCGAAGGACTTACCGCCTTGGCTGGCCGCGGCCGCGGCGTGGCGGTTGTTAACGCGGATGCGACGTCTGCACGCGTGCTTTCCGATTATGCGGGGCAGGGTGTTCGCGGACTTCGCATCAACCTCTACAGTCCAATCGGGGATCGATCGCCGCTGGCGCTGCGTTTCGAGGCTATTGCCGGCCTCGCGCGGGAACTCGACTGGCATATAGAGGTGATCGCGCCAATCAGGATGCTCGCGGATAGTTTCGCACTTCTTGCAACGTCGCGGGTGCCGGTCGTGATTGACCATTACGGACTTCACGGCGGATTTCAGCCCGATCAGCCGGAAGGGCGCGCGCTGCTCAGCCTCATCGCGATGCCGCATGTCTGGATAAAATTGTCCGCACCCTATCGTGTGAGCGCGGACCCACTGGCGACTAAGCCGGATCCAATCTGGCTTGCGGCCATCCTGGAAGCAGCTTCGGATCGCTGCGTGTGGGGCAGTGATTGGCCGCATACCCCGCCGCATGACCAGCACTTGGGTGGCGCCATCGTCTCGCCTTATCGTAATCTTCGCTACGAGACACTGGTCGATGATTTCATTGCTGCGACCGGTTCGGCGGAACTGGCAGAGCGTATTCTGTCGGACAATCCGGCGCGGCTTTACGGGTTTGAATGACATCGTCGCCCGAGCGGGGTTGAAACGGAGAATCCAGCCATGCGCGTCTATCGAACGCTCGCGACCACGCTAATCGCTGCCGTCGTTATAATGGTCGGCGCAGTGCCTGGACAGACCCAGAACTATCCCAACCGCGCCATCCAGGTCATCGTCGCTTACGCCGCGGGTGGTACCGGCGACATCGTCGCACGCTCGATATCTGACAGGCTGGGCGCGGCGCTCGGCCAAACCGTGATCGTGGAAAATCGTGCGGGCGCCAGCGGCTCGATTGGCGCGCATTCGGTCGCGACGGCCGCGCCTGACGGTTACACGCTTCTTGTCGGGCAGACCGGGGAAATTGCGGTCAACCAGCATTGGCTCAAGGGCCTCAACTACGACCCCGACAAGGATCTCGTGCCGATTGCGCTTGCCGCCGTCGTCCCGTTGGCGCTCGTGGTCCCCAGCAAAGCGCCGTACTCGACCCTCCAGGAATTTCTGACCGCGCTGAAAGCCAAGCCCAAGCTTGCATTTGCATCGGCCGGCATCGGCACGCCCGGGCATTTCGCAGGCGAACTGCTGAAACTCAAGTTCGACGACAACCTCACGCACGTGCCCTACAAGGGCGCGGGGCCGGCCCTCAATGATCTTATCGGTAGCCACGTGGAGTTCTACTTTTCGGGATTTCCTGCCGCCGCGCCGCACGTCAAGGCAGGCAATCTGAAGATGTTGGCATTGTCATCGGCCAAGCGCTCGCCGGCCGCCCCGGATGTGCCGACCGTTGCCGAAGTGACCGGCATAAAGGACTATGACTTCACGCTGTGGGCTGGCTTTTTCGCGCCGCGCGGAACGCCGCAGAGTATTATTGACCGGCTCAACAAAGAGATTAACGCGGTCCTTGCCCAGCCAGACGTTAAAGCGCGTCTGGAGGCCGCTGGCGCCGTCGTCACCCCCATGTCGGTTGCCCAGTTCAAGGAGTTTGTAAGCGGCGAAAGTGCGAAATACCTGCGCGTTATCAAGGACACGGGGGTGACTTCGCAATAAGCCCCGGAAAGCCTGCACGGACCGGGAGAGGTGGTTCGGATTTGGGCCTCAGGGCTGCGAATCCTCGACTTTTCAGTCATTTTTCCTTGACTTGGCGGAGTCACGCCGATACATACCCCACACTTTTCGGCAGGCGGTGAGCTTCGCTTGTTCGGAACGGCCGCCCCGATTAACTCTTTGAGAGTGTTGCGTTTTCTCGAAGCGGATCGGCGCCTCGCCTCGACGAATGAAGCTCAGACGCTGCCTCTGACAGCACCTGTCAGACTTTGAGAGCGATTGGCCGCGGTGCTTAACCGCAGCGCGGCCGTCCGAACGGAGGAGCGCCCTGCCGCGATTGGCGGATGGCGCGATTTCGTTTTGCGCGTGCAAATGCGCAGAAATGCCGGGGCGCAAAGCCCGAAACGAAGCGGACAGATGTTGCGTCCGCGGAAAATTTGGAGGGGCGACGCGGGCGAGAGTCCTCGCTCGCTTTTCCCAGGAACGAAAGCAGCGAAGGCCAAGATGCCGACGATCAACCAGTTGATTGCCAAGCCACGCCACCCGCTCAAGGCGCGCAACAAGGTGCCTGCGCTGCAGGCCTCGCCGCAGAAGCGCGGCGTCTGCACGCGCGTTTATACGACCACCCCGAAGAAGCCGAATTCGGCCTTGCGCAAAGTGGCGAAGGTGCGCCTGACCAACGGTTTCGAGGTCATCGGGTACATTCCGGGCGAGGGCCATAACCTGCAGGAACATTCCGTCGTGATGATCCGCGGCGGCCGCGTGAAAGACCTGCCGGGCGTGCGTTACCACATCCTGCGCGGCGTACTCGATACGCAGGGCGTCAAGAACCGTAAGCAGCGCCGTTCGAAATACGGCGCGAAACGTCCGAAGTAACCGGAGCAAAGCGACGGTAATTCCGGGCGAGCGAAGCGAGACCCGGGATCGCCAGAGCAAGGAACAGATAGAGCGAACCAATGTCTCGTCGTCACGCTGCAGAAAAACGCGACATCATACCGGACCCGAAGTTCGGCAATATTGTCGTCAGCAAGTTCATGAACGCGATCATGTACGACGGCAAGAAGTCCGTGGCGGAAGGAATCGTTTACGGCGCGCTCGAGACGATAGAGAGCAAGACCAAGCAGAATCCGCTTGGCGTATTCCAGCAGGCGCTCGACAACGTGATGCCATCGATCGAAGTGCGGTCGCGGCGCGTTGGTGGCGCGACTTACCAGGTCCCGGTGGAAGTGCGCACATCGCGCCGCCAGGCGCTTGGCATCCGCTGGATTATCGCGGCTGCACGCGAGCGCAACGAACGCACGATGACCGAACGGCTCTCCGCTGAGTTGCTCGATGCATCCAATAACAGGGGAAACGCAGTCAAGAAGCGCGAGGACACCCACAAGATGGCGGAAGCCAACCGGGCCTTCTCGCATTACCGCTGGTGACAGCAGAGAAAAGATTCAAGGACTGATCCCTTATGCCCCGTAACCACCCAATCGAGGACTACCGCAATTTCGGCATCATGGCGCACATCGATGCCGGCAAGACGACGACGACCGAGCGGATCCTCTATTACACCGGCAAGAGCCACAAGATCGGCGAGGTGCACGAGGGCGCCGCGACGATGGATTGGATGGAGCAGGAGCAGGAACGCGGCATCACGATTACATCGGCTGCGACGACTGCGTTCTGGAACGATAAGCGGCTCAATATCATCGACACGCCCGGCCATGTGGACTTCACCATTGAGGTAGAACGTTCGTTGCGTGTGCTCGACGGCGCGGTCGTCGTGCTCGACTCTAACCAGGGCGTCGAGCCGCAGACCGAAACGGTCTGGCGCCAGGGCGACAAGTACAAGGTTCCGCGCATCGTCTTTGCCAACAAGATGGACAAGATCGGCGCGGATTTCTTCAAATGCATCGATGACATCAAGACCCGCCTCGGCGCCAAGCCGGTGGCAATCCAACTCCCGATCGGCTCCGAGCAAGCATACAAAGGCCTGATCGACCTGGTGCGTATGAAGGGCGTGGTGTGGGATGATGAATCCCTCGGCGCCAAGTATCAAGACATTGAAATTCCGGCCGACATGCTCGATCAGGCGAAGGAATATCGCGAGAAGATGATCGAAGCTGCGGTCGAGCTCGACGACGATGCGATGACCGCCTATCTCGAGGGCAAGGAGCCTGACGAGGCGACCCTCAAGCGATTGATCCGCAAGGCCGTGATCACGGCCGCTTTCTTTCCGGTGCTGTGCGGCTCCGCGTTCAAGAACAAGGGCGTGCAGCCGCTGCTCGACGCGGTGGTCGATTATCTGCCAAGCCCGCTGGATGTGCCGCCGATCAAAGGCATCAATCCCGACAACGATGAAGAAGTCATACGCGAGCCCAAGGACGATGCGCCTCTGGCGCTGCTCGCCTTTAAGATCATGGACGACCCCTTCGTCGGCACCATCACATTCTGCCGTATCTATTCTGGGACACTCTCCAGCGGTACCGGCGTGATCAACTCGACGAAAGAACGCAAGGAACGCATCGGGCGCATGCTGTTGATGCATGCGAATAACCGGGAAGACATCAAGGAAGCCTATGCCGGCGACATCGTCGCCCTAGCGGGCCTCAAGGAAGTGCGCACGGGCGATACGCTTTGCGACGCGCAAAAGCCGGTGATCCTCGAGAAGATGGAATTTCCCGATCCGGTCATCGAAATTGCGATTGAGCCGAAATCGAAAGCCGATCAGGAAAAGCTGGGCGTTGCTTTGGCGAAACTTGCCGCTGAGGATCCGTCATTCCGCGTTTCCACCGACCAGGAGAGCGGCCAGACCATCCTCAAGGGTATGGGCGAACTGCATCTTGATATCAAAGTCGACATCCTTAAGCGCACCTACAAGGTCGACGCCAATATCGGCGCGCCGCAGGTGGCGTATCGTGAGAAGATCAGCCTGCGCGTTGAACACGACTACACGCACAAGAAACAGACGGGCGGTTCGGGCCAATTTGCTGCGATCAAGATTATCGCCGAGCCAACGCCGCCGGGAACGCCGTTCGAATTCGAAAACGATATCGTCGGCGGCGCCGTGCCCAAAGAGTACATTCCCGGCGTCGAGAAGGGCCTGGAATCCGTGCTTGGTTCCGGCGTCCTCGCCGGATTTCCCGTGGTCGATCTCAAGGTCACCCTGATCGACGGCAAATATCACGATGTCGATTCATCGGCGCTCGCCTTCGAGATTTGCGCGCGGCAATGCCTGAAGGAAGCGCTCCTGCGCGGCCGACCGGTCCTGCTTGAGCCGATCATGAAGGTCGAGGTGGTGACGCCGGAGGATTACACCGGCTCCGTCATCGGCGATCTCAACTCGCGGCGCGGCCAAATCCAGGGACAGGACATGCGCGGCAATGCCAACGTGATCAACGCGATGGTGCCGCTTGCTAACATGTTCGGCTACGTCAACAACCTGCGGTCCATGTCTCAGGGCCGCGCGACATTCACTATGCAATTCGATCACTACGCAGAAACGCCGGCGAACGTATCGGCCGAAGTCCAGAAGAAATTTGCGTGATCGGAAACGGATAACAGAAGGATCTGAACGGAGAGTTCCATGGCCAAAGAGAAATTCCAGCGAAATAAGCCCCATTGCAATATCGGGACGATCGGTCACGTCGACCACGGCAAAACGACGCTGACGGCGGCGATCACCAAAGTTTTGGCCGAGAAGGGCGGCGCTACATTCACGGCCTATGATCAGATCGACAAGGCCCCGGAAGAGAAAGCGCGCGGCATCACCATCTCGACCGCTCACGTCGAATATGAAACCGACAAGCGCCACTATGCGCACGTCGACTGCCCCGGCCACGCCGACTACGTGAAGAACATGATCACCGGTGCGGCGCAGATGGACGGTGCCATCTTGGTGGTTTCGGCGGCCGACGGACCGATGCCGCAGACCCGCGAGCACATTCTGCTGGCCCGTCAGGTCGGCGTGCCGGCGCTGGTCGTTTATATGAACAAGGTCGACATGGTCGACGATCCGGAGTTGCTTGAGCTCGTCGAGCTCGAGGTCCGCGAGCTTCTCTCGAAGTACAATTTCCCCGGCGACAGATTCCCGTCGTCAAGGGCTCGGCGCTCAAGGCCCTCGAAGGCAGCGATGAGAAGCTCGGAAAAGAATCAATCATGGCGCTCATGAAGGCGGTGGATGAGTACATTCCGCAGCCGGAGCGTCCGAAGGATCAGCCGTTCCTGATGCCCGTCGAAGACGTGTTCTCGATTTCCGGCCGCGGCACGGTGTGCACCGGCCGCGTTGAGCGCGGCATCATCAAGGTCGGTGAGGAAGTCGAAATCGTCGGCATCAAGCCGACCACCAAGACCGTGGTCACCGGCGTCGAAATGTTCCGCAAGCTGCTCGATCAGGGGGAAGCTGGCGACAACATCGGCTGCCTGCTGCGCGGCACGAAGCGCGAGGAAGTCGAGCGCGGCCAGGTTCTCTGCAAGCCCGGCTCGGTCAAGCCGCACACGAAGTTCAAGGCGGAAGCCTACATCCTCACCAAGGAAGAGGGCGGCCGTCACACTCCGTTCTTTACGAACTACCGTCCGCAGTTCTATTTCCGCACCACCGATGTGACCGGTGTGGTGCATCTGCCGCAGGGCACGGAAATGGTGATGCCGGGCGATAACGTGGCGATGGAAGTGCACCTGATCGTGCCGATCGCCATGGAAGAAAAATTGCGTTTCGCCATTCGCGAGGGCGGCCGTACCGTCGGCGCCGGCGTGGTGGCGAGCATTATCGAGTAGAGGTCAGTTTTTCTGTCATGGCCGGGCTTGTCCCGGCCATCCCGATCAGGCGGGCACCGTGCCCTCCTAAGCGAGACCGCCGGGACAAGCCCGGCGGTGACGAGAAAATGAGAAAGACAATGAAATGAACGGCCAGAATATCCGGATCCGGCTTAAGGCGTTCGATCATCGCATCCTCGATGCGTCGACGCGCGAGATTGTGAACACGGCCAAGCGCACCGGCGCGCAGGTTCGTGGTCCGATTCCGCTGCCGACAAGAATCGAGAAGTTCACGGTGAACCGCTCGCCGCACGTCGATAAGAAGAGCCGTGAACAATTCGAGATGCGCACGCACAAGCGCCTCTTGGACATCGTCGATCCGACGCCGCAGACCGTGGACGCGCTGATGAAGCTCGACCTCGCTGCCGGCGTTGACGTCGAGATCAAGCTGTAAGGGCCGGGGTGGGTTTAGCAATGCGTTCTGGTGTCGTCGCACAGAAGGTCGGAATGACCCGGGTGTTCACCGAGGCCGGCGAGCACATACCGGTGACGGTGTTGCGCCTTGCGCAGTGCCAGGTGGTCGCCCATCGGACCAAAGACAAGAATGGCTATGTCGCGTTGCAGCTGGGCTCGGGCCCGCGCCGCGCGAATAACATGATCAAGGCCGATCGGGGTTATTTCGGGAAGCAGAAGGTTGAGCCCAAGCGCAAGCTCGCCGAATTCCGGGTGACCGAAGACGGGCTCATTCCGGTCGGCGCCGAGATCACAGCCGATCACTTCATTCCGGGTCAATTCGTCGATGTCTGCGGCATCACTATCGGCAAGGGATTTGCGGGTGGCATGAAGCGCTGGAATTTTGCCGGCTTGCGCGCCTCGCACGGCGTGTCGATTTCGCACCGCTCGATCGGTGGCACCGGAGGCCGTCAGGACCCCGGCAAGACGTTCAAGAACAAGAAGATGCCGGGCCATCTCGGCGTCGAACGAGTCACCACGCTCAATCTCAAGGTTGTGCAGACCGATGTCGAGCGCGGCCTCATCCTGGTTGAGGGTGCAGTGCCCGGTTCCAAGAGTGGCTGGGTCACCGTGCGCGACGCGATCAAGAAAAAACTGCCCAAGGAGGCGCCGAAACCCGGAAAATTCCGTGTGACGGAAGCTGCCGAGACCAAGGCTGCGCCGAAGTCCGAGCAGAAGCCGGCCGAGGCACCCACGCCGGAAGCCGCTCCCGCCGAGAAGGAGGGCGCGTGACATGGATATGAAGATCACAACCCTCGAAGGTAAGGAAGCCGGCTCGGTTAGGTTGCCCGACGCTATCTTCGGCCTGGAGCCGCGGACGGACATTATTCAGCGCTGCGTGAACTGGCAGCTTGCGAAGCGCCAGCGTGGCACTCACAAGACGAAGGACCGCAGCGAGATTTGGCGGACCGGCAAGAAAATGTACGCGCAGAAAGGCACCGGTGGTGCACGTCACGGCTCCGCGCGCGTCCCGCAATTCCGCGGCGGTGGGCGCGCATTCGGCCCGGTCGTACGCAGCCACGCCACCGACTTGCCAAAGAAGGTGCGCGCGCTTGCGCTCAAGCATGCGCTGTCGTCGAAGGCCAAGGATGGCGGCATCATTGTGCTCGACAAGGCAACCTTGAAAGACACAAAGACGAAGGCGTTGGCAAAACAGTTTGGCAAGCTTGGGCTCGAAAACGCGCTGATCATTGACGGCTCGGAGATCGAAGCCAATTTTCGTGCGGCGGCGCGCAATATCCCGAATATCGACGTGTTGCCGGTGCAGGGCATCAATGTTTACGACATCTTGCGGCGCAAGACGCTTGTGTTGACGAAAGCCGCACTCGATGCGTTGGAGGCGCGGTTTAAATGAGCACCAGCGATCCGCGCCACTACGACATCATCATTGCCCCGGTGATTACCGAGAAGGCAACGATGGCGTCCGAGTACAACAAGGTCACGTTCAAGGTGGCCAAGCACGCGACGAAACCGCAGATCAAGGAAGCGGTGGAGAAGCTGTTCGATGTCAAGGTCAAGAGCGTCAATACGCTTACGCGACCCGGCAAATGGAAAGTATTCCGCAACAGGATCGGGCAGCAGTCCGACGTCAAGCGCGCGATCGTGACACTCGAAGAGGGTCACAAGATCGACGTGACCACGGGATTGTAAGGGAGCGTTGCGATGGCGTTGAAAACCTACAATCCAGTGACGCCGGGCCAGCGCCAGCTGGTGATCGTCGATCGCTCGACACTGCACAAGGGACCTCCGGTGAAGTCGCTCACCGAGGGACAAAACGCGACCGGCGGCCGGAATAATAACGGCCGCATCACGTCGCGGTTCCGCGGGGGTGGCCACAAGCAGGCATATCGCCGGATTGATTTCCGTCGCAGGAAATTCGATGTGCCTGCGACGGTCGAGCGCCTGGAATATGATCCGAACCGCACTGCCTTCATCGCGCTGATCAAGTACCAGGACGGTGAACTCGCCTACATCCTGGCTCCGCAGCGGCTGGCGGCCGGAGACAGCGTTATCGCGTCGGAGCATGCGGACGTGAAGCCGGGCAATGCAATGCCGGTAGCCAATATCCCGGTCGGCACAATCGTGCACAATGTCGAGCTGAAGATCGGCAAGGGCGGCCAGCTGGCGCGTTCGGCGGGAAGCTATGTGCAGATTGTCGGGCGCGACCAGGATTACGTCATTCTGCGTTTGAGCACGACCGAGCAGCGCCTCGTGCATGGCCGCTGCATGGCGACGGTCGGCGCCGTTTCGAATCCGGATAACATGAATACGACCATCGGCAAGGCAGGACGCCAGCGCTGGAAGGGCCGCATGCCGCACAACCGCGGCATTACAATGAACCCGGTTGATCATCCGCATGGTGGCCGCACGAAAGGCGGGAAGCACTGGGTCACGCCGTGGGGCTTTCCGACCAAGGGTAAGAAGACACGTAAGAATAAACGCACCGAGCGCTTCATCGTTGCGAGCCGTCACGACCGCAAGAAGAAGCAGCAGTAAGGATACGGGCTATGACGCGTTCAAGTTGGAAAGGTCCTTTTGTCGACGGCTATTTGCTTCGCAAGGCGGAAGCCTCGCGTGCTTCGGGCCGCCACGAGATGATCAAGATCTGGAGCCGGCGCTCGACGATTCTGCCGCAATTCGTCGGGCTGAATTTCGGCGTCTACAACGGCCAGAAACACATTCCAGTGTTGGTGACCGAAGAAATGGTGGGTCACAAGTTCGGAGAGTTCGCGCCGAGCCGGATGTTCTACGGCCATTCGTCGGATCGTAAGGCCAAGCGCACGAGCGCGCCGGCTGCAGCCGCTGCCGCGCCGGCGGCGCCGGCGGCAAGCTAAGGGATAAAGAGTAACGTCATGGGCAAGCGCCAACGCGAGCGAGACCTCGGCGACAACGAGGCTAAGGCTGTGAGCAAGATGCTGCGGATTTCGCCGCAGAAGCTCAACCTTGTCGCGCAACTTATTCGAGGGAAGAAGGTGGCGAGCGCGCTCGCCGACCTCGAATTTTCGCACAAACGCATCGCCAAAGATGTACGCAAGTGCCTGGAATCTGCGATCGCCAATGCCGAGAACAATCATGATCTTGATGTCGACGAACTAGTCGTCGCCGAGGCTCATGTCGGCAAGGCGCTCGTTATCAAGCGTTTCACCCCGCGCGGCCGTGGCCGTGTCGGACGCATTCTCAAGCCGTTTTCTCACCTGACCATTGTAGTGCGTCAGGTCGAGGCGCGAGCGGAAGCCTGAGGAGTAGGCGATGGGTCAAAAAGTCAATCCAATCGGACTGCGCGTCGGGATCAACCGCACCTGGGATTCGCGATGGTACGCGGGCAAGGCCGAGTACGGCTCGCTCCTCCATGAAGATATTAAGATTCGAAAAGAACTGATGAAGCAGCTCAAGCAAGCGGCCGTGTCGCATATCGTCATCGAGCGCCCGCACAAAAAATGCCGCGTTACCATCCACTCGGCGCGTCCAGGCGTGGTGATTGGCAAGAAGGGCGCCGATATCGAGAAATTGCGCAAGTCGGTTGCAAAACTCACGGACAGCGATGTCGTCATTAACATCGTCGAAATTCGTAAGCCGGAACTCGACGCGCAGCTGGTTGCCGAATCGATTGCGCAGCAGCTGGAGCGCCGTGTCGCATTCCGCCGCGCCATGAAGCGCGCCGTGCAGTCGGCGATGCGGCTGGGCGCCGAGGGCATCCGCATCAATTGCTCGGGCCGTCTTGGCGGTGCCGAAATAGCGCGCATGGAATGGTACCGTGAAGGTCGCGTGCCGCTCCACACCTTGCGCGCGGACGTCGATTATGGCGTCGCCACAGCCTTCACGACGTACGGCACTTGCGGCGTAAAAGTCTGGATCTTCAAGGGCGAAATCCTCGAGCACGATCCGATGGCGCAGGACAAGAAGCTCGCCGAAGGCGACACCGGGCGGCCGCGCCGCGAAACCGCGGCTTGAGAGGACGAAAAGAGTTTTAAGTCATGTTGCAACCGACCCGCACGAAGTTTCGTAAGGCATTCAAAGGCCGCATTCACGGCGTCGCCACCAGTGGCGCCACGCTTGCCTTCGGCCAGTATGGCCTCAAGGCGCTGGAGCCCGAGCGTGTCACCGCGCGCCAGATCGAGGCGGCACGGCGTGCGCTAACACGCTTCATGAAACGCTCAGGGCGAGTCTGGATCCGTGTGTTTCCCGATGTGCCCGTTTCGAAGAAGCCTATTGAAATTCGTATGGGTAAAGGCAAAGGCACGCCCGAACTTTGGGTCGTGCGCGTGAAGCCGGGCCGCATCCTGTTCGAGGTCGACGGCATTCCGATTGCCGTTGCCAAGGAAGCGTTGGCACTCGCCGCGGCCAAGCTGCCTGTGAAGACTCGTTTTATTGAACGCATCGCCGAGTGACGCCATGAAAGCCGCCGACGTAAGAGCGATGACGCTCGACCAACTGGATGATGAAGTGCTCAAGCTCAAGAAAGAGCAGTTCAATTTGCGCTTTCAGCGGGCTACGGGCCAGCTGGAGAACACCTCGCGGGTGCGAGTTATCCGGCGCGACATCGCGCGGATGAAGACGATTGCTGCGCAGAAACGGGTGGGGGCGCCTGAGCCGGCAGTTAAAGTTGCGCCTGCGTCAAAAGTCGAGAAAAAGTCCAAAGCTGCCAAACCGAAGGCCGCCGCGAAACCGAAGTCGCGCGCAAAGACAAAGTCGAAGGAATAAGAGGTTCGAGATGCCGAAGCGTACGCTCCATGGCGTCGTCGTCAGTGACAAGCAGGACAAGACAATTGTCGTGCGCGTCGAGCGGCGCTTTACGCACCCGACAATGAAGAAAACCATTCGCCGTTCGAAGAAATACCACGCGCACGACGAAGCCAATACCTACGCTGTCGGTGACCTGGTGTGGATTGAGGAACGCCGCCCGATTTCCAAGCTCAAGCGCTGGGCTGTGGTTCGTGGCGAGAAGAAACAGAAAGTGCAGTAGGCATTATGCCGGTCAAGATAAAGAGAGCCGCATCATGATCCAGATGCAAACCAACCTGGACGTAGCCGATAATTCCGGCGCGCGTCGCGTCATGTGCATCAAGGTGCTGGGCGGCTCAAAGCGCAAATACGCCACTATCGGCGACGTGATCGTTGTCTCTGTGAAGGAGGCAATTCCACGTGGCCGGGTGAAGAAAGGCGACGTGATGAAGGCCGTTGTTGTTCGCATTTCAAAGGACATCAAGCGTCCCGACGGTTCTGTGATTCGCTTTGACCGCAATGCGGCGGTTCTCATTACCCCGCAGATGGAGCCGGTGGGTACCCGTATCTTTGGGCCTGTGCCGCGCGAGTTGCGGGCGAAGAACCATATGAAGATCATTTCGCTCGCCCCGGAGGTGCTGTGATGGCCGCCAAAATCCGCAAGGGCGACAAGGTGATTGTGCTGACCGGCCGGGATAAGGGCCGCAGCGGTGAAGTGATTGAAGTACGTCCTGATCAGGGCCGTGCACTGGTGCGTGGAATCAATATGGTCAAGCGCCATCAGCGTCAGACGGCACAGCAGGAAGGCGGGATTATCTCGAAAGAGGGAAGCATCCACCTGTCCAATCTGGCAGTTGCCGACCCCAAGGACGGCAAGCCGACGCGCGTCGGCTTCAAATTCGTTGGCGAAGGTGAGGCGCGCAAAAAGGTGCGCGTTGCCAAGCGTTCTGGAGTCGAGATCGATGGCTGAAACACAGCAATCCGCGCAAGCCAAGGCTGAGGCCAAGGCGGAAAAGAAGGCGCAGGCTCAGGCGAAAGCCGCCGCGCCAAAGGAAGCCAAGAAGCCTCGTGAACGTTCCGACTATGTCGCGCGGCTGAAGACACAATTCGAGCAGGTGGTGCGTGAACAGCTGTCCAAGCAGTTCAGCTACACAAACCCCATGCAGGTGCCCAGGATTACAAAGGTCGTGCTGAATATGGGAATTGGCGAGGGCGTGGCTGACCGCAAGAAGGTGGACAACGCCGCCAATGACTTGTCGCTGATTGCCGGCCAGAAAGCGATAATTACCAAGTCGCGGAAGTCGATTGCGACCTACAAGTTGCGCGACGGCCAGGCTATTGGCTGTAAGGTCACGCTTCGCAAGACGCGGATGTATGATTTCATCGACCGACTTGTAAACATTGCTTTGCCCCGCGTGCGCGACTTCCGCGGATTAAATCCGAAGAGCTTCGATGGCCGCGGAAACTACAGCCTCGGCATCAAGGAACACATCGTGTTTCCTGAGATCGATTTCGACAAGGTCGCGGATTCTTGGGGTATGGATATCACCGTCTGCACTACGGCGCGCAGCGACGAAGAAGCACGCGCGCTGCTCACCGCATTTAACTTCCCGTTCCGGCAGTGAGGGCTGTCCTCATACGCGGAATCGCAAGGAGCTAAGGTATGGCTAAGAAGAGTTCGATCGAGAAGAACAATAGGAGACGCAGGATGGCGAAGAAGTTCGCCAACCGGCGTGCAAAGTTGAAGACGATCGCCCACGATAAGAAGTTGCCGATGGAAGAGCGTTTCGCGGCTTCGCTCAAGCTGGCGGAATTGCCGCGCAATTCTTCCAAGACGCGCATTCGCAATCGCTGCGAGCTCAGCGGCCGTCCGCGCGCTTACTACCGCAAGCATCGTCTAAGCCGTATCGCGTTACGTGAGCTTGGCTCCAAAGGCCTTATTCCCGGCCTTGTGAAGTCGAGCTGGTGAGGAGGACGCGATGGGAGTGAATGATCCGATCGGCGACATGATTGCCCGCATCCGCAATGCGCAGATGCGCAGCAAATCAAAGGTATCCATGCCCGGCTCCAAACAGCGCGAGCGCGTGCTTGAAGTCCTCAAGACGGAAGGTTTTATCCGTGGCTATGCCAGTGTGGCCCATGCCAGTGGGCGGTCCGAGCTCGAAATTGAGTTGAAATATTTCGACGGTGAACCGGTCATCCGGGAAATCGAACGTATCTCGAAGCCGGGCCGCCGCGTCTATGTGGCCGTTCGTAACCTGCCACGTATCAATAACGGCCTTGGCGTCGCGATTCTTTCGACACCCAAGGGCGTGATGGCCGACCATGACGCACGTGAGGCGAATGTGGGCGGCGAAATCATCTGCACGGTGTTCTGATGTCACGCATCGGCAAAAAAGCGATTGCTGTCCCTTCGGGCGTTACAGCCAATGTTGAGGGTCAGACCGTCAAGGTAAAGGGTCCGAAAGGGGCATTGCAGGTCGTTGTCCACGACGATGTCGCTGTTGCAATGGATAAGGGCGGGATCAAACTTGAGCCGCGTAGCGAAACGAAACGCGCGCGTTCAATGTGGGGTACATCACGCACCCTGGTTGCCAACGTGATGTCAGGCGTCACCAAAGGCTTCGAAGAAAGGCTGGAGATCACGGGCGTCGGCTACCGGGCGGCTGTGCAGGGCAAGAACCTGCAATTGCAGCTGGGCTTCTCACACGACGTTAACTTCCCGATTCCGGAGGGAATCGCGATCGTGACGCCCAAGCCAACCGAAATTGTGGTGACCGAAATCGACAAGCAGAAAGTCGGTCACGTCGCTGCGGAGATCCGCGGCTATCGTCCGCCCGAGCCCTACAAGGGCAAAGGCGTAAAATATGCAAATGAATATATCTTCCGCAAGGAAGGAAAGAAGAAATAGAGGACGCGCCATGTCGAGACTCAGTGACAGGACCGCGCGGCGGACTGCGACGGTACGACGTAAGATAAGACTTACGTCGCGCGGACGTTCGCGGCTGTCGGTATTCCGCTCATCCAAGCACATCTACGCTCAGGTGATCGATGATGTGAAGGGGAACGACTCTGGTTGCGGCGTCATCGATTGAGAAAGCGTCGCGCGAGAGTGCCAAGACCGGAGCCAATATCGCTGCCGCGAAAGCTGTTGGGAAACTCATCGCCGAACGTGCCAAGGAAAAAGGCATCAAGGACGTCGTGTTTGATCGCGGCGGTTATCACTATCACGGACGAATCAAGGCGTTGGCCGACGCCGCGCGTGAGGGCGGCCTTAACTTCTAATGTAGCGCGTCATCCTGAAAAGCAGGAAGCCGATGCGCAGGGAAAACGGACTGAAACATGGCACATGAACCTCGACGAGAACGCGGCGGACGCGATCGCGAAGAGCGCGACAGCGAGTTCACCGACAAGTTGGTGCACATCAACCGCGTCGCGAAGGTCGTCAAGGGCGGCCGACGCTTCGGTTTTGCCGCGTTAGTCGTCGTCGGGGATCAGAAGGGACGGGTCGGATTCGGCCACGGCAAAGCGCGTGAGGTACCCGAGGCCATCCGCAAGGCGACCGATGCGGCCAAGCGCGGCCTGACACGTGTTCCGCTGCGCGAGGGCCGGACATTGCATCACGACGTCCTCGGCCGGCACGGCGCCGGCAAGGTATTTTTGCGCGCTGCACCTCCGGGCACCGGCATCATCGCCGGCGGCCCCATGCGTGCCGTTTTCGAAACTCTCGGTATGCAGGACGTTGTCGCGAAATCACTCGGCTCGTCGAACCCATACAACGTGGTGCGCGCAACATTTGACGCACTCAAGCACCAGGATTCCCCGCGCTCGGTCGCCGCGCGACGCAGTATCAAAGTATCAACGTTGCAATCGCGCCGGCGCGAGGGCGATGCAGAAGCGGCAGCGGACTAGGAATTCAGCGTATGGCTCAGGCACAGAAAACCATCAAGGTCGAACAGGTCGGCAGCCCGCAGCGGCGCCACCATGATCAGCGTGCAACGTTGATCGGTCTCGGCCTCAACAAAATCGGACGGGTGCGTGATCTCGCCGATACGCCTTCGACTCGAGGGATGATCCGAAAGGTTCAGCACCTCGTGCGCGTGGTTAGCGGTGCGAAGTAAAAGGACGATACGATGAAACTCAACCAGATTGCCGACAGGCCGGGTGCGCGAAAAAAACGCATGCGCATCGGTCGTGGCATCGGCTCGGGCATGGGCAAGACCGGTGGCCGGGGCGGCAAAGGTCAGACCGCGCGCACGGGCGTGCGCATCAAGGGCTTCGAGGGCGGCCAGATGCCGCTCCATCGGCGTCTTCCAAAGCGCGGCTTCCGGAATACCTCATTCGCCGTCCGGCTCAACGAGATAAATATTGGCAAAGTGCAGGCTGCAATCGACGCTGGCTTGATCGACGCCAAGGCCCCGGTGGACGCCGCGGCGATGGTCAAGGCCGGGCTTATGCGGCGTGCGAAGGGTGGCGTGAAGCTCCTCGGCGAAGGGGAACTCAAGAGCAAGGTCGAGTTTTCGGTCTGGCGTGCCTCTAAATCCGCTGTCGCCGCGGTGGAGAAGGCTGGTGGAACCGTCAAAGTACTTGCCCCCGCAAAGGAAGAAGACGTCGTGCCGAAGGGCAAGAACAAGCGCAAGGCTCTGGAGGCGGACAAGAGCGGCGGTAAGCCTAAAGGCGCTCCGCAAAAGGCGAAGTCAGAAGGCGAAGCGGCGAAGCCAGAGTAGGGAAGGCGCGCCGTTTTATCCGGCCGGTGGCCGGCTTCAAGTTCCGAATTGAGCACTTATCTTCCCGGGGAATGGCGCGCGGTTGGGGCGGCAATTCGGTTAGGGCGCGGCGGCAGGAGCAACTGATGGTTTCGGCAGCGGAACAACTGGCGGCCAATCTCAATTTTTCGGCGCTCGCCAAGGCCGAGGAACTCAAGAAGCGTATTTGGTTCACCGTCGGTGCGCTGCTCGTCTACCGCTTGGGCACCTACATCCCGCTTCCCGGCATTGATCCAAACGCCTGGGAACAGATCTTCAACACCCAGTCCGGCGGCATCCTTGGCATGTTCAACATGTTTTCCGGTGGCGGCATCCATCGGATGGCGATTTTCGCACTGAACATCATGCCGTATATTTCGGCCTCGATCATCATGCAGCTGATGACGACGGTCTCGCCCACGCTCGAAGCCCTCAAGAAGGAGGGCGAGGCTGGCCGCAAGATTATGAATCAATATACGCGATACGGCACCGTTTTTCTCGCCGCGATCCAGGCCTACGGCATCGCCGTCGGTCTTCAGGGTACTGGCAGTGTCGTTTCGAGCCCCGGCTTCTTTTTCCTGATGTCTACTACCATCACGCTCACCGGCGGCACCATGTTCCTGATGTGGCTCGGCGAGCAGATCACTTCGCGCGGCATCGGCAACGGCATCTCGCTGATCATTCTGTCCGGCATCGTGGCTCAATTGCCCTCGGCGATCGCCGGCACGCTCGAACTCGGCCGTCAGGGCGCACTGTCGACCGGACTGATCCTCATCGTCATTGTGATGGCCGTAGCGGTGATTGCGTTCATCGTTTTCATGGAACGGGCGCAGCGGCGCCTGCTCATTCAATATCCCAAGCGTCAGGTCGGCAACCGGATGTTCGAGGGCCAGTCCTCTCACTTGCCGCTCAAGCTCAATACGTCGGGAGTCATCCCGCCGATCTTCGCGTCCTCGCTATTGCTGCTGCCGACCACGGTCGCCAATTTCAACGCCGGGCAGGGAGCGGGCTGGCTCACCACGGTTACTACGCTGCTTGGTCACGGCCGGCCCTTGTTCCTTATCCTCTACATCGGCCTGATCGTGTTTTTCGCGTTCTTCTATACCGCCGTAGTGTTCAATCCGACCGAAACCGCGGACAACCTGAAAAAGCATGGCGGCTTTATTCCAGGCATCCGTCCGGGCGAGCGCACAGCGGAGCATATCGACTATGTGCTCTCACGCATCACTGTCATTGGTGCGCTTTATCTCGCCATTGTGTGTCTCATCCCGGAAATCCTGATTTCCTACGCCGCGGTGCCGTTTTATTTTGGCGGTACCTCGTTGCTGATTGTCGTCAGTGTGACAATGGATACCGTGGCCCAGATCCAGGGCTACCTCCTGGCGCACCAATATGAAGGGCTGATCAAACGATCGAAGTTGCGAGGGCGTACGCGATGAGATTGATTCTGCTCGGCCCGCCGGGGGCGGGGAAGGGCACGCAAGCGCAGCGCCTGATAGCAAAACACCGAGTTGTCCAGCTTTCCACCGGCGACGTGCTGCGCGCCGCAGTTGCCGCCGGCACGCCGATCGGCTTGCGGGCCAAGAGCGACATGGATCGGGGCGAACTTGTGCCAGATGATGTCGTGGTTGCGATTGTTGCCGATCGCATCGACCAACCCGACGCAAAGCGCGGTTTTGTACTCGATGGGTTCCCACGAACTGTTCCTCAGGCCGAGGCGCTCGATAGGCTGCTGAAGGAGCGCGGGTTAAAGCTCGACGCCGTCATCGAGCTCAAAGTGGATGAGGGTAAGCTTCTTCAGCGCATCGAAAAGAGGGCCGCGGAGATGAACGCACGCGGTGAGAACGTGCGTGCCGATGACAATTCGGAGGTGCTCAAGGGCCGTCTTGCCGCCTACCGCGTCCAGACCGCGCCGCTTGCCGGCTATTACGCGTCAAAAGGCATGCTCAAGAGCGTGGACGGGATGGCTCCGATCGAGGAGGTGACGGCGGCAATAGGGCGGCATTTGGAGCCGGCAAAAGCGCCCAAGCCGCGGCGGCCGGGCAAGCCGGGCGCGAGGAAGGCCAAGTCCTCTAAGCGCGCCAAGCGCGCGGTCCGGAAGGCCAGTGTCCGCCGTAAACGGCCGTCTGCAGCGGCGCGGGCCAAAAGCAAGTCTGGACAGCGCAAAAACCGTACCCGACGGAGGTTGACGAGAGCGCGATAAATCCCTTAATAAGCTGCACATTCAGGAGTTTGACGCGATGCCGGGCCCCAGCGAGGCGGGGACGGGCGTCGTGTTACGCTTTGCGCTATCCCCTTCAAGGGACTAAGGAATCGGGCGCATATCGCGCTGCAGGTCGATATAGGAGAAGCTAAGTGGCTCGTATCGCGGGCGTCAATCTGCCGACCAACAAGCGCGTGGTGATCGCGCTTCAGTACATCCATGGCATCGGGCCGAAGATTGCCCATGATATCGTGGGCAAGGTTAATTTGCCTCCGGAGCGCCGCGTATCGCAGCTCACCGATGCCGAGGTACTCCAGATCCGCGAACTCATCGATCGCGACTACATGGTCGAGGGCGACCTGCGCCGCGAAGTTCAACTCAACATCAAGCGGCTGATGGATCTTGGCTGCTATCGGGGGCTTCGTCATCGCAAAGGCCTGCCCGTTCGCGGTCAGCGCACTCATACGAATGCGCGGACACGCAAGGGGCCGGCTAAGACGATCGCGGGCAAGAAAAAGACGCCGGGGCCGACTTGATAACTGGATTAAGCCCGCGCGCCGGTTGCGGCGCATGGGCCCGAAAGGATTGAGGAATGGGTAAGGAAGCTACTCGCGTCCGCCGGCGCGAACGCAAGAACATCGCGTCAGGCGTCGCGCATGTCGCGGCGTCGTTCAACAATACCATGATCACCATCACCGACGCGCAGGGTAATACCATCGCCTGGTCGTCGGCGGGGACCATGGGCTTCAAGGGCTCACGCAAATCGACTCCCTATGCCGCGCAAGTGGCGGCCGAGGACGCGGCCAAGAAGGCACAGGAACATGGCATGCGGACTCTCGAAGTCGAAGTTTCTGGCCCGGGCTCGGGCCGCGAGTCGGCACTGCGGTCGCTTCAGGCGGCTGGCTTTACAATTACTTCGATCCGTGACGTGACGACGATACCGCATAACGGCTGCCGACCTCGCAAGCGTCGGCGCGTGTGATTGCTTGTTTTGCGCGGGTGCTGTTCATCCCGTGCCCGTACTACCGCCGAGATTTTCCCCACGCGGCGGGTGGGGTGCGCTAGGCGCGAGAAAGCCGCGCCGCTGAAAAGGTGAAGACGTGATCCAGAAGAATTGGCAGGAACTGATCAGGCCGAACAAGCTCCAGGTCTCCGCGGGCACCGACGCCGCGCGGGTCGCGACTGTGGTCGCCGAGCCTCTCGAAAGAGGATTTGGCGTTACACTCGGCAACGCGCTACGCCGCATTCTCTTGTCGTCGCTGCAAGGTGCAGCGGTACAATCGGTGCACATTGACGGCGTACTGCACGAATTCTCCTCGATTGCCGGCGTGCGCGAGGATGTCACCGACATGGTGCTCAACATCAAGGACATCGCCATCAAGATGCAGGGCGAAGGTCCAAAGCGCATGGTGGTAAAGAAGCAGGGGCCTGGCACCGTCACCGCGGGTGATATTCAGACGGTTGGCGATGTGGTCGTGCTCAATCCGGACCTCGTGCTTTGCACGCTCGATGAGGGCGCCGAGATCCGCATGGAGTTCACGGTCAATACCGGCAAGGGCTACGTCCCGGCGGAGCGTAACCGCCCTGAAGACGCGCCGATTGGTCTGATCCCGGTCAACTCTCTCTATTCACCGGTGCGCAAGGTATCCTACAAAGTCGAAAACACCCGCGAAGGGCAAATTCTCGACTACGACAAGCTCACAATGACGATCGAGACCAATGGTGCGGTGTCACCGGAGGATTCGCTCGCCTACGCGGCGCGAATTCTGCAGGATCAGCTCAATGTGTTCGTGAACTTCGAGGAGCCCCGCAAAGCGGAGGCTGCCGAGACCATTCCGGATCTTGCGTTCAATCCGGCCTTCCTCAAGAAAGTGGACGAACTCGAATTGTCGGTGCGCTCGGCAAATTGCCTGAAGAACGACAACATCGTTTACATCGGCGATCTTGTGCAGAAGAGCGAAGCTGAGATGCTGCGCACGCCGAATTTCGGGCGTAAATCGCTGAACGAAATCAAGGAAGTGCTGGCTCAGATGGGCCTGCACCTCGGCATGGAAGTGCCGGGTTGGCCGCCCGAGAATATCGAAGAGCTCGCGAAGCGCTTCGAAGATCATTACTAAGCCGCATTACGGCTGGATCGGAATGAAGGGATAGTCGCGATGCGTCACGGCAAGGTTCACCGCAAGCTCAACCGCACGGCGGAGCATCGCAAGGCCATGTTTGCCAATATGGCCGCCTCGCTCATCAAGCACGAGCAGATCATCACGACGCTGCCGAAGGCAAAGGAATTGCGTCCGATCGTCGAAAAACTCGTGACGCTCGCGAAAAAAGGCGGATTGCATGCGCGCCGTCAGGCGGTGGCCGAAATCCGCGACGCCGTACAAGCGAAGAAACTCTTCGATGTGATCGGTCCGCGGTACAAAGAGCGCGCCGGCGGCTATACACGCATCATGAAAGCGGGATTTCGCCACGGCGACAACGCGGCCAAGGCGGTCATCGAGTTTGTCGACCGGGACGTCGAGGCCAAGGGCAGGGATTCCGGGCCGGTCCAGGAGAAAAAAGTCGCAGAAGAAGCGACCGCGGCTGCCTAGATCCCCAAGTCATTTGCAGCAACAGGGCGGCCATTCAGGCCGCCCTTTTAGTTTGCCCGAATGAAAGGTGCGGATATGATTGCCGTATCTTTTGATCAAGGGGGATATCATGACAATTCGCGCAATGATCGTCGGCCTCGCATTCGCTGCCCTGTTCGTCGGCGGCGCCAGTGCCCAGTCGTCGAAAACTGATCTGGTCAAACGCGGCGAATATCTTGTCAATGGCATTCTCACTTGCGGCAACTGCCACACGCCAAAAGGACCGAACGGCGATATTATGGACAAGGCATTCTCGGGCGGTCTGTCCTGGGACGAACCACCGTTCAAAGTCACGGCGCCGAATATCACGCCGGATAAAGCGACGGGCATCGGCAACTACACCGATGAGCAGCTCAAGAGAGTGCTGCGCAAGGGCATCAAGGCGAATGGCGTGCCCGTGGCCATGGTCATGCCCAGCGGTTTCTACGAAATCATGACCGACCACGATCTTGATTCGGTCATTGCGTACCTGCACACGTTGAAACCCGTAAGCAATAAAGTTGCGGACCCGATCTATAAGATGCCTCAGGGTCATCCAATCCCGCCGGGAGGCGAAAAAAAATTCACCGATAACGACCTGAAAGACAAGGTGAAGAAAGGGCAATATCTCGCCACCATTGCACACTGCATGGAGTGCCACACGCCGATGGGTCCGCGAGGCCGCGAGTTCGCGACCAGGCTCGGTGCAGGCGGCTTTGAATTCCCTGGTCCCTGGGGGGTCTCGGTGTCGCGTAACATCACGCAGAGCAAGACGAAGGGCATCGGCGCCTGGACTGATGATGAGATCAAGCGTGCGATCACGACTGGCGTCGACCGTCAGGGCAATAAACTCAAGCCGCCGATGGGATTCCACTACTATGCAACGGTCGCCCCGGACGATCTTAATGCGGTTGTCGCCTTTCTGCGCACCATTCCGCCTCTCGACTAGTTAACTGTCGTTACGTGCCTCTTAGCCGAAGCAGTGTAGCCCGGCGGCCAAGACACCGGGGCGCACGAGGCTATTTACACGTCCTGGCCGGGACAAACCCGGCCAGGCGATCCGCATGTGAACTCGATCCAGCCTTAGCGGGTCAGGCTGGCCTTCATTTAGCGCGCTCGGAGGCCTATATCTCCGCCACCTGCTGGGATTAGAAACGATGCACACCCAAAGCCTGATTGTAGCCGTGATTGCGGCTGTTGCCCTCGCAAGGCCCGCGGTCGCTCAGGAGCGGCGCCTGCCGACGCAGTCTGAACTTCGATTGTCGTACGCGCCGGTCGTGCAGCACGTGGCGCCCGCAGTCGTGAATGTCTATGCCGCCAAGGTGGTCCAAAACCGCAACCCGCTGCTGGATGATCCCATTTTTCGGCGGTTTTTCGGAGTGCCGGGCGGAATTGGCAACCAGGTGCAGCGCTCGTTGGGGTCAGGCGTTATTTTGGATGCGAGCGGCCTCATCGTGACGAACAATCACGTCATCGAAGGCGCCGACGAGGTGAAAGTCTCGCTAGCCGACAAGCGCGAGTTCGAGGCTTCGCTGGTTCTCAAGGACCCGCGCACTGACCTCGCCATCCTTCGCATCAAGGATGGACACGAGCATTTCCCCGTTCTGGATCTTGCCGACTCCGACGCCTTGCAGGTCGGCGATGTGGTCCTTGCGATCGGAAATCCGTTCGGTGTCGGACAAACGGTAACCCACGGTATCGTATCGGCACTGGCGCGAACGCAAGTAGGCGTGAGCGACTACCAGTTTTTCATACAGACCGACGCCGCAATAAATCCGGGTAATTCGGGCGGCGCCTTGGTTGATCTCACGGGCAAGCTTGTCGGAATCAATACCGCCATCTTTTCGCGCTCTGGCGGGTCGCAGGGCATAGGCTTCGCGATACCCGCAAATATGGTGCGAGTTGTGATCGCATCTGCTAAAAACGGCGGTAATGCCGTTATGCGACCCTGGCTCGGCGCCAAATTGCAGACCGTCACTGCCGAGATTGCCGACAGTTTGAGCCTTAAGCGGCCCATCGGGGCGCTGATTGCAAACGTCGCGCCGGACAGCCCCGCCGCACATGCCGGCCTAAAGCCCGGCGACGTCATCGTCGCAATCGACGGCGTGCCGGTCGATGATCCCAATGCCTTCGATTACAGGTTTGCCACCAAACCCCTTGGCGGTTCCGCACGTCTGGGCTTCCTTAGGGCGGGGCGCGAACTCACGGCATCGGTCGCGTTGAAATCGGCACCCGAAACGCCGCGCGACGAAGTCGTCATTCGTTCGCGGTCGCCGTTCTCCGGGGTAAAGGTTGCAAACCTTTCGCCGGCGCTTGCCGATGAATTGCAGGTCCGCAATGTCGAGGAGGGCGTCGTCGTGCTCGATGTCGACTCCGGCTCCTATGCCAGCAATCTCGGCTTCCAGCGTGGTGACGTCATAGAAGAGGTGAACGGACAACGCGTCAGGAAAACCCGGGATCTGGAACAATTGACCAGCACGCCCAATCGTACCTGGCGAATTGTCATTCTGCGCGGCGGACAGAAAATTTCCGCGGTGTTCAGCGGGTGAATGCGATGAAACGCATTTTCCCGTCAGGCGGAGCATGATGATGGCTCCGCGCCCGAAACCCGGCGGTCCCAACCTGTTCGCCGCCGCCGGCTTCGAAAAAGATGCGCCACGCCCGCTCGCTGACAAGCTCCGGCCGCAAAAACTCGATGAGGTCGTGGGGCAGACACATCTGCTTGGCGCGGATGGTGCGTTGACCCGCATGCTGGCGACGCGTTCGCTCGGCTCGCTCGTTTTCTGGGGACCGCCCGGAACGGGAAAAACAACGGTCGCCCGCCTGCTCGCGCAGGCAACGGATCTGCATTTTGAGCAAATCTCGGCAATCTTTACCGGCGTCGCCGACCTCAAAAAGGTGTTCGAGGAAGCACGAAACCGCCGCGAAATGGGTCAGGGCACACTCCTGTTTGTCGACGAAATCCACCGCTTCAATCGTGCCCAGCAGGACAGTTTCCTGCCGGTGATGGAGGACGGCACCATTGTACTGGTCGGGGCGACAACCGAAAATCCGTCCTTCGAATTGAATGCTCCGCTGCTGTCGCGAGCGCGTGTGCTCGTCTTCAGGTCGCTTGACGGGGAAGCGATTGAGAACCTGCTCAAGCGTGCCGAAGCCATCGAGAACCGGCCGCTCCCGCTCGATGCCGAGGCGCGCACGGCCTTGATCCGCATGGCTGACGGAGACGGTCGCGCGGCACTTACGCTAGCCGAAGAAGTATGGCGCGCGGCCCGCAAGGATGAGACTTTCGACAGCGCGAAATTGCAGGAGATCGTCCAACGGCGGGCCCCGATCTACGATAAGGCGCAGGACGGCCACTACAATCTCATTTCCGCGTTGCATAAGTCGGTGCGAGGGTCAGACCCGGATGCAGCGCTTTATTACCTATGCCGCATGCTCGATGCGGGCGAGCCGCCGCTTTATATCGCGCGGCGTGTGGTGCGCATGGCAATAGAGGATATTGGCTTGGCCGATCCGCAGGCACTTGTCATCGCCAATGCGGCTAAAGACGCGTATGACTTTCTGGGCTCGCCGGAGGGGGAACTCGCGATTGCCCAGGCGGTGATCTATTGCGCGACCGCGCCGAAGTCGAATGCCGGCTATGCCGCGTTCGGCGCAGCAATGCGAACTGCCAAGGAGGCGGGCTCGTTGCTGCCACCGAAACACATTCTGAACGCACCGACGAAGCTCATGCAAGAAGAAGGTTACGGCCGCGGCTACGCTTACGACCACAGTGCTGAGGAGGCATTTTCGGGACAAAACTATTTTCCGGACGCGCTCGAACGGCAGAAATTCTACGACCCGCCTGAGCGCGGCTTTGAGCGCGAAATCCGAAAGCGGCTCGAATATTGGGCAAAGCTGCGCAGCGAAAGGGGCGGGACGTGAATCGCGGACGTTCCGGTCCTCGCCAGCCTGGCGGCGGAAGACAGATGGCGGGACCGCGCGTACGCGGGCGCGGCAATCGGCAGAAGCCGCAGCATTACTCCGGCCCGCGCGCTGACCGCCCCGGCAAAAGGCCGGAGGGCAAGCGTCACACCCCGCCACGGCGCGCCGATCGACGCCCGGAACGGAACCCAAAGGCAGGCCGCCATGATCGACCGCTCTTCGATGGCGGGCCGCCGCCCCCAACTCCGCGCGCCGAACCAAAGGCAGCGCAGTTTTCCGCTGCCGTACAGACGGTCGTTGTGGTGCCGGATGAATCCGGCATGCGTGTCGATCGCTTTTTCGAGGCTCGATTTCCGGGGCTTTCATTCAGCCATATCCAGCGCATCATCCGCAAAGGCGAGGTACGGGTGAACGGCAAGCGGACACAGCCGAAAACCCGCCTTGAAGCAGGTCAGACGGTTCGCATTCCGCCGCTCAAAGTAGACGCACCGGCGCCGCGGGACGATGCGCCGCAAGCTCAGAAAGACCGCGCATTCATCAAATCGATCACGCTTTACGAAGATGCCGATGTGTTGGTCCTAAATAAGCCCATGGGGCTGGCTGTGCAGGGCGGCTCCGGCACTACGCGTCATATCGATGGAATGCTCGGTGCCTTGCGCGGGTCGGGACCGGACGCACAGCGTCCGCGCCTCGTGCATCGGCTCGACAAGGACACCGCCGGGTGTCTGCTAGTGGCGAAGACCCGATTTGCGGCTGCGGCTCTCGCCAAGACATTCCGCTCCCGTTCGGCTCGCAAGATATATTGGGCGCTTGTTGCGGGTGTGCCGAAGCCCAAGCAAGGCCGCATCTCCACCTTCCTTGCCAAGCAGGAGGTCGAGGAAGAAAGTTTTATGCGCATCGCCAAGCACGGGGAAAAAGATGCTGTTCATGCCGTCACCTACTACGCCGTTGTCGAAACTGCAGGACAGAAGCTGGCGTGGATTTCACTCAAGCCGGTTACCGGCCGAACTCATCAATTGCGCGCGCACCTGGCGCATATTGGCAATCCGATCATCGGTGACCCGAAATATTTCAATATCGAGAACTGGGAGTCGGTGGGGGGTATGCAGAACAAGCTCCAACTCCTGGCACGCCGTATCGCGGTACCGCATCCCCGCGGTGGAACAATCGACATATCCGCGCCGCTGCCGCCGCATATGGAACAGTCCTGGAATCTCCTAGGCTTTGACGCCAAGCGCTATGATCCGATTGAGGAAGCGCCGGAAGAGTAGCGGTCGCGCCAATGGGCTATTATCTGACTGGAACGATGCGAACATCTTCGATGATCGTGCTGCTCGCTATGGCGACGGTTTTCGCGGTGCCAGCGCGCGCGCAGGATGGCTACAGCATCCTCGGCGACAACTACAGCATTATGAAGCCCGAAAAGGGCGCGCGTCCGGCGCAGCCCGAGCCATGGCTGGCGCCGAAATACAGATCGCCTCGAGGCACCGTCAAGCACGTCGTCACCCCGCAACCGGGGACGTTGCCGCAACCACGCACGGCAGTACCGCCACCCATCGTGGTACCCCAAACCGGACGCGTGTTGCCAAACTTGCCCACCACACCGGGTTCGGGGCCCGGGGGCAGCGAGACGTTTCAGGACCGGGCCATGCGTTGTGCGCACCAGGCAGGGGTCTACGGCCAGGCAGCCGGCGATCGGAACAGCTATATGGGCACCTGCGTCAATCAATAGAAATCTTCAAGCGCTAGTTGAGGCCGACGCCCCTCGCAAAAGGCGTTTCTTAAAGTTAAAGCTTTGATTTAAGCGTGCTCAGATCTCATCCATCACTTGAGCATAGGCGATAAGGGCGAACAGGGCCGTGCCGCCAACGATATTTCCGACCAAAACGGGCACCATGAAATCGGCCAGCATCCTCCACCACGCCCATTCCCCTGACAGGACCAGCAAATAGGACTCCATGCTGCCGGCGACGATATGCGTAAACCCACCAACGGCGATCAGCCAGGTAACGACGGTGATGACTTGCAGCTGGGCACCTTCGGCACCCGGCATCAGCCACACCATCGCGGCCATCAGGAAGCCCGCCGCAATCGCCCGAAACAGCATGTCCCACCAACCGAAGGCGAGCAGGTCGCGGCTGATGGCCAGCATGCCTTCATAGACATCGGCGGGAAGCACCGGGGTGAAACTGCAAAAAAGCGCGGCGAAGAGCGTACCGGCGAGATTGGCCACAAGCACGATGGCCCACAATCGCGCCATGCGCACGATATTGTGCCACGTGAAATCCGCGGCGATGGGTAGAACGGCCGTGATCGTGCTTTCGGTGAATAGTTGCTGACGCGACAGCACCGCCATGATGAATCCGACGCAATAGCCGAAGGCGACCACAAGCGGTTGCCATGATAAATCCGGCAGATGTGTTTTCAAGATCGACTGCGCGAGCAGAGAAAAACTTATCGACAGTCCGGCTGCCACGCCCGACCACCACAGCGAGGTGAGGGGCCGCTGCATTTCCTCGTCGCCGAGACGGCGCACGACTTCGTAGATCACCGGCGTGCGCGGCGTCGCAAGCTCCTGCACATCCTTGACTTCGGCTTCGCTGATCCCCCGCATGCGACGGCCACGCCGCGATCGTTTGGCTTCATGATGCTTGCGAACGGGGATGGAGGCGGGCGCGGTCATGCGCGGCGTCAACGCGGATTCAGGACGCAGAGTTCCGCCTGTGAATGCCATATGAGCCGGAACGAGCGAGATTTCGCCGAGCCGCTCGCGGCCGCCTCCGCATTGCCCCGCGATGTGCAGTCACGGCGCGTTTTCCTATGCGCCGGCTGCGTCGAGTGTCTCGATATCCGCGCGCGAAAGCTTTATTTCCGGCGCTTTCTGAATTTCGTCGAACTGTTTCAGGCTGGTCACGCTGACGATAGGCGCCGTGATGAAGGGTTTGGCGATGAGCCAGGCCAGGGCAATCTGCGCCGGCACGGCGCTATGCCGCGCCGCTAGGGCATCGACCACCTTGAGGATCCGCAATCCGCGTTCATCCAGATAGCGTTTGAGTCGAGGTCCCCGCCCAGGGTGTGCGCCGGCTGCCTCGGATGAGCGGTATTTGCCCGTAAGGAAACCGGCGGCGAGCGAGTAGTAATTGACCACGCCGAGCCGCTCCTGCTGGCAGATCGGCAGGAATTCGGCTTCGAACTCCTTGCGGTCCGAAAGATTATAGAGGGGCTGCAGGCTCTGGTAGCGCGGCACGCCCAGCGCCTTGCTGGCGGCGAGTGAGGCCTTCAGGCGCGCAGGGCTGATGTTGGAGGCGCCGATCGCGCGCACCTTGCCGGCTTTGATGAGCGCGGCATAAGCCTGCATCGTTTCCTCGACCGGGGTGACCTCGTCATCGAAATGACTTTGGTAAAGGTCGATGTAGTCGGTTTGCAAACGCCGCAACGAGGTTTCGCATTCGCGCAGGATATAGTCTTTCCGGAGGCAGCGGCCTTCACCCATATCCTCGCCGACTTTGGTGGCGACGAGTACCTTGTCCCGTTTGCCACTACGCTTGAGCCAATTACCGATGATGGTTTCCGACTCGCCGCCCGGGCTCCCCGGTACCCAGCGTGCATAGCTGTCGGCGGTGTCGACTGCATTGAAGCCGGCATCGATAAATGCGTCGAGAATGCCGAACGACATTTTCTCGTCGATCGTCCAACCGAAGACATTGCCTCCAAGCATAAGCGGTGCGAGGTGCAGATCAGATTGGCCGAGGCGGCGGAGTTGAAACATTTGCGGCGTCTTGCGCGGACTGGGTCCGCGCATCCATGATGAATTTCAGGGCAATCAGGCCTTACGTCAGGCAACTTTCGGTGAAGCGCATCGTGGATTGCCGGGGCAAGCCCGGTAATAACGGAAAGGGATCGAGGTTTACCGCAGTGAGGCGTTGAAGTTTTCGAGTGCCGCCTGGCCCGGACACAGGTCCTTTTCGCCGAGCACGTTGAGCGGTGTGCCTACCGTGCGCAAATGCGCGTGCAGATCTTCTGGCTCCTTTTCGACATAGAGCAGACCGGTGACGATCTGGCCTTTGGCGGCATGGTGCTGCAGGAAGCCGAGAGCGGCAGTGCGATCGTGAAGCTCATAGTCGGCAGCGAGCTTGCGCAGCGCCAGCTTGGACCCATCATGCTGCTCGACAACCTCGACCGTGCCTGGCTCGTATTTGACTTCAATCGGCATGCGGCTCGAAATGAAATCGAGGCGATTGACCGCTTCGTTGTGCTCGCGCACGAAATCGAAGCTTTTTGTCGAGCCGGCGTGGTTGTTAAACGCAACGCAAGGGCTGATCACATCGATGAAGGCGGCGCCTTTGTGGGCAATTGCCGCTTTGATGATCGGCACCAGCTGATGCTTGTCGCCGGAGAAGGAACGTGCAACGAACGAAGCGCCGAGCTGAAGTGCCATCGCAACGAGATCGATGGAATTGTCGGTATTGATAAAACCGCGTTTGGATTTTGACCCCCGGTCGGCGGTCGCCGAAAACTGGCCCTTGGTGAGGCCATACACGCCGTTGTTTTCGACGATATAGACCATATTTACGCCGCGGCGCAGGCAATGCGCGAACTGGCCGAGCCCGATCGACGCACTGTCGCCGTCACCGGAAACACCGAGGTAGATCAGCTCCCGGTTGGCGAGGTTGGCACCCGTCAAAACCGACGGCATGCGGCCGTGCACCGAATTGAAGCCATGCGAATTGCCAAGGAAATATGTGGGCGTCTTCGAGGAGCAGCCGATGCCCGAAATCTTGGCGACACGATGCGGCTCGATCGACAGTTCAAAGCAAGCCTGAATAATCGAGGCGGTGATCGAGTCATGCCCGCAACCCGCACAGAGGGTCGAGACCGAACCCTCGTAATCGCGATGGGTATAGCCGAGCGCATTTTTCGGCAGCTCGGGGTGGTGGAATTTTGGCTTGGCGAGATAGGTCATGAGGTCACCTTCATCGGCTTTACCGTGAGCTTGTCCAGGTGGTCGCCGATTGCCTTGGCTATGAATCGTGCCGTGATGGGCGTGCCGTCATAGTGCAAAATCGGAACCAATCGTACGGGATCGATTCCGCATTCGTTCACGATCAGCGAGCGCAATTGCGCATCACGGTTTTGCTCGACGACGAAAACAAAATCGTGGTCGGCAACGAAACTATTGACGCTGGAGTGAAACGGAAAAGCGCGGACACGCATCCGATCGAGGGAATGCCCGTGCGCTTCGATCATATGAATCGCCTCGTCCATCGCCGGAGACGTCGAGCCATAATAAATCACGCCGTATTTTGTCGACTTGCCGGATGTTGCGATAAGAGGCCGCGGCACGAGATCCTTGGCGGTGTCGAATTTGCGCACCAGGCGCTGCATGTTGTCGACGTAGGGTGCTCCTTCCTCGGTGTAGCGCGCATAGCGGTCGCGCGAGGTGCCTCGGGTAAAGAATGAACCCTTGGTGGGGTGCGTGCCGGGGTAGGTGCGGTAGGGGATGCCGTCGCCGTCAACGTCGAGATATCGGCCGAATTCTTTGCCGGCTTCGAGCTCGGCGGCTGTCATCACCTTGCCACGGTCGTATCTGCGGCTGTCATCCCAGGTGAGCGGCTTCGACAAATGGTGGTTCATGCCGATGTCGAGGTCGAGCATGACGAAAATTGGCGTCTGCAACCGGTCGGCGAGGTCGAAGGCCTGGGCGCCGAACTCGAAGCTCTCCGTCGGGTTCTCCGGAAACAGCAGCACGTGCTTAGTGTCGCCATGGGAAGCATAAGCACACGAAATAATGTCGCACTGTTGGGTGCGGGTCGGCATGCCGGTCGAAGGGCCCGCACGCTGGACATCGAAAAGAACCGCGGGGATTTCAGCGAAATAGGCCAGTCCGATAAATTCCTGCATTAACGAAATACCGGGGCCGGAAGTCGCCGTGAATGATCGAGCGCCATTCCAGCCGGCGCCAATCACGATACCGATGGAGGCGAGTTCGTCCTCGGCCTGGATGATGGCGTATTTGGCCTGCTTGGATTCGGGATCAATACGAAGTTTGGCGCAGTGCCTCGTGAATGCGTCGGCGAGCGATGAGGAGGGTGTGATGGGGTACCAGGCACAGACGGTTGCGCCGCCATAGACGGCGCCAAGCGCTGCGGCCGAGTTGCCCTCGATGAAAATGCGATTGCCGACGGCATTCGCGCGTTTCAACTTGATCCCTAGGGGGCATGGCAGATTGAGGATCGCGTAGTCCCGGCCAATGTGCAGCGCCTTGATATTGGGCTCTATAAGCTTGTCCTTGCCTTTGTATTGTTCGCCAATGAGTTGCTCGACGACCTTCACGTCCATGTCGAGCAGCGCCGTGAGCACGCCGATATAGATGATGTTCTTGAATAGCTGGCGCTGACGCGGATCGGTGTATTCGCGATTACAGATAGCGGTAAGAGGGACGCCGACGACGGTGATGTCGTCGCGGAATTTCGAAGCCGGCAGGGCCTTTGTCGAATCGTAGAACAGATAGCCGCCCGGTTCGATGCCGGCGATGTCCTTGTCGAACGTCTGCGGATTCATTGCCACCATGAGATCGGTGCCGCCGCGCGCGCCCATATGCCCTGCTTCGGAGACTCGCACTTCGTACCAAGTAGGCAGGCCCTGAATATTCGACGGAAAGATATTGCGGGGGGCGACTGGCACGCCCATGCGCATTACCGCACGGGCAAACATCTCGTTTGCGCTCGCGGATCCCGAGCCGTTGACATTGGCAAAACGAATAACGAAATCGTTTACGCGGCTGATCGGCGTGGCGGTCGGCATGACGTTCCTGCGTGAGTCATATCGAGCAAGAATTTCTGCATATCCCAGGCCCCTGTCGGACAACGCTCGGCGCAGAGGCCGCAATGCAGACAGACGTCCTCATCCTTGACCATGACACGGCCGGTCTTGAGTTCATCCTGGATGTAGAGATCTTGCGTGACGTTGTGCGAAGGCGCGTTCAGCCGCGTACGTAAATCGGCTTCCTCGCCATTCGCCGTAAAGCTGATGCAATCCATCGGGCAGATATCGACGCAAGCATCGCACTCAATGCAAAGCTGCGCCGAGAACACGGTTTGGACATCGCAATTGAGACAGCGGCCGGCTTCTGACAAGGCAAGCTTCTCGTCGAAACCGAGTTCCACTTCGGCCTTGATGTCCTTGAGTGCCACGACCTTGTCGCGATGCGGAACCTTGTAGCGTTTATCGAGGGCGATCTCGTTGTCGTATGACCACTCGTGGATGCCCATTTTCTGGCTCATTATCTCGACAGCCGGGGCAGGGCGATCCGCTATGTCTTCGCCGTTGAGGAGTTTGTCGATCGACACGGCGGCTTCGTGGCCGTGTGCGACCGCCCATATGATGTTCTTCGGGCCAAATGCCGCATCACCGCCGAAGAAGACCTTCGGATGGGTCGAGGCCATGGTCACGGTGTCGACCTTGGGCATGCCCCACTGGTCGAATTCGATACCGCTATCGCGCTCGATCCACGGGAATGCATTTTCCTGCCCGACGGCAACCAGCACATCGTCGCATGGGAAATGCTGCTCGGGTTCGCCGGCCGGGACAAGCTTGCGCCGTCCCTTTGCGTCGTATTCCGCCTTGACCTTCTCGAAAGTGATGCCCGTAAGTTTGCCGTTCTCGTGAGTGAATTGCTTCGGCACGAGGAAATTGTGGATCGGGATGCCCTCATGCATGGCGTCTTCTTTTTCCCAAGGGGACGCCTTCATTTCCTCAAAGCCTGAGCGCACGACCACGTCGACTTGCTCGCCGCCCAGTCTTCGCGCCGAACGGCAGCAATCCATTGCAGTATTGCCACCACCGAGCACCACAACACGTTTACCGATTTTGCTGATGTGCCCAAAGGAAACCGAAGAGAGCCAATCGATGCCGATGTGAATGTTTTTGGCCGCTTCCTTGCGGCCCGGGATATCGAGATCACGACCGCGCGGCGCCCCCGAACCGATGAAGACTGCGTCCCAGCCTTCGGCGACGAGTCCCTTCAAACTGTCGATGCGCTTGCCGGCACGGAATTCAACACCGAGATCGAGGATATAGCCGCACTCCTCGTCGATGACGCTGTCGGGCAAACGGAATTTCGGGATCTGCGTGCGGATCATGCCGCCCGCTTTGGGATCACTATCGAATACCACGCACTGATAGCCGAGCGGGGCAAGATCGCGTGCGACGGTGAGAGAGGCCGGCCCTCCGCCGACAAGAGCGATACGTTTTCCGTTCTTTTTGGCGGCAGGCTTGGGCAGGCGCGCGCGGATGTCGTCTTTGAAATCGGCCGCCACTCTTTTCAGGCGGCAGATTGCCACCGGCTCCTTCTCTACGCGTACGCGCCGGCAGGCCGGTTCGCAGGGACGGTCGCACGTGCGCCCCAGGATTCCCGGGAATACGTTGGAACGCCAATTGATCATGTAGGCGTCCGAATACCGCCCGTGTGCGATCAGACGGATATATTCGGGGACCGGTGTATGCGCCGGACAAGCCCACTGGCAGTCGACTACCTTGTGGAAGTAATCCGGGGCAGAAATGTCGGTATTCTTCATTGACTCCTCGAAACGCGCCCCGCCACTCCGCAAAACATAAACGGCGTCGCGTCACTGCCCCGGCGGCTCCGCTTTTCTCGTTAGGCCTTGTTTCCGGCTCGAATCCTGAGCGGATATTATTGGGTAGAGAACCGCAAGGCTACTTATCCTTCCGTCATAGCTGCGGCCTATCAACTGCAAGTCACAGGAGGCTTTTCGCTCCTTGAAAGAGGCGCGAGCATGGCTGTGCCGAGGTATTTTCGGCCAGGTAGTGCTGGTCGGGCATATATCGAGTAAATGCGCCCGTAGCGGCTGAATATTGCAGCGCACAATGACCCCAACGTGCTCAGGCTATATTAACCGCGACCAACAAATTGACGTGCCGCACCGCGTGGTCCCGCACGCCAATTCGTATGGGGTTTAGTACTCGCAATAACGCCGGCGCACCCAATGGCCGTGAATGCGGACGTGGCGGATGTAACAATCCTCGTAGGAGTTGTCGTAGGAAGAGTCGTAGTAATAATCGTCGTAGTACCCGTAATCACCGGAAGCAAAAACGCCTAACGGGAAAAATCCGCCGCGGTGGTGGTGATGGTGATGGCCGCGATGGTCGAAATCCCCGGCCATCCGGCTCGAGCGCCATTGCCCGTTCGACGGGGCCATGCCCGACGGACCCTGCCGGTTCCCGGACCAGCGCATGGTGCCATGGGGCGCTCCGAAGTTGCCGCTCGACCGGTTCCCGCCCATAGATGGAGCTGCGCTGGGCGCAGCGCCCGACGGGCCGCCCTTCATCGAGCCGCCTCCCGCAGTTCCACCGCCGCCGCCGCCACCGCCGTGGCGTGCGAGGGCGGGCGTGCCAATAACGAGTGCTCCAATTAAAGCTGCAACCAACATTGATGACTTGTGCATTGCCATTGATCCCTCCCGCTGAGACGGAACTTTGAACAAATGCTAAGAGGGTGGGTCGCACCCTCGATAGCCCATGGTGAAATAACGTTCCTGGTCCCATCGTTCCTTCGCTCATGCGCGAGATTTTTGAAGAAATATTTGTCAACGAACCGCTCGATCCGATGGAGGCGGTGCGCCGCAACACGCGGCCAAATCTGCGCAAACGCTTCTACGAGCGCGCCGAAGTTGCTGAGGGTGGTGCCATCCTGCTCGATGGCAAGCCCGTGAAATCGCCCGCCCGTCATGCGCTTTCCTTGCCCACGACTGCACTCGCCGAGGCAGTCGCGGTCGAGTGGAATTTGCAGGCAGACGTGATCAATCCGGCGAGCATGCCTCTCACGCGGCTCGCAAACGTCATCATCGATGCGGTGACTCCAGCGCCGCGACCGGTCGCGCATGAAATCGAAAAATACCTGCGTTCGGACTTGGTTTTCTACCGTGCAGAAGCGCCGGCGGCGCTCGTCGAGACACAGTCGCGAGCCTGGGATCCGGTGCTTGCTTGGGCGCGCGATCGTTTCGGAGCGCGTTTTGTGCTTGCGCAGGGCATTGTCTTTGTCAGCCAGCCGCCAGAATCCCTCGAAGCGATGCGTACCGCGATTCCGGCCGACCCTTGGCGACTTGGTGCCGTCGCATCGATCACGTCGCTGACCGGTTCCGGGCTGCTTGCGCTGGCGCTCGCTCACCGTGGACTTGACGACGCCTCGGTTTGGTCCGCGGCCCATGTGGACGAGGATTGGCAAACCCTGCAATGGGGACGCGACGAGCTCGCGACCGCTCGCCGAGATTATCGACGCGCTGAATTCGATGCGGCGAGCACGGTGTTACGCCTGGCCTGAGCAGTGGCGTCTCGCGGGCTCCTAGTGCCCGGTCGTGCTCCCCTTGCGGCTTGCTTCGCAAAGGAATCAGACGTGCTTTTCGGTGTCGTCGATGAACGTCTCGATCAGGCTGGCAGTCGCGACATCATTGTGGTCTGTCGCTTTGCGATTTTTTCGCGTCAATTTCCGCGGCTCGGGCATTGGCGGCGCGGGCGTCGTCGTCGCGGCCCAGGTCGCGCAATAGTGAGGCCCGCGCCTCGTGCATTTTGGCGACATCGCTCCTGATGTCGATAGCAGCGTCGACGCTGTTGAGCGCTTCATCCAGCCGTCGGAGCTTCTTGAGCGTGAGTGCGCGACCGAGATAGGCCTCCGCCATTTTCGGTTCGAGCGTGATCGCGCGGTCATAACCGGCAAGCGCATCTATATCACGCCCAACGTCGAGCAGGGCATGCGCGCGATTGCAATGGGTCACGCAGAAATCGGGATCAAGACCAATCGCCCTGTCATAACTTTCGATTGCATCCTCGACGCGGCCCATTGCATGCAGTGTTGCGCCCCGGTTCAGCCAATCGCTCGCGGAATTCTTGAGCGCGATCGCGCGATCGAAACTTGACAATGCCTCGTTGTGACGTCCCAATTCGCTCAACATATTCGCGCGGTTGCCATAAGCGTCCGCAAAATTGATATCGCATTCGATTGCATCGTCGAAGCTTTCCAGCGCCTCCTTGATTTGCCCGGTCCGGTGAAGCGCTTGACCGATCAAATTATGGGCGCGCGCTTGCCGAGGGCGGAAGTTGAGCGAGCGGCGTGCGAGGTCGATACCTTGCTGGAACTGGCCTTCGCCGCAGGCGATCAGACCGATGTAGTAGAGCGCATCTGCATTTTGGGGGTCGATCTGGAGGACCTGCGTGTAACGGTCCATCGCAAGGGAAATCTGACCGGCGCGGTGGTGGACCAGGCCCTGCTCAATGAGTTCGGCGGTTTGCGGCTGCCTCATGACCGGGTTGTAAGCAGGATTTGAGGGTGGTGCCAAGCCATAGGCCATGTTCTGTGCCATGTCATCGCCGGACATCCCCCGGGTGATGACAACCACAAATCCGCGGGCCATGGTATTCCTCTTAACCGGCCGGGATTCCGAAGGGCAGGGCTTAACGCCATGAAAGACATCCTCGATAAGCTCGAGAAGCGCCGTGAGGAGGCGCGCCTTGGCGGCGGCAAGGCGCGCATTGATACGCAGCACAAGCGCGGCAAGCTCACGGCGCGCGAGCGCATCGAGCTGTTGCTCGACAAGGGCTCGTTCGAGGAATTCGACATGTTCGTCGAGCATCGCTCGGCCGAATTCGGCATGGAAAAATCGAGGATTCCCGGCGATGGCGTTGTCACCGGCTGGGGTACGGTCAACGGCCGTACCGTTTACCTTTTTTCCAAGGACTTCACCGTGTTCGGCGGCTCGCTTTCAGAGGCGCACGCGCAGAAGATCATCAAGGTGCAGGACATGGCGATGAAGGCGCGATGCCCAATCGTCGGCCTGTTTGATGCAGGCGGTGCACGTATCCAAGAAGGTGTCGCGGCTCTTGGCGGCTACGGTGAGGTTTTCAAGCGCAATGTCATAGCCTCGGGTGTGATCCCGCAGATTAGCGTCATCATGGGCCCTTGCGCCGGCGGTGACGTATATTCGCCGGCTATGACTGACTTCATATTCATGGTGCGCGGCACCAGCTACATGTTCGTTACCGGCCCCGACGTTGTGAAGACGGTGACCAATGAAGTGGTCACGGCTGAACAGCTCGGCGGCGCGTCGGTGCACACTACCAAGTCAGGTGTCTCCGATGGCGCGTTCGAGAACGACGTCGAATGCTTGCTGCAGATGCGCCGTCTGATCGATTTCCTGCCGTCCAACAACGAGAGCGGCGCGCCGGAATGGCCTACGCAGGACGACAGCGACCGTATCGATGAATCACTTGATACGCTCGTGCCGGACAACCCCAACAAGCCCTACGACATCAAGGAATTGATCCTGAAGGTTGCGGATGAGGGCGACTTCTTTGAATTGTATTCGGCTTACGCGAAAAATATCGTCACTGGCTTTGGCCGTATTGCAGGCCACACGGTCGGATTCGTCGCGAACCAGCCGATCGTTCTTGCGGGTGTACTCGACAGCGATGCCTCGCGGAAGGCGGCGCGCTTCGTGCGATTCTGCGACGCTTTCGGAATTCCTATCGTCACATTTGTGGATGTCCCCGGGTTTTTGCCTGGCACCGACCAGGAATATGGCGGGCTCATCAAACATGGCGCAAAGCTCTTGTTCGCTTACAGCCAATGTACGGTGCCCCTGGTGACAGTCATCACGAGAAAAGCATTCGGCGGCGCATATGATGTGATGGCGTCAAAACACGTCGGCGGAGACGTGAACTATGCCTGGCCAACCGCACAGATCGCGGTAATGGGGGCAAAGGGAGCGGTCGAGATCATCTTCCGTGCCGACATGGATGATTCGAAGAAAATCGCCGCGCGCACTAAGGAATATGAAGAGCGGTTTTTATCGCCCTTTGTTGCCGCCGAGCGCGGCTATATCGACGACGTGATCATGCCGCATTCCACGCGACGCCGTATCGCGCGGGCATTGGCGATGCTCAAGAACAAACATGTCGAAATGCCTGGGCGCAAGCACGACAATTTGCCGGTATAGCCGCAATCCGACGCGTCGTATGGTTCGGCGTATCGCCTCCAACCTGGTTGCCGATATCTGATGAAAGCGCCATGATATCCACGCAGCGGGAAAACCCGCCGAGGGGAGGGGATATCATGCAAGCAAGCCGTTCGTTGCTATTGTCTATCAGCGCCCTGGCACTTTTCGCCGCGGGGCTGAAATCCGTATCTGCCGCGCCCTACCTGATCGTCGGTAATGACGAGAAACTGTTGTGGGACGACAAGGGTGCGCCGGTGCTGCATCCGGCCGGTAAAGAACTCGGTCGTAATCCTGGATCTGGCAAACCCCGAAAACCCGAAAGTCATCGCCAGCTTGCCGCTGAAGAATTCCGTAATCGGACCTCCGGTCAATCTCGCAATCGACCCCACCAATTCAATCGCACTCGTGGCGGACTCGATCGACGTCACGCAAGACGGCGATAAACTCAAGATGGGTCCTGACAACAAAGTTTATGTGATCGACCTCAAGGCAAACCCACCAAAGCTCGCCAATACGGTCACGGTGGGGAAGCAGCCTTCCGGGTTGAGCATCAATCCGGCGGGCAATCTGGCTCTCGTGACCAACCGCATCGATAAGACGGTCAGCGTGCTGTCGATCAAGGGTACGGACGTCAAAGTGATCGACACCGTTGATTTGGGTGGCATCGTATCGCAAGCCGTTTTTACACCCGACGGCAAGCGTGCGCTCGTAACGAAGTTCAACGACCACAAGGTTTCGCTGCTCGATGTCAGTGGCGACAAGGTTACCTACACCAAGCTCGATTTGCCTACCGGTCAATGGCCATACAATGTTGCCGTCGCGCCCAGCGGCAAGATTGCGCTGACGGCGGACAACGGAAATGCTGGCAACTCGGATGGCAGTGTTGACACCGTGAGCGTGGTCGATCTCGAGGCAAATCCGCCCCGTATCATCGATCGCGTTGTGGTTGGAGACGGGCCTGAGGGCTTGGCCATTTCTCCGAAGGGCAATGTCGCCGCGGCGATTATTCTTGCGGGTTCCAACAACAAAAGCGCGTACTTTCATAAGCGGAATGGCAGCGTTTCAGTATTACGGGTCTCCGGCAAAGAGGTCACCAAGGTCGGCGATGTCGAAGTCGGCGGCTTGCCGGAAGGCGCAGCCTTCACGCCTGACGGAAAATATCTTTTCGTCGGTAACTATCTCGATCAGGATATCTCGATCCTGAAAGTCAACGGGACGAAAATCACGCCGGTCAAGCGCTTCAAACTTTCAGGTCACCCCGCCTCGATCAGGATGAGCACGCACTGAATTTGTGAAACACAACGTGCAAAAGGCCGCCCGAACGGCGGCCTTTTGCATCTCCCGACGAGGTACCTCAAAGTGCTGGCTGCGATAGCCCATGCCGTGATCTCTCATCGTTGATATGACTGACATTTTGCGGGTATGCAAAAAGGCAAACCGGCGCGCTTCGAGACACCCTTGAGGGCCCGGCCTGGCCACGGGCCGTCTTGAGGTACGCTTCGCTTGTACGCGCGTGACTGCTAGACTTCGAATTATTTCAGAATGCGGGGGTATGACAATCATGAAATGGCATCGCTTACTATTCGGGGCATTGGTTTTCTCGACGGCAATTTCCGCTCCTGCCGTGGCGCAGACCTGGGCGCAAATCGGCACTCTTTCGTGTCAGGTCGATCCGAACATAGGCTTTATCATCGTCGGGCATCAGCCGATGAATTGCGTCTATACGCCGGCGCCTGCAAACCCGCCCCAGGGACCTGTGCAATCCTATGATGGCGCACTCAATACGGTGGGCCTCAACATCGGTATCAGCGCCGGCAGCGTATTGGCATGGGCTGTGTTTGCTCCGACGGCCGGGGTACCAGCCGGAGCGCTCGCAGGCGATTATGTCGGCGCCTCTGGCGCTGTTGCCGTCGGGCTTGGCGGCGGTGCGAATGTTCTCCTGGGCGGATCCAACCGGACTTTCGCGCTGCAGCCGCTCTCGATCCAGGGCTCGGTCGCGCTCAACGCGGTACTCGGCGTGTCGGCGCTCACATTGCGCTGGCGGTAATTTGCGCCATGCGGCCGCCACCTAGGCGGCCGCCATTCACGCTGTGATGTGCACTAGCATCAGCGAGTTGCCGTGACAATCAGCGCTCGGATTTGTCCGTCGACGGCGCCATCGCCGAACCGGCTGGCTATCGCTTGTGTGGCCACGTCGGTCGCGCGTTCGAGTCCGGAGGGATCGCGAGCCTCGATTTCAGTCCGCAGCGGCGTCCCCTGGCAGTAGGCAATTGCGGGATCACGCGGGGAAGGGGCTTTGCTTCTCGCCGAGACGGCATCGATCGAAATGGCGGTAAATCCTGCCGCTGTCAGGTCGCGGCGGATTTCGTCGGCGTCAAAATAGCCGTGAGGCGTGCGCGCCAAAAAGCGGGGTGGGTCTTGTGGAAATAGCTCCGCCAGCGCTTCGGTCGTGACGTCCGCAAAATCATTCTCCGAAATGCGATCCCACACGCTGCAGAAGAAATGTCCACCCGTCTTCAGGACGCGCCGCGCCTCGCTGTAGCCTTTGACCTTGTCAGGAAAAAACATCGCGCCAAACTGGCAGGCCACGGCGTCAAAGCTTTCATTGTCAAACGGGAGGGCCAAAGCATCCGCCTGTTTCCACTCGATTGGGCGATCTTTCGGCTGCTGCTGTCTTGCGCGGTCTAGCATGGGCTGATTGAGATCAGTTGCTACGATGCGGGCCTCGGCTGAAAGCCTCGTAGCATTTGCGCGCGTCAAAACGCCGGTTCCAGCCGCAGTTTCGAGGATGGCCGCCGGCCTGATATTGGCAATTCGCGAGGCAAGATCGCGCGCATATGAATCGAAGATGAGTGGAACCAGAAGCCGATCATAAAGTTCGGGAATCGAGCCAGCGAATATTTTGTCGATTGTGGTCATCGGTTACCATCAACATTGCGCCTGAGCCATTCCTTGATGAGCGCGCATCACCTAGGCGTATCAATTGCCGACATACGGTCACGCAGACATAGCCGTAAAATTGCTTACGCGGATACAGCCGTAAAATTTCATAAAAATCGCGACGCGTATGAAAGCACAAATTAGTCAGGATCGCTATGCGTTTGTTTCGACGTTGAACATATCGCCTTGCACCGTGTTTCTGCATTGGGGTGCCGAGCGAGGTAGATTTATGCAGCAACGACAACCGAAGGTGCTCATTGCAGACGATGCCAACGCCGTACACGGACTCATCCGCAATGCTCTTCCTTCCGAGTACTCCGCCAACACAATCCATGCATTTGATGGCGTGGAATGTCTCCAGGCACTCGACCACGGCGTCGACCTGGCATTCATTGACGTCCACATGCCGACCATGGGCGGTATGGACGCATTGTGGGCCGCGCGAATTGCGGGAAACAAGACTTTCGTCACATTGATTTCGGGGCGTTCGAACAAGCGCTGCATCGATCTCGCGCGCCAGCTCGATGCCTACGAGTTTCTGATGAAGCCATTCGGCAGCAAAGAAATTGAAACGATCCTCGCAACCTATCGACGCATATCGATGCCGATGCGGGTTCTCTTGGTCGACAACTCCGCTGTTTCCCTGAAAGTTATGCGCAAAGTGTTGGCTAACTCGGTATTTCACCTGAATATCGAAGAAGCCCATTCGGGAGCCGAAACAGTGCGCCGGTGCAATTCAGAAGCCTTCGACGTTGTCTTCCTCGACGTAAATATGCCCGGCCTGAATGGTTTTGCCACGCTTGGGCGCCTGATGCAGGCCAATCCGCAAGCCAAAGTTGTCATGATTTCCGGCGAATACAATGCGCGAGAACGCGAAGCGTTGGCGCTAGGTGCGGCTGCGACCATGCGTAAACCGTTTTTCCCAACCGAAATCGACGCCGTGCTCCACCGGATTTTCGGATTGCAGTCGCCAAAGCTCGCTACCGAAGGTTTTGTGCGGGATTTCGGCATCAAGATTCACGGCCGCACGATTGCCGTCGAGCACTCGGAGTCCGGCCATGTCTGTGAATATGTCTGGTTCCGCGAACCGCCATACCTTCGTCTGCCGCTGGTGCGGGAGAATAAATCGGCCACGATCCCCGTCGCGGAAATAGTGGTGAACGCAAAAAAAGCAGCGATGCTCGAGCTTGAAAACGCGAGCTTGCTGCGGGCCAGTTAGGGCAGTTTAAGCTTGCGAACGATTGCAGTGTGAAAAGGGGATGAGCGGCGATCAGCGCCAGCCGCCGCCCCCATTTACGTAAACCGTATCAGCAGTCATGAATTCGCAACTGTCCGAACACATGAATAGCACCAGCTCGCCGATCTCCTCCGGTTCCGCAAAGCGTTTCATCGGCACGTCTTCCAAGAAACGCTGGACGAGTTCGGGTGAACTGCTGGCGGCGGCCTGAAACGGCGTTTTCACCGGCCCCGGCGAGATCGACAACGCGCGGATCCCTTGCGCGGCGAACTCGCGCGCAACGCCCATGGTCATCGTCACGACGGCGCCTTTGGCTGCGGCATAGTGAACTGATGAGCCGGGTCCGCCGCGGCGATGGGACATGCTGCCCATGTTCACGATCACCCCGAACTTGTTGGAGAGCATGTGTGGAAGCAGCTCTTGCATTGGGTAGAGCGTGCCTTTGACGTTAAGGTCGAAGGTCTTTTCGAACAGCGCATCATCGATTTCGAGGAATTTGGCGCGCCTGATTGCGGCGCCAGCGGAATTGAACAGGAACTGCACGCTGCCAAAGCCGTCGATTGCAAGCTGGACCATGTCCTTGACCGCTTCGCGTTTGGTCACATCGATTGTCAGCGCCAACGCCTGGCTACCGATCGTATTGATCTGTTCGGCTGTCTCCTTGACACCGCGCTCGTTGATGTCGGCGCACACGACATTGGCCTTTTCGCGCGCGAAAACGAGGGCGGTTGCCCGCCCGATTCCGCTGGCCGCGCCTGTTATAATGATGGTTTTTCCGGAAAAATAATTTGGCGTTTTCGTCATGAAATGTTCTCCCGTCGAGGCCGCCGCGAGCGATCATGGATTGCGGAGCGGCTTCCGGCAATGACATGATGGTGCGTCAAAGGGGGCGCCTCATGTCCACACCACCGCCGATCGAATATTCTGACGCTCCGCCGCAGGTGCGCGCGGTCTATGACGACATCAAAAAGGCGCGCAATGTGCCGGACGTCAATAATTTCTGGAAATATCTCGCGCGAGACCCTGCAACCCTCAAAAGGACCTGGGACAGCGTTAAGGAGGTGATGGCTGCCGGCGCGCTCGATCCGCTCACAAAGGAGATGATTTACGTTGCGGTATCGGTCACCAATGGGTGTGCGTATTGCATCGCGAGCCACACTGCTGCCGCCCGCAAAGCCGGCATGACGGAGCCAATGTTTGGCGAGCTCATGGCAGTTGTTGGAATGGCTAACGAGACCAACCGTTTGGCCAATGGCTACCGCGTTCCGATCGACGATTTTCTCAAGACGTGAAATATTGGCCAAATGGGCGGCGCCATGACAGACTAAAAATGGGCGAAGGGGGAGGACACTATGCTCGATAGGGCTATTATAACAAGATTGCTATGCGTCACACTGGTCGCAGCAGTCATGCTGCCGCTCGGAAGGGCGCTGTTTCCGTATGTGAGCCACGAATTGACCGGAATACAGTTTCAGGCGATCGAGGCGGTCGTGAGTGCGACGGTAGGTTTCGGGATCTATTCGGTCTTTGGCTAGCACTTTCCCAAATTGCGGGCCCGTTAAACCGGAGGCGACGTCTATTGAAAATGCGCCGGACAATGCTTTGTTTGGTACGCTTCAGCCGGTATTGCCCGATCGGCTGCACATTCCGCACGCGCCGCCAGTTATGTCGAAATCAATTACCATCACTGTTCGCTAAACCAGGGCGACGGGCTTAGCTTCTATTGCCCGTGTGCCTGAGCCGGCTGACCGTTGCTGTCGGCCGACTGTGCGTGCTGTGCAGGAGTTACGGCCTGCTGGTCTGGCCGTTTGTTGTTGGCGTCGGCGCCGCTGTCACGCTCTTCACGGCCGCCCGCTCCAGTCGTCGCCTCCGGAGTTTGGTTCTGATTGTGCCCTTGTGCGGGTGCTCCTCCTTGCGGGTTGGCAGTGTGGGATGTCGCCGGGGCGGGTTGGGTAGCTGCGGTTTGCTCGCCGCCGCTTTCGCTACGCTGATTGGTAACGCCCCAAAGGAAAACCGCGATGATCGTAATCGCCGCGAGTGCGGTCATGACGATCTGCCATCCGGCCGCCCGTTTCTCGCCCGGCTGTGGCGGCTGCACCAGCGGCAGGTTTCGAACGGTCTTCTCGTCGGACTGATTCATTGCTGCGGATCCGGATTGATGCTCGCCCCGGCGCCGTCGCAGCGCCGGGGCGTATTCGTGAAAGATTAAAGCACGTCTATTGATTGTTGGACTTAGACGGGGCGGGCGTCATTGGCTGCGGCGCCCCCGCGCCAGATCCAGTTGTGCTTCGCGCGGGCGCACTGCTCGGCGCGCTGCTTGTTGTAATGGTCGGCGGCGAGCCATTTCGCGCTGTATTGCTGTTGCTATTCCAGCCCGCGATGACCAGAAAGCCGATGAGCAGAAGTACAGCGACGCCGGCGATCCATCCCCACATTCCGCCGGCGCTCTCGTCGCGGCGCAGCACTGGATCACTCAACCGCGGATCGCTGTAACGTGGGTCAGTAAAACGCGGATCAGTCATGGGATCCTCCTTGGCTTCGTGACGTATCTCTCGTCTCGAATGGAGGAAACCCGCTAGCAGCACCGGTGGTTCCGACTAAAGAGGGGCTCTACATCAAGGAACCCGTGTTCAGGTCAGTCGTACGGCACGCCGCTAGGCGCCCAGAATGTAAAGAAGAAACAAGCAAGGAACACCCGAAGCTCATGGTCTGGGACAATTGCTCAATGGTTCGCCCGATGACATAGGCAATCCCGTCGCCGATGACTGCAAAACCGACATAAAATGCGATCTATCTCATGCTGTGAATGTCCCCAATGGTTTCCCCATGCGACAGCTGCATGGGGCCCGACCGCGAGGACATGGGAAAGCAGTGAGGTGCAAGCCAACTCGGCCTATAAAATGGTATAGCCCTGCCACCCGTCTTCACGCCAAAGCCCGTCCGTGCCGAATTCATCATTGCGCCCCACCCGAATGGCGATTGCGGCCGCTCCGGTCGTGTTTGTGCTGTTGTGGAGTACCGGATTTATCGGCGCGCGCTATGGCCTGCCGTATATCGAACCGCTGACATTCCTTGCGGTCCGGATGGCGCTTGTCGTGGTGCTCATGGGTACGATAGCAGCTGCTGGCCATGTGGCTTTGCCGAGCCGGAGCGAAATCGGCCGCAGCCTTCTGGCAGGCTCGTTGGTCCACGGGCTGTATTTGGGTGGTGTATTTACCGCGATCAGCCAAGGTGTCCCGGCTGGCATTTCAGCACTGATTCCGGGTCTGCAACCGATCCTGACGTCGACGATTGCCAATCGCTTTATGGGAGAAACGGTGACGCGCATTCAGTGGCTTGGCCTTGCGCTTGGCCTCTTCGGGGTCATCCTGGTTCTGCATGACCGCAATATTGTCTTGGCGGGATCGCCGCTCGGCTGGATCGCGAGCTTGGTATCGCTGGTGGGTATCACGCTCGGTACGCTTTACCAGAAGCGCTATTGCGGCGGAATAGACTGGAGAGTCGGCAATCTCGTCCAATATATCGGAGCAGGTTTTCTGTTTGCACTGGGCGCATTCGCTTTTGAGACGCGCGAGATCCACTGGAGTGGAGAACTCGTCTTTGCAATTGCCTGGCTTGCGTTGGTGCTGTCGATCGCTGCAGTCGGATTGATGTACTGGCTGATCCGCCGTTCTGCCGCAACGGGATTTGCAAGTCTGTTTTATCTTGTGCCCGGCGTTACCGCACTCCTCGCATACCTGCTGTTCGGCGAGCGTCTGGAACTCGGTCTCTATTGTTGGCATGGTGATTTGTGCGGGAGGCGTCGTGCTTGCCAATCGTGCTGCGGCGAAGCCGCGTGAAGTCTGATTTTAAGTTCTACTATCGAGAACAAGTTGGGTCTGTGTGACGAGTGCGCACAATTTACCGTCCCCGCGCGTGACGCGGGTCTGCCAGACCATCGTGGTACGACCTCGATGCAAGGGCGTGCACTCGGCCTTCGCCACGTCGCCGATCGGCACAGCCGCAAAAAAATTGGTCTTGCTCTCAATTGTCGTCGTGGTCTGACCTGGTTTGAGGTTCGCAGTTGTTGCGGTGCCGCCAAGGTTGTCGGCAAGAGCCATGAGCGCTCCACCATGCATGATGCCGAATCGGTTGTTGAATTCCGAGCGCGCGACCAACTCGGCGGTGACTCGCTCCGGTGAAACGTGAGTGATCTTGAGGCCGAGAAACGCCGCAAAGGGCGGTTGTGTTTTGGCCGCTTCATTCATTGCAATTGCTCCAGCCGTTGCGCGGCGAGCACGATTATCGGTTCGGAAATCCGAAATTCAGCATCGCCAGAATAGACATAGACAAGGGCGCGGACGTTATCGCCCGCGCCCTTTGCAGGCAATCTGTCGGTGGCTATCCGCGCGGTTGAGGCACAATACGAATATAGGGTTTTGGTGATTTCCAACCAGCCGGGAAGAGTTTCTTGGCTTCATCATCGGTGATGGCGCCGCCGAGGATCACGTCTTCGCCTTGCTTCCAGTTCGCAGGTGTCGAAACGCGGTGCTTCGCCGTCAGCTGCAGCGAATCTAGAACACGAAGCACTTCGTCGAAATTTCGCCCGGTGCTCATTGGATAGACAAGCACGAGCTTTATTTTTTTGTCCGGTCCAATGATGAATACGTTTCGCACCGTCTGGTTGTCATTTGGCGTGCGCCCTTCCGACGTGCCTGTCGTGCTCGCCGGCAACATCCCGTAGGCCTTGGATATCTTGAGATCGGTGTCGCCGATCATTGGATAATTTGGAGCAAAACCAACGACATCCTTGATGTCGCCAGCCCATTTTTTGTGGTTTTCGACCGGGTCGACCGAAAGTCCGATGATCTTCGCGTTACGCTTGTCGAATTCCGGTTTGAGCCGCGCCATCGTCCCAAGCTCAGTGGTGCAAACGGGTGTGAAATCCTTCGGGTGCGAGAATAAAACGCCCCAGGAGTTACCGAGCCAATCGTGAAAGCGAATTTTGCCTTCGGTCGTCTCCGCTTCGAAATCAGGTGCGGTATCACCAATCGCCAATGCCATGATCAACCTCCACTCAAATCAGTACATGCTCGATAGGTAATATAGTCGAAGGTGCCAATGTGGAATAGGGCGCCCGCCAAAGAGCATGATTATATGCCGGGGCGCGCGCACCGAAGAACAAAGATTATGGAGCCAGGGCGCCGGGTGGAAGATGTTTTTTGACAACGGCCTGTTTGCTCAACGGCTTGCGGCTTTACGCTCTTCCAATCCGACGGTGCGGCCCGGAAACCCAGCCGCGTCAAAGTAGCGCGTCTGACCGACGCGTTGTCCGACCAGAATGGTTGCCAGCCCATTTGCGCCTGGCTCGGACCGGTCGACAAAATTCTCGACGGCCGGACTTGTTCCGCCGGGCAGGGCTTCAGTCAAGATCCTGCCAATGAGAGTGCCATGGTCTGGGATCTTCAATCCAAGCACCTGGGCGATAGTCTTGCCGACGTCCGCATTACTTGCAGGGGCTTCGCTGATATAGCCGGTCTTGAAGTCGGGGCCGATCGCCGCCATGAAATTCATGGTGTCGCCGCGGTTGAAGCTGCCATGCATGCCCTGGCCCTGCTGCAAACCTGTGTCGGCAATATTCACCGCGCATATTGTCGGCTTTTCGCAGCCGGTCGAATACGACCGGAAATTGATAACAATGGACGGGCGGGGGGTGACGGCCGACCCTTTCAAGTTGATGGATGACAGCGGCAGCGCCCCGGCAAATGAGCCAAATTCGTCATCGACAAAGACTCCGCTGACGTAGTCTTGCGCAAGCAACGCCGCGATGACATTGGCGGCAGTCGCGCGGTCCTTGTTCGGAATATAAAGCAGATCAGAGCCGCCATTGGATGCGACCACGACTTGCGGGTTGGCAGGGTCGGGGCCGATCAGCCCATTGCCGCGCTTGGGGCGCTTGCCGGCTACAACCTCTGCATTCTTGTCATCAGGATCATGCAACGGCAGCCCCATTGCCTTGGCGAGGTCGATGGCTGCAAAGCCGGGCGGCAATAGCCCATCAGGTACGCCGGCGTAGCTCGCTTGCGCCGCGACGCTGGTCTTGCTCTCCTTGGAGATTGTCGAAAAACCGTGGTCTGCCGAAACGATGATGTCGGTATTCGCCGAAAGCCCCAGTTCATCCAATGCAGCACGCAGTGCGGCCAGATTGTCGTCGGCGTTCTTGATGGCCGCGCGCGAGGTCGGCCCGTTTATCCCGGGTTCGGTCGTTAGGAAGCTGTCACCCTGGTTATGCTGTGTCCCGTCGGGGTCACGCGACCAGAAGACGAGCACAAACGGCTTGTTGCGCGCCTTGAAGATTGGCAGCACCACTTTGGTGGCAACGTCAGCAAAATACTTTTGCTGATCGACATTTGCGACGGTTGTGCCCGGTTTCGTGGCATTGCCGGTGGCACCATTGGGGCCGCGAGCGGGCGCGGCCGATGGCAAACCGGCGGCCCACAGTGAATCCAGCATTGTTTTTGAAAGAGGCACACCCTGCGGACTACCTGTCGCGTCGTCGACAATGATGGTGCTTTCAGCTTTACGATCCGTGTGATCGAACATCATTGTGGGGCCAACCTTGCCGATGGCGGCAGTGCTGAAGTCCTGGTGCCGCGCAGCGAAGAGAATGGCGTCTTCGTCGACAAAATTGCCTGAGAAATGATCGTCGATATCACCGAGCACTTGGTCGCTTTCAATGAACGGCGTTACGCTGCTTCCGGCGTGTTGCGTCGGAAAGCCGACATAGATCGTATTGCTGAAAACGCCGGTGTCACCGAGGAAATGACCGGTCGAAAGTCCCGATGCATTTGCCATAGTAAAGGTTGGAAAGAGCGAATGCGGGTTGGCGAAATTCACGCCGCGGTCCCGTATCGCTGCCATGGTTGGCGCCGTCTCCGGTGTCACCGACAGGGCGCGTAAGCCGTCCGGAACAAACAAAATAAGATTGCGCTGGTCTTGCGCGCCGGCCGTGGTGATCTGCGTGAGAATGACGGCGCACGTGGCTGACAGGAAGATCGTCGACCGCAATGACATGAGAAAATCCTCTCAATCTTAATTGCAACGATGTCGCGGTAATTACGCTTGCTATAAGACACTATTGTTACGATCGCCAGTTTTGCCCGACCTTTTGCCTGGCGGTGCCCACGAGCGCTGGCGGCTGTTCATGGATTGTCTGGTTTCGCGGCTGGGCGCAGCTATTGCAATATTGCCTGCGGCTGCGCCCAAACGGCCAGCAACTCAATGACCGGCGTCGCGGTTGGTGGGGCAGAGACGATTTAGGGTATATTTCGCGGACATATCCGCAGCAAATCCTGCTGCGGTGGGCGGGCTTGCTCTTTGGACCGATGTTATTCTGTTGCAGTAGTGTAGCGATTGACTTTTGGTGGATAACACCGCAATCCCAAAACCCGGCACCTGGGGCCAGTGACACGGCATGTTCAAGCGTATCCTGATCGCTAACCGCGGCGAGATTGCCTGCCGGATCATCAAAACCGCGCGCAAAATGGGGATCGAGACCGTCGCCGTCTATTCGGACGCCGACAAGGATGCCTTGCACGTCGAGATGGCCGATAGGTCCGTCGCGATTGGCCCGCCACCGGCGGCTGAAAGCTATCTGGTCATCGAAAAGATCGTTGCAGCCTGTAAGGAGACCGGTGCCGAGGCCGTCCATCCCGGTTACGGCTTTCTCTCCGAGCGCGAGGCGTTCCCGAAAGCACTGGCGGCGGCTGGGATCACATTTATTGGGCCCAATCCAAAAGCCATTGCGGCAATGGGCGACAAAATCGAATCGAAGAAGGCTGCGGCAGCCGCGAAGGTCTCGACGGTCCCTGGTCATCTTGGCGTCATCGACCGTGAGGCAAAGGCGATCGAAATTGCGCAGGAGATTGGCTATCCGGTGATGATCAAGGCCAGTGCCGGCGGCGGCGGCAAAGGCATGCGCATTGCCCGCAGCAAGAGCGAGGTGGCGGAAGGCTTTGCCCGCGCACGATCCGAGGCAAAATCATCATTCGGCGATGACCGAGTGTTCATCGAGAAGTACATCACCGATCCTCGACATATCGAGATCCAGGTGCTCGGCGACAAGCACGGTAACGTGATTTATCTCGGCGAACGGGAGTGCTCAATCCAGCGACGCAATCAAAAAGTAATCGAGGAAGCGCCGTCGCCGCTACTCGACCCGACAACACGCAGAAAGATGGGAGATCAGGCCGTCGCACTCGCGAAAGCCGTCGCCTATGACAGCGCCGGGACAGTCGAATTTGTCGCGGGACAGGACAAGAGTTTCTATTTCCTGGAGATGAATACGAGATTGCAAGTTGAGCATCCGGTAACCGAACTTGTCACGGGCATCGACTTGGTCGAGCAGATGATCCGGGTCGCGGCCGGTGAAAAACTCGCCATCAAACAGAACGATGTTAAGCTCAACGGATGGGCGATCGAAAGCCGGGTCTACGCCGAAGATCCTTATCGCAACTTTCTGCCGTCGACCGGGCGCCTTACGCGCTACCGCCCGCCGCGTGAAGCGAGCGCAAATGCACTCACCGTGCGCAATGATACCGGTGTTGTCGAAGGGGGCGAAATTTCAATCTTCTATGATCCGATGATCTCCAAACTCGTCACGCACGCACCAAATCGCGCCGCCGCCATTGCGGCGCAGAGCGATGCGCTCGATGCGTTCGTCATCGACGGTATTCGCCACAATATTCCGTTTCTTGCCGCCCTGATGGCGCATCCCCGGTGGCAGGCCGGCAAGCTCTCAACCGCTTTCATCGCCGAGGAATTTCCCAATGGCTTTCATCCTCGCCCAGCACAAGGCGAGATAGCGGAGTTGCTTGCTGCTGTCGCTGCCGCGATCGACCACGTGTTAGGCGAACGCAAACGTCGCATTTCCGGACAGCTGAGCGGCAAAAACATCACCCGCGAGAGCCAGCGTGCGGTCCAGCTTGGCGGGCACGAATTGAGGCTCCAGGTTGGTCGCGACGACGGGATCATCGAAGTTCGTTTCCGTGAGGGCAAGAAGCGCAAATTGCGCGTCGAGTCGGCCTGGAAACCCGGCGATGTGATTTGGAATGGAACTGTCGACGGCCAGCCGACGACAGTCCAAGTCCGTACCGTCGCCAACGGGTTTGCGCTTTCGCACCGGGGTGTTGAGACAATGGCCTATGTCTATACGGAGCGGGAAGCCGGCTATGCGCATTTAATGCCGGCCAAGGTTGTGGCCGACTCGGGCAAGCAGGTCGTTTGTCCTATGCCGGGGTTGGTGGTTTCGATCGCGGTCAAGGAGGGTCAGGAAGTCAAAGCCGGCGAGACGGTCGCTGTCGTCGAAGCGATGAAGATGGAGAATGTGCTGCGCGCCGAAATCGACGGGACCGTCAGGAAAATCAACGCCAAGCCCGGTGACAGTCTTGCCGTGGATGCCGTAATCCTCGAATTCGCCTGATCAGACCAAATCGCACTGCCGGACCGCACGAACCTTGCGAATATGGATCGCGTTGGGATGAGACGTCGCTGTCCGCCATGAGCAACAATACGATCAGCCGAGTCATCATACGCGGGTATGTGCAGGGCGTCGGCTACCGCGCTTTCGTGGAGCGCGAGGCCGAGCGACGCCGCTTGCGGGGATGGGTGCGCAATCGACGTGACACCTCGGTCGAAGCGGTATTTTCGGGCCCGCAAGATGCGGTCGAAGCCATGATCGAAGCCTGTCGGCGCGGACCGCCTGCAGCACGGGTTGACACGCTTGACCGCCGTCAGGGGACCGACGCCGATCTCCGGACTATTTTGGACGGTGAGAGCTTTTCGGTGCTGCCGACTGCCTGATCCGTGGTCGGGCCAAAGAGCGCCTCAAATTCCCGCCGTAGAATCCTATCGGTCTCCTGCATCGATTTGCGGATACCAAGGTCTGCGAGGCTGGTGACGCCATAACGCGTCTCGTTCACCCCACAAGGTACGATGCCGCGAAAATGCGAAAGATCCGGACTGATATTAATGGCGATGCCATGCAGGGTGACCCAATGCCTCACGCGGATGCCGATAGCGGCGATCTTGTCTTCGTGGCCCTCGCCCTTGTCGGGACGGCGCACCCAGACCCCGATGCGATCCTCGCGGCGTTCGCCGCGCACACCAATTGAATCCAGCGTCCTGATGACCCATTCCTCCAGCGTGGCGACATAGCGGCGCACGTCGGGGCCGCGTCGCTTGAGGTCCATCATGACGTAAGCAACGCGCTGGCCCGGCCCATGGTAGGTCAATTGCCCGCCGCGGCCGCTTTCGTGGACCGGGAAGCGAGCGTCGATGACGTCTTTCGGTTTGGCACTGGTGCCGGCTGTATAAAGGGCGGGTGCTCCAGCAGCCAAACCAGCTCGTGCGCATGTCCGGCCGCGATGTCCGCAGCACGGGCCTCCATCGTCGCGACCGCCTTATCGTATGAAACAGGGGAATCGCTCACCCGCCAGCCCACCGGAGCCGATCCGGCAACTGCTGGAAGACCGACAATCAAGCTGTTTCGTTCGTTAACCACTCATTCACCATACCATGGTGACCTGTTGCGTGCCCGCCGGCGCGGGGAAAATGCCGAACCAGGAAGCATACGTGCCCACACTCGACAAGGTTGCCGTCGACATCACCGTGGTGCTTGGCACCACATCCATGCCCATCCATCAAGTCCTGCGGCTTGGCCGAGGCGCAATTATCGAACTTGATGCATCCGAGGAGGATGCCGTGAGCATTCTCGCCAACGACCTTCCGGTCGCGAAGGGGACCGTGGTCGTGAACGGCAACCGTATCGCCGTCAACGTCGCGGAACTGCTGCCTCGGCCGCCAGACATGCGCTAAAGCGCGCGCCCCAGGGGCCTTATCCCTCGGCCAAATTAAGCTTGGGCGTGGCAGGGCGCGGGCCTTGTCCCTCTACATCCTATTTGTTACATGGTCCGCCGTCATTGGACGTGGGGTCTTGAGGCCTCTTCGTCCTTCTCCTCATGAGCATGATCCCGGAAAGTGGGAACCGGTTTTCGGATCAGATCATGCTCGACAAAATGCGGTCGTGGCGGAATTGGTAGACGCACTAGCTTGAGGTGCTAGCGGGGCAACCCGTGGAGGTTCGAGTCCTCTCGACCGCACCAGCCTGATAATCCGGGAAAAATCGAAGCTCGCGCAGGCAAGCGCGAAGACGATTGACTTGAGTCAAAGCGGTAGATGCCCCCGTCCCATAGAGTTAAACGCTGCCTGAACTGCGTCGGCCGCGGGAGACCAACATGGGCGAAAATTTCAAAAAAGCAGTTGCTGCGATTATCAACTTTTTGAGCCCGCCACCTTCGCATCGATTCACATGCGGCGATTGCGACCGCAATTCCCGATGCGGGCTCGCGCCGCATGACGACTGCCTGTACAGATTGACGCAAATCGCGCGCGACGGCGAAGTCCATAGTCCGCCCCCAGATTACTTCTATCGGGCGATATGGCCGCGCTGAGGCTGATCGACTGAAGGCGGCTACTTGTCTCTAGGGAACGAAAACCAAAAACAAAAACGTCACAAAAACGACGATGTGAACGAAGCCGGTCAGAATATTAGTGCGGCCGGTTCCGAATGTCAGCAGGCTCAGGAATAGCGTAAGCGCAAGCAACAAAGTGTCGCGGGCGGAAAGCCCTATTTCGATTTGCTTGCCGATGAAGATGTTGGTGATCGCAACCGCAGGAATTGTCAGTCCGATCGTTGCCAGCGACGAGCCCAAGGCAAGGTTGAGACTTTTCTGAAGTGCATTTCGATGGGCGGCACGCACCGCCGTGATGCTTTCAGGGGCAAGAACAACAATAGCGATGATGACCCCGCGACGGCCTGGGGCGCACCGACATGAGCAAGGACGATTTCGAGGATGGCCGCGAATTTTTTCGCGATGAGAATGACACCGCACAATGCCAGAACGAGCAATAGTGCACTGATGGTGACGGTCCTGGTCGATGGGGCGGCGTGGCCTTCTTCTCCCGCGGGGGATTCCGCACGAAAGTAGTTTGCGTGGCGCGAAGTTTGGATGAACAAGAATGCGCCATAAAGGACGATCGTCATGACGCTGACAAAGACGAGTTGGGCATTGGAGAAATAAGGCCCGATTGTGGTTTCCGTATAATTTGGCAGCACAAGCGTGAGAACTGAAAGCGCCCCCAGGACGCTGAGATATACGCCGGCGCCAGTTGCCTGAAATTCCTGTTCATGGTGGCGCAGCCCGCCCCACAGGACGCACAGCCCGACCAAGCCGTTGCACACGACCATAATCACCGCGAACACGGTATCGCGGGCCAGTGCCGGTGAACTATTTGGTGTCAACACGATCGATTCGATGAGGGCCACTTCGATGATGGTGACCGCCAACGTCAGAATAAGCGTCCCGTACGGTTCGCCTACACGATGCGCTACCACGTCGGCGTGATGAACGCTTGCAAATATGGCGCCGAGCATGATGAGCACCATGACGGACGACAGCACGACCGACAGCGAAGACGAGACGACATCTGTATCGGAACCCAAAAATGGAATGAGCAGGACGTATGCGACCGCCAAAATGGGGAACGCAACGGTTGCCAGAGGTGGATTCGATTTTTCGGTCATAACGGCATTGGATATCGTATGGACCGGAAAGACGTCGAGTCGGACGCAGGTGCCGTCTTCCAAATCAGGTGATGCTAAAACTGGCTATAGCGCCAGTCACTCGCATCGGTGCTGGAGCCGATATCGTGCAGGCTCGCGATTGCGGGCCGGCGATGCTTGGAATTAGACTTCTTAACATGGTGGTGCGTTGCGGTTTTTGCAGAGACTTCATGGCCGCCACCCGATTTAGGAGCCCTCGGCACGGCCTCCTTGTCCGCAACGGGTACAGCTGGCAGCTCCGGCAGGCTTTGTGGACGTTCGCCCGCAGCTACGACTTGAACTATGTGATAGCCGTGCTCCTTGAGCTCCTTGAGAAGCATCGGGAGAGCCAGCACAGTCGCGGGATGGATGTCGTGCAACAGCAAAATGCCGCGGCCCTTTTCGGCGAGGCGGCGCATGGCTCGCCGTACAATCTCTGAAGCACCGATGTGCTTCCAGTCGTCGGCAACCACGTCCGCGCTCCAGGTCACCAGAGACTTCGACGCCAGGTAGGTTTCGATTCCATTCGTTCTTCCCAGGCCTGGAATTCTGAAGAAAGGCGAGATTGCGTTGGCATCGCCAAGCGCGGCGTCGACGGACGCGATACCGACCTCAACCTGCTTTTCGGCGTTTTCCTCACTTAGGCGCTGGAAAGCGTACGGGTGGTTCTGACTGTGGGTACCGATGCTGTGCCCCGCATTGTAGATGCGGCGTACGATTGATGGGTGAGCCTGCGCCATCTCGCCGACCAGGAAGTAAGTGGCCTTTACGCATTGTGACGCCAAGGTATCGAGAACGGAGTTGGAATAGGGTGGTATCGGCCCGTCATCGAACGTGATTACCACCTCATGATCGTTCAGAGGCAGGGTCTCCGGATATTGCATGCTGCCGATGCGAGCGAATTCGCCCGGACTGATTGTCAGAATGCGGCTGGTGCCAATCGCATCGGGATTGCCGGGGCATAGCTCCGCTGCGGACGCTGCAACGCTTCCAAGGAAACAAATAAATAAAACAAACACACTGCGCATCAGGCCCCCCGACCGCGCGCCGACGCCTCCGGATGAAGGCTCCTAACAATAGTGCCTGCAACATTAAAGGACGATTACGTGTTGTGAATGCTGGATAGCCTTATTTTCCAATGAATTCCCCTCAGGTGAGGCAAAAAAGCGACGAATTCGCCCGTCTTAGGCGGGGCGGCGGGGAACGACATGGACAATCTTATAGCCGCGGCGTTTGAGCTCGCGCAGGAATGCCGGCAGCATCCGGGCGGTCTGGGCCTTGGTATCGTGAAACAGGACGATCCCGCGTCCCACCCGATCGATGCGCGACAATATGAGGCGAAGCTCCTGTTCCGGCGTCATGGGGTCCCAATCGCTCGCCCAGACGTCCGCGCCGAAAACCACCAGTCCGCGCGCGTTTGCGAAATCAAGGAGGGCGGGGCTCGAAGCAAAACCTGGAAACCTGAAGAACGGTGTCGTTGGGTTTCTCGACGGGCTTCCGTAGATGGCTCTTTCGTCAGCTTCGATCCCGCGGTCGATTTCAGCTTCGGCCTTGGCGGGCGTCATTCGGTTGAGAAGGGGATGCGAATAGCTGTGGTGGCCAAGGCTGTGGCCTTCGGCCAAGGCACGCCGTACGAGTTGAGGATTGGCGGCGACGTTTCGCCCCAGCAGGAAGAACGTGGCCTGCACGCATTCGATTTTAAGGGCGTCTAGCACTTTCGGCGTGGTGCCCGGCCACGGGCCGTCGTCGAATGTGAGCACCAACTCCTTCGGGTTTAGCGGCAAGGTGGACGGGAATTGCTTGCGCCCAACCCGCGGCGAGGTCTTCGCATCGATCTCGATGGTCCGTTCCGTCCCGAGGGCCTGGGGATTACCCGGACAGGGTTCGGCCAAGGCCACCATGGGAGCCGAAGTAAGAGCGGCCAAAAGAAGAGTAATGATGTAGCGAGTCATCGGCTATCCAATTGCAGTAAGGGTACCTGATCGGCAAGCCCATGCTCACTGGTTTTGGCTTTAAATATTTGCCCGGCGCTTGGTAGAGGGCGTACAAGCGTCGCGCCTTCAGTGTTTTGCCGGCAGTCATCGATATGCTCGAACAGGAACAAGCGAACGGTGCCGATGCTGCGCAATTGCCGCGCAACAAGGACGGTTCGATACGCAAGACCTTCGTCAAGAGCGTTGCCCGCAAGATAGAGACCGCAGATGAATCCGGTCTGCGCGAAATGGTCGGCAAGCTGCATGAATCCGACATGGGTGCGCTTATCGAAGCGCTTGAGCCGGAGCAGCGGCCGCGGCTGGTTGAACTGCTTGGACTCCATTTCGACTATACCGCTCTCACAGAAGTGGATGATGCGGTACGCGAAGAGATACTCGAAGAGTTGCCGTCCCAGGCCGTTGCAAAGGGCGTCAGTGAGCTGGAGTCGGACGATGCCGTTGCGATCCTGGAAGATATGCCGAAGGCTGAACAGGCTGAAATTCTTGAGCAATTGTCGCAGCCGGAACGCATCGCATTGGCGCGCAGCCTCGACTATCCGGAAGACTCGGCGGGCCGGCGCATGCAGACCGAGTTCATTGCCGTCCCGCCGACCTGGAACGTCGGCCGAGCGATTGACTATATGCGAGAGACTCTCGAACTGCCGGATCGTTTTTTTGAACTCTATGTGACCGATGAGGATGGCCGATTTCGCGGCGCGGTGCCGCTCGATCGCCTGCTGCGAAGCAAGCGGCCGGTGGCGGTATCCGATCTGATGGAGCCTGAACGCCGCCGGATCCGTGCGGATGAAGATCAGGAAGAGGTTGCGCGGATGTTTCAGCGCTACGACCTGGTCGCGGCGCCGGTGGTAGATGCCGACGACCGGCTGGTCGGCATCATCACCTTCGATGACGTCGCCGACGTCATTGAGGAAGAAGCGGAAGAAGACATCCACGCTCTCGGCGGCATCACCAGCGACGAGGAATTGTCGGACTCGGTATGGACCATCGCGCGCGGCCGTTTCAACTGGCTGCTGGTCAATCTTGCCACTGCGTTCCTTGCATCCTCGGTTCTCGGTCTCTTCGAAGGCCAATTGCAGAAAATGGTTGCCTTGGCCGTGCTGGCGCCGATTGTCGCTAGTCAGGGCGGTAACGCGACGACACAGACCATGACCGTCGCAGTGCGCGCGCTGGCGACACGCGATTTGAGCGACGCGAATGCCTGGCGCGTCATCCTGCGCGAGTTGATGGTCGGCCTGCTCAACGGCGTCGCCTTCGCCGTGATCACGGGGGTGGCGGCATATGCATGGTTCAAGGTGCCCGGGCTCGGCTTCGTTATCGGGCTTGCCATGATCTGCAACCTGATTGCGGCGGCTCTGGGCGGGATCCTCATTCCGCTTGCGCTTTACCGCCTTAAGATCGACCCGGCGGTAGCTTCGAGTCCCTTCGTGACGACAGTGACGGACGTCGTAGGGTTCTTCTCGTTTTTGAGCATTGCCAGCTTCTGGTTTGGTCTTCGATAAGCGTTTTCCGGTCCGGTTACGACTTGTTCACCGTCTTTGCTGACCAACGCTTAAAGCCCGGCCCGTAACCCTGTAGGCGGGCCAGAGCGTAGGCTGGGAGCACTCCGGTGCACGAAGTCAAATCCGTAGCTGCGGCATCGACCCCGCGCCGCTGGTCGCTGGCTTGGCTCGTCCAACGCCGCACGCCATCGCCGGTTGACCTTGCCGCTGCCTCGCCAGCGCCGGGCAAATGGATCCTGGCGGCCTCGCGGTTGACCATCGTGCTTGCAATTCTTGCTATGGCAGGAATGCTTGCAGGTGTGACCATCGGCTATCATTTTGCGCGCGAGTACGACAATGGGTTTTCGTCGGAGCAACACATTGCGTTACGCCGTATCTTGGCCGAATTTCATTCTCCGTTCGTGCCGACCGGAATGATTGACCCACGCCTAGCCGAAGCGGCGAGGCAAATTGTTGGTGTGAAAAATCTCAAATTCGACGTGGTCTCCACCGCGAATGATCGTGAGATTCAGCCGGTCATCGAAGCCGACGGGCGGATTGCTGGCTTTTTGAGTTGGGACAAGCCTCACCCTATGGCGCAAATGATCGGGCGACTGGCGTCAGTTTTCGCTGCCCTTGCCACTATCCTGTTCGGGTTCTCCGCGTTGTCTCTCTGGCAGCTTAAGCGCGCGCGGCAAGCGCTTGCGCAGAGGGAAGCAGAAGTGGCCCGTGCCGCGGACGAAGACAGGCTTACGGGCCTGCCCAATCACGCCAAGGTACTCGAGTTGCTTGATCTATCGCTCGCCGAACGCGCCGATGACGAATCAACGACATTTGCACTGATCGAGCTTGTTGGAATGGACGATGTCGCTGCGCATCAAGGTGTACTGGGTGGCGACGAGCTTATCTCCGCAGTTGCCAGGCGGCTGAAGGAAGTTCTGCCTGCGCAAGTCAGCTGTGGTCGCATTGCCAGCGATGAATTTGGACTGACATTGACCGCCAGCCAGCACATCGACGCCGAGTCGATTATTCGTCAAGCCATCGACGCCATTGCGCGCCCCTATTGGATCGATTCCGTCGTGCGGCTGAGCGCGCATGCAGGCTTTGCGCAGGCTCCGGCTCATGCTGCCACGCGTGGCGAACTCACTCGCCGCGCCGATTTGGCATTGCGTGCGGCCGCCAAAAGGGGGCCGGGCGCGATCGTCGCCTTTGACCTTTCGATCGATACGATTTCCACCGATCAAAAGTTTATCCGTCGAGAGCTTCCGCGAGCCGTCAGCGCAAACGAATTGGATCTGCACTATCAGCCGATCGTATCGTCGCAGGGTGGGAGGATGGTCGGCGTCGAAGCGTTACTACGATGGACTTATGCTAATCGCGGTTCCATCCCACCCACGACGTTTATTCCAGTGGCCGAGCAGATGGGATTGATGGATACGATCGGCGCGTTCGTTCTTCGCCGGGCTTTGCAGGAAGCCAAACGCTGGCCTGACGATCTTTACGTCGCGGTGAATCTGTCACCGTTGCAGGTACGTGATCGCACCATCGTCGATCTTGTGCGGTCGGAGCTTGCAGAAAGCGGGATTATGCCGTCGCGGCTTGTCCTGGAAATCACGGAAGGGGTGCTCATCGATAATCCCGCGGAGATGATCAGACGCATCAAGGATCTGCATGCCCTCGGTGTGCGCGTGGCGCTTGATGATTTCGGCTCCGGCTACTCGAATCTGGGATATTTGCAGCGTTTCCCGCTAGACAAGCTTAAAATTGACAAGAGTTTCGTCGCCGCGCTTGGGCGGTCCGCCAATGGCGGCGTGATTATCCAGGCGATCGTGGCGCTCGGCCGCGCGCTAGAGCTTTCTGTACTGGTCGAGGGCGTGGAAACGGAACATCAGCGTGTCCTGCTACGTCTCACCGGCTGCGATGAGATGCAGGGTTTCCTGTTCGCAAAGCCCGCGCCGGCAGCGGCGATTGACCGGATTCTCGCCGGGGCCAAGCACAGCGGCAAGGTTCTGCCGGCTTCAGGCGAGGCGCTGACAGCGTGACCGCCAGCTTATAATGTCGGTCGCCAGTTGCACCTGTTCAGGTGGGCGAGCGGAGGCACCGAATGATTTCAAATGCATGGGCGGGCTTTGATTTTGGCCTCGGGGCCGACGTCGACATGCTGCGCAAGTCCGTGAGTGATTTTGCGCAGGACCGTATCGCGCCGCGCGCGAACGCCATTGATAGGGACAATGTTTTCCCGCGCGATCTTTGGCCGGAAATGGGAGCGCTCGGCCTGCATGGCATCACGGTTGAGGAGGAGTACGGTGGGGCAGGGCTCGGCTACCTCGAGCACTGCGTGGCCATGGAAGAAATATCGCGCGCCAGTGCAGCGGTTGGCTTATCTTACGGCGCGCATTCGAATCTTTGCGTCAATCAGCTTCGACGCAACGGCACCAATCAGCAAAAGCGTAAGTACCTTCCGAAACTGATTTCGGGCGAACATGTTGGCGCGCTGGCAATGTCAGAGCCGGGCGCCGGTTCCGATGTCGTTTCGATGCGCACGCGCGCCGACAAAAAAGGCGATCGCTACATCCTCAACGGGTCCAAAATGTGGATCACGAATGGTCCAATCGCGGACACACTGGTGGTTTACGCCAAAACCGACCGGACCGCCGGCGCGCGCGGCATAACCGCCTTCATTGTCGAAAAAGGGTTCGAGGGATTCGAGCCGGCGCAAAAGCTCGACAAACTCGGAATGCGAGGCTCCGACACAAGCGAACTGGTGTTCTCCGATTGTGAAGTCCCTGAAGAAAATCTACTTGGCGCCGTGGGCAATGGCGTCAACGTGCTGATGTCCGGTCTCGACTACGAGCGAGTTGTGCTGGCGGCCGGTCCTTTGGGCATCATGCAGGCTTGCATGGATGTCGTGATCCCTTATGTGCACGAGCGGCAGCAATTTGGCCAGGCAATCGGTCGATTCCAGCTCGTTCAGGCAAAACTTGCTGACATGTATGTCACCATGAATGCAGCCAGATCGTACGTTTATACGGTTGCCCGTGCCTGCGATGAAGGGCGGACGACCCGAGAAGATGCAGCGGGCGCGATCCTCTACGCTGCCGAGCGCGCGACCTGGATGGCGCTTGAGGCGATCCAGTGCCTTGGTGGCAATGGCTACACCAATGATTTTCCCGCCGGCCGCCTCTTGCGGGACGCAAAGCTCTACGAGATCGGGGCGGGGACATCGGAAATTCGCCGCATGTTGATTGGGCGTGAGATATTCGAAAAAACCCGGTAACTGACGGCATTAACTTTTCGCAGCCGCGAATCAGCTAGGGCATTGGCCGACACCACCAGCGATGGGGAACGTGGCCATGATGCGGGTGCGGCTGAAGGCCGACGGGCGGATCGTGGAAATCCTGCCTGACGGAGCCGAAAAAACTATCGATCATAGTGATCCGGCGCAATTTGTACGCCATGTGCGCGCGCGCTGCGGGCTGACCCAGGCCGCCTTCGCGGAAAAGATCGAGGTACCGATCGAAACCGTGCGGAACTGGGAACAGGGCAAACGTCATCCGCGGGGACCGGCACGAGCTTTGCTCAAGCTGATCGACCACGCGCCTGATGCGACCTTTGCCGCATTGGGCGGACGGCGCCGCTGATGCTACTCGGCAGCGGCAGGTACGCGGTCTCGCGGCGAATAACGAGCAATACGCATGAGGAGGAACATCGCAAAAAGCGTGGCGATGTAGACCAGCAACTGCATTTCAGTGGGCCGTTCGGTGTAGCCGATCAGCGTATGCATCAGGCGACCGAAAATGCTTCCTTCCGACAAAAGCCATGAAGTATCCCAGACCGTGCGGTCGAGCGCTATCACGACGCCCGCGTTGTTAAGAAATTGTGCGGCCTGTGCTGCCATGCCTGCGGCAAGCAGCGCGATCAGCCAGCTCGTCACCGAAAAAATGTATCGGTTTGGGATCGCCAATAGTCCGTAATAGGTCAATCCGGTGAATGCGGCGCCGGCCGCAATGCCGAGCACGCCGCCAACGAACAGCGCTGATCCCGATGTACCGGACGCCATGATCCCATAAAGGAAAAGCACAACCTCGGAGCCTTCGCGCAAGACCGCGAGTCCGACCACGACAGCCAGTGCCGTCAACGGCCTCGCACCTTCGCTCACCGCGGTGCCAATCTTGCGCATCTCGTCGGCGATCTCGCGGCCGTGCCGAGCCATCCAGGCGTTGTGCCACATCAACATAATGACTGCGATGCCAAGCACGGTCGCGTTGAAGAGTTCCTGCCCGGCACCCTGGAATGTTTCGGAAATAACGCCCGCAAACATCGCGACGATACCGGCGCCCAATACGCCGCCGGCAATGCCGAGCGTGATCCAGCGGCCGCGACCGGCGACGCCGCGGGTCGCAGCCATCACAATGCCGACGATTAGGCCGGCCTCGATTACTTCACGAAAGACGATGATCAGTGCGCCAAGCATGATTTATTCCGCGACCACTACGCCCTTGGCGGTGGCTTCATTATACTCGCCAATAAACGGGTAGCGTCCTGCCTTGAGCGGCCCGATGCGCACCACGCCTTTCGATTTGCCTGCGACCACCTTTTCGACCTTCAGCGCGCTGCTGTCGAACTCCTCGGGGGTGGCATCCTCATTGACCACCGTGATCGTGACCCGTTGATTTGCGGGCACCTTGATCTCAGCCGGACTAAACTGATGATTCTTGATGGTCAGCGTATAATCGGCGGCATGTGCTGCCGCAGCTCCGAGTACGAGGAGCCCCAAAATGCTAATAGCTACAATTCTGCGCATCCGATCCTCATCGTAAGGAATGGTCCTCACAAAAGCATTAAACGCCGTTGATGCAATATCTTTCTTTTACTCTTGAATTATTCCAATGTAAGAACACCCCCGAAAGGGTTGCCGCACAAAGTATTGCGTCATTCCATGTCAGTAAAAATTTGCGTGATCATTGACTGCACATACCCATCCCGCGGAACCCCGGTTGGCAGCATCGTGGCGACGGGGCATTCTCCAAGCCCCTTCGCCAAGCTTTTCCCTAACGCCCTAGCAAGGAGTTGGTAATGCAAGTGATTGAAGCCCATGGCGCGCGTATTCCAACCATCGGTCTAGGCACAATGACGTTGAAGGACGATGTGTGCGTTCAAGCCGTCAAAGCTGCACTGCAGATCGGTTATCGCCATCTCGACACCGCCGCCTTTTACGGCAACGAGAAGGAGAATGGCGAGGGATTGCGGCAGTCGGGTGTCAAGCGAGAGGACGTTTTAATCTGCACCAAAGTACGCCAGGGCGATTTGATGCCGGATGCGTTCGCAAAGGTGCTTGAGCAAAGTCTCGCCAATCTAAAACTTCCCTACGTCGACCTTCTCCTGATCCACTGGAACAACCCGGAGGTTCCGTTCAAGCTTTCGGTCGGCGCGTTATGCAAGGCCAAAAAGGAAGGCAAGACCAAGCATATTGGTGTCGCGAATTTCACTACGGCCATGTTGGACGAAGCCTGGGCGGTGACGTCGGAGCCGCTTGTCTGCAATCAGATCGAAATGCACCCATTCATAAATCAGGACAAGGTTCTCGCAGGCTGCAAGAAGCACGGGATGGCGGTCGTCGCCTACTGCCCGATTGCGCGGGGCAAGGTTCCGGGAGCGGATGCTCTCGAGCGCATTGGCAAAGCGCACGGCAAAACCGCTGCGCAGATATCGTTGCGGTATCTTGTGCAGATGGGTGTTTGCTCAATTCCGCGTACCGCGACTCCTGAACACCTGAAACAGAATCTGAATGTGTTCGATTTTAAGCTCTCGGATTCTGAGATGGCCGATCTCAAGAAACTCAATGCAACCAATATGCGTGTAGTCAATCCGCCGCATGCGCCGAAATGGGATACGCCGTAGTGGTGATGCGACCGTCGCGCTCAGGAAGGTGCTGCACGGCGGCGGGATAGGACTCGCGTAATGGCCGTCGAAAATGAAAAACTGGCCCCTGCGCCGATGATCGAGACAATGGGATTCAAGATCCCGATCATCGGGCTTGGCACGTGGGCCTTGCGCGGCCGCGATTGCGCGCGCCTCACCGAGCAAGCCATCCGCATCGGCTACCGCCATATAGACACCGCGCAGATGTACGACAATGAACGTGAAGTCGGTGAGGGCGTGCGTGCGTCGGGGCTTCGGCCCGAGGTTATTGTGACCACCAAAGTGCAGCCGACTATGCTTGCTCCGCACGACCTCGAGCGATCGGTAATGGAAAGCCTCGCGAAACTTCGGCTCGACGTGATTGACCTGTTGCTGATCCACTGGCCAAATCCGCGCGTACCTCTAGCCGAGACGCTTGGAGCCATGGCCAAAATGAAACAGGAAGGCTACGTGCGACAGATCGGGGTATCGAACTTCACTTTGGCGCTGCTTGCTGAAGCCAACCGTATTTCGACCGAACCCCTGGTCTGTAACCAGATCGAATGCCATCCATTTTTGAATCAGGACAAGGTCATCGCGGCGTGCCGCGATTATAAAATGGCGGTCGTGGCCTACAGCCCGATTGCAAGAGGTGGCGCCAAAGGCAACGAATTGCTGGAAACAATAGGTAGAGCGCACAAGAAGACAGCGCCGCAGGTTTGCCTTCGGTGGCTTGTCCAGCAGGGCATCATCGTTATCCCGCGCACAAGCAAGGTCGAGCGCCTGGAAGAGAACTTTAGCTTGTTTGACTTTGAGCTTACCGACAGCGAAATGCGCGATATCGCGGGGCTTGCGCGTCGTGGCGGCCGAATCGTCGACTGGACATGGTCACCGCGGTGGGATTGAGCATCAGAAGAACCCAAGTGACTCGCAGCCGGTGCCTGCTTTGAAGCTCTGCTTCCAGCGTTTCTCGGGTATGTCGATGACGTGGACCGAGCCATCGCCCTGGCAGGCAACAAACAGGTTGCGCCCGCGATACGCCATATCCATCGGCTGGCTTCCGACCTTGATGGCCGTCTGCTGGTCGAACGACGGTGCGATCAGGCTCACCATGTCGCTGTTGAGACTGGTAACGCCGAGAATGCTCCAGTCGGGACTGTAACGTGCAATCTGTGCGGGTTTCGGAACGTCCTTGAGGCGTACCGTCTCTTTCACTTGCCCCGCTTTGGTGTTGATCAGAAACAACACCGGCTCCTGGTCCGATACGACTACAACGGTGTTGCTGTCGGCACTGATGGTGATCCCGGCAAGCGGGTGGGGAGTCTTGACCTTCCCGAGGAGCTTGCGATTCGGAAGATCGATGACTGAAACCTCGCCGTCTTCTTCGTTCTCGGTGTAGAGCCGTTGCCCGTCCGGCGCGATGATCAGGCGGTGCGCGTTGGTCGAACCGGAATCGATAGCGTCGACGACGCGGTGCGTATTTCGATCAATCAGGGCAACTACCGCGCTGTTTTCGCAGGTGATGTAAATCAATCCGTCCGGGCCGAGCTTGAGCGTATGCGGGGCAATATATGGGCGCAGGTCTATATCTTGGATCAGTATGCGCTTGTGGAGATCGATAACGCACAGCGTGTGACCGGGATGGGGATTGCGGCCGTGAATGCCATCCCCGTAAATCGGCACATAGGCGCGCCCTGTTTCCGGAACGATGAGCAGCTCGTGGACCGTGCGCTGGAATCCCTCAAGCACTTTTTGTGTTTCATACGTTGCCGGATCGACAAAAAGGATCTTGGCTCCCATCTTGTCGACAGCGATCATTCCGTTCGTATTGCTCATGGACGAAACCTTCTTACCCCCGGGCCGCACACCAATTAGCACGCCGGGCGCAAAGTATTATAGTGGCCTTCATGAGGGTCAGCCCCGATACATCGCTTGTCCTTTTTTCCGGCGGGCAGGACTCCACCGTGTGCCTTGCCTGGGCACTACAGCGCTTTGCGCGTGTCGAGACGCTCGGGTTCGACTACGGCCAGCGTCATGTGGTCGAGCTCAGCCTGCGTTCGCGTCTGCGCGACCAGATATCGGCGCTTGATGTCGAGTGGAAGGGCCGTCTGGGCGAGGATCATCTGGTGAAGCTCGATGCGCTGGCGACCATCTCCGAGACCGCTCTTACGCGTCAGACCGCAATCGGGATTGCCGATTCAGGCCTCCCGACGACCTTCGTGCCTGGTCGTAACCTGATTTTTTTCTGTTTTGCCGGAGCGCTCGCATACCGGCGCGGTGCCCGTCACCTTGTGGGCGGCATGTGTGAAACCGACTACTCAGGTTATCCGGACTGTCGCGACGACACCGTCAAAGCCATGCAGGTCGCGCTGACACTTGGTCTCGACAAGCGCATTACCATTCACACACCGCTGATGTGGGTCGACAAGGCCGGCACATTCGCGATGGCGGAGGAGATTGGCGGGACGGCCTTGCTTGATCTCATCATCGAAGACAGCCATAGCTGTTATTTGGGCGACCGTGGTAAACGCCACGACTGGGGTTACGGTTGCGGCAGCTGCCCAGCGTGCAATCTGCGGGCGCAAGGGTTTGCCAAGTTCATGGATCGAAAGAAAGCATGATCGAAAACGATCGACGCAAAAACATCGAAGGCGGGATATTTCTCGTATTGTTTTGTCTGACGATTCCCGCTGCCAATTGGATGATTGGCCACGTGGGAACGGTCTGTGTGCAGAATGGCCCCTGCCTCGTGCCCGTCGCACCCGGCGTCATGGCGCCCTCGGGCGTGTTGATGGTCGGCGCGGCGCTGGTGCTGCGCGATCTGGTACAGCGCCGGCTCGGGGTCGAATTTGGTGTCGGTGCGATTGCGGCCGGCGCAGCGATATCGGCGGGGTTGGCACCGACCTCATTAGTGCTGGCCTCGGCAGCCGCATTTCTTCTGTCTGAAATTGCGGATTTCGCGATCTACACTCCACTTGCGCGTCGACGACTGGTAGCAGCGGTGGTCGCGTCGAGCACGGCCGGTCTGGTCGTCGATTTCATTGTCTTTCTCTGGTTGGCATTCGGGTCGCTCGAATTTCTCTTCGGCCAGATCATCGGCAAGCTTTGGATGGTCCTGCTGGCGATTCCATTTGTTATCTGGATACGACGCCGCGACGAACGGCTTGGTCTAAAAGCTGCATGAGGAGCTGCGATGGTTTCCGCTCTCGAAATACTCCGTGATGTCACCACCGGTACGATCACCACGATGTTGCTCAAGAAAGGAATTCGCCACTCCTGGATGGCTGGAGCGATGCCGCTTGGAGTTTCCGGGAAGCGCGTAGTAGGCCCGGCTTTCACGCTGCGTTTTGTGCCCGTGCGCGAAGATCTTGCGACTCCGGAGAGTTGGTCAAAACCGATTTCCACGCGCGGCGCAATCGAGGCGATGCCCGAGAATTGTGTTGTAGTCGCTGATGCCATGGGCGTGATCGGAGCTGGCATTTTCGGTGATATTCTGTGCATGCGAATGGTCAAGCGCGGTGTCACGGCTTTGATTACCGATGGCGTTATGCGCGATAAGCACGGCGTGCTGGCCACAGGCCTGCAGGTCTGGTGTGCCGGCGTTGCGGCACCGGCTTCCGTCAACCAACTGACCTTCGTCGGATGGAATGAACCGATCGGGTGTGGCGGATGTGCAATTTTTCCGGACGACGTCATCGTTGCTGACGATGACGGGGCTGTCGTAATCCCGAAAGACCTGGTTGAGTTCGTTGCCAAAGAGGGTGCGGAACACGAGCTTCTTGAAAGCTGGCTGGTGCAGGAAGTGGAGAAGGGTGCCAAATTGCCCGGCCTGTATCCGCCCAACGAGGAAAACAAGAAGCGATACGAGGATTGGAAAAAGACGCGCTGATGTTCTTCACCCTTTCGAAGACCGCCGCTTTACTGCTTTTTCCGTCCAATCTCCTGATCATTCTTGGGCTACTCGGCGTCACGCTGATCGCGTTAGGCCGGAAGCGGGTCGGTACATGGATGGCGGCCCTCAGTATTGTTGTTCTGGCGGCGGCAGGCTACGTGCCGATCGGGAATTTCTTTATTCACTTGCTCGAAGAACGCTTTCCGCCGTGGGACGTAAGCCACGGAGCGCCGGATGGTATCGTCGTGCTGGGGGGTGCAATCTCCACTCGGCTTTCACGTGCCCACGGCGAAACAGTGATTGATGGCGACGCGGGACGCATTATTGCGCTGGCCAAACTTGCACGCGCTTACCCCGCCGCTCGAATTGTGTATTCCGGCGGTGATGCAAGCCTTTTTGCCGATGAATTGCCCGAGGCAGATTATATCTATCCGTTGCTCGACAGCTTCGGCATTGCCCGAGAACGCGTGCTACTCGAAAAAAGATCCCGCAACACATTTGAGAATGCCGCTTTTACAGAACAGCTCGTCAACCCCAAGCCCGGCGAGCGCTGGCTGCTGGTGACGTCCGCACTGCACATGCCGCGCGCCATTGGCTGCTTCCGAAAAGTGGGATTTCAGGTCGAGGCCTATCCCGTTGGCTGGCGGACGGCGGGGAAACTTGATGCCAATTCGGACCGGACATTGTCCGATGGTATCAAACGCCTCGATGCTGCAGCTTATGAATGGATAGGGCTCGCGGCTTACTGGGTATCCGGCAAAACCGCCGAACTTCTGCCGTCGCCATGACAACGGCGACGCACTAACGTTTCCTCAGCTTTCGGCAGAACACGTCGTAAATTGCGCCGATGACGACGCGCGCATCGTCGCTTGCCAATTTATAATAGATTGCCTTGCCGTCCCGCCGTGTCGAAACCAAGCCATCGCTGCGGAGCCGCGCGAGTTGTTGTGACACAGTTGGCTGCCGCAGGCTGAGCAGATCTTCGAGTTCGCTGACCGATTTTTCGCCCTCTGCGAGGATGCAGAGGATCAACAATCGACTTTCATGTGCCAGCGCTTTGAGAAAACTGCTTGCGCGTTTGGCGTTGCCGATCATGCGATCGAGCTCGCTGGAGCGGGCTCGGGTATCCAAATGTTGCAATTCCATACGTACACCAACAAATCGGTTTTGAGCGCTGCTCGAATACAGACGATCAACCAGCCGCGTGCAACGGTTTTTCGTGCGAACTCTTCTCGTGTTCGGCCCATTTCATCTGCATCCAAAGTCTTGATCAACGCGCCGAGCAAGCCCCAGAAATTGTCCGCCCCGGGATAACCGCGGATGCGGCCGATCTCGCGACCTTTGTCGACCAACACAAACAGCGGTGCAAGCCGCTCGACCGCAATAAAATCCAGATCCTGCGGCAACGGTTGATCGATATTCACTCGTCGAAGCGGTGCGCGTTGCGCTTCCGCAGTCTTAGGGTAGATCGGTGCGATTTCCCGGTCAAAAGTGTCGCACCAGGCACATCCGGTCTGTTCGAACATGATGAGTTCCGCCGCATGCGTGACTGTCGATGCAAGGCACAGCGCGATAATCGCTGCGAAAGAAAAAATGTTCTGTATTTTTGATTTACAGGGCAACTTCATTCTCTCGGACAATCGGCCGACGCGGACGCGAATGGTTAGAATATATCATAAAAACAGAATATGTCGATCATCCTGACGAAGACCGCGCGGCGCGGATGTCGACGCGACGCGCGCGAAAGCCGGTCAGCCGAATCGGAAATCGAGTAAATTATCGAACGAACGTAGTTCGATGAGAACGCGGTGCAAGAGATTGTCGTCGTGGGTAGCAATCGCTTTGGGAATTAGCGCAAGGCTTGCCCTGGTTCCGTCGACCAGCCGCCGAAATTCCGGCGATATGCGTACGGTGTCGTCAGCGGTCCTGTCGCAGCGATCAAGTACGGATCCATAGGCGGAAGCCTTGTTCGCAATTTCGTCAGTCGTCCCGATCGTCTTCAAATCAAGTGCTCGGTTATCGTAGACCATCAAATCATCCATTTTAGCATTCGCGTCACGAATGCAATCCGCGAGCACGACAACGCCGCTTGCCTTACGCAGATCGTAAAGGTCCTTGCGGATGCCATCGAGCGAAATGCGCGCGGCGTCAGGCCGCCCAATCTTGAGCATGAGGTCGGCACCAACGAGGCGAGCATTCACGGTCGTGAAAAGATTGCCGTAAAGAGCACTGCCGTCGAACGCGTGGGGACGATTGCCGGCAAAGCGTTCGGTAAATCTTGTCCATGCGTCGCGTAGACGATCGACCTCGAGCGAGGCCAGGTCGACGTTTTCGGTACGGAGATAGCCGATCGCGGTTCGGTTATGTGCACTGAGGGCTTCAACTGCGTTATTGAAGTCAGCAAGCTCGTCGGCGCGGGCGAAAATGCCGCTGGTAAGCAGAATGGCCATCAGACATGCAGCGCGGGCAAACCAGATCGTCACGGTGTTCACCGGATTTTGAGGCGCGTGGTTTTAGGACTATAAATATATGCGCCATTATGGCTGGCGAGGAGACGACTTTGCAGTCGTGGTTTACGGAATACGATCATGATTAGACGGCGGAGTTTGCTGATTGGAGCGGCATCCGCGATGGCCCTCGCGATAACGCGGGGGCAGGCGGAAGAACCGATTATTGACCGATGACGGGCTCTATAAGCAGCCCTGGTTTTTGGAGAGCTTTCTCGACCTCGCCGACGATCTTGAAGGGGCCCGCAAGGAAGGAAAGCGCTTCGTCATCATGTGGGAATTGCGGGGCTGTCCCTACTGCAAGGAGACGCATTTTGTGAATTTTGCCCAGCCGCGGATTGCCGACTATGTGAAGGCCAATTTCGAGGTGCTGCAGCTCAACATCATCGGCTCGCGCAAGGTCACCGATTTTGACGGACAGGAACTGTCAGAAAAGGAAATGGCTGCAAAATATGGCGTCCGGTTCACTCCGACTTTCCAATTCTTTGGGGAGCGTGCGGCGACGCTTAAAGCCCTTCCGCCGTCCAAACGCGAGGTCAACCGCGCCGCGGGCTATATGTTGCCAAATGATTTTCTTGCGATGTTCCGTTATGTCCGGGATAAAGCTTACGAGGGCAAGAGCTTCCGCGACTATCTCAAATCACTCCCCAGTTGAAGATACTGTTCCTCCGGCGGCCCGCCCTGCGATAGGTACATTCTCTTTTGTGAATATGATTTGAATAGGCCGCCGGGCGCCGCTATGGTCATGATTGTGCGGGGCTCATATCCGCTTAGCCAGTTGAAGGAGAGACGAATGCGACAACTATCCCGCCGCGGCGCGTTGGCGCTGGGCGCCTCGGGTGCGGCGCTTACGCTGACCGGCTGGAGTGGGACCGCAGTAGCCGCCGCGAAAGAGGCTGCGGACCAGATTGCGAAGTTCACGGGCGGAAAAACGGCAGAGAAGGGCAAAATATCGATTGAGTTGCCCGAAATAGCAGAGAACGGGAATACGGTGCCGTTGTCGGTTGCGGTCGACGCGCCCATGACCGCTGACAACTATGTCAGCGAAATTCTTGTTGTCGCGGACGGCAATCCTAATCCGGGTGTTGCTACCTTTCATCTCTCGCCCCTGACCGGAAAGGCCGAGGCATCGACGCGCATCCGCCTGGCGACGACGCAGAACATCATTGTCGTCGCGAAAACCAGCAGGGGTGAGTTTTTCACCAGCCAGAAGCTGGTGAAGGTCACCATTGGCGGCTGCGGCGGCTGATCGGCAACAGGAAAAATTCAGGAGATCATCATGGCGGAAAAACCGCGGCTTAAAATTCCGAAAGAAGCAAAGAAAGGCGAGGTCATCGAGATCAAGACACTTCTGCCTCACATCATGGAATTGGGGCAACGCAAGGATAAGGATGGCAAGACAATTCCCCGCAAGATCATCAATAAGTTTGCGTGCGAGTTCAATGGAAAGCCTGTACTGACCGTCAACCTCGAACCTGCGATTGCCGCCAATCCCTACATGCAATTCCACGCTAAAGTGGACGAGAGCGGTACTTTCAAGTTCAGCTGGACCGACGACGACGGCACGATCACCACGGCGGAAGAAAGCATTACAGTGAGCTGACCGCCGGATGGACGCAAAATGCGCCAGACGGATAAAAAGACAATAATTGGTTGGGGAGGATTAGATGACGCGTGGAGGGATTTTGGCGGGCGCCGTCGTGCTTATGCCGGCGGTATTATTTGCGATCGCCAATGGGTCGCCAGCGGATGCGCAGGCGCAAGGCAAGGTTGCCCCACTTGAAACCAAAGGTGACGCCTCGGCACGGCCGTGGAAGCGTTATTCTGGCTGGCCTGCGCGAGACGAAGAAAAGTGGAGCACGCTCGCGCATGTTTCCTCACCGGCCGCTCCCAAGGAGCCGCGCAAGCTTTCGAATCCGATAAATGGAGACGCTGCCAACGGTGCCAAGCTCGTAGCCGACCGCAATCGCGGCGGTTCGTGCCTTGCGTGTCATGTGATGGGACCCGCCGGGGGCGCCAACCTTCCCGGAAATGTCGGCCCTGATCTTTCCGAGATCGGAAATGCCGGGCGTGAAGATGAGTGGCTCTTCAACTACATCTACGACGCACGCGTCTACAATCCCGACACGGTGATGCCGCCATGGGGCAGTCATGGTGTTTTCAACGATCAGGAAATCAACGACATGGTTGCATTCCTGAAGACCTTGAAAACGCCGGCGGCCTTCAAAACGGAGCTGGACAATCCGGAAAAGCGCCCGGCGCCCGTGGAAAAGCGCGAGAACCTCGATCCGATCGAGAATCCGGGCATGTGGGCACTCGATAAGGCGCAGGAGCTATGGAAGGAAAAAGGGGCGACCGGCTTCTCCTGCAACGCCTGTCACAATGATCCGTCGTCGTCGTTCAAGACCTGGGCGGCAGCGATGCCGAAGTGGGAGCCGCGCCTGAACAAGGTCCTGGGCGTCGAGGAGTTCGTCACCCGTCACGCCAAGGCTACGACTGGCGCCGACTGGCTCATGGAAACGGACGAAAATCGCGCCATGTCCGTCTATCTCCATAATCTGGCAAATGGCGCGCCTATTAATGTGGATACGACGAGTGCGGATGCGAAAGCCGCTATTGCACGCGGCAAGGAACTTGCTGAACGAAAGATCGGCGAACTCAATTTCGCATGCACCGATTGTCATGGTAAGGCAGCCAATCACTGGATACGCGGACAATGGCTAGGCGCGTCGAAAGGCCAGTACGACCATTTCCCGACCTGGCGTACCAGCCTGCTGACGATCTGGGACATTCGCCAACGCTTCCAGTGGTGCCAGGTCAATATCCGCGCCGACGAACTGCCGCCGGATGCCAAGGAGTACGGCGATCTGGAATTGTATCTAGCGGCGGAGAACGAGGGACTGAAGCTGAGTGTGCCGGGAATCAGGCACTAGGTGCCGGTGCGCATATTTTGTGCTCACCGGCGAGACGTAATGCGCAGCACAAGATGCAAGCTGGATGATAACTCGCCGTGAAATCCTGCAGATCGGCGCCGCCAGCGCGGCGCTTGTGGCGGGCGATGGCTCATTCGCCCGTGCGGCCGCGCAGCAACGCTTGACGCAAGACGAACTGCTCAAGTTTGATCCGCTGGGCAATGTGACGCTGTTGCACGTGGCCGATATCCATGGCCAGCTTGTGCCGGTATATTTTCGCGAGCCTTCGGTCAATATCGGCGTCGGCGAGGCGCGGGGGCAGCCGCCGCACCTGACAGGAAAGGCCTTTCTCAAGCGCTTCGGAATTCCGGAACAGTCGGCCTCGGCCTATGCGCTGACGGACCAGAACTTTGAGGCGCTCGCCAAATCCTATGGCCGCATCGGCGGACTGGATCGGCTGGCCGCGGTGGTCAAGCACGTGCGCGCGGAACGGGGCGACGACAAGGTTCTCTTTCTCGACGGCGGCGATACCTGGCAAGGCTCCCTCGGAGCGAACCGCAGCAAAGGCCAGGACATGGTCGATTGCATGGCGCTGCTCAAGCCCGATGCGATGACCGGCCATTGGGAGTTCACCTATGGCGAAGCGAGGCTGAAGGAGCTGATCGACAAGCTCGGATTTCCGTTCCTTGCGCTCAACATCCGCGACACCGAATGGAATGAGCCGGCATTCGAGCCGATGAAGATCTTCGAGAAGGGCGGCGTTAAAATTGCCGTACTCGGCCAGGCATTCCCTTACACCCCGGTTGCCAATCCGCGCTGGATGATCCCGAAATGGTCGTTCGGAATCCGGGAGGAAGACGTACGCGCGAACGTGGAGAAAGCGCGCAAGGCCGGTGCGCAACTTGTGGTACTGCTTTCACACAACGGTTTCGACGTCGATCGTAAGCTCGCGACACGGGTTTCCGGCATAAATGTCATCCTCACCAGCCACACCCATGACGCGCTGCCTGAGGCGATCAAGGTCGGTAACACGTTGCTGGTCGCATCAGGTAGTCATGGGAAGTTCGTATCCCGTCTCGATCTCGACTTTCAGAATGGAGCGGTCAGAGGATTTCGTTACAAGCTGATCCCACTTTTTGCCGATGTCATCAAACCGGATCCTGAAATGGCGGCCGCGGTTGCCAAAGCGCGCGCGCCCTACAGCAAAGAACTGGCGCGTGTCGTCGGTCACGCAGAGTTGTTGCTTTACCGGCGCGGCAATTTCAACGGCACATTTGACGACCTCATTTGTGCGGCGCTTTTGAAGGAGCGTGAGGCGGAAATCGCCCTGTCGCCAGGGTTCCGCTGGGGCACGAGCGTGCTTCCCGGCCAGGCAATCACGGTCGAGGATATTCATAACGCAACGGCCATCACCTATCCGCAGGTCTATCGTATCTCCATGACAGGCGAACGGCTGAAAGAGGTACTGGAGGATGTGGCTGACAACCTGTTCAATCCAGACCCGTATTATCAGCAGGGCGGTGATATGGTGCGGTGCGGAGGCCTCGGGTACGCGATCGACATCTCAAAGCCCATGGGGCGTCGGATCTCCGGCCTGACGCATTTGAATTCCGGCAAACCTATTGAGGCAAAAAAGGAGTACATCGTCGCGGGGTGGGCGAGTGTGAATGAAGGCACGGAAGGTCTGCCGGTGTGGGAATTGGTCGAACGCTATGTTGCCACGGAAAGATCCGTACGTGTGCGTCCCAACATGAGCGTAAAAATTTCCGGAGCTTAGTCCACAATCCAATTACATTCATAAAATAGAATGTGATATGAGCCTATCCGGCTGATCTGCATTCCGGGAGGCGCCAATGAAGACTCCAACCGACCTATCCAGCCGACGCCGGTTTCTTATGGGCGTAGCGGGATTCACTGCGGCGGGTGCTGCTCGCGCTCGCGCCGGTAGCGCAGAAGACCTTCCGCCAAATGTTCCCGGTTGGACACGTCAACTGGGCGATGGCGTGGGCCTGCGTGCCTACGGCAATCCATCCAAATACGAGAAGGGGGTCATCCGTCGGACGGTGCCGTGGCTGACGGCGACGCCGGAGTCCTCGGTGAGCTTCACGCCGCTGCATGAGCTGGACGGCATCATTACACCCAACGGGCTTTGCTTCGAGCGCCACCATGGCGGTGTCGCGGAGATCGACCCGGGCGATTACCGTTTGATGCTGCACGGGCTTGTCGAGAGGCCGCTGATCTTCACGCTCGACGACCTCAAGCGGTTCCCGCGCGTCAACAAAATCTATTTTCTCGAATGTGCTGCCAATTCCGGCATGGAATGGCGAGGCGCTCAACTTAATGGCTGCCAGTACACCCACGGGATGGTGCATTGCGTTCAGTACACGGGCGTTTCCCTCAAGGTCTTGCTCGCGCAGGCCGGTATGAAGACCAACGCAAAATGGATTATGGCGGAAGGCGGCGATGCCGCAGCGATGAACCGCTCGATCCCGATCGAAAAGGCGCTTGACGATTGCATGGTTGCCTATCGCATGAATGGCGAGATGCTGCGGCCCGAGCAGGGATACCCGGCGCGGTTGGTGGTTCCAGGTTGGGAAGGCAATGTCTGGGTGAAGTGGTTGCGCCGGCTCAAGGTCGGTGATCAGCCGTGGTTCACGCGGGAGGAGACGTCGAAATACACCGATCTCCTCGAAAATGGCCGAGCGCGCCAATTTACCTTCGTGATGGACGCAAAATCAGTGATCACATCACCGTCGCCGCAGGCGCCATTGAAGCAAAAAGGCTTCAATGTCATCTCGGGTCTTGCCTGGTCCGGCCGCGGCAGGGTCAAGCGCGTCGACATTTCGCTCGACGGCGGCCGCAATTGGCGAAGCGCACGGATCGATGGTCCAGTTTTCGACAAGGCCTGCGTCCGGTTTTATGCGGAGCTCGACTGGAAGGGGGAACCGCTCCTGCTGCAATCGCGCGCCATGGACGAGACCGGTTACGTGCAGCCGGGCAAGGATGCCTTGCGCAAGATCCGCGGCGTGAATTCGATCTACCACAACAACGGCATCCAGACATGGGCCGTCAAGCCTGATGGGGAGGTCGAGAATGTGGAGGTTGGGTAAGTTCGCGTTCGTCACGGCGTTCTTGTTTGCATCCGCCGGGCATGTTTTGGGCCAGGCCAAAAGTGAATCACCGCGCAGCTACGACATCGGGAAAGTCGCGACGCCAGAACAAATCGCGGGTTGGGACATCGACGTGCGCCCTGACGGGCAAGGCGCGCCGCCGGGCCATGGCTCGGTCAAGGAGGGCGAAAAGGTTTACATGGACAAGTGCGCGGCATGCCACGGCGAGTTCGGCGAAAGTGCCGGCCGTTGGCCCCAGCTCGCCCAAGGCAAGGGCACTCTTGCCTCGCATGATCCGGTCAAGACGGTCGGCTCGTATTTTCCATATTTGTCAAGCGTGTTCGACTACGTCCGCCGGGCCATGCCCTTTGGCGATGCGCAATCGCTCACCAACGATGAGCTTTATTCAGTTGTGGCTTATGTGCTCAACCTCAACGACATCGTCGATGACAAATTCGTTCTATCAAAAGAGACATGGGGCAAAGTCAAAATGCCCAACCAGGGCGGCTTCTTCGACGACGACCGCGAGACGACCGAAAAAGCCTTCTGGAATTCCAATCCGTGCATGAAGGATTGTCGTGGTCCAGCGGTGATCACAGGCCGCGCGCGAGCGGTCGACGTGACGCCGGACGAATCCTCCCAGAAGCGTGGAGTAGAGTAGCGTCCTCGCATCATTTCGCTTATGACAGTCTGGTCGTTGTGAAACGCCCAGGGTTTTCTCATGGCGAAACTTAACCTTTCAATCGCGGTTCGCGATTACGACCGCACCCGTCCCCTGAGCGACGGGCTGGTACTGATCGACGGCGTTGATCCTGTATTCATGGCGCTCGATCCCGAGGAAATTTTCTTCCGTGCCTTCCGCCATGCCGAGTTCGACATTTGCGAATTGTCGATGTCGAGCTTCACCGTCAAGACGGCTCAGGGCAATTGCCCTTACATAGGCGTTCCGGCTTTCGTCTCTCGCGCGTTTCGTCATACCGCCATCTATGTGCGAACCGACCGCATCCAGAAGCCGGCCGATCTGAAGGGCAGGAAAATCGGTGTGCCGGAATATCAACTGACTGCCAACGTGTGGGCACGTGCCATTCTTGAGGACGATCACGGCGTCAAGCCCTCCGACATCCAATGGATAAGAGGAGGTCTGGAAGAAGCGGGGCGGCCCGAGAAGATCGCGATCACGCTGCCCAAGGACGTGCGGCTCGAGAACGCACCGGAAGGACGTACGCTGTCGAGCATGTTCGAAGCCGGCGAAATCGACGGGTTCATTGGGCCGCGCGTGCCGCCCGGCTTTGGTCGCAATCCGAATATCGGCTGGCTGTTCGCAGATCCGGTTGCTGCGGCGAAGGATTATTTCAAGCGCACCGGGATTTTCCCGATCATGCATCTGGTGGGCGTGCGGCGCGAACTCGCGGAACAGCATCCATGGCTGCCTGGAGCGGTGTTCAAGGCCTTCGATCAATCGAAGAGGATCGCCCTTGAAAAACTCGCCGATACTTCGTCAACAAAAGTGACGCTCCCATTCGTCGAGGAGCGTCTGATCGAAGCGCGTAAGCTTATGGGTGAAGACTTCTGGTCGTACGGCGTTGCCTCGAACAGAACAACGCTGGAAACATTTTTACGCCACCATCATTCTCAGGGACTGTCATCGCGCCTCGTGGCTGTTGAGGAAATGTTTCACCCGGGTACGCTTGAGACGTTCAAGCTATAGCAAAGCAATGGCCATACTTCATGTCATGAGTGGCGGCGCGCCGAAGGAAATATTCCTGCAGCTGACGCCGCAATTTGAAAAAAATTCCGGGCACAAAGTAGAATATTCCTTTGCCGTGATGTCGTCGCTTCGCGACAGGCTTGCCGCCGGAGAGAAGGCTGATGTGCTCGTCATGCCGACCCACATCCTTGATGAGTATCAAAAGAGTGCCATCGTTCGAGCGGAGGGCCGTGCTGTCCTGGGTCTGGTCAGCATTAACGCAGTGGTGCGTGCCGGCGCGCCGAAACCGGATTTGTCGACGGCCGACAAGGTCAGTCAGGCAATTCTCCGCAGCCGGACCATTACCCATGCAACGCCTGGAGCGACTCCGAGCGGAACGCACATGGGGAAGCTTGTTGAGCAGCTCGGCATCGCCGATGCAATGAAAGGCAAAACCATCCATCGGCCTGCGCTGGAAGGCGGTGTGCAATTAGTTGCGAGCGGGGAAGCCGAGATCGGCTTCTATCCGAAGAGCGAAGTCGTGAATACTAACGGTTTGGACGTGGTTGGCCCTCTACCGGCGGAGATCCAGCTTACGACGATCTACGGTGCGGCGGTGACGACGGCCAGTGCATTTGCGTTCGCCGCCGGGGAATTCATTGCCTTCATGTCTGATCCGGCCTACCGCGCGGCCTGGGGGCGTGCCGGGTTCGATGCGCCCGTCTAAGTTTTGGTCGGCCTAAGCTTGACGTGAATGTTCTTTTCTTGCGTGAAAGCGAGCATTTCCTCGAAGCATTCCTCGCGCCCGAGACCCGACTGCTTGAAACCGCCGAACGGCGCGCCGAGAAAATGCTTACTGACCTCGTTGATCCAGATATAGCCCGCTTGCACGGTGAGAGCCGTGCGGTGCGCGGTTGAAAGGTCGTTGGTCCAGATTGAGGCAGTCAGGCCATATTCCACGGCGTTTACCGCCTCGAGCATCTTGGCTTCGTTGCTCCATTTGAAGACTCCAAGAACCGGCCCAAAGATTTCCTCGCGCGCGATCCTGTTCTTTTCCGTGACGGCAAATACGGTTGGTTCGATGTAAAATCCATTTTGAAGTGCGGGATCGGAGGGCGGGCCACCGCCGGCGATGAGTTGAGCGCCCTCGCTCTTGGCCGATTCGATGAAGCTCATGACCCGGTCGAATTGCCGCTTGGAAATAATTGCACCCATTGTGGTGGCAGGATCGGTCGGAAGCCCCGGCCTGTAATATTTGATCTTTTCTTTCACTTGGGCGATCACAGCATCGTAAATCGCTTCATGGATGAAAGCGCGACTTGTCGAACCGCAAGACTGGCCGCACCAGGTAAAATTCATGCCACCGATAACCGCACCGGCAACTTCGTCCGGGTCCGCGTCACCATAAGCGATCAAGGCGTTCTTGCCGCCCAGTTCCAGCATTGTGCGTTTGACCGTGTCGGATGCGGCCTTCATCACGGCGCGGCCAGTCGGCACGCTGCCGATCAGTGCGATCATTGCGACGTCGGGATGGCTGGCAAGCCTTTGTCCGGCGGCACGTCCGCCCGGCACGACATTGAAGGTTCCCGGCGGCAACAGACCACCGATCAGTTCCGCAAGTCGCAATGAAGACAGGGGCGCCTGTTCGGGAGGCTTCACCACAACAGTATTGCCGGCGGCGAGCGGGGCGGCAGATTTTCCCGCGCAGAACATGAATGGGTGATTGAACGGGATGATGCGGCCGACAACGCCGAGCGGCTCCCGCACCGAAAAGTTGACCACGTCGGGCCCCATCGGAATCGATGCGCCCTTCATTTCGGTAACAAAGCCGGCAAAGAACTCCATCTGTGCGGCAGCGACCATCGCGTCGCTGATCATTTCCTTTACGGGGTTTCCGCAATCGGCGGCGTCAATCATCGCCAGTTCATTGGCGTTTTGGCGGAGGATTTCCGCAATCCGCCGAAGTATTTTCGCCCGTTCCAGCGGCAGCATACGGCGCCACTCGACAAATGCCGTCTTCGCTGAAGCTACGGCGGCATCGATATCTTCGGCATCCGAATCAGCGACCTTGCCAAGCGATTTACCTGTGCCGGGACTGATCGTATCGACGTAGCGGCCTGACTTGGGTTCATGCCAGGCTCCGCCATAGTACGAGCCCCGGTTCTTAGGCAGCACCATCGCGGGCGCCGATAGCGATTGCGGGGAGGCAACTGTCGTCATGCAAGACCTATTGGTTCAAGTTCGTTTGATGTTTTCGAGGCCGCCCAGCCGGCCGATCGCAGCATTGGCGCCAAACGCCAACACGAACAGGATGATGAGCATGGCATACATACGCGGCATATCGAAGGTGCTGTAGGCTTGGATAATCAGAAACCCGATACCCTTATTCGATAATTTTGTTTCGGCGAGCAAGGTGCCGATCAATGCGAAGCCGAATCCCAGGCGCACACCGTTGACTATCGGATGTCGCATCGCCGGCAAATAGATTTTGAATACCATTTCCGAGCCACTGGCTCGAAAACTTCTGCCTACGCGAATCAAGACTTTGTCGATCTGGCGCATGCCGGCGGCGACGTTGAGGGCAACCGGAAAGAAACAGGAGAGGGTGCCGAGCGCGACCTTGGACTCTGGTCCGACGCCAAACCACATGATCATCACAGGAAAGAAGATAATTTTCGGCGTCGGTCCGAGGTAGTAGAGAAAAGGTTCATAGGCTTTGGAAAGAAAGCGATTCCCACCAAGCAACAAGCCCACCGCAATACCGGAAACGCCGCCTATGAGCAGCGCCGCTCCTATTTCCGCCGACGTGACGCCAAGATTGAAATAGTAATCCACTGTGGTGAGAAGGTCTTTTATGGCAGCGCCGACCTTTAACAGCGACGGAACCACATCGCGATAAAGCCAGCCAGACCGTGCGAGCAGTTCCCATATAATCAACAACGCAAGCACGAGCGCGACGCGCAATATCGTCACCGGATTTAGCACCGGCGACGGCGCGTGCATGCGCGTCAATCGACCGGCCTCAGCCATCGCTCGACCTTTTCCAACACCATGAAAAACAGGATACTGACCAGTATAACAAAGCAGATCGCGGCATAGGTGCCGGCAAGATCGTATCGCTCGGCGAGATCGGTGATTAGTTGTCCGAGCCCCCCGAAATTGATGAGAAATTCTGTGCCGACGATATTGATGAGCGCAAATATCAACCCCAGCCGCACGCCCACGAAAATAGTCGGTAATGCAGCCGGAAAAAGAATCTTCCAGACCTGCTGCGGCCCGCTGAGGTTGAAGCTGCGCCCGACGTTAACCAGAACCCGCCGTGTCCCCGAAATACCTTCAATCGTTTTTAGAATCATCGGGGGCAAGCCGGAGACGAAACCCATTACGATGATGGCCCAGGCATTGCGGCCGAAGATCACCATGAATAGCGGATAAGCGAGCACAAAAGGGGCAGAGGCCAGCGCCGCCACCCAGGTTTCGTAGGCTTTCCGGAAAAGACCGTATCGGCACAACAAAACCCCGACGCCGACCCCGCATACGGTAATCATGGCACCTGCCGCAAGGCACTCACCGACCGTGTAGAAAAATCGCCGGACGATATGCTCTTCAAGGATCAGCCGGCCAAAGCTGGCTGCTATTTCCGACGGTGGAGGCACTATGAATTGGCTGATCCAGCCGATGCGGATGATGAATTCCATCGCCAGCAGCCAAGCAACGGCGGAGCTCCAGCCGAGGATTCGGGCCGAATAGGAAATTCGCGCTGCACGGACGGATGAGGCGACAGTTGTCATGACGCGTCGCCCTCTTGCAGCGCGATTTGCTCCGCGTCCTTTATGCCCCGGCTTGCTTCCTCTCGAAGATCGTTCCAGATCTGGGCGACATAGCGCCCGAAGGCCTCACTGCTCACGATTTCTGAACTACGGGGGCGCGGCAGATTGATATCGACAATTCGTTTTACCTTGCCCGGTCTATAGGTCATCACCAGAATTCGGTCCGACATCTGCACTGCTTCTGTGATGTTGTGCGTAATCAGCAACGTGGTTTGTTTCAGCTGCTGCTGAATTTGAAGCACTTTGTCCCCTAGCAAGAGCCGTGTCTGCTCGTCCAAAGCCGCGAATGGCTCGTCCATCAGCAGAATCTTGGGCTCGGACGCCAATGTGCGGGCGAGCGATACGCGTTGGCGCATCCCGCCCGATAGTTCGCCTGGATAGCGGTTCTCGAAACCGTCGAGGCCAACCATTTTGATAAAATGCCGCGCCCGTTCCGCGCGCTTTAATTTCGGCATGCCGACGAGTTCAAGAGGGAACGCAACATTGTCGACGACGGTGCGCCACGGGAACGTCGACTCCTCTTGAAACACCATGCCAATCGACTTGTGCGGGCCCGATATTGTTTCACCCCCGACGCTGACGACGCCTTGATGCTGTGCCAGAAGCCCGCCGATGACGTTGAAGAGAGTGGATTTGCCGCAACCCGACGGACCGATGATTGACAGAAACTCGCCAGGCTTGACCTTGAGCGAAACGTCATCGACGGCGGTTATTGGGCCCTCGGCCGTGTCGAATTGAACGAAGATACTGTCCGCCACGAGTATTGCATCTTCGACTGGCGAGTCCGGCGGCATGACCAGGTCACTCACTCTTGCGTGTCATCGCCGCCGTGGTCGCCGCGGTGTAACCCGGCTCGACTCGGGCATCGATGACGGCTATCGCGCCGGCTTCGACCGCGGCTATAGCTTTCGGCAGTGTGTTTTTCAGGTCGTCTATCGTGCTCACCGGACCAAACCCTTGGGCGCCCTGTGCGCGCGCCATCGCTGCAAGATCAATATCCGGTTCCGAAATACGCTGGCCGACCCATCGATTTTCGACCGGCCGATTGCGCATACGGGCGACGCGCTCCTGATGCAGTTCGTCATTAAAGAATGAGCGATTGTTGGCAACGACGATCAGAAGCGGAATGCGATAATGCGCCGCCGTCCACAACGCAGTGACCCCCATCAGGAAATCGCCGTCACCGCAAACCGCAACGGGCAGCCGGCCGCTGTCCTTCAATGCAAGGGCGGCTCCCACCGAGATGCCGGGGCCGCCGCCGACGCCTCCGCCGCCATCCGATCCCAGGTAATCGAGCGGATGATTGAACTCCCAGCTTGCGCCATTCCACGACAGCGAAACATGGGTGAGCGTTATGGGGCGATCACCGACAGCATTCCTCAGGGCAGCTGCGACGTGATCGACCGTAAGCTTGTCGCCGTCAGGTATGGGAAATTCCTTCACACGCGGTGCAATCGGGCGCGAGGGGCCGGTGCCGAGGGCATCGAGCAGGTAGGGCACTGCGGTGTCGGGCTCGCAGTCAATGAAGACATCAACCGGGGGGAGTCCCTGGTAGTCCATACTCCACCCGGTGTGCAGATGATGATCGAGCGAAACCTGCACGACCTTAGCGGCGACATTGCCGACAGCCTTGAAAGTCCCGGCGACATCGAGCCAATCGAGGCTCAGGATGACGTCGGCGGATCGGATGGCCTCCGCAGCTTCAGCCGCGAGCACCGTGCCACCTGGCGCGCCGGCGTGCAGGGCGTGGCCGGTCGGAAAGGAGGCTGCGATTTTGAGATCGGTGACGACGCGCGCGCCCAGGCGCTCGGCCAGGCGGACGCGCTTGTCCCAGGCATCCGTGTTACGGGAGACGCGGCCAGCAAGGATGACGGGGCGTTTTGCGCCACCGAGCAAGTTCGCTGCGGCTCGAACGGCGGCGGCATCGGCCGCGGCCGCAACCGCCGGCATAAAGCGTTCGGCATTGATCGGGTTGACAGCCTCCGCGAGTTTTTCCTCCTGCATGCCGGCGTCGAGATTGACGTAGGTGGGTCCGCGCGGGGCGGTGTTGGCAATCCAGTTCGCGCGGAGGACGGCTTCGCGCGCCGCCACAGGCGAGGCCGGCTGGTCGTCCCACTTGGTATAGCCTCGCACGAGGGCCCCTTGATCACGCACGGTATGAATCCAGTCGATCCATGGCCGGCGTTTGGCCGCGTCAACCGGGCCAGTCGCACCCAGGATGACCATCGGCATGCGGTCGCACCAGGCGTTGAAGATTGCCATCGTGGCGTGCATCAGGCCGACGTTGGAGTGCACCGCGGCCGCCATCGCCTTGCCTGTGACCTTGGCGTAGCCGTGGGCGATCGCAACGGCACTCTCCTCGTGCAGGCACAGCAGCATTTGTGGCCGGTGGTTGCCGAGATAGTTCACCAAGCTGTCGTGTAGCCCGCGGTAACTCGCACCCGGGTTAAGCGCGATGTAGGGGATATCTGTGGCACGTAACGCATCGGCGACCACGTCGCTGCCGAAACCCGCAGCATTCACACCCGCTGGAACCGGGCGATCAAACGCCGACAGATCCCGACCGTCGCGGGACAGTGCTTTTGCGCTCTCACTTTGCTTGTTCGACACGATGCAGCCTTGCCCTTTGCCGCCCGACGGGCGGTTGGGCGGCATCCAACCGGATTACGGAGCTTGACGCAATCGGTCGAGCAATTTCAGACCCGCGTAGCCGTCGGCCGGGTCCATACCGACCTTCTTTTGAAACGCGAGGATAGCCCTGACGGTGTCGCTGCCGGTGCGCCCATCGACCCCGTCGGTCTTAAAGCCGTGCTCGTTGAGCCGTCGCTGGATCTCTTTAACTTCCGCGAGGGTCGGCGTGCGTTCGCCACCAGGAAATTGCTGGTGAAACGGCGGGCCGCCGCGGATAAGGTCGCCGAGGTGGCAGAGCGCCAGCGCGTAATTGGTCGACGGGTTATAGGAATGAACGGCACGAAAATTCTGCCCAAGCAGAAAAGCAGGACCACCGGGGACCGGAATCCAAAGTCTCACCTGGTCGTTTGGCCGTGTGAACGGCGCCCCGTCGGCGCGACGGATACCAAGCTCCTGCCATTTAGCATAACTGCGCATCACTTTACTGTTGGCCATCCGGGAATGATTTGCGGCGATAACTTCGCACCCCCAGCTCTCGCCGCGCCGGTAATTACCCCGCTCAACCAGAAAGCGTGCGGTGCCACCGAATGAATTGGCCGGGCTACCGAACGGCGAGACTCGGCCATCGCGGTCATAATCCACACCCATGTGCAGCCAGACCTCAGGCATCCATTGCGTATGACCCATGGCGCCGGCCCATGAACCGATCATTTCTGCGGGCTGGGCCCAGCCGCGATCGACAATTGCGAGCGCATTGAGCAATTCGGACTCCCAGTAAGCGCGCCGTCGTGGCTCGCCCCACGCGAGAGCCGAAAGGGCCGGGATCACCGGCCGCATATATTTCGAGTTGGTCACGAGATCGCCAAAGGACGATTCCATTCCCCAGAATCCGAGCATGATGTACCGATCGACGCCGTAGTCTTTTTCGATGCGGGCGAGGAGGGAGGCATAGTCCTTTGCGCGCTCCTTTCCGGTAATGACCCGCCATTCGGAACACCGACGATTGATATACTGCCACAACAGTTCGGTAACCTCAGGCTGGGCCTGAAACTGCGCGAACACGCTCGTGTCGGGTGTAACCGCGTCCATCACCCGATCATATGTTTGCCCGGAGATTCCGCGCCCGAGCGCGCGAGAGCGGAAGCCAGCAACCCAGCGCGTAAATGCCGGCTGCTGCGCCGCCGTGGCGCGGCGACTTGCCGAGAGATCTGCTGCGAAGCAAAGGGTGCTCGCCACAAATGTACGGCGGCTCAGCATGTTCAAGACAGGTGACACTTTCGATTCATGCCCGATTTATGGCGGCATCTTAGCGCTAATTGCCACCGCGCTTGTGCCGTTTTCGGCCGTGTCGGTGCTTCTTGTGCGGCTTCTTTATGTCGGGATGCGCCTTTACGCGGAGGACAGTGGATTCCTCCATGCGAGGAGCCGGCACAACGGCTTCGGCGGACGATTCGGAAGGATGCAGAATGACGGGTGGAACGCCCGCCACTTCGGGTGTGGGATCGCCATCCTTGATTTCGGTGCCGCGCGCCTGGATCAAGCGTTCGTATGCCGAGACGAGGGTCATGTAGGGATTTACGAACACCCATCCCGCTTTCGTCGGCACCTGCATGTCGAAATGAAGGTGATAGGTAGTGCCCCGTTCCGCGTTGTTATAGTTGCCGACTTTTCCGATGACGTCACCGGCGTGCACGCGCTTTCCGTTGAGGATTCCATCGGCGTCGAGCTGGGCTGGGTTCATATGCATATAGCGCACGCGCACGTGCGCGTTTGATGTATTGATGAATAGATAGACCGCTTCCTGTTTACGTGCTCGCAGTATGAAACCATCGTGGGCGGCAACGACCTCGTGCTGATAAGGCTGGCAGCGATCGGCGCCGTCATTGAACATGGCACAGGAACTCGGGCGGATGTCCTGACCTTGGTGACCCTCACCGCCCGGGCACTGACCGACAAAAAAATGGCGGTGTTCGCAGAAGTTATCGCGCCATGGATAAGAGTAATTGGCGGGGGCGCCTTCGTCGAACACCAGCGGCCGTCCGTTCACATTGCAGGAGTAAGGCTGATCCTTTTTGTGCGGGCTACGCACCGAGCGGCCTGTAAAATCGCAGTCACCCCAATTGTTGAATGATTGTGAATTCGCGAAATCGGGTGCGTCTTTGAGCGGAAACCGCAGGCGCGCATAGACTGTATAGTCCCCGCGACCACCGATTTCCTTTTTCAGGCCCGTGTTCGGAATGAGAAAACCGGGGCTGAAATAGGTAAAATCTTTTGATGTGTCTGTCGGTCTCTCGAGATTGAGTGCGTCGGCGGTCTCTTGCGCGGCTGCGGGTGCGCCGCCCGCGAGTTTGAGCGTGCGAAGAAAGCGATCCATGACCCGGTCTGCCTGCTTGCACGTCAGGACCTTTGCGCGAGGCCGCGTGTCCAAGCAGTAAATTGCAGCCACGTAGGTCACGCCATAGCGCTGGAAGCTGTAGCGGATGTAGGATTCGTGCAAATAGCGGCGAATGCCGGGAAAATCGCCCTCGAGCGATTTCACGGGTTCGCCTTCGGGCAGTGCGGGGCCATCGAGTTCATAAATCACGCGAAGGCCTGAGAACAGAACATAGACCGGGTCCGCGTAGCGGATGTCTGAAAGTTCAGGAATATCGGCGAGAGTAAGCGCAAAGGCTAAATCATAGCCGGCGGGGCCGGTCACGAAGAACCCCGTTGGCCGAAATCCTGCACGCATGAAGCGGTCGGCAAGTTCGAGGGTCTTGTCAGGTGACGGCTCGGGATTTTCCGCGCGGTTTTTGATAAATCCATCAATGTCGTATGGCAGCAGAACCGGGACCGAGCTGTCCGAGATGCCCGGGAAGCCTATGCCGGCCGCAGCGTTGAGTTTGGCGAATACTTCCCTCGGCACGCCTGCCGGTTGATCAGCAAGGCTTGCAGCCGCCGCAGCCCAATTCACTTGCGCGACGGAGATACGCGGGGGTTTCATCTCCTCGGCGGAGACAGCGCTCCCAATGAGCAGCGCCAGGCCAACAAGAACGGACCGTTTCAATCGGCCTCCCACGTTTAGCGCCGCCAGCCGAGCGTCGATAAGAATCCGGGTGTGAGTTAAAGGCATCGAACCGCGGCATACAAGGGTCGTGTCCTGGTGTAGGGTGCGCCGCGACATTGGGGCAGGTGCCATATATGACCGGGAGGCCATTAAGAACATGACAGTGCGTGAAGTTAACTTGGTTCCGGCCTCGAGTGCCGATCGCGAGCCTGAGATTATCGAGAGCGGCGGTACCGCGCGCCTTCATCTTACCCTCGCAACCACGGACTACGATCATGTGCGCGATTTAATGAACGGTGTCGTTCGGCCGGAGGGGGTCACACTCACGGCCTTTGTGCTTCCCGTCGAGGAAATTTTTTACAGGTTTATTAAAAATCGGGAATGGGACGTTTCGGAAATGTCCTTCGGTAAATTTATTGGTTACGCATCGCAAGGTAATTCGCCGTTCATTGGAATACCCGTCTTTCCGTCGCGGGTTTTTCGTCATTCTGCCTTCTACGTCCGCGCCGATCGAGGCATCGTCAAACCAAAGGATCTCGAAGGCACGCGGATCGGAATTCCGGAGTGGGCACAAACGGCAGGCATTTACGCGCGGGGCTTTTTAGCAGAAACCGCGGGCGTTGATTTGTGCAAGATCCACTGGGTGCAGGCCGGCATGAACGAAGCCGGCCGCGAGGAGAAAGTCGAATTTGTTCTTCCGCCTGGCATTCGCTACGAGCAACGGCGCGATACAAGCATCTCGGCGATGCTGCTGTCGGGCGAAATCGACGCAGCGATTTCCGCGCGCGTGCCGGAGGCGTTTGAAAAGGGCGAGGGCAAGATTGCTCGCCTCTATCCTGATTTTCGTGCCGAAGAAATGCGTTACTACGCGGGAAGCGGCATCTACCCGATCATGCATGTGATCGCAATGCGTCGTGCGGTGTTCGAGCGATATCCGTGGGCTGCGATGAACCTGTTCAAGGCTTTTGACGAAGCCAAGCGACGAAGTCTCGATCGAATTCAGGATCTGACGGCCTCACGCATTCCGGTGCCGTGGGCAGCGGCAATCGCCGGCGAATGGAGTGCCAGCTTCGGAACGGATCCGTTTCCTTACGGCTTGGAACCCAACCGAAAAACTCTTGACGCATTTTGCCGATTTTCGCACGAGCAGGGCATTACTGCGAAGCGTCTGACGCCCGACGATCTATTTCCGAAGGAAGTGCGTGCGAGCGTGCGCGTCTAGTGCTCCGGACCTGAAGTTCGCACTCCATTGTCGCGCAACCGAATTTCGAACTTCAGGTTCGGGACGCTAGTCTTTTGCGCGTTCCACATAGGATCCGTCGGCGGTAGTGACGACCACGCGCGTGCCGACGGTGATATGGGTCGGCACCATTGTGCGGGCGCCGTTCGACAGCTTTGCCGGCTTGAACGAGCCGGACGCGGTCTGGCCCTTCACGACCGGCTCGGTATCGACGATCTCGAGTGTGACCTTCTGCGGCAGTTCGATAGCGACGGGGACGCCCTCGTGCACGCTGAGGTTAACGACCATGCCTTCCTGCAGATAAATCGACTGGTCACCCACCACGTCGGCCGGCACCTGGAGCTGGTCGAAGGTTTCCTGGTTCATGAAGTGGAGGCCGTCGCCGTCCTGATAGAGATATGAATACTCATGATCTTCGACATGGGCTCGTTCGACCTGGTCCGTCGTCTTGTATCGCTGGGAGGTCTTCACGCCGTCGGAAATCCGGCGCATATCGACTTGGGTGGTCGGGGTCCCCTTGCCGGGATGGAAATTTTCCGCGGTGAGGACGACATAGAGCTTTCCGTCCATGTCGACGATATTGCCTTTGCGGAGCTGACTGGCGATGACTTTCACGCGAAGAATCCTTGGATTGGAGGCCCATTGGGGCCACGGTTTCGGGGCGCACCATAGCGATCTTCTCGGCCGATGCCAGCATTTCCCGCTTGTCGCTCGATCGAGGTAAATGTGTCGAAAAGTCCGCCCTTCTGGAAATCAGGCACCCATGCCGCCCGTCGCCCGTATTTGCTCGCGCGCGGCCGCATCACAGCGGCCCTGCGGGAATGGTTTGCAGCGCGCGATTTCATCGAGGTGGAGACCGCTGCTCTCCAGGTTTCACCTGGAAACGAAACGCATCTGCATGCGTTCGCCACCGTTCTGATAGGATCAGGCGGTGAACGGCAGCCCCTCAATCTGCGAACTTCACCGGAATTCGCCTGCAAAAAACTGCTGGCGGCGGGCGAGACCCGTATCTTTGACTTCGCGCGGGTGTTCCGCAACCGCGAGCGCGGCGCGCTCCACCATCCGGAATTCACGATGCTGGAGTGGTACCGGGCAAATGAGCCTTATGACGCGCTCATGGATGATTGTGCGGGTATATTGAGCGAAACCGCCCGCGCAGCAGGCGTGAATGAATTCAGGTTTCGCGGAAAAACCGCTGATCCATTTGCATTGCCCGAGCGTCTGACTGTAGCCGATGCATTTTCGCGCTACGCGAATGTGAATTTGCTGAGTACGGTTTCAGACGGCAAGGGAAATAGGCAAGCATTTGCCGCCGAAGCAAAAAAAGCCGGTGTGGGAACGGCTGAAGACGACACGTGGGGTGATATCTTCAGCCGTATCCTGGCGGAGCGCGTGGATCCCCATCTGGGCAATGGTCGCGCAACATTGCTGACCGAGTACCCATTGCCGCTGGCGGCATTGGCGCGCCCGAAGCCGGGCAGCGACAAGGTCGCGGAGCGTTTTGAGCTTTACGTCTGCGGGGTCGAACTCGCCAATGCCTTCGGAGAACTGACTGATGTTGCCGAACAGCGTGCGCGCTTCAATGCGGCAATGGTTGAAAAGGAACGCATTTATGGTGAGCGCTATCCGCTGGATGAAGATTTTCTTGCGGCCCTTGGGCAGATGCCGCCATCAAGCGGCATTGCACTAGGATTCGACCGACTGGTGATGCTGGCAACCAATGCCGAGCGCATCGACCAGGTAATTTGGACCCCGGTAATTGAACCGGAGTGATTTTGACAGGGACTTCCAGATGACGACGCTGCGCACACCATCCCAATTCATCGAGCAGGGCCTGGTCCCGCCCAAAAGGCGCGCCGACCTCGAAGCGGTTGCCGCACAGTACGCGGTGGGCTTGCCCGTTGCGATCGCAGGCCTGGTCAATCGCAATGATCCGAATGACCCCATCGCACGGCAATTTATCCCCACCGCCGCCGAGCTCGACGTTCGATCGGAGGAACTTGTCGATCCAATAGGCGATGATGTGCACAGTCCGGTTCAAGGGATCGTGCACCGCTATCCGGACCGTGTGTTGTTCAAGCTTACACCGGTCTGTGCAGTCTATTGCCGCTTCTGCTTTCGCCGCGAAATGATCGGGCCTGAAAAGGCAAAACCACTGAGCCCGACAGCACTAGCGGGTGCGTACGATTACATCCGTGCCCATAAGGAAATATGGGAGGTGATTCTTACCGGTGGCGACCCTCTCGTGCTTTCGGTGCGGCGACTTCGCGAGGTGATGCGGGTGCTCGGCGCCATCGACCATGTCCGTGTTGTGCGCATCCATACGCGCTTGCCGGTGGCGAATCCCGATCGGGTGACCACCAATTTGGTGCAGGCGATGAAGATCAAGGGCAAACCGACTTATGTGGCGATTCATGTAAACCACGTGCGTGAATTGACCGCCGGCGCACGCGCGGCTTTTGCCCGTATGGCGGATGCAGGAATTCCTCTGCTGTCGCAAACGGTGCTGCTCGCCGGCGTCAATGATTCGAAAGAGGCCATGGGTGAGCTAATGCGTGCGCTCGTCGAGTGCCGGGTGAAACCCTACTATCTCCACCACGGGGATCTCGCGCCCGGGACGAGCCATTTGCGCACTGACCTCGAAGCAGGCCAGCGATTGATGCGCGAGCTCCGGGGCCGCTTCTCCGGGCTATGTCAACCGACCTACGTTCTGGACATTCCCGGCGGCCACGGCAAATCGCCGGTCGGGCCAGGTTACATCGAGCGCTCAGGGAGCCAGGGCGCGCAGATCACGGTCGAGGATTTTCAGGGCGCACATCATCCGTATCCGCCGCATCCGCTCTAGTGGCGGAAGGACATGACATCGAGCAGGGCCGCGGCCACCGCAAGGCTCGCAAACCCGATGAAAACCACCGCGATCACGGCGTGCCAGACGAAGATCACGTCGCGTCGGAGGGCCGCGCCGACGTCTTTGCTTTTGATCATGGCCTCAAGCTCCGGGGCAGAGAGCTCGTCAATTGACAAGCTACTTTATCCGCTATGAATCACCCGGCCCATATTTTGTATGTTAAAAATTGCGTGAGGAGTGCGACGGCGGCGCATGGCAGCCATGAATTTGGGGCCCAAAAGCAGCCGGGAGCATTGCGCCTCTCCGGGGGCTGCGGTCCGGAAAAGTTTGTGAAAACCCGAATTACCATCATTTTTTGATCAATCTCAAAGCATTCAAAAGATCGGCGAGCTTGGATGGCCCGCGTCAATTGCAGCGGCCACAGCGGGTTCCCAACATGCCAGTCAAGGAGGCTACAGCGACCGCGGGTCAATTCCGCGCGCTTTCGCTGTCCACAATCGCTTTTACGGTCTGTTTCGCGGTCTGGACGATCTTCGCCATCATCGGTGTGCAGATCAAAAAGGACCTCGGTCTCAATGAGACCGAGTTTGGCCTTTTGGTAGGCACGCCCATCCTGAGTGGTTCGCTGATTCGGATCGCCCTCGGGATCTGGACCGATCAGTATGGTGGCCGGGTGGTCTACACGCTGGTCATGCTGTCCGCCGCCGTCGCCACCTATTTTCTGACCTGGGCGACGACGTACCCCCAGTTTCTGGTTGCGGCACTCTTCGTCGGCATTGCGGGCGGTTCATTTGCGGTCGGTGTCGCCTATGTTTCGCGGTGGTTTCCGACCGAAAAACAGGGGACAGCACTCGGGATTTTCGGCGCCGGCAATGTTGGCGCGGCCGTAACGAAGTTTTTGGCGCCGTTCGTCATGGTCGCTTACGGTTGGCAAACGGTAGCCGAAGTCTGGGCGACGGGCATCGCCGTCATGGCGGTCCTGTTTTGGCTGTTTACCGATGACGATCCCGTCCTTGTCGCGCGCCGCGCGCGCGGTGAAAATCCGCCGAGCGCGTGGCTCGAGCTGGAGCCGCTCAAAAATATCCAAGTCTGGCGATTTTCGCTTTACTACTTCTTTGTCTTCGGCGCGTTCGTCGCGCTATCGTTGTGGCTGCCGCAATATCTGATCAACGTCTATGGTCTCGACATCAAGACCGCGGGCATGATCGCAGCCGCATTCTCGTTTCCTGCGAGCGTATTTCGTGCCTACGGCGGTCATTTGTCGGATCGCTATGGCGCGCGTCGCATCATGTACTGGACTTTCCTGGTCGCGGTCGCTTGCACCTTTGTGCTGTCCTATCCACCAACCGACTACATAGTTCGGACGATTAGTGGTCCGCGATCGTTTCATCTTGAAATGGCGGTGGTGCCGTTCACGGTGACCGTATTCGTGCTCGGCTTCTTTATGGCTCTCGGCAAGGCCGCCGTTTACAAGCACATTCCCGTCTACTATCCGAAAAATGTCGGCGCCGTTGGCGGGCTGGTCGGAATGATCGGTGGGCTGGGCGGCTTCGTGCTGCCGATCGCGTTCGGCGCGCTCAACGATCTTACCGGCTTGTGGACCAGCTGTTTCATGTTGCTGTTCGTGCTCGTGGCCGGCGCATTGCTGTGGATGCATGTATCCATCCGGCAGATGGAACGCGGAGTGGCCGGGCCCGCACTGGCCAAGCTTCCGCAACTCCCCGAATTCCAGGAGATTCACCGGCCCGCCCATGTCGGCATTCTGTCGGGAGCAGTGCTCACCGACTGGCGCCCGGACGACAAGAAGTTCTGGGATACAACGGGTCGCGCGATTGCGCGTCGCAATCTCTGGGTCTCGATTCCCGCCTTGTTGCTTTCGTTCGCTGTTTGGCAGGTATGGTCGGTGGTGGTCGCAAAACTGCCATCGGTCGGTTTCAAATTCGCGACGGACGAACTCTTCTGGCTCGCAGCACTACCGGGAATATCCGGGGCCATACTGCGAGTCTTCTATTCATTCATGGTTCCGATCTTCGGCGGCCGGCTGTGGACTACGCTGGCAACCTGGTCGCTGATGATACCTGCAATTGGCATCGGCTATGCCGTGCAAAATCCGAATACCCCGTATTTCGTCTTTCTCGCACTCGCGCTGTTGTGCGGGTTGGGTGGCGGCAACTTCGCGTCGTCGATGGCCAATATCTCGTTCTTTTTTCCGCGCTCGGAAAAAGGAAATGCGCTGGCGCTCAATGCCGGTCTCGGCAATCTCGGTGTCAGTGTTGTTCAGTTTCTGGTGCCGATCGTCATAACCGCGGGTGTATTCGGCTGGTTCGGCGGTGATCCCACAATAGTAAAAGGGCCGGCGGGCTCTGCACCCTTGTGGCTGCAGAATGCCGGCTTCATCTGGGTTCCTTTCATTGCAGCGAGCGCATTTGCCGCATGGTTCGGCATGAACGACATCGCATCGGCAAAAGCATCGTTCAGTGAGCAGGCCGTGATCTTCCGGCGCAAGCACAATTGGTTGATGTGCTGGCTCTACACCGGCACCTTCGGGTCCTTCATCGGCTATTCTGCGGGTTTCCCGTTGCTCGCGAAAACACAGTTCCCTGCCATCGACGCTCTCCCGTTCGTCTTTGTCGGTCCCCTGGTCGGAGCCCTGTCCCGCTCGGCGACCGGGTGGGTTTCCGATCGCTGGGGCGGCGGCCGCGTGACAATGTGGGTATTCGTGATGATGATGGCCGGAGTTGCCGGGGTGCTCTACTTCCTTGGGATCAAGGATCAGCCAAATGCCTTTTGGGGATTCTTTGCGATGTTCCTCCTGCTGTTTTTTGCCACAGGTGTTGGCAATGCCTCGACGTTCCAAATGATTCCCAATATCATGCGCAAGGAAATCGCGCGTCTCATGCCAAAAGCAGAGAGGGACGTACAATTACGGCAGGCGGAAAAGGAATCTGCGGCGATCACCGGCTTTACATCGGCCATTGCGGCTTTCGGTGCCTTCTTCATTCCGAAATCGTACGGATCGTCGATTGCGCTCACCGGAGGTGTCGAAGCTGCACTATGGGGCTTCCTGATTTTCTACGTGACGTGCCTCGTCATCACCTGGGTCTATTACACGCGCCGCGGCGCATTGCTGTACGACATCGAACATCGATCGCAAGCGCGAGCGATGCGTTCGGCGGCTGCGCCGGCTGAATGAGGGACGATCATGAGCCATTTTCTTGACCGCCTGACCTTTTTCAAGCGGACAGCCGGGACATTTGCGGACGGGCACGGGATCGTCACGCGCGAGGATCGCCGCTGGGAGGACGGGTATCGCAAGCGTTGGCAGCACGACAAGATTGTCCGCTCGACCCACGGCGCCAATTGTACCGGCTCGTGCTCATGGAAGATCTACGTCAAGGGCGGCATTGTTACTTGGGAAACCCAGCAGACTGACTATCCGCGCACGCGCCCGGAATTGCCCAATCACGAGCCGCGCGGCTGCTCGCGCGGTGCCAGCTACTCCTGGTATCTCTATTCCGGCAACCGCGTGAAATATCCATTGGTGCGCTCGCGCCTGCTTAAGCTTTGGCGCGAGGCAAGGGCGCTGCGAACCCCGGTCGCCGCCTGGGGCTCGATCGTAGAGGACCAGAAGAAGCGCGAAACATATACGTCGAAGCGCGGCCTTGGCGGTTTCGTCCGCGCGACCTGGGATGAAGTCACCGAAATCATCGCCGCGGCGAATGCCTATACGGTGAGAAAACACGGCCCCGATCGCGTTATCGGCTTCTCGCCGATCCCGGCAATGTCGATGGTCTCTTATGCGGCGGGGTCGCGCTATCTTTCGCTGCTGGGCGGCGTCTGCATGTCGTTCTACGACTGGTATTGCGATCTGCCTCCGTCATCGCCGCAGACCTGGGGCGAGCAGACCGACGTGCCGGAAAGCGCCGATTGGTACAATTCGGGGTTCCTTATTCTGTGGGGCTCGAATGTCCCGCAGACGCGGACGCCGGACGCGCATTTCTATACCGAAGCGCGCTATCGCGGCGCCAAGAGCGTCGTCATCTCTCCCGACTACTCCGAGGCATCAAAATTTTCCGATCTGTGGATCTCGGTCAAACAGGGCACCGATGCGGCGCTCGCCATGGCCATGGGCCACGTCATCCTGCGCGAGTTTTATCTCGATCGGCAGGCCGAATATTTCGAGGACTATGTTCGGCAATATACCGATATGCCGATGTTGGTTCGGCTGGTGAAGCAGGGCGACAGATTCGTTCCCGACCGACTGTTGCGCGCCTCCGACTTTGCCGAAAATCTCGGCGAGACCAACAATCCCGATTGGAAAACCGTCGCCTATGACGAGACTTCCGAAAGCATCGTGGTGCCACGCGGGTCCGTCGGCTTCCGATGGGGCGAAAAGGGCAAGTGGAACCTGGAGGAGAAACAGTCAGATGGGGAAGGGACAAATCTCCAGCTGACATTCGCGAACGACAAGGATGAGCTTGCCGACGTCGGTTTTCCCTATTTTGGCAACCGGGAGCATGATCATTTCACCGGTACCAGCCATCCTAGCGTCCTGGTTCGCAAGGTCCCGGCCAAGCGCGTGCAGCTAAAGGACGGCGACGCGCTGGTCGCTTCGGTTTTCGATCTGTTCGTCGCCAATTATGGCCTGGATCGCGGCTTCGGCGGCGAGCACGTGTCCAAGTCCTACGATGACAACGTCCCGTACACTCCGGCCTGGGCTGAAAAAATCACCGGCGTGCCGCGCGACCAGATTGTGACGGTGGCGCGCGAGTTTGCACTCAATGCCGAGAAGACCAAGGGACGCTCGATGATCATCATCGGGGCCGCCATGAATCACTGGTATCACTGCGACATGAACTACCGCGGCGCCATCAACATGCTTGTGATGTGCGGCTGTGTCGGTCAATCGGGTGGAGGGTGGTCGCATTATGTCGGGCAGGAGAAACTTCGACCGCAATCGGGCTGGCTTCCGCTCGCTTTTGCGCTCGATTGGGGCCGGCCGCCGCGGCAGCAGAACTCGACCTCATTCTTCTACGCACACACCGACCAGTGGCGCTACGAGACGGTGGGTGTGGACGAGATTATCTCGCCGACGGCTCCCGCCGGTCCTTGGGATGGCGCATTGATTGATTACAACGTGCGCGCTGAGCGGATGGGCTGGCTGCCATCGGCGCCGCAGCTCCGTCAGAACCCGCTGGAAATTGCGAAAAAGGCACAGGCCGCGGGGCTCGAGCCCAAGGATTATGTGGCGAAGTCGCTCAAATCCGGCGACCTGCAGATGGCTTGCGAGGACCCGGACCATCCCGACAATTGGCCTCGCAATATGTTCGTGTGGCGATCCAATTTGCTCGGTTCGTCCGGCAAAGGTCACGAATATTTCCTCAAACACCTCCTCGGCACGTCACATGGCGTGCAGGGCAAGGATTTGGGTGAAACCGGAAAAGTGAAGCCGAAAGAAGTTACCTGGCACGACGATGCGCCGAAAGGAAGGCTCGACTTGCTTGTGACGCTCGACTTCAGGATGTCGACGACCTGCGTTTATTCGGACATCGTGCTGCCGACCGCCACCTGGTATGAAAAGAACGACCTCAACACCTCTGACATGCATCCCTTCATCCATCCGCTGACCTCGGCAGTGGACCCGCTATGGGAATGCAAGAGCGACTGGGAAATTTACAAGGCGATCGCCAAAAAATTCTCAGAAGTGGCGCCTGAAGTCCTTGGCGTCGAGAAGGACGTTGTCCTCACGCCGATCCAGCACGACTCCCCCGGCGAAATCGCGCAGGCGATCGATGTGAAAGACTGGAAAAAGGGAGAAATCGAAGCGATTCCGGGAAAAACGATGCCGGCCGTCACCGTGGTCGAGCGCGACTATCCCAGTGTCTACAAACGTTTCACCGCGCTCGGCCCGCTGATGCAGAAGATCGGCAATGGCGTGAAGGGCATAGCCTGGAATACCGAGCATGAGGTCGATCTCCTCAAGCGCCTCAACGGTGAGGTGACAGACGAAGGCGTGAGCCAGGGTCTCGCCCGGATCGACACCGATGTCGATGCTACCGAAGTGATCCTCTCGCTCGCGCCTGAAACCAATGGCGAAGTCGCCGTGAAAGCCTGGGAAGCGCTGTCGAAGACGACCGGTCTCGACCACAAACATCTCGCGATTTCAAAAGAGGATGAAAAAATCCGCTTTCGCGACGTTGTTGCTCAGCCGCGCAAAATCATTTCGGCGCCGACATGGTCCGGACTGGAGTCGGAGAAAGTCTGCTACAACGCCGGCTACACCAACGTGCACGAGTTGATCCCCTGGCGAACGCTTAGCGGACGCCAGCAGCTTTACCAGGATCATTTATGGATGCGGGCTTTCGGCGAAGCGCTCTGCGTCTACCGTCCGCCAGTCGATCTCAAGGCCGTCAAGCCGGTAATCGACAGCAAGCCGAACGGCGAGAAACAGATCGTTCTCAATTTCATCACGCCGCACCAGAAATGGGGCATACATTCAACCTATACCGATAACCTTCTGATGCTCACGCTCTCGCGCGGCGGTCCAATCGTGTGGATCAGCGAGAACGACGCCAAAAAAGTCGGCATCGTCGATAACGACTGGATCGAAGCCTACAATAACAATGGCGCGTTAGTCGCACGGGCGGTGGTTTCACAGCGCGTGAAGGACGGCATGTGCATGATGTATCACGCGCAGGAAAAGATCGTGAATGTGCCGGGCTCCGAGGTGACTGGGCAGCGCGGCGGGATCCATAATTCGGTGACACGTATCGTGGTCAAGCCGACGCACATGATCGGTGGCTACGCGCAACTGAGCTACGGCTTCAACTACTACGGCACGATCGGCACCAACCGCGACGAGTTCGTCATCATTCGGAAGATGGCGAAAGTCGATTGGCTTGATAAACCGGCTCCCGATCAACCTGAATCGCTACCCGTCGCGTCCAAACTGGAGGCCGCAGAATGAAAATCCGCGCTCAGATCGCGATGGTACTCAATCTCGACAAGTGCATCGGGTGTCATACCTGTTCGGTCACGTGCAAGAACGTGTGGACCAATCGGGAAGGTATGGAATATGCCTGGTTCAACAATGTGGAGACCAAGCCGGGCATTGGTTACCCGAAAGAGTGGGAAAATCAGGACCGGTGGAACGGCGGTTGGCGGAGGAAGAAAAACGGCAAAATCGAGCCGCGCATCGGGTCGAAATGGCGCGTGCTCGCCAATATTTTTGCCAACCCGGACCTGCCTGAAATCGACGATTATTACGAGCCTTTTACCTTCGACTACGAGCACCTGCAGTCGGCGCCGGAAATGAAAGCAGCGCCAACGGCGCGGCCGCGCTCGCTGATTACCGGCGAGCGGATGGAAAAAATCGAGTGGGGTCCGAACTGGGAGGAAATTCTTGGCACCGAATTTGCCAAGCGCTCGAAGGACGTGAATTTCGAAGGGATCCAGAAGGAAATCTACGGCCAGTTCGAAAACACCTTCATGATGTACCTGCCGCGGCTGTGCGAACATTGTCTCAACCCGGCCTGTGTCGCGGCCTGTCCATCCGGTGCAATTTACAAGCGTGAGGAAGACGGGATCGTTCTGATCGATCAGGACAAGTGCCGCGGGTGGCGCATGTGTGTGTCCGGCTGCCCTTACAAAAAGATTTATTACAACTGGTCGAGCGGCAAATCGGAGAAGTGTATTTTCTGCTATCCGCGCATTGAAGCCGGTCAGCCGACGGTATGTTCGGAAACCTGTGTTGGCCGCATCCGCTACCTCGGCGTGGTGCTCTACGACGCCGATCGTATTGAGGAAGCGGCGAGCGTTCCGGAGGAGCAAGACCTCTATGAAGTCACAGCTCAACATTTTTTTAAATCCGCATGATCCAGCCGTGATCGAACAGGCACGCCGCGACGGCATTGCGGAGAATTGGCTGGAAGGCGCGCGCCGCTCACCTGTGTACAAAATGGCGATGGAATGGAAGGTCGCATTCCCGCTGCATCCGGAATACCGGACCCTGCCAATGGTCTGGTACGTCCCGCCCTTGTCGCCAATTCAATCCGCGGCGCAGGCCGGAAAAATCGGTCACGACGGTGAGATGCCGGATGTGCGATCCTTGCGCATTCCCCTTAAATATCTCGCCAATCTTCTGACCGCTGGCAAGGAGGAGCCAGTCGCGCTTGGGCTCGAGCGTATGTTGGCAATGCGGGCCTACATGCGGGCCAAGACAGTCGACGGCGTGATCGACGAGGGCATTGCAAAACGCGTTGGCCTGACCGCCCACGCGATCGAGGACATGTATCACATTATGGCAATTGCCAATTACGAGGACCGTTTCGTGATCCCGACGGCGCATCGCGAAATCAATGAGGACGCCTACGACCTGCGCGGCTCTTGCGGCTTCAGCTTCGGTAACGGCTGTTCCGGCGGCACCAGCGAAACCAACCTTTTCGGTACGCCCAAGCGCGCCAAGACGCCAATGGAGGTCGTGTGATGAGCAGGACACTGAAGGCGCTCTCGGCGTTGCTCACCTATCCCACCGGCGAGTTGCAGCAGGCGGCCGCTGAAATTCGCGGGGTCTTGGACGCAGACACGCTCGTCCCGCCGCGCATCCGCGCTGACTTGCAAAAACTCACGGACGATATCGTTGCCGGCGATCTCTACGATCTGCAGGAGCGCTATGTGCTGTTATTCGACCGCACCCGCTCTCTTTCACTGCACTTGTTCGAGCACGTGCACGGCGAAAGCCGCGACAGAGGGCAGGCCATGATTGATCTCAAGTCACAATACGAACAGGCCGGTCTGTTGATGAGCGCGGCCGAGCTTCCGGATTTTCTGCCCTTATTCCTGGAATACCTTGCGACGAGGCCGCTCAAGGAAGCCTACGCGACGCTCGGGCAGCCGGCGCATATCTTTGCCGCGCTGGCTGAGCGTTTGCGCAAGCGCCAGTCTCCTTACGAAGCGGTGTTTCGGACGCTGGTTGCCCTTTCGGCTGCCAAGCCCAAGGACGAGGAAATATCGGCACTGCTTCAGCTTCCGGACCCCGACGCCGATGATCTGGCGGCACTTGATGCGGCCTGGGAGGACGAGCCGGTCAGTTTCGGACCCGGTTCGGGCGATGGCTGCAAAGACGGGCTGATTGCTCGCGTGCGCGGCGGCTTGCGTCCCGCACCGGATATGCCCGCCCCAAAATCCGCTTCTCCGCGCCATTGAGGGCAGACCCATGCACCAACTGATCAACTACGCAGTGTTCGGCTGGTATCCCTACCTCTGCCTCACTGTATTTCTGCTCGGCAGCCTGGTGCGTTTCGACCGCGAGCAATACACGTGGCGCAGCGGCTCGAGCCAGCTCCTGCGCCGCCGCCAACTGGCCTGGGGTTCGAATCTGTTTCATGTCGGAATCCTGGTGATCTTCATGGGCCATTTCGTCGGCCTGTTGACGCCGATCTGGGTGTTTGATGCCCTTGGGATCTCGCACACTTTCAAGCAATGGCTGGCGATTATTGTCGGCGGGATTGCAGGCGTATTCTGTTTCATTGGAATTACGCTGCTCGTCCACCGGCGGCTATTCGACTCGCGAATCCGCAAAACATCCTCGTTCGGCGATATTGCGGTTCTGCTGATGCTTTATGCCCAGCTCGTTCTGGGGCTCGCCACCATCGGCGTGTCGCTCAATCATCTTGACGGCTACGAAATGGTGAAATTCATGACCTGGGCGCAAGGCATTCTAACATTGCAGCCCGGCGTTGCGGATCTGATCGCGGGCGCGCATCCGATCTTCAAGGCGCATTTGTTTCTCGGAATGACGATCTTTCTCGTCTTTCCGTTCACTCGCCTTGTGCACATCTGGAGCGCGCCAATCTGGTATCTCGGCCGGCGCGGCTATCAGGTGGTGCGCAGCGACGGCCGACGCACGGCCCCACCGCGCATAATTCCGGCGGAGTAGAAACCATGTCGTGTTCGGTGCACGTGCAGTTTCCGGCCGGCAAGCCCGTTACGGTCAGTGTGAACGGCGTAACGATCGCGCGCGACGAGATTCAACGCGAAATGCAGCACCATCCCGCGGGCAAGCCAATTGCGGCCTGGCAGCAAGCGGCAAGAGCATTGGTCGTGAGAGAACTGCTGCTGCAACGCGCGCGGCACCTAGGACTGATTCCTGAACCGATCAGCGACCAGGGGGACCGGCGCGAGACCGACGAGGAGGCCCTCATCCGCGCAGTTGTCGAGCGCGAGGTTGCGGTTCCGGAACCCGACGACGAAACCTGCCGGCGCTACTATGAGCGAAATACTGCGCGTTTCCGCTCTCCTGATATTTATGAAGCGTCTCACATTCTTTTTGCGGCCTTGCCGGACGATCGCGAGGCATATGCGCAAGCTCGCGCCGAGGCCGGCGCCGTACTCGCTACTCTTCGAGATGACCCTGAAAGCTTTGCCGCGTTGGCCAAGGCCTATTCGCGGTGTCCATCGGCCGAGCAGGGCGGCAATCTCGGCCAGCTCACGAAGGGTCAAACCACGCCCGAATTTGAGCGTGTGCTTGTCTCGCTGGCTCCGGGCGAGCTTTGCGCGGAGCCGGTCGCGACCCGATATGGTTTTCACCTGATCCGGGTTGAGCGCAAGCATCCGGGACGTGTGATGCCATACGAAGCGGTAGCGGAACGTATTGCGGATTACTTGCGTGAGAGCGTACGGCGTCGTGCCGACGCCCAGTATATAGCGCGGCTAGCATCGGCAGCGGTCATAGACGGTATTGATCTTGCCACCGCCGGTGACATGCGTGTCCATTGAGGTGCCATCGATGATGCTCGGGGATGTCCTGACTTCGAATTAATAGCGACGGTGACGCCGTCGAAATTATCCTTGGGGCCGGTGATCTGCGCTTGCTGACAGCGATGCAAAGACAGGCTGAAGCTGAGGGTCTCGATCTCGCCGCCTACACAAAAGTGGCCGTCCAGCGCTATGTTGCGAGTGCGTCCGACGAAGAGTGGATCACTTTGCTGGGGCAGATGGGACGCGCAGCAGATCCTGGCCAGGCCTACCTAAAGCGAGCTTTGGAGCTGGCGTTGAGCGCCTGAGATCCAGTCGTGCCAGATGGCCGAGATTTTTCTGGGCCGGCTTGGGAAGGTTTCGTCGGCGCGCGTAAAAACCGGAAGAACCGCCCACAGCGCGTCGCTTGCAGTGAATATTGATTTCATTGGCGCGCCCTAGGGGATTTCGAACCCCTGTTACCGCCGTGAAAGGGCGGTGTCCTAGGCCTCTAGACGAAGGGCGCCTGACCGCTGATCGGGCCACGGGGCTGGCGGCCAGCCCGGGTCCGACCTGCGAACGTCGGTCGAGGTTTCGCGGGTATAAAGAGCTTCGCCGCTAGCGGCAAGCGACCATAGTTACCATTTGCCGGTATTTCCCATCGATTTCCATGGTTCCTGCGGCGGCAACGGCGAACCCTTCTGTAGCAATTCAATCGAATGCCGGTCCGGTGAACGCACGAAGGCCATGACGCCGTCGCGCGGGGGGCGGTTGATGGTGACGCCCGCCTTCATCAGCCTGTCGCAGGTTGCGTAAATATCGTCGACTTCATACGCGAGATGACCGAAATGGCGCGCCTCGCCATAGTCCTCAGTATCCCAATTATATGTGAGTTCGACTTCCAGCCCAGGCCGGCCCGTTTTCTTGCCTTCCTCGATAAGCTTCTCGTCGCCGGGTGCGGCCACGAACACCAAGGTATAGCGGTTCTTTTCGTCGACACGACGCCGGGTTTCTTTAAGCCCAAGCTTGTTGCAATAGAAATCAAGTGCGGCATCCAGATCGCGCACGCGCAGCATGGTGTGCAGATATCGCATAGGTTAAACCTGACTGACTGACGAACGAGCGGTGTCTACCGTACAACAATGATTGCCTCCGATCTTGCGACTGCGGTTGCCCAGCTGAGCCGGTTCATCGATGACGCTCAGACGATCGTGCCATTCACCGGCGCGGGGATATCGACCGAATGCGGGATTCCCGATTTCCGCTCGCCCGGGGGGCTTTGGACCAAAAATCAGCCAATTCCATATGACGAATTTGTCGCCAGCCAGGACATGCGCGACGAGTCCTGGCGGCGGCGCTTTGCCCTGGAGGAAAAGTTTGGCGCGGCCAAGCCCGGTCGGGGTCATCGGGCGCTTGCCAGCCTGTACCGTTCCGGCAAGGTCCCGGCCTTGATTACCCAGAATATCGACAATCTCCACCAAGCCTCAGGCATCGCGGCGGCCGATGTCGTTGAATTGCATGGCAACACGACCTACGCGGTCTGTCTAGGCTGCGGCGAACGCTATGAACTCGGGTGGGTAAGGCAGAAATTTGAGATTTCGCAGCGCGCGCCAGAATGCGACTGTGGCGGGTACATCAAGACCGCGACCGTTTCCTTTGGGCAGTCAATGCCCGCGGAGGCAATGGAACGAGCCGAGCAACTGAGCAAGAATTGCGATCTGTTTCTCGCGGTAGGGTCTTCGCTCGTCGTTTGGCCGGCGGCGGGATTCCCCTTGATGGCCAAACGGAACGGTGCGGCTCTCATCATTATCAATCGCGAGCCAACCGAATTCGATGATCTGGCTGATCTGGTCATCCGCAATGACATCGGCGACGCTCTCGGCCCTTTCATCGTCCACTGATTCGCGCCGCGTTGTGCTGTGCATAGAGCTGTGCGCAAGCCTATTTTGCTCTTTGCCGTTTAAGGGCGGATGTTATCTTCGATTCCACAAGATTTGTTGAAGCGCTCGGGAAGAGGCGCCAGGAAGACGGCGGCGTGCGGCTTCATGGCGTCGGACGGGATCGAATCAAAAATGTCTGGGACCAACCTCCGGCTTGGAACGGTCAGAGAGCTCGTCGACGAAACGGCGGCTGATCTCATCGAATTGACCGGCGTCATCAAGTGGTTCGACGTCGCGAAGGGTTTTGGGTTCATCGTTCCCGACAACGGGATGCCGGATATTCTGCTGCACGTAACTTGCTTACGGCGCGATGGTTTTCAGACAGCCTATGAAGGCGCCCGGGTCGTCTGCGAGGTCTTGCAGCGTTCCAAGGGTCTGCAGGCCTTCCGCGTTGTCTCCATGGATGAATTGACCGCTATGCACCCGGCGCAAATGCCACCGCCGCGAACGCATGTCACGGTCACACCGACCAGCGGGCTCGAGCGCGCCCAGGTGAAGTGGTTCAATCGACTACGCGGGTTCGGTTTCTTGACCCGTGGAGAGGGCACGCCCGATATCTTCGTGCATATGGAGACGCTGCGACGTTATGGCTTTGCAGAGCTGCGGCCGGGTCAGACCGTGCTGGTCCGCTTTGGCCCCGGCCCAAAGGGCCTGATGGCCGCCGAGGTGCGCCCGGACGGGGGCTCGCTGGGCCCGGCGTCCCACTAGCTGCGCCCATTTTCTGATTGCCGCCTTCCTCGTGGCCGCGTAAAGGCGAGCCCATGCGCATCATTAATTTAGCTGCCGTAACTGTTCTTGCGCTGCTCATCGTCGGCGCGCCCTCCTGGTCAGCCGGCCCGCAAACGCTTGAGATCGCCAGCAAGACCGGCGTTCATGTGTTCTCGGTTGAGGTCGCCGATAATGATGCTGAACGGGCCAAAGGCCTCATGTATCGCAAGGACCTCCCCGAAGGGCGGGGAATGCTGTTCGACTTTCATCGCGACCAGGAGGTGAGCTTCTGGATGCAAAACACCTATATACCGCTCGATATGATCTTCATTCGCGGCGACGGGCGAATTCTGCGGATTGAAGAAAACACCGAGCCATTGTCGACGCGATTGATACCGTCAAGGGGTCCGGTGCGGGCGGTATTGGAAGTGATCGGCGGGACCAGCCGAAAGCTTGGCATAGCGCCCGGTGATCGGGTGGCATCCTCTATCTTCAATGGTCGCTGAGCTTTGCTTGCCGGCCCATATCGAAGCGTGTATCGAACCCCGGTTCCCGGCGGGGCATAGCGCAGTCTGGTAGCGCGTCTGCTTTGGGAGCAGAAGGTCGCAGGTTCGAATCCTGCTGCCCCGACCAACCCGCCGCTCGGACTCAGTACGTCCGGATCTGGGCATTTTCGCCGCGCGGAAGACCGCCTGAAAGGCGGCACAAAAGCAATTTCCAGCGGTACGTCGGGCATAACACCAGCCCGATTGTTTCGGCGCCCGATCGGCCCTATAGGGATGTCATTGAAATCATCCCCGGTTTGCCTATGACAGCCCGCATCTACAAGCCTTCGAAGACCGCCATGCAATCAGGAGCGGGCAACACCAGGGCCTGGTTGCTTGATTTTGAGCCCGAGACGCCACGCCAGGTAGAGCCTCTCATGGGCTGGACATCGTCCGGCGACATGCGCCAGCAATTGCGTTTGCGGTTTGGCACAAAAGAAGAGGCAATCGCTTATTGCGAGCGTCACGGCATGACCTATCAGGTCTTCGACACGCCGCCGTCGAAACGGCGCGGGATGTCCTACGCGGACAACTTTTCGTTCAAGCGCCGCGACGCCTGGACCCACTGATTTATCTGTTCGGACAGCCGGGGAGGGTCAGGCGGGCCGTTTTTCGGTTTCGCGCGCCGCGCCGTCGAGGCTGAGGCCCTGGGTTGCGGCGCGCTGCCGCAACAGCGAAACGAAACGCTCTTCGGGCATCGGCTGGCCGAGCAGGTAGCCCTGGCCATAGTCGCAACCCATGCTCACCAGCGCGACGGCGTCTGCGGCCTTTTCAATACCAACGGCGACCACGATAGCGGCCGAAATTGTGCGCGAGATCGATCACGGTCTTGCATAGCGGCGCATTGACCTTGTCCGTTCCGCAATCCGCAACAAATGATTTGTCGAGCTTGAGCTCTTCAAAGGGCAGCTCTTCTGCCTTTGCCAGCGTCGAATATGCGCGGCCGAAATTGTCGATGGCAAGCCGCACATTGAACGGCTCCAGTTTTTTACTTATCTCGCCGGCGAGCTTCAGGTCGGTGATGATCTGCTCCTCCGGCACGTCGATGATAAGTCCTGCCCACTTTTCGGTTGCCGGACGGTGTGACTTCACGATCTCTTCGACGGAAATTTTCGTCAGGGCGGGCACCGGGATATTGACTGAGAGCCGCAGGTTAACCCCGAGCTTCGAGAAGTGAGCACTGGTCTTGAGCGCGCTCTCGAGCGCAAGCTCCGATAGTTTTGCGGTTGCGGCTTCTGAGGCATTGGCGGTGAAAGCTGCCGCGAGCACGATACCATGTTGCGGGGTGTCGGACCCGGGCATAGGCTTCCGCGCCGGCCAGCTGCTTTTTGCGCAGCGCGATCTTCGGCTGATACCAGAATTCGACCCATTTGTTCTTGATCGCTTCCTCAAGTTCAAGGCGCGCGGCAACCGCCGGCGGCATGCCGATCTTGAGCTCCTGGATGATCTTGACAATCGTATCGGTCTCGAACGGTTTCTTGAGGACGGGCATCATCTGCAATTTGTGCTGAGTGCCAATGCCCTTGACATGTTCGAGAACGGCCGCGCCGCGGGCACTCATCAGTTGAACAGCGCCGCGATATCGCAGCTTGCCGAGAGCAACGACGGATTCGATCGCGTCGGCCGACTTCGAGCGAAATATTGAGAAAGACGAGGGCGGGTGCGCGGGTTTCTATGGCCTTGCGCATTGCAGCGCCGTCCGCGTACTCGACAACGTCAACGCCTGATCCGTGCAGTACAAGGGACAGGAAATGCCGGATGCTGGGTTCTTCGTCGACGACATAGCAAAGCGGCGTGCCGTCGGGAGCAAGCGGCGGTGATTCGACCGCAGGCGCGCCGCTGACGGCTTTCGCGGATGGAGCAGGTGTCTCGGTCATGCCGTTCAGGCGCGCTCAAACCGAGGGAATGGACGTCCCCCGCTGCTATTGGTGTGCCAAACTTGTTAATTATGGGTTTCCCAATGACGTCGGGGCGTCATTGGGGCGACACGGGTTGGCCCGCGGGAATTCACGAGAAAATGGCGGCAGGGGTTCTTCAATGGGGCAGAGTGAGCCATATCGCCCAGCCGCGATGACTATCCTCCCTAAAGCCGCCTGGCTCGCCGCTTAGGGCCCCCGGCGGACCGAGTGACTGACCCCACCGCGCGGGATTCGTACACCCCGATAAACAGAAACCTCGCCGGGGTTGGGTCTGCTAAATTGGCTCAAGACTTGGAAGGGTAGAACGGTTTTGAGAATCCCTTTGCACAAATTTGCGGCTGCCTCTTTTCTTCTTCTAATCGCCGCGAGGCGGTCTCCATGCAACCGGGCCGGAATGTCTCTTGCTCGATGTTACCTAGTGAATGGCCGCTAACATCGAACGTGACATGAGCAGCGATATAAGCTCGACCGCAACCACCAGCGCCAGCAAGAAAAGCCAAATAGAGGCTATGGCCACCTCCGAGTGGTTCTCACGGGTTGATTTTGTGTTTTGATTGTTCATTGGAAATCGCCTCCTGAGAGTGACGACTACCATGTGTTCCAATGTGATGAGAGTGAGCTACTTCACAGTTGCTTGGGTCCGGCGCTCGGGGGCGTTGCTTTAAACAACGATTGAGAGCCCGCAGGGACTGTCTTCGTCGAACATGTTGCTGTGCGTTGGCCGCGTTGGGCACTTAGCGGACATTCCAATCGCCTTCGGGTGCTGCGCTTCAGGCTGATGGTGAAACGAGGTCCGTGCGTACGGCCCCAAGCAGACATGAGCTTGTGCGCTCTGCTTTGACTTAAAGCGGACTTTGGGAAGTTTATGCAATCCGTTCGCGTTATCGCCCCAAACACTTTGCTGTGTGCCGGATGGTGGCGTGGATCGGTGTGGCGCGACTGCCACAATTGTGGAAATTCACCGGAATTGGGAACACCCGCCTTGCCTCAAGGTCGCTCCTCGATAATCATTCAAGCGGATTACCGGGGGCTTTTTCAATGTATCGAGTTTCAATCACGTTCTTAGCTGCCGTTTCGGTTATCGCATTTACACAGATCGCGTCAGCAGCGTCGCCAGTCTGGTCCTGGAGCGGGTTCTATATCGGTGTGAACGCCGGCGGTAGCTTCGCGCACAACTCAAATACTGAGATGGATGCAACGACTGGCCGTTCCATCGCATCGTTCACGATGACACCTGGCAGTTTAGCCGGCGGCGGCCAGGTCGGCTATAATTACCAATTCGCACCTAATTGGGTCGCCGGCGTCGAGGGTGATATCCAGGGTACGAACCAAAGCGCCTCGAATTGTACTGGCGCTGGGTGCAGCGATCCCGGCAATGAATTTTATTTTACCGAAGAACAAAAGCTAGAATGGTTTGCAACGTTGCGGGCACGGCTCGGCTACGCGACTGGCGACTGGCTGCTCTATGTGACGGGCGGCGCGGCTTGGGCAAAAGTCCATAATGACTTTCGCGTCTTCACTCCGACTGATGCCGCCGGAAGCGCCGATTTCAACCTGAGCGGATGGTCGATCGGCGGCGGCGTCGAGCGACATATCGTGGGCGGATGGAGCGCCAAGGTCGAATATCTCTACCTCGACCTTGGCAGCTATACCGATGTCGTACCAGACCCGTTAAGTCGACATACTTTCACGATGACGAGCGATGTTCGAGATCATGTCATTCGCGTCGGGCTGAACTATAAATTCTACTGAGATGGTCTCTCTGAATTATAGGCCGTTACAGACAGCAAAACCCCGGGAAATGTTCCGAGGTTTTTGTTTGGCGCCGATTACAGATCGCTGCGAATTGGATTGCGAAGAACGCCGCAAATGTCAGTGCTCCTGCACTCATTGTCTCGGAAGGCTCTGTCGTTCTGCAAGTGAAGTAACATCAGGTTTTGGAAGTTCTTCTGAAGCAAATGTCCGCACATGCCCCCAGGTTCAACGCTTCCCCGGGCAAGCCGACACGGTTGCACTTCCAGCGCCATAATTTTCAGGGTTTGTGCTGTTCGCACCAGAAATCGAGCAGTTTTTTAGCTGTCGCGTGTGAAAGCTTGTTGTAGTCGCTTTTCAACTTCTTAAGTTCGTCATCCGTGGCTGCCCTGCCGAGCAAATCGTCTTGCAGCAGGGAACGTAGGGTGAGCCACGAAAATCCTGCAGCCTTGCATAGCACCAGCAGTGGCTCATTGCGGCCGTCCTGCAACATGTTTTTGATTACATTGACGGGCGCAGAACACAACGTCGAAAGTGCGGTCAATGTTGTCGCGTATTGGCGCGCTTTTGCAAAGCCTAACAGCGCTACCTGATCAAGCTCTCCTTTTTCATGCACCAACTGAATAAATCGCTCGGCCGCCTCAAAGTCGTTGTCCACGTGGTCGTCGTTTTCGATCACGTCATTCGAAATACTGGCCAGTATCTCATTGATGTCATCCCGTTTTTCTGGCGTAGCCAGGGCCAAAAGGCGCGACCGCACAGCCTCGGTGGCGCGCTCCAAAAGGCGTCGGAAAATATGGAGCGGGATATCCAGACGTAAGCCGAGCTTTTCCAGAAGTGTTTCATCGGCGTCGGCTTTGTCTACGAGATAGGCATATGCTTTTTCAGAAAACCGGACACCTGCATTTTCCGCCAGTTTGTTGATGACGTTGCGATCGCCGCGTTCGAGCAGCGTATCAGTCAAGGATTCACTTAGGCTGCTGCGCTGCGCAATCGCAAGCAGGTGGGACTGGCTCTTGGCCGCAGCGATTTCAATAAGATCAGGCGCACTCAAACGATCCGACATCGATAGAACAGGGCCGGCGATGGCGATTTCATCGTCGCACGCAAGCGTGTGTACGACCTTGATGGGGGCATTGTTGATTGGCGCAAGCCGCTCGCTCAACTCGATGAGCGCGTTTGATTCCATTCGCGCCATCAAATGACCCAAGACCTCGTCAAACACCTGAATTTGAGCTTCGTTGAGCTGCTCGCGTTCGCCCAAAAATAGATCGGTGATGCGCCTGAGGGTCTCGACCCGTTTTTCCTTTGAACCACGCCGCACCGCATCTTCAAGCTCTGCAATCAGTGGCCTGTGGTGCAACATGGAATGGACCCTGGAGAACTTCGGCTTTTGCGCCATGAATTAAAAATACGTAAACCCAATCCTAGCGATTAATTCTTAAAATATTCGAATGTCGGTTCAGCTCTAATGCGGATGCTGCGATTGCACCGCGCGATGTCCGCTTATGGCCGGCGACTGGCCGCTTTGAGGGGGAAAGCGGACAATAAAAGGGGATGACGTCGTGAATTATGCGGCCTGCGATGAGTGCCCGTTACTAACCCGTTGAAAAAGTGGCGACCCCGGCTGGATTCGAACCAGCGACCCTCAGCTTAGAAGGCTGATGCTCTATCCGGCTGAGCTACGGGGTCGACGCAACATCGGTTACTTACCCGTCCACGGCGATTGGTGCAAAAAGCGGCGGGCTGGCTGCCGCCACCCCGCTCTGTCCGTCCCCGTCGCTTAATGGATCGTGGTCGAGCAGGGCGGATGACACGGCCCGAGGCCCCTGTGACTATTTCTACTGTTAGATGAAGCCCTTACGGTGATTTTTGAAGTAGTTCATGTCGTCTCTGAGGATATTGTCCAAACAATTTGATCATTTGACCAGTTTTCGATGGCGCTGTTCCTCGCTCTTTTATCCATAGTCCCTAAGTCGGCGGCCATGTCCTCGACACCATCGGGAACTGAAATGATAGTTGCGGCCAGCAGCTGCTTCCGGAGGTTTTGCCCCATGCGTTGTGTCGTTCGCGCCGGCCTTGCCGCCGTGCTCATTGCCTTTGCCCTGTTTCCGGCGCTGGCGGCCGACAAGGCTTTCAAGGAAAGCGGGCTCGATGAAGCGGCGATCAAGCTCGAAGCCCAGATCAAGGCGGACGCGGGCACGGTCACCAAGCCCGCCACCGCCCTGCGGCGGGACGCCGATGCCGCGTTTCAAAAGAACGACTTTCGCACCGGCATGCTGGTGCTCGGACAACTCGTGACCGTTGCCCCCGAGGACGCATCAAGCTGGCTGCGCCTTGCCCGCGCGGTGCTTCAGATCCGGCCTCGCGACGAGCGGGAGAAGGCCCTGCTGCTTGATCGCGCTTCGACCGCCGCATATGTGGCGTATCAGCGTGCGCCTGACCGCACGCTGGAGGCGGACAGTCTCTCTGTCCTTGGCCGAACGCTCGCGGATCGAAAGCAATGGCGTGGCGCGCTCGATTCACTGCGTCTTTCGCTTGAGCTGCGCGAGACCGCCGAGCTCCGCAGCCAGTACGAAAAGCTGCGGGCCGAGCATGGCTTCCGGCTGCTCGATTATTCAGTGGATTCCGATTTCATATCGCCGCGCGCCTGCTTTCAGTTCTCGGAGGAATTGCCTGGCCGTCGTACGGACTTTTCCCCCTACGTCGCGGTCGCAGGTGTCGACAGGCCGGCGATCTCGGCAGCGGAAAAGCAACTTTGCGTGGAAGGGCTCAAACACGGTGAACGCTATTCCGTGACACTGCGGGCGGGCTTGCCCTCCGTGGTCAAGGAAACGCTCGCGAAGTCCGCCGAGTTCACGATCTTTGTTCGCGACCGGAAGCCATTCGTACGTTTTTCCGGAAAGGCCTATGTGCTGCCGCGCACGGGTCAGCGCGGCATTCCCGTGCTTAGCGTCAATACCAACGCGGTTGCCTTATCGATCTTCCGCATCGGCGATCGCAACCTCATCGATACGCTTCTCGGTTACGACTTCCAGCGCAATCTCAGCCACTACCAGGCCGATCGATTGGCAAACGAGCGTGGCGCCAAAGTCTGGAGCGGCGAGCTGGCGATTGAACCAAAACTCAACACTGAGGTGACAACTGCCTTTCCGCTCGATCAGGCGGTCAAGGATCTCGGCCCGGGCATTTATGCGATGACGGCGGAGCCGAAGGATGCCGTTACAAATGACTACGGCCAGCAGGCGACGCAATGGTTCATCGTTTCGGATCTCGGTCTGACCGCCTATTCGACCCATGACGGCATCGACGTATTCATTCACTCGCTCGCAAGCGCCGAGCCACGCGGCAGCGTTGAGGTTCGCCTGATGGCTCGCAACAACGAAGTGCTTGCCGTCCGTCAGAGCGATCGCAATGGTTTCATTCATTTCGAGGCGGGCCTTGCGCGCGGCGAGGGCGGCGCCGCTCCTGCCGCGATCGTCGCCAGCGAAAAGAATGACTATGCATTCTTGAGCCTAAAGGCGCCTGCATTCGATTTGTCTGACCGCGGCGTTGCCGGTCGGCCTATACCGGTCGGGCTCGATGCATTCGTCTACACGGAACGAGGCGTCTATCGGACCGGCGAGACCGTTGCCGTCACCGCGCTGTTGCGCGATGCGCGCGGGTCCGCCGCGCCGAATGTGCCACTCACGCTGGTCGTCGAGCGCCCCGATGGGGTCGAGTACCGCCGCGCGCTTGTGGCCGATCAGGGGCTCGGCGGACACAGCCTGAATGTGCCGATCGTGGCTTCGGCATCAACCGGTACGTGGCGCGTAGCGGCCTATACCGATCCGAAACGCCCGCCGGTCGGCGAGACGACCTTCATGGTCGAGGACTATGTCGCGGATCGCATCGAGTTCAACCTCGCCTCGCAGGCCAAGGAAATCTCGCGGAACACGCCGGCGCAACTCAGTGTCGACGGGCATTTTCTTTACGGCGCGCCGGCATCCAAGCTTGAGCTTTCCGGAGAAGTGACGGTCGGAGTTGCCAAGGAGCGGGTGGGCTTCCCAGGTTATGCATTCGGACTTGCCGACGACGAAATTACGGCCGTCCGGGATGAACTTGATGACCTTCCGACCACCGACGCGTCAGGAAAAGCGACATTTCCAGTCAAGCTTTCCGAGCTGCCCGCGAGCAGCCGGCCACTCGAGGCGCAAATCACCGTCAGCATGGCGGAATCGGGCGGTCGGGCCGTCGAGCGCAAGCTGACCCTTCCGGTGACGCCCAATGCACCGATGATCGGCATCAAGCCGACATTTTCGGGCCGCTCGCTTGAGGATGGCGCCAATGCCGAGTTCGACGTTGTTTCGGTGGCGCCTGATGGCAGCACGATGGCGCGGCCCGGTCTTCGGTACGATCTGCTGAAGATAGAAACGCGTTACCAATGGTACCAGCAGAGCGGTCAGTGGGAATACGAACCGATCAAAAGTACCGAGCGTGTCGCAAGCGGCGCGCTCGATACCATCGCCGACAAGCCGGCGCGACTGTCGCTGCCGGTGAAATGGGGCCGTTATCGTCTCGAAATCTCGACCGGCGAGCCGAACGGCCCGATTACTTCGGTCAACTTCGATGCGGGATTCTATGCGGAGTCGACCGCGGACACGCCGGACCTGCTGGAAGTAGCGCTCGACAAGCCCGACTATAAACCAGGCGACACGTTGAATGTCGCGGTGACAGCACGAACGGCAGGCAGGCTCACCGTCAACGTATTCACGGATCGCCTGGTCGCCAGCCAGTCGCAGGATGTAAAAGCCGGCACCGCGCGGGTTGGCCTCAGTGTCGGCCGCGACTGGGGAACTGGCGCCTACATGGTTGCCACGCTGCGGCGCCCCCTCGACGTGCCCGCACAACGCATGCCTGGCCGTGCCATCGGCGTGCAATGGTTTTCAATCGACAAGGCCGCGCGCACGCTCGCCATCGATATGAATTTGCCTACGTCGATGCGGCCGAATGCAACGCTGAACGTGCCGATCAAGCTTGCGGGGCTTACCGCCGGTGAGGAAGCGCGTGTCGTGGTTGCCGCAGTCGATGTGGGCATTCTGAACCTGACCAACTACAAGCCACCGGCGCCCGATGATTTCTACCTCGGCCAGCGGCGGCTGACGGCCGAGATTCGCGATTTCTACGGCCAATTGATCGACGGGATGCAGGGGGTGCGGGGGCAAATTCGCTCGGGCGGCGACGCGGCGGGCGCTGAATTGTCCGGTTCGCCACCGACGCAGGCGCCGCTTGCCCTTTATTCCGGCATCGTCGCGGTTGCCCGCGACGGCACTGCGCAGGTTCAGTTCGAGATACCCGCCTTCGCCGGCACGGTTCGAGTGATGGCGGTTGCGTGGAGCAAAGAGAAAGTCGGCAAGGCATTCGGCGACGTCATCGTGCGTGATCCGGTGGTGTTGACGGCGACCCTGCCGCGTTTCCTGCGAACCGGTGATCGCAGTGCCCTGCAGCTTGAATTCGACAACGTGGAAGGCGTGGCAGGCGAATACACGGCGGCCGTCTATACGGACGGAATCATCAAGATCGATGACGACAAGCCGCAGATACTCAAGCTCGCGGAGAAGCAGCGTGACAAGCTTTCCCTGCCGATCACGGCGTCCGGCGCCGGACCGGGGACGGTCACGGTAAAGGTTTCAGGGCCGAGCAATTTTGCGCTTGAACGCAGTTACGCTCTCGACGTACGGCCGGCGACACAAATTCTGACGCGCCGCACGGTCCGCGCGCTCGCAAAGGGTGAGACGTTGACGTTGTCGAAAGATCTGTTCGCGGACTTTGTGCCGGGGACCGGCCGTGCCGGCTTGTCAGTTGCAGTGTCGACGTCGCTCGATGCTGCGACACTCCTCAATACGCTCGATCGATATCCGTTTGGCTGCTCGGAGCAGATCGCCAGCCGGGCGATGGCGATGCTCTATGTCAACGAACTCGCAACGCAATCGCAGCTCGCCCCCGACGGCGAGATCGATCAGCGTATCAAGGATGCCATTCCTCGATTGCTGGCGCGGCAAGGATCGAACGGTTCTTTCGGACTTTGGTCCGTGGGAGGCGACGATCCATGGCTCGATGCCTACATTGCCGATTTTCTCACGCGTGCACGCGCACGAGGATTTGACGTTCCGCAGACAGCCTACACGCTCGCGGTCGACCGGCTGCGTAATTATGTCGCGACGGCTCCCGATCCGGCCAAGGATGGCGGCCGCGATCTCGCTTACGCGCTTTACGTGCTTGCCCGCAACGGCACCGCGCCGATTGGCGACCTGCGCTATATCGCAGACGTCAAGCTCGTCGATGTCGCGACGCCGGTCGCGAAGGCACAAATTGCGGCGGCGTTGGCAATGGTTGGCGATAAGGCGCGGGCCGACAACGTCTATCTCGCTGCGCTCAATGCGATTGCGCCGCAGCCCCAGCTCGATCTAGGACGCGCCGATTTCGGCTCGGCCCTGCGAGACGCGGCGGCACTGGTGACGCTTGCGTCCGAAGGCCGCGCTCCCCAGAAGACAATCGATGATGCGGTGGTTCGTATCGATGCGGCTCGGACCTTGTCGGTGTCCACATCCACGCAGGAAGCGGCGTGGCTGGTGCTTGCGGCACGTGCCCTCGCCAAACAGCTCAACGCGATCTCGCTCTCGGTGAACGGGGAGGCACGACAAGGGGCTTTGTATCGTAGTTTCCGGCCGGATGACCTTGCGGCGACGCTCGCCGTGCAGAACCGCGGCGAAGGGAATGTTCAGGCCGTAGTGTCCGTAAGCGGGGCACCGCTCGTGCCGGAGCCTGCCGCCGAGCGAGGTTTCAAGATCGAGCGCAGCTATCACACGCTTGACGGCGACAAAGTCGATCCGAGCAAGGTCGTACAGAACCAGCGCTTCGTCGTTGTGCTCAAAATGACCGAGCCGCAGCCGCAGTTCGGCCGCGTCATCGTCGCCGACTATCTGCCGGCGGGCTTCGAAATAGAAAATCCGCGGCTGGTTTCATCGGGCGAGACCGGCGCACTCGACTGGATCGCCGATGCGGCCGAACCGGTGAACAGCGAGTTCCGCGACGATCATTTCACCGCGGCGTTCGATCGCAACGTGGATTCTCCGCCCGTGTTCACGGTTGCCTATGTCGTGCGTGCAGTATCGCCGGGACGTTATGTGCTGCCGCAAGCGAAGGTCGAAGACATGTATCGCCCGGACCGGTTCGGGCGCACATCGACCGGGTCGGTCGAGATCGCAACCAAATGAAACGTTGGCAGCGAATTATCGCCGGGGCAGGCGCGGTCGTCGCCGCGATTGGAGTTGCCGGCGCAGGCTGGGTCTATGCGCTCGGACCGACACCACTCGGGACAAATCTCGAATATTCGCACGTCGTGCTTGATCGTGATGGCCGGCTGTTGCGGGCCTACGCCACCAGCGAAGGCCGCTGGCGGCTGCCGACGACGGTCGGGGACGTCGATCCTCGTTTTCTCCGGCTCCTGTTTGCGTACGAAGACAAGCGATTCTACGAGCATTGGGGCGTCGACCCGTTTTCAATGGCGCGTGCCGCGTTCCAATTTGTGACCAGCGGCCATATCGTGTCGGGTGGCTCGACCATCACGATGCAAGTGGCACGGCTGTTGGAGCCGCGCGAGCATCGCAACCTTGGTGCCAAGCTGCGCCAGATTACCCGCGCGATCGAGCTTGAGCGCGCGCTCGGCAAGGACGAAATTCTCGGCCTCTACCTCACGCTGGCGCCCTATGGCGGCAACCTGGAAGGCACGCGTGCGGCCGCTCTGGCTTATTTCGGCAAGGAACCGCGCAAGCTGTCACTCGCCGAGGCTGCACTTCTGGTCGCCTTGCCGCAGTCGCCGGAATTGCGCCGGCCCGATCGTTATCCGGATGCCGCCCGGGCCGCGCGCGATCGCGTGCTCGATCGGATCGCTTCGGCTGGAGTTGCGCCACCTGACGAGATCGCACGCGCGCGGACACAACCGGTTCCACTTGCGCGCATCCAATTGCCGATGCTCGCTCCGCAGGCAGCCGATCAGGTGTTGGCGCTCGAGCCCGATCGACGCGTTCATCGGCTGACGATCGACCTCGGTCTGCAGAAGAGCCTCCAGGAGCTTGCCTATGAGCGTGCGCGCGCCCTCGGCCCCGAGATTTCGATCGCAATCATCGCGGTCGACAATGCCAGCGGTGAGGTGAGAGCGCGCATTGCCTCTGCGGACTATTCAGATGCGCGCCGCGCCGGCCAGGTGGATATGACGCAGGCCTTGCGGTCACCCGGGTCGACGTTGAAGCCCTTTATCTATGGCCTTGCCTTCGAAGACGGCCTCATCCACCCGGAAACGCTGATCGACGATAAGCCCACTCGCTACGGCAGCTACGCGCCGGAAAATTTTGACCTCACTTTTCAGGGTACGGTCACTGTGCGCCGGGCGCTTCAATTCTCGCTCAATGTCCCCGCGATTGCGGTGCTCAACAAAGTAGGAGTCAGTCGTCTTCGTGCGCGGCTCGTTCAGACCGGCGCCGCTCTGGTGCTGCCCAAGGACGAGGCGCCCGGTCTCGCAATGGGGCTCGGTGGCGTAGGCGTCCGGCTCTCGGACCTTGTCATGCTCTATACCGGATTGGCGCGGCAAGGTTCGGCGGTATCGCTCGTCGAGCGCGAAAATTCTCCGCGCCAGGCAACGCGGCGTCTGCTCGACTCGGCTGCAGCCTGGTATGTCGGCAATATTCTCATCGGCGCTCCACCCCCGGAAAACGCACCGGCCGGGCGTATCGCATTCAAGACGGGCACCTCATACGGATATCGTGATGCATGGGCTATCGGCTTTGATGGCCGGATGACCGTGGGTGTTTGGGTTGGACGGCCCGACGGTGCACCGGTCCCGGGCCTGGTTGGCCGTGCATCCGCCGCGCCGATCTTATTCGATGCTTTTGTGCGGTCGGGACTTACTCTGTCGCCGTTATCACGCCCGCCGAAAGGCGTGATTTTTGCCGGAAACAGCAAACTTCCGCCGCCGCTGCAGCGGTTCAACGCCGGCAACGGCTTGCGTGAAGTTGCCGCACGACCCCACATCATGTTTCCACCGGATGGCGCTCGCCTGGAGCTGGCGGCGAGCGGGCCGCCCAATCCGGTGGCGCTGAAAATCAGCGGGGGTCGCGCGCCATTGATCGTAATGATGAATGGCGTGCCGCTCGCCGCCGATGGCGCCAGTCGCACATTGTTCTTTCAGCCGGATGGGCCGGGATTCGTGCGCCTGACCGTCTTGGATGCAGCAGGTGCCACTGACAGTGTGACGGTACGACTGCAATAGCGCCGAGCATGACAGTGCAGGGGCTACGCTCTATTGTCCTGCCACAAGCGCGGATATCAAGGACCTGAAGGTGAGCACGGCGACCGGCAATACACGTTCATCGCTTGAGTCCGGGCGCGGCCTCGTGGCCGTGCTCGACTATGCCACTGTTTCGCACTGGCGTGCCGTTGTGCTGCTTGTCCTGTTCGCACTTTTGGCCTTCGTGCCCGGCTTCTTCCAAATTCCACCTGTGGATCGCGACGAGGCGCGGTTTGCGCAAGCGACGAAGCAGATGCTGGAGACGCACGAATACATCGACATCCGCTTCCAGGACGAGGTTCGTTACAAGAAGCCAGCCGGAATTTACTGGCTGCAGGCAGCAGCGGTAAGGGCAGGCGATGCGCTCGGCGTGCCGCAGGCGCACACGACAATCTGGCTCTATCGCTTGCCCTCGCTCCTCGGTGCCACTCTCGCAGTATTGGTGACTTATTGGGCCGCGCTTGCCTTTGTCACGCGCCGCGCTGCTTTGGTCGCAGGGCTGATGATGGCGAGTTCGGTGCTGCTTGGCGTCGAAGCGCGCCTCGCAAAAACGGATGCCATGCTGCTGTTCACGTCGGTCTCTGCGCTGGGTGCCATGGCGCGCATCTATCTTGGCAAGGTGCGGGTTCCAGAACTGAACACCGGCTGGATCGTGCCCGGCATTCTGTGGACGGCGTGCGCCGGCGGAATTTTGCTGAAAGGTCCATTGATCCTGATGTTCGTGGTCCTGACGGCGGTGGCGCTGTCATTCGCCGATCGGTCGGCGAAGTGGATCTGGTCATTGCGGCCGATTGCCGGGTTTATTTGGATGGCGATCCTGGTGCTGCCCTGGTTTGCGGCGATCGTCGCAAAGTCGGGTGACAGCTTCTTTGTCCAGGCGATTGGCCACGACATGCTCGACAAGGTCACAAGCGGTCAGGAGGCGCACGGCGCACCGCCCGGCCTGTATTTTATTCTGTTCTGGGTCACCTTCTGGCCCGGCTCGGTTCTCGCCGGACTGGCGGCGCCGGCAATCTGGAAAGCCCGATATGAACCGGGCACACGCTTTCTGCTCGCGTGGCTTGTCCCGTCCTGGCTTGTGTTCGAAGTCGTGATGACCAAGCTGCCTCACTATGTTTTGCCGCTCTATCCGGCCATTGCCATTCTGATCGCGGGCGTCCTCGAATCCGGCACGCTGTACAAAGCGCGTTGGATCGTGCGCGGGACCGTCGGCTGGTTCCTGTTTCCGGGCGCCATTGCAATCGCCGTGTTGGTTGCCTTCATCATGTTCGGCCGCGATCTTGGGTTGATCGCGTGGCCATTTTCCGCTGCCGCCGTGATCTGCGGGCTGTTCGCGTGGTGGCTATACGAAGTGGACGGGCCCGAACGCTCTTTGCTGCGAGGCATGGTCGCCTCGGTGCTGGTAGCTATAACGGTTTATGCGGTGACGTTCCGATCACTTCCGTCGCTCTTTCCGAGCGCGATGGTTGCCGATGTCATCGATGAGGCGGAATGCAAGAATCCACTGGCCGTGTCGACATTCGCGTACCAGGAACCGAGCCTTGTATTTCTGCTGGGCACGGACACTCGATTTACGGACGGTGCCGGCGCTGCGGATTTCCTCCGTTCCGGGAGCTGTCATTTTGCGCTCGTTGAACTCGCGCAGCGAGCGTAGTTTCGTCCAGAGAGCCGAATCGATCGGATTGCGCTATTCACTCAGCCAACGTGTTGAAGGGTTCAATATCAGCGTCGGAAAGCCGGTGTTATTGACAATATTTCGCTCGCAGGCGAACCCATGAGTTCTCGCGAACGGATCAAACCGCATGGACGGTGAGGCGGCTTTGGTTCTGCGGCGCTGTGCAAACAATGTGATGACGGCCCTCAATATTCTGGTGCGCCCGCCGCGCATCCGTCCGCGGCAATTGGGCTTGCTGGCGCCAGGCGCGCTCGTGTTGATTACCGGTATCGTCATCGTCGGGTTTGCCATTTTGATGATGACAGTGGATGGCGCTGCCATCCGCGGAGTCGGTCACCTCCCGCGCTGGATCATTTCGATTTTCGACGAAATAACCGACTATGGAAAATCGGGCTGGTTCTTATGGCCGCTCGGCCTGCTGTTTCTGGCGCTTGCGACATTGCCACCGGTGCTCACGCCATTTTCGCAGCGGATTCTTGCGGCGGTCATGGTTCGCGTCGGTTTCCTATTCACGGCAATCGCGGTGCCAAGTCTGTTCGTGACGATCATCAAGCGCATTATCGGCCGGGCACGGCCCATGGTGGGCGGTACGCTCGATCCGTTTCTATATAGTCCCTTTGTCTGGAAGGCGGCCTATGCCGGCATGCCATCAGGCCACGCCACGACGGCTTTCGCCGTATTGGTTGCGTTTGGCACACTATGGCCGCGCGCCCGGACGGCGCTGCTGGTCTATGCCCTGTTGATTGCGCTGAGCCGGGTGATTGTGACCGCGCATTACCCGACCGACGTACTGGCCGGCGCCCTGGTCGGAATCGTTGGGGCAATGATGGTGCGAAGCTACTTTGCGCACCGGCGGCTTGGCTTTTCCGCGTCCCTGGATGGGGAAATTCACCAATATCCGGGTCCTTCGCTCAGACGCATCAAAGCGGTTGCCCGCGGGCTGCTGGCCCCATAAGACATCGCGCCATGAACACGACCGATCCGGCGGTGTCCATTGTGGTGCCGGTGCGTAACGAAGCCGGCAACATCGCGCCACTTGTGAGCGAGATTGCCAAGGCTATCGATGGCCAGTGGCATTTCGAGGTCGTTTACGTCAACGACGGGTCGAATGACGCAACCGAACAGGAACTCAGGCAGCTCATGGCGCAATTTCCCTGGCTGCGGCGCATCCGCCATCGCGAATCCTGCGGGCAATCGGCGGCAGTGCGAAGTGGTGTGGCTGCGGCACGCGCTCCGCTTGTAGTGACGCTCGACGGTGACGGGCAAAATGACCCTGCATTCATCCCGGCGCTCATTCGTACGATCGAGGCGGGTGCGCCACGGACCGGGCTGGTTGCCGGTCAACGCATCGGACGCAAGGCGAGCGGCTTCAAGAAACTGCAATCGCGGATCGCCAATTCAGTGCGCGGCGCGGTGCTTCGCGACGGCACACGCGACACCGGATGCGGCCTGAAGGCATTTCGCCGCGAGGTGTTTCTGAAGCTGCCATACTTCGATGGCCTGCACCGGTTTCTGCCTGCGCTGGTGCGCAGGGAAGGCTATGCCATCGCTTATGTCGATGTGGTGGATCGGCCGCGCGCCCATGGGGTCTCCAACTACGGAATGTGGGACAGGCTGTGGGTCGGCATAATGGATCTTGCCGGCGTGTGGTGGTTGATCCGTCGCAAAAAACGAAATCCTGAAATCATAGAGGAATAGCGCGTGGCCGCCGGCGTCGATGGCGAATCTCGCGCAACCGAAAGGCTAACTCATGTTGATTGATATTGCGCAGGCAGTCGGCGGTTATCTGCACGACGTGTTCATCGGTAACGCCGATTGGGGAATTCTTGTCGGCTACGTCGCACAGATCATGTTCGCGATGCGATTTGTCGTGCAGTGGATCGCGTCAGAGCGCGCGGGAAGGAGCGTGGTCCCAACGACATTCTGGATCTTTTCCATCGGCGGTGGATTGATGCTGCTCGGCTATGCGCTGTATCGCCGTGACCCTGTCTTCATCATTGGGCAGGCGTTCGGTGTGTTCGTCTATCTTCGCAATTTGCAATTCGTCATGCGCAGCGGCGGAACTGCGGCCGCAGCGTGATCGACACCCCCGTGCCAGCCCCGCATCGCCGGCTGAAGGCACGGAAAAAGTAAAATAGACTCGCGTTGATTTTATGGCTTGATTTACAAGAAAATTCGCCGGTTCGCCGGCGGGATTTTTATGCGTGCCTCGACCGGCGGGAGGTGTGGTGAACTATTTGTTGGCGGCCAATGCGGCAAATCCGTGCTCAAGGTCGGCAATCAAATCGTCCGTATCCTCGAGCCCAATGTGAAGCCGGATGGTGGGACCACCCGGTGCCCATTTTGTGGCGGTCCGGTATTCGGCACAGTCGAAAAGAATCGCCAGACTTTCAAATCCGCCCCACGAATATCCCAGCCCGAAAAGCGCGAGTTCGTTGAGAAATGCATGCACCGACTTTTCGCTTGTCGGCTTGAGGACGACACTGAACAGGCCGCACGCCCCGGTGAAGTCCCGTTTCCAGATCACGTTGCCGGGATCACTTGCAAGCGCGGGGTGCAGCACACGCAAGACCTCGGGCCGCTTTTCGAGCCAATGCGCGATGCGCAAACCAGACTGAAAATGTCTCGCCAGCCGGATACCGAGCGTGCGTAAACCGCGAAGCGCGAGGTACATGTCGTCGGGTCCGACACAGAGACCCATCGAATAGACGGTATCCTTGAGCGCGGGCAGCATCGCCGCATTCGCCGATACACAACCGAACATGATGTCGGAATGGCCGCCGATATATTTTGTGCCGGCCTGAATCTCGAGATCGACACCTTTTTCGAATGCGCGGAAATAAAATGGTGTCGCCCAGGTGTTATCCATCAGCACGATTGCGCCCTTCGCGTGCGCAATTTTGGCAATGGCCGGAATATCCTGCATTTCGAAACTTTGTGAGCCGGGCGCTTCGACGAACACAGCCCGCGTGGTCGGCTTGAAGAGTTTTGCAATGTCCGCGCCAATCGATGGGTCATAATAGGTCGTCTCGACGCCGAGACGCTTCAAAACGCCATTGCAGAAATTTCGGGTCGGCCGGTAGACGCTGTCGGTCACGAGAATGTGGTCGCCGGCGCGGGCGGTCGCGAGGAGGGCGGCCGAAATTGCGGCGAGGCCCGAGGGCAGCAGTGCGACTCCCGCGCAGCCTTCTCCGTCGAGCTCACGCAAAGCTTCTTCCAGCGCCTCGGAGGTCGGCGTGCCACGGCGGCCGTAATTATAGCGGGAGCGGTGGGCAACCTGATCTTCAGCGGTGGGATAGAGCAGGGTCGACGCATGGTAGACTGGCGGATTGACGAAGCCGTGATAGGCTTTGGGATCCCGCCCTGATGTAACCAGCCTGGTTTCCGGTTTTGTCGGGGTTTTTGCTTTCTTCGCCATACGATTGAGGGCCCTGGCTAGCCGCGCCTCGAGGCGCGCGACACATATACGTCTGCCCAAGACGCAAGCGTCAACCCCTTGACCCGGCAGGCTGATCGTTCTGAGATGCCGCGCAACAAGGGGTTATGGGAGAGAAGCGGTCAAAACGGGACCTGTTCGTCGCCAGGGCAAGACCCAGCGAGGAAAAGTTTGAGTCCTGGATGGCTGCCGCATCCGAAAAAGTTTTGAAGGAACCGTCAGATGAAGCGATTTGCCACCGTTCTCGCGCTAGCTCTCGCCGTCGCCGCGCAGGGGGCGTCCGCCCAAACGCTCAAGGCGGTAAAGGACCGCGGCATGCTCAATTGCGGAGCCAACGGGACGCTTGCTGGCTTCGGCCTTCCCGATGCTCAGGGAAATTGGACAGGCCTGGACGTGGACTTTTGTCGGGCGATTGCAGCCGCGGTGCTCAATGATGCCAACAAGGTCAAATTTGTCCCGCTTTCGGCCAAGGACCGGTTTACCGCATTGCAGTCGGGCGAGGTGGATGTGCTCGCCCGCAACACGACATGGACTTCATCGCGAGACACCTCGCTCGGGCTCAACTTCGTCGGCGTAAATTATTACGACGGCCAGGGCTTCATGGTTCGCAAGGCGCTCAAAGTGAATTCGGCGCTAGAGCTCAACGGTGCCGCCGTCTGCGTGCAGCAGGGGACTACGACCGAGCTCAATCTCGCGGATTATTTCGGCGCGCATAAAATGCAGCTCAAGACCGTGACCTTCGCCACCGCGAACGAGGCGGTAAAGGCTTACGACGCCGGCCGCTGTGACGCCTACACCACGGACGCATCCGGCCTCTACGCCGAACGCCTGCGGGTCGCCAATCCGAACGACCACATCATTCTGCCGGAGATCATATCGAAGGAGCCGCTCGGCCCAGCGGTCCGCCATGGTGATGATCAATGGTTCGACATCGTGAAGTGGACGTTGTTTGCGATGCTGGATGCCGAAGAACTCAACATCTCGACGAAAACACTCGATGACGCAATGAAATCGACCAATCCCGAAATCAAGCGGTTCGTTGGGACCGAAGGCAACTACGGCGAGCAACTGGGCCTCACCAAGGATTGGGCAGTCCGTATCATCAAGCAGGTCGGAAATTACGGTGAGTCGTTCGAGCGCAACGTCGGGCTAGGTTCGCCATTGAAGATCGAGCGCGGCTTGAACAAGTTATGGACCAAGGGCGGCATACAATACGCGCCGCCGGTCCGCTGATTACGAACGCCGAGCCGCGGACAAAACAGCGTGGCGGCGGTCTGATCTGAAGGAGTTGTAACGGCTGCGAGCCCGACGGGGGGCCTATGTCGAGTGAGCATCGGGCGCAGACGCGCCCCGCACAGGTTTCCTTCTATAACAATCCAAGAGTCCGGAGCGTTGCATATCAGGCGATTCTGTGCGCGGCCGTAGCCTATCTGATCTATGGCGCCGCCCACAATGCGAGTGAAAATCTTGCGCGTGCCAACATTGCCTCCGGATTGGGTTTTTGGCGCGAGACCGCCGGCTTCGATATCAGTCAGACGCTCATCGCGTATTCGGCGCAGGGCTCCACCTATGGCAGGGCATTCTGGGTCGGCTTGCTCAATACTCTTCTGGTCGCCGGGCTGGGTATCATCTTCGCGACGATCCTTGGTTTTGTCGTCGGAATATCGCGATTGTCGCGCAACTGGCTTCTGGCGAAAGCCGCCGGGGGCTATGTAGAGACGATTAGAAACATCCCACTGCTGCTGCAATTGCTGTTCTGGTACAACGCCGTACTCAAGGCTTTGCCCGACATCCGAGACAGCATCGTCGTGCCGGGCGGCGCCTATCTCAACAATCGCGGACTTATCTGCCGCTGCCGGTGAGCAAGGACGGATTCGGCTGGGTTGAAGTCATGTTTTTGGCGGGCGTGGCCGCATCGATTGCATTTTACGTTTGGGCGCGCAAACGGCAGGAACGGACCGGCGCGCAGGCCCCGGTTCTGGCTGTGACGACGGTGCTCATCGCCGGCCTGCCGCTCGCTGTGTTTGCGCTTGCCCGCTTTCCGCTTGGCTTTGAATTTCCGCAAGCCGGGCGATTCAATATTGCCGGCGGAATTGAAATTCTTCCGGAATTCGCCGCGCTGCTGTTCGGGCTTTCAATCTACACAGCGGCATTCATCGCCGAAGTGGTGCGCGCCGGTATCCTGGCGGTATCGTCGGGGCAGACCGAGGCCGCCTATTCGCTGGGGCTCAAGCCCCGGCCGACCCTGCGTTTGATCGTCGTGCCGCAGGCGATGCGGGTCATCATCCCGCCGTTGACCAGCCAATACCTGAACCTCACCAAGAATTCGTCACTCGCCGTTGCGATCGGCTACCCCGATCTGGTGCAGGTTTTCACCGGTACCGTCCTCAACCAGACCGGTCAGGCTGTCGAGGTAGTCGCCATCACCATGCTGGTCTACCTCGTTATCAGCCTCGCGACCTCGCTGCTCATGAATATTTACAATCACCGCATCGCCCTGGTGGAACGATGAGGGTTCAACGCCCATGACGATGTCCGAAGGCGAACTGGCCGTTGCCGAGATTGCGTTCGTGCGCAGGGATACGATCGCCCCACGCCCGCATCCGGCGGCGATGACCGGTGCGCTTGGCTGGCTGCGGGAAAACCTGCTCTCGACACCGTTTAATATTGCCTTGACGATCGTGATCGCGCTTTTGCTCGGCTGGGTAATCCCCGAACTCGTCAAATTTCTCTTCGTCGATGCCGTGTGGAGCGGAACCGACCGCGATGCATGTCTCGAATCCGTCCAGCATCGTGAAATAGGCGCCTGCTGGCCTTTTGTCTGGGAACGGCTGCCATATTTCATTTACGGCTCTTATCCGATTCCCGAGCGCTGGCGTGTCGACGTCTTCTTCGCGATGCTTGCAATCGGCGTGGTATGGCTGCTGTGGCTTAATGCACCAAGGCGCGATTTGGGTGCGTTCTATTTCTTCGTTGTAATGCCGGTATCGTCGTTCATTCTGCTGACGGGGTGGCGCGCGATCGGCCTGGAGCCGGTGGATACGGTACTCTGGGGCGGCGTATTGGTTACGATCGTCGTTGCCTCGGTGGGTATCGTGTTCTCGCTTCCGCTGGGGATCATCCTGGCCCTCGGCCGGCGATCGCACATGCCGATGGTGCGATCGCTCTCGACCGTCTTTATCGAATTCGTTCGCGGCGTTCCCCTCGTGACGGTGCTGTTCATGGCCGGCGTGATGCTGCCGTTGTTCGTTCCCGAGCAGCTTTCGCCCGACAAACTCGTGCGGGCGCTGATCGGCATCGCAATGTTTGCCTCCGCTTACATGGCCGAAGTTGTCCGGGCCGGTCTTCAGGCCGTCCCGAAAGGCCAATACGAGGGCGCGATGGCGGTGGGACTGCGCTATTCGCAGATGATGCGCTTGATCATCTTGCCGCAGGCGTTGAAAGTGACGATCCCGAACATCGTCAACACCTATATCGGCCTGTTCAAGGATACGACGCTCGTCTTCATCGTCGGCATATTCGACCTGTTGCGCACGATCGAAGTGTCGCGCATCGATCCGAAATGGGCGACGCCGGTGACGAGCACGACCGGCTATGCCGTCGCGGCAGTTTTCTATCTAGTCTTCTGTTACGGCATGTCCCGCTATGCCCGGGCGATGGAAGCGCGCCTCGCCAAAAGCGATCGCCGGTGAAAGGATGCCGATGAACGCGTCAGGAAATTCGGGCCCGCTGCTCAAGCCGGGCAAGCTCAATACGGCGGTCGCGGTGGAGATTGTCGACATGAACAAGTGGTACGGCGACTTTCACGTCCTGCGCGACATCAATCTCAAGGTTACGGGTGGAGAACGCATCGTTGTCTGCGGACCGTCCGGGTCGGGCAAGTCGACGATGATCCGCTGCATCAACCGCCTGGAAGAACATCAAACGGGTACGATCATGGTCGACGGTGTCGAACTTACCGCCGATCTGAAAAAAATCGACGAGGTGCGCCGTGAAGTGGGCATGGTCTTCCAGCATTTCAACCTGTTTCCGCACCTGACAGTTCTTGAAAACTGCACGCTGGCGCCGATCTGGGTGAGAAAACTGCCAAAGGCCCAGGCCGAGGAGATTGCACTCCATTATCTTCAGCGCGTGAAGATTCCGGAGCAGGCCAACAAATATCCGGGTCAGTTGTCAGGCGGGCAGCAGCAGCGGGTCGCGATTGCGCGTGCCCTGTGCATGAATCCGAAGATCATGCTCTTCGACGAGCCGACGTCGGCGCTCGACCCGGAAATGGTCAAGGAAGTCCTCGACACCATGGTAGAACTCGCCCACGACGGCATGACAATGCTGGTCGTTACGCATGAGATGGGGTTTGCCCGCCAAGTGGCAAACCGGATCGTGTTCATGGATGAGGGACAGATCATTGAAAGCAGCGTGCCGGACGAATTCTTCGCCCACCCGCAGCACGAGCGCACCAAACTTTTCCTCAGTCAGATCCTGCGCTGAGCCAGAGCCTCAATCCTTGACGACGGGCAGATCGGGCCGCGCCCCCCATTCCGACCACGATCCGTCATATATTCGCGCGGGCGGCGTTCCGATCGCATCGAGACCCAGTGCGAGGATCGCCGCCGTTACGCCGGACCCACAGCTTGTGATGATAGGCTTTTCCGGATCGACGCCGGCCTTTTTGAAGGCCCGTGCGATCTGCTCGGCAGAAGCAAGCCGGCCGTTCTCGACAATCTCCGTGAAAGGCACATTGAGCGCGCCGGGCATGTGACCGGAACGCAGGCCGGCGCGCGGTTCGGGTTCGCGTCCGGCAAAACGGCCGGTGGAGCGCGCATCGACAACCTGCACACGGCGATCATTGATTGCCATCTGCACGTCACCAAGCATCGCCACTGCGCCGGTATCCATTTCAGCTTTGAATGGACGCTTGGGGCGTTTTACGTCTCCGGCTTCGGTTAGCCGGCCCTCGGCCTTCCAGCCCGGAAGGCCGCCATCAAGAATGAAGACATTCCGCGCGCCGAAGATGCGGAAGGTCCACCAAATGCGCGGCGCGGAATAGAGGCCGCTGCCGTCGTAGACGACGATGGTGTCGCCCTCGGAGATGCCGAGCGCGCCTGCGGCTTCGGCAAATTGGTCCGGTCCCGGCAGCATGTGCGGCAGTTCGGTGGAGTGATCGGCGACCGCATTGATGTCGAAGAAAACGGCGCCGGGAATATGGCCCGCGAGATATTCAGCCTTGGCATCGCGCTTCTGAGTTGGAAGATAATATGACCCGTCGACGACGACGACGTCGGGTTTGCCAATCTGGCCGGAAAGCCATTCGGCGGACTTGAGCCAGCGGCTCGTCGGGTTACTGGATGCGGTCATCGGACTTATTTCACTCCGCCGTTGTGATCCATCTATACTAACGCCAGACGCACCCGTCTGTTCAGTTTGCCCTTCTTCTCAATCTGGGTGACGCGAACCGCGCCGATTTCTCCCGTTGCCTGCACGTGGGTCCCGCCGCATGGCTGCAAATCAAAGCCCGCGATCTCGACAAGCCGCACCCGCCCGGTGCCCATCGGCGGCTTCACCGACATCGTCTTGACAAGACCCGGATTGGCCTCAAGCTCCGCGTCCGTGATCCAGCGGCTGCTGACAGCTGCATTGCTCGCAATCATTTCGTTGACCTTGGCGGTGATCGTGTCCTTGTCCAGCCCGGCTTCCGGGATGTCGAAATCGAGCCGGCTTTCACTGTCGCCGACCGACCCGCCGGTGACGGCATAAGGCAGCACGGCCGACAGAAGATGCAGCGCCGTATGCATCCGCATGCGCGCATATCGTTTTTCCCAGTCGATCGTCGCGGTAACGGTGTCGCCTATTTTCAGGGCAGGGGTGCCGGTGGCAGGCACATGCGCGATCTCGGTTTTCGCAGCGTCTGTGTAGATAGCGGTTTCGAGCGGAATACGTTCACCGTTGCTTGTCGATAGTACGCCGGTATCGCCGGGCTGGCCGCCGGATGTGGCGTAGAAGACCGTCCGATCCAGGATGATGCCACCCTGATCCGTCAGTGCCACAACGCGTGCATCGCAGCTTTTCAGGTACGAATTCTCGCGGAAAAGGCACTCGGTCGCCATTGTCCCGCTCACGTCTTCTCGAACGGTGGTTTGATATTTGATCTGCGATCCAGCCAGTCGGGGACAGGCAGTTTTTTCGAACGCAGGAAATCCGGATTGAACAGTTTCGACTGATAGCGGCTGCCGTTGTCGGCAAGGATCGTGACGACGGTCTTGCCCGGGCCCAGGTCCCTGGCGAGCCGGATGGCACCGGCAATGTTGATGCCCGACGAGCCGCCGAGGCAGAGACCTTCATGTTCGAGGACTTCAAAAATGAGCGGCAGCGCTTCCTCGTCGGGGATGACGTAGGCCTTGTCGACCTTGAGGCCCTCGATAATGGGCGTCACGCGGCCGAGCCCGATACCTTCGGTGATGGAGCCGCCTTCCGTTGCCTTGGCCTGTCCGTCGTTGAACAGGTGATACATCGCCGCCCCACGCGGATCGGCGACGCCGATCACGATGTCCTTTTTCTTCTCACGGAGAAATGTGGACGTTCCGGCGATCGTTCCGCCGGTCCCGATCGCGCAGACAAAGCCGTCGATCTTGCCTTCGCACTGTTCCCAGATCTCGGGTCCGGTCGAGACGTAATGCGCCTTGCGATTGTCGAGGTTGTTCCACTGATCGGCGAAAATGACGCCGTTCTTTTCGCTCTTCTTGAGCTCTTGTGCGAGCCGCCTGCCGACATGTTGATAGTTGTTCGGATTTGAATAAGGAGCCGCCGGCACCTCGACCAATTCGGCACCGCACAGCCGGAGCATGTCTTTTTTTTCCTGGCTCTGCGTTTCGGGGATGACGATGAGTGTTCGGTAGCCGCGCGCGTTTGCAACCAGGGCGAGGCCAATGCCCGTATTGCCCGCTGTGGCCTCCACGACCAGTCCGCCCGGGCGCAACTCGCCGCGCCTTTCGGCCTCGAGGATCATCTGCCGTCCGGCGCGATCTTTTACGGAGCCGCCCGGATTCATGAACTCGGCCTTGCCCAGAATGGTGCATCCGGTCATCTCGGAAGCGCGCCTGAGCCTGATCAGCGGTGTATGGCCGATAGTATCGATAGTGCCGTCGCGAACTTGCATGCCCGGTCCCAAGGCCCCAAGGGCTAGAGGTGATATTTTCAACCTAGTAGACGCCCAATGGGGCGACAAGGCCGGGAATTGCTTCCCGATCGCGCATTTGGCCCTGCAATTCCAATCAAGTTTCGACGATTGCAGTCGGATTGGAAACGTTCCCGAAACCATAAAGGCGCATTGAGCTGACAGCGGCGCGCTCATTCATCAGTTTTTTCCGGCCGTCCGTCTATTCGTGGCGACGGGGGAAGCCGGCATTCGCGCCTAGGCAGTCATGAACCGATGACACTCGACATCCACACGCTTTTTCTCGTGACGACTTATGTCGAGGCAATCCTCGGCCTGCTGTTGCTGTTTGCGTGGGCGCAAAATATGGCGTTGCACGCCGTCTGTTGGTGGGGCTTCGCCCATCTGATCCGACTGACGTCGATCGCCCTGTTCGGAATGTACGGGTCAGTTCCCGACGTCATCAGTATTGATCTTGCCAATGCGTTGCTGTTTACGGCCTATGCGGCCACCTGGACGGGCGCGCGCGTGTTTGACGGGCGCCCCGTGGAGCCGGTTTATCTGGTGACCGGCGCGGTTCTTTGGCTGTTGATCTGCCGGCTTCCGGTTTTGGCCGACCACGCCAATACGCGATCCCTGATCGTTGCCGGAATCATCACCTCTTATATATGGCTCACGGCCTACGAATTCTGGCGCGGCCGCAGCGAGCCGCTTGTCTCGCGATGGCCGGCGATCATCATGTTTTTCGCACATGGTTCGCTGTTCCTGCTGCGCACGCCGATGATCGCGCTGCTGCCGGTCGCGGCGAACAGCGAGGGCGTGTTCGGCAGCGTGTGGATGACGGTCCTGAGCTTCGAGGCACTCCTCCTCACCATTTCGAGTGCGTTTCTTCTGCTGGCGATGGCAAAGGAGCGCACGGAGTTGCGCCATCGCACCGCCGCTATGGTCGATCCGCTGACCGGCATCGCCAACCGCCGCTCGTTCTTGCAGGACGCGTCAATTCTGGCCAAGCGCCACCTCGGAAATCCGCGTCCCACGGCGGTACTGGTCCTCGATCTCGACCACTTCAAATCGATCAATGATCGTTTCGGCCACGCCTTCGGGGATCGCGTGCTGGAAATATTCACGGAGGCAGCGCGCAAGTCGATGCGCGGCTCGGACCTTGTCGGCCGGCTTGGCGGGGAGGAGTTCGCCGCGGTGCTTGCCGACACCACATGCGAAAAAGCGGTCGCCGTCGCGGAACGGATTCGCGAGAGCTTCGCGCAAATGGCAACAGAGGTCGACAGCCGTCCGGTTGGCGGCACCGTGAGTATCGGCCTGGTCCATTGCCAGGGCCCCGTCCTCGATGTGCCCGAACTGCTGGCGCAGGCTGACCACGCGCTCTACTACGCGAAAGAACGCGGCCGCAATCGGGTCGAAGTCGCCTCACTCGACATGGTCGCGGGGCAAAACGGCGCGACTGCAGCGCCCGTCACCAGCTCGGTCGCCGCGATCGGCTCCAAATCGGCAGCTTAGACGACGCTCTTGCGCTCACGCGGCAGCCTGTACGGCACGCGCAGCCGCGCCGGCTGGGCATTTTGAGGTCACCCGTAAAGAATTTAATTTGCGCCGAACCGTGACGCGGCGCCGCGCCGATCCCAATTGACCAATGGCTTGGAATTAGTCCAGTTTAGGACAAGTGGGCCGCGGGATGAGCCCATCGATTAGTGGGATTCCAAACTATTTCAAGTATCTAGGGAGGATAGGATGCGAACGATTTGTTGGCTCGGGGCGGCAGCCCTGGCCCTCGCGTTGGGCGGACCGGCTCAGGCTGAGACCGTCAAGATTGGCGTCGTGCTTCCATTCAGCGGGGCCAATGCCGATCTCGGTCACCAGATCGACAAGGCGTTCGATCTTTACGTAAAACTTCACGCCAAGGATATCGCACCGCACAAGGTTGAAATCATCAAGCGCGACGAAGGTCCGCCAACCGGTGCAGTGGCGAAGACCGTGACCACCGAGCTCATCACGAACGACAAGGTGCAGGTCGTCACCGGCTTCGTTTTCTCGCCATCTGCCATCGCGCTGGCGCCGGTCATCACGCAATCCAAGGTTCCGATGGTCATCGCGAATGCAGGCACCGCCTGGATCACGAACCTGTCGCCCTACATTGTCCGGCTGTCATTCAGCATGTGGCACCCGGCCTATCCGATGGGCGCCTATGCGCACGACAAGATCGGCTGCAAGACCGCCGCGATGGCCTATACCGATTTCCCGCCCGGCAAGGATTCGACCGAAGCCTTCAAGACCGGCTTCGAAAAAGTCGGCGGCAAGATTACCGATTCAATCCCGATGGGCAGCCCGGTGCAGGTGCCAGATTTCACGCCCTTCTTCCAAAAGATCAAGGATGAGCAGCCCGACTGCATGTACGTGTTCATTCCCTCCGGCGCGCACGCAACCGGCGTGATGAAGGCATACGGCGAGCTCGGCATGCGCAAGGCCGGCATCAAGCTGATCGGGCCGATGGACCTCATCCCCGACAACAAACTTCAGGACATGGGCGACGCCGCCATCGGCACCATCGTGATGGGGCACTATGCGGTTGACCTGACCAGCGCGCAGAACAAGTCCTTCAAGGATGAATGGCACAAAGCCTATGGTGCCAACTCCTACCCGGACTTCATGTCCGCGGCAGGCTGGGACACGATGCACGCCATTTTTGATACGATCAAAAAGCTCAACGGCAACCTTTCGGACGGCGCGAAAGTTGTCGATGCGATGAAAGGCTGGTCGGCGGATGGCCCGCGTGGTCATGTTGCGATCGATCCCGCCACGCGCGACATCGTGCAGGACGAACATGCCATGGAGGTTTACCGCAAGCCTGATGGCAAGCTCGGCGAGCGCATCCTTGGCACAACGAAGGCCGTGAAGGACGAGTGCAAAATTCTCAAGGTCGGGCGCTGCGCCTCCTGATTGCTGGTTCATTTGACTCCAACCAGCGCCGCCGCGCATAACGGCGCGGCGGCGTTTTTCTTCGATACGGGGGATGGGACTCTTGCCGCATTTCGCCATCATTGCCGTCAGCATTCTGTTCGACGGTTTGGCCTATGCGATGTTCCTGTTCATTACGTCCGTTGGCCTTTCGGTGACGATGGGCCTGATGGGCTTTGTGAACCTCGCGCATGGCGCCTTCGCCATGGCGGGCGGCTATATCGTCGTATCGCTCACCTCGCGCGCCATTGGGCTCGGGTTCATTCCGTCGCTGATCATTGCTGCCGTCGTGGTCGGCGCGGTCAGCGTGATATTCGAACGCGGCCTCTACCGCCGCCTGTACAAGGCCACCGACCTCGAGCAGGTGCTGCTCACGATCGGTCTTGCCTTCATGGCGATCGCGACTGCCACCTATCTCTACGGGCCCATTCCCAAATCAGTCCCGCTGCCGGACTGGTTGCAGGGAGACGTCAATCTCGGCTTCCGTAATTTCCCGAGCTATCGCGCCTTCCTGATCCTGCTCGGCGCTGCGCTCATTGCTGTCCTCTGGTACGCATTCGAGCGCACGAATATCGGCGCCAAGATACGCGCCGCCGTCGACAACAGGCGTATGGCGGAGTTGGTCGGGATCAATGTCGATCGGCTGTTCACGTTAACCTTCGCCGTCGGCTCGGGCCTTGCAGCGCTTGGTGGCGGCCTCGCAATCCAGCTGCTCGGACTGTCACCGAGTTTTGCGGTCCTTTATCTGGTGTTGTTTCTGATCGTGGTCGCGGTCGGCGGCCTGGGCAGCTTGAAGGGCACGCTGCTTGCGGCGTTGGTGCTGGGCGTGTTCGACACGGCGGGGAAATATCTGCTCGCCGACGCCGGCGGGTTCTTTATTTATGCGGTCACGGTTGCGGTTCTTCTGATCAAGCCGGCAGGTTTCTATGGCCGCGAGTGACACCACCGCCGTGATCGACCGCGGACAGGCGCGCGAGCGTGCGGCCGAATATCTGCTGCGGCGTCATCGCTTTCGGCCGGCCGAAGCGCTGCCCTGGCTCATCGCCATTGCGGCTTTCTTCGTTTTCCCCGATCGCATGACATTCGGCAGCCAGGTTCTGATCATGGCGATGTTTGCGCTCTCGCTTGATCTTATCCTCGGCTATGCCGGAATCGTGACGCTGGGCCATGCCGCGTTTTTCGGCGTTGGCGCCTACACCGTCGGGCTTGGCGCGGCGCGTCTCGGCTGGACCGAGCCAATCAGCGGCCTGTTTGCGGCGGCGCTTGTGGCGGGAATAGTCGGCTTCACCACCGGCTGGTTTCTGCTGCGCTATCGCGGCCTCACGCTACTGATGCTGACGCTGGCAACCGCCATCTTGTTGCAGGAAACCGGAAACCTGCGCTCGGACATTTCCGGCGGCTATGACGGATTACCGGGCTTGAGTTTCAAGCCGGTGCTCGGCCTGTTCGATTACGACCTCTATGGCCACACATATTATCTGTATGTTCTGGCGGCGCTGGCGGTCGTGTTCTATTTCGTGCGCCGGATCGTGTATTCGCCGTTTGGACAGGCGCTCACCGGCATCCGCGAAAATGTGCGGCGGATGCACGCGATCGGCTCGCCGGTCCACCGACGGCTGGTGACAGTTTACAGCATTGCCGCGGCCATTGCGGGTGTTGCAGGCGCGCTGTTCACCCAGACCAACGCCTACGTCACCCTGACCGTGTTCGATTTCGACAACTCCGCCAAGGTCATGGTGATGCTGATCCTCGGCGGCACTGGCCGGCTGTATGGCGCCTTCGTCGGCGCGGCCGTCTACATGGTGCTGGAGGACTATTTCTCGAAATTGAGCCCGACTTTCTGGCAGTTCGGCATCGGCCTGATGCTGGTGCTGGCTGTGCTGTTTGCGCCGCGCGGCGTGCTTGGCGTGTTTGAAAACATTGCCGCGCGCCTGGCCGGGAGCAAAAAAATATGACCGCCGCACTCGACGTCGAAGGATTGAACAAGGCCTTCGGAGCCTTGCCGGTCACGCGCAACGTTAGCCTCAAGCTCGATCGCGGCGCGCGGCACGCGCTCATCGGACCCAACGGGGCGGGCAAGACCACTCTGGTCAATCTCATCACCGGCGCGCTCAAGCCCCAGTCAGGCCGCGTCATTCTCAATGGCGATGACATCACCGCGCTGAGCCAGGCCGTTCGGGCGCGCCGTGGCCTTGCGCGTACGTTCCAGATCAATCAGCTGTTCCGCGGGCTCTCGGTGCTGGAAAACATCGGCATGTGCATCAGTGAACGCGATAATCACAGCCATAATCTGTGGCGGCCCGTCGGCAGTCGCCGGGTGATTCTTGACGAGGCGCTTGACCACCTCGAATCGTTGCGCCTGGTTGAGGACGCGCTCAAACTTGTTCGCGAACTTCCCTACGGCCGTCAACGCCTTGTCGAAATCGCGATTGCGCTGGCGCAGAAGCCGCGCGTGCTTTTGCTCGACGAGCCGGCGGCCGGCGTTCCGTCATCCGAAAGCCATCTCATTCTCGACGCCGTGGCCGCGCTCGATCCGGACATCGCCGTGCTGATCATCGAGCATGACATGGATGTCGTTTTCCGCTTTGCGAAGGAAATTACGGTTCTCGTTCAAGGTGCTGTGTTCACGCAGGGCACGCCTGCCGAAATCATGAACAACGAGCAGGTGAGGGCGGTCTATCTCGGCCAGGAAGGTCACCGTGGAGGCCAGTATGCCTGATTGGGCGCTTGACCTTCGTGACGTGCGGGCTGGCTACGGTGAGACGGTCGTAATCGAAGACATCCGCTTCGCGCTCGGCCCTAGCGAGACGGTCTCGGTCATCGGGCGCAACGGGGTCGGCAAGACCACGCTGCTGGCGACCATCATGGGTCACACCACGCTGCACGGCGGGCAGCTGGCGTTGCATGGCAACGATATTTCCACGCTGGCAACCTACCGGCGCGTTACCGCGGGCCTCGGCTATGTCCCGCAGGAGCGCGAAATATTTCCCTCTCTCACCTTGCGTGAGAACCTTGAAGTGGCTGCCCGTCCGGGACCGTGGACGGTTGATACGGTGTTCGAGCTTTTTCCCCGGCTTGCGGAGCGCGCAAGCAATATGGGCAACCAGCTCTCGGGCGGCGAGCAGCAGATGCTCGCGATCGGACGCGCGCTGATCGGCAATCCGACGGTGCTGCTGATGGACGAGCCGTCGGAGGGGCTCGCGCCCGTCATCGTCGAGGAACTGGCCCGAGCGGTAAAGCGGCTGACGCAATCGAGCGGGTTTGCCATCGTGCTGGTCGAGCAGAACACCCGCCTTGCGCTGGAAATCGCACCGCGTGCGGTGGTCATGGACCGCGGCCGGATCGTTTATGACGGCGCGAGCGAGACATTGCGGAAAGACCCGGCGCGGCTCGAACAGCTGATCGGCGTGGTGAAGGCATAGGTTGGCTGTCATGCCGGCGACAATCGCGGGCATGACAAAGTCGCGGGCGGGCGCCCACACATTGCCTTCCGCGCGCTCTGGAGGCATAGAGCGCGGCATGAAACGCAGCAGCAACCGCATTCTCACCACCCATGTCGGCAGCCTGATCCGGCCACAGGCATTGCAGGAGTTCCTGCGCGCCCGGCAGGCCGGCAAGCCCTACGACGAAAATGCCTATCAGAAATGCCTGAGCGCATCGGTCGCCGAGGTCGTGCGCCATCAGGCCGATACCGGTATTGACGTGCCGAGCGATGGCGAATTCGGCAAGTCGATCAGCTGGTCGCAGTATGTGCTGGAACGCTTGAGCGGCTTCGAGCGTCGCGTGATCAAGAGCGATGCGGCCAATCCGTTCAAGCGCGGCGCCGACCGCACGCGTTTTGCCGAGTTCTATGCCGAGCTTGACGCACGCGAGGGCGTGGCCACCACAACCGAAGCGATCTGCACCGGCCCGATCAAATACACAGGCACGGCCGAGCTCCAGCGCGACATCGACAACTTCAAGGCCGCGCTCAAGGGTACCAAGGTCGAAGAAGCCTTCATGCCGGTCGCGGCCCCCGCGAGCGTCATTCCTGACCGCAAGAACGAGTTTTACCGGAACGACGACGAGCTGCAGGCGGCCATCGCCGATGCAATGCATACCGAATACAAGACCATCATCGACGCCGGCTTTCTGGTCCAGCTCGACGATGCGCGCAACGCCGTCACCTATGACCGCATGGTGCCGCCGGCAAGCTTCGATGATTACCGGCGCTGGCTGGCGAAGCAGGTCGAGATCATCAACCACGCGATCGAGGGTCTGCCGGCTGACCGCATCCGCTATCATGTCTGCTGGGGCTCATGGCCGGGACCGCATGTCAGCGACGTGCCGCTCAAGGACATCGTCGACCTGATCCTGAAGGTGAAGGTCGGCGCCTATGTGATCGAAGGCGCCAATCCGCGCCACGAGCACGAATGGCAAGTGTGGAAAAACGCAAAACTCGGGGATGGCCAGGTGCTCATCCCCGGCGTCATCAGCCACGCCACCAATGTGGTCGAGCATCCCGAGCTGGTCGCCGAGCGCATTACGCGGCTTGCGAAAATCGTTGGCCGTGAAAACGTTATCGCCGGCACCGACTGCGGCTTTGCGCAAGGGCCGTTTCATCGCCGGGTTCACCCCTCGATCATGTGGGCGAAACTCGAAGCGCTGGTCGAAGGAGCCCGGCTTGCGAGCAGGGAACTCTGGCCCTAGGCTTTGATACGCAGCGGTGCCGGATCGCGCTAGGCTGTGCGCTGGTCTAAGGAGGCTACGTCTCATGAATGTCAGCGCGCAGTCGGCCAAAGGTCTGCCGATCCCCTTCGACCATCATCGGTTCGATCGCCTGATGGACGCCGACGGCATCGACGTCGTGCTCGCGACCTCGAAGCACAATGTGCAGTACCTGCTTGGCGGCCACCGCGCGGATTTCTTCGACTACATGGATGCGACCGGCGTCACCCGCTACCTGCCGGTGCTGGTCTATCCGAAAGGTGCGCCTGAAAAGGCCGCCTATATCGGCCATCGGCTGGAGAAATTCCAGCGCGAGGTCAATCCGATGTGGACGCCGGAGACGCAAACCAACACCTGGGGTTCGGTCGATGCCATGCAGAAGGCGGTCGACCACATGCGCAAGGCCGGGCTGAAGCCCAGGCGCATTGCCGCCGAATTCGGATTTCTGCCTTACGATGCCTCGCAGGTTTTGCGCGCCGCGTTTCCCGATGCGGAATGGGTCGACGCGCTGTTCGTGCTCGAGCGCCAGCGCGTGAAGAAGTCGCCCGACGAATTGAAATTGCTGAAATATGCATCGGAGGCCGTCATCGAATCCATGCAGGCGGTGATAGCGGCCGCAAAGCCCGGCATCACCAAGGCGGAAATGGTCGAAGCGTTGCGCCGCGCGGAAACCAACCGCGGCCTTACCTTCGAATATTGCCTGATCACCGCCGGCACCAGCTTCAACCGTGCGCCCTCCGAGCAGGCGTGGGAGCAGGGCGACATCATGTCGATCGACTCGGGCGGCAACTATCACGGCTATATCGGTGACGTCTGCCGCATGGCGATCCAGGGCGAGCCGGACGCGGAATTGAACGACCTGCTCGGCGAGATCGAATCAGTTCAACGCGCGGCCATGAAGCCGATCCGCGCGGGCGTCATCGGCAGGGAAATCTATGCCGCCGCAGCGCCGCTGGTGCAGAAATCCAGATACAACAACCACATGGAATTTCTTGCGCACGGCATGGGCATGGTCAGCCACGAAGCGCCGCGCCTGACCGACCGCGGGCCGGTGCCGTACCCCAGCGAATATGCCAACGAGCCGCTGGAAGCGGGGATGGTGGTTTCGGTCGAGACGACGCTGCTGCACCCGAGCCGCGGCTTCATCAAGCTGGAAGACACGGTCGTGGTCACCGAAGCCGGCCACGAGGTCTACGGCGAAGGCGCGCGCGGCTGGAACAGGGCGGGGACCGCGGCCGGCTGAGGCCTTGCCGTGGCGCCAATATAGCTAAGGCTTGGTTTCCGGAGCCGCCGTCGCTTTCGCGCGGGCCGAGCCTGAATTCCGCCCGGCGCCCAGACCGGCCCACGACGGCTAACGCAATCCGTACAATTTGAACGACATCCGAAACCGCGGGTAATTGGCCATCTGCTAGCCTTTTTGCATGCCAAATACCGTTGCGCGCCCAGCGACGACTGACGCTCATTCGCCCGCCGTCGAACGGCGGGTCGTGTGCCTTGATGGCGTGCGCGGGTTGATGACGATCCTGGTTCTCGTGTCGCATTATTTCGGCGAGGTTCCCCACGGTATCACCGCACTGATGTTCGGCTGGATCGCGGTAGATATGTTCTTTGTCCTCAGCGGCTATTTGGTCGGCAAGCTGATCCTGGAAAAACAGCACAACGACAACTTCTTCCAAGTGTTTTATGTGCGCCGAGTCTGCCGCACGCTGCCGATCTATTTCGTGTGCCTCATTGCCAACATCGTGTTGATGACCGCCTTTGCGGCTCCGTGGGTGGACGCCGACCATCCGCTCCCGGTCTGGAGCTATTTCACGTTCACCCAGAATTTCTTCATGGCCACCACAGGCAATATCGGTGCCCACTGGATTTCTCCGACGTGGACGCTTGCGATCGAGGAACACTTCTATCTGATTGTCCCGTTTCTCTTCGTCATCATCCCGCGCCGACGCCTGGCGCTGACGCTCACCGCGATCGCCATCGGCGCGCTTGTCATCCGCGCCGGTGCGTTCGAACTGCTCCAGAACCAGGGCCTCATCGGCCTGGTCCTGCTTCCGACGCGCGCCGACATCCTGACCGCCGGCCTGCTCGCCGCGGTCGCGATCAAGAGCGACAGGATGCCGTGGGCCCGTATCGATTATCCGCTGCGTCTCGCACCGGTGGTGTTGCTGATCGTGTCCTCGGTCTTGCGCATGATGGACGGACACACCGGGCATAGCTTCGACATCTTCAGCCCGCTGCTCGTATCGGTCGCCTGCGGCGTCTTCCTGCTGACCCTCGTTCGCGGCGCGCCCGAGGCCAAGCGCTTCCACTCCAAGGTTCTTGGCTTCTTCAACGATACGTCATACGCCGTCTACCTCACGCATCTTCCCGTGCTCGGGCTGATGCACGGGCTCATCCTCGGGACCCGCCCGGATCTCGGCAGCGCGGCGCAATGGGCGGTGACCTTCGCGGCGTTGCCGGTTTGCGTGCTGGTGGCGTGGCTCCTGACCATTTTCGTCGAAAAGCCGGTGACGAACTACGGACGCAGCTGGGCCTGGAGCAATCGTCCGCGCGAGCCGCGCGCGGCGCAGGGCGTATTGGCGCCGGCCGAATAACGAATTCCGTGCGGCGATGATGGTCAGCGCGCGATCGCGCGATCGGTCTGGCGTGCCAGCGCAAGGAGCGCATCGGCAACCTGAACCGGATAGGCGAATCCGGGCTCCAATCGCCGCAAGGGTTCGGGCAAGCGCGCGAGCTCACGCGCAGCTCGTTCGCGGATTTGCGCAAGCGTGGGGGCTGCGCCGAGCCGTTTTCCCGCGCGCATAACCGGAGCGATCAGTGGATCTCCTGGTTGGGTGTCGTTTTCGAGCGACAACACATCTCCGCGCATTCGTCGGTCACCGCCGGTGCTGCGCCAGACCTGCTTGCGGCCCGGCCAGGTCGCCTTGCCCTCCGAAAGCTTGCGGCGCGGCTTGCCTGCATAGTCCTGGAGCTTATAGGCGCAGTCGAGGGAAGGGGCATCGATCGATGCATCGAGGTTGACGCCGATGCCAAATCCATCGATGGGCGCTTTTGCGGACGCCATCTTTTGCAGCACGTCCTCGTTGATGCCGCCGCTGACGAGAATAATGACATCCTCAAGCCCGCCGGCATCGAGAATGGCGCGCACTTTCTTCGACATCGCAATGAGGTCGCCGCTGTCGATGCGCACGCCGCGAATGACGATCCGGTCGGCCTTGAGCCGTGGTGCGAGTTCCACGACTTTGCGCGCGCCGGCTTGGGTATCGTAAGTGTCGATCAGCAGCACGAGGGAGTCGGGGCGGGAGCGCGCGAAGTTGTCGAACGCGGTGATTTCGTCGTCGTGCACCTGCACGAAGGAATGCGCCATGGTGCCGACGATCGGGATGCCGTAGCGCTCGCCGGCGAGAACATTCGCCGCGCTCGCAAAGCCCGCGATATAGCTCGCGCGCGCCGAAAAAAGCCCCGCTTCGGCGCCATGCGCGGTACGCAGGCCGAAATCCGAGAGGATCTTGCCGGGCGCGGCGAGAACCATGCGCGCGGCCTTGGAGGCAATCATCGTCTGGAAATGCAGGATGTTGATCAGGCGCGTCTCGATCAGCTGCGCCATCGGCAAAGGCGCGGTGATGCGCAGCAGCGGCTCGTCGGCAAAGCAGGCGGTGCCTTCCGGCAGGGCGTGCACATCGCCGCTGAAGCGGAACGCCGCGAGGTAGTCGATGAGATTGCCGCGGAAGCGCCCGCTGGCCTTGAGCCAGTCGATGTCGGCCGACGAAAAATGCAGTGTCTCGAGCCAGGCGAGGGCGTCCTCCAGCCCGGCCGCGAGCAGAAACCCGCGGCGCTCGGGCAGCCGCCGGATGAAGAATTCGAATACCGCCTCTTTATCCTCGCCGCGGTCCAGATAGGCCTGGACCATATTGAGCTGATAGAGGTCGGTCGTGAGGGCGCTCGCCGACGGCGTCATGCTGCTGGAATACCACGCAGTGATTGTTCGGCCGGTACTCATGCCCCGCAACCCGCAACCGGTCAAATGACAGCGGGGCGCCGCGGGCCCTGGCCGGGCGCCGCAGACCGGCCGTCGAGAGCGTCAATTGGGGCGTAACGGCGGCAGCAACAAACAAGTGAACTATTTTATTTGTGAGTGGAAAACCACTTTTCGTGCCGCACGGAGCGGCTACGATTGGCCTCATGGTGAGAGCGCCCAGAGAAGCCGACCTCGTTCGGCTCCGGCAATTTTTGAAAAGGCTGGAAGCCGACGCGCAGGCTGCTGCCGACGTTCGTCACGAGATCGAAAAATTGAAGGACGAGATCGCCTATCTCGAAGGCGTCCGCTCGAGGGCATTCCTGTTCCAGATCGGAATAGATTTCGGCGCCCCGCGCGCCGAGCGCCGGGCATTTAGCCCCGAACGTCAATAAGTCATCAGGTCCTTCGCCACCACGACTTCGCCCGAAAAAAACTTTTTAACTTCCGGTACGAGCCGTTGGTAGTCGTCGTTCTCCGTGACGGTCAGCGTCAGGTGGGTCAGGATGACCTTCTTCACATTGGCACGCGCCGCCATTTTCCCCACTTCCTCGGGCGTGAGGTGTTCCTCGACGATATGGCGCATGAACGCCGTCTGCTGGTCGCCCGACATGCTTTGCCAGCTGCCGGCTTTGATCAGCACCTGCTTTAGATCCTCGGCTGAAGCAACCTCCGACACGAGGACGTCCGCATTTTTTGCAAGCGCGGTGACGGCCTCGCTGGGTCCGGTGTCGCCGGTGAAGACGATCACACGGTCCGGGGTCTGAAAACGATAGGCATAGGATTTGTATTTTCCGGCATACGGCGTCCCCTCGGGGATGTGAAAATGCGTGTTCTCGGCCGCCGTCACTTTGATATTGGCATCTTCGTAGATCGAGCCCGGTTGCACGTCGTGGCCGACGAATACATCGCCAAGGGGCGTGCGCCTTCCTTCGACCCAGCGAATTTCCGCATTGACGGTGAAATATTGAATGGCACCTTTCACAAGCGCGGCGGTCCCGGGCGGCCCATAGACATCGATCGGATCATGGCGCTGGAAATCCCATGAAACGGCCATCAGCGGTCCGAGCCCCGAGGTGTGGTCATCATGGTCGTGCGTAATGAAGATCTTGCCGACCTTGCGAAAACTGGCGTTGGCTTGCGTCAGCCGGCGGAGCACGCCGTCGCCGGCGTCAACGAGATAATATGTGTCGTTCACGATCAGCAGGTTCGAGGATTGCGCCCGGTCCTTGGAGGGAATAGGCCCGCCACGCGTCCCCAGCGTAATCAGCCGGCTGGCCGATGGCTGTGCCGGCGTGCCTGCGCTGGTCTGCGCGCTGCTCTCTGCAATGAACGGTGTGGTCGCGATGGCTGCAATGCCTGCGGCCACAAGAATCCATAACTTTTTCATGCTTGCCCCCTGATAAGCCGCAGGGGATGCGTGTCGATGTCACGAGTCCCCGGCCGGCATCGGCAAAAGGATAGCATTGCGTGTCAGCTTTTGCTGGCAACCGGACATTGTTGCGGCCGTCATTTGCATCCTATATGGGGTGATCCTGACGATCTGGCGGAGCCACAGATGCACTCCCATTCAATCGACGACTTTCGTCATTCGCACGTGTTTTTGGGCGAGGCGCATGAGCGCAACGAGCGCAAGACCTGGGCGGTCATTGCCATTTGCGCGGCGATGATGGTCGCCGAGATTACGGGCGGCTACTGGTTCGGTTCGGTGGCGCTCATTGCCGACGGATTGCACATGTCGACGCACGCGGGCGCACTTCTTATCGCGGCCCTGGCGTATACATATTCGCGGCGATACGCCAACGATCCCCGCCTGGCCTTTGGCACCGGAAAGCTGGGCGACCTCGCGGCTTTCGCGAGTGCGATCGCGCTCGCAATGATCGCGCTGCTCATCGGTTATGAAAGCGTGGAACGTCTGTTCAGCCCGGTCCAGATTGCCTTCAATCAGGCCATCGCGATTGCCGTCGTCGGCCTCGCCATCAACCTGCTCAGCGCACTGCTTTTGCGCGATGACCCTGATCATCACCACGGACACGGACATTCGCACGATCATGGTCACGATCATGGTCATGAGCATGGTCATGATCATGATCTTGAAGGCGACCACGGTCACCCGCAGGAAGGACCGCGCGCCGGTTATCATCGGGATCACAATCTGCGCGCCGCTTTTGTGCACGTCATGGCGGATGCTGCGGTATCGGTGTTGGTCATCATCGGGCTTGTTGCCGGCCGGCAATTCGGGTGGGTCTGGATGGATCCCGTAATGGGGCTGGTTGCGACCGTCGTCATTCTGAGTTGGTCGTGGACCCTGGTCCGCTCAGCCGGTGCAATTCTGATTGACGCCAGTCCGGAGCCGGGATTGTCGCGCCGGATCGCCGCGCGGCTCGAACAGCACGGCGACCGCGTTTCCGACCTCCATCTTTGGCGCGTCGGGCCGGGCCATCTCGCAGCGGTCATCTCTTTGGTCACCGACGATCCGCACGCGCCCAGCCATTACAAGAAGCGCCTCGGGGGTATTCCAGATCTCTCGCATGTCACGATTGAAGTGGAACAGTGCCCGGGCGCTCATCGCCACTAATGATCGACACTTCGCTTCAGCGGGATTGTTGCCTTGAGCGATGCATCGCGCGCCATGCCTGCAATCCGTGCTCGCTGAGATTGCTGAGCTCGCTTGCGTCGAGTTCCGCCAGCGCACGATAGCTTTCGTGCCGGCGCGGCAATCGAACGGACCCCTCAAACAGCAAATCTTCCCGTGAAAGACCGATGTCGCGGAGCTGGCGCTCGTCGAGATCGGCGAGGGCCTTGAGTGTCCGCCGGCGCGCACGCCAAGTTTTGTATCTTGTCTGGTATTTTGCCTTGAGTAACGCATGCAGCGCCAGCAGGCCGTCGATCGCCAGCAGGACGAGGTGATCGTCCTTGAGCAGGAACGCCGAGATCCTGGGATCGACCGCGTTCGCGTTATTCTGCTGGCTCGCGGTCGGCCCGGTGTCATCGGCGCGGGCGGTATTGAGTGTCGTTTCAAATTTTAAACCGTCGTGCTTGGCGAAGGAGCGGGGCGGAAAGTTGAACGATTTCGACATTTGCTTTCTCCGAGTCGCCGTCTGAGCGAATGCCGGATAGCGACATCGCGCTTCGTGAACAGCGGTGGAGCAGAGCTTGGGCAATATGCCTTGTAGCCGCCGGGTGCCTGCAATGGACCCGACATGGATCGCGTTTTGGACGCGTGGATTTCTCCATCGCCGCCATCAGGTTCGGGCATGTGGTGATCAGACATTTCGCCAAATGCCCTCGGCCCGATGAGCGGGCTAGGTGCAGTGCTTGGGCGAAATGCCTTGGATGAGCCGGGCGACTGCGATGCGGCCCGACGCGCAATACATGATCCTCGATGCAGGAAAAGTCAAGTTTTGCGCCCGCATCCGAAAAAACCTGATGCGCCGCGTGTCAGTCGACTCGTCGGATCATCACGCGCACCGTCGACTGCGCTATCTGTTCGTAGTCACGGATCATGCCGAGGGCTGACTGGGCGACCTGTCTCGGATCGCGCTCGCCTGATTCGATCACGGCCGCGATATACCGGCGCAATTGGGTCGGCCCCGTCGCCTTTTCATCGGGAGTCAAGTCCGTTTGCGCGTTGAATTCCCGCCACGCGATTTCATAAGCCGCGCGGACGATCTCAGCTGCACCTGCATTTTTGACGTTCATGCCCGGGGGGCCTCCGGCCGCAATAAGCCGCGCGCCGCAATAAAGTTCCGCCGGACATCCTGCGCGGCGCAACATGCGCCTGATGCTGCGTGCCTGATACTATCCGCGTGACGCCGGATGGAACTCGCACCGCATGACGTCGTTGTCGCAGTGACCTTTGCGCACGGAGCGCCGGGGCTGATCGTTAGCGGGAGTGAACTGTGGCAAAAGGCCGACGAAAAACCTACAGCGACCAATTCTGGGCGTTCATTCACGACAATCCTGAACTGGCTGCTGCAATAGCGTTCGAAGTCGGCGCGGTTGCCGGCACGTTCACGGGCGGGACATCGTTGAAAGGCGTAAGGAAGCTGCCGACAAATGTCGCGCACGCCGTCCCGAAGCTGGCGCATGCGGCACTCAAATATTTGCCGGGGCCGTCTCCCAGCATTCAGCCGGCCGCCGGAAAGGCACGCAAGGCCCGCCGGTCGGGAAAGCCACGAAAAGCGAATGGGACCAGATCTTCGTAACGGGCGCGGTTCGCCCGGTTATTAATTGTGGAGAAAGTTATGGCGAAGCGAAGCCTTGTTCAGAAGACCCAGCGATCGATTGTCGGCGCCGCCAAGTCGAGCGCCGCTCGTGTCCAGCGCATCGCGGTCAGGGCTGCGACCGCGGCTGCGACCGCTGCCGCCGAGGCCGCCGTCGCAGCGGTCATGAAGTCTTTCATGAGACGCGGAAGCGCGGGGCGCGCCGGCAAGGGACGCGGACGAAAGGCGGCTCGCCGAGGAAAACCCGGGCGCAAAACAACACGCAAAACTACACGAAGGACAACACGCACATCCGCACGCAAGAAAAGACTCTCAGCGGCGGAAGCGGCCGAATGCAGGCTGGGTAGGGAAAAGCTTGGCCGGGGGCAGCCGGCGGCAGGGCGCAAAACAAATTTCAAAATCTGTTCATTTCAATTTCGGTGCGGCGCACCAAGCATTGCCCTCATGCGGCGCAGCCTTCGCATGCGTTGCGCCACGGACACCTTCCTCGGTTGCAATGCAAGACGGGTAATTTTGGTTGACCCGGGCGTGCCGGCATCGATCATCACGTTCTTCAACCAGAAGTGGCGCCAGGCGATCTCGGTTGCGGGCGTGCTTCGTGCGGTGGCACCAGTTTCCAGACTGGACATGGCAAACCTCCACAAACTCATTTCTCCACCAATTTCCCGCACGGCTGAAAGTTCCGCGCGCGGCAACAAATTGTTTATGTGTTTTTAATTCACGGCGGGCGACGTCCGTCGTTATCAAGAGCAATGCTTTTCATCGCCTTCATCATGGTCGCGGCCACGATCTTGTTCTACGCGGCGTCCACGTTCCAATATCGCGGTCACGACTGGGCGGACCAGACGTGCGCGAGCATGCAGAGCCTTTGTAACTCGCCGCACTATGTCGCCATCGCCGCGATAACGGTGATTGCGATCCTTTATATCGCGCGCACGATGAAGGGGAGCGGTTGAGGAAAGGGCCAGGCGTGGTGACGGCCTGACCCCGGACCGCGCCCCTGGGGAGCGACGAGGAGCCTCACGCGGTCCTTTCGCCACAACGTCTGCCGTTCATTTAGGTTGCGTCGATTATCCGCGCGAGCGGGGCGAAGCAGGGGATGCCCGGCCGCTACTCGCGCGTGCCCGTCGGCCAGTACATCGCCACCATGCCGCCGATGCAAAAGACCATCCCGATTTCGGATTCGATGTTCGGCAGGAATTCGGAAATCCAGGAAGGGGTGTAGGTCTGCCAGTCGATCAAGGGTGGATGCCCGGTTATGAAATATCCGAAAATCCAGACAACCGATCCGAGCGACGAGACGATCCAGCCGACGATTGATAGTTTTGTCACGGGGCGCGCGCTCTGTTGGAACAAATAAGTGCCCAGCTGTTTACAGGGTCGCCGCGGCGGCGTCTGCGGCAGCGCAGGTCTTAAGGTTGATGCTTTAGCTTAACGGCAGAGCGCTGTTGCAAAGCGCGGCCGGCTCAATAGCTTTTGTGCGGGCAGTATCCCCAATCTGCCTGAACCTCGAACGCAAAGCCGTCAGGCAAGTCACCCCGCCTGGCGGCTTTGTTCTTGACGGCGCGACCGTCAATGCAAAAACGGCCTGCGTCTCTCGGGGGACCCGAACTGATTCTGCCGCGTTGAAACACGGGACCGGGTTACCGCAGATAAGCCACAAGCTGGGGTTCCGGGCTCGGGAAAGGCCGCCAGTCCCTGGCGGCCTTTCCAGTTTTCGTTGTTACGCTGAAATTAGGTCAGGGGCGCTTACCGACCACACTCCCCGAAGTGCTAGTTTATCCTTAGACGGCCAAAGGACGGTCCAAAGGACGCTCCAAAGAGCGCTCAAGGAGGCGAAGATGCGCAGGTCGAATTCCGCTCTCATTGTCGCGACGACATTTGTACTGGCTGCTGTATTGGCCGTGCCGTCCGCGGCGCTGGCCGACAAGAAGAAACCCACCACCGAGACACCGAGTGAGGCTGTTCACTTGGACTACGGGAAGATCCAGTGGACCTACACGCAACAGAAGCGCCCTGACACGCAGCATCCGACGCCGAAAAGCAGTGTCAACGGCTCGATGAAGCGCTGAGCGCAGCCGCGTCCGGACGTCGCGGCGTTATCGTTGAAAGCAGTCGACGGGCGATTGCTGATCCGCCAGGTCGGCATAGCAGTCGGCCAGGCGCTGCCATTCCGACTTGTCTCTGGGTGATTTCTCGAGCGCGGCTTTTGTGCGCAGCTGCTTCGCCAGCATTTTGAAGTGCTTTGCGAGCGTGTAATCCTCGTCACGAGCCATTTGAACCGTCCGCCGCTGTTTGTCGGACAATGCATTAGCAGCCACGGCTTTTCGGGCGGCTAAACCGGTGATCCCGTTTCAAGACAGTTTGGCAACCAGTTTTTGACGGTTTCGTCCGCCAGCGAGGGCGGGGCGATGATCGTAAACGGACGGTTTCGCGCAGGCTCGATGTTTAACGGCATGCCTTCAGGCTTTAGCCAGTTCTGGTTTCTATGCCAGAGGGCTAGTGGGAGCCTGAAATGCAGGAACGCCGTAAATGCACACGCTCGCGTGTGCTCAAGGTCGCAAAGCTCGTCATTGGCGGTTCGGCGACGGTTGAGTGTGTCGTGCGCAATCTCACCAATGATGGCGCGCGCATCGAGTTGTCAGGCTCGGCGGATTTGCCGGAAAACCTGGATATGACATTTGACGGCGGCCATTCATTCCGGCCGTGTCGGCTCGCGTGGCGTTCCGCCACTGCCAGCGGCCTCCAGTTTCTGTAGCGGCACGCATGCCCGGTGGTTTTCCCATACGTGATATTCCTGAGGTGTCCGGGCGTTCTTGTTTGACCTGGCTCAATCGCGCGCTGGGTGAGATCGGCAACACTGCCCCGATGACAAACGTGTTCGATCTCTGGGACAAGGCGCACGAGGCTTACGCGTACGCACGATCGATGCCCGATGAATCCGAAAAACAGGAAATGCTCAGGCAGGCGGATAGCTATCTCAGGGAGGCCGAGCAAATTCGTCGGGCCCACACCGTGGAAGCCGGCCTTTCAGGTCGCTAGGCGCCGGCTCGAATTCACTTCAAAGGGCCAATGAACGGCCAATGAACGCCAAAGCGCACGGGATGGCTCGGGCACCCTCACGAAATAGTTTTAATTTCTGAATGGAAATTCAGCGAATGGGCCAAGTCTCGCCCGAAATGGTGAGCACGTTCCTCTGCAAGGGCACATGAAGGAATCCTTGGAGGAATGCTTATGGACAAGTTGCGAGCTGTTCTTGTTGGCGCTGTTCTCTGCGGTGGCGCCGTCTTGCTGGCTCCCGTCTCGGCCGCTGTTGCCGCGCCGGTAGCGCCCGTCGGTAAAGCCGCCACCGCGATCGACGCCCGTACGTCCGTTCAATACTATCGCTACCATCACCATCATCATCAATGTTGGTGGCGCCATGGTCACCGCCACTGTCGCTGGTGGTGAACTGATCGCCTGCTAAAAAAGGGGCCGCCTCGGTGGGTTGGCGGCCCCTTTCCCTTAATCCTTTGAGAGTTTTGCGTTCAGTCGTGGTCGTGATCGTGGTCGTGATGATGATGCTTGATGATCACAACCTTCTTGTGATGCCGGTGCCAGTCGCGATCATGGTCATGATCTTTCTTGATGACCACCGCATCTTCGGCATTTGCAGAAGAGACCGGAGCGGCAATAGCCACGATACCAAGCCCTACAATTGCTATAATAACTTTACGCATGCTGTATCCTCTCGTTAATTTTGCACAGCGACTAAACTCTCAATATGTTCGACCGTTCCATGAACGCGCATTCATCAACTCGCGGGATTGCCCTGAACTCTTTTCTTCGCCGGGAGTTCTTTTGTTTAATGCTGCGCCTCGTTTTGCGATGTGCTCTCGTTGTTATCTGCGCTGATCCTTTGGTGGCGCACGCAAACGACGCCATGCCCCAAACCTACCGGACGCCGAGCAGCGAAGGGTTGCTGCGACCCTGGGAGATTGAGTGGCGGCACGTCGTTGCGATGATCCGGAGGGTCGGTATTGGCTCGGTCCACTGCTGAACAACATCGGCTGAGTCGTTTCGAGTCCGACGACTTCGTTGGAGCTTTGGCTGCGTTCGAGGAGGCGCTCCAGGTTCGCAGTGACGAGCCGGAGCGGCCGTATGCGCGTGAGCTCGCCCGCTATGCCGTTGGCAGGACGCTGCGGGCGCTCGGTCGCCTGGACGAGGCGACGAGGCAGCTCGAGCTCGCGGTCGCCTGGTCCGACGGGGCCCGGGTCGACACGCCGGTACTTCTACGAGGAGCTCGCGGAGTGCTACGCGGCGACCGGGCAGCCTGATGCGGCACGTGCCCAGGCCAGGCGCGTGTGGAGCTTCTGAACGAAGACGCGGAGTCACCTGAACGCGTCGAGCGACTGCGCGGCTTGGCGGCCTAGACCGATTACTCAGGTGCTGCCCGTGCGCAGGCCGGCGTCGCCGGCGCGCGCGCCGAGCGCATGGAACGCCTGGCGTTCCTGCGTGCCCTCGATACAGTCGGCGACGTACTCGGCCAGCACCGGGCCGTGCTTGAAGCTGTGCCCGGAGCCACCGCCGACGACCCACCAGCGAGCGCGCTCCGGGTGGCGGTCGACAATGAAGTGCGTGTCGGCCGAGAGGTCGTACTGGCAGACACGGCCGCCGAGCACCGGCGCGCCCGCGAGTGAGGGGAACCGCAGCGCGGCGTAGCTCCGCGCCTGCTCTTGCCAATGGGGAGACGGCAGCCGGTCGAGCGTGTCGGGGTCGATCGTGTCGTTCGCCGAGTCGGGTGCGATCTTGATGCCGAGCCCTCCGACGTCGCCGTGC
>CAWHQF010000013.1:0-164798 GCA_963831475.1 uncultured Alphaproteobacteria bacterium
AATCATCTCGAAAACGAGCAAAGGTTTCGTACGCCAGAATTGCTCATCGAGCATGGCATTCGCCGTGCCATGAACGTTATTTTGCAAGGCGATGGCTCACCGTTTGGTGTACTCGAGGTCGACAGCCGGTCCGAGGGCGAGTTTGGCGAGCACGACATCGCGTTCCTGCAAGGCGCGGCGAACATCCTAGGCATGGCGATCGAACAGCAGCAATATCAGAGCAAGCTGCAGGCCGCACTCGACCGCCATCAAATATTACTTAAGGAGGTCAATCACCGCGTTAAAAACAGCCTACAGGTGGTTTCGGGCATGCTTCAATTACAGGCGAGCACCGTTGGCGATCCGGTCCTGAGCGATCGGCTACAAGAGGCATCTACTCGTGTTTCAGCAGTTGGACGCGCCTATGAGCGCCTCGCTTACAACCCGGATCACGAGAATATTGGCCTGGTTTCCTATGTGCGGGAGGTTATTGATGATCTGGAAACCGCAGTTGCTCCGCACAAAGTAGAGCTGGAGGCGCCAGAAGAAATTCAATTTGCGGCGGATCGCGCCATTCTAGTGGCTCTCATTATCAATGAATTGGTTATGAACGCCGGTAAATATGCATATCCTAATTCCGCCTGCGGATCGATTTGGGTACGAGTAATCCGAACGGACAGTGATCATGTTTTAATATCGGTCCGCGATGAAGGAATTGGGTTGCCTGTTGGGTTCGACCCGACGACGAGTAAGCGCCTCGGTTCGCGCTTGATCCACGCGCTTGCGAAGCAGTTAGAGGCGGAATTGACGCGACCCTTCACCGCCGTTGGCACCAATTTTACGTTGCTCTTTCCACTGGTTCGCGTGTCTGCCAACTAGGGACTAATGAAAAATGTCCGCTAGTGGCCCTTGGCCGACACCGCAGCTGCACCACCTGTCCGCCTAAGCGCTACAATCCGAACAGCCGCTCTGCATTGCCGTGAGCGATGCGCGTGCGATCCGTGGCGCTGACAGGAAGTTGCTTCAAAAATGCGACCGCGTCAGCCATCGATCCATAGGGGTAATCGGCCGAAAACATGATCCGGTGGGCTCCGACTTCAAGCAACAGATTGAGGAACGTCGCCGGAAAATTGAATGCCGCGAATGTATAATGAATATTTTGGCGGAGATAGTCACCGAGAGAACGCTGTAGTTTTGTCGCGTGGCCGAGTGCTTCGAGCCGCGGCAGCATGAAGGGCAGTCCTTCCCCCATGTGGCCAACCACGATTTGCAGTTTCGGATAGCGATCGAATACGCCGCCGAGCATCATGCGGATGACGTGGGTCGCGGTTTCGATATGCCAACCCCAGCCCGGGCCGGATAACAGAAAATTCGTTTCCGGAGAAAATCCACCATATGACGCCGCGATGACCGCCTTCGGAGGCAGAGTCGGATGGAGATAGATCGGCACATTAAGGGCTTCGGCGCCTTCCAGGATCGGCCAGTAGAATTTGTCGTCCAGGTAACGGCCGCGATTATGTCCATTGATAATTGCACCCTTGAACCCACTTTGGCGAATGCGGCGATCAAGCTCTTCAACGGCTTTATCGGGAACCGCAGTCGGCAATGCGGCAAGCCCGGCGAAACGCGTTGGATTTTTCTTCACCGCATCGGCGAGGATATCGTTGGTCTCGCTGGCGGTGGCAATCGCCTCGGCCGCTTCCGATTGCTCCGTTCCCGGGTAGTTGAGTGACAGAACCTGCATGTCGATGCCGGCGGCATCCATTTCCGCCAACCGCTTTGTGCCAATATCGCAAAGTTGCTCAAAGATCTTTGAAGCGCGGGCGCCGCCTGACTTCAGCATGTTCTGCCGAAATTCCCGTCCTGGCCCGTCGAGAAATGTAGGGGTCACAAAGTGCTCTTCGAGCGTTATTGTTCGCATCGTTACCCCTTTATCTGCAATTCCAGAGAACGCTAACCCATGACAATACTCTCGGCTTTCCCGTATCGATAGTGGCCGACGTGCGTCGCATATCGATGGCGCCCTTAGCTGACATAGGCGTGTCCACCGCGCATCGCGGTTCTCTTCGATCCAAGCAATCCAGGTAGGAAACAGATTGTCACCAGCTCCGCACCGAATGTACGCTAGCGGGGCAAATCGAACATCGAGTCTCGCACTGCATATATGTCTGCTTCTAACCCCAAGCGGACATCGGCTACCCTCTTCCCTAAGGACAATCTCGGCCGTTACGATGGCTGGTCCTGAGCGTCGGAGGGAGGCAATGAGACGGCGCGATTTGATTGCCGTTTTCTGCAGTGCGGTGGCTGCATGGCCAATTGCTGCCATTGCAGATGACAAAGGTTTCACAATCGGGCCTGCGGTTGATCCGGGAGCCAGGATACGCGCGCAAGAAGAAGCGGCCGCGAAAAAACGGTTGAAAATAAAAGAAAAGAATGAGGCCTGCAGAAAACAGGCTGTGACTCAGAAAATAGGACCTCGCGAGCGAAAAGCCTTCATGTCTGCGTGCGAAAGGAAATAGTCTAAATTGCAAAAGTGCGGGGGCGTCTTAATTCCGGTATTGGGGTATGGACCGCATCCCACAAAGTTGTTTCAAAATAATCCAAAGTGGAACGCACTTAACAAATCCTTGCAGCGCAGTGTGCCAATATTGTCACGCTTGTGGGAAATATTGATTCCTAAGGCGAACGAACAAACTTTGGCAATGTTGCCACATTATCTCCACGATGAATTGCGGATCGATTTTATTTTCCCACTGGAGGGGTCACATCATGCGTAAAACAGTTAGCACTTTAGCCGGCCTGGCCGCGCTAAGCCTCGTAACTGGCCAAGCTCTGGCGGCCGATATGGGGCGGCCGATGTACAAGGCGCCGATGGCCCCGCCCGCGCCGATTTACAATTGGACTGGCTGCTACGTCGGCGTCAATGTCGGCGGAGCCTTTGCCAATATTGATGTCACCGATGTAACGACCGGCGCAAGTGCCTCGCGCACCTCCGACACCGGCGTGGCGGGCGGCGGTCAGATCGGCTGCGACTATCAAATGAGCCAATGGGTGGTTGGCATTCGGAACATGTTCGACGGAACGAGCATCAAGGGCAGCCGATCGTTTACCGATCCGGGATTGGTCGGGGGCGGCGGCACAGTGGACACCAAAGTGCACTGGTTCGATGCTCTCACCGCACGCGGCGGCTATCTGGTGCAGCCGAACCTCCTATTCTATGTGCAGGGCGGGGCTGCCTGGACGGAGGCTAAAGCGACGGTTTTCGATTCCACCGGAGCCGAAGTGGGTTCGCTCAGCCGCAACAGTCGGACGGGATGGACCGTCGGCGGAGGCGCCGAATGGATGTTCGTGCCTCAATGGTCTGTTTTCGTCGAGTACAATTACATGGGCTTCGGCACTCGCAGCTCGAGCTTCCAGGTGTGCTCCGGGTGCGATGTCTTTAGTGCCAAGGCTAACATTCAGGACGTTCTTGTTGGGGTGAACTACAAATTCTAAGGATCGATTCCGTACATGCTCAGGGGCCGCCTGTATGAGGCGGCCCTTTTTATTTGATGGACGACCCTATCTGCAGGCGGGCGGCCATCTTTGTCGACAAAATGCTCAAGGGCGAGAAGCCATCTCTTGGATGCAACAGGCAGTGCAAATGGCACTCGATTTGCACTGTACGTGCGAAGTGCGACCCGCGGCTACCGCCGTTTCTTCCTCGCAGCCCGCCTTGGTGGTCTGGATGAGGTTGTTTTCACCTTCGTCTTTATCGACGCAGCTTTGCGGGCAGGAATGACCGGCAACAAAACGAAGTTCTCTCGACCGGCGCCGAGGTGCAAGGTCGTCTTGCCGCCGTAGATTTCGAGCGGACGGTCGCGCGGGTCGTCATGCAGGAAGGGTCCGTTGCCGGTGAATTCATTTTTCATGTTGGAAAGTTTTCCGCCGGATCCGCCGGGATAGACGTAGTCGCGCCCGCGGATGCTCAGCGCCACGCGATAGCCCTTAGGCACCACGATGCAGGTCGGGATGATCTCGATATCCAGCTCGTAAACCTCTCCGGGCTTGAGCGGCTGCTTTTCGTCGTGGGTGTGATAGGGCCGGAATGGCCGGGTCAGCGTTTTGTCGAGCTTGCGGTGCGACGCGCGCAACCAGCCTTGCCCGATTGCCGTGTGCGGATCGAGCGCCCCTTGAAACACCACTTCCTTCATGTCCGGTGAGAACACCCGGAGCACGAGGAACAGGTCGGCATCGCTGGTCGACGATGAAACCTGAAGTCTGGCGGCCACGGGTCCGGTGATCTCGGTTTCCTCCTTCATCGGTTCGGTCAGGAACGTGACACCATCGCCCGTCGCGTCAAAAGTGACCTTTGCCGAGCCTTTGGGTGTCGTCGTGGCGAGTTTCTGCGCATCCGCAGCTAGATGGAATTTAGTCCATTGGGTGTTCGGGAGCGGCCAGTCACTCTCGTGGCGAATCACGAATTTTTCGCCCGGATGGCGAATATTAAGCTGCACACGCGGTTGCTTGTCCCAACCATTGCGTTCGCCTTTGAGAAAATAGCCGAAGAATTTCTTCTGCAGGCCGATTCCGTAGTCGGTGTAGTAATGGGTCCAATGCTCGATGCCGTGCACTTCGAGCCACTTTTGCCGGGAGGCTGCGCGATAAAAGCCCTCGAAATTGCCGCGGGGATGCAGCGGCTGGCCGCCCCAGTTCGCGGCGGAAAGCATCGGCACCTTCACCTTCGACCAGTCCGGTCGCATTGCCTTGTAGAAATCGTCATCGAGAGGATGCGCGAAATAGGTCTTTCCGAGATCGTAGCGGTTCGCGCCCATTTGCTCGGAGGTGAGCGTTTCCGGTCCCGATACCCAGTCGCCGTTCATGCGGCTGCGGTGACCTTTTGTGCCAAGACCGTACTGCACGGTCTTCACCTGCATGTCGTACCAGTTCTGCGCGAATGTATTGTAGATCCCGCCGTTGTGGCTGAGTTCGCGATAAAAATCAGCGAAGCCTTCCCAGACGCAGATGGCGGCGAGATGTTTCGGCTGCAGGCTCGCGACCTGCCATTGGTTGATGGCGTAGTATGAGATGCCGCTAAGGCCGACCTTGCCGTTCGACCAAGGCTGGGTTCCGGCCCACTCGATGCAGTCATGAAAGTCCTTTGTTTCGCGCGGCGACCAATGCTCGACATAACCGGGCGAGCGGCCGCATCCGCGCGAGTCGACGCGCACGCAGACATAGCCACTCGGCACCCATTTCTCCGGGTCGCACACCTCCCAGCTCTGATACTTGTTGGAGGAGCCGCCCATCACATCAGGATGCTTGAGCGCCATGCGGTCCCAGGCGGTCTTGTAACCGTCCTCGAAATGCAGCCATTTGCCGTAGGGACCATGGCTCAGGAGGACGGGATAACGGCCGTTCTTGACGGGCCGGAATACGTCGCAGCGCAGGACAATGCCGTCGTCCATCGTGATCGGCATGTCCCAGTCGATACGCATGCCGTCGCGGATTTCGCTCACCTCACGATAGCTCATGGTCTTCGTGTTCCTCTTTATTCGCTGTTTTGATCAGCGCGAATGATCGTTGATGCTCATGCTTTTGGAATGACGGGCAGCAGCACATAGGCCTGCCGGTCCGGCCCCGTGTGCAGCGAAACGTCGCCACCGAAGACGGAGGGCGGACGATCGTGCGGATCGTCATGGGTGAAGGGACCGACGCCGGTCCAGACTTTTCCGAGCGTCTCGACGCCCGCGCCTGGCTCGCCTGGAAACACGTAATCGGTGCCGCGCACCGAGAGCGCAAGGCGATAGCCCTTTGGCAAAGCGATGCAGGTCGGCCAGACTTCGACGTCGACCTCATAGACCTTTCCGGGTGTGAGCTTCTGCTCCTCGTCGTGGGTGTGATAGGGGCGATAGGGCAGTGTGAGCTTCGGATCGAGCTTGCGGTGCGAGCAGCGCAGCCAGCCCTGCGCGATCGGCGTGTGGGCGTCGAGCGCCCCCTGGAATGTGATCTCCTTGAGATCAGGCGCGAAGGCGCGCACCACCAGGAATAGGTCGGCATCCTCCGTCGCCGAGGATACCCAGAGTTTTGCGGCGATCGGTCCCGTGAGCTCGGTGTCCTGCTCGAGCGGCTCGGACAGGAACGTCACGCCTTCGCTCATCCCCGCATAGGTCACGCTGTCAGCCGAGGATTGCGTGTTCCGGGAGAGCGTCATGTCGCCCGCATGGATGTGAAATTTTGTCCATTGCGTTCGCGCGAGTGGCCATTCGCTCTCGTGGCGCTCGACGAATTTCTCGCCGGGATGGCGGACCTGTAGCAGCACTTTCGGCTGGCCGTCCCAGCCCGTGTCCTCGCCCTTGAGAAAATGTCCGAAGAATTTCTTCTGCAGCGCAACTCCGTAGTTCGTGTAGAAATGAGTCCAGTGTTCGATGCCATGCACCTCGAGCCATTTCTGGTCCGACGCGGATCGCACGAAACCCTCGAAGTTGCCGCGCGGATGCAGGCCTTGCCCGCCCCAATTGGCAGCCGAGAGCAACGGCGTTTTCACCTTGGTCCAGTCCGGCATGCGGGACTGCCAGTAAGGATCGGTGTCGAGCTTTCGCGCGATACAGTCTTCGTAGAAGTCGCGGCGGTTGCGGCCGAGCTGTTCTTCCGGAAGCGTTTCCGGCCCCGACACCCAGTCGCCGTTCATGCGGCTCTTGAAGCCGCGTGTGCCGCGGCCGTTCTGGACCGAATAGACCTGCGCCTTCGACCAGTCCTGCACGAATCCGCGGTTGAAGATGCCACCGTGATGAGCCATATCGCGATAGAAATCGGCGGCGCCCTCCCAGATGCAGATGGCCGCGAGGTGCTTCGGCTGCAGCGCCGCGGTCTGCCACTGGTTCTGGCCGTAATAGGAAATTCCATTGAGGCCGACCTTGCCGTTCGACCACGGTTGCGTCCCTGCCCATTCGATGCAGCAGGCGAGATCCTGCGCCTCCCGCAGGGACCAGATGTCGATCACTCCGGGCGAACGGCCCGCGCCGCGGCTGTCGACACGGATGCAGACATAGCCGTCGGGGACCCATTTCTCCGGGTCGACAACCTCCCAGCATTGATATTTGTTGGTCGAATCCGTGGGCACGTCCGGCTGATCGGCGCACATCCGCTCCCACTGCGTCTTGTATAGATCCTCGAAATGGAGCCATTTGCCGTACGGCCCGAGTGTCATGATCACCGGGTATTTGCCGTCGGCGACCGGTCGGTAGATGTCGCAGCGAAGCACAAGCCCGTCGTCCATCCTGATCGGCATGTCCCAGTCGATCCGCATGCCGTCGCGGATTTCGTTCTTTTCTCGGTAGTCCATGAGTCCCCCGGGTCGTAGGAATTTCCGCAATCACGACGCTCTGATGCAGCTTCCCTCGGCGTCGAACAGGTGCATGCTGCGCTCGTCAAGGGAGAGCGTCAGTCGCTCGCCAACGCCGGTGTCGGCCATACGAAGGCCTTCGGTCACCGCAACGAAGGCGCGGTCCGTGCCGGCGTCGAAATAGAGGAGGGTGTCCTTGCCAAGTGGCTCGACAAGCCGCACCGGCAGGGTGGCGTCACTCTTGCCGCCCGCATTGATGCCTACATGCTCGGGCCGGATTCCCAAGGTTCCTTTGCCGGCAGGGGCTGTCTTTAAACGCTCCGGAAGAGCGACGTCGAACAGGGCGGACCGGAAACGTGCCGTTCCGCTGTCGCGCACAACCTCGCCGGCGATGAGATTCATCGACGGCGAGCCGAAAAAATCAGCGACGAAGTAATTGACAGGATTCGAATAGATTTCCATCGGAGAACCGACCTGCACGATCTCCCCATCGCGCATGACGACGATGCGGTCGGCGAGCGTCATTGCCTCTTCCTGATCGTGGGTCACAAAGATAAAGGTGCGCTTGAGCTCCTGGTGCAGACGGTCGCATTCAGCGCGCAACTCGCGGCGAAGTTTCGCGTCAAGGCTCGACAGCGGCTCGTCGAGCAGGAACGTGGATGGGTTTGTCACAAGCGTGCGCGCCAGGGCAACTCGTTGTGACTCGCCGCCCGAGCATTGCCCCGGCATCTTGTCCAGCAGATGCCCGATGCGAACCATGTCCGCCACCGCACGCACGCGCTTGACGCGCTCTTCCGGCGCGACTTTCTTCATGCGCAAGCCAAACTCGATGTTCTGCGCGACATTCTTGTGGGGAAACAACGCATGACTCTGGAATACCATTCCGAGATTGCGGTCGCGCGGTTCAAGATCGTTCACGACGCGTCCGTCGATGCGGATGTCCCCGGCGGTTGGATCCTCGAAGCCGGCAATCATGCGCAATGTGGTCGTCTTGCCGCAGCCGGACGGCCCGACGAATACGACGAACTCGCCGTCCTCGATGGTGAAGTTAAGGTTCTTCACCGCCTGAACGGCGCCGAATGATTTATTGAGATTGCTCAGTTCGATACGTGCCACGGCTATCTCCGTACCATTCCGAAACTAAACCCGCGCGCAAGGTGCTTGCGGATAATGAGCCCGACGATCATCAATGGAATTGTAATGCCGACCGCGAGCGCCGCCTGCCGGCCATAGACGCGGCCCTCGGTGGAGCCTTGGTATTTCGAGAGTTCGATCGGCAGCGTCGACACCTGCGTCTTGGTGATAATCAGCGCGAGGAGGTACTCGCTCCAGGTCAGGATCAGGATGAAGAGGAAAGTCGCCACCAGACCGGATCGGATCAAGGGAAGGACAATTTCAAAGACGGTACGCCAGCGTGAGGCGCCGAGTATCTCCGCGGCCTGCTCCACTTCGCGGGGCACCTCGTCGATGAAGCTCTTTGTCATCCACACAGCGTAAGGAAGCGTGGTCAGAAAGTAGACCATGATGACGCCGATGCGGGTATCGAGCAGCCCGAGTGCGGAGTAGTAAAGAGACAGTGGCGCGACCACGACGATCGGCGGGATCATGCGCAGCATCAGGAGCTGAAACATGCGGGCTTCGGAAAGAATGCGATACCGTGAGACGCCGTAGGCGAGCACAGAGCCGAAGGCCACCGCCAGGAACGTCGAGGTGAATGCGATAACCGTCGAGTTCCACAGGGAAACCAGCGGCGTCTGCGAAGAAATTGCGTACTGCGTCTGGTCATATTGCTCGCTGCCCAGCCAAACGTTCATGTAGTTCTTTAGCGTCGGCGGGTCCGGAAAGTAGAACGGTGGCCACGCGAACCACTGGATATCCGGCTTGAACGACGTCGAGATCATCCAGTAGATCGGGAAAAAGGCGATGAGGCCCCAGACGCTGAGGATCGCGTAACGCGCGGTTGCGGAAATCAGGCGGCGGCGTGACTTCGTGACCATCGTTCAGCCCTCCGCGGCCTTCGTGCGCATCTCGTAGATCTGATCGAGCGAGCGTTTCTCTCGCCGCAGAAGATGTATGGCGATCAGCACGATGACGATCATCAATATCATGACGATGTAAGACATCGCCGCGCCTTTCGATATCTCGAAGTATTGCCATGTCGTCATGAAGATGTAGACCGGCAGCGTTTCTGTCGCCGATCCAGGACCGCCCTGAAACAAAGCCCAGGTTTTTGGAAATTCCGCCATGGCTTCAAGGAAGCGCAACACGAGCGCGAGCAGGATGACGGGGCGCAGCAGCGGCAGCTGCACTTCCCAGAAGATGCGCCATTTCGATGCGCCGAGTATTTCCGCGGCCTCGATCGGCTCATTCGGGATGGCCGAGAGGCCGGCAAGCAAAATGATGAATGAGAACGGCGTCCAATTCCAGATTTCGAGCATCGCGACAGTGGCGAGCGCAATGTGCGGATTGCTCAGCCAAGCCGGCTTGAAGTCAATGCCGATAATCCGCGAGATAATGTCGTTGAGCGGACCGCTCTGGTAGAGAATCATCTCGGCGGTATAAGCGACGACGACGGGGACGGTGAGCATCGGTAATATGAATATGATGTAATAGAACGCCTGACCCCGAAACGGCTTGTACATGAGATAGGCGAGCAGAAAGCCGAATACGAAACAGCCCAACGTCGAACCGGTCGCGAAAGCAAGCGAGCGCAGGACCGCCCAGCCGAACCGCGGATCGGTCAGCACTTCCCGGAACAAGTCGAGGCCGACGAATTCCGCGTCCCACCACGAACCTAGGTATACGGTCCATTGGTGCAGGGAAAAGTAGAGTTGCAGCAACAGTACCGGCATCAGCAGGAACACGAAGAGCGCAATCAGCGGCAGCAGCAACGAAAGCTTGAAATGGCGCACAGCAAGCCGTCGCGACTGAATGCGGGTCTTGCTTGGGAGCTGTGCTTTGCCGACTGAGAGAGTTTGGACGGCCATGTTCTGGCTCTTTACAGGAGAGGGGCATGGACGGGCCGATGCGGCCCATCCACGCCCGGGCGCGCCGGATCAGGTCGGTACGGCCTTCGTCGGCATCACCGCCTTGTAGCTCGCGAGATCCTTCTTGAGCTTGCTGCGGCCGATGCGCCCGATGATCGCGTTCCACTCGTTTTCGGTTCTTTTCAGCACTTCCTTCGCGGGCAACTGGCCGACATAGGCTTCCGAAAGATTTTTGCCGAGAGCGTCCTGGAATTCGAGGTAGCCGGTAAGATAGATCGGCGGTGCAACCACCTGGAAATTCGTCTCGACGGCTTTGATGCCTTCTGGCGTATAGGCATTCAGCACAGGTTGGGCCTTCATATGCTCCTTGGCCCAGGCGTCATTGAACGCATTGACCGGATCCGAGACGATCGGAATGCTGTTTTTGCCAGAGCCGAGCCACAGCGCCATATAGGCCGCCTGCGCCTTGCGCGGCGAGTACTTGTTGATGAGGATCGCCGCCAATGGTGACGAGATCGACCGGTGGATCATCTTGCCGGTGAATTTAGAGCCCGGCACGAGGCTGAAATAAAATTGCCCGACGGTTTTCGATTGCTTCGGGTTCGCAATCGTCTTGCAAGTGCCGTCCCAGTATTGGCAGCTGACCACGTGTCCCTGCGCGATGCGTGGGATCATCTGAGGCGTGCCCCAGTTGGCCGCCTCCGGATGGTTCACCTTCTTGTCCTGCAGATACAGGTCGACTGCGTATTGGCCGGCCGGCGTGTCGAGCGTCGGTTTCATGTCGTCGTCGAACGGGAACCCGCCGGCGCTATAAAAGATCATGTACCACCACGTCACGCCGTTCGCGCGATTGCGCAGGTTGCCTGACCCGTAGAGATCCTTCGACGGATCCATCAGGAATTCCTGCAAGCGCAGGTTATCTTCCCAGGTTTCAGGCACTTTGAGCTCCACGCCGAACTTGTCGGAGAAGCGTTTCTTGTTGTCGGGATTGTCGATGAGATCCTTGCGCGTGTACTGGATGTGCACGTTGCCGTCGGTCGGAACGCCGTAGGTCTGCCCGTTGTACTTCATGAAGTTGCCGTAGTCGGCAACGGCATCGAGATGAAAACCGGCCTTCTTGATGTATTCGTCGAGCGGTTCGAGATACCCGGCCGAGGAGAGGGACGGGATCATGTTCGAATCGATATGGATGAAATCGAACTGAGGCGAATGTGACAGAGCCTCGGCCATCGCGCGCTGCGGGGCGTCAAAAATCGAGATGTCCTGCACCGCGCCGATGCCGATTCCGGTCTCCTTGGTGAATTCGGCGATGACGGGCTTCATCGGCACAAGGTAGGGCGACCAGATCATCCCGTTGACGTCGGCCTTGCCGGCCGCTTTCGCCGCCGCGATCGTTTGCTCCTCCATCGTAGCGGCATGGGCGAAGGGCGTAGTCCCCGGCACGAAATTGGCCACGGTAAGCCCGACACTGCTTTGCAGGAACGTGCGTCGCGAAAAACCAGACCTGGACATAACTTCCTCCTCGCTTGTGTTGGTCTTATGAATCGCTGTGTGGAGTGATCCGGCAGAGCGTGCTCTGCGGCATGAGGGAATTGCGCTGCGAAGGCATGCAGCCGAAGATGTCGAGCATCGGCAATGGAAGGACTATTGTTGCCTGCGCTGAGCAGGGAACACGCAAACTTTCAACCCGTCGTTCGCGAGAGGAAAAATACAAAAGGCCTCCCGTAACTCTGGCCCGCCGCGTTCAGCCGGTCTACGGCCATGGCGCGTCAAGACGGCCCGGTACAATCAGCGCGTTTAGCTCCCCAGACGTCCGCGTTGATGCCGCGGGCGATGTTTGAACTCATCGTATGTTGATGTATTTCAATCCGCAACATACTTCGCGGCGGCGGATGTTTCGCGGGACGAAAAGCAGCCGTTACGTCGCAAGTAAGTGGCCCAACCGGGCTGGGGCACGAACGTCAGGAAACGGTCTCGACATCCCACTTCGGCGCCCGCTCAGGCGGGTCGGCGATGCGGATGTTCGCTTTTCGCAACGCGGATATCCTTCGCATTTCTTCCGGGGTGAGCGAAAAATCGAACACATCGAGGTTTTCGACGATGTGGCGTTCTTCAAGGGCGCGGGGCACTGCGGTGACCATTGGCTGCTGGACAAGCCAGCGCAGGCAGATCTGCGCGTGAGTCTTTCCGCGTGCCCTCGCAATGGCGCCGACCACCGGATCGTCGAGGAGCTTGCCCCGTGCCACCGGACAGTAGGCCGTCAAGATCATACCATGCTTCTTGAGCGCCGCGATCATGCGATCCTGCGGCAAATAGGCGTGATACTCGATCTGGTTAGTGACGAGCGGCTCAGGGCAGGCCCGCACCGCTTCATCGAGCATCGCCAGCGTGAAATTTGACACGCCGATGTGTCGCGTCATGCCGCTGCGTTTGGCTTTGGCGAGCGCCCCAAGCGTTTCGCTGAACGGCACCTTCGGCTGCGGCCAATGGACTAAAAGTAGATCCACGTAATCCAGGCGAAGTGCCTGCAAACTGGTTTCCACCGAGCGCAGAAAATCCGCTTCACGCGCATTTTCTTCAGTGACCTTCGTGGTCACGAACAGGTCGCCGCGGCCAATGCCACTCGCGCGGATACCCTCGCCGACACGCTCCTCGGTGCCGTATTTGCGCGCGGTATCGATATGCCGATAGCCGGCCTCGATTGCTGCCGCGACGAGTTCGGCCGGACGGTGGGGCAGTTCCATAGTGCCAAACCCGATTGCGGGCATTCTCGCGCCCTGCGCTTCAACGACAAAGGCTTTCGGCGGCTGCATCGCAAAACTCCCTGGCAAGGACCGGCAAGCAAAGCCTATTTCAAATCGGTTGCGATCGTAAACGGACGAATGCTTCTATTATTGCCGGACGGCCGCTCGATACGAACTTCTCAGGGGGCGTCCGGTTCGGGATCCCGCTCAATTTCAATCTGTGCTACACGTAAGGTACATATGAACGTGGCGGAGGGCACTGAAAATGGTGTTGGGCAATTTGGCATTTGCTGCGGCGTTCGCGACAGCCATCGTCGGATGTCTACTGGTCGTATTGGTCGTGTGGTTTAGGCGTCCGAAGCAGGACGGTTGACGCATATTCAATCGCGGAATGCGTACCGACGCGCGGCGGGGCGAGGACGTGCGATATCGACATAGCCGAGCGTTTCAAGCCGTCATTTAAGTTTGTTTCTGACCAGCTCGGCGGTTTTACTGTAGTGCTGCAAAAGGAGGTTGACTGCGCGGTCACTGTCACGCGTCAAAGTTGCCTGCACAATCGCATCATGTTCGTCCTTGACGTGGCGTGCATTCTCGACGGGCGAACCGACGACCCGGCGATAACGAATATTGAGGTCGTACATCTGCTCGCAAAAATGCAGCAATAGACCGGAGCCGCAGGCGCTTATCAGCGCTTTGTGCAAAGATTTATGATGCTCTTCCCAAAGGTCGTTCGCGAGGAATCGATCGTTCGAATCGGTTCGATGGACACGCGACAAATGGAAATTCGCCAGCACGAGAGCCTCTTCCCAAGAGATGTCGCCCAAGCGAATTGATTCTCGTAGCGCCTGCGCCTCGAGCCAGGATCGGGTCTTCAATAGCTCATCAAATCCCGACAAACTGACCTCGGCGACGCGAAATCCGCGGTGATCAATGCGTTGGACCAGAATATCCGAGATGAGCATGCTGAGCGCTTCGCGAATGGCGCTTGCACCAATACCGTAGGTATCCTTCAATTCTTCGATACGCAGCTTTTTTCCGGGAGGCAAAACACCCGCCAAAATATCCTGACGAAGCGTCTCGTAAGCTTGCGTTGTGAGTGAGACGGCTGATTTGTCGTCTACGGATTGAATTTCCGCAGTCACCGGCATCTTTGGCCTCCGAGGCTCACTGGGTACCAGCCATTCCCGCCTGCCGTAAAACTTCACCCCATCGCGCGATCTCCGTCTCGCAGAATTTGCGAAGCTCATCAGGAGTACCTTTTCCATCGGCTATGAGCCCAAATCGCGTTATCGAATCGCTGATCTCAGGCGATTGCACGACGCCGTTGATGTCGGTGTTGAGAAGAGCGACAATTTCCTTCGGGGTGTTCGCGGGTGCGAGAAGCATCTGCCACGCACCTGCATCAAAATCGGGCACGCCGGATTCAGCAATCGTCGGGATCTCCGGCGCGCCTTTAAACCGCTGGCGAGTGCTGATTGCCAAGGCGCGCAGCTTGCCCTCAGCGATGAAACCCTTCGAGGATGCAAGATCAGCAAAGAGCACCTGGATGCGTCCAGCGATTGCGTCAGAGAGCATCGGCACCACGCCCCGATATGGAATTTCCGTCAGCTTAATTCCGGCAAGGCTTTGGAGCATGCTCATAAACACGGCGATGTTTGCTCCGCCGGAAGGCGATCCATAGTTGAGCGCGCCCGGTTTTTCCTTCGCGAGCTTGATCAGTTCAGCGAGATTTTTCGCCGGTACGGCGGGATTGACCAGCAGGACCAGGGGCCCCGAGGCGACCAGCGACACCGGGGCGAAGTCCTTGAGTGGATCGTACGGCAGCGACTTGTAGAGCGTCGGGTTCGTGGCGACAGTCCCGTTGGGTGCCATCAGCAGTGTGTAGCCGTCGGGTGCGGCTCTTGCGGTCGCGACGGCCGCGACAAGCGTGCCACCGCCGGGCCGGTTTTCGACAACGAACGGCTTGCCTAATTTCTCGGTCATTTTCTGAGCGATCAGGCGCGCAAGCAAATCTGTGTATCCGCCGGGCGCGAACGGCACGAGAATTGTGACCGGCCGGGTCGGATAGTCCTCAGCCGAAACAAGCGAGATCTGGATCATCATCGCGGCAAGCAAAGCGAAAACGCATTTCAAAAATCGGCTGCGCCACATGATCGCTCTCCGTCTTTTATGTGTTCGTTACTCAGATGCTTCCCGGCACGATCCCGGGCGCAAGGCTCAGGACGTGTTTGGCTATCTCACCGGTTCTTGCGAACCAGACCTCATTTGCGTGTGCTCGAATGTGCCGATAGACGCGCCGCAAATGCCTAAGTCGAAATGCGTGTCCGGCAAAATATGGGTGAAACGAAAGGCAGAATACCACTGGCGCGCTCTTGGACTGCACGAGCATTTCATCGAACTGATCGATCAGAATATTTGCATATTGCTCAGGGGTGACCTGGTAGCGATGCATCATCGGCAGGTCGTTAGTCGGCCTGACATATGGTATCGCGAGGATGCGCCCCGACCTGGTTTTCATCCAGATTGGCTGGTCGTCCAGCATCCAATCCATGTGATAGGTGAAACCCGCTTCCTGCAGCAGATCCGGGGTCACATGACTTTCGGAAACCCACGGTCCAAGCCAGCCTAAAGGACGTTGCCCAGTTCTGGTTTGAATGGTTTGAGCGACTTCATTGATCAGTCGCCTTTCTTCGTCCTCCGGCATTTGACCTTGGCGTTCGGCGTTTGTGCGCCCATGCCCGACAATCTCATCGCCCCGTTTGACGATCGCTTCGGCAATCTGCGGGCATTCATCGAAAATGGCGGTATTCGTGAGCATGGATGCAGGAACGTCGAATTCATCGAGCAATTCGAGGAGGCGCCAAAAACCGACACGGTTTCCGTAATCACGCCAGGAATAGTTGACGACGTCGGGCTGCGGTTGGCCCCCGGCAAGCTCGACTCCCAACCCTTCGGCGAACGGAAACGCCTCCACGTTGATTGCAGTGAAGAGTGCAAGCCTTGCCCCGTTGGGCCAGGTGTAGGATTGACGTTGTGTGATTGGCAGATAGGCGTATCGGTTGTGACTTTTGAGCATCGCAAGCTCCTATCCGGCGCGAACATGGTGTGGCCTGCCGGCAGCGAAGAGAATTTGCACAGCTTGGGTGCTCACGCTATCGACAACGCTTCGAAGAAACGGGAAGTACAAAAATGACGAATCGTTACACGCTTCACGGTACGTGGCTTTCGGGCCCAACCTACAAAGTCGCCTTGCTACTCTCGTTGCTCGACAAAAGGTTCGATTATGTTCACGTAGATTTACGAACCGGCAAAAACAAAGAACCTGATTACCTTGCGAAAAATCGTTTCGGTCAGGTGCCATGCCTCGTTGATGCCACAACTCAATTTGCCGTATGCCAATCCGGGCTGATCCTTGATTACCTCGCTGCGGAAGAGGGCAAGTTTCTGCCAGACGGTGCACTTGAGCGCCTGCGCGCGCGAGAGTGGATTTTCTGGGGATTTGACCGTCTGGTGCCCAATATTTACCGGCCGCGTGCTCGCAAACTTGGTTTCCGGCCAGCCGATGCAGCCACTTTGCAAATGTATATGAATGATGGACGGACTGCGCTGCGGGTGCTTGAGGACGAATTGGGAAAAAAGGCCTGGCTTGCCGGCGCGGAACCATCGATTGCCGACATTGATATTTACGGAGTGGTGCAATACGCGGCCGAAGGCGATTTTGACTTGTCGATTTACCCCAATTTGAGCGCCTGGATGGCTCGAATTGAAAGCCTGCCTGGCTATCGGCCGCCGGAAAAATTACTCCCACAACAAAGCACCCAGGACGTGTAGTCGCCGGCGATCGAAGCGGCGCCGCTTGCATGAGTGCGGTCATCAGGAATTAAGATTCTGCAGCCGGGATGGCTCGATAATCGCTTCCGCTTCGATCTCGATCATCATGTCAGGATGGGCCAAGCGGCTGACCGCGATAAGCGTATTTGTCGGCAAAGCATTGTTGAAATAGCGGTAACGCTCCTCGGCAACAGCGTAGTAGGCGTCGATATCGCGGACGTAGGTCACCGTTCGCACAACGTCGTCGAGACTTGCGCCGACATATTCGACGCTCGTGCGGATTGCCTGGCACACGAATCCGATCTGCGCGCGCAAATCGCCAACACCGCCGATTGTGCCGTCCGGCTGGATTGATGTTTTTCCCGCCACATAAATGTGCGCGTGGTCGCTGCCGGACACAACGACAACCGGAGTAAACAGATAGCGTCCACGGAGTTGGCGGTTGTACAGGCCAGGTGGTGCGATATTGTATCGTTTCAGCATCTGCTCAATGAACCGGCAGACCGAATTGAATCCGCGACAGCGCCTGATGCATTTGCCGGCGCGCGAACAGCGAGTTCGCGCAACCCGCCCAATTCTCCATCCGTTGCCTTTAGCCAGTCTGCCAAATTGTGCGGGACGCGGTTGTCGACCACGTCTAGAGCGATGACCTCATCGCCATCGACAAAGCCGACGTGCTCTTGGCTTCGAGTCTTGATGCTGAAGATTTGCAAAGACCACTTCCCCGAATGGAAGCCGAGCGTGTTTTATCTATTTTTGTTTGTCAATCTGATTTCTGTCGATTATTTTATAAGCGCTAAAGGGGTGAACAGAAGTGGCAAAATTACATCTTACTCTTGCATGCGGTCCGTACGACCGAATGGCGGCGCTCGCCGATGGACGTGTTTCAGTCGAAGGCGCCGACTTAACGTACATTGCCATAAAGTCAGGCCCCGAAATTTTTTCGCGGATGATCAAAGGGCACGAATTTGACGTGTCCGAGATGTCGGCCTCGACTTATCTCAGCGCGCGCACGCGTGGCGATTTTCCGTTCGTTGCAATTCCGGTCTTTCCTTCGAAAGTATTTCGTCACGGCTACATTTTTATCAACAGGAACTCCGGGATCGAGAAGCCAAGTGACCTGGCAGGCCGCAAAGTTGGCACGATGGGCTATGGGCAGACTGCGGCGGTCTGGATTCGCGGCATGCTGCAGGATGAGCAAGGCATCGATCTGCGGTCGATACGATGGCTTGAGGGAGGCAGCGAAGCGCCGTTTAGCGGGCGGAGCAAGGATTTCAAAATCCCGCCGGGTATCACGATTGAGAAGATCGCCGATAATGTCGCGATGGGCGATCTGCTCGCTCGCGGCGAAATTGATGCAATGCTCGGCGCTCGCCATCCGGTGACATTCGGCAAGAACCCGAATGTGGTTCGGCTCTTTCCAAACTACCGAGCCGCCGAACGGGAATATTTTCAGCGCACCGGTATCTTCCCGATCATGCATACGGTGGTCATGCGGGAAGAGCTCTATCGGCGGGAGCCTTGGATTGCAGCGAGCTTGTTCAAGGCCTTCGAAGAGGCGAAAGCCGTCGCCTATCGCGATATGCGCTTTACCGGGGCGATGCGCTACGCATTGCCTTGGCTCTATCAGGACCTCGACGAGATCGATGAATTGTTCGACGGGGATCCTTTCGCCTATGGCCTTGCAAAGAACCGCAAGTCTTTGGAGGCCCTGGCGCGATATCTCCAGGAACAAGGCTTTGTCGACAAGGAGATTGCGGTTGACGAGATTTTCGCGCCGATCGTTTCAGAGTGAAGATGCCCTCACGGGCCAAGGAAACCTGCATGGAGAAAGTAGCCAATATCGACGTCGCCGGCAGCTTCATGGAGATTACGCTCGTCACGCCCGACGGTACGCGCCCGTTTCCAGGAATTATTTTGTGCCATCACCGCGAAGGCGTTGACGAATTCACCATTGACGCCGCCAGAAGACTGGCTAAGGGCGGGTATTTGACAGCGGTGCCCAATTTCTATCACCGCCGTCCGCGCGACGAGGGATGGCAGGTATCCAGGAAAACCATGCAAGACGCTGAAGTCGTCGCCGATTTAAAGGCTACCGCGAATTTTCTTGCCGGTCTTGCGGATGTGAAGGCTGACAAGATCGGCATTGTCGGTCATTGCATGGGCGGCCGGACGGCGTTCATTGGGGCTGCCACGATTGCGAACCTGAAAGCGGCTGTGATTCTCTATGGAGGCCATCTGTTCAAGACCGAGGGCAAGGGGACCCCGCCGCCAATCGAGCTCATCAAGGATGTAAAGGCACCCATCCTCGGATTGTATGGTGATCGGGACCACATCATCCCGCTGGACGAAATCACACGCGTGAGGGCCGAACTCGCCGATGCCGGCATCGCGCACGAATTTCACATTTACAAAAATGCCGGCCACGCGTTCCAGGATTTTTCACGTTCCGATCACTACCGCAAAGAGGCGGCTGAGGATGCCTGGGCACGTACACTTGCGTTTCTCGCCGAAAAACTTGGGCCATCTACATGAGCGCGTCGCGCAACATAACGACGTAACGTCGCGGAAAAATTTGAAACAGGGTGTGCGTCCTGCGTCATCGAGATCGCGGTCCGTACGCAGAGAAAGCCTGCCTACGAAATCGTCCCTACGAAATCGTCCATTCCTCCGCGCTCACACCCGCGAGCGCCTGCACGCGCGCTTCATCAGCTGCGAGGGCGGGGGCGGGGCCGGAGTAGACGATGGCGCCGTCGTCGATGACGTAGGCGTCGTCGGCGATCTCCAGACTCATGCGCGCATTCTGCTCGACCAGCAGCACCGATATGCCTTCCGCGCGCATCTGCGCCACGATGCGGAACACCTCGCGTACGACCAGCGGCGCCAGCCCCTGTGACGGCTCGTCGAGAATGAGCAGCTTGGGATTGAGCAGCAGCGCGCGCCCTATCGACAGCATCTCCTGCTCGCCGCCGGAAAGCTGGCGCCCGCGATTGAGCTTGCGTTCGGCAAGCCGGGGAAAGAGCTCGTAGATCCGCGCGGCCGTCCAGGGGCCGCCGCGCTCGAGCGGGACCTTGAGATTTTCGTCAACACTGAGGTTGGCGAAAATCCGCCGGCCTTCCGGCACATATCCGACGCCGAGCGCGGCGATCCGGAAAGTCGGCCAGTGGACGGTTTCGTTTCCGAAAATCGTGACGCGTCCCTGGCGCGGCGGCGTCAACCCCATCAGGCTGCGCAACGTCGTTGACTTGCCGGCGCCATTGCGCCCGAGCAGCGCGGTAATCTTGCCTTCGGCTACCTCAAGGCTCACGCCATGAAGAATGTGGCTCTTGCCATAATAAGTGTGCAGCCCTTCGGCGGTCAGTGCTGCGGTCATGCGGCTTTGCCCAGATAGGCGGCCTGAACGGCCTCGTTGCCGGCGATTTCCTTCGGGGTTCCCTCGGCCAGCACGCTGCCCTGGTCAAGCACCGTGATGCGATCGGCAAGATGGAACACCACGCGCATGTCGTGTTCGATCAGCACGATGGTGAGCTTGCTGTCCTGATGCAGCCGGCGAATAAGCTTGGTGATCTCGTAGGTCTCCTGGTCGCCCATGCCTGCGGTCGGCTCATCGAGTAGCAACAGTTGCGGACGCAGGGTCAGCGCCATCGCGATTTCCGCCGCGCGCTGATCGCCGTGCGCCAGTTCCCCGACCAGACGACCCGTCTTGGCCTCCAGGCCGGCCAATTTGAGGATTTCTTGCACGTGCGCGTCGATTCCGGCCTTCTCGGTCGCGTTGATCCATGGCCGCAGGCAATAGCCGCCCGCCACCTCGGCGCCGATCCGTACATTTTCGTACACTGTCAGCTCGGGAAATATCTCCGTGATCTGAAACGTGCGTGCGATTCCGAGGGCGACGCGCTTGTGCGCGGCCAGCTGCGTGATGTCGCGGCCCTCGAATTCGATCGTGCCCGAACTCGGCGGAAAGAAGCCGCTGATCAGATTGAAAAACGTGGTCTTGCCGGCTCCGTTGGGGCCGATGACCGCGCGTAGTTCGCCCTTCGGGACGCTCAGCGACACGTCACGCACGGCGACCAAGCTGCCGAAGCGTTTGGTGGCGTTTTTGACTTCCAAAACCGTCATGCTGCGCTCTTTCGGCGAATAAAGCCCAGCAGTCCGCGTGGGAAGAACAGCACGACCAGGACGAACAGCAGCCCGACGAACGACATCCAGTTGATGGTGACGCTCGACAGATAATCCTGCAGCACGACGAACACCGCCGCACCGAGCAGCGGCCCCCAGAAGGTGCGCATGCCGCCCATTACCGCCATCATCACGAAATCGCCGGATTGGCTGTAATGGAGCCCTTTCGGATCGGCGAAATTGTTGACGAGCGCGTAGAGTGCGCCCGCAAAGCCCATGAAAAAGCACGACAGCGTGAACGCGATCCAGATATGACGCTCGACAGGAATGCCCAGAAAGCGCGCGCGTCGCTCATTCTCGCGAATGGCGATCATGGCGTGGCCGAACGGCGAGCGAAGAATGACTCCCATCACGCCGACGGCAAGGGCAAAGCAGAACAGCACGAAGTAGTAGAAGTTGTTGGTATTCGTCAGGATATCGATCTGGAAAAATCCGAAATCGAGCGGCTGGCGCGAGAAGCCGCGCAAGCCGTCGTCACCCCCGGTGAGCGAACTCCATTGAAACGCGATGTAATAGAACACCTGGCCAAAAGCGATCGTTACCATCGCGAAATAGACGCCGCGCCGGCGCACGATCAGCGCGCCCAGTAGCGCCCCGACGACGCCGCCCAGCAGCATCCCGAGCACGAGCGACAAGGGCGTGCTTGTGGTGAGGAATTTAAGGGCAAGGCCGGTCCCGTAGGCGCCGAGGCCGAAATAGGCGGCGTGGCCAAACGACAGCACGCCGGTGAAACCAAGCAGGAAATTCACCGACATGGCCGCCAGGCCGAGAACGAGAACACGCGTTGCGAGCGCCGTATAGCCGCCGAGCGGGGCCATCCAATAGGGCGCAAAGATCAACGCAAGCCATATAGCGGCGAGCACGATGAGCTTGCGGGTCTGTTCGCCGCTCATGTCATCATGCCTTCTTCGCCGAGCAGGCCGCGCGGCCGGATGAGCAGCACAACCGCCATCAGCACGTACATGATCGCCTCGCTGGCGGCAGGAAAGAACACCGCGGTCAGGCCCGAGGCGACACCGATCAGCAGGCCGCCGAGCAAGCGTGCCGGTGAGGCTGCCGACACCGCCAACGATGATGGCGATGAAGCTCGGCATCAGCAGGCCGGTGCCCATGGTCGGCTCAAGCCCAAGCTGTCCGGCAGCCAGCACGCCGCTCAATCCCGCGAGAAATATGCCGACGGCGAAATTGAGCGAGCGCAGCATGCGGATATTGATGCCGAGCGCGGCGACCGTTTCGAGGTCGAGGGTGCCGGCACGGATGCGCACGCCGAGCCTGGTATAGCGAAGGAAAATGAAAAGCAGAGCAACCGTGACTATAACGACGGTCGACCATGAACAGCCGATAGCCGGTGATGAAAAAGAAATCTGTAGCTGAGCGGCGTTGCCAAAAATGCTGGAACGGTGACCGGTTTTCCCTGTGCGCCCCAGAGGAAACGGGTGCCGTCCTCGATAATGAATGCGAGGCCGAAAGTCAGCAGCAGGCTGTAGAGCGGATCACGGCCGTAGAGTGGACGGATCAGGACGCGTTCGACAATGAAGCCGATGATTGCCGTCAAGGGCGGAGCGATCAGCAGCCCGCCCCAGAAGCCGACATAGGGCGTGATCGTATAGGCGATATAGCCGCCGATAACGAGAAATCCGCCATGAGCGAAATTGATGACGTTGCTCAGGTTGAGAATGAGCGACAGGCCGAGCGCCATGAGCACGTAGAACGCGCCGATGATCAGCCCATTCGTGATGTTGAAGAGCAGAAGTTGGGTCATGACACACTGGGAAACGAAGACTAGCGCCCAGCCCGGGAAGCGCGGCGCTTACCGGGCTGGGCGATGTGAGATCGCGTCAGCTCAGGCCGGCCACTTCACCGTGCAACCGGTGTCGGCAACCGGCGGCGCGGTCGTGTCGCCGGGGACAACCGTGTCGACCCTGAACAGATCTTCCGGGTCGTCCTTGCCTTTGCTGACAGCTTCACCGATGAAGGCCGAGGTCATCAATTGATGATCGCCCTTGCGGTAGTACACCTTGTTGGGCTGCAGCTTGACCTCGGGCGGCAGTTCGAAGTCGCTCAGCGCCTGCGCAAGCTTCACGGCGTCGAGTGATTTCTGCTGGTTGGCAACGTGTGCGAATGTCATGACCGAGGTGTAGCCAAACCAATGGCGCGCGGTCGGAACCTTGCCGCCGTTGCGCTTGCGGATCTCGGCGACGAACTCCGCGACGTGCGGAACGCCCGGTTGCTTCCAGTACCACTCGAACATCCAGATGCCGATGCGTGCCTCCGGTGGCAGGCCGGCCAGCGATTTCAAGTTCCTGCTGGGTGCCGGCAACATGGATCTGCTTGTCGAGGCCGAACTGCACAATCTGCTTGAGGCAGTTGATCATGTCCGAGCCCTGCACCAGCAGCAGCAGAACGTCGGGATTGGCCGCGCGTGCCTTGATCAGGTATGCGGAGAAATCCGTGGTGCCGAGCGGAGTGAGCTCGTTGCCGGTCACCGTGCCGCCGAGCTTTTTCAGGTTCGCATCGCAGGCGTCGAAGAGCGTGTGGCCGAAGGCATAATCCGGCGTTATGAAATGCCATTTCTTGCCGTACTTTTTGAAGAGCAAATCGGAGACGGAGTTGGCTTCCATGCGCGTCGTGTTGCAGACGCGATAGACGTTCCAATGGCAGTCCGAGCCGGTGATCGAGTCGGTGTGACCGCCGGAGACGACGTGCAGAACCTTCTTTTCCGCCGTCACTTGAGCGATTGCCGCGGCGATGCCGGAGTTCACATCACCGATGATAAAGTTGACATTATCGCGCTCGATCAGCTTGCGCGCCTTCTGCACGCCGGTGCCTACGTCATTGGCTGAATCTTCGACCAGCAGCTCGACTTGCCGGCCCATGACGCCGCCCTTGGCATTGATCTGGTCCACTGCAAGTTTGGCGCCCATGACTTCATTGCCGGCCGGAGCGGCATAGACGCCGGTCAGTGGGTCGACCATTCCCATCTTGATATTGTCGGCGGCGCGAACAGGAATGACGAAAGGCGAGGCGACTTGCAGTGCGCCGATCGCGGCAGCGCCTTTCAAGAGCGAGCGGCGGTCAGGCACGATGGAATCGAGGGGGTTTTTCATGATGGGTTCTCCCAGAACTTGTTAGATTGTTATGGGCCGGCCGGTTCGGCTAATTCATTCCGACAGTAGTCAACGTTGGTTTGCTCCAGCGGGATTTAGCTCATAGCGACGCAAAATTCGCAAGATGCTTGTGGCCGGGCGCCCCGTCGAGGACAGAGCCCGCGAATCCATAAGTTTTGGCGTCCGTCGCGTAATCACGGCATATATTGCAGTCCCGGCGACAGGTCGCAGCCCGAGGGTACATCGCCCAAAGTATGAAATGGGCGCTCCTGGCGGCCGTCTAGCGCTCGGCCGGAGGTGGCGATTCCTCAAGAAACTCGATCGGGTTCAGCCGCTTGCGTGTGACCTTCAGGTCGAAAACGTCGAACCGGTTATAGTAGCCGACAACGTCGTGAAATTGTTTGGGCTCGACACATAAAGCCACGTCGATGTCCTGGTAAAGCAAGCCCTCAGACTCGCATAGGGTATCGCTGATGATTTTGCCCGATGGTCCGAGAACCATCGACACGGCCTGCGGACTCTGTTCAAGCGTTTCGCGGGCCTCGCGGCCGATGTCGTGCAGGATATCGAGTGTGTTTTTGTCCAAAAAGGCGGAGGACACCACGTTGAACACTTTCCCCTCGAAGGAGTGGGCGCCGGCCCGGATTCGGATTGCGGCGGCAAGGTCGTATCGTCCCGGCTCATTGGAAGGCCGCGTCGGCCAGACCGGCGGGTAAGATGATACATGCACCTGTTCGCCTTGTGCGATGAGCGAATATCGCGCGAGCGGATTTGTGTTTTCACCGCAGATCAGCATTCCGATTTTGCCGATCGCGGTTTCGGCGACGCGCAGGCCGTCGCCATCGCCGTTGGCCCAGATCAGCTTTTCGTAGAAGGTCGGCACCAGCTTGCGATGATGGTTGAGCAGTGCGCCGTCTTCACCGATCAGCAGATTGGAATTCCACAGGCAGCCGACCGACACCGGCGAACGTTCGCTGATTCCGATCGAGACCGTGATGGCGTGCTCCCGTGCAGCGGCGCAAAGGATCGACACTTCAGGGCCCGGCACTTCAATCGAGTTGGCTGCCATCCGCTTGAAGAATTCGTGGTTCTTGATGGGGGCCTGCACCGACGCCCACAGCGGAAAGCCCGGCACAAATGATTCAGGAAATGCGATCAGTCGCGCGCCGGCGCCGGCGGCTTCCGCGATCAATGAACAGGCTTTTTGGACCGTTGCCGACGCGTCGAGGAAAACCGGCGCGACATGCGCGGAGCAGGCCTTGAATTTCGGATAGCCGGGCATGTTTCGAATCTTCAGTGGATGGTGGCGGCGATGCGATGGCACCGCCGCCGCCGATCGTTACACCGGCATCTGCGACAAGTTGTGCCGCAGCGGCATGTTCTTGAGAAGCTCTTCCTTCGGAATTCGCTTCTGTACTTCGAGCTTTCCGTTCTCGCACGCGGCTGATGTAGCAGTCGATGATGCCGACATGGTCTTCCTTGCGGATGATCTTGTCGCCCTGCGGATGCGCGAGCGAATTCTTCATCTGCATGCCCTCAAGCGCCTGGATCACGCCTTCGACGTCCTTGCGGCCCTTGTAGCCGGACGCCTCGATTGCCTGCTTGATTGCAAACAAATCTTCCCAGGCCTGCCAGCCATGGCTCTTGTCCATCACGCGCTGGCTGCCGATTTCGCGGGCGTTGACCTCATCCATGCCCATGAGCCTGATGAATTCCTTGTGGTAGGGATCATCCTTGGCCTTGAGCATGCGCGGGAAATTCTCGAAGAAATACACGCCTTCCGCCGCGCCCTGGATGTCGTCGGGGGCGATCGACTCGATGCTCGCCGACGAGGAATACATCTTCATCTTCTTGTCGAGACCCATATTCTTCGCCTGGGTGTAGAAGGCCACCGACAGCGAGCCGATAAAGGCCGGCAGCAGGACTTCGGACTCGCCGGGAATTTGCGACAGGTAGGGCACGAAATCCTTGGCATCGAGCGGAATCGGAATGCTGCTGAGCACCTTGCCGCCCGATTTTTCGATGTAGTGCTTGGATTCCTGGTTGGTGCTCTGGCCCCAGGCGTAGTCGGCATAAATGATCGTCCATTTCTTGCCGAAATTCTCCACGCACCAGGGAAGGCTCGCTGCGGCGATCGAGTAGGTGTCGGTGCCGGTCCGGAACGAAAAGCGGGTGCCTTTTGATCCGGTCGCCTCGGTTGCCTCGCCGGTCGAGAAGTAGATCGTCTTGAGCTCCGACGCGATCGGGATCGCGGCGAGCATGACGCCGGAATGCACCGAGCCGACGACGAATTCCGCGTTGAGCCGCTGCACCAGATTGCGCAGCTTGCGCGCTCCGCTGGCCGGATTCGAACTCGGTGTCTTCGGTGGCCAGTTCGACCTTGCGGCCGGCGATGCCGCCGCCGTCGTTGATGATCTTGACCGCCGCCTTGGCGGCCTTGTCATGCCAGTATCCCCACGACGAAATCACGCCGGTGAGATCGCAGTGATGGCCGATGACGATCGGTCCGGACGCCTGCGCGAAAGCATCCTTCATGAGCGTCAGGTTGGCCGTGCCGGCTGCCGCGCCACCCGCCAGGGCACATTCGAGAAAACTGCGGCGGGAAAGCTTCTTTGCCATGGTACTACTCCCCTTCTGTTGACTGTTATTGGGACAGCCCGAGGTATCGCTGCACGATTTCGGGTTGCGACTTCAGTTCATGCGAGGCACCGGAATAGACGATGGTGCCTTTCTCCATCAGGAACACGCGCGGACACAGCTTGAGCGCGGTTTCCACGTTCTGCTCGACCAGCAGGATCGACACGCCGGCCTGATTGATCCGGTGGATCTCGCGCCGGATCTGCGACACAAGCCGCGGCATTATTCCTTCCGTCGGTTCGTCGAGGATGATCAGCTTCGGCCGCATCATCAGGCAGCGCGCGATTGCCAGCATCTGCTGCTCGCCGCCGGAAAGCGTGCTCCCGGCCTGCTTGAGGCGCTCCTTGAGGCGCGGAAAACAGGTGAACACGTATTCCTCCCGCTCGGGATCGCGCTTGCCGGTAACTCCGATGCAGAGGTTCTCCAGCACGGTCAGTGTCGGGAAAATGCCGCGCCCCTGCGGTACGTAGCCGATGCCTTTGCGCGGGATCAGGTGCGGCGGCAGGCGCGAGAGGTCGTCACCGTCGAACGCGATGGCGCCACGGCTGCGTGCGACCAGGCCCATGATGCTGCGTAATGTCGTCGTCTTGCCGACGCCGTTGCGGCCAAGCAGGGCGGCCGATTCACCGGCCTTCACCTCGAGGCTGACACCCTGAAGGATGTGCAGCTTGCCGATATGCACATGGACGTCCTGGAGGCTAAGCATGCGCGGCCTCCTCGACATAGTCCTCGTCTTCGGGCCGGCCGAGATAGGCTTCGCGCACGCGTTCGTTCGCAGCTATCTCCTCGGCATTACCCGATGCGAGCACCGCGCCTTGCGCCATCACCGTGATGTCGTCGGCAATCTCGAATACCACCGGCATGTCATGCTCGATGATGATGATGTCGATGTTCTTCGCCATGTCGCGGATTTTTTTGACCGCGCGGTCGGTTTCGGCCGGGCTCATGCCGCAGGTCGGCTCGTCTAGCAGCAGCAATTGCGGGTCCGAGATCAGCGCCATCCCGATTTCGAGCAGCGCCACGTCGCCGTAAGACAATGTGCCTGCCGGGCGTCGGGCAAGAGCGGTCAGTCCGGTCTGTTCCAGCGTACGCTCGACCCGTTGGCGCGCATCGCTGTCGTCTGCCGCATCGCGGAAGGGGTGCAACACGCGGTTGGATGCCGCCCACGTGATCCAGAGATTGTCGGCGACGCTGAGCTGATTGAACACGCTCTTGATCTGGAGAGTCCGTTTGATGCCGAGCCGGCTGATCGCGTGCGGCTTCAGGCCGGTGATGTCCTTGCCCCGGAACAGCACGCGTCCCGCGCTTGGCGTCAGAAGCCCTGAGATCAGATTGAACAGCGTGGTCTTGCCGGCGCCGTTCGGGCCAATAATGGCGTGCAGGCGGCCGCTTGGCAGCGACAGGCTGAGGTTGTCGACCGCGGTCAGGCCGCCAAAGCGCTTGGTCAGGCTTCTGGTTTCAAGGATCGGCGCGCTCATGGCTCGGTCCTCAAGGTGTTGACGGCAATTGCGTCAGCCGCAGGTTTTTCGAGGCTTTCCAGCCAATCGGCCCAAAGCCCCGCCAATCCTTTCGGTGCAAGTCTCACGACCAGGATCGCCACAAAGCCGACAATGAGCGCGTGGTGCTCCCAATGCGTGGACACCAATTCGCGGATCAGGATGAAAACGCTGGTGCCGATGATCGGCCCGAACAGCGTACCGGCGCCGCCGACGATCGCCCAAACCACCGCCTCGCCGGACACTTGATAGAACATGTAGGTGGCTGATGCGTAGCGGCCGAAGAATGCGAACAGCGCACCGGCGACGCCGGCGAGGAAGCCTGCCATCACGAAGGCGACAAGCCGCAGCAGGTAGACGTTGAGACCGATCAACGAGGCGCGCACATCGTTGTCGCGGATCGCAAGGAATGCCTTGCCGAGCGGACTGCGTACGACCCGGTGCATCAGGTAAAAGCACAGCGCCACGGTCGCCAGGATGAAGAAATACTGGAAGGTCTGGTCTGTGAAGCTCCAGACCGATTTGCCGAAAGTAAATGTCGGCGGCATTGAAAAATTGATGCCGTCATCGCCGCCGGTCAGCCACTTCATGCTTACCGCCAGGAAGTAGAAGATCAGCGAGAACACGACGGTGATGATGGCGAAATAGTGCCATGTCAGGCGGACGGCCAAAACGCCGGACACCAGCGCCATCGCCATGGCGGCGACAATTCCCAATCCAAAGGCGGGCCAGAATGTCAGCCCGAGTTGGTCGATGCCGATTCCGACGCCGTACATGCCGAATCCGAAATAGAGCGCCTGGCCGAAGGACAGCAGGCCAACATAGCCGAACAGCAAATTGACGCTCGCTGCGAAAAGAGACCAGATCATGATCTCGGCGACGAGGTTGACCCAGAAGCCGCTGAGCAGCGCAGGGATCGTCCACGGCACCGACAGCATGAAGGCTGCGAAGGCCACAAAAAGCGCGCGCTCGATGTTGCGGGCGATCACCTGACGAATCCTCTGAACAGGCCTTGCGGCCGCAGCAGCAGCACCGCGCTCATCAGCACGAGCGAGGCAATGCGCGCGACGGTCGGGTCAGCGACGCTTTGTATGACTCCTTCCATGAATGCGAGCAGGACCGCGGCGGCAGCAGTGCCCGGCAAGTTGCCGAGGCCGCCGATGATCACTGCCATGAAACAGAACGGCAGGATGTCGACGCCGCCACGAAAATCCACGGTGGTAATTGGCGCCGCAACGGCTCCGCCGAACGCGGCCAGGCCAAAGCCGATCGCGAAGGTGAGCATGTAGACGCGCTGCGCCGGAATTCCCATGGCGATGGCGGTGTCACGGTCGTGGCGCACGGCGCGCATCCACGTGCCGACCTTGGTGTACTGCAGGAAATAGAAGAAACCGGCGAGCGCCGCGATCGACAGGGCGGCGGCAAAGATGCGGTAGATGTCGTATTCGATGCCGAACAGCGGAATAGTGCCGGAAATGGGCGGCAGGATACGGCGCGGCGTCGGCCCGAAAACGATGCGTACGCTTTCCTGGAGAATAAGTGACAGGCCGAACGTCGCCACAATCGACAGTGCGGCGGCACCGCGGATCGACTGGATCACCGTGCGCTGGATGAGCGCGCCGAGAATGAAGCCAAAGAGCGGTGCGGTGACAAAGCCGAGCCAGAAGTTTCCGGTGTATTCGAGCGTGAACCAGGCAACCACGGTACCGACCATGAAGAAATCGCCGTGGGCGATGTTGATGACATCGAGCAGCCCGAAAATGATCGACAAGCCGAGCGCGATCAGCGCGATGATCAGCCCCCAGATCAGCCCGTTCAGGGCAAGCAGCAGCAACGTATCCATCATTACGCGGCACGATCGGCATGTACGCCGATCGCTCCCCGTCGGTAGTGTCCGACCATCACAGAGCCGAAGCAAGACGCGATCACGTCAACCCCCGGTTGGTGTTCGCCACAAAATTTGTCACGGCGCCGGCAGGCACCATGTGTCGATCGATGTTGAGTTCTTCCGGTGTGAGACCCAGCGCCAGCCCGACAAGCTGCGGCAGGTGCAAGACCGGCATGTCGAGGTCCTGTCCCAGATCTTTCTCGATTTCACGCTGGAAGCCGTCGAGTACGGTATGGCAAAGCGGGCAGGGCGTGATCATCGCTTCCGCGCCGCCGGTTTTCGCCGACAGAATGTGTTGCCCGGTGAGCTTGATCGCGACTTTCTCATCGTGCGCGGCGGTATGAAATCCGCAGCATTCGGTCCGTCCGCTGTATTCGATCGGCCGGCAACCGAGGCTCTCCGCGAGCCTTTCCAGCGCGATATTGTTGCGCGAGTCGACGAAGCCATATCGCGCCGGTGGCCGCGTAATGTGACATCCGTAGAATGCCGCCACGGACAGGCCGGTCAGCGGGTTGACCACCATCTCCCGCAGCCGCGTCATTCCAATGTCCTCGTGCAGCACCCAAAGGAAGTGACTGATCCGGGTTCTGCCGCTATAGCTCAGCCCTTCATCCGCCAAACGGCCATTGACGGCCCCCGCGAGTTCGGCATCGCTGACGAAAGCGGCATGCGCATCGAGAAGGTTGAGGGTGCAGGTGTTGCAGACCGTCATCAGCGGCATGGATTGGCGTTCAGCCAAAGCGAGAATGCGGATGTTTAACGCGTAAAAACCGGCGGGATCGATTGCGCGCAATTCGCGCGCGCCGGTACAGGTCGCAGATTCCAGTTGCAGCAGTTCGAGCCCAAGTTTTTCGGCCACCCGATGCGTGGCGACATTGAGTTCGGCACAGGTGCTGCGCGCCGAGCATCCGGGGTAGTAGGCGAATTTCATGGGGCCGCTGCCTTTCTGTTGAGCAGACGACGTGCCGACGCTGAAGCCGCCGTTCTCACGAATAGGAATGTCTTGAGCGGATTGATCTTGCCGCGGACAAGCAGCCTTAAAATCCGCGGCAAATTGCCGAGCGCGCCCAGGCCCTGGACGCGCAGGACCAATGCGCCCGGATCGACCCTTCCGCGCGACTCGACAATGGCGCGCAGTGAACGCGCATGCCCCGCCATCGTCGGCACGAGTTCAGCAGCCTTGGCTTTCAGCGGTTCGATGACCTGGCTGACGATCGGAATCGCGGCAGGACATGCCTCTTCGCATTTGTAGCAAGAGACGCAATTGAAAATGCCGGTGAGTGCCAGCGACCGCCGCACCTTGTCCGGGCTGTTGCGCGGATCGAGCGCGGTTTGACCGAGCTGGACCAGCGGAGCGGGGCCGGCGAAATCGGTCAGATCGCCAAGCCCGATCACCGGGCAGGCCGAATAACAGCACATGCAGCCGATGCAATCGAGCGCCTTCGATGCATTTTTCATCTGCCTGTGTGAAAGCGGCTCTGGAAATCCGCCGTAGGCCGCATGGCGTTCGATCCAAGGCTCAAGCGCGGCGACTTTCTGCTCGAATGGTGCGCGGTCAACGACAAGATCGCGAATGACCGGCAGGTTGCGCAGCGGCTCGATTGTCATGGCCGGCTCGACTGCTTCCCAGCAGGCAAGGACCTCGCGCCCATTTATCCGAAGCGCACAGCTGCCGCACATCTTCGATCCGCATATCCACCGGAACGCGAGATCGGTCGCTTCGTTTTCCGCGATCCAGTTGAGCGCGTCGAGAACGCGCATGTTTTTCCGATAGGGCACCTTGAACGATTGGTAGCGCGCGCCTGCATCATCGTGGCGGCGAACACGCACCTCGACAGTGTCGCCCGGCGCGAGCCGCGTATTGCGTAGCGCAAGCGTGTCGTGGTTCTCGGCCTGGCCAAGCCGGCTGGCGCCTGAAGCAGGTGCGGGCGCAGGCATCACCAGGCAACCTCCAGATTGTCCTTGGTGTCGAAGCCGGGCTGGAAAAACGGAAGCGCATAGGGACGCTGCTCGAAGCGCAGGCTGTTGCCGGATTTGCTGACAACATTGGCAACAAGCCAGTTGATGTTGTCGGTTGCCGGGAAATCCCGCCGGAAGAACGGTCCGCGGCTTTCCCTGCGCTGCAGCGACGATCGGGCAATCAGTTCGCAGGCATCGACCATGTTCACGACATCGATGGCGTCGAGCCATTCGAAATTGGCAGTGGGCGTTGGATTGGCAATCGTCATATCGGGCAGGAGATCAAGCCGGATCTGCTCGATGTCCTCGATCGCGGATTGCAGGCCGGCAGCGTCCTTTTCGACGCCGACCTTGTTCCACATGATGCCGCGCAACATTTCCTTGAGCTTGATGGGGCTTATGCGCTTGCCGGAGGAATTTCGCAGCCGTTCGAGCCGCCGCCGCTCAGCGTCCAGTTCAGTGTCAGACAACCGACCGCCGGAAAGCCCGTCGAAGTCCCCCGCAATACCGTCGGCGACCACCTTGCCGTCGTAAGTTGCAAGCCCGATCAACCCGTTGCTGTGTCCACCAACGCCGCCGGCAACGTACAGCCCCGGAACCGAGGAGCGCATCGAGGCCGTGTCGACGTCGACGCCACCCTGCCGGTAGTGCGAGGTCACGGCGGTCTCGACTAATTGCTGAGGAAATTGCAGTCCGAGTTGGCGATAGGTTTTTCCGTAGGTTGTGTAGGTTTCGACTTCAGCCGCGTCGCAATGATCGAAGCCGGCGTAGTAGCCGCCATCGTAGCGCGCCTTGCCGGCGTGCACTTGCTTGGCGAGCGCCTTGAGCTGAACGGTGTAGGGACCAAAGGCGAGCGGGTCGTCCTGCTGCTGGTTGAAGAATTCCTCACCGAGCGAATTGACCATCCGCGCCGACTTCTCCGATCCGAGCATCGGGTTCGGATAAACCTGCATGCGCTGCCAGCAAGGCGGATCGGCAATGTCGTTGGTGTGCCACCACTGCATCTCCATGTTCACCAGCGTGGCGCCGACACGCCATGCCATCGCGACGCCATCCGCCGACATTTCGCGCGTGCCGGTGGACCTTTGATGAAGGCGGTCGGAATAGCCCGTCGCAAGCACAACTGCGCGTGCCTGCACCGCAATGTATTCGCCGGTTATGTAGTTGAGGCAGAACACGCCGCCGACGGCACCGTCAGCCTTGCGCAAGAGCGCGGTAGCGACAGTCTCCTCAAGTTTCGGGATGCCGGCACGCAGGATCTGTTTGCGCCGCAGATCCATGAACGGCACGCCGGAATTACCCTGCACGTTTGCCGCTATGCTTCGTATTGCACCCGGGCTGGTGACGACGTTGCCGTCATCGTCGCGCCGGAAATAAAGACCGAGCTCCTCGAGTTCCGGATAATAGACCTGCTCGATCCATGCGCCACATCGCCGCGCCCACTCCTGGTCGATCAGGAACTGATTGTGATATTTGATCAGGAATTCAGCGGTGTTGCGGGCGTTTGCTTCACTGTTGCCGAGCGCCCGGCCGGAAATCACCAGGTTGCCGGCAAACAGTGAGGCGCCGCTTTTGCCGACAAGGCCTTTGCAAATGATGAGAGACTTGATGCCGCGTTTGCGCAGATCCAGGGCTGCGTAACAGCCGGCGGCACCGCCGCCTATGATGGCTACATCGGTTGACAATATTTGCATGCACGGGCTCTGAAAGCCCGCCTAGGTAATCATGCAAATTAGCCAACCCCATTGTGTATTTTTGCACCACCCAGTGTCCAAATGTTGTAGGTTTTCGGTGGGGAGTTGCCCATGCCGATCAGATCGACGCAAATGGCCTCCAGTGCGGCCCGATGGGACGACTTGAAGGTGTTCCTGGAAGTCGCGCGCCAAGGCAGTGTGCATGCGGCCGCCAAACGTCTGAAACTCGATCATTCCACTGTCTGTCGAAAGATCGGGCGGCTTGAATCGCTGCTTGCCGTGAAACTGTTCGATCGCAGCCGTAAGGGCATCGTGGTCCGTCACGAGGCGAAGGGCCTGCTCAAGCACGTCGAACAGATGGACCGCCATGCGGGGTCGCTGGAAGATGCATTGGCGCGAGGTGGTACCGACGCTCAGGTGGTGCGGATCGCCACCATGGAAGGCATAGCAAGCGGCTATCTCGCTCGGTGCCTGCCGGCATTGTCGCAATTTGGAGAGAATCTGAATATTGAGCTCGTCAGTATTCCGCAGGCCGTTGACCTCAATCGGAAGGAAGCCGACGTGTTCCTCAGCTTCTTCAATCCGGACGCGCGCGGGCTCAAGAGTTCGCTGTTCGGCAAATTCACATTGTTTCTCTATTGTTCGAAGGATTATCTCCGGCAATACGGCATGCCGAAGAACCGGGACGATCTCGATCACCATGTTTTTGTCGGCTATATCGAAGACCTGCTCGCCATTCATGCCGTTCGATGGCTCGACGAAGTCGTGAGCGCGCCGACGATGAGCTTTCGCAGCAACAGCGTTATCGCGCAATGCAATGCGGCCGTATGCGGGCTGGGCATTACCTTGCTGCCGACTTTCGTCGGCACCGGCGTCCCCGGCCTGCAGCGCATATTGGCCGACAAGGTCTCGGTCCAGCGGGACGTGTGGGTCTCGGTTCGCACCGAACAGAGCCACCTATCGAGGATCAAATCCGTTACACAATTCCTCAAGTTCATTTTCGCCCGGGATGAGGATTTTTTGTCGGGCAAAACCGAAAAGCTTGCCGCCTGGAAGTCTTAGCGGGCCGGATCATGAGCCGTCTTGTTACGGCGCCGTCCAGATGCCTTTCTCGATCTGCTGGCGCGCAATGGCGCGCAGCATGTCGCAAAATCGTTCGGCCGCGAATGTAAGGGAGCGCGATTTTGCCCTTGCGATCAGCCAGGTGATGTTGAAACCGGCGATGGGCTTGGCAACGATTTCTTTTGCCTTGAGCAGCGACCGCACTCCGCATGAGGGAAGCACGGTGTAACCAAGTCCGGCCCGGACCAGGTCGGTCATCAACGGCAGGGTATTGGCTTCGATGCGGATGTTCGGGCGGACGCCGAAACGGCTTAATCTGGTTTCCACCGAAAGCCGAAGGCTGTTGGGTCTTGTTGTCAGGATCAGGGGAAAATCGGCGAGCTGGCCGATCGTGATTTCCCGCTGCTTCCCGAATTTCGCACCCGCGGGCCCGACCAGCAGCATCGGCTCCTGTCCCAGCGGTTCCGCGGTCACGCCGCGCATCGGCTCATGCAAATTCGTTACCGCAAGATCGAGCACGCCGGCGGCGACCTCGTCACGCAGCTCGCTGCTCGTCTCTTCGCTCACCCTGACGGTGACGCGTGGATATGCTTTTGCAAAACGTTCGATCAGCGGCACCGCAAGGAGAGAGCGCGGCGACGGCGGAATTCCGAACGCAACTTCTCCACTGGGCTCGACCGAAGCGGCGCCGACGTCGCTTTTGAGCGAGCGGAGCTGCCGCTCCAGTCCCTTGAAGCCTTCGTAAAGTCTATTCGCCGCTTCCGTCGGCGCGACGCCGCGCCCGTGACGCACGAACAGCGGCGCATCGAACTCGTGTTCGAGCGCCGACATCTGCCGGCTCAAAGTCGGCTGCGATACGCGCAATGACTGCGCGGCATTGCTCAGATTGCGGTGATCCATGACCGCGAGGAAATACTGAATCTTCTGCAGGTCCACGGGGGCGCTCACGAGCGGGACGGCCACCGGCCGCGGTATCGGAAGTATACGGAAGCAGCATGGTTTGTATAGGAACAATGCAATTGCCGCATGCCGCCTCGGTTGCTAGCGTCGGCCTTCGACCTGGGGCAAACGACAAGCAATCAACCGGAGTGGAGGGCCAACATGCGTAAATGGGGACGTCTCGGCTTATGTATCGTCGCCGCGGTTCTGGCGTTTGTGGCAACCGATCAGGCCAGAGCCCAGCAGCCCATTCGCATCGGCGTGCTGTTGCCGCTGACCGGGCCATTCGCGAAAAACGGCATCGAGAACTGGGAAGCGATGCAGATCGCGCGCGATATGATCAATGAGCGCGGCGGCGTGAACGGGCGCAAGATCGAGTTTGTGAACGGCGATGCGACAAGCCCGGCGGCGGCGATCAGCGAAACCGAACGGCTGATTACGAAAGAAGGGATCAAGATAACGACGGGCTCATTTGCGTCGCCGCTCGCGATCGCCGTCAGTCAGGCCGCCGAGCGTCAGGGCGTATTCCACTGGGAAACGACGGGCGCGGCTGAAATCATCACGCGTCGCGGCTTCAAGCACACGTTCCAGGTTGGTGCTCCGGCGCGGCGTTACGGCCAAGTCGCCGTGGATTTCATCATCGAGGATCTTTCCAAGCGCCTGAACAAACCGGTTGGAGACCTGCGGATCGCGCTGCTCTGGGAAAACCGGGCATTCGGCAAATCCGTCGGCGATGGCATTCGCGCCTACACCGGGCAGAAAAACATCAAGCTCGTCTACGATGAAGGTTATGACCAGTTTTCAACGGACATGACGCCGATCGTGCAGAAGCTCAAGGACGTAAAGCCGGATATCGTGATCGCGATCTCTTTTCCCAATGACGCCATTCTTTTCCAGCGCAAGGCGAAAGAGCTGGATTTCAATGTCGCCGCCTTCATCGGTGTCAGCGCCGGCTATTCGTCGCCCGACCTCCGCAACTCCATCGGCAGCATGGTTGACGGGATCTTCGTCGCGGACTTCCCGCCGAAGGTCAACCCGAGCGTGCTCAAGCCCGAAGTTCGCAAGATCGCCGACGAGTTCTACAAGCGCTACGAGGCCAAGATGAAACGCCCTCCTGCCGGTCACGCGGCAGCTGGTTTCTCGGCGATCTGGGCACTCTTCACGGAAGTCCTTCCCAAGGCGAAGACATTTGAGCCCGACGAGTTGCGCGACATCGCGCTCAAGCTGGATTTGCCGGAAGGCTCGCTGGTCAACGGCAGCGGAATCAAGTTTACCAACTTTGACTGGCCGGATGATCCGAAGGATGCCGGCCAGAATTTGAGGGCTTCGATCGGGGTCTGGCAGTGGACTGCAAACGGCAACGAAGAAGTGTTTCCTTCCAAGCTCGCCACGCATGCGCCGGTCATGGTACCGCTGCCTGCATGGAGCAAGCGCTGACCGTTTAGGTCCGCGGGCAGGGCGCCCGCGGGCCTTCATTGGCAGTTCCGCACGCTCATGACGACCCTCGGTCAGCTTGTCCTATCGGGCATTTTCATCGGCGGCATTTATGCCCTGATGAGCATGGGATTGACGCTGATCTTTGGCGTGCTGCGCATCGTCAACTTTGCGCATGGCGAGTTTCTCATGCTTGCCATGTACGGCGCCTGGGCGATGACGAGGTTGCTTGGTCTCAACCCCTACCTTGCCGCAATTGCAATCGTGCCGGCGATGTTCCTGTTCGGCGCGATCGTGCACGAACTGATCGTGCGTCGCGCTCTCGATAAGCCGCATCTTGTGGTGGTTTTCGCGACCATGGGGCTGTCGATTTTCATGCAGAACGTCGCGCTCATGGTCATGACGGCGGATCTTTGGGACGTGCCGCCAATTTTCAGCCGCTCGGTGGAAATCGGCCCCTTTTATTTCAAGGCCGAGTTGTTGCTTGGCTTTGCAGTCACGATTGCCTGCACAGCAGTCCTGCAATGGCTTATCCGCACGACCTATCTCGGCAAGGCGATCCGGGCGACCGTGCAGGACGGTGAGGCCGCGATGCTCATGGGCATTCCGGTCCCCCGAATATTCCTCCTCACCTTTGCCGGCGGGTCCGCGCTTGTGGGCCTGGCGGCCTGCATCATGATGCCGCTTTTCTCCGTGTTCCCGACAGTGGGCCTCAATTTCGTGTTGATCGCCTTTGTGATCGTCGTGCTCGGCGGCATGGGCAGCATCGAAGGAGCATTGCTCGGCGGAATCTGTATCGGCGTCGTGCAGTCGATGAGCAGCTACTATGTCGCGCCCGCTTACGGCCAGATGTTTTACTTCATTTTGTTTCTGCTCGTGATGGCCTTTCGACCGAACGGATTGCTCGGGCAGAAAGGTTCCGCGACCATCGGTATCAACGATTGAGCCCTGGAATGTCTTTGGCCCCTGCGGACCGGTCGAGAAGCATGCAACCGCTGCTGCTTTTCCCGCGGCGTGGCGCGCGGGTTTCAGTTTTTGAAATCGTTCTGTTGCTGATATGCGTTTTGCTGACGGCGGTCGGCATTCCGCAAAACCTTCAGGATATCGTTGTTCTTACTTTCCTGTGGGCCGGATTGGCGCTGGCCTGGAATGTCGCCGGCGGATATGCCGGGTTGATATCGTTCGGCCATGCCGCGTTTTTCGGGGTGGGTGCTTATACCTCCACCATATTGTTCGTTGGCTTCGGGATCACGCCATGGCTCGGCATCTGGTGCAGCGGCCTTTTGAGCGCCGCACTCGGCGCGGTGCTGGCGCTGATTTGTGCGCGTCTGCGTGGTCCGTTCTTTATTCTTTCGACGCTCGCAGCGGCAGAGGTCGTCCGCATTGCGGCGCTGAACTGGGCTGCACTGACCGGGGGCCCGGAAGGGCTTTCGATTCCGCCGGTTGCCGGACTTGCCAACATGGTCTTTGCGTCGAAGGGCAGCTATGTCGCGCTGATGCTCGCCTTTTTGCTGGCCGTCTACGTGATTACGAAATGGCTGGAAGGATCGCGATACGGTTACTACCTCAATTCGGTTCGTGACGATGCGGACGCCGCAAGTGCCGCCGGGGTCAATCCGCTGCTTGTGCGTATCGTTGCGATGGCTCTCAGTGCCGGATTAACCGGCATCGGCGGATCACTTTTCGCACAGTACTTTCTCTACCTCGATCCCACTTTTATTATTTCGCCGGAGGTTTCGTTTCAGTTCGCGCTCCTTGCCGCGGTCGGCGGTCTTGGTACCGCGGTCGGACCGGTGCTGGGATCCTTCCTGATTACACCGATGTCAGAGTTGCTGCGCTCCTATCTCGGCAATCAAGCCGCCGGCCTGCACCTCGTCATCTATAGCGCGCTCCTGATCGTCGTTATGCTGTACTTCCCCGGCGGAATTGCCGGCGCTCTGGCACGTCTCGGCCGGCGTGGAGGCAGATCGTGACGACGCTGCTGACATTGGACAAGGTCGGCCGCAGGTTCGGCTCGCTCTGGGCGGTGCGTGACGTGAGTTTTTCGGTCGAGCGCGGAGAGCTGCTCGGTCTCATCGGGCCAAATGGCGCAGGAAAAAGCACACTTTATAACCTCATTGCGGGCGCCTTGGGCCCGACGAAGGGCGAGATTTTCTTCGACGGCCAAAGCGTAACGGGCTGGAAGTCGTATCAGGTGGCGCGCGTCGGTATTGCGCGCACATTCCAGATTCCGAAGCCATATCGGCAGCTTTCAGTGGTGGAAAACGTCATGCTGACGGCTTTCCAGCATGAGCACTCGGTACGGCGGGCCCATGCGCTTGCGGTGGAGACACTCACGGATGTCGGACTGGGCGAGTGCGCCGATGTTCCGGTCTCCACGCTCACGGTCGGCTTGCTCAAGCGTCTTGAGGTGGCGCGCGCACTCGCCATGCGGCCCAAGCTCGTGCTGTTCGACGAGATCATGGCGGGCCTGACCCCGACGGAAGTCGGGACCATGACACGATTTGTCAGCAGCCTCCCGTCACGCGGAATCACGGTCATCTGGGTCGAGCACGTGCTCTACGCCATCATGAAAACCGCCACCCGCATCATGGTGCTCAACCGCGGCGAGTTGATCGCGAATGGCGAGCCGGCGTCGATCGCGCGCGATCCTGCCGTCGTCAAGGCCTATCTCGGAGAGGAGATGAGCCTTGCTTGAAATCAGGGATCTCAATGCCTCTTACGGGCCGATCCAGGTTCTGCATGGCATCAGCCTGTCACTCAAGGTCGGCGAAATTGTCGGCCTTGTCGGCGCCAATGCTGCCGGCAAGAGCACGTTGATGTTCACGCTCGCCGGCTTGCGCACGACCTGCACCGGTCAGATTATTTTCGATGGTCGGGCGATCCAGGACTTGCCTGCTTATGATCGCGTGCCTCTCGGCCTTGTGCTTGTGCCGGAACGCCGCCGCCTGTTTCCTTTCATGACGGTGTTGGAAAATCTGCAGGTCGGGGCCTATTGCGGTGCAGCGCGCGCTGCCGCCGATGCAACGCTCACGGAGGTGTTCGAACTCCTTCCCGTGCTGGCCGAGCGGCGGAAACAGGCTGCCGGCACGCTCAGCGGCGGCGAACAGCAAATGCTGGCGATCGGTCGGGCGTTGATGGCGATGCCGCGGGTCCTGCTGCTCGACGAGCCTACCGAGGGGCTGGCACCAATCTATGTGGGCCTGCTGTTCGAGCTTATCGCCGATCTCAGACGTAAAGGAATCGCAATCCTCATTGTCGAACAGAATGTGCATCACGTGCTGAAGGCATCGGACCGCGCATACGTTTTGGAAAACGGCTGCATCGTTCTGGAAGGCCAGGGAACGACATTGCTCAACGACGAGCGACTCAAGGTCGCCTATCTCGGATTGTAAACATGATCACCGATATTCATCGCCATTTTGTGCCGCCGACGTTTTTCGATTTTGTGAAATCGTTGCCCGAATATTCGCTGAAAGTAAAACGCGAGGAAGGCGAGAATGTCGACGTGGATATTCGTGGAATACACTTTGGTCTGAACAAGACTTTCTTCGATCTGGAACGCCAGATTGCGCGGATGAAAAGCGAAGGGGTCGATCGCGCGATCTTGTCTTTGGCGACTCCATTCATAAACTATCATCTCGATGCCGCGATCGCGGTCGGCACCGCGCGGCATTTCAACGACGCGATGGCAACGGCGGTCGCCGGACACGCACATCGCTTTGGTGCCTGGGCATTCCTGCCCATGCAGGACCCGGCCGCGGCGGCAGAGGAGCTGCGGCGCTGTGTTCGCGAAATGGGTTACGTAGGCGGGCACATTGCCTCGAATGTGCGCGGCATCTACCTGGATAATGAACAGTTCAACCCGATTTACCGGGCGGCCGTCGATCTGAACGTACCCTTGTTTGTCCATCCCGCCGATCCTCCCGGCAGGGAACGTACGCGCGAATACGAACTGACGGTGGTGGCCGGCTATCTGTTCGACAGCACCATCAACATCCTGAAAATGATCTGCTCCGGCTTTCTCGATCGCTGGCCTGGACTCAAGCTCGTCTGCGCGCATACCGGGGCATTCAGCATGGCGCTGCGCGCACGAATGCAGCGGGAAGTGGATACTAACGCGCAGCTCTCCGCGGCCCTCAAGGCCCCCGTCGGCGATTATCTGCGTCGTCTTTATTTCGATACCGTTTGCTTTGAACCGAAAATCCTCGAATATGCAGCGACCGTCGTCCCGGTGGAGCATCTGCTGATGGGAAGTGATGCTCCCTTTCCGCTGGGCGAGCCGGATCCGGTGAATTTCGTGCGGCGCGCGCTGCCGGCCGAGCAGTCGTCCGCCGTCTTGAGCCGAAATTTCGACCGACTGGTCGGATCGTAAATGCTGATGGGATGATAGAGATGGAAATTCGCCGCCTGCAGACAGTCAAGGACAAGATCAGTTTCGAAGGCGGTGCGCCGGCAATCGTCCCGGTAACGCGCGTCGCCGTTTGCGCGGTCATCGCGAATCCGCTCGCCGGCATTGTAACTGACGACCTTGGCGTGCTGGTTCCGTTCGGTGCCGAACTGGGTGAATATCTCATAGCAGAGGCGGTGAGGGCGCTTGGGGCCACCGTGGTCTCGTACGGTAAAGGCGCGATCGTGGGAACTTCCGGCGACATCGAGCATGCTGCCGCGATCATCCACCCGCGCATGGGAAAGCCGATGCGGGATGCCATCGGCGGCGGTCAAGCCATTATTCCGTCCAACGTCAAGATTGGCGCCGCCGGAGCCGCCATCGACATTCCGTTGGGTCACAAGGACGATGTCTGGTCATTCAACGAAATCGACACCATGACGATTTTCGTAGCAGGTGCGCCGCGACCGGATGAAATCGTGGTCGTCGCGGCCGTTGCCGACGGCGGCCGCCCGCGACCACGCGTTTCGAAGGCAGGCGCAGTTCCGCCGGCCCGTGCTACCTGACGTGCTCCATCAGCGCCGCCAGTCCCTTGAGGATCTCGCTCGGCGTCGGGGGGCAGCCGCGGATGTGTAGATCGACGGGCACCACGTCCTTGACTCCGCCGATCACTGCGTAGCTTTTTGCGAAAGGACCGCCGTCAACCGCGCATGTCCCAATGGCCACCACCCATTTCGGGTCGGGCGTGGCGTTGTATGTTCGCAGCAGCGCCTCACGCATGTTCCTCGTCACCGGCCCGGTAACCGTCAAGACATCCGCATGCCGCGGTGAAGCGACGAAACGCAGGCCCAGGCGTTCAAGATCATAGAATGCGTTGTTGAGCGCGTGAATCTCCAGCTCGCAGCCGTTGCAGGAGCCGGCATCGACGTGCCGAATGGCGAGCGAACGGCCGAGCTTGGCGCGCGCGGCCCGGTCAACCCGCTTTGCCAGTTCAGCAAGCGCGGCTTCGTCCGGCGCAGGCGCCGGCTCGGTCAGCGAGCCTCGCATAAGGCTTTCAAGCAATGTCCTGCGCATGCTTTTCCCTACAGGTCGTGGCCGGAATACGAGCAGTTGAACGATTTATTGCAGATCGGAAAGTCGGCCACGATGTTGCCCTCGATCGCAGCCTCCAGCAGAGGCCATTGAAACCACGACGCGTCGCGAATGTGACAACGCGCGACGCGACCTCTGCCGTCGAGCCTGAGCCAAACCATCACGTCGCCGCGAAAAGCTTCAACAAGCGCAATACCCTCGCAAGCCTTGCTCCTGACGATCGGTGCCATGATGGCTCCCTTCGGCAGGGCATCCAGAATTTGCTCGATCAGCGCGAGGCTCTGTTCAACCTCGCGAATTCGGATCCAGACGCGTGCATTGACATCGCCGGCTTCAAGGACAGGGACATCGAATGTAAGTCGGTCGTAGGGGGCGTAGGCTATCGCCCGGCGCGCATCGAAGGCGCGGCCGGAAGCGCGCCCTACATAGCCGCCGGCGCCGAATTGGCGTGCAAAATCCGCCTTCACAATGCCGGTCGTGACCGTGCGGTCCTGCAGTGACGCCGTATTATCGTAGAGCTCGATCAAGCGCGGAAACACGCGCCGCACCTCCCCGAGCAATGCCTGGATCTGAGCAATGCCTTCCGGCGCGATGTCGTGCGCAACGCCGCCCGGCACAATTGCATCCATCATAAGGCGGTGGCCGAAAGAGGCGCCCGCTGCGCGCAACGTTCGCTCGCGCAGAATTCCGCATTGTGCGTGCATGAGCGCGAATGAGGCGTCGTTGCAGATCGCGCCGATGTCGCCGAAATGATTGGCCACGCGCTCGAGCTCGGCGATCAACGCACGCAAATAAATGGCACGTGGCGGGATTTTCATTTGCAATGCGGCCTCGGCGGCTTGCGCAAATGCAAACGAAATTGCGGCCGTGCTGTCGCCGGAGGTCCGCGCGGCAAGCTTCGCGGCGTCCTCGAGCACGCACCCGCCCATGAGCGATTCGATGCCTTTGTGCACCCAGCCGAGACGCTGCTCCAGCCGCACCACATGCTCGCCATTGGCGGAAAATCTGAAATGTCCAGGCTCGATGATGCCGGCATGCACCGGCCCGACCGGTATCTGATGCAATGCCTCGCCAGCCGCCGGCAGGAAGTCGTACGGGTCTTGCTTTCGTGCCGGCGATTTTTTGCCGAGCGGATGCCGAATAGCCCAAAATCCGAGATCGAGCCACGGGCGCGCGTCCGGTGTACCCACTGCATCGAGGCCGGACAGATCGCGGATCGCGCGTTCGAGCCGGTTCGCTGCCGGATGACGCGCGGCGACGCTTGGGTACTTGCCGGATTTGGCGATGCAGGTGACTACTGCGAGTTTGCCCGAGCTCTCGTCGAGCAGGGCCATGTGAACGTCGGGTGTGTCTGCCCACAGACCCAGAAGCGTGCACCGACCTTCCGCCAGCAAATCGATCGCCTGGTGCCATCCCTCATCTGATACGTTTGCGCGCGGCCATGGGCGGTGCTGCCCGGCCACTTCAGTGTGCGTGATGGTATCGAGCGGACTCATCGCTATCCCAAAAGCCTTGCGACGTTCTGAAAGCCCGTGACCAGAACCGGCGGCATGTAGATGCCGGCCACGAACACCAGCCCCAGATGGGTGAACATCGGCACATACGAAGCATCTGCCGGCGCGGCAGGTCCCCGCGGTTCACCGAATGCAATTGTGTTGAGCCGTAAAAACAGGGCACCGAGCGCAACCAGGATCCCGAGCGCGAGAACGGTCGCGAGCCACGGCTCGCGCGCGAAGGTGGAACTCACGACCAGAAATTCGCTCATGAAAATTCCGAGCGGCGGCAATCCGGCGATGGCAACGACGCCGAGCACCAGCCCCCAGCCGAGAACCGGATGGGTTACCGTGAGCCCGCCCATGTCGGCGATTTTCTGCGTGCCTTTGACCTGGGCGATATGGCCGACAGCGAAAAAGATCGCCGACTTTGTGAGCGAATGCATGGTCATGTGCAGCAGTCCGGCGAAATTCGCGAGCGAGCCACCCATTCCAAAGGCGAAAACGATGATTCCCATGTGTTCGATGGACGAGTAGGCGAACATGCGCTTGATGTCGCGCCGGCGGTAAAGCATGAAAGCGGCGAACACGCAGGAAATAAGGCCCATGATCACCATCAGCGGCCCCGGCGCAATTGCAGCCGGGTTGAGCGCGAGCAGCATCTTGAAGCGCAAAAGCGCATACAGCGCGACATTGAGAAGCAGGCCGGAAAGCACGGCGGAAATCGGCGTAGGACCCTCGGCATGCGCATCGGGTAACCAGGCGTGCAGCGGCGCCAGACCGACCTTGGTCCCGTAGCCGAGCAGCAGGAAGACGAACGCAACGTTAAGAAGTGCCGGATCGAACTTCGCGGCGCGGGTCATCAGCACGGTCCACACCATGGCGTCGGCGCCTTCGCCAATGACCGGGCGTGCCGCCATGTACACCAGGATCGTACCGAAAAGCGCGAGTGCGATGCCGACGCTGCCCAGGATGAAATATTTCCATGCCGCCTCGAGCGCCTCGTGCGTGCGATAGATTCCGACCATCAATACGGTGGTCAGCGTCGCCATCTCGATTGCGACCCACATGAGGCCGATATTATTGGCGACCAGTGCGAGGTTCATCGCGAACATCAGCACCTGATACATGGCGTGATAGAAACGCACGAAAGTCGGCGTCAGTCGGCCGATCTCAATCTCATGCCCGACGTAACTTGCGCTGAACACGCTGGTCGTAAAACCGACGAAAGTCGTCAGAACAATGAAAACCTTGTTGAGGTCGTCGACCAGCAGATAGCGGCCGGAGCGAGGTTCGACGAAGAACAGCGACACCGCGGTCATGAAGGTGAGTAACGCTGCGAAAACGTTCAGGCGCGCGCTGAGACGATAGCCCGGCAGGGTCGCAAGAATGACGGCTGCGGCAGACGGAATCAGCAGAACGCCCGAGAGCGCGTCGATGGTCATTGCCGCTCTCCACGGAAGCGGTCGAGAGCCTGCAAATCGACCGTGTCAAATCGTTCGCGGATGCGGAAGAGGAAAATGCCGATGACGATGAACGCGATCAGTACCGAGAAAGCGACGCTGATCTCGACCACCAGTGGCATGCCTTTGGCACCGGTGGCAGCGAGCACGAGCCCATTTTCCAGCGACATGAATCCGATCACCTGGCTCACGGCGTTGCGCCGGGTCACCATCATCAGCAGACCGAGCAGTACGACGGAGAGGGCAAAGGCCAGATCCTCGCGGGCGAGCGGATCGGCTTCGGTCGTCACCCGCAGCATCACCACCATCGAAAGCGCGACAAGCCCCATGCCGAGCAGCATGGCGGGACCGACGCCGACGACCGTCTCAATCTCGCGATGAATTCCGAGGCAGACGATGATGCGATGGAGCGCCGTCGGAATGACGATGGCCTTGAACACGAGCGCAATCAGAGCCGTAAGATAAAGGTGCGGCGCGTCTTGGACGAAGGCTTGCCACGCGACCGACGCGGCAAGCACCAGGGCATGCAGCGCAAACAGGTTGAGTAATGCATAGAGGCGGTCCTGGTAGAGCTGCATGAAGCTCAGCAGGACCAGAAGTCCCGCCAGCAGATGTGCCACGTCAAATTGCAGGCCGCTCATCAGAAACTCCTCGATACGAACCGCAGCAGTGTGGCGAGGAGCGCGAGCATGAGGGCCGCGCCAAGAAATTCCGGCACCCGGAACACGCGCATTTTTGCGATCGATGTTTCGAACACCGCCAGAAGCAACCCGCCGGCCGCAAGTTTGGCGATATAGACTGCGATGCCGAGTGCAATCTCGGCCGGCGCTGCGGTGGGCCCGGCAATGCCCCAGGGCGTGAAGAGACAGCAAATCAACGAAAGGTAGAAAAGCAGCTTGAGCTCGGAAGCGAGATCGATCAGCGCCAGATGGCGGCCTGAATATTCCAGCACCATAGCCTCATGCACCATTGTGAGTTCGAGGTGCGTCGCCGGATTGTCGATCGGGATGCGGGCGTTTTCGGCGATGCCCACCATGATCAGCGCGAGCAAGGCAAGGCCGAGCGAAACGCGCAGCCCGACTTCTCCGGAAGCCATGAAGGCGGCCATGGCTGTGAGCTGTGTTGACCCCGCAATAAGGGCGAGGGTGAACATGATCATCAGCATTGCGGGTTCGGCGAGCGATGCGATCATGACCTCGCGACTTGAGCCGATGCCGCCGAAGCTGGTGCCGACATCGAGCCCGGCGAGTGCGAGGAAAAATCGTGCGCTGCCAAGGAGAGCGATCAGCGCGATCAAGTCGGCCGACCAGGAGAACAGCAATCCGCCGCGAAACGTCGGCACCAGCGATGCCGCAACCCATGTACCTGCAAAGACGATGTAAGGAATGACGCGGAACAGCCACGACGCGCTATTCGCGAGCACGACCTCTTTTCGCATCAACCGGATGAGGTCCCGGTAGGGTTGGAGCAGCGGCGGCCCTTGCCGGCGCAGGAGACGGGCTTTCGACTTTCGCACGAAACCCGTGAGCAACGGCGACAACAGCAGCACGAGTAACATTTGCGTTCCCTGGAACGCGAAATCGCGGATCAAGGCCATATCGCAAGCACCAAAAGGAGCAGGACGAGCGCGGCGAATACCAGCGTCAAATAGCTGCGGATTGTGAGAAACTGCAGGACGTTCAGTCGCTCCGCGGCGTAGCCGATGAAGGCAGCAACGGGTGTGTAGAGGACGTCCCAGATCACATCGTGCAGCTCGACGGTAAGACGGGCCGGTGCGGTCGCCCCGGGGGGCGGCATCTCGCCGATCTCGCGCGCGCGGAAGACAGTGGTGCCGAATACGCGCCAAATCGGCTGAGCGAAACTGGATGCCGTGTACTGCGTCGCAGGGCTCGCCGCCGGAAAACCGCAGTCCCAGGCGGGTGCACGCCGCAATTTATCGGATGCCAGCCGATGAATTGCGAAGGCTGCGAGGGAACCCGAGAGCGTGACGAAGACAAAGACGAGCAGCCCGTTATACGAACTGCGGCTTTCCGCAATGGGCACAATGGTCAGCCAATCAAGTCCGGTTTGACGAGGCATGCTTACGCCGACAAGTGCCGTGGTTACCGGCGCAAGCGCGTCAATGAAAATTCCCGGAAGGATACCGGCGACAAAGCACACCGCGGCCAGAAAAAACATCGCGGCAAGCGAATTACTGTCGGTCTCGGATGCATCCGCGGCGGCAGGCGTGCGCGGGCGGCCGAGAAAGCTCACGCCGAAGGCTTTCACGAAACAGGCCGCGGCGAGCGCGGCCGAAAGTGCGAGTAGCGCGCCGACGGCGGGCACAAGCAATTTCAGCCCCCAGGAAGGAAGCTGTGGACTGAGCAGAATTGCCTGGAATGTAAGCCATTCCGATACGAAGCCGTTGAGCGGCGGCAGCGCCGAAATCGCAACGCAGCCGACGAGAAATACGAATGCCGTTTGCGGCATGCGATGGATGAGGCCGCCAAGATGTTCCATGTCCCGCTCGCCGGTAGCATTGAGCACCGCGCCGGCGCCGAAAAAGAGCAAGCTTTTGAACAGCGAGTGATTGAAGACGTGAAACAATGCTGCCGTCAGCGCGAGCGCGGCCGCAAATGACATGCCATATGCCTTGAAGGCGAGGGCAAGGCCCAGACCGATATAGATGATCCCGATATTTTCGACCGTATGGTAGGCAAGCAGGCGCTTGAGATCATGTTGCATCAACGCATACAGCACACCCATGACCGCCGTTGCGCCGCCGACCGCAAGCACAACCATGCTCCACCACCACTCAGGTGCTCCGAGCAGGTCGAATACAATTCGGATGAACCCGTAGATGGCGACTTTAGTCATCACGCCGCTCATCAGTGCGGAGACGTGGCTGGGTGCTGCCGGATGTGCAAGCGGCAACCATGCATGCAGCGGGACGATACCGGCTTTTGATCCGGCGCCCACGACGGCAAGTACCAATACGAGCGCGGCCAATCCGGCAGTGGGGTGTGACGCGCGGACTGCGTCGAACAGGTAACCGCCGTTTGCGCCCGCCAGCAGACCGAAGGCCAGCAGCAGTGCGAGCGTACCGAAGCTCGCCATCAGCAAATACACATAACCTGCGCGCAGGTTCTCACGCTCCCGGTGGTGCGCGACCACCAGTGCCCAGGACGTGAGCGACATGAATTCCCACGACACAAGAAAGCTGAATGCATCGTCGGCGATGACGACGAGATTCATGGCCGCAAGATAAGCCGGAAAAAACGGGAGCACGCGTTCGGGTGCGTGCTCATGCCGGCCGTAGCCGAGCGCAAACAGGCTGGCGGCGGCGCCCCCGACATTGACCACCACGAGAAAGAACGCCGACAAGGCATCGATGTGGAAATGCGCACCGAGCCAAGGCAGGCCGAGCGGCAGTACCACTGCCGGCGTTTCGGCGTGATCGAAGAGGCTGAGCAGCGCCAGAACCGACAGGGTCAGTGTAAGGACAAGGCATGCGCCATAGACAGTCTCACTGGCGCGCGCCGAGCGTGCCAGGGCAACTGCAATCGGCGCGAATGCGATCAACGCCCCTACACAGTACAGCGTGTAGGTGACGATCATTGCGGCGATCCTTTGAGCCGCACGCCGCGCCCGCCGGAACCGCTGGTCGCGCCGTCGCCGATGAGTTCAATCCCGGCGGCAGCGAGTGCGTCGACCAGCTTCATGAGCGAGTCGACATTGCCGCGGACGACCCCGTCCGAGGCTTCCATGCGCTGAATTGTCGGCAATGAGAGGTTGGAGCGTTGAGCGAGTCCGCGCTGGTCTATGCCCAGCAGCGCTCGAGCGGCTCGCAATTGCCCTGCAGTGATCATGGCAGCAACAGCGGATTAGTAGACCACAAGTTATTTATAACGTTTTATATATCTATAGTGATGTGTCAAGCATCAAAATACACCCCACCGGCGAAAACTTGCGCCGGCGCGAGTACCTTTGAAACCGGGCACGGGATGCGCGTTTGCAGGCCCGCGCCCGTCAGGCATCACCAGACGTAAATCCAGCCGAGCAAAAGAACGACCAGCACGCCCGTGCCCAGCAATGTCATCTGGCCCGCGGCACTGCCAAAAAAGCCACCGTGCTCATGGCCACTTTGCATTGTCATTGGCGACCCCCTGTCCTTGCTTCGATCGTCTCGACATGGCCGCATTGCTCGCATCGATATGTCCACAATTCCGGCAACGGACCGGCTTTCGGTGAAATGAAAACAATCTTCATCGGCTTTCCTTCGCAGGAGCAAACCGGCGCTAACCGTATGGCGAACTGATTTGAGTCTTCCGCGGCCATGAGAAATAGTCGCGCAAATCATCCCCCGGAAAAACTAAGGAGCTTTCCTTAAGGACGGCTGCGCCATCACGCGCGACTGACGGGAATTGGGGTGGCCGGCCCAAGGCACAATGTGCCGCGAAGTGCGGATATTCTGTCGCTTTTGGACTATTGGATCCGCTGCCCGCGCGGGGAGCGTCAATGCGTCCGCAAAGACGGGTCTTGCCGTACTGGTCCTCCCGCGCGACTATGGCCGCAGTAACGGGTGGCTTTGCGAACAATAACAATCGATTAGGGAGGGTGTATGCGTAAAACTCCGAAATTTGCGGCACTGGGTCTTGCCGCACTCATCTTCGGCGCTGCGACGGCCAGTGCAGATGCCAAGGACAAAGTGAAAGTGGGTTTCATCGGCCCGCTCACCGGCGGCGTGTCCGTTAACGGATTAGGTGGCCGCAACTCGGCCGACCTCGCCGTGCGGCTCCGCAATGCCGACCCGAAGGCCAAATATGAATACGAAATGGTCGTGCTCGACGACGAGTGCAAGCCGAACGTCGCAGTGCAGGTCGCGACGAAGATGGCGGCCGACAAGGACATCATCGCCGGCGCGACGCATTATTGTTCCGCAACGGCGATCGCCACGGTCGATGTCTATCACAAGTTCGGTTTTCCGGTGATCGTATGGGGCGCCGTGTTGCCGGATATCACCTATCGCAACAAGTATGACGAAATCCACCGCGTCAACGGCACGATGATCAATCAGAACGATGCCAATGCCGAGCTTATTTCAAAGCTGGGCTACAAGACGGTGGCAGTCATCCACGACACCACCGACTACGGCAAAGGACACAACGAATATTTCAGCAAGGCGCTGGAGAAAATAGGGAAGGCCAAGATCATCGGCACGTTCGGCGTAACAGCCGAGCAGCAGGACTTCACCGCCGAGCTCACCAAAATCAAGGCGCTCAATCCCGATGTGATTTATTTCGGCGGGCTCACGCCGATCGGCGTCCGCATCCGTTCACAAATGGACAAGCTCGGCATCAAGGCGGTGTTCGACGGGACGTCGGGCATCGTATCTGACGCCTACATTCAGGGCCTTGGCCCCCTGGCCGAGGGCACGCTCGCGTTCCGCGAGGGGGCGCCGACCGAAAAGCTGCCGGGCGGAAAGTTCTTCATGGAGAAATACAACGCGCAGAAATACGACAATCCGCCGGAAGCTTACGGTGCTTTCGCCTATGCCGCGATGAACATGATTTTCGATTCAATCGAGAAGGTGGGGCCTGATCGCAAAAAGGTCATAGCGGACCTCGGTAACGTCAAGGATCGCGACTCGATTGTCGGCAAGATCACATTCGACGACCACGGCCAGAACACGGTGGCCGTCATCACGAAATATGTCGTTCAGGATGGAAAATTCGTCGAGTGGGACGATAGCGAGTATGCCAGCGGCAAGCGTAAACTGCCGGGGCAAAAATAATCCGACGAGAATACGGGGCCGCGCGCGAGCGGTCCCGTCCTTGTCAACGCTGGGCAAAATTTCCCGACATGATTTCCTGACATGATCCCCTGACATGGTCCTCTGACATGGTCCCCTGACATGGACGCAGGCCTGTTCGCTCAGTACGTGATGAACGGGCTCATGCTCGGCATGATGTACGCTTTGGTGGCCGTCGGGTTCACGCTGTTCTTCGGCGTTCTCGACGTGATCAAATTTTCCCACGGCGATGTACTCACCGTCGGTGCGTTTACTGCGCTGGCGACCTATGCCGGCCTGCACGCCCTGGGTGTCAATTCGAGCTGGTTCGATCTTTTTGTCATGCTTGCGGTCGCAACGCTTGCAATGGCTTTGCTCGGTATGGGGATCGCGCGTTATCTCGTCATGCCTCTGCGCTCGGCGCCGGCACTCAACACGCTATTGATCACGCTGATGCTGGGCACGGTCCTGCGTGAAAGCGTGCGGCTGTTTTATCCGCAGGGCGCCAACCCCAAGCCATTTCCGGCGCTCCTGCCGCGCGCTTCTTTTGATTTCGGCGACTTCAACCTCAGAATCGATAATGTCCTGATGTTGTGCGCCGGCGTTCTGGTGATCGCCGGCATTCAATATCTGCTCAACCGCACCAAGCTGGGTCTCGCCATCCGGGCGGTCGCGCAGGACGAAGAAACCGCCCGGACTATGGGCATCAATTTCACCGCAATCGTCCTGGTGACATTCGCTATCGGTTCCGCGCTCGCCGCCGTCGCGGGCGTGATGAACGGGCTTTACTACAACGAGATCAATTTCGGCATTGGTCTCTATCTCGGGGTCATCGGCTTTTCCGCCGCCATCATCGGGGGCCTCGGCAGCATCTATGGCGCAATCCTGGGCGGCTTCCTCTTTGCCGGTCTGCAGACGATCGGCACCGTGCTGCTGCCGTTTGCCAGTGCATACAAGGATGTTTTTGCCTTTGCCGTCGTCATCGTCATCATGGCATGGCGGCCGACCGGGCTCATCCGGGAAAAAATCAGTGAGCGGGTCTAGGCCGGTGGCTGCAAAAAGCGACATCGGCATTTTCCCGGGCGCCATCGCTCTCGCGCTCGCCACGGCCTATCTCATCGCATTGCTCGCGGCCGAAAAGCAGGACGTGATCATCGCGCTGCTTGCGGGCGGGATCATCGTGGTCCTCGCCGCGGCATGGTTTGGCCTCACAACGATTGCGAGCGAATCTTTCAACAGTCACGAAGACGCAATGGCGGTGCTTGCGGTCGGCGGTGCACTGGCGATAGCGGCCTTCTTTCACGACAACCATTTCGTACTTTTGCTGGTCACAACCGTGCTGCTCTATTCGGTGGCAACGCTCGGGCTCAATGTTCAATTCGGCTTTGCGGGCGTCCTTAATTTCGCCGGCGCGTCCTTTTTCGGGATCGGCGCCTATACGTCGGCCGTGCTCAATGCGCAGACCGCTATGCCCCACTTGCTGGTTTTATTGTGTGGCGGGCTTTTGGCGGCTCTTGCGGGCTCGGTCCTGTTGCTGCCGGTGCTGCGAACGCGCGGTCATTACGCCGCGGTGGTGACGATCGCCTTTGCCCTGCTGTTGAAGACATTCCTGGAGGTCAATGATGTGCTCGGCGGGCCTCAGGGAATGCAGGTCAAGGGCATGCGCATTCTCGGCTGGTCGTTCAACGACAATATCGACATCGGCGGCATCTCGTTGTCGTTCTATATGAACTATTTCATCCTCAGCCTGCTTCTTCTTGTTGTCACGTTTGTACTGGTACGTCGGCTAGAGCGCTCATGGATTGGCCTGAATTTCGACGCCCTGCGGCTCGACGAGACCGCTGCCGGCTGCTTCGGGATCGATGTCGTGCGCTGGAAGATTACTGCCTTCCTCATCGGGAATTTTCTCATCGGCGTTGCCGGCGCGCTTTTCGGCATGGTTGGCGGGTTTGTCGCCCCCAATAACTACACATTCGCCGACTCGCTGATCCTCGTCTCGATTCTGCTTTTGGGCGGCATTGGCAATCCGTGGGGCCTCGTGGTCGCCACGATCATTGTCGTCGTTCTCCCCGAGAAACTGCAGACCATCCAGGAATATCGCTTCCTTCTTTACGCGCTGATGGTCATCGCGGTGCTCTTGTTCAGGCCGGAGGGATTATTGCCGCGCCCGGTGCGCCGCTATTTCCCCGGGTGGCGGCCGTGATATCGACCATGACATCAACAATGACATCGATGCTTGAAGCACGCGGCCTGACCAAGCATTTCGGCGGCGTTCGCGCGCTCGATGGCCTTGATCTGAGCGTTGCGCGAGACGAAATCCTGGGGTTGATCGGTCCAAACGGTTCGGGAAAGACAACCTTTTTCAACGTCGTCACGGGCATCTATGGCCTTGACGGCGGGCACGTTACGTTCGATGGCGCCGACATCACCAATGCGAGCGGGCGTGCGGTCTATCACGCCGGAATGTCGCGGACCTTCCAGCGCTCGCGCCTTTCACTGCCCTTGTCGATTTTCGACAACATCATGATCGGCAACCACAAGCGCCTCAGACAGGGCCTCTGGTTCAATCTTGTCAGGCGCGGCGATTTCAAACGCGAGTTTGAGCGCAGTTATGCCGAGGCGCGTGCGCTCGTTGAAGTGTTCGAGCCCGCGCTGGCGGACCGGATGTTCGAGCCTGTTGCGGGGTTGCCGATGATCGACCGGCGCCGGATTGAAATATGCCGGGCGCTCATCAGCGCACCCAAATTATTGCTTCTCGACGAGCCCTCGGCCGGCATGACGCACGACGAAACGGCGGAATTGATGAACGATATTCTGCTGGTTCGCGAGCGAAACCGGCACCTCACGATCATCATTGTCGAACACGAGATGGGTGTGATCGAACGCATCACAGACCGGTGCGTGGTACTCAATTTCGGCCGCAAGATTGCGGAGGGGCCGTATCGCGCTGTTGCTGAGGACGCGCAGGTACAAGAAGCCTATCTGGGAGCGGCATGATGGCCGGCATCCTCGAAATCGAAAATGTTTACACCGCGTACGACAAGGCCGATGTATTGCAGGGCGTGTCGCTGAACGTGGAGGCCGGGCGCATCACTTGCCTGCTTGGCTCGAATGGTTCCGGAAAAACCACGCTGGTACGCTCGATCCTCGGTTTGACACCGGCACGTGCCGGCCGCATCGTCTTCAACGATATCGACATCACGCGGCTGCCGACCCACAAGATCGTCGCGGCCGGAATCGCCTGCATACCCGAGGGGCGAAAGGTGTTTTCCAAGCTCACCGTTGAGGAAAATCTGCGTGTCGGGGCGTACCGCGAGCGATCGGATAGAGCGACCTCGGCGCGGCTGGCTGACATCCTGGAGACCTTTCCGCGCCTTGCCGAACGGCGCACGCAGCTTGCCGGTACGATGTCCGGCGGCGAACAGGCAATGATATCGATCGGCCGCGGATTGATGTGCGCGCCCAAGCTTTTGCTAATTGACGAACCGTCGCTTGGGCTGTCGCCGCGCTTGGTAAAAGAGAATTTCAATATCATCCGTAATATCAACGAGCGCGGTGTTACGGTACTCCTGGTGGAACAGAATGTGCATCAGACGCTTGCGATATCCCACCAGGGGTTCGTTCTGTCGAAAGGCCGCGTGGCGGCGAGCGGCGTGCCGGCCGAGCTTGCCGCGCGTCAGGAGGTGCGCGATGCGTATTTTGGTTAAGCCATGCAATCTCCCGTCGAACTGACCCAGGATCTCGTCCGGTTCAACACGATCAATCCGCCGGGTGCCGAGCGCGCCTGCGCCGAGATGCTTGCAGCTTTGCTCGAGGGTGCGAGTTTTGCGGTTGAACTTCGCCCGTTCGGCGAAAGCCGCGCGCAGCTCGTCGCCCGTATCGGCGGCGCAAGTCACAAATTGCCGATCGCTTTTACCGGCCACCTCGACACCGTGCCGCTTGGCGCGCAACCATGGTCGGTCGAACCGCTGGCTGGTGCGATCGTTGACGGGAAGCTCTATGGCCGCGGATCGTCCGACATGAAAAGTGGCGTTGCGGCGTTTGTTGCGGCCTGCGTTGGGCTGGCTGATCGGCTTGCGGGGACGCCCGGCGTCGTATTGATCATCACGGCGGGCGAGGAGACCGGTTGCTCGGGCGCTGATGCACTCGTGCACGGCGCGCCGCAGCTTCCGCCTGTCGGCGCGCTGGTGGTAGCGGAACCGACCGGTAACCGTCCGCTTGTCGGCCATAAAGGTGCGCTGTGGCTCCAAGCAGTCACCAAAGGGCTTACGGCACATGGCTCGATGCCGGAGAAGGGCATCAACGCGGTGTATCGGGCTGCTCGTGCCGTCACCGCATTGCAGGAATTTGATTTCAATGTCGCCCGTCACGACATCCTTGGAGCGCCGACGCTCAATGTCGGCACGGTCAGTGGCGGTCTCAATATCAATTCGGTGCCGGATCGTGCGGTTATCGGGATCGATATCCGTACCATTCCGGGCCAAAGCCACGCCAAAATCCGCCAGGATCTGACGAGCTATCTTGGCACGGAGGTTACACTCGACACGCTGCTCGATGCGCCAAATGTTTGGACTGATCCGAACAACGCGTGGATCCAGAGCGTCATGCGAAATGCACGCGAGATTGCGGGAGTCGAAACGGCGATTGGCGGCGCACCGTATTTCACCGATGCCTCGGTCTTGACCCCCGCGTTGGGGTCGCCGCCGACCGCAATTATCGGCCCCGGCGAATTGGCGTTGGCGCATCAGACCGATGAATATTGTCTGGTGTCTCGCCTGGCCGAGGCCGCCGAACTCTACGAGCGCCTCATACGCGATTGGTGCGGGATCTAAGCGCTGGTCGTCATCGCTTTGCCGCAGCCAGTCGCCACCCGGCCTCGCGCCGGGTAGCGAACATCAGATGACGCCGGGGGTTAGCCGCGTCGTTCGATATCCGCCTTCGGTTTCAGCGGTGCAGGCATGAATATATACGAATAAGGTCACGCGCGGCCGCCGGCACCGCCCGCGCCGCGTCGAAGTTTGCGGTTGCGGTTCGGCAAGACAGCCAGAAATAATTGCCACGCGGATCGATGACCAGCCTGGTCGGCATAAAATCCGAAACCAGCACCGACAGGTACTCGACGGTGGAGAACCAGGTCAGTTGCTTGAGATCGGGCGCAATGCGTTGTGCTGATACGAACCGCGGGTCGCCGAGCGCGGGGTCGGAGATGCTGTCCGTCGCGAGACTTCTGACCGCGCTTTTGTAAGCCGTCCATTCCGTGACGAACTTGCTCGTTTGTACGACATGCACAAGATTGACGAGAAGAAACGCGCCAATAATTGCGCGCGCGGCGACTGCACTCGTCATTAATGCTGCCGCGTTCGCCAGAGCCGGCGGGATGGAAATTGATCCGTCCGCGCGCTGTGCGTAGAACGCCGCGAGCAAACCGAACATCGGCGTGATAACGACGAGCAAGGTACGCAAATAATAACGATTGCTCGCGTGTACCCAGTGGTCGAACCAGAGCCAATAGACGAGGAGGGCCACTGCGACAGCGGCAACGGAACCGTATTGCACCGTGCGGCCCGATGCGAATTGCGAAAACACGAGAAAGACGAAGCCATAGAGCGCAAGAATCGCGAGGAGCAACACCACCAGGTTTGCCTCGAAAATTGTGGGGTCGAAAAAGTGCAAACCTGCTCTGATCAATACCTCGCCAAAATATCTATCGGGCGGATATATGACTTTGACGGCAACCCAAAGCCCCAAAACCCCCACAAGCACGACAAGCGTGCGCCGGAAGAATGGGTCTCGAGTTCCACGAAGCGCCAGCGTCAGGACGATAGCGAACGCAAGGACAAGTGCGCCCTCATGTGTAAAGACGAGGGCTGCCATCGTAATTGCCACAAGCGCCGTTCCGACGAAGCCCCGGCGTGCATAGAGGCATAGGGTGAGGCACGGCCAAAACAGGGCGTGCGCCATCCACATCTCGGTCGGGAATCCGAAAACGAGCGGGCAGAGTAGGGTGGTCGAACAACAGGCATACGCAAAAATTGTGCGGCCACGAGAGCGATCGGCCGCAAATGTACCGATGAGACCGGCCAGCGGCGCGATGTAAAAAAGAAACCCATAGACGACGATACCGCCACGAGCACTTCCGGTGAGCCAAACGAAAGTTTCCGCTGGCCAAAGTGAGAGAAGGAAAACTGAAAGCCGCGCTGAAATATTATGCCAATGGAATGCCCAGACATCCCTCACCGCGACGGCATAGGAGAACATTGCGCCATCGGCATAGAGTTGCAGCCTGTATTGCAGCGCGAGGATGACAAAGACGATCGACCATAAAAGCCCCGCAGCAACCACGAGGAGACGCAAAAGATCCCCGTCGGTTCGGTGGGTAGATCGCAGTGCCGAGCGCATCATTTCCCTAGCCGCGCAGAAGGCCCTGGCGATCGAGAAGTTGCTTGAAAATGGCGCCGGCCCCTTCCGCAATTCTGTCCAGGAGCTGCGCCCCAAACTCCGCCGACGCCGATTTGGCATCGCCGATCACTCCCATATCGGCGATTTGCCGCTCATCCGTTGTCCAGGGCCAGGTCACTCCAGGGTCGAGTATCATCGCGCGCACGGACTCGGCGCGCGGCGGCGCCGTCAATTTCGCGATTCGATCCCGGCGTACCAAGGTCGGAGCAGCCGCCAACATCATCGAGGTCTCGTTGTTGCCCCCGTGAATTTCCGGAACGCCACTGGTCGATCCGGCATCCACCCAGCTGGTGGGGTGCATGATACAGACGTTGAGCCCGAAATCGGCACGCAAATCCTGGGCCAGTGCCTCCAGAATTCCCCGATTGCCGCCGTGGCCGTTGATGATTGCCATGTTACGCGCCGGAAGGCTCCGGGCAATGTCGCGCGCCAAATCACGCACCAATGCGGTCATGCCCTGGATCGACAGGGATAACGTGCCAGGTGCCCATTCATGCTCGCGCGCGAGACTGACCGACAGGGTAGGCAATTGCCAAAGATCGTAAGTATCAACCCATCGCTCGATCATGCGCCGGGTAAATTCCTCCGCCAGCACGACGTCGGTATTGATCGGCAAGTGCGGGCCGTGCTGCTCGATCGACCCGATCGGCAGACAGAGGATCGAGCTCACCCGCAGGCGTTCGGAGACGTCGAGAAAAGTGAGCTCGCCAATCAACCTTCTTGGCAATTCATGTGGCATGACCGGCACCGGCTCCCGTGCCGCCAATCAGGTTGCGGCCATTGTAACGATATCAGCGCCGGGAGATGTTGCTAGAGGCTTCACGCGTCGTGTGGTCAGGTGGGATCGGCCAGCGTTGCCATGAGATGATCGAGGCGATGGCCGGCGCGCGCAGCTTTGGCGGTCAAATAACGTCGATTGTCGGCATTGACCGGTGCCTGTAGCGGCATACGGCTGGCAATATCGATGCCGGCCTTTGCTAGTCCGTCGAGTTTGGCAGGATTGTTGGTCAGGAGAACTATTCGCGTGCAGTTGAGCATCTGAAGCATGCGCGCGGCGATACCGTAGTCTCGTTCATCATCATCAAAGCCGAGCGTTGTATTGGCGTCGACCGTGTCGAGGCCATCGTCCTGCAACTGGTACGTCCGCATTTTGTTGGCGAGGCCAACTCCGCGTCCTTCCTGCGCCAGATAAAGCACAACGCCGCCACCGAGATCGTCGAGCCGGGTCATTGCGAGTTGAAGTTGATCGCCACAGTCACAACGACGCGAACCGAAGACGTCGCCGGTAAGGCACGCCGAGTGCAGCCGCACCGGCACGGCATTGGTGAAATCGGGCTTGCCGACAACAATTGCGGTGGATGTTCCGCCAATCGAGTCGCGGAAAATGACGAAGCGCGCGGATCTTCCGGAATCCAGGGGCACAGAGGCTTCACTCGCTATCGTCAGCGATCGGATCGCTTCTTCCGCAAACTGCTCTACAGCATCGGCTTCGACCGTGATGATGTCTGCTTCGCGCGGAAGGGAGTGTGCCGTCACTTCTGCGGCGAGCACCGCCGGCAGACCTTGTGAGAGCTTCACGAGCTGGATAGCTGCCGCGGCGGTACGACCGGCCGGGCTGGCGTCCGGCACACGGTTGCACGTTGCATCGGCTACAAGAGTCAGGATGGAGGTACCATCATCGTCGGCCGAAAGTCGCACGGCCATCGGGGTACGGACGTCGAGTCCGAGTGCGACGGCGCGGCGCGCCGTGATGATGAGTCTCGGCACGGAAGGCGCGCATAGCGCAATGAATGCGCTCAGCCGCCTTGCGTCGAGGCCGTCAACCGGTAACGCAAGGAGTGTCTCATCTTTGCCGCGAAGGAGAACCGGCCGTCGGCCATGGATTTCGGCCAATCCCCGGCTGACGCTCGTATATCCCTTGCTACCGAACAAGACCGGGCTCACGCCAGCACGCACTGGATTCATTCCGAGACTTTCCATTCTTGGTGCCCGCTAGTGTAAGAACACCGCGCGGCTGATTATCATTCCGTTCGCAAATAGACCAAATTTGTGCCAGCTTGATGGCGCCGACACATATTGATTAACGCACTCGGCGTGCTTTTAGCTGCCATGCCATTAAGAAATTTCCCCACCCCAAAGCCGAACAGCCAGGCGGCCACCCAAGGGTCTTCCGACCCATGGTTGAAGTTTAGCAATATTTTCCGCACTGGTGACCAGCCTTTACCGCAGCCCTGGGACGAAATTTTTGGACCGCTCCGGAAAGGCGCCGTGGATGACCTTGTCGTAGTGGGCCAGATTGGTCAGTCCCTTGACGGTCGCATTGCCACTGAAACGGGCCACTCCAAGTATATAAATGGCCCAGCTGGGCTTGCCCATTTGCATCGCCTGCGGTCTTTGGTCGATGCCGTCGTCATCGGGGTCGGCACAGCGATCGCCGACGACCCCGAATTGACCGTCCGGCGGGTCGCCGGAATGCACCCCGCGCGCGTTGTCATCGATCCAAAGGGTCGCCTCGGGTCTGGCGCGAAGGTGTTTTGTGACAATGGCGTACCGCGTGTGCTGATTACCGCCGAAGGGACCTTGGCCAAACCTCCAAGCGGGGTGCAAGTTCTCCCGTTACCCGCAGTCGAGGGCCGTCTTGCTCCGGCCATAATCCTTGCGGCCTTGGCCGCTCGCGGGATGCATCGTGTGCTTATCGAAGGAGGCGCCGATACCGTTTCGCGCTTTCTGGCCGCCGGTTGTCTCGACCGCCTGCACGTCATAGTGGCACCGGTCATTCTGGGCGCGGGCCGTCCCGGCATTACTCTGCCGCCGGTAGACCGGGCCGATCAAGCGTTGCGCGTGCCAATACGCACGCATCAAATTGACGACGAAATATTATTCGACTGCGATCTGTCCGCTCAGCGCTTGTCGGTTGGGCATGCGAGCAGATCAAGATGACCGACGCGCAGTGATGATACGCCGGCGGCAATGAATTCACGCCGGCGCGTAAGCCATGATGCCGCTTTGGCAGACGAAAGGCCAATCTCGCCCGCTGCGTTCGCCCAGCCAGAGAAAATGGTTTCCTGTATGTCGCGGTCGTTTGGACCAATTATCCAGTCCGATCGTCGGTGCGTAGCGATATAGCCCACGCGCTCGAAGCCTGCGATCGCAAATTCGGCCGCGGCCGGTCCGAGCGCGGGACCAAATCCCTTATCGATCGCCTGATGCGTGTTGACCGCGGCAATGATCGCTGCGTCGGCCGGATCGTCTGGAGCGATTTCTATTCGTCCATCGTAGGTGAGCGAAGCATAAAACGGAATCGACCGTACTGCGATTTCCACAATCAACCGATCGAGCCAGGTGTTTGAGACAAGGTCGAGAAGGGCCGAAGTGGTGACAAGATCCGTCGGTCCGTCGAGCGCCGCCTCGAGGTCGCGGTTCAAATCGAGTGGCGTGGCGGTGACCGTCACTTGATTGGCGAGTGGCATGGCTTTCGCCCGGCCAAGCAAGCCCAAATCATTGTCGACGAGGCGCCAGTGCTGACGGGCCGGCAAATGTGGACTGAGCGCGCGCAATGTCGAGCCGGTCCCGCAGGCCAGATCGACAATCTGCAACGATGGAAGCGTGTCGAGCAACGCGGCTACCATCGAAACGACTTCACCGCTGCGCGCCCGCAGATCATGAGGTTCGCGCAGCGCCAGCCAATCAGCGGAGAAACCACTCACGCCACGGTCTCCAACGCTCTTGAAAATATTTTCGCGGAATCGTCCCAGCGCGGGAGGTTCGTTGCTGCCTCGCGTGCAGCATCAGTCAATTGTCTGCGCACTCCTGCGTCGGCAATTACGCTGCGCAGCGCTTGCGCAAATGAGGCTATGTCATCGGGCTCAACCAGTATGCCGGCTTCCGATGGTACCGCCTCCGGTATCGCCCCGGCGCGTGTTCCGATGACGGGGAGGCCATATGCAATCGCCTCGCTGTAGGCCATGCCATAGCCTTCGAAGCGGGAGGCAAGCGCGAATACGTCGGAGCGTGCGTATAAGTCGGCCAGCTGCTGGGCTGATACAGCTCCGAGCATACTGACCCGCTGACCGAGCTTGAGGCGGGCAATGTCAGCCTCAAGCCGGGCTGCGGTCGCGGGGTCACGATCTCGATCGCCCGCAATGGTCAGCTGCCAGGGCAAATCCGTGAGTGTTGCGAGAGCTGCCAGCAGAATATCGAAGCCTTTGCGGGGTACCAACGCGCCGACCGAAAGGATCCGGATTGCGCCATCGTGGCTGCCGGGCGCAGGCGTCACCGGATCAGTGCCTGGGCGCGCAACGGTGACCTTGTCGCACGGCACATCGTACCTGTCGGCCAGTTGCCGCGCGGTGGCGCTGCTGGTGACGATCACGTGCTTTGCGGCCATCAGGGCGGCGCGTTCACTGGCTTGCAGGATATCCGCCTGTGCCGCGCTCAAGCCGGTTTCCAGCGCCAGCGGGTGATGGATGAGCGCTACCAGCGTATGCTCTCCACGCAACCGGCGCGCGGCCTCCGGCAAAACCCCGAGGGCGAGACCGTCGACAACTATTTGACGAGACGGCGGCACCATAAGCAGCCGCGCCTCTGCGGCCATCAGGGTCTCCCTGCTGGCCCAGGGGAAATTCTCACCAAGTTCGATGACGTCAATTGCCCAGTCGAGTTTTTCAAGCTCGGCGATCATGCGCCGGTCGTATGCATAGCCGCCGGTTGGCGTTGCAAGGTCGCCCGGAATTGCGAAGGCAAGCCGCTTCACCACAAATTCGCCTCGTACGAGGCCCGCGCGACGTGCAATTCCGAGAGTGTCACCCGGATAGCCTTGAGTTCGCGCCCAGGGCGTCCGAGCTCGTCTGCGCGTGCGGCCTTCGCAAGCCGGTCGAAAATATGCTTGGTGAGGAATTCAGTCGTCGTGTTGATGCCTTTGAACTCTGGCCGATCGTCGAGATTGCAATAATTGAGCGGCGCTAGCGCCGATTTAAGTGCCTCGTGTGCACGGCCGATGTCGATCACCACGCCGTTGGAATCCAGGGCATCGGCAAAAAATGCTGCGTCTATGACGAAGGTCGCCCCATGCAGCGCTTGCGCCGGACCGAACATAACGCCGCGGAACGAGTGGGCAATCATAATGTGGTCGCGGACTTCGACGGAATACAAAAGAACCTCCTAGACGTACGATATGAGCTGGGCGACGGCGCCACTGCCGGGTTGGAATAACTCCGGCAACCGCTGCGGCAAATCGCGAAACGGCACGGCCGGCGCAAGAAGCGCGTCGAGGCGCGAGTCGGCAAGCAGGGCGAGCGCGGCAGCAAGCCTGCGCCTATGAGTCCAGCGGGGACGGTGCGATTGCGCGATCTTGCCGACCTGACTTGAAATGAGTTGCAGCCTTCGGCTGTGGAATGCACCACCCAGCGACATCGCCACGGGCGTGTCGCCATACCAGCTGAGCTCGAGCACAGCGGCTTCATCGCCGGCGAGCGAAATCGCCGTTTCAAGTCCGGCGGCACTTCCGCTCGCGTGGAAGACAACGTCGCTGTCGCCCTTCGCCGAATCCGGCTTTGAAAAGCTCACATCGAGCTGGCGTGCCAGTTCGGCGCGCGCGGGGTTGACGTCGATGAGTGTCACCTCCGCTCCGGGCAGGCGCGCGCATAGAAACGCCACCATTGCGCCAACCGCGCCCGCACCGACGACCGCAATCCGGTCTGCGGCTGATGGCGCCGCGTCCCACACAGCGTTGAGTGCGGTCTCCATATTGGCTGTGAGCACCGCGCGTTGCGGCGTCACGGTTTGAGGTACCGGCACCGCGGCGTCGAGCGGGACATTAAAATGGGTTTGATGGGGATGAAGGGTAAAGACCGTGCGGCCGACCATTTCTGCCGGGCCATCTTCGACTTCACCGACCGTGGCGTAGCCATATTTAACGGGAAAGGGAAAATTTCCACCCATAAATGGCGCACGCATGCGGCCGTATTCACTTTGAGGCACACGCCCTGAAAGGACGAGCGTCTCGGTACCCCGGCTGAGCGCACCGTAGAGCGTACGCACCCGCATTTCCGCGGGTCCCGGGGACGCCAAATTCTCCTCACGGATTTCGGCGCGTCCGGGCGCCGTATACCAGAGTGCCTGGACGGTCTCGACGTTACGCTTGGTCGCCACTATCGTTGGCCCCCGATTGGACTATTGAAACCGTTGCCGTGTTATATCATCAAGTTCGCGCATTCGTCGGGGATCAGTCGTCGTTAACCGTGTGTTAGAGCGCTTGTCTCAGCAATCGATACAAATCAACGCCGCCGCGACCGGACGACGCGCGCTGTTTGCGTGTCTGTTTGGCATAACCATGGCGGCTTCGCTAGCGCTTGCCGCGGTGGCGCTCTCGCCCGGCGGTTTCGACGCAATCGACATTATGTTGCTTGTCCTGTTCGCAGCCACGCTGCCATGGACGGTGGCCGGATTTTGGAATGCCGTTATTGGATTTTTGATCATGCGTTTTTCGCGCCATCCGATAGCGACAGTCATGCCGGAGGTGGCGCGCGTCCGGGGCAACGAGACCATCACCGCATCCACGGCGATTTTGCTTTGCATTCGCAATGAAATGCCGGACCGGGTGCTGCGCAACCTCGAACCAATGCTAGCCGGTCTCGACGCGTCCGGGTTCGGCGGGTGTTTCCGTCTCTACGTGCTGAGCGACACGAATGATCCCGGCATTGCGGATATCGAAGAAGCGCGTTTCGTCGCACTCACAAAGCGATGGGAGAATCGTGTGCCGGTGGTCTATCGCCGGCGTTCGGTGAACGTCGGATATAAGGCCGGCAACATTCGGGATTTTTGCGACCGCTGGGGTCATGATCACGAATTTGCAGTCACCCTTGACGCGGACAGCTTCATGACTGCCGACGCGGTCTTGCGTCTTGTTCGTTTGATGCAGGCGAATCCGAGGATCGGAATCCTGCAGGGCCTGGTGGTTGGCCTGCCGTCGACAAGTGCGTTCGCTCGAATTTTCCAGTTTGGCATGCGTCTGGGAATGCGCTCGTACACGATCGGCAGCGCCTGGTGGCAGGGCGATTGCGGCCCGTATTGGGGGCATAACGCAGCGTTACGGCTTGAACCGTTTATCGCCCATTGTGCCCTTCCGATCTTGTCGAAGGACGGCGCGGACGAACAACACATTCTCAGCCACGACCAGATCGAAGCGGCACTAATGCGGGCGGCCGGCTACGAAGTGCGCGTGCTGCCGGAGGAGACCCTCGGCTGGGAGGAAAATCCACCGACACTGATCGAGTTCATTCGTCGCGATCTGCGATGGTGTCAGGGCAACATGCAGTACTGGCAATTCACCGTGCTTCGCGGGCTGGCACCCGTCAGCCGGTATCAATTAGGGTTGGCGATTCTGATGTTCATCGGCTCGCCGGCATGGATCGGAATGTTGATCCTGGGCACGGTGGCGGTTGTAATTGCTGACACGCCGTCGAGCTTTATCCGCGCGGACGCCGGCATCGCTCTGTTTGTAAGCACCTTGCTGATGTGGTTTGCGCCGAAAATCGCCAGCGCTGTTGACATTCTGATGCGCCGAGATCTTCGCAGTGAGTTCGGCGGGACGCTGCGCTTTGTCGTGAATTTCATCATCGAAACCGTATATTCAGTTTTGCTGTGCCCTATCCTTTGGCTTGGCCACACGATCTTCCTGATCGGGCTGATGTTCGGCCGGGAAATCGGGTGGATCGGGCAAAGCCGCGATGATCATCGAGTGCCATTCACGTTGGCCTTTCGCAATCTTTGGCCGCATACGCTGCTCGGCGGAGTCGTGTTGCTAACATTGGCGGTGACGCGTCCGGAAGCAATTCCCTATGCTTTCTTTCTGGCCGGAGGGCCGGCTTTGGCTATTCCATTTGCAATGGTAAGCGCGTGGCCCTCGGTCGGCCGGTTTTTCACCCGAGTTGGCGTCGGCCGCCTGCCTGAAGAGACGGCACCGCCCGACGCGCTGAAAGCTCTTGCGTTGCCGGCGATAGAAGCTGCGACGCCGTTGCCGCGGTTCAGCCCGGTTTAATGCGGTGCTCGAACTGGTAAAGACCGCCGGCGGCATCATCCGGTCGCTGCGCATCTACTACGGCGATCGCAAGCGCGCCGCTGCAATGGACAAGATTTACGGGCAATTCGTAAATCCCGGCGATCTGGTGTTCGACATCGGCGCGCATGTCGGCGATCGGGTTAGTTCATTTCGTCGCCTTGGCGCACGTGTCGTGGCGGTCGAGCCTCAGCGCGCCGTCATCGCCGTGCTCAAGCTCCTTTACGGCCGAAATCCCGCCGTGGTGATCGAGCCGGTCGCGGTCGGCAGGCATGCCGGCGTGACGAACCTGATGATCAATACCGTCAATCCGACAGTCTCGACCGCGTCCGAAGCATTCGTCGCGGCAGCACGAAATGCGCCTGGCTGGAATACTCAGCGGTGGACCAAAGCCGTCCAGGTGGAAGCGACGACATTGGACCTGCTGATCGAGAAACATGGTGCGCCCATATTCATCAAGATCGACGTAGAGGGGTTCGAGGCCGAGGTTCTCGCCGGGCTTTCCAGGCCGGTGAAAGCCCTGTCGTTCGAGTTCACCACAATCCAGCGTCCGGTCGCGGCGGTGTGCATTGAGCGTTGCGTTGAGCTCGGTTACGCGAGGTTCAATGCGGTGATCGGCGAGAGCCAGGTATTTTCGCACGATGATTGGGTGAGCGGCGATGCAATCGCCGCTTGGCTGAACGGTTTGCCGCAAAGCGCGAATTCCGGTGACGTTTATGCAGCGCTTTGAAAATACGTCCCTGCCATCATACGCGCAATTGTCTGTCGTATTGCTGGCCGTTGCAGGATTCGGGCTTACGCTCCTGATTTTCTATCCCGGCGTGATGACTTATGACGCCAAGTTTGTCTACGAGGATATTGCCAAACATACCCTGGGCGACTGGCAATCACCGGTGATGATGGTGTTGTGGTCCGTGATAGATCCGCTGGCACCAGGTTCGGCCAGCATCTTCCTGCTCATGGCGGCAATGTATTGGCTTTCTTTTGGGTTGCTCGGCTACGCGCTTGCGTATCGTTCAACCTGGCTTGCCGTCTCGTCACCTATATTGGCGCTGATGCCCCCGGCATTTGTTTTCGTAGGCATAATTTGGCGTGACGTTCTGTTTGGTGTCACGTGGTTGCTCGCAGGGGTCGTTGCCTTCGTGGGTTTTGACCACGAAAAAAGAAACAGAATTCTCGCGCAAGCTATTGCGCTCTTGCTTTGCGGCTTGGGGGTTCTGCTGCGACCGAATGCGCTCATTGCTGCGCCAATACTTGCGGCCTACATCATCTGGCCGGGGCAGTTTCGATGGCGGCGTACCGCGGTTATTTTTGTGCCTGCTGCCGCTATATTTTTTGGTCTTGTGCAATTTATCTATTATGGGGCGCTGGGAGCGACACGGCAGCATCCGCTACAGTCAATCATGGTCTTCGATCTTGGCGGCATCAGCCACTTTGCCAAGGAAAACCAGTTCCCAGTCAGATGGAATGACCGGGAGCAGCAACTGGTGCTCAATGGCTGCTACCGGCCCACGGAGTGGGATATTTACTGGCGGCTTGAACCATGTGAATTCGTAATGCACAGGCTCGAAGCTGGCGAGAAATTATTCGGCACACCCGCGGTCACGGAAGCCTGGGCACGTGCCATTGCGAGCCATCCGATTGCCTATGTCGAGCACCGCGCAAGTTTCATGTGGAATTTTCTTTCCGGTTTGAACCTCACAATGTGGGTCGTCAACATCGAGAATCCCGCCGAATCCGTGTTCCCGGGCCGCTCAGCATTCGCGATCTTGAGAGCGGCTCATGACGCGCTTAAGCCGACGCCTTTATTCCGCGCAGGTACCTGGCTGCTGGTCAGCATGGTAATTTTCGTATTTGCCTGGCGGCGGCGCGACACTCGCGAAGGTGCTTTTGCTATTGGTGTGTGCGGATCGGCAATCGTCTATGTGCTCACATTCTTAGCGGTCGGCGTCGCCTCCGATTTCCGCTACGCCTATTGGGCAGTGCTCGCGAGCGTTGCGAGCGTCCCCGTCATATGGGGAGCTTCTAAACTTCGACAGGACTGAATTGTGCCTTGGTAAGCTGCCTGAAACGTCCATCGAGCCGATTGAGTTCCTCAAACGTGCCGGTCTCGACGATACGTCCGCCATCAAACACGAGTATACGGGTCGCCTTTCTGATGGTCGCCAGTCTGTGTGCGATCACGAAGGTTGTACGGTTCTTCATGACCTCATCGAGTGCCGCCAGAACGCGGGATTCCGTCGTCGCGTCGAGCGCACTTGTCGCCTCGTCGAGGATCAGGATGGGAGGATCCTTGAGCAAAGCGCGGGCAATTGACAGGCGCTGGCGTTCGCCGCCTGAAAGTGAACGCCCGCGTTCGCCAACTTTGGCGTCGAAGCCGTCGGGGTTGCCGTCAATGAAATCGAGCGCCTGGGCGCGCGCTGCCGCGTCGCGCATTTCATCGTGACTTGCGTCGGGTTTGCCGATGCGCAGATTTTCCGCGATCGAGCGGTTGAACAACAGCGCTTCCTGGAATACCACGCCGATATTGTGCCTGAGCGAGCCAAGCTTAATGTCACGGATGTCCCTGCCGTCGATCATGACTCTCCCCGATTGTGGGTCGAACGCACGATGAAGCAACATGAGCGCAGTTGATTTGCCGGCACCGGTTGCACCCACCAGTGCCACGGTTTCGCCGGGCAGCGCCGTGAAAGTTAGTCCGGAAACGGCCGGACGCGTGGTGTCATAGGCGAATGATACGTTTTCAAACTCAACCCGTCCGATTAATCGCGCGGGATTGACGGCGTCGGACCGGTCATGAAGCGCCGGTACTGTGTCGAGGACGTCAAAGAATTCACGAAGGCGAGCGGCATCCATTGCCATGCGATTTGCGAAACTGACGGCTTGTTCGAGCCGCGCAATGACCATCCCTGAAAGGGCCATGAACGTGGCAATTTGACCGACCGTGGTGAGGCCTTGCTGAAACAACCACGTCCCCAGCAAAATGATCGACAGGACCGCCAGCGTTGTCGATGCGCGCGTGAGTACTGCAACCACCGCCCACCATGACAAAACGGGAAACTGCGCAGCTAATAGACGTTCACTCAACGACTTGAGTGCCATCACTTCAGTTTCGACGCGCGCAAAGCTCTGGACCAGCGCAATATTGCCGAGCGCGTCCGATGCGCGTTCGGCAAGATCCGAGTGATGGGTTTGCACCGTGTTTTGAAGCGACTCGGTCTTGCGCATGACCAGTGCGGTAAGCACCCCAAACAGCACGCAAAGCGCTATCAAGAGCAGTGCCAGACGCCAATTGAGCGCCAGCGATAGCGGTACAAGGATGAACAATGAGATGAAGGCGGCAAGGTGCTCGCGGAAAAAGCCGAGCCAAAACGCCCATAATGCGTCCGACCCCTGAAGCATGATCTTCATCAAGCGGCCGGAATGGATCTCGCCGTGATAGGCGAGGGGCAGTTGCAAGACGTGTTCGAAATAGCTTGTCAGTACCGCCAAGCGGCGACGATGGGCGATCCGATCAGCATAAAGGGCCACCAGCGTACCGGATACTATCGTGAACAGACCAAAGCCAACCCAGGCAAGCAGCAAAAACCAGAGTTGCGGCCACTCCGTGGAGGCGGGATTCGCTTGCGCGATCGCCAATATATTAATGACCCGCCCGAACAGAACCGGTTCGGCAAACTGAGCGATGGCAAGCGCCACGTTGGCAAATGCCAATAACCAACCCAGACGGCTATCGGGGCCCAGTTGTTCCAGGACGCGTATATAAAGACGCAGAAAGCGCATGAAGTAAATTGTATCGCTTTTTGCTTTTACTTACTTGTTTTCCTGGGGTGCCGCGGGCGCAGGTGGTGTTGCTGCCGGTGCGGGCGGCGTGGTCGCTGCCGCGGGCGCCGGCGGCGCCGTCCACGCTTTGTAATCAGCCTCTGAAACAGAGGGTAGCTTCTTTAGAAACGCGGTAATCGCCCATATCTCGTCGTCCTTGGCACCGGCCAAGGCGAAGCTCGGCATGCCGGTCATGTTGATCCCGTTCTTGATTACCCAGAATAGCTGCGACGGCGAACGATGGTCGACAACCTCCTTGAGGTCCGGCGGATCAGGATGCAGCCCTTCCGAAAATTTTGCCCAATTGACGCCAGGCGCGCCGTGACAATTCGCACAACCGTGTGCCGCGAATGCCTTTGCGCCGGCTTGGATGCTGGCAGGGTTGCTCACGCTGGCGGGAGGCTGATCGACTGCATGCCGATCGATCGACGCTGTGCGCACCTGGATCAGGGCCCACTGTACAATGCCTGGATCCTCGGCCGTGCCGGCGACGCTGTAATAGCCGCCGAAGAAAAACACGGCTGCTCCGACGCCCACGATGATTGCGAGCGCGCCGATCAGCGCAAGGATTCGCATGGTAACCTCCGCTCCCTGATTACGCGCGAACTATACGGGCCAATCGGAGCAGGGGCCAGTGGTCTGGGTATGTTTGTGACGAAATCGTGAGAGCGGCGGGATCTCGCTGGAAATTATCCTGAAATAAATCGGGCTTATCGAGATTCAGCACCCGCCGCCGGGTGCGAAAGGTACGCCAGCAACTTCATTTCGCGCCGGCCTCGCGTCACCGTGTCAAGCACAAGGCCTACGCTCGCGCACAGAAAAGCCAAAAGCATGAGACCCATCGACAGGACGGCCGTCGGCAATCGCGGCACAAGCCCGGTCTCAAGAAAAGTTGCGACGATTGGAACCGCGAGAGTGATCGAAACAGCCGCGGCGAGCGCGCCGATCGCTGCGAAGAATGGCAGTGGGCGTTCGGCTCGATAAAGATTGATGATCGTAAAAAGAATACGGAACCCGTCGCTCCAGGTGTTCAGCTTCGAGGCCGACCCTTCCGGCCGTGCGTAATACGGAGTTTCCATTTCGTCGGCCGGCAAGCCGAGCTCAAGCGCATGAATAGTGAGTTCGGTTTCGATTTCGAAACCGCCGGAAAGGACCGGAAATGATTTGACGAATCGGCGTGAGAAGACGCGATAGCCCGAAAGCATGTCGTTGAAGGTCGAGCCGAAAACCGACGCCACGAAGGCAGAGAGCACACGGTTTCCGGTTCGATGACCGGCCCGGTAAGCCAGCTTGTCATGATCCACCCGACAACCGACCACCATGTCGAGCCGGCCCTCAAGCAATCGTTCGATCATCGCGCGGGCACTTGGGGCATCGTATGTCGCATCACCATCCACAAGAACGTAGATGTCAGCGTCCACATCGGCAAACATACGCCGGACAACAAAGCCTTTGCCTCGGCGCTTTTCGTAGAACACTTCCGCACCGGCGGCACGGGCGACCGCCGCGGTTTTATCAGTGGAATTGTTGTCGAAGACAAGAATTCTTGCCGCAGGGAGTGCGCTACGGAAATCATGCACAACGCTGCTGACCGTCGCCTCTTCGTTAAAGCAGGGCACCAGCACTGCAATGCTATATGAATCTAATTGGCGGGGCTTGCGATCGGCGGATGTCATGGTTTTTCGTCGTCAATGGGAGTCGCGGCTTGAGGCGGACCTTTTTGCGGACGCCGGCAAAGAAAGATCATGATCGATAAGTGAATGCAATTACCTCTGTTTCAATACGGGCCTGTGCAGACTTCCAGGTCCTGGCAGACACCGCTTAAACAACGACTTGTTCCCTAATAAATAGCGCGCTCAGGTTAATGTTTTCGCCCGATTATCCTCATTTTCGGGCAGACCAATCGACACGGATAACCGGAGCTAAGTGAGCGCGTTTGTGCAATGCAAGGAACGTGTTCTCGCTCCGAGAGGGCGAAGAGTGGCCCTCAAACATCGCAGAATCTGCCCGTCGCAAGGCGCGCCTCACAGGATAACAATTTCATTGCAAGTCAGGGGATCAAGCGCCGGACCCCGAAAGAAATTCACGGACGACCGTGCGCGTGATGATGGTCAGGTCGAGCCGCAGCGACCATTGCTCAATATAATGCAGATCGTGATCAAGGCGCTCGATGGCTGAAAGCGGTACGGTGGTTTCCCCTCGATAACCGGATACTTGCGTCAGTCCATATTTAACTGCACGCTTTGGCGTAAAGTTCAAAGACTATGGCGTCGCCGACGGCACTCAAAAAGGACGCAACGGCCGATAGCCGATCCTTCCGGCCGCTCGATGTCTCCGAATGGCCCGTAGCTGACATGAAGATGGGCGCGAGCGCTGGCCAGTGCATTAACGGTCGATTAAGCCGGGTGATCGAGGCTCAATTGGCCATTGTGTGACGCGATTCGCGCGCTTCAACTTTTTTCGTGCTCAATAAAGATTGGCATCAAGGGCATGTTACCAATGCAACGCCTTGAACCCGGCTTCGACCACATCAGAGATCAATGCCCACCAGAGCTATGGGTATCGCAACCGGACACCAAAGCTCTTGAAAAGAAAATTGCCGAGCAATCTTCAGAGTTGAATGCGCGTCTGACCGAGGTGCTTGGATTGTACAATGTCCAAAGTCGACTAGCCGAACAGCTCCAGGCTGCGTACGCCGAGATAGCTCGGCTTGAGCAGAGTATCTCAGAACTGATTTCCCAAAATAGCGAACTCAACGGTGTAGAAAGAGACAGAAAAATTTTGTCTCAGCAGCATGTTTCCACTCTTTTAGAAATGGCGATGCAGACGAACCAGCTGATCGCGTTGCAGGCCGCCCTTGATAATGAAAAGGCAAACACGGCCTCGGCAATCGCAGAGCTTGAGCAGCTCAAATCTGAAATGGCAACGGCAACGGCCGAACGGTTTAAACTTGTGGCATTGATTTATGAAAAAAGGCGACGAGCCGTTTAGCCCGAGACGGCGCCAGCGGAAAACTAGTCCATAAACAGTTGAAATGATGGAAGGTCTACTGAACGCGAGCGGCGCCAATCGCGTGTACGCCGGATATCCATACGACCCCTATGTATAATCCGGACTAATAATTTCCCTTTTGGCTAAGTAAGTACATCCGACGGCTCGCAAGCATACTTTCAGACGCAATCAGAAAGGCCGGGAATTTCCCGGCCTTTGTGCGTTGAAATTCAGTCTTGAGAGTTGCTGAAAATTAGAACAAGTCGTACTGCGGTGCTGTCGGCAGATTGGTGGTGTTTGTTGTCATCCACTTCGGGTCAATCGAAACCCCAATATTTTGCTTCGCGACTGTATGGCCGCCGAACCAAAATGTCAGGACGAGCACTGCAATGATCCCAACGTTGAAGAAGGTGCGCATTGGAGCCTCCTTGTTTCGGGAGAGCCTTTGCTCTCGATCTGCTGCAACCATAAAATTGGATGTCTGGCGGTGCTGTGTCAGCGATCACAAAAAAGCGGTTTTTCGAGATAACCGCAAATGGCGCATGCACTGACCGCGCTTTGGCCGCAGTCTAAGGTAAATGGATGCCGATATTAAGGTTTCTTGCTCACGATAAATTTCGTCTTCGATTGCGGTAGTACCGCGGATCAACGCACGATTCATCCCACAATACGGATCGCCGGTTTAACGCAGCCCCTCGTTTAGGAGGAGAGCATGAAGGTCGCCGTACTCGCCGCTCTGAGTGTACTCATCGCGATAGCGCCCGGGGCAAAAGGGGACGAACGTCGTCACGCTAGTTTGGCAACAACCACCTGTGACAATGATGGACACTGCACGACTCTAAACGCGGCCAGGGTGAAACCGCACCTTCCCAATAACCTGCGCCAAGCCCGCGTGTCGAGAGAGGCAGGCAAGGACCAGGTTCATCCGCTGGTGGTCGATGCAAACGGCAGCACGATAGGTCTTATTACTTCTTCGAAGACCGGAGCACGCGCTCGTGTTGCGGCGGCTTATGCCTCACGGTTCCAGGCCTATATCAATGATCTCGAAAACAACTACAGCGCACGCGTGCTATTTATGGGCGGCATTCGGCCTGGTCGCTGTTCGATCTATAGCGAGCACCCGTGCGGAAAAGCCTTAGATGTATGTCAACTTCGGCGTGGCATGGTCGACTCGCGCTGCCATTTGCCAAATCGCGCAACACTGGCCAAGGTCGCCGCTTCACATGGTCTGTTTGAGGGCGGGCTCTGGTGCGATTCAGACTATGGCCATGCACAAGTCGGGGTGACTGCCCCTGCTTGCGGTGAGAACCGGACCCGCATTGTGCAGCAGTAGGAAAGCTAATTGTAGGTTTCCCGCAATGACTGCCGTGCACCAGAGGCCAAAAGATATTGCTCGCTCATTGAGAGCACTTCGAAATACGCATCGGCTCGGATTATTGAGTTGTGTTCGGATTTCAGCCGGGCGGCAAGCTTGCGAAGCGGCCAAAACCCAAGATCGAACTCGGAAATGCGGTGCCCCTCTTGCCGCTCGCGCATGCACTCGAGCTTGTTGTGAATATGACAATATACCGTTAGGCGCGAAGAATTTGCGGCGACTGGATTCCAAAAAATTGAGACACAATTCTGCCTGACCTTGATAACAACTCCGGCACAGCTTTCTCGTGTAAAATGGATATGCTGTTTCGCGCTGCACGCGCTGCACGCGCTGACGGCTGCGCGAGGAGCCTGGATTATATTTTAAACGATCTTGCGGGCGAGCTCCCCAGACCGGCAGCTGCCTATCGGACCCTGTTTGATGTCTGTGCCCAAACACTCGCGATCGTCAATGTACATGACGCGTATTTGATGAAAGATGGAGGCATTGCGATTTTGCCCAAGAAGGACTCTGTGTTCGCGACTGCGAATACGATGGCTGCATTCTGCCGAAAATTTCCGCACAACACCCCGCATTTCATTACGCGTCGAGAATCACAGCACGGCTTGACGACAGGACTTGTCGTGATGATGCGATCAGTCAATTCAGATTCCTGTCAAAAAATCATGGATGAGAAGTAGCCGACGCGAACGAAGGCATTATGACGGAGTTCGCCGGCGGGTCCGCATGGCGATTTGGCGCGTCCACGCACGCTGAAATCAGCGGCTAGTTGCAGCAAATCACAGATCATCCACAAGGACGGCCGTCCCGGGGGCGCGGCGGCCAGCAAGAAAAATCCGTGATACAATTTCTGCGGGCGGCTATGATAGGCGTTCCCGCCGCGAGCTAAAGGCGTGTCGCGGTGACGGCGATCGATCGTTTGGGGGGAGAGAATGGAATTTCTAAAGCACACCGAATGGCCCATGTGGTTCGGGTACGCGGCGGTCGCGTCCAGCATCATAACTTGCGCCATGAAGACGATGATCCCTCTTCGGGTAGTGAGCATGAGCTGCAATGCGCTGTTCATCATCTATGGGTTCTTCGGGGGGATTTATCCGACGCTCATCCTGAATCTCATTTTGCTCCCGCTCAATACGGTTCGGCTGCAACAGATGCGAAAATTGATCCAAGATGTTGAGGCCGCTGCGTCCTTTGGCGAGACCTCGATCGATTGGTTAAAGCCGTTTATGGCCCGTCGTACGTTTCGCAAGGGCGATATCGTTTTCCGGAAGGGCGATGTTGCTGATGCTATGCATTACAGCGTCAGTGGCCGTTACCGCCTTTGCGAGATGGGGATGGACATTCCGACTGGCCAGGTTTTCGGAGATCTGGGCCTGTTAGCCCCCGGCAATCGGCGCACCCAGACCATTGAATGCATAGAAGACGGGGAGGTTTTGACCGCCACCTATCAGCAGGTGAAAGAGCTATATTTCCAGAATCCCCAATTCGGATTTTACTTTCTGCGTCTCACGAGTGAACGGCTTTTTGAAAATATCAGGCGCCTCGAAGAGGAGATCAGGCGGAAGAATGAAGCGCTCGCGGAACTTGGCTATAAGTCGGCTTGATAGGGAAAACGGTAGCTGGAAGTTCCACTTTATGGTCTAGGGCGAGCCTCGTTTTCATATTGATAAAAAACACAATCGGTCGGTCCGTCCATTGCGAGAAACATCCAGCGGCGCAGCGCCCAAAGTCATGTGGCACATTTTAGTGGTTAGCATTGATGATTGACTTTGATGGGATGGATTAGTCACCTAGGCTATGTGTGATTCTAGGCGACCGTGACGTGCAGGACAAAAGAACCATCTTCCGTAAACGCGTTCTCAAGAACGCGCAGATCGTCCTCAGCGAGAAAGCCCCCAAACTTGAATGTGCCGTCCGAAACCTGTCGGCGGCGGGCGCGTGTCTTCAGGTCTCCACGACCTATGGAATTCCGGTGAATTTCGACGTCATTATTGAAGGCGTCCGGCGCCCTTGCCGGGCGATCTGGAGAACGGACAATAAACTCGGCATTACGTTCGGATAGCACCGCGCGATAGGCGCTGCGGCGGACAATTTCCGTTAAATTTGACGCATGATTTAAAGCACTTTGAAAGGCGGCAATTTAGATAATGGGCCTCTATTTGCAGGAGCCGCCAATGCGCGATTGGCTGTTTTTGTTGACGCCACCGGCGATGATCTTTTACTTCATCGCGTTTCCGGATCAGTTCTACGCCTTTGTTGCGTGGGCGAAAAACCTGATCTGATACGGGGCGGGGCGACGCTCAGGTGTCGCTACTCAAATGAGACGCCTAACTTCTTGCCGTCAACCCAAATGACCCGGCAATGGCGGGCTATGGATTCGCCGTCGATCGTCAGTCGAAATACCTGCGGAACACCGAAAGTGCTGCCAACGCGAAGGCCCGCGCCGCGCGCGGTCAGGTCGTCTACGGAGCACGCAATCTCCTGACCGGCGGGGCCGTATTTTATGATCCCGCGAGTGGTCGCCGGACGCCGTTCGTCTCGTCTACGCTCGAACATGGCGAAACCTATTGTGAGCCGTAGGCCGGAACAGGCGCTCTGCCTGCGTCGCCGTTTTGAGCGTCCACCGCGGCCAGGCTTGGCAACATATATGTTCGCGTGCGCTTGCAGGTGTAACAGACGAAAGTATTTCGCTGCATCGTGCGAACGACCGGATGGGGTGTCACGGCGACATGGACCATGCCGGTCCTGCATTGAGGGCAGACAGCAGTTGAGTCTTTTGGATTTGACTGAGACATCACTTGTTGCGCCCTGGACTCAACAGCACTCGTCCATGCCCCTCAATTTGACGAGAATGGCCTGAAAAATAGGTTACTAAGTTTAAGAATTCACTCACGAGTGCTACGAATTTCAGCCTGTCGACCCCAACAATTTGGTGGCGGAACGACCAGAAAAACCAGCACTATCCGCCGGAATTTGCAGTCATCGGAGCAACGGAAAAATTGCGCTTAAGCCGGGTCCCGCCATCAACGGCCGGCCTGCACCAGATACGTGCCGGGTGCGCAAACAAAATGCCACGCTCAGAAAAGCAAACAAGTGTCGCCATCTGCATAAGCAGAACTAAAGGCTGAGCAACTCTCTGCCGCCCGATTTTCGACAGTCCGCGCATGCCGCACCGCAAATTTTGCTGCATGTCCCGGTACAGTCATGGGCGAAACTATGTTCTTCGCAAAGCGCGAGGAAATAGCAAACCTGATGCTCTCGGGGGCGTGCGTTATCGGAACGCAATCTCGAGGGCGTTGGACACGAGCGGCGATGAAATCGCGACGCCAACCGCCAGCGCGTAGAAGACAAGCCAAACGGTTGCAACCATTCCATCGCGTTGGTGGTCGTCCGGGTTGTGCCGCTTTTGAGTGCGCCGGAGAGATTTGCTCGATATGCGCATCGCTGATCTCCATTTTGGAGACCCGTTAACACGCGTTCGGGATCGAGACGGTGAGGTAGCTCACATATTGTTTGCTTGATTTCAGAACCTCTACGCAGCGCTCCTTCCGTCGTCCGCTCGTGATCGCCCGCTTTATCGCCATAATCTCCCCCTGTAACCAAAGGCGCAGTGCAAATTTCCTGCGCCGGGAAAGTGACGTTTGTAACCCGCATTAAACCCCAAAAATGCTTGTCACAATTAGAGCAATTTTAGCCTAATTAATCGTCCGTTTCGAGATAGTCCGCGGCCAGCCGCAGGGCAAATAAGCTGCCGCTCTGGGTGATTATGAAGTATCTTGGCTTTTATTGAAGACTGCGCATTGGGCGATTGCCGATGCCAGCAGGGGCGAGCCGGGCATACAAGATGCAAGCGTTCGACAGGCACGCGCTGCTGCGCGCCCATCCTTTCTTCAAGGATCTGGGCGATACGGTGATTGATCGGCTGGCGCCTCGTGTGATTACGCATAAATTAAAAAAAGGGGCTGTTATTTTCCATAAAGGCGATCTCGGTTCACGCCTTTATGCGGTGCAATCCGGCGCTGTCAGGGTTAGTGCGCCGTCCGAACAGGGCAAGGATGCGATATTCAATCTGATCGTTCCGGGTGAACTATTCGGCGAGATAGCGTTCCTTGACGGCGGCCAGAGAACTGCGGACGCGGTCGCTATAGATAACTGCGAACTGATGGTAATCGAGCGCCGGGATTTCATCCCTTTGATTCAGGATGATCCCGAGCTGGCAATAAGATTGATCAAGGTGTTGTGCGGACGACTGCGCCGCACCAGCGAGCAGGTCGAAGATATCGTGTTTCTCGGCCTGCCAAATCGGCTCGCTAAAGCGTTGCTGCACCTTTACCACTCTTCTGGTAATGCGCAGACATCAAACAAAATTCACGTAACTCAGCGCGAGATCAGTCAGATGATTGGCGTCTCCCGAGAGAGTGCAAACAAGCAGCTGCAAGACTGGCAACGGCGGAAATGGCTGAAGTTGGAGCGCGGTGGCCTTGTCATCTATGCGCCGAACGCGTTGCGCAACCTTGTGCACAAGGACGCTGTTTGATTGGATACGTTGCTCAGCGTCCCTGATGCACGCACAACATCCGGTTGTGCATTGCGCTTGTTCGCTAGTTCATATCGATAAATGTGAGGGGGCGCGCGACGGATTCTAGCGGCTTGCGTTCGGCATCGGTGCCCCAACGCCAGGCTATGTAACCGGCCAAGACCATCATAACCGACGCCAGCAGGTAGCCGCCGAAGACGCTCGCGCGGATCCCGGTATCAATAAGAAATCCAAAGAGAGAAGGCGCGACGATACCGCCAATGCCTGTGCCGACCGCGTAAAAAAAGGCGATGGCGAGCGCCCGAATTTCAATTGGAAAAGTTTCGCTCACGGTGAGATAGGCCGAACTTGCCGCCGCCGAGGCGAAGAAAAAGATTGCCATCCAGCACGCAGTCATTGCCGTAGCGTCCACTAAATCCCGATTGAATAGCCATCCGGTCAGCGCGAGCAGCACACCGGAAGAAATGTATGTCACCGCAATCATGGGCCGGCGGCCATGGGTGTCGAAAAATCGGCCGAGCAACACAGGCCCACAGAAATTGCCGATCGCAAATGGGAGGAGGTACCAACCGACCTTGTTTCCCGGCACGTCGTAGAAGTCGGTGAGAATCAAAGCGTAGGTGAAAAAAATTGCATTGTAAAAAAAAGCCTGTGAAGCCATTAGGCTCAGTCCTACCAGCGTTCGCTGGCGATGCCGTTTGAACAGGACGTGCGCCACGGTCCGTAGCGGAGTCGATTTCCGCGCCCGCAGGCGCACGCGCGGTAAATTCTTTACCGCTGGAAGCTGGGCGAAGCGCGCTTCGATGGCTGCGACGATCGTGGCGGCTTTATCGGGGTGGCCGTGCGTCATGAGCCACCTGGGACTTTCAGGAATCCAAAGCCGCATGAAAAAGATTGCGCACGCAAGCCCCGCACCGATCAGGAATCCGAGGCGCCAGCCAAAGTCCGGGTCTATGAGACGAGGGTCTAACAGGACCAACGAACCAGTTGCGCCGATCGCCGCCCCCACCCAAAAACTGCCATTGATGACCAGGTCGCTCCAGCCACGCACGCGTGCGGGGACCAGTTCCTGGATGGTTGAATTGATTGCAGAGTATTCGCCGCCGATTCCCGCGCCTGTAAGAAAACGAAATATTGCAAAACTGGTGATGTCCCAGGACGCGGCCGTTGCCGCGGTTGCTATCAAATAAAAAGAAAGCGTTATGAAGAACAGCTTCTTCCGACCGAGACGATCGGTAAGCCAGCCAAAAAAAATGGCGCCAAGCACCGCACCCGCAAGGTACGCGCTGCTTGCCAGTCCAATATCGGTGTTGGAAAAGTGAAGCGCGGAGCTTTCTTTTAGCGCACCTGCCAGACTCCCGGCTAACGTCACCTCCAGGCCGTCCAGAATCCACGTGATTCCGAGTGCAGCGACGACCAGAGTATGGAAGCGGCCCCATGGCAAACGATCGAGGCGTGCGGGAATATCGGTCTCGATCGTCTCCTCGTTCACAGTCATGACAAGAATAAAACCATCGACGGTGCACCTTCGGGCAGAGACCCAAGCTCGCTTTCATCCAAGCTGCAAAAATTTTGTAACGCAAAATAAATCATTAACGGACGCACAAGCCAGTTATTAGGCCATAAAGCGATTGTCGATCTCATCAGTTCAAATAACGGAAAATCAATGGCTTCTGGCTAATTTATTGTAGTGCTTGCAGCGGTGGCGTTGGGTTTTGCGGCATCCATTAGATGACCAATCACGAAAAGATTTGGCGGCCGATTGTCAGGCATCGCTCGGTGCTACTCGGAACAATTTTGATCGGCATCATCTGGGCCGTGCTGTTCCTTTTTCTGACAAACGAACGTGAAAGCGCAGAGCGGGCCGCTGTACAGAACGCGACAAACCTCGCCGGCGCTTTTGAAGACCACCTTTCTCATTCGCTGAGCGAAATCGATCGTTCCCTGGCGGTCATTGGTACGCTCTACGCGCAAGGTTTTGAAAAATTTAATTTGGCCGACACGCTTAAATCAAACCGATTTCTCCACGACGGTATTTCACGGGTCTGGATCATCGGCAGCAATGGGCGCGTGAAAGCAAGTAACGGTGACGCTCCGCGAGGGGATGACCTCAGTGATCGCGATTATTTTCAAAACCAACGAGACGCACGCATTGAGGAAGTTTACATCGGCAAGCCGATCCTTTCGCAGGCGACCGGCAAATGGTCGGTCCCGCTGTCCCGTCGCATTCTTGGCAGGGAAGGATCGTTTGGGGGGGTCGTCGTCGCTTTTCTTGATTCCAGTTACCTGACGCTTTTATACAACTCTATAAACATCGGGCAGGAAGGCTATATCCGGATTATTGGTCTTGATGGAGTTGTCCGCGCGACGAGCGGGCAGACCTTGTCGACTCTGGGAAAGGATTTCTCAGGAGCCGATCTATTCAAGAAATTTTCTGCGGCGCCGACGGGATGGTTCTATACGCGCAGCAATCTGAGCGACAATGTCGAACGACTCGTCGCGTACAGGATTGTCTATGATTATCCGCTGATAATTACGGTTTCACTCGCGTCAAACGAAATCTTTTCGCGCCTCGATATACAGAAAAAATTGGGCTATCTGGTTGCGGCACTACTCACATTGATAATTGCATTCGCTACCGGGCTGAGCATCAAGGGCCAGTTGCTGCGTGAGGGCGTCAAAAAGCACCTCGAACATGCAAACATGCTCTTGAATGCGACACTGGCGAACATGCCGCACGGGATTTGCATGTTTGGAGCGGACAAAAAGCTTGTCCTGGCGAACGACCTGTACAGCACGATGTACGGATTAAATCCGGCAGATATCAAACGCGGGGCGACGCTTCCCGAAATCCTGCAGGCTCGCGTTGCCTCCGGATGTTGCCCGAAGGACTCAGAGAAATATCTTACAGACCGGGTGCGCGAAGCGTTCCTGCCCGCGCCCGGCTACATCATCAACGAACTCCAGGATGGCCGTACGCTCGCCGTGTCCCGCCAAGCCATGCCCGATGGTGGATCAGTCGCGGTCCACCAGGACATCACCGCGCACCTGCTTACCGAAAAACAATTGGATGAAACCAAGCAGTTTTTGAATTCGATTATCGAGAACATTCCGATTGCGGTCGTCGTCAAGGATGCGGTAACGCGCAAATTTGTGCTCGTTAATCGAGCGTTCGAGGCGATGCTTAAAGTCGGGCGCGATGAAGTGCTCGGGAAAACCGTGTTCGATATTTATCGGATCAAGGACGCGGAACGGTTTGAGGCCTCCGATAACGAGGCCATCGCCGGGGGGGTAGGGAGTTGTTCGCGCGACTACGAGGTAGAGATGCCCCACGGAGAAACGCGCATTCTCGCCACCAATCGATTGGTCGTTCGCGATGCTGTGGGCGTGGCAAAGCACCTTGTCGTGGTGATTGACGATATTACCGAAAGAAGGAAATCCGAGCAGCGAATTGCCTTCATGGCGCATCACGACGTGCTCACGGGGCTGGCGAACCGCCTGTCAATAATGGATAAGATCGAAGAAGCGGTCGCGAGGCATCGCAGGCGGGGAGATTCGTTCGCCGTGCTGTTGCTGGATCTCGACCGTTTCAAGCACGTCAATGATACGCTCGGCCACGCCGTTGGCGATGCGCTGCTACGCGAAATCGCCGCACGTCTAAAAGCATCATTGCGGGAAACCGACGTGTTGGCCCGGCTCGGCGGCGATGAATTTGCCATCGTTCAGGACCGGGAGAATGATCAACGCGACGCTGCGAGCGTGCTCGCAGAACGCATTATCAAGGTTATAGCGAAGCCGTTCGAAATAGAGGGAAATGAGGTCAACATCGCGACCAGCATCGGAATTGCGCTTGCTCCGGAACATGCGACCAGTTCCGATAGCCTCATGAAGATGGCGGATTTGGCTCTTTATCGTGCAAAGTCGGCGGGGCGCAACGGCTATCGGTTCTTTGATCCTGAGATGAGCATGGCGGCCAGCGCGCGCCACGAGCTTGAAAACGAATTGCGGCACGCAATTCAACAGGGTGAACTGGAACTCCACTATCAACCGATTGTTGAGACGAAGACACGCCTGATATGCGGAGCCGAAGCGCTCATTCGCTGGAGACACCCGACCAAGGGTATCATACTCCCCGATCAGTTCATTCCGCTGGCGGAGGAAACGGGAATGATTACCCAGATCGGCGAATGGTTGCTGCAAACGGCATGTGCCGATGCCGCAAGCTGGCCGGTGGGGATTAAAGTCGCCGTAAATCTTTCCGCGGTGCAATTTCGGAAAAATAATCTGGTCGATATCGCCATATGCGCACTTGCTCAATCGGGCCTGTCGCCCGAGCGATTGGAGCTTGAAATAACCGAGACCGCCCTGATCGAGTCGGCGACGGAATGCCTGCCCATCCTGCGCCAATTCAAAAATCTCGGAATTGCAATCGCCTTGGACGATTTTGGGACAGGCTATTCGTCGCTCAGCCAGTTGATGTTGTTTCCCTTCGATAAAATCAAAGTCGACAGGTCCTTTACGCAGAACCTGACAAAGCGGACCGAATGTGCGGCAATTATTGCGGCAACGCTCACTCTCGCGCGTAGCCTCGATATCGAAACGACGGCAGAAGGCGTCGAAACGTTAGACCAATACCGGCTTTTGCGTCTCGCCGGCGTGACATCGCTGCAGGGATATCTATTCCAGCGGCCATGTCCGTCCTCGGAAATCGACTTCAACAGCGCCTACAACATCCCCGAAGTCGAAAATGCAGCATAACCTGCCACTGACAGGCGAGATGGGAGATCGGCGCCAGCATGACCGTGGCGGTCGGACAAGCACGACATTGTCGCGGCGGTCGCTGATAGACGAGCTTGAGACGACGATTTTGCAGCGGGATATTGCTTCCCGTGCTGACATTCTCCGTCGAGTCACGGATCTTTTTGTTGCCGGGTCCACCCATTTTGACAGCGAGCAAAAGTCGCTATTTGACGATGTTATGGGCCGCCTGGTCAGTGAAATCGAGCTTTCCGCCCGCGCGGCATTCGGCGAGCGCCTTTCCACGATCGCAAACGCCCCCACGGGTGTGACCCGTACCCTCGCGCTCGATGACTCGATTGACGTGGCGGGTCCGGTACTTAGACGTTCGGAATGCCTTGACGAGGAGACCCTGGTCACCGGCGCGCGGACAAAGGGCCAGGACCACCTCCTTGCAATATCACAGCGCAAGCGGCTGAGCGAAAGCGTGACGGACGTCCTTGTGGAGCGCGGAAACCAGAAAGTCGTTATCAGTACGGCAGCGAATACCGGTGCCCGGTTCTCCGATTTTGGCTACTCGACGCTGGTGACGCGATCCGAGACGGACAATGAGCTGGCACTATTGGTCTGGTCGCGTCCGGAAATTCCACGAGAATATCTGTTGACGTTGTTCGAGTCCGCCTCCGAGGCGGTGAGACAAAAATTCGAGATAGCCGATCGCGGAAAGGCGGATCTCATTCAGGGGATGATTAAACAGGCGGCTGACCGAATCCAGACGCGCTTACGCGAGATTTCGTCCGATTTTGCCGCAGCACGGAAACATATCGAAGAGCTGCATCGACGCGGGGAGTTGACCGAAGCTTGCGTCTGCGATTTCGCCGAACGCGGAAAATTCGATGAAACGGCGGCGGCTCTATGCGTGTTGACCGACTTGCCAATCGGCGCGATCGAGCGGGCGCTGGTACACGATACCGGTGACCAGATTCTGGTGCTCACCAAATCGATCGATTTCTCCTGGAAAACAACCCGCGCCATCCTCGTCTTGCGAACGGGGGCGAACGGCCGCAACAATATTGAATCGCCAGAATATCAGGACAGATACAAAAGGTTACGGGCTGAAACGGCGCGCGCGGCAATCAAGTTTTACCGGTTGAGGGAACGCGCCGCCAATACGCCGCCCAAGTAGGCTGTCGCAAATATCGGAATTTAACGGGGCGACGATTGGCTTACGAAGGGATTTGTGCTGCCCGCTGGCCTGCGGTTGTCCCCGCGATCTTGCCAAATACCGAGCCCGCCATTAGGCCGGTGCCGCCCGGGTAGTTGAAATAGAATATCCCGCCGACAAGTTCACCTGCGGCGTGCAGCCCAGCAATGACCTGTCCGTCCGTGTCGATCACGCGACCTGACGTGTCGATTTTCAGGCCCCCGAAGGTGAAGGTTATTCCGCACGTCACCGCATAGGCCTCGAACGGCGGTTCATCGACGGTGTTTGCCCAGTTGCTTTTGTTGATGGCAAGACCTTCGGTCCGTCGCCCATCCTTTACATTCGGATTGAACACAATGTCGGTCCGCACCGCCTTGTTGTACGTCTTAATTGTCTCAAGTGCGCGCTTGGCGTTGACATCGTCGAGCTTTTTTACGAGCTCTTCGAGTGTGTCTGCTCGTACTTTCGTGACCTGCCTGATGCGGTATTCGTCACGCAACATAGGGATGATCTTCTTGTCGAAGATCTGCCAGGCGAACTGGCCAGGCTGCATGAGGATGACGCGGCCATACTTTGCATAGGTGTAGTTGCGGAAATCCGCGCCCTCGTCGACAAAGCGTTCCCCGTTTGCATTGATCATAATGCCCCACGGATACGAATGCTTCTGGAAATTGTCGCCAACGGTGAGGTCACCGAATTCCGGCGCGTTGCGATCCCAGCCGACGGCGTGGCAGCCCGACCAGTTGCCTGTCGGCATGGCTCCGACATCGAGGGCCATGCGAATACCATCGCCCGTATTGAAGCGCGTGCCACGAATCTTCGCCAGTTCCCAGGTCGGCCCAAGGTAGCGCGTACGCATCTCAGTGTTTGCCTGAAATCCACCCGCTGCCAGCACGACGCATTTAGCCCTCACTTCGACCGTGCGGCCATCATGCTTCACGCGTACGCCATGCACGCCTTCATCGTCCGCTATCAGCGATAACGCGCGTGCGCCATAGGCGACGGAAACGCCGTTTTTCTTCGCGATCTTGGTGTGTGCCTCGACCAGGCCCGGACCGCCACCCCAGGCTTCAACCGTGAGTCCGCCCCAGAACTTGAATTTGCCGTCAATCTTGTAGGCTTGGCGGCCGTAAATGGGGATGAAGCGGATGCCCTTTTTCTGCATCCACTGCATCGTGGCTTTGCTGTGCGTAATCAGAATTTCACATAAATCGGGATCCGTCCGATATTCCGTCACGCGGCCCATATCGTCGAAAAACTTGTCCTGCGTATATGTACCGAAGTCGGTATTTGCTATCTCGGCGTCTGTTAGATCGGGCATAAGCTCGCGTAAATCGTCAACGCCGTCATAGACACAACGGAATGCGCCCGCGGTAAACCGGCTGTTACCGCCGGATTCGTTTTCGGGCGCGCGTTCGAGCACCAGGACGGAGACACCATGCTCGGCAGCGGCATGCGCCGCGCAAAATGCGGCATTGCCGGCGCCAACGATGACGACATCAGCGGAAGGAGGCAACATGATCTTCGTGCTTTATGGTCGGATTGGATGGCCTAATTCGAGAAGGGGCGGAGTTTATGGTCAAGAGTCGGCAAGTCAACGTGCTTTTGCCGGCTGTTATGCCGAATGGCGATTGGGCTAATATGTCCCCGAAGTCAGATTGCTGATCGAGCGAACAAATCCGGTCCTTTGCAGTTAAGAGTAGTGGCTCAGTTTGACCGAAATATTTCCGACAATGATTGAAGTTCTGGCGATCGCCTGTTTGGCAATCTGGATCTATCTTATTTGGGCGCGCGGTGCCTTCTGGCGCGCGACCGTGAATGATGCATCACCGTTTTCCGGTGGAAGTTCTTCGCTGTCGAGTGTGGCCGTTGTCATTCCAGCGCGAAACGAATCCGAATTCATCGCGCGAAGCGTTCGATCGCTGCTGGATCAGAGTTACGGAGGATCGTTTAATGTCGTTGTTGTGGATGACGAAAGCAGCGACGACACCGGTGCGGTCGCAACCTGCGCCGCCGGCGGCGATCCACGGCTGAAAGTGATCAGGACTGACGGGCCTGCCGCCGGCTGGACCGGAAAATTATGGGCACTGAAAGAGGGAATCGCCGTTGCCGAAGCCTTGCAGCCAGAATATCTGCTGCTGACGGATGCCGACATCGTTCATAAGCCCGGCACGATTGCCCAACTCGTCGCGCGTTCGAGGAGCGGCGGGTTTGTACTTACGTCCCTGATGGCGAAGCTGCGTTGCGAGAGCCTTGCCGAGCGTGTCCATGTGCCGGCATTTATCTATTTTTTCCAGATGCTTTTCCCTTTTGCCTGGGTTTGCCGGCCCGATTGCCGCCTGGCCGCCGCAGCAGGTGGATGCATGCTCGTTAGAACGGATGCGCTCGCCAAAGTCGGTGGCGTCGCGAGCATTCAGAATGCTTTGATCGATGATTGCTCGCTCGCCGCGAAACTCAAGGAGACCGGACCGATCTGGCTTGGCTTGACCAACCGTGTCTGCAGTATCCGGCCGTACGAGACTTTCGCCGACGTAGCTAGGATGATTTCACGTTCGGCCTATAGCCAGCTTCGCTTTTCGCCCTTTCTATTGGTCGCGACCACGATCGCGATGACAATTACATTTGTTCTCCCACCGCTGCTTTCGCTCTTTGCGTCCGGCTGGCCCCGGTATCTGGGATTGGCAGCGTGGATTGCAATGGCATTATCATTTGTGCCCACGTTGCGATATTACGGACGATCTTCGCTATGGAGCATGGCGCTTCCGGTCATTGCGCTGCTCTATATGTGCTACACGCTCAACTCCGCCTATCAGCATTTCCGGCAGAGAGGGGGCCAATGGAAGGGGCGTGTTCATACGAACGCGGCAAGCCTGCAATGACGACGAGCGGCGAACTTCGATCGGGCAAGGGGGCAGGCGACGAGAATTTTCCTGTCGCCTCGCGGATGATCGCGCGTAAGCATCGTCCCGCCATCATGGCATTTTACGAGTTCGTGCGCGTTGCCGACGATATTGCCGACCATCCCGATCTCGGAGGTACCGAAAAAATTTTCCGCCTCAATCAACTCGAATCAAGTTTACTCGGCCACGGCGGGAATGATCCTGAAGGAATAAGGCTGCGAGAGGTTTTGAATGCGCGCGGACTCTCGCCCCGGCATGCACAGGATTTGCTGGATGCATTTCGGCAAGACGCAGAGAAGCACCGGTATGCCGATTGGGACGACCTCATCGACTATTGCTCCCGCTCGGCAATGCCGGTTGGCCGCTTCGTCCTTGACGTGCACGGCGAGGCGAAAGAGACCTGGCCAGCTTCGGATGCCTTGTGTGCAGCATTGCAGGTCATCAATCATTTGCAGGATTGCGGCGCCGACTATCGCCGGCTTGACCGCGTTTATGTTCCACTCGACGCGCTGGCGACGGCGGGCGCGCGTGTCGAAGCGCTCGGTGAAAGCCTGGCGACGCCGGCCTTGAAAGAATGTCTTCGCGGACTGGCGGCCCGAACCGCTGCGTTGTTGCAACAGAGCGAGGGTCTTGCGGCGAGCGTCGCGGATGCGAGGCTTGCGATTGAAATTTCCGCTATCCAGTCACTCGCAAGGCGTTTATTGGCGGTTCTCGCTGTCAGGGATCCCTTAAGCGAAAAAGTGCATCTGACCAAAGCCGAGGCACTGACAACGGCTCTTGGTGCCGGAATACGTACCGGTTTGCAGCGGTTGCTGAGGACGGTTGCGCCGGCGCGCCGGTACCAGGTCCCATGACGGTGCAAAGCCCAAATGTCGTAGAAGGCCGTTCGCCCCCGGCAAAGCGGGCGGGTGGCAGTTCGTTCTATCTCGCCATGCGCATCCTCGCGCGCGACCAGCGGGAGGCGATGTTCGAGATCTACTCGTTTTGCCGCGACGTCGACGATATTGCCGACAGTGACCTGCCGCGCGAACGCCGCTTGGCACAACTGGAGGAGTGGCGGCGCGATATCGAGGCGATTTACGCGGGTCGGAATTTGCCCAGGCTCGAGCGTCTGGCAAAGGCGGTGGCTCGTTACGGCCTCCACAAGGAGGATTTCCATGACGTCATAGACGGTGTGGGCATGGATGCGCGTGCCGATATCGTCGCTCCGAGCCTCGAACAGCTCGATCTCTATTGCGATCGCGTAGCTTCCGCTGTCGGACGGTTATCGGTGCGGGTGTTCGGTCTGAGTGATGCCGACGGTAAATTGCTGGCTCATCATCTCGGCCGGGCGCTTCAACTCACGAATATTTTACGTGACATCGACGAGGACGCCGGGATTGGACGCCTGTATATCCCACGTGAAGCCTTGCAGTTGGCCGAAGTCGACGCTACCAGTCCGCAATCTGCAGTAACTGATCCGCGCCTGGGCAAAGCCTGCGCATTTGTTGCCGAACGCGCGCGGGAGCATTTTGTGAGATCCAAAGAGATCATGTCGAAGTGCGTGCGCTCCACCGTAAGAGCCCCGAAAATCATGGGCGAAGTGTATCGCCAGATGCTGGAGGACATGATTTCGCGCGGCTGGTCGCAGCCACGGACTCGCGTGCACGTCAACAAGTCTCAGTTACTATGGATTGCCTTGCGGCATGCGTTTGTCTGAGACCGGTACAATCCACATTATTGGTGCGGGGCTGGCCGGGCTAGCCGCCGCAGTGCGTCTTGCTCAGTCGGGCCGGGCGGTCGTTGTCCATGAGGCGACGGCGCATATGGGTGGCCGCTGCCGCTCGTATTATGATTCCAATACGAACATGGTGATCGACAATGGTACGCACCTGCTTTTGTCGGGAAACCACGCCGCGCTGACTTTCATAAAATCCATCGGTTCCGAATTAGGCCTGCAGGGTCCGCCGGAAGCGGAATTCTCTTTCGTTGACCTGATGAACAGTGACCAGTGGACGTTGCGGTTCGGAGATAGCCGTTTTCCGTGGTGGGTATTCGACAAAGAACGACGCGTGCCGCAGACCTCTGTTGTCGATTATTTACCCCTGGCGCGCCTTGTGTGGACTAAAGCCGACAAGCCGATCGGCGAAGTCATCAGGTGTGCTGGTCCCATTTATGAACGTTTCCTGGCACCTTTGCTGCTCGCGGCGCTCAATATCGCTCCGCGCGAAGGTTCGGCGAAGCTTGCCGGAGCCGTTGTCCGAGAAAGTCTCGCGCTTGGGGGGCAGGCGTGCCGGCCGCTTCTGGCGCGGGAAGGATTGGGAGCGGTTTTCGTTGAACCCGCTATTTCGCATTTGCAAAAACAGGGCGCTGTAATTTCGCTGGAAGACGAACTTGTCGAACTTGGCTTCTCCGGCGAACGCGTAACACGCCTCGAATTTGCCAGGCAGTCGCTCAAGCTTGGCGACGATGATGTGGTGATTCTGGCTGTTCCGCCTTACGTGGCGACCGGCCTTGTGTCCGGCCTGCAGGCGCCGTCATTGTTTCGCGGAATTGTAAATGCTCATTTCCGAATTGAACCGCCCGCCCGCCTGCCACCGATGTTGGGCGTCATCAACGGCACCGCCGAATGGATATTTTCGCTTCCGGGCCGGATTTCCGCGACAATCAGCGATGCCGGACGTCTGTTTGAGATGCCCCGTACCGACCTTGCGCAGGCAATATGGAACGACATTGCGGTGGTCTCCGGCCTTTCTGCCAAGCTGCCACCCTGGCAACTCGTGCGAGAACGTCGTGCGACCTTCGCTGCGACGCCCGAGCAGAATGCCCTGCGTCCTGGTCCGGAAACTTCTTGGAGCAATTTGATTCTGGCAGGCGATTGGACCGCGACAGGCCTGCCTGCGACAATCGAAAGTGCGGTGCGTTCGGGATATCGTGCCGCCGGTCTTGTCGGGCAGCGACTGGAGGCCGCGGCATGACGCTTGCACGACCGGAGACCACGCGATTGCCGCCGCAAGAAGCCGGCGTTCAGGGAGCTACTTCAGGCGGCACCCATGCCTTGCTCGATTGCCAACGAGCGGACGGCCATTGGGTCTTCGAGCTTGAGGCCGATGCAACCATTCCTGCGGAATACGTACTGCTGAGGCACTACCGGGGAGAACCGGTCGCGAAGGAGCTCGAACAGAAGATCGCAGTGTACCTGCGTCGCATCCAGGGCGCACATGGCGGTTGGCCACTTTATCATGAGGGCCAATTCGACATGAGCGCCAGCGTCAAAGCCTATTTCGCCCTCAAAATGATCGGCGACAGGCCGGATGCTCCTCACATGCGGCGCGCGCGGGAAGCAATGCTGACGCGCGGCGGGGCGGCTGAAAGCAACGTGTTCACGCGTGTCCTGCTTTCGCTTTACGGGGTCCTTCCATGGCGGAGCGTCCCGGAAATGCCGGTTGAAATCACGCTGCTGCCGCGGTGGTTTCCGTTTCATCTCTCAAAGGTGTCGTACTGGGCGCGTACGGTGCTCGTGCCGCTGTTGGTGCTCCAGGCGTTGCGTCCGCGGGCGAAGAACCCGCTCGGCATCGGCATTGACGAATTGTTCGTCGCACCGCCGCAGTCGGTAGGGCCGGCGTCGAAGGCGCCACACCAGCGTTGGATCTGGTTTCTGCTGTTCCGCGCGATCGATATCGTTCTTCGGCCTGCCGTAAAGCTTTTCCCGAAATCTCTGCGGCGACGAGCAATCGACCGAGCGGTCGGGTTCGTTACCGAGCGACTCAACGGCGAGGACGGACTGGGGCGATTTTTCCGGCGATGGCCAACGCGACCATGATGTTCGATGTGCTGGGCAATCGAGAAGGCGCCGAAATTGCCCGCTCATCAATCGAAAAGCTGCTGATCGTCGGGGCCAGCGAGGCGTACTGCCAGCCTTGCGTATCGCCCGTTTGGGACACGGCATTGGCCTGCCACGCCATGCTGGAAGTCGGCGGCAAGGAGGCCTGCGCCTCAGCATTTCGCGGGCTGGATTGGCTCCTGCCACGCCAGGTCCTCGACGTTGTCGGCGATTGGTCGGCACGACGGCCGCATGTGCGGCCGGGTGGCTGGGCGTTTCAATATGCCAATGCCTACTATCCCGATCTCGATGATACCGCGGTTGCCGTCATGGCGATGGACCGTGCCCAGCGTTGCGGTGCGGGTGACCGCTATGGTTTGGCGATCGAACGCGGCGCTGAATGGGTGAAGGGCTTGCAGAGCCGCAACGGTGGCTGGGCCGCCTTCGACGTCGACAATATGTATGATTACCTCAACAATATTCCTTTTGCCGATCATGGGGCCCTGATCGATCCCCCCACCGAAGATGTGACGGCGCGCTGTGTCTCCATGCTCGCCCAATTGGGTGAAACGCCGGACCAGAGCGCCTCGTTGGCGCGTGGGGTCGAATATCTGCTCCGCACGCAAACGAACGACGGAAGTTGGTACGGTCGCTGGGGGCTGAACTATATCTACGGCACGTGGTCGTCGCTGTGCGCGCTCAATATGTGCGGGCTTGGCGGCTCGACCGAGGCCCGCAAGGCCGTCGACTGGCTGCTGTCGATTCAGAATTCGGACGGTGGGTGGGGCGAAGACGGCGTTAGCTACAGGCTTGACTATCGCGGGCACGAGCCCGCTTCCAGTACGGCGTCACAAACAGCCTGGGCATTGCTGGGGCTCATGGCTTGCGGAGAAGCGGCACACCCAGCAGTGGCGCGCGGCGTGCGTTATCTCGTGCAGACACAGACTGGAACCGGTTTCTGGGACGAAGAAAGATTTACGGCGACCGGGTTTCCGCGCGTCTTCTATCTCCGCTATCACGGTTACCGAAAATTCTTTCCGCTTTGGGCGCTTGCGCGCTATCGCAACCTGACCGAAGGCAAAACATCCAACGTGCCGTTTGGTATGTGATCGTCAGCGATTTGAATCAAAGCGCGCTTTCTGAGCATCGCTGAGCTTGCCGTAAAAATCATCGAGTGCAATCTGTACATTCGCGGCCGCGTAGTTCATGGCCGTCAATTGATCATCTGCGGCATCCAGACGCGCGAGCGGATCTGACGGAATCGGCTGGGCGCAGGATGCAATGAGCAGCTTGGCCATGTCGGACGAAACCTTGTGCAGGTTCTCCAGGCTGGCGGCCTGGTCATTGTTCGGCCGGACCTTCATTTCGATTTCTTTGATCAGGCGTTCAGCACTTTCCATGTTCGGTGAAGCGCAAGCCTGGTACTGCTTGCTGGCGCCGGGGTCGGCGGCCTTGGGCTGAGGTTGTGCGCTGGCCTGGATAGGCTCGCTTCCGAGGCTGACCTTCTGCGCGCTCGTCAGGGTGCCGTAGAATTGTTTCAGCGGCGCCCGCAGCGATATGCCGCCATCGCGGACCATCCAGAGCGTTTGCACGAGCGCTCTGAGACGGTCGGGCGGGGCCAGGTCCCCCGCATTTCGGCACGCGCCTTTGAGGCCTTTGATCGACTGGCTGGCCGCCGATTGCACTGTTTCAAGCACGTCATGCTGGGCATTGGATAGTTGCAATATCTGCTCGAGGCGCGCCGCCGGCCAATTGTTGGCTCCATTGGCTGAATCGGGACACTGGATGTTGGCTTCACTGTTGTCGCTGTCATTTCTTGCGGCAGTACCTGTGGTGGCGGTCCGTGCCGATGGCCGAGGGAGATCGAAGCGGCCGGCAATTGTGTCCGCGATCACGTCAAACCCACGACCGCGAATTCGCGCGGCGTAGTCTTCGGGCCACAAGGCAAATCCGACAACTTCTTCATATGCGGTCGGCCATGCCGGCGGGCCGACCTGGCCCAGACTGGCCTCCGGATTGCCCGAGCCCTCATGGACCGCGGAAGCCGAAGCCGAGCGGTGCCCCGGCGTTGCGCCACGATGGCGACGTGCATGCGGATAGTGGCCGAGACCGCCGAGCATCTGGCGAAATGGGCGGGTGATCCCGCCGAGAATCCCCTGCGGCGACAATTGCGCGTGTGCGACATCGCCAATGGGTGTCGTCAATGCCGCCAGAAGAAAGAGTATAACGGCGCGCCCGCGCATGGCTGGATCCTGAAGACCGCTGATACTCGAAAGTGCAGACGTCCTGTTATTTCATCCAACGGCAAGACGTAGCGGAAAGTTCCATCAGGTCCGCATGGGGAACCGATTTATCCGGCTTCTGCCAGTTCCGGCTTGCTTTCGGCCTCCCGGATCTCGTTCAGCTTCCGCTCGACATGTTGCGAAAACACGTATTGAGCAGGGCGCTGATGCGCGAGCGTGATATCGGGACTAGTGGGACCCTCGGTACGCACGCCGCGCAAACTCACGCCCAAAGCCTTGAGCGGATGTGCGATTGCGTCATTGACCGCCGATGCTTCGTACCCGCAATGCACCATGCAATCGGCGCACTTTTCATAATTTCCGGTTCCGTAGGAATCCCAATCGGTTTCGTTCATGAGCTCATTGAACGTCTTGGCGTAGCCTTCGCCGAGCAGGTAGCACGGCTTCTGCCATCCAAATATCGTTCGGGTCGGATTGCCCCACGGCGTGCAGTGGTAACGCTGATTTCCCGCGAGAAAATCCAGAAACAGGCTCGACTGGCTGAACGACCAGCGCGTTGATCCGCGCCCCCGGAAAATTTCGCGGAAGAGCTGCTTGGTGCGATCGCGATTGAGAAAGTGCTGCTGATCGGGTGCGCGCTCGTAAGCATAGCCGGGCGAAACCGTGATGCCGTCGATGCCCATTGCCATGACTGTGTCGAAGAACCGGGCGACTTTTTCGCCATCGGCATTATTGAACAGCGTGCAGTTGATGTTCACGCGGAAGCCGCGCGCTTTTGCACTTCGAATTGCGGCCACCGCGCGGTCATAGACACCCGGCTGGCAGACCGACGCATCGTGCATCTCCTTGTCGCCGTCAAGGTGCACCGACCAGGTGAAGAATGTGCTCGGCTGGTACTGCGATAGCTTCTTTTCCATCAGCAAAGCATTGGTGCACAAGTAGACGAACTTGCGTCGCGCAATGATCCCGCGGACGATTTCCGGCATCTGCTTGTGAAGCAGGGGCTCGCCACCTGCGATTGACACGACAGGCGCGCCGCATTCGTCGACGGCATGGAGCGCGTCTTCAACGGGCATGTTCTGATGCAAAATAGGATCGGGATAGTCGATCTTTCCGCAGCCCGCGCAGGCAAGATTGCACCGAAACAACGGCTCAAGCATCAGGACCAGCGGGTAGCGCGCTCGGCCGGTCAGACGCTGGCGGATTACGTAACTACCGACAAACAGTTTCTGGAGGAGAGGAATGCTCAAGATCTATATCCTTACTTAATGTTTTCCCACCGGTGACGTCGAGGAGGTCGACCGGCACCCGGAATTCGATGTGTTCTTCCTGACCGGGCAAGGTGAAGACCTCGACCGGCGTTATCGCCCGGAGTGCGTTTATCACATCCCGGACCATGACCTCAGGCGCCGACGCACCGGCCGTGATGCCGACGACACCGACATTATGCAGCCATTCCGGCCGAATTTCCCCGCCATTGGCGATGAGATGCGTTGGAATGCCGGCTTCGACCCCGATCTCGCGAAGCCGATTGGAATTGGAGCTGTTCGCCGCTCCGACCACAAAAATGACGTCCACCAGCTTGGTTAGTTCAAGCAGGGCAGTTTGACGATTTTGCGTCGCATAGCAAATGTCCTGGGTGCCGGGCCCTACGACGTCGCTAAAGCGGCGAAACAGGGCTGCGATGACGCCGCGCGTATCGTCGACGCTGAGCGTGGTCTGCGTCACGTACGCGATCGGGGTATCCTCGGCAAGGTCCAGCGCATCGACATCTTCTTCGGTCTGCACCAGCAGAACGGGGCCCGGGATTTGCCCCACCGTTCCCTCGACTTCGGGGTGGCCGGCATGGCCGATCAGGATGACGGTACGCCCCTGTCGCAGGTAGTGGCGGCCCTGCGCATGTACCTTCGAGACGAGAGGACAGGTCGCATTGAGCACACGAAGGCCTCTTTCGGAGGCCTCGGCCTCTACCTTTTTCGCGACGCCGTGAGCACTGAAGATCGTTATGGCGTCCGGCGGGACTTCCGAAAGGTCCTCCACGAAACGGGCCCCCCGCGCCTTGAGCGCGTCGACCACCCATTTGTTGTGCACGATCTCGTGGCGCACATAAACCGGCGGCCCGTATTTATCGAGGGCCCGTTCGACGATCTCGATCGCGCGAACGACCCCCGCGCAAAACCCGCGCGGTTTAGCAAGAATAACCTTCATACCGCGCCCCCGTTCACTCTCCCATTTCGGCGGCGCTGCGCACGATCGGTAAGGAAGGCGATCTCGGCCGGCTGAAGTTCGGGGGCATTGCGCGATCCAAATGCATCGAAGACCTTTGCGACGATCCCATTCGCATCAAGTCCGGCTTTCGCATACATGGCGGGCGGCGAATCGTGATCGATAAATACGTCGGGCAAGACCATGCTCCGGGCCTTGAAATTCGGCCGTTCGAGCGCGCCCTTTTCCGCAAGAAGCTGGAGCACGTGCGAGCCAAAACCGCCTATGGCGCCCTCTTCGATGGTGACGAGCAGTTCGTGCTCGCGTGCAAGACGCAGGATGAGATCGCTATCAAGCGGCTTGGCAAAGCGGGCATCCGCCACCGTCGTCGAAATTCCATGTGTTGCCAGGACTTCGGCGGCCTTCATGCATTCGGCCAGTCGCGTTCCCAGCGATAGCAGTGCAACTGTTGAGCCCTGCGTTATGATTCGTCCACGACCAATCTCGAGTGGAATGCCCACTTCAGGACGCTCGACACCGACGCCATCGCCGCGCGGATAGCGCACGGCAGAAGGACGGTCGTTGATTGTAACAGCAGTCGCCACCATGTGGACGAGTTCGGCCTCATCAGCCGCCGCCATGATGACGAAATGCGGCAGACAGCCCAGATAAGCGAGGTCGAACGAGCCGGCATGCGTCGGTCCGTCGGCGCCGACCAGTCCGGCGCGATCCATGATGAAACGGACGGGCAGTTTCTGAATGGCGACGTCATGGACGACCTGATCGTAGGCACGCTGCAGAAACGTCGAATAGATCGCGACAAACGGCTTGTAGCCCTGGGTCGCCAATCCCGCCGCAAACGTGACGCCATGCTGTTCCGCGATTCCAACATCGAAGGCGCGGTTCGGAAAGGCCTTGGCAAAAATATCGACGCCTGTGCCGCCCGGCATCGCGGCCGTGATCGCCACAATGCGGTCGTCCTTTTCGGCCTCTTTGACGAGACTTTCGCCGAAGACTTTCGTGTATGATGGAGCGTTCGAAGTTGCCTTGTGCTGTTTGCCGGTCGAGACGTCAAATTTGACGACACCGTGATATTTGTCCTGTGACGCTTCGGCAGGAGCATAGCCCTTGCCCTTCTGCGTACGCACGTGCACGAGAAACGGTCCGTTATCCGCGGCGCGAACATTTTCAAGGACGGGCAGCAGCTGCCCGAGGTCATGACCATCGACGATGCCGATGTAATAAAAACCGAGTTCTTCGAACAAGGTCCCGCCGGTGACGAAGCCGCGCGCGAGCTCTTCGGCGAGAGATGCTTTTTCCTTGAAGAATTTTGGCAGATGTCCGGCGAACTGCTTGCCGATGTCGCGCAGGGACATATACATCGGGCTCGAGAGCAGACGCGTCAGATAATTCGACATCGCGCCGACCGGTGGTGCGATCGACATTTCATTGTCGTTGAGGATCACAATCAGGCGGCAATTCATGGCGCCGGCATTGTTCATCGCCTCGTAGGCCATCCCGGCGGAGATCGCACCATCGCCGATCACGCAGACGACGTTGTGATTGTCCCCGGCGAGGTCGCGGGCGACAGCCATTCCGAGTCCGGCGGAAATGGAAGTAGAGGAGTGAGCCGCACCGAAGCAGTCGTATTCGCTCTCGGAGCGTTTGGTAAATCCGGACAGCCCGCCGCCGGTACGCAGCGTTCTGATACGATCGCGCCGACCGGTGAGAATCTTGTGCGGGTAGGCCTGATGACCGACGTCCCAAATCAGCTTGTCATTTGGTGTATCGAAAATGTAGTGCAGAGCCACCGTCAATTCGATAACGCCGAGGCTCGCTCCCAGGTGTCCGCCGGTGACGGCCACTGCGTTGATGGTTTCGGCACGTAGTTCGTCCGCAACCTGCTGGAGGTGCCGCGCATTGATACGGCGTAAATCATCGGGGCTCTTTATGGAGTCGAGAATGGTAGAGGTGGATTTTGTCAGGAGATCGTCATTGGGCGCCGTCATGCTTTAACTGTCCTTCCCGAATGAACGGAGGCGCTCGAGCCTTGGCAAACCCTCACGTAATGTTTTCTGTCGCCCAATGCGAGTTTTGCCGGCTTTGCCACGAAGTCTTTCAGTCAGCGTCAATCATTAACAGGAGCAATAGTTCCAGTTCGAAAGCATTGAAAATGATGCGTTTAAGCGCAAGTGGGGGCGCTAATATTTTAGTCGGAAGGCGGATTTAGGCATGTTGGCGTCCTGGGTTACCTCTATCGTTCGGTTCTGCACCCGATTTCCTTGGCCGATCATTGTTTTAGCGGTAGTTGGGGCTGCGGCTTGCGCTGGCTATTCGGGGCGCCATTTCGCCATCAATACGGATATTAACAAGCTAATTTCTCCTGATCTCGACTGGCGCCGCCGCGAAGCCGACTTCGCAAAGGCGTTTCCCGGACATTATGGGGCCACGCTTATCGTCGTCGAGGCCCCGACCGCGGAATATGTTGCCCGCGCCGCGGCTGAGCTTGCCGCTCGCCTGAAATCCGAGCCGCGACTTTTTCGCTCAGTTGAGGATATCGGAGGTAGTGAATTTTTCGCGCGCAACGGATTGTTGTTTGAGCCCACCGACGATGTCGCGCGTACCGCCAAAGGTCTGGGGCAGGCGGCACCCCTGGTCGGGACCCTGGCTGACGATCCCAGCCTGCGCGGGCTCACCCGCGCCCTCTCGTTGGGGCTCATCGGTGTCCAAAATCGCATGGTCACGCTGGACGCGCTGGCCCGGCCTCTGTCGATGGCGTCGCAGACCGTCGAAGACGCGCTGGCAAAACGCCCCGCGTCGTTTTCGTGGCTTTCGATGCTCAACGGTCAGGATCCGGGACCAAGTGATCTCCGCCGGCTCATCGAAGTGCATCCCGTGCTGGATTTTTCCGCGCTGCAGCCGGGAAAAGTGTCGAGTAATACCATTCGCGCGGCAGCAAATGAACTGCAGCTCGCGCAAAAATATCAGGCGCACGTGAGACTGACCGGTTCGGTAGCGATGGCCGACGAAGAATTCGCGTCGGTTCAGGAAGGCGCGTTGGTCAACGGCATTGGCACAATCATCGTCGTATTGACGATCCTATGGCTGGCATTGAAGTCGGCGCGGCTCATCGTCGCAGTTTTCGTCAATTTGTTCATCGGACTGGCGCTCACGGCCGCACTCGGCCTGGCGATGGTCGGTGCACTGAACATGATATCTGTCGCCTTCGCGGTGCTGTTCGTCGGGCTGGGTGTCGATTTCGGTATTCAATTTTCGGTGCGTTATCGCGCCGAACGTCACGACGTCGGAAAAATTCAGACCGCGCTCGCCAAGGCGGCGGAAAAGATCGGCGCGCCTTTGACTCTCGCTGCTGCGGCCGTCGCCGCCGGATTTCTGTCGTTTCTCCCGACCGATTACAGGGGCGTATCCGAACTCGGTCAAATTGCCGGCGCAGGCATGCTTATCGCGTATTTCACAAGTATCACGGTTTTGCCTGCGCTCATTACGGTGCTCAACCCGCCGGGAGAGCCTGAGGAGATCGGGTATCGCGCGCTCGCTCCCGTTGACAGATTTCTGCAGGACTATCGAGTTCCAGTGATTGCTGGCACCTTGGCAGTCGCGGTCATCGGTTCGCCGTTACTATATTTTCTTAGCTTCGATTTCGATCCCATACATTTGCGCAATGCGAAAACGGAATCGATTTCCACCTTGCTCGATCTCGGCGGAGACCCGCAAGTCGGGATCAACTCCGTCAATGTGATTGCCCCGTCTGTTGGCGAAGCCGCAGCCACCGCTGCGAGATTGCAGAAATTGCCACAGGTCCTGCAGGCAACAACGCTGCTCAGTTTTGTTCCGCACGACCAGGACAAGAAGCTTGCGCTCATCGGAGATTTGCGGCGCAGCCTCGGCCAGTCGCTGCAACCGTCGGAACCGAGCAAGCCGCCGACCGATGCTGAGAATGTAGCCGCGTTGAACAGTATGGCCGATCAGCTCAAGAAAATTGCCGGAGATGCAAAGGGCGTGGGCGCCGACGCAGCCAGACGTCTGGCTGTCGATGGAATAAAGCTCGCGCAGGCCGATGAATCGGCCCGGGCCCGGGCGCAAACGGCATTCATCACGTCCCTCGACACCGATATTGCCCGGTTGCGGGGCTTCCTGACCGCAGAACGCATCACCGGGGACAATCTTCCGGGCGTCCTGAAGCAGCAATGGGTGACGCGCGACGGGCAGGGACGTGTTGAAGTGGCGCCCAAAGGAAATACGGATGACACCGAAGTGCTGAGGTCATTCGCCCGCGCAATCCTTGCAGTTTATCCGAACGCCACCGGCGGCCCGATTTCGATACTTGAATCGAGCCGCACTGTGGTGAGGGCTTTCGTGGAAGCCGGTTTCTACGCGCTCGTTTCGATCGCGATATTGCTCTGGATTGTTTTGCGGCGGTTTGGCGACGTATTGCTGACGCTGGTGCCCTTGTTGTTGGCGGGCATCGTAACACTCGAGGTGTGTGTTCTCATCGGCATGCCGCTCAATTTCGCCAACATCATCGCGTTGCCACTGTTGCTCGGCGTCGGAGTGGCATTCAAGATTTACTACATCATGGCCTGGCGCTCGGGCCACACGAATTTGCTGCAGTCGAGCCTCACCCGTGCCGTGATCTGGAGCGCTTTGACGACGGCGACGGCCTTCGGGAGCCTTTGGCTGTCGCAGCATCCCGGTACGTCGAGCATGGGCAAATTGCTCGCATTGTCGCTGGTGTGTACTTTGGCCGCCGCGGTGCTATTTCAGCCGGCGCTCATGGGAAAGCCCCGTAGTGCCCGTGACCCGTGAGCACACATCGTCAGGGGCCTCGGTCATATTTGCAGGGGGCTTGGCTGCTGTGGCCTTGCGTCCGCTCGACTTTGGCGGAGTTTGTGGTGGCGCGCTTCCGAACGTGTCTTGCCCTTCGACCCGCGTCCAGTTTTCGCCCCCGCATAAAAATCCCAGAACGCAGCCCTGCACGCGCAGGGTATTGGGGTCCGAAAGCGTGATGGAGGCGGAATAGGTATTGCCGTCCTCGGAATTATAGATCTGCCCTTCCCATTGATTTGAATTGGTCGGTGCCATGCCGAGCAGAATCGGCATCCCAAGCGTGGGCCGCGACCGCAAATTCGGGTCAGGGTTCTTGGTATCGGTGCCCGGCTGGGCCTCCCATGATACGACCCCCCAAAGGCGACCACTGCAATCGACGATTTTGATGCGCGCGATGCGCTTGGCCACCAGCCATTCTCCGGTTGGGTCGGGCGGTGAAATGCTTGCAGGCTGTGCGAAGACGAGGCCCACCAGGCAGAAGATGAAGGCAGCGGCGAGCGGCCACGTATTGGCGATTGATCGAATTCGCATGCTTAGGCACCCTAGAACCCCGGAATGGACTGGTCCGTACACCTGAAATTGCTGAAATCGTGCCTGGTTCCGCTGTTCCCTATGGCCTAAATTCTGTCAAATTGGAACTCGAACCCGCGCCAACTCGTTCTGACCTCCGGGCTGAATGAGCCATGCCAGTTGGCCCATGGGGCAAGGTGGAGTGCATAGTGCTTGATTTCCCTGCGGCAGTTAGTCCGCCCGCACCAATTCCCCGGACGCAGCCGCTCGGACCGATCGAGCTCCTTCGTGTACTTGCCAAAAATCCAATCGAGGCATGGACGGCCGCACACTTCGAACAACCGATCGTCACGAGTGGAATGTCAATCGGACGCGTGGCCGTGGTCAGCGATCCTGCGGCGATACGGCGAGTTTTGCTCGAAAATTGTGACAACTATGAGAAAGACTGGCTGCAGCGCCGGGTCTTGTCGGCTGGCCTCGTCGGCGGCCTGCTGACCGCCGAAGGCCAAAACTGGCGGACGCAACGCCGGGCGCTGGCGCCGCTTTTTGCGCGCAAGACCGTCATGAATTTTACTTCCGCAATGATCAGCGCTGCTGACAACGTGGTCGATCGGCTTGCCCAACGTGAAGGCGAAATAACAGACATCGCGGTTGAAGCCACGCGTGTCACCTTGGAGGTGCTGGAACGAACGATTTTTTCGGACGGCCTCGGGCGCGACGCAGAAGATATCCGCATGGCGATGAAGTGCTATTTTGAGACGATCGGGCGGATCGATCCGTTCGATATGTTCGGCGTTCCTGAATTTTTGCCGCGGCCCGGCCGCTGGAAATTGCGCCCCATGCTGCGCCTTTTTGAATCCGCGATCGACTCGATTATTTCGACACGCCGGGACCGCATCGCCAATGATCCGGAAGGCGCGCCGCGAGACATTCTGACATTCTTGCTCGGAGCTTCAGACCCCGAGACGGGTGAAGCACTTACGGAAACCGAAATTCGCGCCAATATCCTGACCTTCATCGCGGCCGGTCACGAGACCACCGCGAACTGCATAAGCTGGTCGCTGTTTCTGCTGTCAAAATCGGATCTATGGCGTGAACGCATCCGCGCGGAGGCCGATCGCGTTTTCGAGGGGCCACTCGATGGCCTGGCCGATCGTCTCGTCGAGACACGCGCCGTCATCGATGAAGCCAATCGCCTCTATCCGCCCATTTCGGCAATCAGCCGTGCGGCTAAGGGGCCCGATGAACTCGCCGGCGAGCCAATCAAGCGCGGAACGATGGTGGTCATTGCGCCTTACGTCCTGCACCGTCACCGCGCTTTGTGGGTAAAGCCCACAACGTTCGATCCAAATCGGTTTCTAGGCGATTCCCGGCAGGCGATCGATCGCTTTGCCTACCTTCCTTTCGGCGTGGGGCCGCGGATTTGCATCGGTGCGACCTTCGCAATTCAGGAAGCGTCCATTATCGTCGCCTCGATCGTGCGCCATTTCACGCTCGAGATGGCGCCTGGGCACATTGCATGGCCCGAACTGAAAGTGACTTTGCGGCCGCGGGGCGGCTTGCCGATGATACTACACCGACGCTAACTCAAGCGGTTTACTGCTAAATTATAGAGTCGAACGGACGAAGGACCGGACGGTCCCTTCGACATATCAGGAATGATCGAGAAAACCGACGGCTCCCGCGCCCGTGAGCGAAGCGAAGGCCGAAGGCCGTCTGCCGACGTCGACCGGATCATGATGACGCGATGCATCGCCCTCTCGGCGGCCGCGATAGAACGGGGCGAATTGCCTTTCGCGGGAATCGTGTGCAGGGGCGACGAAGTCATCGCGCAAGCGACCAACGAAGTGGTGCAGGGCGGCGATATTACGCGTCACGCCGAGCTGGTCGCGATCTCAAAAGCACAAATAGTGCTGGGACAAAAGGAATTGGCGGGCTGCACGCTCTACAGCAATGTGGAGCCTTGCGCGATGTGCGCGTTCGCAGCGAGGGAGACCCGCATCGAGCGTGTCGTGTTTTCAATCAGGTCGCCGATGATGGGCGGCCTCTCGAAGTGGAATGTCCTGCGCGACAGCGAACTCTCGGGCGCGATGCCGGAGGTATTCGGGCCGGTCCCTGAAGTGGTCGGCGGGTTTATGCGGGAAGAAGCGGTGAAGATCTGGCAGTCCTGGCATCCGCTGATTTGGACAATGATCAAGCAGCGCGGATATCTCGACGGCGAGGAGCCGGACCCTGCACTTGAGCATCTGGACGCGATTCCGGACCGGCGCAGCCTGATCCGCAGGATCTTTGCCCTGCACAGACACGGCCCGTCACTGCTGCGAAAATTCCGCTTATGAATTACTGGCCGTGGTCTTCCAGAACCTTTTGGCAGGCCTTCTTGAGTCTATGGCGATGGTCTTGCAGGCACGCAAGGACGCGCAACGAGTCCGGAATCGCGTCCTGACAGAACCTGGTCGAGTTGGGAGCGCAGGCTGCCTGCTCTTCTGGCGTACCCTGAAAAAGTCCGCCACTCGGTGCGGGCTGACGGCCTTCGTGGGCCGCGAATGCCGCACCGCTAACGGCTTGGATGAGGATGAGAACAGCGCAAAGCCTGGAGAACATTGTCTTGTGTCCGGTTGTCGTACATGGTTCGATGTCAACCGCCACGGTGCCTCGGGCGTTCCATGAGAAACCGGCGGTAGTTCGATGTGTTAATACATCATCATCCGGCGTCTGCATTTGAGTCCGAAGATGTTAGTGCCATCATGGGGGATGTCGAAGCTTGTGCGCGGGGCCGCAATTGCCCTGATATTGGTAATTTCGGCCGCCGAATCTAGTCATGCACAGAGCATAGCACCGTTTGATCGCTTGGCAGGTCAATGGTCCGGCTCCGGCACGATCGACCTGTCCAATGGTTCGCGCGAACCGATCAAATGCCGCGCCGCCTATGACGTTCTCGGGGACCAAAAAAAGCTCCAGCTCAATATCCGCTGCGCGAGCGACAGCTTCAATTTCGAATTACAGGCCAGCGCACACTATTCGGCCGGCGCAATCAGCGGTATTTGGAGCGAGTCGACGCACAATGTCGGCGGAACGATCTCTGGCCGGGCTGACGGCGACCACTTCCAGGTCCTCGCAAAGGGCCAATCCTTTTCGGCAAGCCTGACGCTGATTACGCACGGCGGCCGTCAATCCGTGCTGATCAGGTCCCAGAACGCGCAGGCGAGCGTTAAAGGCGCCTCGATCAGCCTCAAGCGCCGATCCTGATTTTTCATTCTGCTGAAGACCGGAGCAAGGAGCGCCGAGATGTGCGGCGCACCACCTTGCTGAGGAAGGTCGCAATCGGCCGCAGCATGAACAGGTCGGCGACCAGAGCCGCCACCATCGCAAACGCACTCAGCCAGCCAAAAAGCCGCAGTGACGGAAGGCTCGAGAGAACGGTCATCGCCAACCCACAGGCAAGGACTGCCGAAGTGAGGATCAGCGGCGGACCGACCAGGATCGTTGCGCGTTCGACGCCAACCGCAGGGTCGGCGTCGGTATCCTCGATCTGAAGGCGATTGAGAAAGTGGATTGTCGCACTCAGTCCGAGGCCAAATGACACCGTCAGCGCGATGACACTTGCAAACTGCAGTCCTTGGCCAATCGCCAGCAAGACGGTTCCGGCGAGAACGATCGGAAACAGGCCGGGCAAGATGCTGATGAGCATCACGATTGGCGACCAGAATGCCAGGCCGATAAATGCTGCCACGAAGACGATTTCGATCGTCAGCCCTCTGCTCAGCTTATCGATCATGAGCGCGCTGTTTCGAGCCGCGATCACCGACAATCCCGTTACTGCAATTTTGTATCCCGGATACTTCGCGCGCACGGTATTGAGTTGCCGGTCGACCCGGTCGACGATCGGCAACAGTTGGCTGGCGTCGGAATCAGGAACTCGCCCGCTCACGATCACCGCGTCTTGTTCGGCCGAGATGAACCGGCGGGTGAGATAGGGAGGCAGCAGGTCGACATATTGCTTGAGTGTGTCGACGTCGGATTTTTGCAGTTTCTCGGCAAGCCACCGCCGCAGCGTGTCCAGTGACCAGACATTACCGACGCCTTTCTGATGCTCGAGCAAGGCGTGGACATCGGCGATCACGGCCAGAGTTTCAGGCGCATAAAGCGACCCCTTCGGGAACTGGATGTACACGTCAAAAGGATTCGCACCCGTGAGCTTGATGTCGAGCCGCTGGCTGGCCTTGACCGCCTGTTCGCGATCGGGAACCTGATCCGCGAGCCGATAGCGTGGCTGGAGTTGCAGGTATCCTAGCGACAATCCGGCGACGACGATCAGGCTGATCAGGGAGTAGAGCCCCGGCCGTGCCACCATCCGAATGGCGATCCAGCTGCACAGCCGGCGCAGGACATTGAGGGCATTGTCCATGTTGCGGACTGCCGCAACAAATCCGGCTTCATTCCGGATGAGCAACACGCCGAGCAGCGGCACGCCCATCAAAACGGCCACGAGCGCCACCGCAACCGCGATCAGCCCCGCCTCGCCGAATGTGCGGACCAGATCGGACGGCGAGAATTGCAGGGCAATGAACGATACGCCGGCGGTTCCATGCGTCAGTACACAGGCCGGACCGACAATGAGCAAGGCATTGCGAAACGCGGTTACCTTGTCATCGCCGGCAAGCAGGCGATCACGCGCCGCGAAGGTGATCTGCATGCTGTCGGAAAAGCTGATGACCATGATCAGCGGCGTCATGACATTGAGAAATATGTTGAGGCTGAATCCGAGCCAGCCGAGAGCGCCGAGTGCCAGAAGAATTGCGACGAGCGGCGGTCCGGCGGCGATGATCATGAACGACGGGCGGCGGAAGAATATGATCGCGATGAGACAGCCGACCGCGAAACCCAGGCTGTTGTAGATAAGACGGTCTCGCTGGATGGCGTTGCGGATTTCGAGCTGCATGACAGGTACGCCGGAAAGCTCAGCCTTGAGCCCGCTATCCGCCAGGTTTGTCTTGATCTCCTCGCGGATAGCGTCGACGGTCGGCCCCAACCCGTCTGGCCCGGTGACGGAGGGCTCGAGCGCCAGCACCATCAATGTCAGCTTGCCGTCTTCGGACAGCATTTTCCCGCGGATGATCTCATTCGCCATGACGCGCTGGATCAGCGTCTGATAGTCCGCGCCCTGCGGCAGAGGATTTGGAAACAGGGGAGGGGGAATCTGCCCGCTGACGTCAGGGGGCTCACGCGCGGAAAAGATGGAGATCAAGCCACGCGTGCCGTCGAGAAGCTGGAGATCGATCGCAAGCTCGCGCAGTTTTTCGAGCGAGGGGCGGTCGAGTAGATGATCGCCCTCGATGACGATAAGGACGTCAAATTCGTTCGACGGAAAGCGCCGCGTAACTTCTTCGTAAGTGCGGAATTCGTCCGTATCTGACCGAAAGAGCTGGCTGAGCAAATCGTCAACCTTGACCCGCGAATATCCGATCGCCGCAAACGCGCTCAGAACGATGAATGCAAGCGCACACAGCGTGCGGTGCGACAACGAAAAGAAACCAATGCGCTCAATTCCGAGCGCTAAATTCCGCGGCTTGATGCTGCGCGGTGTCTTTAACGGATCGCGGTCCGATGGCGGAAGACTGGTCACTGATCGCCGATCCAGATGCCGGTGAATGACGCACTTTCAGATGCAAACTTCCCACTGGGCCGAGCCTGGTTATGCGCCCGCGACGTCAGAGAGCTCTTTTGCCGCCTGCGCGCCGGTGCCCCACCGCCGCTCGATATAGTCGACGACCATTTGCTTGAAGTCTGCGGCGACGGTCGGACCGCGCAAGGTGGCCGCCTTCTTGCCATCGATGAAGACAGGTGCGGTCGGCTGCTCGCCCGTGCCCGGCAACGAGATGCCGATATCAGCATGCTTGCTCTCCCCCGGTCCGTTGACGATGCAACCCATCACCGCAACGTTGAGCATCTCGACCCCCGGATAGCGCCTTTTCCACTCGGGCATCGAGTCGCGAATGAAATTCTGGATATCGGACGCCAGCTCCTGAAACGTCGTTGATGTGGTACGGCCGCAGCCCGGGCAGGCGGCCACGAGCGGCACGAAGGTGCGCAGCCCCATGGTCTGCAACAGTTCCTGCGCCACCTGCACTTCGCGCCTGCGATCACCGCCGGGTTCGGGCGTGAGCGAGATCCGGATGGTGTCGCCGATGCCTTGCTGGAGAAGGATGCCCATCGCGGCAGACGAGGCCACGATACCCTTCGATCCCATGCCGGCTTCGGTGAGGCCGAGATGCAGCGCATAGTCGCAGCGCCGCGCGAGTTCGATATAGACCGAGATAAGGTCCTGCACGGACGAAACCTTGGCCGACAAAATAATGCGATTTCGCGGCAGGCCGATTTCTTCCGCCCGGGTCGCCGACAACAAGGCCGACTGCACCATGGCCTCGTGGGTTACTTCGCGCGCATCGCGTGGCCGGGCTGATTTGGCGTTCTCGTCCATGAGCCGCGTGAGCAGTTCCTGATCGAGCGAGCCCCAATTGGCGCCGATGCGCACGGGCTTGTTGTATTTCAGCGCCATCTCGATGATGGCGGAAAACTGCCTGTCCTTCTTGTCCTTGAAGCCGACATTGCCGGGGTTGATACGGTACTTGTCGAGCGCTTCGGCACAGGCGGGGTGATCAGCCAAAAGCTTGTGGCCGATATAGTGAAAATCGCCAATGAGCGGCACCGGTGTGCCGAGCTGCGCAAGCCGATCTCTGATGCGCGGGACTGCTGCCGCGGCTTCGTCGCGATCGACGGTAATTCGCACGAGTTCGGACCCCGCAGCGGCGAGTGCGGCAACCTGCCGCGACGTGCCCTCCACGTCGGCCGTGTCGGTATTTGTCATGGATTGGACGACGATCGGGGCGCCCCCGCCCACGGAGACGCCGCCGACCGCGACTGCGACGGATTTATGACGCGGCAGTGTTGCAAAACTCATCGAGATCTTCCGGACCGTCGGGCATACTGACCCATGCCCTCAGTGATGGGGCCACAGCCCCGAGCTATCGGCCCTGATTGTAGCCAGTTCCTTGCCGTGCTGTGAATGGTTAAATCATTGGATCGACCGGCATTGTGGCAATTTTTCTGGGCCATGCCGAATCCATTGCAATGGCGGTCAACTCGAATTTTTCGGCCAATCTGCGCAGTTCCTGGGCTATGAACGGGTCGGCACAACCGGCAGCGCGCTTGCGACAGTAGTTGCTCTCTCTCAGCAGGAATTGTCTAGCGGACATGACGTGTTCTTCTTCGTTGTTGTGAGCCGCTAACAACGCACGTGCACGCCCCTGGTTCCGGGGCTCGATATCCAAAATACGCCGGTATTATCGGACGATCTGTTGAAGCAGGGCGTGCAACTTTGCCGCCTCGATGGGCTTTTGCAGCACGGGCGCGCCGGCAAATTCCGAAACGATGCTGTCGGGACCATAACCGGTGACGAATGCGAACGGGATTTTTCGATTGGTGAGAATGTCGGCGACCGCATAGGTTTTTTCGCCACCCAGATTTACGTCCAGAATTCCGGCCTGCAGATTGTTGCTCTTTGCGGCGAGAATGGCATCACTGAACCGGCTATAGGGACCATCGACCTTGTGCCCGAACGCAGAGAGCATATCGGCGAGCATCATCGACACCAAAGGTTCGTCTTCCACGAGCAAGACACGTTTGTCGTCCGAATCCGGTTCGAAATCACTTATTGATTCGCCGTTGGTCCGTGCCCGCTCGATGGGCCCTCGATTGAATACGTCCTTGCCGGACTCATGCGGGACCGACATGGTGCAGCGAAGGCCCGGCGCCTGCCAGTCAAAATGGACAGTGCCGCCCAACTGTCGCTCGATACCGGCCACGATCGCACGGCTGCCATAGCCGCGCCGGCTCGGTGGCGTAATCCGTGGGCCGCCTGAACTCCGCCCAGACGAGTTCCAGCTTGCCGCTGCCAACGCGCCAGACCAGTTCCACGCGTCCGGCGCCGTCGGACAGGGCACCGTACTTTGCTGCGTTGGTCGCCAATTCATGAAGTGCCAAGGCGATTGTTTGCGCGGTCGCGGGCGGCAGGAGAACCATCGGTCCGCGTGCCAATACACGCTCATTGGCGGCGGCCCGGTAGGGTGCGAACTCTTCTTCGACCAGCCGGGTGATATCGGCACCTTCCCAGCGCGAACCGGCAAGCAGCCTGTGCGCGTTAGACAGGGCTCCGATGCGGCCGTCGAGCGCGCCGATATATTCGTCGATCGTTTCGGCCCGCGTCAGCCGCATGATCGACTGCACCACCGCAACCACGTTGCGCGCACGATGATCGACCTCCTCGGCAAGCAGGATTTGCCGTTCTTCGGCCCGCTTTCGCTCGGTGATGTCCGATGTAACCCCGCTCAAAGAGACCAGGTGTCCCTGTTCATCGAAACTCGCCGCTGCTGTTCCGGTGCACCAGCGGATTTCGCCGTTCGGGCGTAACACGCGGAATTCAGTCTGAAATGTATTGGCGGTTTTCGAGACCTTGCGGAATGCGCGGACCAGGAGCTCGAAATCTTCGGGGTTGATGAGCGGCCGCACGCTCTCGATGGTAGGTTCAAAGGTCGTCGGATCGACGCCGAAGATCTCGCACTGGCCCTGGTCCCAGGCCGTCTTGCCACGGCCAACATTCCACTCCCAGCTACCCATTTGGCCGGCGGCAAGCGCAAGGCTGCGCAGTCGTTCGCTTTGCCGGAGCTGGCGGGTGGAAGATGCGAGCTCAGCCGTGCGTTCGGCTACGCGAGCTTCGAGGTCACGGTTTAATTGCTCGAGCTGGCGCGTTTTGCGGAATAATTCGACGAAAACCTTGACTTTCGCGCGCAAGACCTCGGGAATGACGGGTACCGGCACATAGTCGACCGCACCCATCTCGTAACCGCGAAGTCGGTCGACATCGGTAAGCAAAATGGCCGAGATAAAGATGAGGGCCGTCTTCTCGAAGCGAGGATGGTTGCGGATCATCGCGGCCAGCTGAAACCCGTCGATGTCCGGCATGTAAACGTCGATCAAGACGACGGCGACGTCATTCCTGAGAAGTATTTCAAGCGCTTCGGTGGCATTGCTTGCGCTCAACAGGTTCTCGCCGACATTCGCCAGGATCGTCTGGTAGGTAAGCAGTTTCGCCGGCTGATCATCGACCAGCAGAATGTTGACCTTGTCGTCGACCATGGCGTCCTCGCTGTTAGCGATGTAGCCAACTGCGGAGCGCGGACAGCAGTTGTTCGGTGTTTACCGGTTTTGCGAGATAGTCGGAGGCGCCTGCGTCCAGGCATTTTTCACGGTCCCCCTTCATTGCCTTGGCAGTAAGGGCAATGATCGGCAGGCGCCGGAAATCGGCGTTTTTCCGGATCTTTTCCATGGTCTGATAGCCGTCCATTTCCGGCATCATGATGTCCATCAGGACTATCGCGATATCGGGGCTCGACTCGATCAGCTGGATCGCTTCGTTTCCAGTGGTAGCGGTAAGGACCCGCATGCCCCGCCGTTCGAGGACGCTGCTCAGCGCGAAGATGTTGCGGGCATCATCGTCGACCAGGAGCACGGTGCGATCGACAAGGTCTTCGTCGGAACTGGTTAGCCGTTCCAGCATGCGTTGTTTTTCAGGCGGCAGATCGGTCACAACGCGATGCAGAAAGAGCGCCGTTTCATCGAGGAGGCGCTCGGGCGATTCGACGCCCTTCACCACGATGCTTCGTGCCATGGTGTGGAGACGGGCATCCTCCTCGGCGCTGAGCTCGCGGCCGGTGAACACGACAACCGGAACCTGCGAAAGCTCTTCGTCGGCCCCCAGTTCTTCCAGCACTTCGAATCCGGACATATCGGGCAGGCGCAGATCAAGTACCACGCAGTCCGCGGATTGACTGCGCAGCTTCTCAATCGCACCGCGGCCGGTGCCGACGGTATCGATCTCTACGTCGTCATAACCAAGCAGTTCGGAAATGCTCAACTGCTCGGCCGGATTGTCTTCGACGATCAACAATCGCTTGCGCCGTGGTGCGGAATATTCCTTGATCCGGGTGAGTGCCGCCCGGACGCCTTCAGTGGTTGTCGGTTTTGTGACGAAGGAAAATGCGCCGCGCGAAAGCCCGTGGTGCCGGTCTTCATCGAGCGTGATGATCTGCACCGGAATGTGGCGCGTTAGCGGATCCTGCTTGAGCTGGCTGAGTACGCTCCAGCCCAGCATGTCAGGCAGGAAAACGTCGAGCGATACCGCGCTGGGCTGGTATTGCTTGGCGAGTTCGAGGGCATCGTCGCCACGCATCGCCACGAGGACCTTGAAACCCCTGTCGCGGGCGAGGTCGACGAGTACGCGGCAATAATGGGGATCATCCTCCACGATCAGCAATATGGAGTCGCCGGGCTGTACTTCGTGGCGGTCATCGGGAATCGCCTCGACCGTGCGTTCCGGCAGCACGCTAGGTGCCGGTAGTTGCATTGGTATAGGGCTGCCGCCGGTGCGCGCTACGCTGGATGGCCCAACATAAGTAATGGGCAGGTACAACGTGAATGTACTTCCGACGCCGGGAGAACTGCGCAGCTGAATCTCACCGCCCAACAGGCTCGAAAGCTCGCGGCTGATCGCCAATCCGAGGCCTGTGCCGCCATATTTGCGGCTGGTGCTGGCATCGGCCTGCTGGAAGGCCTCGAAAATGATCTTCTGCTTTTCGGTGGGGATTCCTACACCGGTGTCCGCGACTTCGAAGGCAACGACGCCCTGCGCCTGGCTGAGAATCGGATGGGTCGACGTCCACCCGGCGCCCGCCCCGAACACCTTGAGCTGAACCCCGCCACGATCGGTGAATTTGAAGGCGTTGGAGAGCAGATTCTTGAGCACCTGCTGCAGCCGCTTGGAATCGGTGATGAGACTGCGCCCGAGCATCGGATCGAGTTCGACATTGAATGAAAGCTGACGTGTTTCCGCTTCGTGGCGGAACGGCCGTCCGACGGCGTCAAGAATATTGGAGAAGAACAGTTCCTCCGCATCGACGGTGACCGTGCCGGATTCGATCTTCGACAGATCAAGAATATCGCTGATCAAGTTGAGAAGATCGGTGCCTGCGCCGTGAATGGTGCGGGCAAATTCGGTCTGCTTGTTCGTGAGATTTCCGTCAGGATTATCGGCAAGTTGCTGCCCGAGGATAAGAATGCTGTTGAGCGGCGTCCGCAGCTCGTGGGACATATTCGCGAGAAATTCCGACTTATATTTCGAGGTGAGGGCGAGCTCCGCTGCTTTCTCCTCGAGTGCACGTCGGGCCTGCTCGATTTCCTGGTTCTTTCTTTCGACTTCGACGTTTCGCTCGGCAAGCTGCTGCGCCTTCTGCTCCAGCTGCTCGTTGGTTTGCTGCAATTCACGCTGCTGAGTTTGCAGCTCTCCGGCGAGTTGTTGCGATTGCTTGAGCAGCCCTTCCGTCTGCATGGTTGCTTCGATGGAGTTGAGCACGATTCCGATGCTGGCGGTCAGTTGCTCGAGGAACATCGTCTGCAGCGCCGTGAATTGGGCCACCGATGCCAATTCAATGACCGCCTTGACCTGATTTTCGAAGAGGACCGGCAGGACCATGACGTTGCTCGGCACGACCTTGAACAGCGCGGATGCGATCGGCACCGCGTGCGTCGGCATGTCGGTGATCAGCATCCGGCGCTTATCGGATGCGCATTGCCCGATGAGGCCTTCACCGATGCGCAGTCTTTGCGGATGGCCGTTGGCGCCGTCGTCGGCATAGGCCGAGAGGAGGCGCATGCTGTGCATCTCTTCGCCTTCGACCTGGTAGATCACGCCCTGTTGCGCATTGACCAGCGGCGTAAGTTCGCTGAGCAGCAGCCGGCCGACGGTGCCCAGATCCCGCTGGCCCTGCAACATGTTGGTGAATTTAGCGAGGTTCGTCTTCAGCCAGTCCTGCTCGGTGTTGCGATCCGTCGTCAGGCGCAGGTTGTCGATCATCGTGTTGATGTTGTCCTTGAGCTCGGCGACTTCACCCCGCGCATCAACCTGAATCGACCGCGTCAGGTCGCCCTTGGTCACGGCGGTCGCGACTTCGGCGATCGCGCGCACTTGTGTAGTAAGGTTCGCCGCCAGCAGGTTCACGTTGCCGGTGAGCGCCTTCCAGGTACCGGCCGCACCAGGCACGTTGGCCTGGCCGCCGAGACGTCCTTCGACACCGACTTCGCGCGCAACGGTCGTCACCTGGTCGGCGAAAGTCGCCAGCGTATCGGTCATGTTGTTGATGGTTTCGGCGAGTGCCGCGACCTCGCCTTTTGATTTCACAGTGAGGTTCTGCTTGAGGTCGCCGTTGGCGACGGCGGTCACGACCTTCACGATGCCGCGCACCTGTTCGGTGAGGTTGGCCGCCATCACGTTCACGGTATCGGTGAGATCCTTCCACGTGCCGGCAACTCCGGGCACCTGCGCCTGACCGCCAAGCTTGCCTTCCGTGCCGACCTCGCGCGCGACACGCGTCACTTCTGATGCGAACGCGTTGAGCTGGTCGACCATCGTGTTGATGGTGTTCTTGAGCTCGAGAATTTCACCTTTGACATCGACGGTGATCTTGCGCGACAGGTCGCCGCGCGCCACCGCGGTGGTCACTTCCGCGATGTTGCGGACCTGTGTCGTGAGGTTGGCGGCCAGCAGGTTGACGTTGTCGGTGAGATCTTTCCAGGTGCCGGCCGCGCCGGGCACGTTGGCCTGGCCGCCAAGCCGACCTTCGGTGCCGACCTCGCGCGCCACGCGGGTGACTTCGCCCGCGAACGAACGAAGCTGGTCTGTCGTGGTGTTGAGCGTCTCCTTGAGCTGGAGCAGTTCGCCACGCACGTCCACGGTGATTTTCTTCGACAGGTCGCCTCCGGCGATTGCGGTTGCCACTTCCGCGATGTTGCGGACCTGAGCCGTCAGATTGGACGCCATGAAGTTGACGTTGTCGGTCAAATCCTTCCAGGTGCCTGCCACTTCGGGCACTTCCGCCTGGCCGCCGAGCTTGCCTTCGGTTCCCACTTCTCGCGCGACGCGCGTCACTTCCGACGCGAATGAATTGAGCTGGTCGACCATCGTGTTGATGGTGTTTTTCAGTTCAAGAATTTCTCCTTTCACGTCGACCGTGATCTTGCGCGAAAGGTCGCCGCGTGCGACGGCGGTGGTGACTTCGGCGATGTTGCGGACCTGGGCGGTCAGGTTACCGGCCATGGAGTTCACGCTGTCGGTCAGATCTTTCCAGGTGCCGGCGACACCAGGCACGTTGGCCTGGCCGCCGAGGCGGCCTTCGGTGCCGACTTCGCGTGCCACGCGCGTCACTTCGCCGGCGAACCTGTTGAGCTGGTCCACCATCGTGTTCAACGTTTCCTTGAGCTGAAGGATCTCGCCGCGCACGTCGACCGTGATCTTGCGGGAAAGGTCGCCATCGGCGATGGCGGTTGCCACTTCGGCGATGTTGCGGACCTGGCCGGTCAGGTTGCCCGCCATCGAGTTCACTGAATCGGTCAAATCCTTCCAGGTTCCGGCGACACCGGGCACCTGCGCCTGGCCACCGAGCTTGCCTTCGGTGCCGACCTCGCGCGCCACGCGCGTCACTTCCGACGCGAATGAGTTGAGCTGGTCCACCATGGTGTTGAGCGTTTCCTTCAGCTGAAGGATTTCGCCCGACACGTTCACGGTAATCTTTTTCGAAAGGTCGCCCTGTGCGACCGCGGTTGCGACTTCAGCGATGTTTCGCACCTGACCGGTGAGATTCGAAGCCATCGAATTCACGCTGTCGGTCAGGTCCTTCCAGGTGCCGGCAACGCCGCGCACGACGGCCTGGCCGCCGAGCTTGCCTTCGGTGCCCACTTCACGCGCGACGCGGGTAACCTCACCAGCGAATCCGTTGAGCTGGTCCACCATGGTATTGATGGTGTCCTTGAGCTCGAGAATTTCGCCGCGCACGTCGACGGTGATTTTCTTCGACAAGTCGCCATTGGCGACAGCCGTCGTCACTTCGGCGATGTTACGCACCTGACCGGTCAGGTTGCCGGCCATGGAGTTCACGGAATCGGTCAGATCCTTCCAGGTGCCGGCGACGCCAAGCACGTTAGCCTGGCCGCCGAGGCGGCCCTCGGTCCCGACTTCGCGCGCCACGCGCGTCACTTCGCCGGCGAATGCATTGAGCTGGTCCACCATCGTATTGATGGTTTCCTTGAGCTGCAGGATCTCGCCCGAAACATTGACGGTGATCTTTTTCGACAAGTCGCCACCGGCGATGGCGGTCGCGACATCCGCAATATTCCGAACCTGCGCGGTCAGGTTGCCGGCCATGAAGTTGACGCTGTCGGTCAAGTCTTTCCAGGTGCCGGCAACGCCAGGCACAGCGGCCTGGCCGCCGAGCTTGCCTTCGGTGCCGACTTCACGCGCGACACGCGTCACTTCCGATGCGAATCCGTTGAGCTGGTCCACCATGGTGTTGATGGTGTCCTTGAGCTCGAGAATTTCACCGCGGACGTCGACGGTGATCTTGCGGGAAAGGTCGCCTCTCGCGACGGCGGTGGTCACCTGGGCGATATTGCGCACCTGGTCGGTCAGGTTGCCGCACATGGCGTTGACCGAATCGGTCAGATCTTTCCACGTCCCTGCGACGCCCGGCACGATGGCCTGTCCGCCCAACTTGCCGTCTGTGCCGACTTCGCGGGCGACGCGCGTCACTTCAGAGGCGAAGGAGCGCAGCTGGTCGACCATCGTGTTGATGGCTTCCTTGAGCTGCAGGATCTCGCCGCGCACGTCGACGGTGATTTTCTTGGAAAGGTCGCCGTCTGCGACAGCGATGGTGACTTCGGCGATGTTGCGCACCTGGGCGGTCAGGTTGCTCGCCATTGAGTTCACGCTTTCGGTCAGATCCTTCCAGACGCCCGTAACCTCTCGGACTTGCGCCTGGCCGCCCAATTTTCCCTCGGTGCCGACTTCGCGCGCGACGCGCGTGACTTCCGACGTGAATACACTGAGCTGCTTGATCATCGTGTTGACGATGCTTGCGGCTTCCAGGAACTCGCCCTTGAGCGGGCGGCCGTCGACATCCAGTCGGACAGTCTTGAGCAGGTCGCCCTGGGCAACGGCCGCAATGGCGGTCGTCACTTCCTTGGTCGGCCAGATAAGATCGTCGATCAGCGTGTTGACCGACGTTTCCATCTCGCCCCATGCGCCGCTCGAAAGGCCGAATTTCACACGGTGGCGGGTTTTGCCCTCGCGTCCGACCAGTTGGCCGACGCGCTCGAGTTGTTGAGCCATGCGTTCGTTGGAAGCGGCGATATCGTTGAAAGTGTCCGCGATTTTGCCGAGAAGGCCTTCTTCCTCACCAGTCATCCGCACGGAAAAGTCGCCGGCGCGCATCGCCCTGAGCGCCTGCAGCATGTTTTGCAGTTCTATCGGCGACCCTGTCCCAGGAGTGTCACCGTCTGCCTGGCCGGACCGCTTCGGCGAAACGCCATTGGCGGTTTCTTTTGTGGTGACTGAAGTTGGTTGCATCGACGCCTCCCGAATAACCCACATCTACCCGCCGCATTCGCATGCGCCGGAGGCGATCGAAGGCGGCGCGGTCCGAATCCCATGGCCAGCTACCGCAGCCGCAACCCCATGATCATTCGCCACGCCTATTTGAAGCAGAACCCCGACCCTCCCGATCGCCCCAGCATTTGGTCACGCTGGAACGCCCGCCAGCAATTAAATCCGCTAATCGGGGGAAGGTTCCGTAGGGGAGGTAATGTTTTCCGCAATGGACGTTGCCGACGACGCGCGGCGAGCCTGTCCGCTCCTGAAACAACGTTGTCCGCGCACCACCGATATGGTTAAAGTCTTTCCCGTATTGTCGGAAACATAAAACCTCGCCTTTTCAAAGCGATAACCAACTTGGCGGCGCGGAGTGGGGACAGATGGCGCGGATGAAGGGTGCCGACCTCATCACGGAATATCTCATCGACAGCGGAATCCCTTTCGTTTTCGGGATTTGCGGTCACGGCAATGTCGGCATCCTGGACACGTTATATGAGGCACGCGATCGCATAAAACTCGTGTCGCCGCGCCACGAGCAGGTTGCCGGCCACATGGCCGACGCCTACTTCCGCGTGCGGCACGAAGCTGTCGCAACGCTTACGTCATGCGGGCCAGGTTCGTGCAATATCGTGATGCCACTCGCGGTCGCAATTTCGGATTCATCCGCATTGCTGGCGATCACGGCCAATGTGCCGACCTCACAGTTCAACCGGAGCCCGTTCCAGGAAATCAACAAGCACTTTCAGGCCGACTTCCCGAACATCATCCGCCCTGTCGTGAAGCGCAGCTTTCAGCCGACGCGCGTGGATATGTTGCCGCTGGCGCTGCGGCAGGCGACCGCAACGATGCTTTCGGGCCGACCGGGACCAGTGAACCTCGATGTGCCGTTCAACGTCTTCCAGGAGGAGGACGATGTCGACGTGCCGCCGCCGTCGCCGCCGCTCAATGCGCAGCGCAGCGGTGCGTCGCCCGACGAGATCGCGACATGTGTCGATTTGATAATGAACGCCAAGCGGCCGGTCATCTTCGTCGGCCATGGCGTCACCTTGTCTGAAGCCTCGCGCGAACTCACTGCCTTCGTGCATCGCATGCAGATCCCGGTGATCTCATCGCCCAACGGCATGGGAACGCTCGACATGACGGATGCGCTCTCGTTGGGTTTCATCGGCCGCAACGGCGCATACCCGGCGAATGAAGCCGGCCGGCACGCCGACCTGGTCATCGCGATTGGCGCGCGCTTTGACGACCGCTCCGCCTCGTCGTGGATGTCGGGCTATTCCTGGAATTTTCCGCAGACCCGGCTTATTCACGCCGATGTTGATCCGGCCGAGCTTGGTCGCAACTATCCGCCCGAGGTTGGCGTGCTGGCCGATGCACGGACGTTCCTGCGGCAATTACTCACCGAAGTCGAGCGGCGCGCGCCCAAACGCGATGCGATGAAGGGCTGGCTTGCCGATATCGCAGCCTGGCAGCAGGAATGGGATAAATTCACGCAGCCGAATTTTGAAGTCCATGCTTCGCCGATCCGCCCCGAACGGATTGTTGCCGATTGCCAGGCCGTGCTGCCCCCCGACGCCATTCTCTGCTGCGATGTCGGAGTCAATCACAATTGGTATATGCAATTCTGGAAGGCGCGACGTCCGCAGACCATGCTCAATTCGTGGGGTTTTTCCGGCATGGGATTTGGCGCGGCCGGAGCGCTCGGCGCCAAGCTGGCCGCACCCGATCGGCCGGTAGTGGCGATAGCGGGCGATGGCTGTTTCACCATGGTACCGCACGTGCTTTGCACCGCGGTCGAATACAACATTCCAGTGGTGTGGGTGATCTGGAACAACTTTGGCTGGGTTTCCATCCGCGACATCCAGCTCGGAATGTTCGGGGGCCGCGAGCACGGGACCATGTTCCACGAAGGAGCCAACAAGACGCCATACAATCCCGACTTCGCCGCGTGGGCGCGGGCTGCGGGGGTTGAGGCGATCACGGTCACCAAGTCGCAGGACTTCCGGGGCGCGCTAGAGCACGCAATCAAGGCCAACAAGCCGTTTGTGCTTGACGTTCATGTGGACGCGGAAATTCGTCCGCCATCGACCGGTGCCTGGCAATTGCCGCCGACACCATACAAGGAGCCGGTGTTCGGAAAGCGCTATCTGCCGGACGCGGTGCCAGCGAAATAGAGGTTTGTAACGGGGTCGTCGACCGGCTATTGCCGGTGGTACCATTGATCCAAAGTGACGACGAGAAATCTGAGGCCGGTGCGCCAGAGGGAACGAAGCTTTTGCGAGCGCGGGCAAAACACGGTGCGGGCGCGGGCCGATTAACGGCTCAGGCGCGCGCGAGCTCAATCCGGTCAACCGGCGCAGAGCAGCCGCGCGGTGGTGTCCAGTCATTGGCACGCGCATTCGGCATCATGGAGGAAATTGCGCGCAATCGGGACGGCATTCGTCTTGCCGAACTTTCAAAGCGTGTCGGCCTGCACAATTCAACCGCATTCCATCTGGTCAAGACGCTGGTGTCGCTCGGCTATGTGCGCCAGTTGAAGGATTCGAAGCGTTATCGCATCGGGCGGCCGTTGTTCGCGCTCGCCGCCAGTGCTCTCGACGAAGTGGAAATGGTGAGCCTGGCGACACCGATCCTGGAAGATCTCTCGCGCGAAACAGGTGAGAGTGCGCATTTCTCGGTGCCCCTGGGTGACGCGGTGGTGGTGCTCGCCCGCACCGGCGGAAAGGGTGCGTTTCAGCTGGTCGACCGCGCTGGCGCGGTGCGTCCGGCGCATTGCACGGCACTCGGCAAAATCATGCTTGCAGCCCTGCCGCCGGACCAGCTCGAGCAATTCATGCTGCGGGGCGATCTCAAGGCGCATACGCCGAAATCGATCACGTCGATCGAAATGCTCCGGCGCGAAATCGCCGAAGTCAGGCGCACCGGCGTTGCCATCGACGATGGAGAATTCGATGCCGAGCTTCGCTGCGTGGCGCTCCCGGTCCGCGATTTCAGCGGTCAGGTGATCGGCGCCATCGGGGTTTCCGGCCCGGTATGGCGGTTGTCGATCGAGGCCCTTCAGAAGCGCGCGCGGATCGTGCGAGCGGCCGCCGACCGCCTGTCGGCCGAATTAGGCTTTAGCGGTGAACGCTCGCCCATTCGGGCGGCAGAATGACGAATGCGCAGGAGACACCTATGCCCCGGCATGGAAGCTACGTTCCCCACGGCGTGATCCCGGCAGTGCTGCTGCCGTTCGAGAACGACCTCTCGATCGACGAGGCAAGCTTCCGCAAACATCTGCGCGACGTCGCCACGACTGAAGGTATTTCTGCGATCACAATCAACGCGCACTCGACGGAAGTCGCCTCGTGTACTTTCGAAGAGCAAAGACGTGTGTTGGATGTTGCACAGGACGAAGTCGGATCTGGTCTTCCGCTGGTCAACGGTATCTGGGCTGACGGCAGCATCGAGGCCGCGCGCATCGCGCGCATGGCGATGCAGGGCGGAGCTTCGGCGCTGCTGGTATTTCCGCCAGCCCCGTTCACGCTCGGCCAGTCTCCTGCCATGGCGTTCGCGCATGTCAAGCGCATTGCCGACGCAACCGACCTGCCGCTGATCATTTTTCAGTATCCGCTCGCAACGGGCCAGGGTTATCCGAAGGATACGCTGCTGAAGTTATGTGAAGATGTGCCTTCGATTCGTGCCATCAAGGACTGGATCGGCAATGTCCCGCATCACGAATGGCACGTGCGGACGCTGCAAAATCTTCCACGGCCGGTGAACGTTCTCACGACACACAGTTCGTGGCTTCTTTCCTCGCTCGTTCTCGGCTGCAACGGCCTCTTGTCGGGCTCCGGCAGTGTCATTGCCGATCTGCAGGCGCAATTATTTCGTGCCGTGCGTAACAACGATATGGCCGAAGCAAGACGCCTGAACGATCGTATCGAGCCGACTGCACGCGTATTCTACGCCGATCCGTTCGTCGACATGCACAATCGCATGAAGGAAGCGCTCGTGCTGCTCGGAAAACTGCCGCGCGCCGTGGTGCGCCCGCCATTGGTCAAGATCGAGCGCGGCGAGATCGGGCGCATCCGCCACGCTTTGATTGAGTCGGGCCTGCTGGACAAGAACGCCGCCCGAGACGCCGCCTGAAGCGTGGCGTCGTGCCCGGCCATGACGACGGACGGCAGCGTATCTTCCTACATAATTGCAAATTCGGTGTTCTTCCGGTCGGTCACCAGCATGCTGCCCGGATAGTGCGTGATGCAGAATTCCGGCTTCACGGTCGCAATCACCGACTGGGGTGTCACTCCGCACGCCCAGAATACCGGCAACTCGTCGTCATGCACGTCGATCGCATCGCCGTAGTCGGGTTTCATGACGTCCTTGATGCCGATCAACTCCGGCTTTCCGATATGCACGGGAGCACCATGGACCGATGGAAAGCGGGTGGTGATCTGGACCGCACGGATGGCATTGCGTGGTGACAGCGGCCGCATTGAAACGACCATGGGGCCGTGGAATAGACCGGCCGCCTGTGTTGCGATGCAGGTGCGATACATCGGCACGTTACAGCCGCATGTCATGTGACGAAGCTCGATGCCTTCAGCCACGAGTGCTTCTTCGAATGAAAATGAGCAGCCGATAACGAAGCTCACGAGATCGTCACGCCAGAAGGCGCGAATGTCGTCCGGTTCGGCGATCAGTTCACCGTTTTTCCAGACCCGGTAGCGCGGTAAATCGGTGCGGATGTCGAGATCATCGGCAAGTTCAGGCACGCGCGGATCGCCGGGCGCCGAAGTGCCAATGAGCGGGCAGGGCTTCGGATTGAGCTGACAAAACCGCAGGAAATCGCCGGCGAGCGCCTGCGGCAATATGGCGAGGTTGCCCTGCACGAAACCCGGAGCGAGACCTGCCGTCGGTCCTCGATGCGAGCCGGCCCTTGCGGAGAGGCGTGCCAATAAACCACTTCCAGCGGCTGACTTGCTGTCTCGGCGCTGGGTGTTTACGGCCATCGATTGTGTCCGATGCGAGTTTGCGCCTGCACTCTAGCATTGCCCGACGCGGCTTTCGAGCGGACATGCCCAATCCGAAGGCAGGCGCTCCATACGACCATGTGAGTTGGCCTACATCCATACGGAAATTGCGGTTGAATCTTGGACCGGGATCGCGTTTGCTAATGGCAACAAAGAGCCCGCCAAGGGCCGGCAGGGAGGGACGAGCAATGCCAAGTCCTGCCGTTCGGCATGGACATGCGGTCACCGCTCACACGGCTGCGCTTGTCGCCGCCCGTGGTGCCGGCGCGCGGGGTATTCCAGATCATCGTTATGAAATTTTGGCTTCGGCATTCGCGCGTCGCGGGCTGTCGACTGCCATTTACAAGATCCAGAGGGAGGACAGGTGATGACTGAAAAATGGAAAGAAGAGGGGTGGGCGCAAGATTTCTGGTACAGCGGCAAGGTCACGCGCCGAAGCCTCGTGGGCTGGGGTGGCGGCGCGATCGGCGCGTTGATGCTGGTACCGGCACCATGGCGCGCGGCATTCGGCGCGACAGCGCCGTTCAAGATCGGTTCGCTGCAACCCTTGTCAGGCGCGGCGGCACTTGGCGGGAAAACCGCGCTCGTCGGCTTGCAGATGGCCGTCGACCGCATCAATAAAAGCGGCGGCATCAATGGCCGGCCAGTCGAGATCGTTGTTGCCGACGACGAATCCAAACCGGACGTCGCCCGCCGCAAAACCGAGAAGCTTCTGGTCGAGGACAATGTCGACGCACACGTAGGCGGCTTCCTGTCGAACATCTGCCTTGCCTGCATGCCGGTGTTCCAGGATACGAAGGTCGTCAACATGATCAGCGTGTGTCTCGACACCACGCTTACGACGACGAAATGCAACCGTTACAGCTTCCGTGTGCATGATTACGCACCGGCGCAGGCCGTGGCCTTCGGTCCCATCCTCTCGAAAATGGGAAAGAAGTGGCACATTGCCTACGCCGACTATTCGTGGGGACAATCCACACGCGACGCCTACGCGGCCGAGATCAAGAAGAATGGCGGTGAAGTTGTCGGAACGACCGGCATTCCGCTCGGCACCGCCGACATGACCCCGTTCCTCTCGAAGATCCAGGGCAATTTCGATGGCCTGCTAGGCATCTTCTTCGGCAAGGACGGCATCACGATTGGCAATCAGGCCTTCGATCTCGGCCTGACCAAGAAGTACAAATGGGCGGGTGACGGAGCCATCGCCGAATCCACGAACCTGCCGGCGCTCGGCGACAAGATCGAAGGATTCGTCGGCATCAACCGGTATATTCCGGTGTTCGAAGGGCCCTTCGACACGCCGTACCACCATCACTTCTTCGACGACGCCGTGGTGCGGCTGAAAAAAATCGATCCGTCTGGACCGCTGCCCGATCGTTACGTGCAATCGAATTTCGAGGCCATGAACGCGCTGAAGGTCGGCATGCAAAAGTCGAAGTTCGAAGGCCGCAAGGACACGATGAAGCTGATCGAGGCCCTCGAGGGTCTGCAGATGAAGCTCAGCGACGACTTCTTCACGGGCGACAAGTTGCTGCGCAAAGATGACCATCAGGCATTCCCGCTCGAGGTCGTCTTTGAGATCAAGGGCGGCAAGCCTCACATCACCAGCACGATTGCCGGTGAGAAGACGCTGTTCCCGCCGGCCTGCAAGTTTGCTTCTGCGTAAGTGAGCGCCGAACATGTGTCCGACGTTGGCTTCCCGGCGAATAGCCGGGGGGCCGCGCCGGCTCCGATCCTTAAGACAGAGATGTTGACCGTCCGATTCGGCGGGCTGGCGGCGCTATCGCAGGTGAATTTCGAGGTAAAGCGCGACGAAGTGCGCGCCATCATCGGCCCGAACGGGGCAGGAAAAAGCACCTTTTTCAATTGCCTGACGGGAGTGCTTCGCCCAACCGGCGGCAGCATCGTCTTCAATGGCGAGGATGTCACCGGGCTGCCGCCGAACATGATCTCGCAAAAGGGCATCGCGCGGTCCTACCAGATCACCAATATTCTCCCGAACGCCACGGCGCTGGAAAACGTCCGCATCGCCGCGCAATCGCGTCGTCACGCCTGGAACATGGTGAGGCACCACAGCGAGTTTTCCGACATCAACGAAAAAGCCGAGGCTGCACTCGATTCCGTCGGACTCCTGTCGAAGGCCGCCGAGCTTGCGGCCAATCTCTCCCATGGCGAGCAGCGCAATCTCGAGATCGGCATCGCGCTCGCGACCGAGCCGACCCTGCTTTGTCTGGATGAGCCGACTGCCGGCATGAGCGCCGCCGAAACCGCGGACACAATGCAACTCGTCCAGCGGATCGCAAAGCATCACACGATCCTGATCGTCGAGCACGACATGGAAGTGGTTATGGAGCTCGCCCACCGCATCACCGTGTTGCATTACGGTTCGATCCTGGCCGAGGGCACGCCCGAAGAAATTCAGGAAAATCCAAAAGTGCTGGAGGTCTATCTCAAGACATGACCGCCACCGCATCCGATCCGACACCGCTCGTTCTGGTCGAGAACGTGCACACCTACTACGGCAAGAGCCACATCCTGAATGGCGTCTCGCTTACGGTCGGTCCCGGCGAGGTGGTCGGCCTGCTCGGCCGCAATGGCGTCGGCAAGTCGACGACACTCAAGACCATCATGGGTCTCGTGCAGCCGAGCCAAGGCAATGTGCGTCTTGAGGGTGGGGAGATCACCAGCATGCCGCCGCACAAGCTTGCGCGGCTTGGCATCGGCTATGTGCCCGAAGACCGCCGCATCTTCCGTTTCCTCACGGTGATGGAAAATCTGCGCACCGGCCTCGACCGCAATGGCGTGACGGAAGAAAAGAAGCGCAGCCTGCTCGACAAGGTGTTTGCCTACTTCCCGGTGCTGGCGGAGCGCCGCAGCCAGGCAGGAGGAACGCTGTCGGGCGGCGAACAGCAGATGCTGGCGATTGCCCGCGCCATGATGCTCGAGCCCAAGATCATTCTGCTGGACGAGCCGACCGAAGGCCTGATGCCGCGCATGGTGTCGCAGATCAAGAACATCATCGACGCCCTGCACAAGGAAGACGTCGCAATTCTTCTCGTCGAACAAAACGTTCCGCTCACACTGGCGGCCAGTCAGCGCGTCTACATCATGGAGAAGGGGCAGGTGCGCCACCACTGTGCCGCCTCCGATATCGACGTGAATGATCCGGTCATTAAACAGTATCTAGGGGTGTGAGCGATGGATGCCGTCGCGCAGTTTTTCCAATCCATTCCTTTCGACGAGCTGGTCATTCAGACCATGAACGGCATCGTGACCGGCATGATTTTGGCACTGGTGGCATCGGGCCTTACCCTCATTTTCGGCATCATGGATGTGGTGAATTTCGCGCACGGCGAATTGTTCATGCTCGGCGCCTATATCGGGGTGCTGGTGCTGGCAAGCACCGGGAGCTTCTGGCTGGCGCTCATCATTGCCAGCCTTGTGGTCGCGATCCTTGGCGCCGCGCTGCAGATTGTCACGCTGCGCCCGCTGCTGGGGCGTGATCCGCTGAACACGATCCTCGTCACGTTCGGAATTTCATTGGTGCTGCAGAACTATGCGCTTTGGCAGTTTGGACCATCGTCACGCAAGATAAGCGAGCCCATCACGAGTCACTTCGTCCTGTTCTACCTTGAATATCCCTGGTACCGCGTTCTCATCGCGGTACTTTCGGCGCTGATCATCGGCGGCTTCTGGCTCTTCCTGAAATACGGCAAATACGGCGTGTGGATTCGCGCCACCACGCAGGACCGCGTCATGGCCCAGGCCATGGGCATTCCGGTGCCTTGGGTCCATACCGGCGTTTTTGCGATCGGGGCGGCGATGGCGGCCGCAAGCGGCGTGCTGTTCGGGCCACTGGTCGGCGTCAATCATACGATGGGTCTTGATTGGGTGCTCAAGGCCTTCATCGTCGTCGTGGTCGGCGGCATGGGCAACCTGCTTGGCTCGGTCGCGGCTGCGATCTTCATCAGCCTGCTTGAATCATATGCGTCGATCTGGGTGAGCCCGGCGCAGGCGGTGATTGTATCGTTCATCGTGCTCATTCTGACGCTGTTGTTCCGGCCGACCGGACTGTTCGGAGCGACCCCAAGATGACAACCGCGCCGTTCGACAAACCAATGCCGCTGGTCAGGAGCAGACTGAGCCACAACGCCATCTACTGGATCGGTTTTTGCGTGGTGATGGCAGTGTTGATCCTTGCACCGCTGGTGCTGCCGGAATTCTGGCGCCGATTCCTGACGGAAGTGCTGATCTGGGGTCTGCTTGCCATGTCGTCCGATCTTCTCATCGGCTACACCGGCATGATTTCGTTCGGTCACTCGGCCTTTTTCGGGCTTGGAATGTATGGCGCGGCGGCGGCACTGTTGCTGGTGACGCCGCCCAATTTGTGGATAGCGATCGCTTTTGGGCTCGCCGGCGCCGGTGGCGCTGCACTCTTTGTCGCGTATTTTTCGACACGCTTGCGGGACATCTATTTCGCGATCACGACGCTGATATTCAGCCAGATTTTCTACGTCATCATCTTCACGTGGACGCCGGTCACCGGCGGGGAGAATGGTCTGATTTTCTCCCGGCCCCACTTCACCATCCCCTTCCTTTACGACGTGCGTTTCACGACATCGATGATTCACTGGTTCGTGCTCGCCGTGGTCGCGGGCTCCTACCTGACTCTCCGGCGGATCACGCGTTCGCCGTTCGGCATGGTGCTGCAGTCGATCCGCGAAAACGAGGCGCGTACGCGCGCGATCGGCTATCCGGTCGAGCGCTACAAGATCGTGTCGGTCATGCTGTCGGGTCTTTTCGCGGGTTTGGCGGGCGTGCTCTATGCGATCCAGAACGAATTTGCCGCGCCCGACTTCGTGTATTTCCTGGTCTCGGGCGACACCGTTATCTTCAATGTCATGGGCGGCATCGGCACGCTCGTTGGACCGATAGTGGGCGCGGGCTTCTTCCAGCTGGCGCGCGAATTGCTGTCGCGGCTTTTCGGCGACCAGTTCCCCTATCTCATACCGCTGGGCGTGATCTTCATCGTCATGATCATTTTCCTGCCGCAGGGACTGCTTGGCTTCGCGCGGCGTTGGCTCAATCGCTAGTGGGGGAGTAGACCGTGGCGGTCCGCAGGCTCGGCATCATCATGTATGGCGTCACCGGGCGCATGGGGCTCAATCAGCACCTGGCGCGTTCGATCGTGGCCATCCGGGAGCAGGGCGGTGTCGCACTGGCCAATGGCGATCGCGTGATGCCCGACCCGATCCTGGTCGGTCGCAATGCCGAGAAACTGGGCGCATTGGCGCGGGAGTACGGAATCGCCCGATCGACGACCGATCTCGACGACGCCCTTGCTGATCCGGGCGACACGGTTTTCTTCGATGCCGCCACCACGCAAATGCGCGCCGATCTACTTATGCGCGCGATCGACGCCGGCAAGCACATTTATTGCGAAAAGCCGGTCGCTGACAGCCTCGACAAGGCGATCGCAGTTGCGCTGCTGGCGAAGGCGAAGAAAGTCAAAAACGGCGTGGTCCAGGACAAGCTGTTCCTGCCCGGCCTGCGGAAGATCAAGGCGTTGCGCGACGCCGGCTTCTTCGGACGGATGTTCGCGGTGCGAGGCGAGTTTGGCTACTGGGTGTTCGAGGGCGACTGGGGTCCGCCGGCGCAGCGGCCGAGCTGGAATTACAAGAAGGCAGAGGGCGGCGGCATCATCCTCGATATGCTGTGCCACTGGCGCTACGTGTTCGACAATCTGTTCGGCAAGGTTAAGGCGGTGAGTTGCCTGGGTGCCAACAACATCCCGAAGCGGGTGGACGAAAACGGCAATGCCTATGACGCCGACACCGACGATGCGGCCTATGCGACGTTCCAGCTCGATGGCGGCGTGATCGCGCATATGAATTCGTCATGGTGTGTACGCGTGCGCCGGGACGATCTCGTTACCTTTCAAGTCGATGGCACGCATGGATCAGCGGTCGCAGGTCTGACCAAATGCTTCACGCAGTCGCGCGAGAAAACGCCGCGGCCGGTGTGGAACCCCGACGTGCCGCAGACGATGAATTTCTTTGCGCAATGGGACGAAGTGCCGGACACGATTGCCTACGAGAACGGCTTCAAGATCCAATGGGAAGACTTTATTCGTCACGTCGCAGCCGACACGCCGTGGCATCATGGCCTCATCGAGGGTGTCAAGGGCGTGCAGCTTGCGGAGCTCGGGTTGCAAAGCTGGAAGGAGCGGCGCTGGCTCGACGTGCCGGAACTGAAAATCTAGGAACCGCTTCATCAGCGGGTAATGAATCTAGTCGCACCGGACTGTCATTCCGCCATCCACCACGATTTCAGTGCCGGTGATAAAGCGGGCCTCGTCAGAGGCGAGAAACAGCGCGGCATTGGCCGTGTCACGGCCGTCGCCCATGAACCCGATCGGGATACGTTTGAGGCGCGACGCCAGCAGTGCCTCGACGTCCCCGCCCGAGCGTTGCTTGGCCAGCCGTGCTTCCACCATTGGCGTATGCAGCTGTCCGGGGATGACGGTGTTTACGCGAATACCTTTGCCTGCATATTGCACCGCTACGACGCGGGTCAGCTGGATAACGCCGGCCTTGGTCGCGGCGTAGCCGACCTGTGCCGAACCGGTCCAACGTAGGCCCGAGGTGGACGCAATGTTCACGACCACGCCGCTTTTCTGCTTTTCCATTATCGGCAGGACATGCTTCAAAGTGAGGAAGACACTTTTCAGATTTGCGTCGACCTGCGAATCCCAGCCTTCCTCACTTAATTCCACCGGCCCGCCGTGCGCGGAGCCCCCGACATTATTGACCAGAATGTCGACGCGCCCGAAATCGATCGATGCAGGTCTTGACCATGACCTCGACCGAGGCTGCACCCGTAACGTCGCATTGATGGGTAATCATCTCGCCGCCTGCGCCATTTACGCGGTCGATGGTCTCGCTCATGCTTTCGAGGTCTCGATCGACCGCAAATATTTTTGCGCCTTCCTCGGCGAAGCGGGTCGCGATGGCCCGCCCGTTTCCCCAGCCAGGCCCAACACAACCCGCGCCGGTGACGATCGCGATGCGGCTTTGCAAACGTCCGGCCATGCTCGTTTCCTACGTCAATTTACGCGCCGGCGCGAAGCGGTAGAGGCGCTGCGGATTGTCGACCAATAAAGCCTGCTGTGCGGCGTCGCCGGATGCAATCTCGGTCAGGGTATCGACGAGCGTGCCGTCGTCGGGGACCGGTCCCTGGTGGTTGGGGTGAGGCCAATCGGTGCCCCACACGCAACGGTCCCCGAATTCGGCCACCAGCTTGCGCGCGAATGGCACCGCGTCCGCATAGGGCGGTCCCTGGCGGCTGATACGGTCGATGCCGCTGACTTTTACCCATAGATTTTCGTCTTCGAGAAGCGCGAGCAATGCATGAAATGCGGATTGATCGACGCCGAGCGAGGCGTCAATGCGGCCCATGTGATCGATCACCACGGGTACCGGCGAGCGCCGGAGCGCGGGCGTCAGTTCGGCAATCAGCGACGCTTCCATGTGCACTTGCAAATGCCATCCCAGTGGTGCGAGGCGCTTGCCGAATGCGATGACTTCATTCACTCCGGGGCCTTTTGCGAGATGTTCCATGTAATGAAAGCGCGCGCCGCAGAGGCCGGCGCCATCCAGTCGCTTTAGCTCCGTATCGGAAATCGACAGCGGGACCAGCGCAACGCCTTTGTAGGCCCCGCCGGTCGCCGCAATCGCATCCGCCGTCACGGAATTGTCTGTTCCGTGGCACGCGGGCTGCACGATCACGCAGTGCTGAATGCCAAGATGCTCGTGCAGTTTGAACAGCAGCTCCTTGGGCGCATCGGCAGGCGTGTAGCGGCGTTCTTGCGCGAAAGGAAACCGCGCACGCGGCCCGAATACGTGAACATGCGCGTCACAAGCCCCGGCCGGCAGTTTTCGTTTCGGCTTGCCCGGCGATGCCATCCAATAGGGAGCGTCGGCGGGGGTATCGGCAGTATGTGCCATTACGCGCCGGGATCTCGCGTGCGTTCGAAGGCCGGCTCATGCGCCGAAAATTGCTTCAACCATTCGACCAGGCGTGGATAGGCCGGCCGCCAGTCGATCTGTTTGCGCCAGTCGAGATAGCCGAGTGCGCACGACAGGCCGATCGCAACAATGTCGCTTTTTTTTGGATCAGGTGGTGCCCGCTCGAAAGCATCCAGCCCACGAGTAATCTTCCCGCGTTGATGCGCGAGCCAGCGCTGCGAATGCGTTGCGGTGTCAGGCCGGAAGCGGCCTTCGTAGACCACCAGGATCGAAGCATCCATGATGCCGTCCGCGAGCCGCGACAGTGTGAGGGCGCGGTAACGATCCGACCCCCGAAGCGGCAAAAGTTTATCGGTGCCGGCAACATCTTGAAGATATTCGATGATGATACCGCTATCGTAAATTGTGCTGCCGTCGGGCGATACCAGGCATGGCATTTTTCCAAGCGGATTTTGCGCGCGCAGCGTGTCGGTTTCATCAAGCGGATCGGCCGGCACAAGATTGACGCGGTCATTCAAGCCAAGAATGTCAATGGCCATACGGACCTTGCGCCCAAAGGGTGACGTCACCGTGGAGCGCAGCACGAAAGTTCCGGTACCTGACATGGGAAAACCGCTACCGCTTACTTTTCACTATGGACGCCGGCGTCCTTGATGACCTTCGCCCATTTCTTTGTTTCGGTGTCGATGAACGCGCCGAATTGTTCCGGGGAATCGCCGATGAGAATGGCCCCCTGACTCGACAGCTTGTCGATGACGGTCTGGTCCTTCATGGCCGCGACGGCGGCCTTGTTCAGCGCGGCGACAACCTGCGGCGGGGTTTTTGCCGGGGCGACCATGCCATACCAGTTCTCGGTCAGCAGATTGGGCATGCCCGCCTCGGCAGTGGTTGGGACGTCGGGCGCGCTCGGCACGCGTTGCGGTGCGCCGACTGCGATCGGCTTGAGCTTGCCGGCCTTGATCTGTGGCAGCAGCACCGGCAAATCGAGGAATACCATCTGCACCTGCTGCGCGAGCAGGTCGTTGACGGCCGGTGCCGCGCCACGATATGGCACGTGGACGATGTTGATGCCTGCGGTGAGTTTGAACAATTCGCCGGCGAGATGCGGCAGACTGCCCGGGCCCGAGGAAGCGAAGTTGAGTTTGCCCGGCTGCGACTTCGCGAGTGCGACCAGCTCTTTCATGTCCTTGGCGGGAACGCTTGTGGCCACCACCAGCATTTCCGGCACTTTGGCGACTAGGGTGATAGGCTGCAGGTCCTTGAGCGTATCGTAGGCGACCTTTTCCATGCTTGGACTGATTGCGAGGGCGCCCGCACTCACGATGCCGATCGTGTAGCCGTCCGGCTGCGACTTTGCCACGACATCGGTACCGATCACGCCGCCTTGACCCGAGCGGTTATCGATGATGATCGTCTGCTTGAGGATTTCCGACATGCGCTGGCCGACCACGCGCGCGATAATGTCGTTCGGGCCTCCCGGCGGGAACGGCACGATGAGCCTGATCGTCTTGTTGGGAAAGTCCTGCGCCAGGCAAAGGCTCGGGCAAAGCAATGCCAGTACAATCAGAAACGGTCTCAACACCCTCACGGCAACCCTCCCTAAATGACGGCGCGTTACCGCGCTCGCAGCAAGCCGGTCGGCTCGCATTGCCGCAAGCATACGTCATCAGGATATCGCGACGCCAGCGGGCTCTGGTAGTCGTCGCATTATTTTCATCGTAATAGGATGCGACAAGAACCACGGAGATGGCGAGATGGATATCGATTTGCCGGACGTCCTGGCCGAGGTGAGGGCAGCTTTCGAACGCTACGAAAAGGCGCTGGTTACGAACGACGTTGCGGCGCTGGACGAGCTGTTTCGCGATGACCCGCGCACCGTCCGCTATGGCACGACTGAAATTCTGTATGGCCATGCCGAAATCAAATCATTCCGCGCCGCGCGATCGCCGGTAGCGCTCGGCCGCAAATTGTCGCGCACCGTCATCACCAGTTTCGGGCGCGATTTTGCCGTCGCGTCCACGCTTTATGAGCGTCCATCCGCGCCGGGCAAGACCGGCCGGCAAACCCAGACCTGGGTGAGATTTCCGGAGGGCTGGCGTGTCGTCGTCGGCCACGTCAGCCTGATGGAGAAGGCGCCCGGTTAAAGCGCCGCCACGGCCTGCACTTCGACCAGCAAGGGTTCCTGCACAAGCCGGTCGATCATCAGGAGGGTATTGGGCGGGTAGGCGCCGTTTGAAAACATTTTCGGAAATTCGCGCAGCCGGTACTTCATGAATTTCTGAATATCCTGTGAGTGCACGAGATAGGTCGTAAATTGCACGACGTTGCCCCAGCCGGCTCCGACGGACTTCAAAGCGGATTCGACGTTGGCGAAGGCCTGGACGCATTGTGCGTCGAAATCATCGCCGCCGACGGCCTTGCCGTCGCGATCAACGCCCACTTGGCCCGCAATGAATACGAATTCCGAGGCCTTCACGCGCGTGAGATGCGAATACTGTCCCAGCGGTTTGCCGAGCGCGTCGGGATTGAGAATCTTGATGTCGGCCATCTTTGACCCCTTTTCCTGACACGCTCGCGCAAATCCTGTGCGGCGCCAGTGCTATTCCACCTGCACGCCACTTGCCTTGATTGGCGCTTCCCATTTCTTGATTTCTTCCGCGACAAACTTGCCGAGATAGGCGGAGCTCTGTCGATCGGGTCCGACGAGCGATGCGCCGAGACTCTGCAACCGGTCTCGCACTGCCGGGGTATTCATTGCGCCAACGGCGGCATCGTGGAGTTTCTTCACCACGTCCGCGGGAGCATTTTTCGGCAGGAAGATCGCATTCCAGGTGTAAGCCTGAACGTCGAGTCCCTGTTCGCGGGTCGTCTGCAAGTTCGGAAGTACAGGCGACCGTTCGGCCGTCATGATTGCCAGCGCCTTGACGTTACCGCCGTCGATTTGCGGTTTGGCCGTCGACACGATTTCGCACAGGAAATCAATACGGCCTCCGACAAGGTCCTGCATGGCCGGTCCGGTGCCCTTGTATGGGACGTGGGTGATGGTCGTACCCATCGCGGTGTTCAGCACAACGCATCCCAGATGTGTCGCTGAACCGGCGCCCGCCGAGCCGAACTGCATTTTGCTCTGGTTGGCCTTTGCGTAAGCGACAAATTCCTTGAGGTTGTTAACGGGAAGGTCCTTGCGCACCAGGAGCGCAATTGGAACTTCGGCAATCAGCACGACCGGCGTGAAATCGGTAAGCGCGTTGTAAAGGGGCCGCTTGTAGAGCGTCTGCCCCTGCGCATGGGTGCCGACGGTGCCGAGAACCATCGTGTAGCCGTCAGGCCTGGCATCGGCGACACGCCTGGAGCCGGTCATGCCCCCGGCGCCACCAACATTTTCGATGACAACCGTTTGCCCGAGAATTTCTCCCATTCGCTGACCGATCACGCGCCCGAGGACGTCGGTCGGGCCGCCGGCTGCGAAGGGGATGACCATCGTGACCGGCCTGGTAGGGAAATCCTCGGCGCCGGCCTGTCCGACCATCGTCAACGCGGCGATAGCCGCTGCAAGAATTGCCTTTTTCATTGCTGCTCACTCCACCTATGATCCGGAGCCTTGCCCCGTCGGTGCGCACCGGTCAAGCGGGGTGGACCCCCATGGCTAACCGACCTCGATGACCTCTTCGGGGAACTGATGCAGCCGGTCGCCCGGCCCGTTCCCGCCGATGAGGTAGTTATCGCAGAGCCAATTCAGGTAACCCGCGTGCAGATAGGTCGGATGGACGACGATGTTCATGTCTTTCTCGATCGCCATGGGCTCGTCATGACGGATCAAGGGACGCTCGACGAGGTCGTAACCCTGGCCGTGGCAATACAGGCGCGCCTCGGGCGGACGGCCATTTTTACGCATGAAATCGTTAAACGCGTCCCAGATTTCCTTGCAGGGGGTGCCCGGTTTGAGCAAGTCGAGCGTAAATTTGCGCGAAGCCTTGCAGAACTCCAGTTCGTCCTTCATTGCCTGCGGAACCTTGGCGCCGACGACGCAGGAACGTCCGAGCTCGGTATACATCCCGCCGGGTCCATTATCTTCGACAAGCAACGCTATCTGGTCGCCCTTCTGGATTGTGCGGTTCTGCAAATGCCGATTGGCGAACTTTGACGGTTTGCCGAGAGGCATCGAGGCGCAAAGATAAATGCCGTTCTCGCTGCCGTGGCACAGACTATAGTGTTGCGCGACTGCCGCTACTTCGATATCGCGCATGCCCGGCTTCACCGCCGCGAAGGCTGCGCGCATGGCACCGTCCTGCATGAGCGCGGCGCGCTTGATCAGTTCCATTTCCTCCGCACTTTTGATCACCTTGATCCGATCAACCATTTCGGTCGCATCGACAAAGCGGGCCTGAGGGTATGAGCGCTTGATGTAGTCGAGCAGCGCATAGGACATTTGGTACGTGCCGACATAGCCAATGGTGTTTTGTGCGAAAGGCTTCAGCGCGCTGGCGGCAAGTTCCGGATCATAGTCCTTGGTGTAATCCGCCGATGCATAGCTGGGCGTGGTGAGGATGCGTTTGACGCCGCGCCAGTTCTGGTCGCCCTGCGCAGTCGCCTCGCTTCCGCCGAACGGGCCCTGGCACACCACGGTCATCTCGTCATCGCGCGGAAATACGACCGTGTTGGGGTAACCATTGGTCGCCGGCATGTCGGTGAAATAGCGCACGTAGCCGCCCATGTGATCATTGTTGTTCTGCATGAGCAGCACGTCGATCTTTTCCCTTTCCATGGCTGCGCGGACCGCGCGCCAGCGACGATTGAGCTCACCATCGGAGATCGGCGTATTCAGCCGTTCAGACAAGGCCATTGATCAGTCCTTCCAGGATGCGGGCTTGCGCACGATGTTGATCATGGATTTCGGGTCGCCGGCGAGAAATTTACTCATATTTTCGGCGATGGTCGGCATCGCACGGTCTTCGTAGCCCTGCGAATAACCGCCCAGATGCGAGAAGATCGTCACGTTCTTCGTTTTCCACAAAGGACTGTTGGACGGCAATGGCTCCTGCGAAAAAACATCCAGCCCGGCGCCGGCGATTTTTCCCGCTTCGAGCGCGGCTATCAAATCCGACTCGTCGACGACTCCGCCACGCGCGACGTTGACCAGGTAAGCCGTCGGTTTCATGGCAGCGAATATCTTCTCGCCCACGATGCCGCGCGTTTCGGCCGTCAATGGTGTCAGCACGACCAGAAAATCGAGTTCGCTCGCGACTTTGGCAAGATCATCGCGATGGGTCATGCGATCGAAAGCCTTCGTATCACGCGGGCTGCCGCTGATGCCGATGACGGTCATGCCGAATGCCTTGCAGATCGGCGCCAGATATTCGGCAATCAGTCCCACGCCAAGAATTCCGACCGCCTTGCCGGAAAGAAGTGCGGAAGGCCATCGATCCCACTTGCATTCGTGCTGCGCGCTTACCGAGCGTGGCATGTCGCGCGCAAGCGACAGCATGAAGGCGATCGTCGCTTCTGAAACGGGCGCACCGTGAATGCCACGGATATTGGTGACGAGCACTTCTTTACCGAGCGAAGGGAGGTCCACGATATTGTCGACGCCGGTACCCAGCGCCTGTATCCACTTCAATCTTGGCGCATCGCGCACCACATGATCTGCCATGGGCGGCGAAAAGCACAACAGGATATCGGTGTCGGCAATAAAGGGTCCGACGTCGTTGTGATGTCCGACCACGTTGATGGTCAGGCGGGGAAAGCGGTCCAGCAGCATGGCCTTGTAGCGGGCCCGCATGGATTCCTGGACTTCGGTCAGGATCAGGACATTTGACATTGTGGTGGAGGTATAGCGTGGGTTCCGGACGACGGCGAATTGACGTTTCAGGTGGCGCTCGCCGTACCTAAGCTAATACGGCTAAAACCCGGTGTGGCAAATATCCGCGCCGGGGTGACCCGCATTGCGGGTCTGGGTTACACTCATACGACGGGGAAAGGGGTGTCTCCGATGCCGATCGATCTCGCTCAAGTGGACTGGCTCTATACCGCGCTGCTCGCGGTGTTCGTTTTCGTCGCAACCTTTGTCGGCAACCTGCTGTCGTTCAAGCGCCGCGGAACAGCTGCTGTGCTCTCGGCAGTGCTGTTTTCGGCGCTGTTCGTGTTCTGGACCTATTATCCGCATCGCGTGCCGTTCCTGCCGAGGACGCTCACTAATCCGCAGGCCGCGACGACGACCCAGGCTCCGGCACCTACCGCTCCCGTTGCGCCGGCAGCACCGCAAAAGCCGCGCAATCCGGTGACTGACATCACGCCACCGAAAAATCCCATCACGGACGTCACGCCTCCGGCGACGCCGGCTGCCCCGCCTGCGGCACCTACGCGCTAGGCTTGCGTCGGACCATGTGAATGATGTTTTCTCCATGTACCTGAAGATGAAGGCGGTAGAGTTGCATGAAGAAAGTTTATCCCGACCCCAAGGCCGCGCTGGCCGGCCTGCTCAAGGACAGTATGTTGATCTGCTGTGGAGGCTTCGGTCTCTGTGGCATTCCCGAAACGCTGATCAAGGCGATCCGTGACAGCGGCGTGAAGAACCTGACCGTTGTGTCCAACAATGCGGGGGTCGACGGTGCCGGTCTCGGGCTGTTGCTCGAGACGCGGCAGGTGAAAAAAATGATTTCGTCCTATGTTGGCGAGAACAAATTATTTGCCCAGCAATATCTCGCCGGCGAACTTGAGATCGAATTCAATCCGCAAGGCACTCTCGCGGAGCGCATCCGCGCCGGCGGCGCAGGAATTCCGGCCTTCTTCACGCGTACCGGCGCCGGCACCGACATTGCCAAGGGTAAAGAAGAGCGCGAGTTCGACGGCGGCCGCTACATCATGGAACGTGGCATCGTCGCCGATCTTTCGATTGTGCATGCGTGGATGGGCGACACCGAGGGCAATCTCGTCTACCGGAAGACTGCGCGAAATTTCAACCCGATGATGGCGACGGCGGGAAAAGTAACGGTCGCCGAGGTCGAACATCTCGTGCAGCCGGGCGATCTCAACCCTGATCACATCATCACGCCGGGTGTTTACATCAAACGCATTGTGCATGTGCCGAATGCTGTCAAGCACATCGAGCAGCGAACCGTGCGCAAGCGCGAGCCTGCTGCAGCAACCGGAGAGGAAGTCTAGAAATGCCCTGGACCCGCGAACAGATGGCCGAAAGGGCCGCCAAGGAGCTGCGTGACGGCTTCTATGTCAATCTTGGTATCGGAATCCCGACGTTGGTGTCGAACTACATTCCCGATGGCATGACCGTCCAGTTGCAAAGCGAAAACGGAATGCTCGGATTCGGGCCGTTCCCTTATGAAGGCGACGAAGACCCCGATCTCATCAATGCCGGCAAGCAGACCGTAACCGAATTGCCGACGACCAGTTTTTTCTCGTCGGCGGACTCGTTTGCGATGATTCGCGGCGGCCATATTGATTTGTCCATCCTCGGGGCGATGCAGGTCGCAGAGAATGGCGATCTCGCGAACTGGATGATTCCAGGCAAGATGGTGAAAGGCATGGGTGGCGCCATGGATCTCGTTGCCGGCGTAAAAAAAGTCGTCGTCGTGATGGAACACACCGCAAAGGACGAAGCGAAGCTGCTTCACAAGTGCAAGCTGCCGCTCACGGGCGCTGGTGTCGTCGATATGGTGATCACCGATCTAGGCGTCTTTGCCATCGATAAGAAAGCAGGCGGCATGACGCTCACCGAACTTGCGCCGGGTGTGACGGTCGACGAAATCAAGAAAAAGACGGAAGCGAGTTTCAAGGTCGATACGAAGGTTAAGCACTAAAACGCCGCCACTGACCGGAACGAAATCGCGCCGCCGGTTTTGACCGGCATGGCCCGGAAACCGGATTTCGACCACGAATTAGAGCGTTTGCAGCGCCGCCTGCCGGCCTGGGCACGCCGCACGATTAAGTTCGCCTTGCGGCCTGATGCATTGTTGGTGCGGCTCCCATTAGCAATTGCCTTGATAGGCGGCGGCTTTCTCGGATTTTTGCCTATTCTCGGATTCTGGATGTTACCGCTGGGCCTTGCGCTCCTTGCTTTCGATTTGCCGTTCCTGCGCGGCCCACTGGCACGTGTTTTGGCATTCATTAATAAAAAGGTTGCATCGCAGGCGGGCTGAGCTTTTGCCAGATCGGCAGCGGCCTCATTTGATTTTCCATCAAGAGCAGGTACAGGATCGCCCGAAAGGGGATAGGGGGAAACATGCTCTCCGATGCCGATCGCAGGAAAGCCGCCGATATTCTCGTAACGGCTCAGAAGGAGCGCAAACAGGCGACGCAGCTCCACGTCACGTTTCCGGATATCACGATCGAGGATTCTTACGCCATTTCTACCGAGGTGGCGCAGCGCAAGATCAAGTCGGGTGCCAAGCTGATCGGGCACAAGGTGGGCCTGACTTCCAAGGCGATGCAGCGATCCTCGATGATCGATGAGCCGGACTATGGCTACATTCTGGATGACCAACTGATTGCCGACGGCGCCAAGGTTAAACACGCGGACTACTGCAAACCGCGCGTCGAGGTCGAGCTCGCTTTTGTCATGGGCAAACGCTTGCAGGGGCCTGGCGTGGGATTAACGGATGTACTGGAAGCGACGAGATATGTCGTGCCCGCAATCGAGATTGTGGATGCGCGTATTCAGGATCCACGCAAGATCGTTGACACGGTCGCCGACAACGGAGCGGCGGCTGGAATCGCAGTGGGCGGTCGGCCGGTCGGCCCGATGGACTTCGATTTGCGGTGGGTCGGGGGCATCATGTATCGCAATTCCGAAATCGAGGAGACGGGTCTGGCTGCAGGAGTGCTCGGCCATCCCGCTCTTGGTGTCGCCTGGCTCGCCAACAAGATCGGCCCACACGGGCACGCGCTTGAACCTGGACACATCGTTCTCGCCGGTTCATTCACGCGCGTCGTCTTCGCGCAGAAGGGCGACACGCTACATGCCGATTTCGGACCCCTCGGCGGCATCGCGATCCAATTTGTGTGAGACACATCATGCCGGAAATGCAACGCAACCAATTCAAGCACGCGCTCGCTCAGGGCAAACTTCAGATTGGCCTGTGGTCAAGCCTGTGCAGTAATATTGCAGCCGAAATCATTTCGGATAGCGGTTTCGACTGGATCCTGCTCGACACTGAGCATTCGCCGAATGAAATTCCAGATCTGGTGACACAATTGCAGGCCGTGCAGCGCGGCACGGCGACACCCATCATTCGGCCGGCGTGGAACGACGCGGTGCTGGCAAAGCGGGCCCTCGATATCGGCGCGCAGACTTTGCTGTTTCCGTATGTGCAGAATGTCGAGGAAGCGAAGCGAGCGGTTGCCTCGACTCGTTATCCGCCACAAGGCGTCCGCGGCGTATCGGTTGCGGCCCGCGCCAGCCGGTATGGTCGCGTGCCCGGCTATCTGGGCAAGGCAAACGACGAGATTTGCGTCCTGGTGCAAGTCGAGACCCGTCCTGCGCTTGATCAACTCGAAGCCATCGCAAAGGTCGATGGGGTCGACGGCGTGTTCATCGGCCCGTCGGATCTCGCCGCCTCGCTTGGTCACCTCGGCAATCCGCAGCATGCGGAGGTACAGAAAGCGATGCAGAACGCCGTGACGCGTCTTAAGACACTCGGCAAACCGGCAGGCATTCTTACCGGCAACGAAGAAGAGGCGCGCCGCTACATTGACTGGGGCTATCTGTTTGTCGCGGTGGGTGCCGATGTCGGACTACTCGCCCGCAATGCCGACCTTTTGGCAAAGAAATTCAAGGGCGGCTAACGCGGGTCAATCGGAACACATCCAATATAATCAACTACTTAGTCACCAGAGCGTGTCTTAAGTAGGCCTTGCCGCGTGCGACGAAAACCTGCCAAGAATGCAGGCAGAGGGGCCGCCGCGTATGAGTAAAGAGATGATCCTCGAGACCGAGGATCTCACCAAGGACTTTGCGGGCTTTGTTGCCGTCAACGGCGTGAGCCTGCGCGTCAAGCGCGGGACCATCCATGCCTTGATCGGGCCGAACGGTGCCGGCAAGACGACCTGCTTCAATCTGCTCACCAAATTCCTGAGTCCGACCCGCGGCCGTATCCTTTTCAAGGGCGACGACATTACGGCGATGGAGCCGGCGGATGTTGCTCGCCTCGGACTGGTCCGATCTTTCCAGATCTCTGCCGTATTCCCGCACATGACGGTGCTGGAGAACGTGCGCATCGCGCTGCAGCGCGCCCGTGGCGGCTCGTTCGATTTCTGGCGTTCGACCTCGGCGCTCGATGATCTCAATGAACGTGCGATGGCATTGATTGCCGATGTCGGGCTCTCCTCCGTCGCCGACTGGATGGCGGTTGAATTACCATACGGCCGCAAACGCGCCCTCGAAATTGCGACGACTCTGGCGCTCGATCCTGAAATGCTTCTGCTCGACGAACCAACCGCCGGAATGGGTCACGAAGACATCGAACGCGTTGCGCATTTGATCAAGCGTGTGGCGGCCGATCGTACCGTGCTGATGGTCGAACATAACCTGTCGGTTGTTGCCGATCTGTCCGACCATATCACGGTACTTACTCGCGGCCGTGTGCTCGCGGAGGGCGACTACGAAACAGTGTCTGCAAACGCCGAAGTGCGCGAAGCGTATATGGGGGTGGGCCATGCTTGACACCCGCGCCCCGCTGCTCGCGATCAAGGAATTGCAGGCCTGGTACGGTGAATCGCACATCCTTCATGGCGTGACCTTCGACGTTAACGAGGGCGAAGTTGTCACGCTGCTTGGACGCAACGGCGCCGGTAAAACGACGACATTAAAGTCGATCATGGGCATCGTCGGGCACCGTATCGGTTCGGTGCGCTTTCATGGCGACGAATTGATTGCGAAGAATTCCGATCAGATTGCGCGTGCGGGCATTGCGTTTTGTCCGGAAGAGCGCGGTGTTTTTTCAAGCCTTACAGTCGAGGAAAATCTGCTGTTGCCGCCAGTCGTCAAACCCGGAGGACTTGGGCTCGACCGTATTTTCGAACTTTTTCCAAATCTCAAGGAGCGTCTCGGTTCGAGCCAGGGAACGAAGCTCTCGGGCGGGGAACAGCAAATGCTGGCGATCGGCCGGATATTACGCACCGGCGCGCGGTTATTGCTGCTCGACGAGCCTACCGAAGGGCTTGCGCCCGTCATTATCCAGCACATCGGCAAGACGATCCGCGCGCTCAAGGAGCAGGGCTTTACCATCCTGTTGGTGGAGCAGAATTTTCGCTTCGCTTCAACCGTTGCCGATCGCTATTACGTCATGGAACATGGGCGTATTATCGACCGGTTCGCGAATTCAGAATTGGACGCAAACGTCGAAAAACTGCACGATTATCTGGGCGTTTAACAACAGAAGCCGTCAGGGCAGGAAGCAGGGAGGATACGTCAATGAAGAGAATAATGAGTTTGACAGCCCTTGCCGTCATTTTGGCTTGCGGTACCGCCAGTGCGCAGCAGATCAATGTGAAGATCGGTGTGCTCACGGACATGTCGAGCCTCTACGCCGATGCGACCGGCATCGGATCTGTGATTGCCGCCAAAATGGCGGCCGCCGACTTCATGAAGGATCACCCCAATGTCAAAGTTGAGGTCGTTAGCGGCGATCACCAGAACAAGCCGGATGTCGGATCCCAGATCGCCAATCAGTGGTACGACGTCGACCACGTCGACATGATCGCAGACGTGCCAAATTCCGGCGTGGCGCTCGCCATCAGCCAGATCGCCAGTCAGAAGAACAAGGTTTTTGTCGCCTCCGGTCCCGCAAGCTCAGATCTCACCGGACCAAAGTGTAATGCCAATATGGTGCATTGGACTTACGACACCTGGATGCTGGCGAACGGGACCGGCAAGGCGGTCGTGAAAACGGGCGGTGACACGTGGTTCTTCCTGACCTCGGATTACGCCTTCGGGCATGCGCTTGAGCGCGATACCGAAGCGGTCGTTTTGAAGAACGGCGGCAAAGTGCTCGGTAAAGTCCGGCACCCGCTCAACACCAACGACTTCTCCTCGTTCCTGCTGCAGGCGCAGGCATCGAAAGCGAAAGTCATCGGCCTTGCCAATGCGGGCGGCGACACCATTAATTCGATCAAGCAGGGTGCCGAATTCGGCATCGTCAAAGGCGGACAGAAGTTCGCCGGGCTGCTGGTGTTTGCGACCGACGTGGCAGCGCTGGGGCTTCCGACCGCGCAAGGCCTGGTGCTGACCGAGACCTTCTATTGGGACATGAATGATGCCACGCGCGCCTGGACAAAGCGCTGGAGTGCCGAACGCAAAGATTCCAGCAAATACCCGGCCATGAATCAGGCCGGCGTCTATGCAGGCACGCTGCACTACCTTAAGGCACGCCTCGCCCTCGGCGGCGATCCCGACGGCAAGAGCGTCGTTGCAAAGATGAAGGAGATGCCCACGGACGATCCGCTGTTCGGCAAAGGCACGATTCGCGCCGATGGCCGCAAACTCCATCCAGCTTACCTGTTCGAGGTTAAAGCGCCGGCTGAATCGAAATATCCGGGAGACTTCTACAAGCTCCGCGCAACAATCCCGGCCAATGAAGCTTTCCGCCCGCTCAAGGAGGGCAACTGCCCGCTGGTCAGCGGCTGAGGATGTAACAAACAACCGATCCAACTACGAGGAGGACGCATGAGGAAATCGATAGGGTTTGCGGCACTAGCCGCGGTTCTTGCCTGTGGCACGGCTAACGCCCAGCAGGTGAACGTCAAGATCGGCGTGCTCAGCGACATGTCGAGTTTGTATGCCGACATCGGCGGACCAGGCTCGGTCGCCGCCGCCAAAATGGCGATCGCCGATTTCACAAAGGACCATCCCAACGTGAAAGTTGAGATGATCAGCGGCGATCACCAGAACAAGCCGGATATCGGCACGCAGATCGCGAACCAGTGGTTCGACACCGACAAAGTCGACATGATTATTGACGTGCCGAATTCGGGCGTCGCGCTGGCAGTCAGTCAGGTGGCGGCACAGAAAAACAAGATCTTCATCGTCTCCGGCGCGGCCGCTTCGACGCTGACCGGCGAGAAATGCAACGCCAATACCGTGCACTGGACCTATGACACATGGATGCTGGCCAACGGGACCGGCAAAGCCATGGTGAAAACCGGTGGCGATACCTGGTTCTTCCTCACCGCCGATTACGCCTTCGGTCACGCACTTGAGGCTGATACTGCCGCTGTCGTTGAGAAAAACGGCGGTAAGGTTCTGGGCAAAGTCCGGCATCCGCTCAACACCAACGACTTCTCTTCGTTCCTGCTGCAGGCGCAGGCATCAAAAGCGAAAGTCATTGGTCTTGCCAACGCGGGCGGCGACACCATCAACTCGATCAAGCAGGCGGCGGAATTCGGCATCGTCAAGGGCGGGCAGAGCCTCGCGGGCCTGCTGGTCTTCGCCAGCGACGTTGCAGCACTCGGTCTGCCGACGGCGCAGGGCCTGGTGCTGACGGAGACCTGGTACTGGGATGCAAATGACGCCAACCGCGCCTGGACCAAGCGTTGGCATGCTGCGGGTGCCGCAGCTGCAAAATATCCGACCATGATTCATGCCGGCGTCTATTCCGGCATTACCCACTATCTGAAGGCTCGGCTGGCTATGGGCCCCGGCGAGCATGACGGCAAGTCGGTTGTCGCCAAGATGAAGTCGATGCCGACCGATGACCCGCTGTTCGGCAAAGGCGAAATTCGCGCCGACGGTCGTGTCATACATCCTGCCTATCTGTTTGAAGTGAAAAAGCCGTCGGAATCGAAATATCCCGGCGACTTCTACAAGCTCCGCGCCACCATCCCGGCAAACGAAGCCTTCCGTCCGCTGAACGAAGGCAAGTGCCCGCTGGTGAGCGGCTGATCTTGCGATAAAAAGCGAGGGGCGGGCGCGACGTCCGCCCCTCGACTTCACGGGGACCCATGATTGAAATCTTCGGCATCCCTTCGCAGGCGCTGTTCGGACAACTGTTGATCGGTCTGATCAACGGCTCGTTCTATGCGTTGCTCAGCCTGGGGCTGGCCGTGATCTTCGGCATGCTCAACATCATCAACTTCAGCCACGGCGCCCAATACATGATGGGCGCATTCGCGGCCTATCTCATTCTCCAATATTCCGGACTCGGTTATTGGTCGGCACTCGTCGTTGCGCCGATCCTTGTGGGCATCACGGGCATCATCATCGAGCGGTTTTTCCTGCAATGGCTCTACAAGCTCGACCACCTGTACGGTCTGCTGCTCACATTCGGTCTGGCCCTGATCATTGAAGGTGTGGCGCGGAATTACTTCGGCTCTGCCGGCCTGCCGTATACGGTCCCGGAATCGCTCCAAGGCGGGCGCAATCTCGGCTTCATGTTCCTGCCGAACTACCGGGCCTGGGTGATCGTGGCCTCTCTCACGATCTGCATCGGCACCTGGTTTGTGATCGAGCGCACGCGGCTCGGCGCCTATCTGCGGGCCGCGACCGAAAACCCGACGCTGGTGCGCGCTTTCGGCATCAACGTGCCGCGCATGATAACGCTGACTTACGGATTTGGCGTTGCACTGGCCGCATTCGCGGGCGTGATGGCGGCGCCAATCTACAACGTGTCACCGCAGATGGGCTCGGAGCTGATCATCGTTGTTTTCGCCGTGGTCGTTATTGGCGGCATGGGCTCCATTCTCGGCGCGATCGTCACCGGTTTCGGGCTCGGCGTGGTCGAGGGTCTGACCAAGGTATTTTTCCCCGAGGCCTCGAATACGGTGATCTTCGTGATCATGGCCATTGTGCTGCTGGTGCGGCCCGCCGGCCTGTTCGGGCGGAGGGCGTAATGGAGCGCGTGATCGATCCGCTCACCAAGAAACCGCCGGTCTGGCGCAAGCAAAGTGAAGTCATCGCCTTTGTCGTCATGGTCATCGCGCTGGTCGTAGCGCCGTTCATGGTCTACCCGCTGTTTCTGATGCAAGCGATGTGTTTTGCGCTGTTTGCCTGCGCCTTCAATTTGCTGATCGGATATGTGGGACTTTTGTCGTTTGGCCATGCGCTCTATTTCGGTTGGGCCAGCTATCTCTCTGCTTACGCAGCAAAAGTCTGGGGTTTCCCGCCCGAACTCGCGATCCTGACGGGAACGGTGACCGCCGCGGTCTGCGGTGTCGTTGCCGGCTCGCTTGCCATTCGCCGGCAGGGAATCTATTTCGCAATGATCACGCTCGCGCTGGCGCAAATGATGTATTTCTTTGCCCTGCAGGCGAAATTAACGGGCGGAGAAGACGGCATCCAGGGCGTGCCGCGTGGCCATTTGTTCGGTTTGATCGATCTCAGGAATGAGATGGCAATGTACTTCGTCGTGCTGGCGATTTTCCTTGCCGGCTTTCTGTTCATCTATCGCATCATCCACTCGCCGTTCGGCGAAGTGCTCAAAGCGATCCGTGAGAACGAAGTTCGTACGATATCGCTGGGTTACAAGACGGATCGCTACAAGCTCCTTGCGTTTGTGTTGTCGGCAACGCTCGCAGGTTGCGCCGGCGCGACCAAGGCCATTGTTCTTCAAATCGCATCGCTCACCGACGTCAACTGGCCGATGTCAGGTGAAGTCGTTCTTATGGCTCTGGTTGGCGGCCTTGGGACGATATTCGGTCCGGTCGCCGGCTCTTTCGTCATCGTGGCCATGCAGAATTTTCTCGGCGAACACGTCGGGGAATGGGTCACGGTGATCCAGGGCGGAATTTTCGTCGCCTGCGTGCTGTTGTTCCGCCGGGGCATTATCGGCGAGCTTGCCGCCCTGCTGCGAATCCGCCTCTGAAGCTGCCCCTTTGAAACAGCGGCGAATTGTCGTACATGGCGACTTCGCAAATTGTATTTCGTTAATTCCGTGCAGTTGTCGGTTGTCATCGATGCGTCGAGTATCGGCCGAATGCCGATTTCGCGCGTGCCGGGGGGCACACAATGGCGGCTGTGCAAAGCGGAGTCCGCTTAGACAAGATCGCGCAGAAATGGCAGGCTCTCGCTCAGCGGCGGCTTACCTATCTGCGCGAGCTGGAGCATAGCGGCCGATGGACGCGATTTTACACGAGCGAACAATTCAGCGCGTGCCTGTGCGAAGCCGAGCGAACCGTAAAGCTGTGGACCGACCTCACCAGCTGGCCGTTCGCGACTTTGCCAAGTACACGCAATTTGTCCCCCGCCGCATAAGACGCATTTTGGCCGTGGCTGTTGCGGGTATGGTCGTCGCCGGGACGGTACCGGCGGCAATTGCTCAGAATCTCAAGCGTGGTGAGGAATTGCTGTCGCGCCACTGCGCTTCCTGTCATGCGGTGGGCCGCACCGGAGATAGCCCTCACAAGTTCGCGCCGCCGTTCCGCACTTTGGGACAGCGTTATCCAATCGATTCCCTGGAGGAGGCTTTGGGTGAGGGCATAATGTCCGGCCACCCCGATATGCCCGAATTCAGCTTTGACGCCGGTGACGTCGGTGCCATCATTGCCTACCTGAAGTCCATCCAGCAGCGTTGAAATTGACGCTTTCCCACCCAGAACCGAATTGACCCACATGCCGAGTACATTGTTCACACCCTTCCGCTTGTCCGGGCTCGAGCTTGCCAACCGAATTGTCGTCTCGCCGATGTGCCAGTATTCGGCCGACGATGGTTGCGCAAGCGACTGGCACCTGATGCACCTCGGAATGTTGGCCCATTCCGGTGCCGCGCTCATCATTGTCGAGGCAACGCATGTCGAACGGCACGGGCGCATCACGCATGGTTGCCTCGGTCTTTATTCCGACGACAATGAAGCCGCACTCGCGCGTGTGGTTGCACAGGCAAGGAGAATGGGCCCCGCAAAGTTCGGGATCCAGATCGCCCATTCAGGCCGCAAGGGCTCGGCTCAGAGGCCGTGGGAGGGCGGCGGCGCACTGCCGCCCGATGCCGACCCTTGGCCGACGATTGCCGCTTCGCCGATTCCCTTTGGCGCGGGCTGGCACACACCGCGAGAGGTGACCGAAGCCGACATGGAGCGCGTGCGCGCTGCCTTCGTTTCGGCCGCGCAGCGTGCACTCCGCATCGGATTCGATGAGATTGAGCTGCACATGGCGCACGGTTATCTGGCCCATGGATTTATGTCGCCGATTTCGAACAAGCGCACCGATCAGTACGGCGGTTCGCTCGAGAACCGGTTGCGGTTTCCGCTGTCGATCGCGCGCGCCGTGCGCGCCGTCGTACCTCGCACCCTACCGCTTGGCGCTCGCATCACGGGCAGTGACTGGCGTGAGGGCGGGCTCACGCCTGACGATGCGGTCATGATCGCCAGGGCGCTGAAAACTGAAGGAATCGATTTCATCTGCATTTCGTCCGGCGGCGTCGCCGCCGACATCCGGAACCCCACCGAGCCCGGCTATAACGTGCCCATTGCAGCGCGCGTGAAAAGGGAAGCCGGCATCGCGACCCGTGCGGTCGGCCTGATCGTCAAGCCGGAGCAGGCCGAGGAGATCGTCGCCAAAGGCGAGGCGGACCTCGTGTCGATGGCACGGTGCTTTCTCGACGATCCGCATTGGGGCTGGCATGCAGCCAAGGCGCTCGGCGCCGATGTGGCGCGCCCGCCGCAATATCAGCGCGCTGGCCCCAAGCTCTGGGCACCGGCGCTGGCAAAGACGTGAGACAACCGCAGCGCTAGATCACCGCTCCGCCCTCGGGGTCGATCAAGTGCATGTGGTCCATATTGGCATGGAGCCGCATAGGTTCGCCGGCATCGACCGCGCTGCTGGGTTCAACACGGCCGCAAAATTCTGTGCCGTCGATGGTGAAGAAAACCATCGTTTCCATGCCCAGCGGTTCCACGACATCCAATGTCACCGTAAAGTCGCGGCCATCGTCGCGGCCGTTGTGCCGCGGCTCGGTGATATGTTCCGGCCGCAGGCCCAGCATCACTGTCTTGCCCGTCATCGCTCGATAGCGCGCCTCGTTGGCCGCAGGAACGGGTAAAGCGATCTTGTCCGAAACGCGCACGCGCAATCCGCTGCCGGCCTGCTCCAGCTTGCACGGAATGAAATTCATGGCCGGCGAACCGATGAAGCCCGCCACGAAACGGGTGCGCGGATGGTGATACAGGTCGTGCGGAGTGCCGATCTGCTCTATGCGACCATGGTTCATGACCACGACACGATCGGCAAGCGTCATGGCTTCGACCTGGTCGTGCGTCACGTAGACGGTTGTCGTCTTGACCTTTTGATGGACCCGCTTGATCTCGGTGCGCATTTGCACGCGCAGCTTGGCGTCGAGGTTCGAAAGCGGCTCATCAAACAGAAAGACTTTGGGATTGCGGACAATGGCGCGACCCATCGCGACGCGCTGCCTTTGCCCGCCGGACAGCGCTTTTGGGCGCCGATCGAGCAGCTCCGTGATATCGAGGATGCGAGCCGCGTGTTCGACGCGCTGCCGGATCTCGGCCTTTGGGAATTTGCGCAGCTTGAGGCCAAACGACATGTTCTCGAATGCCGTCATGTGCGGATAAAGCGCGTAATTCTGGAAGACCATGGCGATATCCCGGTCTTTCGGCGGCAGGTCATTGACCACTTCGCCACCGATCGAAATATTGCCGGAGGTGACCTCTTCCAGCCCGGCAATCATCCTTAGCGTGGTGCTTTTGCCGCAACCGGACGGGCCGACCAGCACCACGAATTCGTTGTTCGGAATGTCGAGATCGATCGCGCGCACAGCCTCGACTTCGCCGTATTTCTTGACGACCTGACGCAACGCGACTTCGGCCATGATCCTCAGCCCTTGGTGGCGCCGGCGGTAAGACCGGCGATGTAATAGTCCATGAGGAAGGCGTAGATGACCAGCGGCGGCGCCGCGGCAATCAAGGCGCCCGCCATCAGCATGCCCCACTTATACACGTCGCCGCGGATCAGGCTGGTCACCGTGCCGACGGTGAGCACTTGCTGGTCGGACGAATAGAGGAACGCCATCGGATAGACGAAGGCCGCCCACGAAACAGTGAAGGCGAAGATCATGGCGGCGATGATGCCGGGCAGTGCCACCGGTATGAAGATCTTGAACAGCATCTGCATGTGGCCGGCGCCGTCGATGAGCGCGGCCTCGTCGAGCTCCTTGGGGATCGATTGGAAGTAGCCGATCATGATCCAGGTGCAGAACGGCACCGTCAGCGTCGGATAGACCAGCACCATGCCCCAGTAGGAATTGAGCAGGCCGATCGATTTGACGATCTGAAACATCGGAATGAAGAGCAGCGTATCGGGTACCAGGTAAGTGAGGAAAATGCCGGTGGCCAGCACACTCGACCCCCAGAATTTCATGCGGCCGAGCGAGAACGCCGCCAGCACGCTCACAACCATGGTGATCGCCACCACGCAGACCGTCACTATCACCGTGTTCTTGAAGAAGATCAGGAAGTCGGTCTGCGTGAGCAGAATCCTGAACTGATCGAGTGTGACCCCGTCGAAGATGAACCACGGATTGGTCGCCAGGCGCGCCATCTCGGCGTCACTCTTGAGCGCCGTCACGACCATGTAATAGGGCGGCAACAAGAAGAAGATCGCGAACATGAGGAGGAAGACGTAGGAGGCGATCAGCGCCCACCGGCGTCTGCGGTGCAGGCTGGTGCGGGAACCCGCGCGCCTGACGGCCGGCGCGGTAGCGGCAAGGGTGCTCATCCGATCTCCCTGCCGCGCTTGCGCACGCCACGCAGAATGAACACCGCGGCGACGGCTAAAATCGGGAACATGAACAACGAAGTCGCCGCGCCAAGCGGCAGATCGCCGGAGCGGATGCCGAGCAGGAACGAGTAGGTCGCGAACATGTGCGTCATGTTGCGCGGCCCGCCCGCAGTCATGATCTGGACGATGTCGAAATTGGCGAAGGTGACGATCAACGAGAACAGCACGGTGATTGCGATAATGTTGCGCATCATCGGCAGGGTGATATGGATGAATTTCTGCCAGGTGGTGGCGCCGTCGATGGCGGCCGCCTCATAGAGCTGCTCGGGCACCGACTTTAGTGCGGCCAGATACATGATCAGAAAAAATGGCGCGCCGTACCACACGTTCACCAGGATCACCGAGAACCGCGCCCAATAGGGATCGCTCAACCACGGAATCCAGTCAAAGCCCATGCTTTTGAGGGTGTAATTGAACGCCGAATTGGTGGGGTCGAACATCCACCACCATCCGAGCGTCGAGAGTGCGAGCGGAATAACCCACGGCACCAGCAGCATGCCGCGCCATTTGCGCTGGCCCCTGACCGGGAGGTTGTTGACGAGATGGGCGGTGATCAGACCGATCAGTGCTTTAAAGAACACGGCGGACAGCGCGAAGATCGTCGATTGCTCGACCACCATCCAGAACGTGTCGCGCGACATCAGGAAGGTGAAATTCGACAGGCCAATGAAGCGCGTCTGCGCCTTGTTCAGCATCGAGAGATAGATCGAGTACAATGCCGGGTAAATGATCAGTCCGGCGACGATGAGAATCAGCGGCGTGCACATCAGCAGCGCGATGGTCGAGCGCCGCCGCACGAAGCGATGCAGGCCGGTGCGCCTGATAGGCGCGTCAGCCGTGCTGTCGACGGCGGCACCCCAGGAATGGACGGTATCTGCCATGCCGCGCTGCCAGCCTCTGGCCGGCCCATTTTGAGGTTTCGGAGGCCGAGCATGCCGGCCAAATACGGCCGGCATGCATTTGTTTCTTCAGCCTTGAAGAACGCTCAAGCGCGCAAGGTGCCTTCGAGTTCCTTCTCGGCCCACTTGATCACCTCGTCGAGCTTTTCTTTGCCCTGCGTGAACTTCGAGATCATTACGGTGTTGATCGCCTGGTTGTACATCTGGGCGCCCACTTCCGAGCGCGCCGGCGCACCGAACATCGAGGTCTGCTCGTCGCCGCGCGGCGGATAGCTGTAGACGGTGCCGGTCGGCGGCTCGACAGTCTTCCAGGTGTCGAGATCGTACATGGTCTTGAAGGAGGGTAGGTCGTAGCCGTTCGAGGCCGCGACCAATTGGGCGATCGATTCCTTCTCCGACATGTGGAGCAGGAGATCTTTGCCCGCCTGCTTGTTCTTGGAGAACTTCCACAAGCCGTAGAATTGCGGGAGCTGCCCGACGAAGCGGCCATTCGGTCCCTTCGGCACGGCATGCGTCCAGCACTGCTCCGCCACCTTCGGGTTGTCGCGCTTGGCGACCGACCAGGCGCTCGGCGGATTCATGATGCCCGAGCCCTTGCCGGAGATAAGCCAACGGTTATTGCCAGCGTCGTCCCATGCGTAAACTTCCGGCGGGCTTGCTTCCATGATCTTGCGGGCGATTTCCATCGCCTGCCGGGTCTGATCGGAGTTGATCTTGATGTTGTCTTTGCCGTCGATGAACACCGCGCCGTAGGCATTGAACAATCCGCCGACCCAGTCGACCGCGTCGGAAGTCTGGCCCATCGGCAAGCCGACCGGGAAGCCGGCCTTGTGGAGCTTCTGCGCCGAACTCGACGTAAAGATCCCACGTCCATTTGTCGGTATCGGCCTTGTTGTATTTCGAACTCGTCGTTCGGGAACATGGCGCGCAGATCGAGGCCGGCGTGTTCCTTGTAAAGATCGAGACGCGAGCAGCACGGTTTTACCTGGCTGCCTACCGCAGTCGGAACGCCGAGCCACACGCCTTTGCTCTTGGCGAGATATTCGGCGACCGGGCTGATCGGGCCGTACTTCTTGATCAGCGCGTTGATGACGTCGTCGAGCGGCTCGAGCTGCGCTTGGTGAATGCGGATGTTCCAGTCGCGATGCGACATGATGTCGTGACCGGTGCCGGCCTGCGCTTCGGCTGCGGCGGTCAGCTTGTCCTTCTCGCCTTGCGAGGTGATGTAATCGATATGGACGTCGACTTTATTCTTGTCGCCCCATTCCTTGCAGATTTTGTCCAGTGCCTTATTGGCGCCGGGGACCCAATGATCCCAACAGCCTAAGGTGAGTGTGCCGGCAGCGTGGACGCCGCTGACATAGGGTGCAGTAATTGCCGCTGCGGAACCGAGGGCAGCGGTCTTGAGAACGGCACGACGTGAAAGACGTGATTGTCTCATGGTCTCCTCCCGGATAGCGCCATTATTGCTGGCGTTTATCAAACGATACTCTCGCCCCGTGCATACGGCTAGTCATTAAAGGATTGGGCGATATAAAAATGAGGTTCAGCAAGCTTACCCCCTGTCTCCCTACTCGATGTGCCGTGTTTGGCTTTGACCCCGGGACCGGCCCCCTTGACCGGGCGCAGTGCGGTATTCAGCCGAGTCTGCCGAAATGCTGCAGGCGCACATTCTACGGCCTTGATGGTCCAGTTTTTTGATGGATTGCCAATGTGTTCCCGGTCATAAACCCTCCGAATGGAGAGCTATGTTTTTCTAGCCGTTCTGTTTGCCGCTGCATGTCATGCCGGCTGGAACGCCCTGATCAAGATCGGGCTTGATCCGCTTTCCACCACAACATTGATATCGATCGGCTCCGGCCTTGTGGCCCTTATGGTCGTACCCTTGGTGGGCGTACCGGCCTTGCCCGCCTGGCCGTGGCTCGCGGCCTCCGTTGTCATCCACCTTATTTATTTCGCGTCGCTGATCGAGAGCTATCGCACCGGCGATCTCGGCCAGGTTTACCCGATCGCGCGTGGGTCGGCGCCGCTCATGACCGCGGCGGCCACGACCTTGTTCGTGGGCGAGACTTTAACGGCCGTCGGCTGGGCGGGAATTGTCTCGCTTGTTGCCGGGGTTCTGCTGCTTTCCACGCGTGGAGGCCGCGCGCTCGCTGCCATTGACCGCCGCGCGGTCGGCTTCGCGCTGTTCACGGCACTCACCATCTGCACCTATTCTGTCGTTGACGGGGTCGGAGCGCGGTTGTCCGTCAATCCAAATGCCTATTCGCTTTGGTTGTTTATCGGCATTGCACTGGTGATGCTGCCTTACGCGCTCTATCGCGACGGCCGCGACGTCATCCCCGCAATGCGGCGCTACTGGCGACGAGGCTTTGCAGGCGGCGCGCTGCAGGTCCTTTCATATGGAATTGCAATCTGGGCGATGACCGTTGCACCGATCGCCATCGTCGCGACACTGCGCGAAACCAGCGTTCTGTTTGGTGCGGTCATTGCCGTTGTCGTATTGAAAGAGCCGCTGCGCGCTGTGCGCGTCGTCGCGGCATTGCTCATTGTGTTTGGCTTGATTCTGATACGAGTGCAGTCGTGGTCATAGCTTGAGCTCGGGATATTCGCGCTCCAGCCGCAAATAATCCGCTTCGGTGTCGACGTCCCAAAGAGGAGGGCATTCGACCAGCATGAGGCGGTGTTCGATGATGCGAGTACGCGTTTCGGCAAGCACCGTGTTCGTGCCCCAGGCGATACCGGAGAACAAAGCAGGCTGTGCGGCGCGCATGCCGATCAGGACATAGCCGCCATCTTCCGCCGGAATAAGGATCACATCATTGCCATCCTGAAGCGCCTTTGCGGCGCCACGAAGATGGACATCGGTCAGAGCGGGACAGTCGGTCCCGATCACCAGGACCGGCCCATTCTTGGCGGCAACAGCCGCGAGCATCCGTACGCCGAGGTCTCCCTCGGGCTGAGGCCGGATCGTTACTCGCAGCCGTGCGACCAGTTTTACGAATGAATCATGCGTTGCGTTGGGCGCACACCACAGTGTCACCGGACCTATATCGGCAGCGAACGCGGTTGCCAAAGACCGCTCGGTCAGACGCTCCTGCAAAACGGCTGCGGCATGTGCTCCGATCGTGGGAATCAGACGAGTTTTGGCGAGCCCGGGGATCGGGGCTTTGGCCAGGATCGCAATCGAAACTGAATTATTGCTCAGCGGGGGCATAGCCGTAGCGCTGCGCAAGTCGGGCGGGATCGGCACCGATGAAATAGGCTAGCCGCAATCGCCACATAAAAAAAACTGTACGCAGGATGCCATTCTCTCTCCAGCGGCGCGAGGACGTGGTGACATGCGCGCGCAGGCAAAGCGGTGGACCGATCCTTTTGAGGCGCGCTGACAGCGCGATATCTTCCATCAGCGCGATCGAGGGAAATCCGCCGGCGGCAACGAAGGCCGCATGCGAGACGAACATGGCCTGATCGCCGGTTGCGACACCGGAAATGCGAGAGCGCAGGTTCATCGAAAGGGCAATCAACCTGAGCAGTGGCCCATCGTTGAATTGCACATCAAAGCGGCCCCAATTCCGTCCCGAGCGTGCAACGCCTTCGCGCACGAGCATGTCCGCATTGTCGGGAAGCTTTGTGTCTGCATGCAAGAACAGGAGGATATTGCCGCGCGCCAGAGCGGCGCCGGCATTCATCTGGTGCGCGCGCCCTCGCGCCGCGATCACAACGCGGTCTGCAAGCGGTTGCGCAAGCGCGGCGGTTGTGTCCCGGCTGCCGCCATCGACGACAATCAGCTCCGCGCCGCGCGCGCGATAGGACGAAAGTGCTGCGAGCGCCGATTCGATTACGCCGGCCTCGTTGAGCACAGGAATGATGATTGACAGTGTTGTCCTGGTCATTCCGCTGCCTCATGCAGCGCGCCCCCGCAACTCGATCCTTGTCCGGCGGTACACCCGTAACAGTGGCCTGCAACACGGATCGGATTTCCGGCGATCACGTCATTGAGCAGATCTGCCAGGTGCGCGCGGGTTTGCTTGCCACGTACCATTGGCAAGCCGAGCATCTGATTGAAGTCGCAATCGTAAACATATCCGCGCCAATCAACCGACAGCAGGTTACGGCACATGACTCCGTCGAGATTGGCGTCGAGATGTGCATCGCGCAGGAGTTCGATGTAGTCGTTGAATTCACCCTTGCTGAGCAGCGCGGATCCGAAGCGATGGATTGGCATATTGGCAAGTACAAATAGTTTGTTGAACACGATGCCGTGCTCCGCACCGAGCACACGCCTGTAGTCATCCTCAAGCGCAGCCTGTGCCGGGGGCAGTGCGGGTCCCTGCGGGTTGTAGACAAGGTTAAGGGGCAGCGCTGGATCGCGCCCATAGCCAAGCGAATTGAGCCGTTTGAGGCCACGGATCGAGCCAGCGAAGACACCCTTGCCGCGCTGGCGCTCGACATTGTCCTGGAGATAGCAGGGCATCGATGCGACCACCTCGACGCGTTCGGTCGCGAGAAATTCGGCGAGGTCTTCCTGGCCTTTCTGCTCAAGGATCGTCAGATTGCATCGGTCCATGACCTTTGCGCCGAGCTTGCGTCCTTCGCGCACGAGCCGGCGAAAATGCGGGTTAAGCTCCGGCGCGCCCCCCGTGATGTCGAGAGTTCCGATCTGACGACGTCGAAGGAAACTCAGCACGAGGTCAACAATATCGCCGTTCATCTCCTCGGTTCGATTGGGCCCGGCGTTCACGTGGCAATGGACGCAGGACTGGTTGCAGCGGTAGCCGACATTGACCTGCAGCGTCTCCAGCTTGCCGCGGCGAATGGCAGGGAAAGGGATCTTGTCGAGCAGCGGACGCGTGTCGCGCATCGGAGGCCTCGGTTTTCCTGCTGCAATTTGCCACGAAGTGTGCCGATGCGCATCCCGCCCTTGGCCCGGGATTGCACAAATCGATGTGAGGTACCGCGATATTCAGCGGGCCAGTGCCGTCGTAACGGGGGAATCGACACCAATGCGGCCAAAGCCCGGCACTTTCAATCCGGGATGACTGAGGTCGAGGCCGGCGACCAGACCCAGGACATTCACCTCAAGGCCTTCGACCCAACCGATTTTTATCCCGGCCAGACCGAAGAGACTAATTTCGATGCCTGTCCCGCTATCGGTCCGGCCGGCGTAGAACCCGTAACGAAAATCGCGGCCGACGGCGTTCGGCGGCAACGCAACTCCGAGTTCGGGCACCGCCCGCAAGACCGCCGCGATGAAACTGTTGCTGTTGGGTCCCGGCCAGATCCGGTAGTCGCCAGCCCGAGCGTAGTCGTAGGTCATCACGACTTTTTCGATACGCGGGATGAGTTTTTCGGCGTCCCGGCCGGAGATATCCGCGAGTATCACGGGTTTGTTGCCGTACCACCGGCCGTCCACTGGCCAATTGTTGAGGCGCACGGGCTCACCCCAACCGACGACATCGTAACGATGCCAGCCGGCCTCGTTCGCGTGCTTGAGGACCAGCCAACTATGCACCGAGAAGATGCCTTTCCAGGCGCCAGCGGTGCCGGTGAACACGATGACCCGGGCGGGCGAAGATTTGGCGGCAGGCGGCAAAATTCCGGTGCTCGACCAGTCGGCATCTCGCCATGAGCGCGGGTCGTCGCTGACCACGTAGAATACCGTACGGACGAGAATTGGTACGAGAAACAATGCGAAAATGACGGCCATGAATGTCTTGCGGCGGCTCAAACGTCGGAGGCGTGGCATGATCTCTTACTATAGGTATTTTTCGACCGGATAGGAGTGGCTATCGCGACTGATTGTTCGCAATGGTGAGCTGGGGATATCGTCCGGCGCCGTCCCTGATGAGATCGCCTAGTTACCGCTTTCGACCATTCCATTCCGACAATAGCGCCAAGGCGGGCACCGGCAATAATATTTCCCGAGATCGTTGCATCGCCCGCGCCGCTCGCAACTGAAACCGCAATTCCGTAGCCGGCACTGCGCACGACATTGCCGGCAATGGATACGTTACGCAGATAGGGACCCCAGCCGGCGCGGATGCCCGCATTCGCCGCGTTCTCGACGACGTTACCGGTGACAGTGGTTTCCGCCTCGATGCCGATTCCTACGCCGGCGTCCTCCGGAGACGTGCCTGCACGCTGCACACCAATATTTCGTATCAAATTACCGTGCACGGTGGACAGGCGTCCGCCATTGTTGAAGTTGGTGATCGAGACTCCGTTTTCGGCAGTGTCGACAATGTTGTCCGCAACAATGGCGCCCTCGAAATCGAATTCCGCATAAAGCGCGGTTTCATTCAGCGCCGCGCAGTTGTTGCCAATGATTTGTATATTCGGATGATGCATTGCCGCGGATTGCCGAATATGCCGCTCGGCGAATAAAGTTGTTTCGCACGATAACGTCGGCGGCCCGAAAAACATTGATGGCGTTGCCGTTTTCTCCCGTGCCGCCGGCACGCGCTTCAATGTCCTCGATCGTATTGTCGGCGACGATGCTGCCGTCGTGGCGTTTGACGCTTTGCCAGATACGGATTCCACCATTGCCGCAGTTTCGGATCGTGTTGGCGGTGATTAGCAGTCCGGAATTATCGTTGCAGAATAGGGCATTATCTGCAGAGCGTGCGATCGTATTGCCGGCCAGATGTCCCTCACAATGTTCGAGCGCGATTGCATTTCCTCCGGTGTCTTCGATCGCACAATCAGAAATTCGTACGGATTTTGTGCCGACCAGATGAACGAGCCCGCGGTTCTGTGGAAGTGCCTGACTTCTGCCGTCTAGCGTAAGGCCGGAAAGCGTTATGTTGCTTCCACCCTCGGCCGAGAGAAGAGAGGGGCCATTTGTCAGCACGAGGCGCGTGGCGCCGCGCACGCCGAACAGCTGCGCGCCGTCTGCAAGCCTCAGGTTGCCGGCACGATAGACCCCTGGCGCCAGCATCAGTGGCATTCGCGTGCGTGCGGCCTGATCGATGGCTCTCTGCAAGGTGCGGCTCTGGTCGTCGGGTGAACCGGGGCGCGCGCCGAACTGCAGCGCCTCGACGCCATATGCTGACAGCGGCGCTGCGAGCGCAGCGACACTGGAGATAGAGCCGACAAGCAGATGGCGGCGATCAAGCGGCATGGCGCGTGCATCATGCGCCGCGGAGGTTAACGGCGTGCTTCGGCCGCAATTGCCACAAGCGCGCGGGCTCCGACAATGACGAGATCATCGAGGCCTAGCGAGACCTTGCTGCGCTTGCGCCTTGCACCGCGTCTGACGGGCGGAACGTGAATGAAAGCAGTTATGCGCGGGCCATGTCCGGTCGATGCCAGTTCGGCCGCCCGCCAGCAAAGATAGTTGCAGAGATAGCGCCCCGCATCGCGCGATAGCGCGATCGGAGCGATACCGTGAAAAGCGCAGAGCAGTGGTCGCCGGGGAGACCGGAGTGGGACGGATGACGGCTTGCCGACGGCGATGACATGGCGACCAATCGAATCGCCGGCCGCATCAGGCAAAAGCGCGACGATATTTCGCGCGCGGGTCTCCACTCGAAAACCACGGGCGCGCGGCGCGAGCCCAAACATGAGCAAAGCGTCCGGTTTGTGCTTTGCGATCAGCGCCGGCAATTCGCGGTCGACGGCGGTGTAGCTCGTCGGGAAGATGTGGGTGACGACCCTTACATTTGCCAGGGCAGGCCGCCGTTTGCGTGCAAGCCGCTTCGCAAGCGGTCCGGTCGGGTTGAACGGCGCGCCGGGGAATGGTCCAAAGCCGGTGACAAGAATTGTGAGCGACATCTAAACGCCGAGTATCTTCGCGATCTCTTCCACGGCGAGAGTTGGTGCAAGCTTGCCGGCGGCAACCTGGCCCTCCATTTGGCGAAGTTTTACGCGCACTGCCGCATCGCTGCGCAGGCGCGAGGTCAGCCGTTCCTCGAGCATGGTCCACATCCATTTGACCTGTTGCTCGCGCCGCCGCGCCGTGAGTTCGCCCGAGTTCGTCATTTTGTTCCGATGAGCGATGACCTGCGCCCACAATTCAGCAATGCCGTCTCCGGTCAGCGCCGAATAGGTAATGACGGGGGGAGCCCAGCTTGCCGACCGCGGCGCGAGAATGTTGAGGGCGGCGCGGTATTCCGCCGCCGCGACTTTGGCTCGCCCGATATTGTCGCCGTCGGCTTTGTTGACTGCAATCATGTCGGCAAGTTCGACGATGCCTTTTTTGAGGCCCTGCAATTCATCGCCGGCACCGGGGAGCATGAGAACCAGGAAGAAGTCGGTCATATCGGCAACCGCAGTTTCCGACTGACCGACGCCGACCGTTTCCACGACCACGACATCATAGCCGGCGGCCTCGCAGACCAGCATGGTCTCTCGCGTTTTTGCCGCGACGCCACCAAGTGTTCCTGATGAGGGGGAGGGCCGCACGAAGGCGTTTGGATCGCTGGCCAGTTGAGCCATACGCGTCTTGTCGCCAAGGATCGATCCGCCGGTGCGCGTGGAAGACGGATCAACTGCGAGCACCGCGACTTTGTGGCCTTGACCCGTAAGGTGAGTGCCCAGGGCATCGATGGTGGTCGATTTGCCGGCGCCGGGCGCGCCGGTGATCCCGAGGCGCACTGCCTTACCGGTCAGTGGCAGCAATTCCTGCACAAGATGGTGCGCGGTCTTGCGGTGGTCGGCGCGCTTGCTTTCGATCAAGGTGATCGCGCGCGCAAGCATCGCACGATCGCCGGCACGCACCCCGCGGACCAGATCAGCAGACGGCAAATTACGCGCAGCCATGGATTTCCTCGGCCTAGAGACTTGCCATGCTAGCGCGACGGCTCCGGAACGCCATCCGCGAGCCGCAATACCAGGCCGCCTTGGCCCTTGCGGCGCTGGGCTGTGGCACGTGCAAACGCAAATAATTGCCTGCGCGACGCAATCCGGCAACTCGCTTCACCCGAGCGTTTGCAATAACCGGCGCGCAGAGCCGGGCCGGCATCATCCTCGTCGATCGCAATAACCTGATAGACACCGTCAGCGAGCCGACGCGCAACGGCGTATTCGAAGACGCCTGGCCGTTTCGCGGCCGCGGTCTGGACGATAAGGTTCGCGCCTTCGAATGGATGCACCGAGAAAGAACCAACGTCATCCATGCCGCCACTGACATGGGCGTATTGCGTACCGTCCCATTTGTACGTGGCCTGTTCCGGTTCGTCGGCGGCACCGTTGCGCAGCGTATAGAACTGGAGGCGCAGTTGCTGGCCGAACAGGGCGCGCGCACCCGGAAGAACCGGGCCTGATGAATCCACGCAGCCTGAGAATGACAGCACACAGAGCGCAACACCGGCGGCGCGGAGGATTTGCCGTCTCACTCCGCAGCCTCTTCGCTGTGCCCGAGGCGTTTGTTGAGCGTTTTGAGAAGCTTCCCGGCGGCCTCGGCGATGACCGTACCGGGCGGAAAGATTGCTTCGGCACCGGCCTTCAAAAGCACGTCGTAGTCCTGCGGCGGAACGACCCCGCCAACGACAATCATGATGTCATCGCGGCCCTGCTTTTTGAGCTCGGCCTTAAGTTCCGGCACCAGCGTCAGGTGCGCGGCAGCAAGCGATGACACGCCGAGGATGTGGACGTCATTTTCGACCGCCTGCCGCGCTGCCTCCGCGGGTGTCGCGAATAACGGCCCGATATCGACGTCGAAACCAAGATCTGCGAACGCCGATGCAATGACTTTCTGTCCGCGGTCATGGCCATCTTGGCCGATCTTTGCGACGAGCAATCGCGGGCGGCGGCCCTCCGCCGCTTCAAAAGCTTCTACAGCTGTTCGGACACGTTCGACGGCACCGGTCATGCCGACCTCCCGCTTGTAAACTCCGGTGATCGCCTTGATCTCGGCACGGTGACGGCCGAATACCTTTTCCAGCGCCGAAGAGATTTCGCCAACCGTTGCCTTGGCACGGGCGGCATCGATAGCCAAGGCAAGGAGATTGCCGTTGCCGCGATCGGCGGCCCGGGTAAGCGCATCAAGCGCTTCCCGCAATGCGCCCGGATCGCGTTCCGTCTTCAGGCGTTGAAGTTTTTCAACTTGGCGCGCACGCACGGCGGAATTGTCGATCTTGAGAACGTCGATCGGCGCTTCGTCCGACGGCGAATATCTGTTGACGCCGATGACCGATTGCGCGCCGCTATCGATACGCGCCTGGGTTTTTGCGGCCGCCTCTTCAATGCGAAGCTTGGGAATGCCGGCCTCGATGGCCTTGGTCATTCCGCCGAGCGCCTCGATTTCTTCGATGTGGCCCCATGCCTTGCGCGCGAGCTCGTAGGTCAGGCGTTCGACAAAGTACGAGCCGCCCCACGGATCGACAATCCGGGTTGCACCGGCCTCCTGCTGCAGCACGATCTGGGTATTGCGCGCGATGCGCGCAGAAAAGTCCGTCGGCAGCGCGAGTGCTTCGTCAAGCGCATTGGTATGTAGAGACTGTGTCTGGCCTTGCGTCGCCGCCATGGCCTCGATCATGGTGCGTGCGACGTTGTTGAAGACGTCCTGCGCGGCAAGTGACCAGCCCGACGTCTGACAATGGGTGCGCAAGGATAGCGAGCGCGCATCGCCGGGCTTGAAAGGCTTCATCAGCTTCGCCCACAGCATGCGCGCTGCGCGGAGCTTGGCGATCTCCATGAAGTAGTTCATGCCGATCGCCCAGAAGAACGAAACGCGCGGCGCGAATTGATCGACTGTGAGGCCTGCCTTTAGGCCAGCTCGCACATATTCGACACCGTCGGCCAGCGTGTAGGCGAGTTCGAGATCCTGCGTCGCGCCGGCTTCCTGCATGTGATAACCGGACACCGAGATCGAGTTGAACTTCGGCATCTCCGCGGAGGTGTAGGCAAAGATATCCGAAATGATGCGCAGGCTTGGACCGGGCGGGTAGATGTAGGTGTTGCGCACCATGAACTCTTTGAGGATGTCGTTCTGGATCGTGCCGGAAAGTTTCTCATGCGGCACGCCTTGCTCTTCGGCAGCGACGACGTAGAGCGCGAGCACGGGCAGTACCGCGCCGTTCATCGTCATCGATACGCTCATCCGGTCGAGTGGAATACCGGAGAAGAGCGTACGCATGTCGTAGATCGAGTCGATCGCAACGCCCGCCATTCCGACATCGCCGGATACCCTCGGATGATCGCTGTCATAGCCGCGGTGGGTGGCGAGATCGAAAGCGATGGAAAGGCCCTTCTGCCCGGCGGCAAGATTGCGCCGGTAGAAGGCATTGGAATCCTCGGCGGTGGAGAAACCGGCGTATTGGCGGATCGTCCAAGGCTGGGCCGCGTACATTGCCGGATAGGGGCCCCGCAGGAACGGCGGCTTGCCCGGATATGTATCGAGAAAGTCGAGACCGGCGGCATCAGCCTTGCCATAGGCCGGCTTGACCGCGATGCCTTCCGGGGTTTGCCAGTCGGGAACGGCCACTTTGCCTGCCGGCGGGGTCGCTTCGGCAAAGTCGACGGCGGCGAAATTGGGGATCTGACTCATTTGACCCCAAGAATATCATGAGCGGCCTTCAGCGTCGCCACCGCGTCGCAGCCTGCGTAAATGAAGGCTTGTACGCCGGCCTGATTCCAATTCGCCTCGTTTTCGCCCGCCCGTCCGGCTAGTTGCACAATGGCGCCGGCGGTGCCCAACGCCTTTGCCGCGGCAGCTGCCTCGTTCGCATAGATTGCGTCCGACGAGCACAGACAGGCGAGCCTGGCGCCGGACGCCTTGAAGGCGGAAATCATCTCGGCCTGATCCTTGAAGCCGTCATTCGTAATCGCCTCGATGCCGCCTGCGCCATAGAAACTGTTCGCGAATGTTGCCCGCGTCGTGAAATCAGACAGCTTTCCAAGGTTGGCCAGAAACACCTTCGGCCGCGCGCCTGTCCTGGCAAGCATGCGATCGGAGGCATCGCGCAGTGCTTCAAATGGTTCGGCCAGGCGCAATTGCGGAAATTTCTCAAAAGTCTGTTTTGCCGGGACGGGCGCCACCGCCGCCCGTGCCACATCCAGCACCTTGACGGGCAATTCACCCAGATCAGCATAGTCGCTGACGCCGGTGAGCGCGTCCTTGCGGCGTGCGACCGCCTTGAGCCGTTCCGCGCGCGTTGCTGCGACCTGCATTTGAAAGCGACCTTGTTCGAGCGCTGCGGCCGCGCCACCAGCGGCTTCGATCTCCTGGAAAAGGCGCTGAACCACCGGCTCCACGATCACCGCGGCCAGCTCGTCCGCGTGCTCCGCGATCAGCCCGGCCAGGGTCGCGGCGTACCCGGGGTCCACCGGCCAGGGCGGCGCCGGGGCGAACAACTGGCGGGTCACTACCCCGTCCCACATCGCGTGCATGCCGCCCTCGGGGTCGCACACCGACATGGCCATGAACGTGTCCCCGTGGTAGCCGCCGCGCCAGGTCAGCAGCAGGCGCTTGGCCGGCCGCCCGGCCGAGCGCCAGTACTGCAGGCACATCTTGACCGCGACCTCGACCGACACCGAGCCCGGAGTCGCACAAGAACACGTGCTCGAGCCCGGCCGGGGCCAGCGCGGCCAGCCGCTCCGCAGAGCCCATCAGCAGCACGCGGGTCAGCCCGCCGAACATCACGTGGCTCATCCGCCCCAGCTGATCGGCGGCGGCGGCGTCGAGCGCGGGGTGCCGGTAGCCGTGGATGGCCGCCCACCACGACGACATGCCGTCGACCACTCTACCGGGGTTTCGGGGGGGCCGGGGGGGAACGGGGGGGTGGACCCCCCCGTGTGCGGGAGATTCTGTGGGGTCGTCCCCCCCGGAGGCAGCAGGGATCCGGCGAGCCGGAGCCGCACCCAGAGGCCGACTCCACGACAAGCGGCGGGGTCCGGCCCGGCATCGGATCCAGGATGTCGGTCTCCTTGCGGAATTCCCCGCCGCCGCACTTCGCGCACTTCGTTCCGGCGGGCAGCAGTTCGGCGGCCGTCGCGCTCGTACCAGACGTCGGCGGTGTGCTCGGCGAACAGCTCCACGATGCGGTCCAGGATCTTGCGGTCGGTCAGCGGCTCGCGGCAGCTCTCGCAATAGAAGACGATGATCGGCACGCCCCAGACGCGCTGGCGCGAGATGCACCAGTCGGGGCGCGTCGGCGATCATGTTGGAGATGCGCTCCTCGCCCCACGCGGGCATCCACTGCACGTCTGCTGGATGGCTTCCAGCGCGCTGCTGCCGGAAGTCGTTGCGCTCCATGCCGATGAACCACTGCTCGGTGGCGCGGAAGATGGTCGGGTTGTGGCAGCGCCAGCAGTGCGGATAGCGAGTGCTCGAGCTTCTCCAGCGCCAGCAGCGCGCCGTGCGCCTTCAGGATCTCGATGACGATCGGGTTGGCCTCCCAGACGGTCTTGCCGATGAGCTCTTCGGGCAGCCGGCCCGCGGCGCCCTCGGCGTGGAAGAAGCGGCCCGCGGCGTCCACCGGGCAGTAGGTCTCGATGCCGTACTGCCGGCCGACTGACGTAGTCTTCCTGGCCGTGCCCGGGCGCGGTGTGGACGGCGCCGGTGCCCTGTTCCAGCGTGACGTGGTCGGCCAGGATGCCCAGCGAATCGCGCTCCAGGAACGGATGGCGGAAGACGGCGTCCTCGAGCCGCGCCCGGGGAACGCGCGCGACGCACCTCGGTAGTTCGCTCCAGCCGCACTTCTCGGCGGTGACCTTCAGCAGGTCGGCGGCCACGATGTAGACGTCGCCCGCCACCTCCACCGCCGACGTACTCGAACTTCGGGTGGAAGGCGATGGCCATGTTGGCCGGGATGGTCCAGGGCGTGGTGGTCCAGATGAGGCCGTAGACCTTGCGGCCGGCGAGGTCGGGATCGATCTTCGCCGGGTCGGACGTCAAGCGCGAAACGCACCCAGATCGACGGGCTGGTGTGGTTCTCGTATTCGACCTCGGCCTCGGCCAGCGCGGTGCGGTCCTTGATGCACCAGTGCACCGGCTTGAGGCCCTTGTAGACGTAGCCGTGGTCCAGGAACTCGACGAAGCGCCGGCGATGACCGCCTGGTAGTCGGCGCTCATCGTGAGGTACGGATCTTCCCAGCGGCCGAAGACGCCCAGGCGCTTGAAATCCTGGCGCTGCAGGTCGACGTACTTCTCCGCGTACTTGCGGCACTCGGCGCGGATCTCGGCGGCCGTCATGTGCGGCCTTCTTGGCCCAGCTCGTTGTCGACCTTGATTTCGATGGGCAGGCCGTGGCAGTCCCAGCCCGGCACGTAGGGCGAGTCGAAGCCCGCCATGGTCTTGGACTTGACGATGAAGTCCTTCAGGATCTTGTTGAACGCGGTGCCGAGGTGGATGCGGCCGTTGGCGTACGGCGGCCCGTCGTGCAGGATGTAAGTCGGCCGGCCCCGCGCGCACGCGCGAATCCGGTGGTACAGCTTCTCCTTTTCCCACCGCTCGAGCATCTTCGGCTCCAATGCAGGCAGGCCTGC
>CAWHQF010000014.1:0-127463 GCA_963831475.1 uncultured Alphaproteobacteria bacterium
ACTGGAGAAAGCACGGCATCCTAAACTGAAACTCAGTCGGATTGTCGCGGCTGTATAATCCCGCGAGCCTCGAGAAGTTTTATCAAGTCGTCCGCCAAGACCTGCGGACCGACACCGATGGTTTGCAAAACGGCATCAGGTGAATGAGGCAACTCGTAAGGTGCAGTAACGCCTGTAAAATTTGGGATATCGCCAGCTAAGGCCTTTTTGTAGAGGCCTTCGGGATCTCGCTTGATGCATTCATCGAGCGGTGTATCAATGAATACTTCCATGAACTTGTCTTCGCCAACCAGACTACGCACAAATTGCCGCTCCATCTTGAATGGTGAAATAAAAGCGCAGAGCACAATCAGCCCCGCATCAACCATGAGCCGCGCTACTTCGCCAGCGCGTCGTATATTTTCCAACGCGATCCTCTGGGGTGAAACCAAGGTCGCGATTGAACCCATGACGAAAATTGTCACCATCGAGCAGCATTGTATGGTAGCCTCGCCGAAACAACTCGCGTTCTACCAAATCTGCGATCGTCGATTTTCCAGAGCCCGGAAGCCCTGAAAACCACACTATGCAAGCTTTTTGGTTTATATCCGCGCGCGACTTTTTTTTCGATGCTAAAATGCTGCTGGTGGACATTTTGAGCGCGCCGTAAACCATGCAGAACTAGCGAAAGATCCAGTCTCGCGATTTTCCTTATAGCGGTCGAATGCGAAGGCTAAGGTTGTCTCAATATTGACCTCACCTATTTCATTCTGTTGCAACGTTTTTGATGCAAGAGGATCAGGTGTATAGATGTCAAATCGATGCTTTAGCTCGGTTACACTCGCAACTGAAAACCGATTTCCCATGCGAATAATATAGCTACGGCTTGGAAACAGCGGGCGCTCGACTCACAACAACCCGTCATTTCTTCGCGACGGCGTTTACGGCTTTAATTTTTTTCACGGCGGTCCCGAATACGCTTCGTTCCCGTCCGGCCATATGGCCGTCACCTGTGCGGTCGCCTCGGTTTTGTGGATTTATTTCCTGAAAGCGCGAACGCTTTACGTATTTGGTGCGCTGGCAGTCGCTCTAATTATCATTTCCTGAGCGACGTCATTGCCGGTTCGTTCGTCGGTGTATCAAGCGGCTGGATGGCGACGTCACTGTGGAAGGCGCACGAGCACTTCGATGCGCGCAAAGTGCGTCAGGACACCGACTTACATACAAGCTAGCGGTGCGGGCCGGAAGACAAATTTCATTCGTTGGGTCATTGCGACGTGTTGCGGGTCACTCAGTTACGCTGAGCATCGTATTAGCTGGCGCCGGTTATGGCGGTAGCGCGCGGGTCACCAATCGGCACAAGAGAAAAGGCTGCGCAGGGGTTCAATTTCTTCCACGACGGAAACGCCTATGCATCGTTTCCATCTGGGCATATGGCCGTCACATGCGCAATGATTTCTGTCTTGTGGGTATTCTATCCGGCGGGGCGAACTGCCTACACTCTAGCGGCCCTGGCCGTTGCGATCGCCTCATCGGCGCAAACCCACACTTCCTCCAGCGACGTCATCGCGGGCGCGTCTGTCGGCATTTCAAGCGGCTGGATGGTGATGGCGCCATGGAAAGCCCAAGAATATTTTTGCGCGCGGCAAAAAAATGGCTCGTCGCCAAGCATGAGTTTCAAATCATTTGTAGCCACCGCAGCGGCAACCAGATCAACAACGCCACCCAAACGACGGTGAGCACGCCGGCCAATGCGATGAGCATTTGCGGCCGGGCACGCAACAGTTTTGTTAGGTTATTTCGTAAGACCATTGCTCGAACCCCATATCAGCAGCGCGCAATGGTCTGAAATTATCGCCGGAGCCAAAAATCGATCAAACAGATTTCAGATAAACCATTAAAATTATTGGTTTAATTGAAACGCGGGTCTGTTTGCTGGATCGCCATAGATGCAACCAAAATCGCTCCTATATGTTTACCGTCTAAATCAGATGCCCTAACCTAGATGTCGGGCAGTTCTGGTGAATTCTGCGCGATGAAAAAATTAGCCGGCATCACTGGTGCCATCGTTTTCGCCCTGACCGCGCACTTGTTCATGGTGCAGGCGGCATCGGCAATCGACGCGGACGTTGCGAAAAAATGCCGCGCGCTTGCGATCAAAGCCCACCCGACGCCCGTGGCCGGAAGCAAGGCAAGCGGCGTCGAACAGGCCCAGCGCGGCTACTTCCAGGCGTGCCTCGCTAGGGAAGGTAAAGAAGAGAAACAGGAAAAGTGAAAGTGAAAGTGATTGTGCGTTTGTGGTTGATTCGTCGACTGCCGCGCCAAATCCTAAAGGACAGCGAAAGATGACCTACCGACCCATCACACTTGCCGCCGTGTTCACAATCGGATTCGCCACACTGGCCCATGCGCAAGCCCCGACCCATCCGCCACTGGGCGGTACAGCAAGCACTTCAGCCAGTACCGGAACCAGCGTCAAAACGGGTCAGGGACCGCTAACTCAACCGGTCCCGCCGGCCGCCAGTTCAATTTACACGCAACAAAACCTGCAGGGTGTGCAGCGCCCGCAAGGGGCTACGGCGCCGGTGCAGACATATCCCTCATCGCAGCCATTCGGCCGATAGGTTTAGTAGCAACGGCGCAGGCGAAGATCCGTTTGGATCCGAGCAGCGCGCAGGTTCGCGAGTCTTAACAGGAAACTGCGTTGCCTACCGGATCAGGCCGGGCGGCAGATCACAGTGCAATACGTAGAGTTTTAGATCGACCGAAAGACGACTGTTTTTGGTCTCAGTTTGTGTCTCGATATATGACCCGAAACTGTCAGCGCCATTACCAATTCTCCTTGAGGCCAATACCTCGTCGCTTGGCAAAAGGAGGCCGAGCTTTCGGGTTCGTGCGGCGACAGGATTAGTCTGCTGACCGCTTTTTACGAGGCCATCGATATTCGTCACCGTAATTTTCGGAAAGCCCCGTTCGTGGTGGCATTTCCGGTCTCGCCAGATTTCCTGACTTTTTGAGCCCTTGGACAAATCGAATTCGGGTATGTCCGCGTGGACAACCCCAAAGAAATTTGCTTCTTGCGAATGCGCCGAAACGAGCACGCTGACGGTCAACTTTGTTGTGAGCTCTCCACTACCCTCGTGTTCACCCTGGTGAGAATCGGGATCCGAACCGACGGCAAGATAAAGAACATGTTGTACGCCATGGAGGGGTTCCGCGGACAGTTTGCCGACTGTACATCCAAGCGCGGCACCAACGGCAATGGCTCCGAAGACCGCTAAAGCCGGATTGCGTAAATTTCGCAATTGTCGTCGCGATGGAATTAGCATCGGGAAACTAAATGGCCGGTCTGCATCATTAAATCAATATCCACTTGCGCGCCAGCAAGACCCGAGCCGCCGCTGACTACCACGCGCGCCGCGCCGGTGACCTAGGGGTAACCTGCCCTCGGGGACGCCACACCGTGCTCGCGCTCTTTGCAGATCGCGTGTCATATATCTGCGACACCGACTATCTGCGACACCGACGACTTTCTGCAAAAACTACCTCGAAATGCGCATTCCTTACAGCACCTCCAAATTAGTCATTTTTGCTACTTGCCATACTTAACCATGAAGTGAGCTGCCAATCGGGAACTTGATGCAGGCAAGTTAATCATGCTTCCAATAGAATTGGACGCGCCAAGACCAGTCTAATAAACTTCAAGTCACCGTTGTATTGCGTTAGTGAGTAAGGCGTTCACATGAGTGACCAGGCACAACTAGAACTCTGTCCGCTTCGAACAAGTCATCGATGGCATATGCAACTTGAAATGGAGTCGCCTCAGTCGGGACGACCTCATCAATGTGGCATGGGTCTATTACTTTTTCTCGGTTCAATTCCGGGAGAATCTAGTTCGCGCGCAGCCTCTATCCCAACGACGAACAATTAATAGAACTCGATCACGGCGAGCGTAATACAGACAACCTATCTCCATTTCCGGGTGTCGCGACCGTCGGGGAGAAGATGAACCACGACGAATTCATGCGGCGGACACTTAAGCTGACGACAATTCCGCCAGCCACGCAGCGACAACTCGAGGCCACTGGCAAATCCTATCTCGCAAAAGCCCGCTCCATGGACAAAATGACCAAAGCACTAAGCATTGCGAGCTATGAGGATGGCGAACTCGAAAAAGTATTTACCGCCATTTTAAAAGCGCCCGATTGGAAGGATCCTCTGCTGCAAGCATTCAACCATTTCCTTGTAAAGCACATAATGTTCGACAGTGATCCGGAAAAAGGTCATGGCGCACTGTGCCGACATCTCAAGCCAGACGATCGGATTCTTCCTTTGTGGACAGCATTTAGGCAAATTCTGGTCGAAAGTGCTCCCAGGCTGGCGACCTGAATTTACTTCCGGTCGTTCTCGGTAACCGACAAGTAGCAGTGGATGCACGAGACCCGAGCCATTGTGCCTGTGGCCTATCGTAATGCGGGCCAGAGCGTGCAATGGGCGAAGTTGCCGCAGCATTGTTTGCGCAGCGTGGTATACAGTGTGTGGTGTAATGCATAGAAGCTCATGAGTAACTCATGAAGAGCGAAACAATCGCCATCCATGGCGGTTACGACATCGACCCGACAACGAAAGCGGTCGACGTTCCGATCTATCAGACCGTCGCCTACGCATTTGACAGCGCCGACCACGGCGCTGCTTTGTTCAATCTCGAAACGCCGGGCTTTCGCTACAGCCGTATTTCCAATCCGACCAATGCGGTGTTGGAGCGGCGGGTTACCGCGCTCGAAGGCGGAGTAGAAGGCCTCGCCGTCAGCACGGGCCAGGCCGCAATATCTTATGCGGTGCTCAATCTTTCCAAAATCGGCACCAACATCGTCTCGGTGTCACAACTATACGGAACGACGCACACGCTGTTCGCCCACATCCTGCCGAGCCAGGGCCTCACGGTGCGCTTTGCCGAGTCGGATCAAGCCGACGCTATCGAGAAACTGATCGACGGCAAGACACGAGCGGTGTTCTGCGAGAGCGTTGGCAATCCGGCCGGCAACATCTGTGATATAGCCGCACTCGCGAAAGTCGCTCACAAGCATGGAATTCCGCTGATCGTGGACAACACGGTCGCCACGCCGATGCTACTGCGGCCATTCGACTACGGCGCCGACATCGTCGTGCATTCGCTGACCAAGTTTATCGGGGGACATGGCACGAGCCTCGGTGGGATGGTCATCGACAGCGGCAAGTTTCCGTGGGAGGAGCACGCCGAGCGCTTCCCGATGTTCAGCCAGCCGGACCCCTCCTATCACGGCATGGTCTATTCCGACCATTACGGCAAGGCCGCCTATATCGCGCGCTGCCGTAGCGTACTATCTGCGAACGACCGGCGCTGTGCTGGCGCCTTTTAACGCCTTCCTGCTCTTACAGGGAATCGAAACCTTGGCACTGCGCATGGAACGCCACGTGGCGAACGCGCGGCGCGTTGCCGAATTCCTGCGCGGCGACCCACGAGTTGAATGGGTCAACTATGCGGGATTCAGCGATAGCCCTTATTACCTGTTGGTGCAGAAATATCTTGGAGGCCGGGCCTGCTCGCTCCTGACATTCGGCGTCAAGGGCGGACTGGAAGCCGGCAAGAAATTCTACGACGCCCTGCAAGTGTTCCAGCGGGTCGTCAACATCGGTGACACCAAGTCACTTGCCTGTCACCCGGCGTCGACAACCCACCGTCAAATGACGGCGGAGGAGCAGCTCAAGGCCGGAGTCCGGCCAGAAACAATTCGGCTCAGCGTGGGTATCGAGCATATTGACGATATCATCACCGACCTTGAGCAGGCCTTAGACGCGACCAGCTCGGGAAAGGTGGAAGGTGAGCGCCACAGAACGGACCGCAAGGTCGTGCTGCCGGAGAGCCTTTGATGCCGATCCTGGTGGATAGACGGCGATCAAAACTTGAGACGGGCGCCGATGCGGACCGCCGATTGACGCCGGATCAACAGACCGGCGTCATCGATGTCGGCCTGATTAACAACATGCCCGATGCGGCGCTGCAAGCAACGGAGCGACAGTTTTTTTCCGTGCTAGAAGCGGCTGCAGGCGACACCCTCGTGCGCGTGCGCCTTTATTCGTTGCCGGATGTGCCACGTACGGAATTCGGCCAACACCAAGTTGCAAATCGGTACTGGCCGGTCGACGATCTGTGGGGTAGCCGCCTCGACGGCCTTATCGTGACAGGTCGAGAGCCGCAGGCCGCCGACCTGCGGGATGAGCCTTATTGGACGACTCTGACGCGGGTTATCGACTGGGCTGAAGACCATACTGTTTCATCGATCTGGTCGTGCCTCGTCGCGCATGCCGCATTGCTGCACATCGACGACATAGACCGCAACCCGCTCGGCGAAAAGCGCTTCGGGCTTTACGAATGCACGAAGGTTCAGGGCCATCGAATTATGGATGGACTTCCCGCAAGCGTGGCGCTGCCGCACTCGCGGTGGAATGATATTCACGAGAGCAGTCTCACAACGCGCGGTTATGACATCCTGACCCGCTCGCCCGGTGGACCTGACATTTTTGTCAAACGAAGAAAGAGCTTGTTTCTATTCTTCCAGTGCCATCCGGAGTATGACGCGCACGCTCTCATGCTCGAATACCGTCGATATTGGACGCTTTCTTCGCGGGGAACGTGACACTTACCCGCCAATACCGCAGGGCTATTTCGCCGGCGACGCGGTAGAGGCGCTCGAAAAGTTTCGCGCGCAGGCACTGGCACAGCCGCATGGGGATTTTCTCGTTAACTTTCCGACGGTCATCGCAGCGGCAAAATTGACCAATACCTGGCGCACGGCCGCGACACGCCTGTACTCGAACTGGCTGTCTTACATCGCCGCACAGAAAACACCGGCGGTGTCCGATCACCTGCTCGCGACCACGGTTCCCACCCAGACTAGCGTTCGAAATCGGGCCGGCGCCGCAACGCATGGATATTCCCGTCCTGACGAATAGATCGACGGAGTAGCCGTGTTGACCATGTTCGCCTCGCCAAGTTGCCCCCTCATCATGTTTGAAATATACATGATTTCATAACAACTTCAGAGGTGGGCAAGCCGTGTCTCTTGGGCCGAAAATAATTTCCGAGATCGAGAAAGTTGCCAAAGAGCAGGACCGTAAACTGGCCCCCCTCACGGATGATCTCGCCTTGTTCGATTCCGAACTCGACTCTCTCTGCATTGCCATCATCGTTGCCCGCCTCGAAGATGAATTGGGCATCGATCCGTTCACAACCTCCGACAATGTTGAGTTCCCGATAACATTGCGAGATTTTATAGCGGCGTACGAACATGCTGCGAAATCCGTCGCGAGCTAATTCCGCACTGCACGACTGGACGCGCGGGTACGCCACTTTAACCGATTGCCAATTGTCGGATGCGCAAGTTAGCGTATCCGCCGGAACGCTTGCGACCAGTTCTGCCTTCGCCAGTCGTCTCAACGAGCTCGCTGGACGGTCAGTCCTCATCGCAACAGAGCATCAGCTCGCCGCCGGCCTGGCACTCCTTGAGATCGACGGGCTGGCTCGCCGCCTCATCTTATGTCCGCCCGATATCGCACCAGGATATCTTCCCGGGATCATGGCCGACGCCGAGGTGGACGCGATCGTCTCAGACCGAGCGAGGCCGGAGCATCAGGCGCTCGGTGTGCCGACGCTGTGTGTCAACCCACACGACATGAAGCCAAGCGAAACGGCACCCGCACGTCCCTACCAGACCGAATGGGTGCTGCTAACCTCGGGGACTACCGGCGCGCCAAAGGCGGTTGTCCATACGCTCGCCAGTCTGGCCGCATGGATTAGGCCGCGCAACAATGCCGAAATTCCAATTATATGGAGCACCTTTTACGACATTCGCCGTTATGGCGGGTTGCAGATATTTTTGCGGGCGATTATCGGAGGAAGGTCATTCGTTCTGTCGGACGGCAGAGAAACTCTCGAACGGTTCCTTGCGCGTCTTCACGCGCGCGGAGTGACACACCTAACCGGTACACCAACGCATTGGCGGCGCGTTCTGTGGAACGCGGAGCGGGGATCGATTTCTCCGCGCTATATTCGCCTGTCGGGCGAAGTTGCCGATCAAACGATCCTCGACGGCTTACGTGCCACCTATCCGCAGGCAAAAATTGAACACGCCTATGCAACGACAGAAGCGGGCGTCGGCTTTGAGGTCGCCGACGAACGTGAGGGCTTTCCGAAGACCTTTTTGCATGAGCGGCGTAACGGCGTCGAGATCAAGATCGAAGGCGACACGTTGCGAAGTCCGTTCTGCGGGAATCGCTGAACGCTATCTTGGCAAGACTGGCCGCCAGATAGCCGGTGAGGACGGATTCGTGGACACTGGCGATGCGATTTCTATACGCGGTGAGCGTTGTTATTTCGCCGGACGAAGGGATGGAAATCATTAATGTCGGCGGGCTCAAGGTGTACCCGGAGGAAGTCGAGGCGGTCATCAATCGGCATCCAAACGTGCACATGTCGCGCGTGCGTTCACAAAAGAACCCGATCACCGGGGCGATCGTCGTGGCCGATGTGGTCCTTACCGGTGCCCTCCCCGACGAAGCTAAATTGCCGCGCAAGTCGGAAATCGAGGCTGAGATCCTTCGGCTCTGCCACGAGCGCTTGGCATCCCACAAGATCCCCGTGTTTGTCTTCTTCGTGCCAAATCTTCCCGTTGCACAGACCGGCAAGCTCCAGCGCGCCCATGCATAACATCCTTGTCACCGGTGGAAGCCGCGGTCTTGGCCTCGCTATCGCGCGACGACTTTCGAGCGAAGGGCATCGGGTAATCGCGGTCGCGCGTAAAATGTCCAACGAGCTCGATGCCGCGGTGAAAGAAGCCGAGCGGACAAAGCCGAGACTCGCTGCATTTTCGTTCCCTGCGATCTCGCTGAAATCGAGAAGATCCCCGACCTCGTCAAAGCTGTTCGGAAGCAATTCGGCCCGATTTACGGGCTTGTCAACAATGCAGCCATCGGCCTCCATGGCCCGCTCGCGCTCATGCACAATTCTCAAATTCAACGGCTCGTGCAGGTCAATACATTGTCGCCCATCGTCCTGACCAAATATGTCGTTCGCGCCATGATGGCACAGGGAGAGGGCCGGATTGTGAACATAACCTCTATAGCCGGCTTTACCGGCTATAGCGGCCTCTCCGTCTATGGCGCGACCAAAGCCTCGCTCATCGGCTTCACCCGCGCGCTCGCACGCGAAGCCGGCCGCATGGGCGTGAACGTCAATGCGATCGCTCCCGGTTTCATGGATACGGACATGACGCAAGACATGGACGAACCGCTGCGGCAACAGTTGAGGCGGCGGAGCGCGCTGCGCCGCCTGCCCGAGCCCGCCGACGTCGCCAACAGCGTCGCCTTCCTGCTCGGCGAAGGCGGGCGCAGCATCTCCGGTGCCGTGTTCACGGTCGACGCGGGCAGCACCGCGTAAAGCCTGCGCGCGAACGCGGGCGTACTATTTAGAAAAGGCGGGATGGAAAGGCGTACGACGGCGTGCCGTGCCCGGTCGCCGAAAATCGGGAGCCGGACGACGCTGCGCGGAAAACGCCCGGCCGTGCTAAAGCCGAATGCGGCCGCCCTGGATGGCATCGTAAAGCGCGGCATCGAGCGGCACGAATTACCCCGCGCCAGATCGTCGAAGTAAATCGGATCGGCGATGACTCGCGGATCATAGCCTTCCGCAACGAGCGCTCCTTTCGCCTGCTTGAACGTGTCGGTCGCCGCGAGCGCGCGCTGGATGCGCACAAAGAGCGGCCGCGCATAGGTCGGCAGGCGCGCCGCGACATGGCTGCGCAGCTGGGCGAGATCGAGATGCTCCCGGAGCACCAGCGCCGCCATGCCGGCGCGCCCGTCGGCACCGGGAATGGCGACGCCATAAACGATCGCTTCAGCCACCTGCGGTAGCGCACTGATCGCCTCGGCCACCTCGGTCGTTGCAACATTCTCGCCTTTCCAGCGAAACGTATCCCCGGCGCGGTCGACGAAATAGAAAAAGCCCTGAGCATCCTTGCGCATCAGGTCGCCGGTCGAAAACCACGCATCGCCTTGCGCAAACACGTTGCGCAGAATTCTTCTTTTCCGTTTCCTCGCGGCTGGTATAGCCGGCAAACCGCCCGCCGCCTCCCGACTCGCCATCCCGCTTGCCGTCGGCGTTGCCACCGGCAATCCGCCCGATCGCCAGCCCGATCTCGTCCACCGCGCAGCGCACGCAGAAACCGTCTGCACCGCGGAATGGCTCGCGCATGGAGGCGTCCGCCCGCACCAGTGTTGCGGGAAAGCGATGCTCGAGAAAGGAAGGAATGCGCCCGATCGATCCCGGCCTGCCCTCGACATTGAACAGTGAGAAATTCCCTTCGGTCGCGGCGTAGAATTCGAGAATGCGTGGAATGCGGAACCGACTCTTCGAATCTGTTCCACACGTCGAGGCGCAGTCCGTTGCCGCAGCAGAGCCGCAGCCGGTGCGCGGTCTCCTTCGGATGCGTCGGCGCGTTCGCGAGATACCGGCAGCAGTTCGCCGATATATTGAAACAGCGTGCAGTCCTCGCGCGTGACGTCGTCCCAGAATTCCGACGCGGAAAATTTCTCCGCTATGAACACCGAGCCGCCGCCGGCGAGCACCGCGCCGGTCGCGACCACGCCGCCGACGCTGTGATAGAGCGGCAGGCAGTTGTACATGCGGTCGTCGGACCCGCATCCATCATGCCGGCAAACCAGAGGCTCCATGTCATCAACCGGCGATGATCGATGATTGCCGCTTTGGGCAGGCCGGTCGTGCCAGAGGTGTACATGTAAAGTGCGCGGTCATCGAGCGTGACGCCGCGCCGCTCCTCCGGCGTCAACGCCGTGCCGGTAATGCACGCCACCGCCTCATCGATGCGCGCGAAACGCGCTTCAGGCGCGCCCCCATCCGCGCCATGCAGCCACACCATTGCCTTGCCCGTGAGCGTCGGCAACGCCGTCAGCAGCGCATCGGCGAACTCGCCCGCCACGATGATGTGCTTTGCCGCCGCGAGATTGAGGCAATGCGCGAGCGATTCCCCGCGCAGGTTAATATTAACGAGAGCCACCACCCCGCCAACGGCGGTGATGCCGAGCCACGTCGCCAGATAGTCCGGCCGGTTCGGCATCAGCAGCGCAACAACATCGCCCTTCCCGATGTGCTGCGCCAGCGCCCAGCGCGCAGTACGGTTTGCGCGCTGCGCGAGTTGGGCGAAGCTCCAGCGCTCCCGGACCGAGAGCAGTGCGGGCGCATCGCCGAAACGCGCGGCCAAGCTCCTGCACCAGCTCCGGCAGCACACGCGTCGAAAATCTTTTTCTATGGACCCCGTCAGCGCGGGCGCGCGCGAACCAGGCTCGCGAACTTGTCTGGGCGGACTTATTTGCGGCTGTCTTGGCAACCGCGGGGCCATCGGCAGGGCTGGAGCGCATGCGCGCATGTTATGCCGGAACCTTTTCGCCAGCAATATTCGGCCCCCGCCGCGCCCCAAACACGACCCCAAAAGTTGGCGCGCGCTCGCACGCGCGATCAACGGGGGCGCTCGAGCGGCCCTGCCATTGTCGGCGCCCGCTATCCCGCAATCCGTCTGCTTTCTGCCTAGGGCGAAAGGCGACGTGTCTGCTAAAAACGGGGCTGCGTATCCTACCCCGTTTTAAGCGGCCTCGGTCGAGCAGACGCCACAACTGCGTACGGCCGGGGCCGCTGGGTTTGGGGCTAAGCGACCGGGCGCGCCGGGAGCGACGGGAACGTGCGTGCTACGGGCTGTTGCTTCAGCAGGCCGCATTTGGTCCTCGCTTCCGCGGGCGAGAGCGGATAACGGGCCACAGCAGGTCGCTGATCCTGCGATAGCCTTCGCACAGGGGACGGGTCCGGCGGGAACTCAGAAACTGAGCTCGGCGGTTGGCTCATGTTCCGCGTGCGAAAAGCGCGGAGAGCGATCGCACTTTGCCGATCCTGAATGACGGCCGGCTTTCGTGAACCTCGGTTCGCCACAAATGTTTCGGTAGGAAATCCCCGCGACCGTATCTGGATTGTCACCGATCAGATAGGCCCTCTGCTCGTCGACGACGTAGAGAAAAGCCCACACGCCTTCCTTCCCGTCGGAGGCTCTCTTTCCCTTCACGGTGCCGCAGACAAAGTCGATGGGGTTGCTCACCCGCCACACGTCGGCAAATTCGGCGGATAATGGATTCGCCATTCTGGCTGCCACAGTCTTTTCCGCCTTCGTCATCACGGATCGATCGGCTCAGCAGGCTGGAGCACCGGCCCACGCACTCCGACGATATCGGGGTTTGCTTTTGCTTCGTTGCGACCGAGCTGGCTTGCACTGTCTGGCGCCGCGCGGGGTACGAGATTTCTTGTCACGTCGGCCGCCGTTGGTTTCTTTGCGGTTCGATGCGGCTTGTACGACGACGGCGTCAACGCGAGCGGCGCGCCCGTTTTGTCGGAACAGCGGCCCGACGTACACGCGTCCGCGACTGTCCGCTGTTGCTCGGGCGAGCTGCAGCCGGCGACAGTGACCAACGATATTGCAATGAGAAGCGATCGCATGCACGTCCCTCCGCGGTAACGCAGATCGCGTTCGCAGTCCTTGCAGGGCAACGTTTGCGATAGGTTACCGAAATTCTAGTCGACATTCGGGCAGTGCCTGCGGCCGGAAAATACCGCCGCCGGCAGGTAAGCACGATATGGTTAATGCGGCACGGCCATACGGTCTGAGTGACGGTCGACTGTATGGTGCTACCGCCGTCCGTTCGCGGGATGGTGATTTAATAAAAGCAAGTACGAAAGCAAGTAAGTATGCGTAGCGTTGAGTGAGCGGTCATGCCCGAACGGAGCCGCGTCCTTTTCAGCGAACGGTGCCGCGCCCTGGCGGAAGAATGCCGGATAAAGGCGCAATCATTCCACGATGACAAGCAACGCGATCGCATGCTTCAACTGGCGGAAGACTACGTGCGCAAGGCGTGTGTGGCCGCCGACCTTGAAGCGTCACTGCAAGGCCCGGTCGTCGAAGCGCCCTCGCTCATCCCAAAAATCGCCGAGACATTTGTGAGCCGGATGAAGGGCGAAACTAAAGTCGTGCGGATTCCTCCGAAGAAATCCGCAAAACCCCGAAAGCGACGAACGCGGCGGGTCAGCGGAGAAACCAATTCGTAGATCGCGACGCGGTGGATTCGTAGGTGCCCCTTTAGGCCAAACACGGTTTTGGGGTGTTGACGGTCGCCAGACGGGAAGTCGCCGTACCGCGAAAGGAGACCACTACATTTTTGTTCGTTTGGCATTTCGCAGGCACAGCGGACGGGGCCAAACGATATCCTCTTAGTTGTGCCGCATGGCAAGTTTTTACATGGCTCCGCCGCAGCGCATCGCGGAGGCAATTTAGAAGAACCAAAAAAGCTTCGGATCCCAAAGGGGTGCCTAAGTGAGGCGGGTCAACTTTAACGATAAATTGAAAAACTGCCCGCAAGCTCGCCGAAACATTATGCTAAGCTCAAGGCCGTCGGGGTATATTCGCATAAAAGCTTGACATGAATTGCTTGCCGCATATGCCATCGAGGCGTCGAGCGCCGCTCCAGTTCGGTCGATGTCCGGGTCGTCTGCCCATCACCGGTGGCGACGTCGCATCTTCACTATTCATTATCGAATTTTTCGTTCGCTCGGGCGGAGTAATGCGCGCGTCGGAATTTTAGGATCTAGTGGGGCCCTCCTGATGCGATACTGCGAACGATGCGGAATGGAATTCGGCGCCCTGCGCCACGTCTTCCTGCGTGGCGAATTCTGTTCAAACAAATGCTACGAGGGCTACAAGCGGGATGAGGCTGTGAGGCTGCGTTGGGAAGCGGAGCACGGAGACGTGCAGCCCACCATCGAGAGTCCGTCCCTGGTCGCGTCGAAGGATGAGGCGCGCGCGGCAATCTGGAACGGAATCCTTCGTGCGGCGAAATATCTCGGTAAGCGCGATATCGTTCCGAACAAACGGCGGCGCCCTCCTGTCGTTTTGTTTCAGGAGGGCGAAGGCGTGCCCATCTATTTCCTCAGCGCCGGGCTAGTCGAGTTCCGCCTCGCGCAATTGATGGGCCCGGGGCATCTCATTTATGGGATTGAAATTCCGTGGCCGCCGGCCTGGCGCCGCGCCGCCGCGAAAAACGATTCGATGCAGCTGCCGAGCATGGAGCAGTTCGTCGCGCCCTATGTCGCCGCCATTCGCCAGCACGCGGGGGACTCTCCCTGCATCCTCGCGGGCTATTCCTTCGCCGGTCTGATGGCGTTCGAGGCGGCACACCAAATTTGCCGACAGGGCGGAAAAGTGGAGACGCTGATCCTGCTCGATGCGCCGGCGCAGCACCCAAAGGACCTCATGCCGCATGAGCTGGCGTGGCGGAAATTGCGCGATGTCTGGACTCCCGATGCGCGCAAGACAGCGCGCCCCGCGTTGCTGCAATCCTTTGCCGGCCGCCTGGCGCGTTCGTACTCCATCTTATCGTGGATGATCGTCAAGCAATTGGGGAGCGTCGCCAATTTTCTCATCACCACGGTCCTGCGCGATCCCGGCCAGCTCACCTCCAAGACGGACGCGATGGGCATCCCGCTGCACTGGCGCTTGGTCGAACGGCTGTATGAGAACACCCTCGGACATTACAGTATTCGCCCGCTCAACTGCCGTGGCATTCTATTCCGACCGGCACCCGATGAAGACGACAGGGCGTTCCGCATCCTCGGCGATAATCTAGGCTGGGATAATGCCTTCACCAGGGGGCTCGAAGTCATCGAGGTAACGGGCACGCATTTCACCATGATGGATCAGGAAGAGCACACGCGCACGCTCGCGCGCGCGATCAATAAGATACTAGGGCGGCCGTGCCATTGCGGCGCCGCCGCGGAATTGCAGACGACCTGATTGCATCGATCCTACCCCCCGTGCGCGTCTTGCGGCGGGGCTACGACCGGGCATTGGTGGGCGCTGTCGCAGGGTCTTCGCTGTTCGCCGCCCGGTAGCGCGACAATCGGGCGACGGCATTCCCAAAGCGCACCCAAGGGAAGCCTGTCGCGCATCACATGCGCGTGACAGGCGCGCGTCAGGCGTCGGCACTACTGCTCCTATTAGTTGGAATCTCCACGCGAAACCGCGAATTCCGTGCTGGCGGACAGTCGGCAACCGGACCGACATTGGATCTTCGCCTATGGGCCAGCTTGTATAAGATGCTGCCGTTGGCCGGAGGCACGGGGCTTTCATGGTCGCTGTCTGGGGCATTCGTTGGGGCGTCGTCGTGGGTGGACGGAAAACGGAGTTGATCCGACTTCCGCGGCAATGGTTGGCCGCATCGTTTGCGTTCGCCGCGATGGTGGTAGCTGTGCTGGTGGCCCTGCCCTTGCGGCGGGCCGCGGCCGCGGATCCCGACCTTCTTCTCGGCACTCTCGGTGGTCGCCGGGCGGCGGCGGATACGCCGTTGCACCGCGATGCCGCGGGTCGAGTCTCGGGGCAGCGGCTGCAGGAGACGCGATCACCGGCGCGGCCGCAAGCCGTCCGCGTGGAACTCGATACGCCTTCGCTCGCGCCGCTCGCCTTCGTGCGGTTCTGTCTCCATTACGCGCGGGAGTGCGAGGTCCGCGACGGCGAGGCGGATCAAGGCCTCATAACCCTAACGCAAATGCGGCTTACCGATCTTTTGGAAGTCAATCGCGTCGTCAATCATCTGATCGCGCCGCGGCCGAATCCCGACATTTTGCACGCCGAATGGCACATCGCCCCGAGACAAGGCGATTGCAGCGACTATGCCGTCACCAAGCGCCACGAGCTGCTGGCGCGCGGATGGCCGTCGGGCGCGCTGCTGCTGGCGGAAGTGATCCTGCCTTCGCGCGAGCATCATCTTGTCCTGGTCGTTCGTACGCGAGAGGATGATCTTGTTCTCGACAACCTGAGTTCGGACATCCGCCCGGCTTCGCAGAGCGACTATCGATGGCTCCGCATGCAGCGGAAGGACAATCCTAACTATTGGTTGGCATCAAGCATGGCGCGAGCCCAGCCGGCGCACGCAAGTGCTTTTTAGAGTGCTTTGCAGGGTGCCTCTTAATGCCCGCGAGCAGATGCATGACCCCCTTGTCATGACTCACTGTGGTGATGGTGGCTAAAATCGCGATAAAGATTAGATCCTGATCGCGATCCAGATTATGTAATTGTCGCTCCCGCCGGCCTGGCGCAGCCACAACCGCCGCCATTTGACGACGAACTGCGGGTCTAGGCCGTCAATGTCGTCAAGACTTCGCCACTGGAAAAGCAGTTCACCGGCTACGGCATCTATCTCGGCAAGGGCAAAATAATCACCGCCCCTCATGTCGTCAGTCACTGGTCGGCGGCCGCGCGTGGTGGTCGCCTGGCTTGATCTGGCGGCCACCATCGTCAAACAAGTTGGGAGACCGATCTCGCGTTGCTCTCCGTCGATGAAACGCGCGCGCGGTTTGGCTCGCTCATCACCGCGGCGCAGGGTTCCGGCTCCGGCGTATTCGACGCTGAACGGCGCTGCCCGCTCGGCATCCATCAGCCGCAAAATCCGCAAATACAGCTGCCGGCAGAACAGGCGGCTCCTCGCATCGGTGTCCGGGTGGCGGCCTAGTACGTGCCGGCCGCCGCCATTGCCGCTTTCTTGCGGCAGGAACTGCGTTTCTAGGGCTGTTGTTTTTTTCGCTTATTCCCGCGCAAGCGGGAGTCCAGAAAAACTACTCCGCGCTCTATGTGTAGCCCTAGGTTTTCGGCTTTCGCGGGACCAAGCGGAGGAACTGAGCGGCCCCACTCTCGCGTCCCACAACGGGTTAATGCTGCGCCGTAGCGCGAAGGCAATGGCCGCTCGCCATAATTGCTGACGCGCGCACAAATTGTGGCAAAGCTCGCTGGTAACAGCATTCTCCGCGCGCGGCAGGTGTTCATGTTCAAGCTCTTGATCGGGGCCGCGATTTCGTTTGCCGGCGGGCCATCGGTCGAGAAATTCATGCGGATTTTATTGTGGCTCTTCGGACACAGCGTCAGGCGATTATTTGCTTTCAACCAGTTTGTCAGCTGTCCCCTCTCGATACGGGCCCTATGGTGCATAACTCGGGGGTGTCACATGCTGCAATACCGCCTCTTTCGTCCATCATGGTTCTCCAAGTCGCGGGCTGCATGCCCCGCGTGCGGTGCCGGAATGTTGGTGACGAGCTTTGAGCCAGACCGGCAGGGCTACGATACGCGCATCTCCGAATGCGCGGCGTGCGAAATTGCGATGGCCGAAACCTTTGCCACGGCCCGCCAATCGGCTGCGACACCCGCAGCTCGAGCGGGCGTTCCGAGAAAAAATCGCGCGCTATCTAAAAATGCGCCCCTGTCCGCTTAGGCAAAAAGCGGGCGTAGGATGCGTTCAACCAAACACGATTTGATTTCCTTTTGCCAACACAGCGGGGCTGGGATTCCTACCCCGCTCGACAGGGCCCCGGCCGGGCGGACGCCACAACTGCCGCGGCCGGGGCTGCTTAACCCTTCCTTCATTCCGAAAATCGTCGAGACGTTTGTGATCCGGATGAGAGGCGAGACTAAAGTCGTGCGGCTTCCTCCTCCGAAAAAATCCGCGCAAGCGCTGCGCGCAACTCGACGAAAACACCAATTTGTAGGTGGCGACGCGATCGTAGGTTCAGCCTTTAAGGCCAGTCACGTTTTTGGATGTTGTCGCGCGCGAGACAGGAAACCAACTTACTCCCGCAAGGGGACCATCGCGGTCGCGAACACCATGTCCGCTGAAGGCCACAAGCGTGATGCTAGGCAGAGCATCGCGCGCCAGGATGCGCGCAATGGTGGACCGGTGCTGTAAATATTTATGGACGGAAATCACGACGGTGTTGCGACGAGGATGTTCGCTAGGGTCCAAAGGCGGAACGTTTTCGAATAAAATCTCATTCCTGGAGGAGGCGCTAACCAATTTCGCGGGCTGGATTATGCCCCCCTCCCTAAGGAAGGGCCCAGGTGACGGTGCGACCTGGCCCTCGTAAAACCGCGCGTTCAGCGGTCAAACACGCTGAAACCCTTAAGCGCGTTCGGCAGAATATTTACCACCGCGACCATTAGTTCTTGGCAGCGCGGGCACACAAATGTGAGCATGTCGTGCTCGGCGCGCTCGGGCTTTGTGCGGCAAAGACGCGACAGTAAAAAAGTTGCAAACGCCCACACCCGATCGAACAGAGCAAAGCAAAATGGTCATGCGCGCTCATTCACAAAAGACCTGCTCTTGAACGTCTGAATATCGCTATGTCGAGTACCAGACGCTTTGAAGAAAGACTTTCCCTTGGACATTCGCGTCGCTGAGTTGGTAGCGTAGATACCATGGGGGAAACAAAAGATCTTGTGTTGGCCGACAGCGTTCTGGGAGAGCGGATGGTTCGATTAACGGGTCACGCCTCTTTGGAAGAAGTGCACCGGCTTATTTCTGAATACATCCCCGCGAAGGGTGTACGGATATACGAGGCCGGCGGCGGTTCCTTTTCCTACCTGCCGGCGAGTTCTGACGGACGACGCCCGGGTGACGGTCGTTGACATCGACGAAACGCAAATGGAACGGAAGTAACCATGCAACAACCAAGATTCTCGGAGACGTTCAGACCGCAACTTTTCCCGAAAACAGCTTCGATCTTGTCGTTTGCTATAATGTGATCGAGCACCTCGCTTGCCCTGACGAAGCGATCAGTCGCTTTCACAAATCGCTGCGGTCTGGCGGGCTTCTTTTCATCGCCGCGCCCAACCCGCAATCCTTCTCGGGCTGGATCACGAAGGTGACGCCACACTGGTTTCACGTCCTCGCTTACCGGCATATCCTTGGCGAAAGGACAGCCGGCCAGCCCGGCCGTGCGCCATTTCCGACGGTGTTTCATCCCGTTGTGAGGCCCCCGGTTCTGCTCGACTATTGCCGCAGCCTCGGCTTCACCGTTCTGTATTTTCGCGAATACCCCGCCATGATCCAAGAAATCATAGGACAACGCAGCCCAGTTCTCGGCAAAGCGCTGAACCTGTTGGCCAATCTCGCCAACGCGCTTGTTTTGTGGCGGAAGGATCTTCGCAACGGCGATTATCATATTCTTCTGGCGAAGGCTTAGTGGCGCGAAGAAGAAGATATCGATATTTGCATTCCATAAGCTTTCCCGGCAGGGTTCGATCGTCGAAACGGCCTCTCTCATTCCGAAAATCGCCAAGAAGTTTGTGATCTGGACGAAGAGCGGAAGTCCTGCGGCTTCCAAAAAATCCACAAGACCCCGCAAGCGCGCGGCCGAGCACCGACCTTGCCCCAAGCCACGCTCGAAAGGCCTCAGAGCCGGAGGGTCGGGTGGTGGATGCGCCGCATCCAGTATCTCCTGCGGCCCGATGCCACCTGGCCACCCGCCCCCGCCTGAAATGCGCCGCAGTCGGTGCGTCAAAGTCAGCAGACTCGGCTAGCAGAAATGGAGCAAGGTCAATGAGCGCGCTGTTGAAATGGACGATCAGTCTTGCAGGAACCGCGCTTGTGGCCGCCGTTTCTTACCAATGGCTCGACCGGCCGATCGCACTCATCTTCCACAGAACGAGTTGCGCACCCAGCTTCATTCGCGCCGTTTGCCCACTGGCCCGACCCCTTGGTCCCGTTCGCAGTTGTCACCTTTTTTGGCCTTGGCCTGTGGAACCTGTCGGGCCGGGCACTCTCTCGGATTCAAAACTGCCTCCTACTTTGCAGTACAAGCCTGATAATCGCGGAAATGACGAAAGCGCAGCTCAAATTTGTGTTTGGGCGAACGTGGCCCGAGACCTGGACGCGCAACAATCCGTCATTTCTTCGCGACGGCGTTTACGGTTTTAATTTCTTCCACGACGGAAGTGCGTACACCTCGTTTCCGTCGGGCCATATGGCTGTTACCTGCAGCGTAATTTCAGTCTTATGGGTATACTTTCCCGCGTGGCAAGCCGTCTACGCGCTTGCTGCCATTTCGGTGGCAATCGGCCTCATTGGCGCCAACTACCACTTCCTCAGCGACGTCATCGCGGGTTCGTTCGTGGGAATTTCAAGCGGCTGGATGGTGACATCACTTTGGAAGGCGCACGAACATTTCGACGTGCCCCATGGCACGTAGTCGTGATCGATTAAGCATCCGTATCGTTCGGACAGGTTTGACTTTAATATTTCCGCGCTCCCCTGCCGTCTAACGCGCTTCCGATTGCCTCTTACGCCTTTGCCCTCCCCGCCCTCGAGACCGGGAGTTTTTCAAATCATCAAATCAACAATTAAACACGATGCCGGCCTTCGGGTTCCGCCCGGGCATGGCCAACCCGGGGAGGCTGGTGGCGAATTCCTGTAGTATGAATTAAAGACGGCATCAGCGCGCCTTGCCTGCTGCTCATTAAGGTTTCTTCCTTACGCTACATCTGGAATGCGATTGCAGCACCAGGAACGGCAGTTATCTTGCCGGCATCCGACAACTTTGGTCGATTCCGATGCCGACGCTTCGAAATCCCGCGCAAACGAGCCACTGGAGGGAGCAGGCTGTGACTGCCCTGATCCACGTGGCAATCGTCGTGGCCTTTGCAGTCGTCAGCCTGGTGGCTTGTGCAGTCTGGTTGCTGATCTGGTGAGCGACGCTGCGTGATCGAGCAGCCGGGCTCGCGCCAGAACCGGCATTGTCCATCATGCCAGAGCCGCACCAAGAGACGCGACGCGTTTCGCGCGCAAAACCGTCTTCAATAATATACGGTGACCTTTTGCGGTGACGCAACAAAGCCCCGAGGGTGATTTCTCATATGTGTAGCAGATCGACGTGATGATTGACGGTCTGCATAAGCGGACAAGCTGCCGGGGGAATGCCGGTAGCCCCGATGCTACATCCTTGTGGCCTCGTAGAGCCCTCCATTTGTCACTACAAAATCTATACGGCCGTCGCACAACGCAGACCGGTCTCCCGCTCAAATGCGCTGAGAACGTCGTGATAGAGCGGAAGATGGCACCGATCTGGCCCGCCTTTAGACGGCGTGCCGTGCACTCGATGGGTTGCTCATGAAGGCGTCGGACCTTGGCCGATTGATTGAATTCCAAGTCGACGGTACCCGAGAAATCGCGCCCGAGATACAAGTTGCCAAGTTCACGACGCTGTTCAAGCCAGCGTCGAAGACCATCGCTGACAACGTCGACACACGGCGTGAGGCTCCGGCGATCGAGGGCACTTCGTCGATCGCGAGATCCGGATAGCGGGAGCCGTCACTTTTGTGGCGAGTAAGGCGTTCAAGATGGACCGCCGGCTTAAGTGAGTAATCATCGAAGACGGCGGCGGCCGCGTCGTGCGATCCGGAATGGACACCTAGGATGAGAGTCATGAACTAATAGGAGACATTCGGTTGGCTTTTAGCTTAGGCCCCGGCGAGTGCAACATTCGAAACTATTTGGTCTTCTGTCGTTGCGGCCGACGCTTGAGCACATCCCTAATTTGGCGAGGCGTTTTGCCGCGCACGTTGTAACCGTGGCGCTCGAGTTCGGCTAATGCTGCATTTCGTAATTTCGCCAATTCTTCCCGTTTGTTTCCGCGTTCCGTGTCGCCACTTGCAGTCATGCAATCTACCTTGAATTGTCTCCGCGCGCGGCAACTTAGAACGTGCATAACCAAATTCGAGGTGGTGTGAGCTGGAATCACGCGCGTGTTGTAACAATGCAACTCGCTCGCGAGGGTGAGCTGAGAGTTGGACTCGTCCAAAAAGTAAAATAAGTCTGTCCTGACTTGTTCACTTAACCGATTTGGCTCCGGAAAGCGGACATAGAGGATGGGACTACTTTTCGGCACCCTTGTTCGCGTGCTGTCCGTTCGTTCCGACGTTGACTAGTCGCTGCCCCGCGGCATCTCGCAGCGGCATCTGCTCTTGCTTCACCCCGTTGGCTTCCCGCAGCGCGTCGACCACGTCCTTCGGGTACATTACTACACTGGGTGCAACGGCGATGAGCGGCGGCATCTTGATTTTCAGAAACGATGCCACATCGCGGCCAAAGGTGACGCAATTTGCGAAGAAGGCATTCCACAAGCCTTTGTTAGCCTTGCGCTCATTGATGTAGGCGATCAGGCTTTGATACTGCTGCGCGTCGACCCAAACACGGAAGCGGGCTAGCACGTACTGCTCTTCAAGATCGCCGTCGCTTGCGCCGATTTCCGAGGGGACCGGCAAGACGTGACCGATCGTCCAATTATAGACGCTGCAGTTGACGCAGTCGCGGTCGTCTCCGGCCGGAAAGAAACCAGCGACTTCGCTTTTGATTATTTCGTGGCGATCGTTCACTTTGCCGAACATGACGTACAAGTGGCCGTAGCTTGCCGCATTGCGCGCCCGAAACTCGACGAAATAGCGCCATTGCGGTGCGCCGCGGCCGATGTAGGGTTCGTCGTTTACTGACCAAGCTTGGCGCTCTTCCCCCGCACGGCGTTTGACGTGCCTGGACGTTGCCGTGGGTGTCGATGCGGGAGATGAGGTGCAGCAGCGGGCGCGGACGAAGAAGCCGAAGCCTCGGAAGACGAGGCCTGCGCACCGGCCGACGAAGCCTCCAAGCTCAGAGTAACCGCCAAGCCCACGCAAAACAGCAGGCTGCAGGCATTGGGTAAACCGTGCCGCATGCATGCCTCCTTCGGCAAAAAGCTGGCGGCACTGATCTCAGCCGCGAAAGCAACGCCCTCGAAGGGCACAACTGGTGCCCTTTCCACGACTCGTTAAGTGGCGACTGGGCCGAAAGAGCTAGCCCCTGGTCACGATCGGGGCTTTCCCCTTACCCTTGCCGATGATCGGGGCCTTCCCCTTGCCGACCGGCGCGGGCGCCGGCGGCGGCGCTCGGACCATATCGGCCGCGAGTGCTTGTCCCGACTTCACGGTCAAACCTGTCGGTCCCTTCACGATCTGGGTGCCATCCAGAACAACGAAGCCCAGAGCCAACGAACTTGCCACCACAAGAAACTTTTTCATTGCAGCCCACTCCTTAGTGAATCTTGTTGAAGCATTAACGAGAACGCCTGTCCCGACTAGTGCAAAAAAGTCACAACTCCCGTTAATCTCTAAGGTAGGGCGTCACGATTTTGTTGGCAAAAATGCCAACCAGCGGACGTACGCGCCCCTTCGGACGGCAGATCAGCGGTATTCTTCACAACTGCCGACCAGCGGGTAGAGGTCCGGATACTGTTTCGCCAACTTCGATTCGGTGACTTTGAGTGCGGTCTCACATTCTTTCTGAGTCGGATACCGCGCAGAGACGTGCCGCTGCCCGCTCGGGCTGTTGGCCACGAATTGCCACCATGCCGAGGCCGGCGACGCCGTGCCGGCAAATACAGCGCCAGCAACCATCATTGAAAGGGCGACTTGAAGTTTCATGTCCACGCCCTCTCCATCTCCCTGCTCACCGCAACACGACAACCGGCGTGCCCAAACTGACGCGGTTATATAGGTCCATGACGTCGCTGTTGTACATGCGAATACATCCATGAGAGACGAATCGGCCGATCGAGCCTGGATTGTTGGTGCCGTGGATGGCGTATTGGCCGCCGCCGCTCAAGGTCATCGCTGCCTCGCCCATCGGGTTCGCAGGGCTGCCGCCTGGAATGACATTCGGAATTTTCGGATTTTCGCGTTTTATAATATCAGGCGGGGACCAAGAAGGCCGTATATACTTGCCGTCGATTGAAACCGTCCCTGACCAAGCCATGCCGGCTCTGCCGACGCCTACCGGATACCGGATCGCCTTCCCATCGCCGAGCGCGTAATAGAGCCGCCGTTCCTGGGTCTTCACGACCACTGTACCGGCCGGATAGCTGGTGAATTGCACGATCTCGCGTGCATTCGACGGGATGGGTGCTGCCGATATGACGAAGGAGACGACCAAGCCCGCGACCAAGCCAGTCGATTGCAAGCGCACCATGAGATACACTCCCGGTGGGGAACTCCCCGAAAGCATTTAAATTTCACCCTTTGCTTTTTTCAATGCCTATCAGCCACGGATAATACGCTGAAGGGTTCCACGCGCGTATCAGCATCGCTCTCGTGGCCAGATTTTGGTATTATAGCCCCGATGACTAAGCTTGCTGCTGAAATTATTTGGTGCGCCGGGATTGTCGCCTGGTACGTGATTAGGCATCCGTATAATCGGCGTGCCAGAAAGACGCCGCTCGCGCGGACGATGCACGACAGCCTCGAATGGGCATTGCTCGTCTTCGCGGCAGTCAGCCTTTTTATTATTCCGGCCTTCTATATAGCGAGCGGCATCCCGGCCTTGCTGGACCGCCAGTTCGTGCCGTGGGTGGCGATGTTCGGCGTTCTGATAATGCTCGTGGCGCTGTGGCTATTCTGGCGGAGCCATCACGATCTGGGGCGCAATTGGTCAGTGAGCCTCCAACTGCGTAAGGAGCACAAGCTGGTAACGGCGGGCGTCTATCGCGACGTGCGCCACCCGATGTACTCGTCGTTCATCTTGCTTGGGCTCGCGCAATTCCTTCTGTTGCCGAATTGGTTTGCGGGACTCGCGGGCCTTGTTGGCGCGCTGGGGCTCTTCGCGCTGCGGTTCGCGCGCGAAGAGCAGATGATGGCTGAATGGTTCGGCGACGATTACCACGCCTATATGGCACGGACCAAACGCATTATCCCCTGGTTGTATTAGGCAAGGGCTATGCGCGGGCGATCGATTGCACTTTCCAAGCCCCGGCGCCTTGTCATCGACCTTTTACATTTCGCCCGAAAAGTACCGTCGCTGCCGGTGCAGAAGCGCATGCAGCTCGCCGCGCTGGTGGCGGCACGCAAAGCCTGCCGCGAGCGGCCGCAATGGTCGGCGATCTTCATCAAGGCCTACGCGCTCGTTGCGCAGGAGATGCCGGTTCTGCGTCGAGCCTATGTCAAGGTGCCGTGGCCACACCTCTACGAATATCCATCGGTAAGCGCGAGCTTGATGATCGAGCGCGAATATCATGGCGATCACGGCCTGTTCTCAATGCTGATAAAGAACGCTGCCGGGCGCTCGCTCACTGAATTGCGCGACCTAATCCGCATTGGGACGGACGCGCCGCTCGACAACGTCAAGGATTTCCGCCGCGCCTTGCGCGTCGCCGGCTGGCCTCGTTTCTTACGTCGCCTGCTGTGGTGGATCGGGCTCAATATCGGACGTCAGCGTGGCAATTACTTCGGCACCTTCGGGCTATCGGTCTATTCGGCGCTCAATGTCGACTCGTTGCATCCGCTGTCGCCACTCACCACCGTCGTCAACTACGGCCATATCGGCGATGACGGCGGCGTGAATGTCCGCATTATCTACGACCACCGGGTGATGGACGGCGCCGATGTGGCGCGCGCGCTGATCCGGCTCGAGGAAGTCCTTAACGGCGAGATCGTCGATCAGTTGAAGCGGCTCGGCTGAGGCCTTTTTCAGAGCGACGATCGACTCCAATTCCTCACGCCTCAGATTGTGGCAATGCTCAGAACCGGCCAACCCTGCCGTAGCGGCGTGCGCGGCTCTTTCGGGAAGGTTGATGCCGCAGATAGGCCCCGCGCAGACGAGCCATCAACCACTGGCCAAAGCGATTACTTGGACGATGTGACGATCAACGAATTCCGTGATCTTCATACGCGCAAACAGATCATATTAATCGGTAGCAATTTTGATCTGGGTCAACGACCGTTGAGCACGAAGCCATGATTATCTCTGCTGGAGTATGTACGCAATCGTTGTGGCTGGAGTGCTCGTCTATGCGTATCAACCGCCTCATCGCGCCGCTAACCGCCGCCACCATTGCAGTGCTGACGCTTGCCCAAGCCGCCTACGCCGAGCTTTTAATTGAGGTCGACAAATCGACCCAGCGCATGACTATCACGGTCAACGGGGAGCAACTTTACGACTGGCCGGTTACGACCGGAGGTCGCGGCTATGACACGCCCAGCGGCACATTTAAGCCGTTCCGCATGGAGATCGACCACTACAGCGAGGAGTGGGACAATGCGCCGATGCCCTATTCGATTTTTTTCACCCAGACCGGCAACGCTATCCATGGCACCTACGAGCAGCGCAATCTCGGCCGTGCGGTGTCGCATGGCTGCGTGCGGCTGTCGGTGAAAAACGCCGCCACGCTATGGGGACTTGTGAAACACGAGAAAATGGCCAACACCAAGGTGGTGATGAACGGCTCGATCCCCGATGCAGGACCGCCGACGGCGGCGCGTTCCCGGCCGATGCCTTTGACTCCAGACGCCCCCCTCTACCGTGCGCCACCGCCACCGCAGTACCAGCCGGTCTACGTGGCAAGGCCGCCCCTACCGTCCCCATTTTTCATCTTCGGGCGCTAGACGGTGATGTCGGGCGACATCCGCGCGTGGGCCAAACGTCCGCGACGTCCGCTTAACCCTCGGCTGGGATGGAATGGTGCGATACGCGACGCGGTGACAGCAAAGAGACCACCGGTACCGGGGCGACTGGCACAAAGTAGTTCGAACGTAGCCGGACAAAATTCTACTTGGCGCGGGGCGACCACCAGGCACCTGTCCTTTGGCCACACATGTTCCGCGTACGAGTACCACGGGGCGACGGATGGATGATGGCTTTCCTGCCTTGACCTCGGCTCGAAGCGATTATGTTGGAGCGCGGCAATGCCAGTTCTCGCCCTTCTTGGAGTTATAAGTTTTATACTGGCGACACTGCTGTTCGTTGCGGATGCAAGGCTGGGGCGCAGTTCGCCAGTAAAAGTCACCAGCGACCGCATCGGTCTGCCAGAGCCATGACAACCCGACGCGATACAAACTCTCACCACCGCGCCAGACATGACGTCGCGGGCGGTACTTGCTGCTCAGCCCAAGTCGGATCCTGCAATTCTCAGAAAAGATCGAGCCCGCGGCGCGCGCAGCGCGGGCCGAAGCGCCACCCCAAAGTAATGGTGTCACGCGGCCGACCTACTACCGGCAGGACCGCCTGGTCGACAGGTTTTCTATCAAGGGTCTGTAGGCCGGAGCAATGAAACTCGATAGGAGGCGCTTTTGTCTGAACCCAACCGAAAGGAGATCTTCGCGCGGCTGCGGAGGCTGCCGGTAGAGTTTCTGGTCGCACTGATTAATGTGACATCGATCCTGGTGATCGTCGCTGCGATTCTCGCGCTCGTTGCGATGGTGCGTGTCGATAACTTTGCCGGAAAGGTAGTTACGACAATGACGGAAGCGGTGCTGTCAAAAATCGATCTCCCGTCCAAAGACGTACTGACAAATCTCGGGAAACTGACGGAGGAAGCCCGTACGCTTGGTAGTACCCTTAGGGAAATCAAGATGGGAGAAAACCCAGGCGTCCAATTTGAGATAGCACGACTAAGAGAGGCGCTGACCGCCCTTAATGCGAACATTGACCGGCTTGCAGACACGAGGACGATCCTCACCGACGAAGCAATTGGACAGCTTGGCCGAGCAGTAACCGACACACTGACGAAGATGAGGGGCTGCGCTTCCAACGTTGGTCAAACGCAACCCTATAGTAGCGACAACGCTGCCGAAGTCCGACACATCGCCGGCCGGTCATGAAATAGCCGCTCGGGAGGAGATCCCCCTGTCACTGCCACAAGCCGAGGGTTTTGATCGCGGTGGGCAGGGTTTGGGACTTGTATTTTCTGCACCCTTGACCCTTTGCCGAATTCTTTTGGAAGCGATCGTAATTTAAGATGTTGCCATTGGCGGCCGCATTGCAATAGCCGCTCATCCAAAAGCGAACGAAATCCCGAACGTCCGGAGTGAATCCGATAAAGCTTCCACAGGTGATCTGATTCATATCCACGCTGATCTGAGCCGCACTTTGCAGCGTAGCGCCCACTAGCATAGTCGCTGCTACGAAAAGAACGTGGGGCAACGCCTTTAAATGTGTTTTCGCCGTGAAAGGGCGCTAACCTCCTGCTATCGGGTAGTTCCGACGTACGCATGCGTCTTTTCCCATAAACTTCGCGCAATTTCGAGCGCGTCCAATTTGCGCTCCGCCCACCAGGCCTGCTCATTGCCGGCCTGATGCAGTTGCCGGTGATGACCGCGGCAGAGCGGCACGGTGAACTCGTCGCTGACTTTGAGACCGATGGCTCGCGGCTGCGCAAAGCGCAGGTGATGCGGATCGGACGGCTGCCGGCCGCAGACCAGGCACGGCTGTGAGGCGACGAACTTCAGATGCGCCTTGTCGCGCAGACGCTTGGGCTCGGCGATGGCGAGCAGGCTCTTGTCGATGCGGCCGGGGGCAGCTCGGTCGGTGTCGTGGCCGCCGGCGATGGTGCAGCTGCAGGTCTGTTGCTCGCGCCGTGGCTTCGTCCTTTGGGAAGAACTCCCTGGTCGAACTGTGTTGCCGGCGGCCATAGTAGTGGGATGGCCGTGGGATCGGCGTCGTGTCGTCGGGGTGGAAGCCCAAGCGCGGCGCCGACTGGCGGTGCAGCAGGCAGGGCCGGCTGCAAGCGGGACCGGCGGATGAGGCTTCGGCTTGCTCCTTGCGGTAGAGCTCAAGACCGAACGGCCTGCCGAAGGTGGCGAGCGCCCGCTTGGTGGCATCGGTCTCCGCGGCCTTGAGGGCGATGTCGTGCACCTCGCCCGGGGAGGTGCCTCGGCCTTCGCCGGTGCCATGGCCTTCGCGGATGATGGTTGCTCCCGTCCGCCTGCACGGTGATCCGCACCCGGGCGATGTAGACGGCCAGGAAGGTGCCGCGGTTCTCGCGGGCCAGGACGCAGTGGGATTCGAGGGTCTCCCGGCTCCAGCCGTCAAAGCCGAAGATCCGGTTGGCCTCTGAGATCGCGTACCAGCCCTCGAGATAGGTGAGTTCCCGGCCATTGGCTATCCGGGTGCGGATGAAGCGAGTGGTCGAGGTTGACGCCGCAAGCGCTGCAGCTGTTTTGCTGAGAAGCCCATCACCGTGTCCTCACGCTCAACACCGGTTCGGGATTGGAGAGGGTGGCGCCGGCAACCTCGGCACCCGCTTTGAGGTCGGTGCCAGGACCTGGCGCGCTCAGCCTGGGGCTCGCCCGGCTCCCAATAGGTCTTGGGGACGGCATCCTCGTTGAGCACCACCAGGGCGGGCATTCCGGGCCGTATCGAGGCGGTAAAGTCGGGGGCCGCTATCTTCTTCAGATCGAGCTCGATCATCGCGTCCTTGGCGATCTGGCGCCGTTTGGCGGCCCGGTCCTGCAGCCGCTCCAGCCGGTCCTGCATGTCGGCGATCCGGATCTTGAGCCCCGTGGCCATGGCCTCATCGGCCAGCGCCGCCCGGACAATGGCCGCCAGGATCTCATGGACATCGGTGAGCCCCTCGACCGTATCGGCCAGGGTCTGCTCGTCGATCTGGGGGTCTTGCGCCCGGATGCGGTCGCGGATGGCGCGGTAGGTGGTGGCGGCAAATTCAAGGTTCATGGCGAAACTCCACATAGCGAAATCTTGGATCGGCCGAAGGGCCGTCCGACGCGCCATGCGGTTTCGGGCAGCCCCTATCGGTCCGGCTCAATGGTTATTCGCTAGAGGCGCCGCAGGACCACGGTGGCGCCGCAGCACCAGGTCACGAGGGCGCTATTTTCAGGCCGTAGGAAGTCTGAGTGGATGCCAGGCCGACGCGACTATTCAGCCAAGAATCCGGTCGCAGCGACAAAGAGATTAAGTCGACCTGGATTGCGCCCACATTCACATTTACGTCCATGCTAAAGCGCTGATCGTAGGCTCGCGTGCTGCGGCGAACCCGCCGCTCCAAAGTCCGGCACCAGCTTGGCAGATGCGGATGCTGTGCGGCCCATACCAGCATCGCGCATGACATGGCGAGGTCATCGTGGTGTCCCGCCGGACATTTATAAATCATTCGGTTCTGCGTGAACTCAATTTCCAGCCGCATCAGCTGCTCATAAGCCCGCATGGCTATGTTCGCCCATGAAGAATACGAACCGTCCCGTTTTGCATCTCACGCAGCAACAAATCGAGCAGATAGGTGCGGCTCACCTTGTAGACCAAGATTTGCCCCCTTTTTAGCTGCCGCTGTTCCCAATTATCTATGGTGTCGCCGCTGCTTGTGATGTGTAGCCCAATCACGCGGTCACCAAACCTCTCAAACAGCATGTCTGCATAGCTTGGGTCGAAGCTTAAATCAGCGATAATCAAAGCGTTTGGATTACGTCTGTCGATCATCGCGAGCGCATCAGCACGCGTGTTTCCTGACAGACCTTGTGGCAATTCTGTGAATTCCTTCATGCCGATCACATCCGGCGCGAGTGGACTTGGTCCACCGACGACGGCAGTTGATCGATCTTTTGTATGCCCAACGTCATGCGCAATAATGGACGGCTTGAAAAAATCCCACGTATTCGGATGCACCGGAATTTGCGTCGCTCGCTCATACAGCTCGTAAGTGAATGGGCTGACTTGCGAGCCGGCCGGGATGCCCAAATACTCGCGCTTGAAATCATCTTCACTGAGTTGGCGTTTCGCTCTCTCGACAACCTCCGGAGCGATCAAATTGGGCGCAACATCCAAAGTCGCCGTGATGCGTGTCCATGATGGGTCATCGCCTGCCCAAACCAACCAAAATGGATCAGTGCGGCTCCATGCCGTCGACAACATCGCAAAACGCGCATTGGGACATTGGGTCCGCATCGGATGCAATGCACCCAAAATGTCTGGGTCCAGTTGAGCGGCTTCGTCGGCAACGATCCAACGCATCGACTGTGAGACCCCGGATTGAATCGCTGAGTGCCGGGCAGCGCCAGTACGCGCGAACCGTTGGCTATTTCGAGCCTGTAGACATTGTCAGTCGTGAGTTCTGCGCCGGCCTTTAGCAGCATTGTCTCTGACTTTGCGCAGGGCTTCGGCGCTTTGGGTTTGCGCGGGACAGGCAATCACAGACAGGGACCCCGGCATGAATATTGCGGAATGGGCCATTCCCACAGCTGCGGCGGTGCTTTTGCCAACCTGACGTGCGGTCAGAACAATAATGGAGGCGCCACGCGGAGCCAGCAGAAATTTCTGCTGCCAGTCGTGCGGTTTAATCGCCAACACTTCGTGCATCCAGAATGCCGGGTCCGAGTCGGTAAGCAGCTTCACTTGCTGACGTAGTCATGGTCGACCTCCATTAAAGCTTGCGCGATGCGCGTTTTGAGTTCCGGTTCATGATCGAACTTCTGAATGAGCTGTTCGGCAATCTGCACCGCACCGAGGTTGATGCGGTTTTGAACGGCCACATTCACCTGCGTCCCGGCGGGTTGGAGGTGCCCCGCCAGTCGCGCAAGACTGTCTAATGTTTGACGGATTGAATTTAATCCGGTGATCGCAACGTTGAGCGAGCCCTGCTGTTGGGCTTGCGCCACAATCTCATCAATGCGCTGGCACAATGCGTCATAAGCACCGCTGAGTATTTCTTTGGAGGGCAATAGTGCCACTGCCGCGCTGCCTGCGGCGACCTCTTTCATAATCTGGTTGGATGACGCGAGCTTGAGACAATTCGACTTATGGCGATGCAGGCTCGATGGATTGAGTTCGTAATCACGCGCGACCTTGACCAGCGGCTCGCCACCGGCCAGACGACGGTCAATCTCAGGGCGCTTGAGGTGTTGGCACGTATTACAAGCTCTCATAATCGAATCACCTAACGCGGACGCGTCATTGGTTAAAAACTGGTCAACTTTTGCAATAAACTTATTGGGTTAATCAGGACTTAATTTCGCGCTGCTGATTGCTTTTTTAAGAGACCATGGCGCCCGAGCTTCCGAAAAGTCCCGTATTACCGGCCTTTCCGGTTACCCATTCCCGATTGGCGCCTTGCGTAAGTCTCGGCAATTCGCGCATTCAAACGCCTAATCCTTGAAGACTTCACCGGTCAAAGGCCGCGAAAAATTCCGAATTGATCGGGGGCGGACTGTTCGAGACGATGAAGATCCAACGGAAATTACTCGTGCCGGTTTTTTTTCAAAAATGTTCGTTTCTGTAAAACGAGCCCTCCCGCCACGCCAACGCCGACAACATAGGTCCAGCCCTGTAAAAAATCGAAAAGGTGCGAGTTAAAGAGCGAACCGACAATGTTCTGCACCACAACCACGAGACCTACCCATTCAGCCAGCGTATTGCCGCGGAACAACAAGAGATGCGCGATCCACATTGCCCACAGCACCGCAATTCCGATGACCCCAAGCTGTATGCCGACGGCAAGGGTCTGGTTGTGCGGGTTGGCCGATACCTCGCCCGCGGCGCCACTTTGACCGGCTGCCGATTTTTCGAATAAGGCGCGGATTGACCCCGTTCCGTGGCCGATCAAGGGCGCCTGACGTATGAAATCGATTGATTTCGTCCAGAACACCAGTCGCTCGCCTGACGAGGTGACGGTCTCCGCCGCCTGATAGCTTTGGAGATCATGGAAAACGTCGCCGGTGCGGCCACGCAAGTAGGGCGACGAGTACCAGGCAATGGCTCCAACCAAGGCTACGGCGGAAAAAAGAATGCCGATAGTTCTGACGTTGAGTTTCCTTGCCGCGAATAGAACGAGCAATACCGGAATGATGGCCAAAGCGGTTCTGCCAGTCGCCACATAAAGCATATTGGCGAGCATCCCGAGCATGATCAGTGCAAAAATAAATAACCGCGGCCAAATTCTGCGTTCCGCCGCGTCGCTGGCCAGAAACAACAGACCGAAGATGCATGTAACGAATTCGCCGCTTTGCGTGGCCGCGTTTTTCACCAGCACCTCGTTGGGCGGCGGATGCAAGGTCAGGGAAAAGGGATGAAAAGCCTGGACGAACGTGGACACAAACAAAAGAACGACACAGGACACCAGATATGCGCCGAAGACATCTTCTCCACGGCCGGAGCGGCGGAACTGCGTGAGCAACAGCGGCAACGCCAGCAGTTTCAGAAACGAGTTTATGCCGTTCCAGCGTTCGGACAGGCTTACGTCACCCCACAACATGCCGGCGGCGCCGAGCGCGGCCAGCAGAACAGGCAGCCCGCCGGCCGGGGTCGCGAGGTCGCGGCGCAAATCGCGCCAATCAATCGATGGGACAAGCGCAACCAGCCACAGAACGGCGAGGATCGACGTCGCCGAGGTGGACCATGGCAGCGACACCGCGATCGCAATAACGAGAAAGTCGGCGAGACGCGACAGCCGATCGTGATGAATGCCGGGCACGGTCGAAATATCAGCCATCGATCAGCTCATGAATCAATTCATGGCGCGCTTGCAGCCGGCGCGGAAGCGTCCCGGATGCAGGACAGGCCACGCTGCGCGCGAATGTGGTCGCCGGCGACAATATCCATGAGCTTGCGTTCATTCTCGGCCAGTCGCGTACGGTCCGCCTCGGCGTGCCACAAATGGATTACTCCTGTTGCAAACACGCCGTCCTTGCGGCGCACGCCCGTGCGCAGCAAGCGTACGATGATATCTGAATCTTCCTTGCCCCAGCCACTATAGTCCGCGTCAAAACCGTCCACACGATCAAGATCGGAACGCCAGACCGCAAGATTGCACGAGCGCGCACCTTGCCAGGCTCGCGCCCGGATCCGTCGCAGCGGACCAAGCGGCAGATCGAAAAGCGCCGACAAGCGATTGACGCCTCCGCGCAATCGTTCGGCCAGCCATCGCGCCGGTCCCCACTGCTCTGGCGCAAGCCCCTCGCGCAGCACCTCGGCCGTCAACTCCCGTGAGAGCAGAACCCGGTTTCCGGTGACGAACGCACCCGGCTCGGCGAGCCGGCGATGTGTCGCGACAAAGCCGGGGCGCACAATGCAGTCGCCGTCCAAAAATATGCAGTACACCGCCGTGCGCAGCAAGGATTGCGCGATTGCGGATTTCCGCGGCGCGAAAGCCGCGATCAGCGTGCCAGACATGCTCAAGCCGGCGCCCGGCCTTGTTCTTCCAGTCATTGACCAGCTTTGCCGTGCCGGGGCCCGAACCGTCGTCGGCCACAATGATCTCGAATTCGGCATCGTCTTGCCGTGCAAGCGAGCGCAAGACCGCATCGAGCGCATCTTCGCGGTTATAAGTCGTGACGATGACGGAGATCAGCTCGGCCACGGACGCCCTCTCCTCCCGCCTTTAACCGATGTTGTCCCCGCCGACAAACCCCTAGGGCCCGCGCAGCCCGCAATGTTAACTTGCCCGCCGGTCCCTGAGCCTCAACTGGCATTTTCCCGTCATGCAAAAGATATCAGCCTATATTCTCACTTATAACGAGGCGGAAAAGATCGAAGCGGCCATATCCAGCGTGCTGTGGGCCGATGAAGTCGTCGTGGTCGACTCATTCAGCGTCGACCGCACCGCCCAGATCGCGCGCGCGCTCGGTGCCCGCGTCGTGGATGTGCCGTTCCATGGGTTCGGCGATCTGCGTAACCGCGCGGTCGAGGCCTGCAATTTTGACTGGATATTCAGCCTCGACGCCGATGAACGGTGCACCGAAGCGGTCCGCGACGAAATCCTGGCCCTGCTCGAAAGCTCGCCGCCGCACGACATTTATATGGTGCCGCGACGCAGCTACATGATGGGCCGCTGGATCAGGGGTTCGGGCTGGTATCCGAATTTTCGCCAGCCGCAGCTCTTCCGCAAGGACAGCATCCGCTACACGCTCGAGCCGGTGCACGAGGGATTTGAAGTCCTCGGCAAACGGTCCGTCGGCCAGCTTGAAAAATGCCGTATGGCAGATTCCCTTCCGCAACCTGGAAGAAGTCATCAACAAAATGAACCGCTATTCGACGCTCGGCGCGCCGAAACTCTCGGGCAAGCGCGTGTCCATGGCGAGCGCACTCGGCCACGGCATCTGGTCATTCCTCAAGCACTACATATTCAAGCTGGGCTTCATCGACGGCTGGGCCGGCTTTGTCATTGCGTTCGGTAATTTCGAAGGCACGTTCTACCGTTACGCCAAGCGTTACGAGCAGACCGAGAACTGGCAGCTGCCGGAAAGTCACCCGATCCGGCGCGAGTTAAGTCCTGACGGGCTTGCGCAAGCGGCGGGAGAGATTGCGCAGAATCCTGAACGGCAGCGCAAGATAATATTTGCGCAGGATTTCCCAGCGATCGGACCACTGGCAAGCAACCAAGGAGTCGCGCGGCACGTACCAGCCGTTGTTCTCGTAACGCCGGATGATCCGATAACCCGCGGAATTCAGGTACCGGTGTTTCGACAGGTCGGCCACATGATCTTCGATCAAAATCAGCTGCGGCTGCCAGCGCGCGATATCGAACCCGCGCAGCACCTCAATTTCATGGCCCTCGACGTCGATCGACAGGAACTCGAATGCAATGGGCGTACCCGCCTCGTCGAGGATACTGTCGAGCGTCCGGATCGGGACATTGATGATCTTCTCCGGCGTCGCGCCGGGCGCCATCAACCGGCGATCGAGCGACGACAAAGGGCCCGCGACATGGAAAGGCAATTGACGACCGGAATTGCCGGGCGACGAGCAGGCAACCGCAAAGACCTTGGCTTTTCTTGCCTCGCGAAGCCTGGCGGCAAGATCCGGTTGCGGCTCGATGAGGACGCCCGTCCAGCCAGCCTGTTCCAGATGCCAGGTTTGCGAGCGCTCATGCGGGTCGTTGGCGCCGACCTCGACGAAATAGCCTTCGTTGCCGCGAAAAAAGGCGGCGACAAGCCGCATTTCAAAATCGGACGGCGCGTGCGGCAAGAGCGATGCCTTCAACCGGACGAGCGCGTTTTGGGTGCGCGCGTGCGTTCCACCATCGAACTGGTCGAGTGGCCGGGCACAAGATCGACCAGGATAATTTCGCCGCCCAGCGCCTCGACAATCTCACGGCCCACAACCTGTTCGCGGGTATAGTCGGCGCCTTTCACCAGCACAGTCGGCTTCACGCGCGCGATCAGCTTCTCGGGCGTATCCTCCTCGAACACCGCGACAAGATCGACGGCTTCGAGCGCCGCCAGTACCTCGGCACGCGCCTGGACGGGCTGCACCGGACGGCCGGCGCCTTTAAGCCGCGCGACCGAACCATCGCTGTTGAGGCCAACCACAAGGCGGTCGCAGGCCGCGCGCGCGGATGCCAGCAGCTTGACATGACCGGGATGCAACAGATCGAAACAGCCGTTGGTGAATCCGATCCTGAGGCCCTGCTTGCGCCATTCGGCGAGATGGTCATCCAGAACAACCCAGTCAAAAACGACCTTTTCTTCCGACGCCAATGTTGCCGCAGGCAGAATACGCGACCGCAATTCCGCGGCCGATGCGGTGGCGGTGCCGCGCTTTCCGACCACCACGGCAGCGGCAGCGTTGGCCGCACGCATGGCCGATTCGAAGTCCGCATTCAGCGCCAGCATTGCCGACAGCACGGCGACGACGGTATCGCCGGCACCGGAGACGTCGCGCACGCGCACCGGGTATGCCGGGACGTGGACCACAGCGTCGCCGCTCACCAGCGTCATGCCCACCTCGCTGCGAGTCACCAGGACAGCGCGAACCCCGAGCGAATCGCATAACTCGCGCGCCGCAGCGGCGATTTCGTCGTCGGTTTGCGCAGGCTTGAGCGTTGCGTCGGCGAGCTCCTGCCGGTTGGGCGTGATCAGCGTGGCGCCACGATAAATGCCGTAGTCGCGGCCCTTGGGATCGACCACCACCGGTTTGCCGCGCTCATTTGCGGCTTCGATAACGGCGCGGATCACCCTTGGGGTCAGCGTGCCCTTGGCGTAGTCGGAGAGAACGACGGCGCCGACCCGCGGCAATGCCTTGACGACGTGACCGATCAGGGCGTCCTCGCTGCCGGCATCGACGGCGGCCGGCGTCTCCCAGTCGGCGCGCAGCATATGTGTCGAATGATGCTCGGACACGAAGCGAACCTTGCGCGTCGTTTGCCGCGTTCCGTCGATCACCAGATGAAATTCGATGAGCGGATCGGCACCGAGGGCCTTTGTCAGCGTGCCGCCGACGCTGTCGTCACCGACAACCCCGACAAATATGCAGCGGGCGCCGAGCGCAACAAGATTGCGTGCGACATTGCCGGCGCCGCCGATCATCGACTCCGTGCGCTTGACCGCAATGACCGGCGTGGGTGCTTCGGGCGAGATGCGCGAAACATCGCCGTAGATGAACTCATCCAGCATGAGGTCGCCAATGCAGAGAATGGTCTGATTGGTCAGCGCCGCCAGATGCTTGTCGAAATCGTACATTGCCTACCGGTAGCGATCTTCGCGATCGAGATAGCCGGTCACGTATTGACCGACCGCGCTCGCGAGCGGAGTGAAGCCGGCGTTATAGCCGGCGCGGCGCAAACGTTCCACGCGCGCCTCGGTGAAGTATTGATACTGCCCGCGGATGGCCTGCGGCATATCGATGTATTCGATATTCTCCGGCCGCCGAAGCGCCTTGAACATGGCGCCGATCATATCGCGGAAGCTTTCCGCTTTGCCGGTGCCGACATTGAATATGCCGTTCACCCCGGCTGCTTCCAGAAGCCAGCGCAGCACGGAAATAGCGTCATCGACATAAATGAAATCGCGCCGCTGTTCGCCGTCGGCAATGCCGTCCCGGTGCGACTTGAACAAACGGACGGGCTCACCGGACTTCGCGAGATCGAATACTTTTGCAAGCACGCTCGCCATGTGGCCTTTGTGATACTCGTTGGGACCGTAGACGTTGAAGAATTTCAGACCGACCCAATGCGGCGGCATCTTTTCTTTCTTCAGATAGCGGTCGACCACGGCAAGATCGAAGAGGTGCTTGCTCCAGCCGTACAGATTCATCGGCTTGAGCTTGCGAAGCGCATCGAGCGACCAATCATCATCGAAGCCGCTTATGCCGTCGCCGTATGTCGCTGCCGATGAAGCGTAGATGAAGGGCACTCGCGCCTGCGTGCACCAATCGAGAAGCCGCAGCGAGAGCCGAAAATTATTTTCCATGACGAGATCGCCGTCAGTCGCGGTCGTGTCGGAAATCGCGCCCATGTGGATGACCGCATCGAGCTTTCGGTTCTCGAGCCAGCGCGCGAGTTCGACCGGCGGAACCAGATCGGTGACCTGATGCTTGGCGAGGTTACGCCACTTGGCGTCGTCATGGCCCAGAAGGTCGCTCACGACGACGTCGGTCGAGCCGGCCTCGTTGAGGCTGGCGACAATATTCGATCCGATGAATCCGGCCCCGCCGGTAACCAAAAACATCATGCCCCGCCATGCAGCAATTTCAGCAGCAAACCTTTGCCTCAGTCAGCCGCCTGGCGCAATCTTACGCGCTTTGCCGCCGCAAATGGCCCGGAACAGGGTAAAAATCGCGGCTGGACAGGCGGCCGTGGCGCAGGCTAACCGGCTGCATGCCGGCCCAGATCGGGGCACAGCGGGGAGCGCGGCGCCAGTCCATGAGCCACGATTTCAAGCCCGCCACGGCGCCGGTGCTGATCGTGCCGTTTGTCTGGATCGGCGATTTCGTCCGATGCCATTCGGTCGTGAAGCTGCTGCGTGAACAGATGCCCGAGCGACCGGTCGATATGGTGAGCAGCACGCTGTGTGCGCCGCTGGCCGACTACATGCCCGGCGTCCGGCAGGTCATCGTTGCCGATTTGCCGCGGCGACGCCTGGGCATCCCACTGCAAAGGCAACTCGCCGACCGGCTGCGCGAGGGCCGCTACGGGCAGGCCCTCATCATGTCGCGCAAGTGGAAAGCAGCTCTGGCGCCATGGCTCGCGGCTATTCCGCTGCGCACCGGTTTTTCCGGCGAGTTTCGTTTCGGTCTGCTCAACGATGTGCGTTTCGGCGAACGGACACTGCCGCGAATGATCGATCAGATGGGAGCGCTTGCGCTCCCCAAGGGCGCGGCGCTTCCTCGCGATTGGCCGCTGCCGGAACTGAAAGTGCCGGAGCATGACTTGCAAGCGTGGCTCGCGCAGCGCGGCCTCGCAGGCGACGATCGGCCAATCGTGACGCTGTCGCCCGGCGCAGTCGGTGCCGGAAAGGCATGGCCGGTCGCTCACTACGCGGAACTGGCGACAGCTCTTGTGAAAGACGGTGCGTCCATTTGGATCCTGGGCGGGCCAGGCGAAACGTCATTGGCGCGAAAAATTGTCGCCGCTGCCGGCGGCCGTGCCCGTGACCTCACCGGAGCCGACCTTCGCAACGCCATCATGGCGCTGGCCGCGGCAGATATTTCGGTCACCAACGACTCCGGATTAATGCACGTGTCGGCAGCGATCGGCACGCCGACGGTGGCCATCTTCGGGCCGACCAGCCCCTGGCACTGGAAACCCCTCAATCCGTTAGCCGCGATCCTTGAGCCGCCGGGAGACGACGCCGCGCGGGCACGGGCGCGGACGCAAGGTAACGATGCCGTACGTCACCGCCGCACGGACGACGTCACCGTCGAAACTGTGCTGGCCGCGGTTCGAAAACTGCTTGCGAAGTAAAACCCCGCAAAAATCGCCGCCCGTCCCAATATCCATTAACGAATTGAGCGCGGCCCGCCTGACGCAAGGATCTTTCCGTGCTATGAAAATCCCATGGCCAATCCCAAGCCCGCCCGGGTAAGCAACGAACGCACGCAGGCCGCTATCGCTTCGGCATTGCGGACGCTCGAGGCCGAAGGCAGCGGCGTGGATGCGCTGGCCACCGCCTTGCGCGACGGACTCGGCGGCGCTTTCGCCGCGGCAGTCGAGTTGATCCGGGCTGCGCAGGGCCGCGTCATTGTCACCGGAATGGGCAAGTCCGGGCACGTCGCGCGCAAGATCGCTTCCACGCTGGCATCGACCGGCACCCCCGGTTTCTTCGTCCATCCCGGCGAGGCCAGTCATGGCGATCTTGGAATGATCGCCAGTTCCGACGTGATCCTGGCGTTGTCTTGGTCTGGCGAAACCGCCGAACTGAAAAACATTACCGATTATTCGCGGCGCCACAGCATCAAACTGGTCGCGGTGACCGCCTTTCCCGACAGCGCTTTGGCCAAGGTCGCCGATGTGGTGCTGGCGCTCCCGCAGGCGCGCGAGGCATGCCCGCATAACCTCGCGCCGACCACGTCATCGCTTATGCAACTGGCGCTCGGCGACGCTTTGGCCATCGCACTTCTGGAGAGCCACGGGTTCACTGCGGTTGATTTCGGGCTTCTGCACCCGGGCGGCAAACTCGGCACGCTGCTCAAGACCGTGAATGACATCATGCATACCGGTTCGGCAGTTCCGCTGGCGCCACTGGGCTCCCGCATGTCCGATGCAATTCTGGAAATGACCGCCAAGGGTTTCGGCTGTGTCGGCATTACGGATGGGCGCGGAATGCTGATCGGCATCGTTACCGATGGCGACCTGAGACGGCATATGCGAGGTGATTTGCTCGACACGCGCGTTGACGACGTGATGACGCGTGCGCCGAAGACGGTGCGGCCCAATCAGCTTTTGAGCGAAACACTTGATATTCTGAATTCAATGAAAGTGACCGCGCTATATGCGGTCGAAGCCGGAAAGCCGGTCGGCATTATTCACGTTCACGACCTCCTTCGCGTAGGGGCGGCCTAGCGCACGCGAACTAACGGGTGACTTTGGCGACCGCGTCAATTACCGCATCGACCGACGGCGGCATTCCGTTGGTGCCGAGAATGGCGATCGGCCCATTCCCGACAGGACCCGTGAGACTCGGCTGACTGCCGGTGAAGATCGCCACCAGCGGAACGCCGAGCGCGGCCGCAAGATGCAACAGGCCGGTGTCGATCCCGACAACATATTGAGCTCCGGCAATCAACTTCGCCACTTGATCCAGCGGCATCCGGTCAATAACACGCGCGCGCGCAACCTCAGCCGAAATGCGCTCGCTGCGGCTTCGCTCGGTTTCCGTACCCCACGGCAAATACAATTCAAGGTCACGCCCTAGCGCCTTGCCGAGCGCAATCCAATCCGTCTCGGCCCAAAGCTTCTCGGGCCGCGCGGTCGCGTGCAGCAACACCGCATATCGCGTCGGTGCGCCGACGAATTGCGCGCGATCCAGTCCGTAATCCGGCGAGCCCTGCGGCGCATAACCGAGAGCGAGGCCGCTCAGGAGTTGGTTGCGTTCGACCGCGTGCAGATTCCGTCCCACCCTGTAGCGGGCATCATAAAATAGCGAAGCGAGCGGCTCGCGGATGCTCGCGGAGTTGTATCCGTGACGCCGGCCGCGGGCCGTCCGGGCAATCAGCGCGGATCGCAAAAGACCCTGGGTATCTACGATGTCGTCATAGTGCCGCGAGCCGACAGCGCGTAAACTGGCCACAATCTCCTGCATGGTTTTTGGCGCATAGAGGGACCTTCGCCAACGGCGCCAGGCCACGGGAATGACTTCGCCAACCGCCGGGTGGAGACGCACAAGCGGTGCGAATGCCTCCTCAACCAGCCAGGCGAAAGTCGCGTCTCCCCGCGCCTTGCGGGCGTCGACCAAGGCAGGCATGTGATGGATCACATCGCCTAGGGAAGATGTCTTGATGAAAAGAATGCGGGCCATGGAGCGTTTGCGGCCCTCATATACCGGGCATTAAGCATCGCCGCCATAACCATGCCACTGAACGGCCCGATCAAGATGCGGATTTTACGGTTGCCCGGCACACTGACCGGCCTACAAGGGGCTTTCGCATGACGGTTCTGGTCACAGGAGGCGCCGGATACATCGGCAGCCATATGGTCCACGAGCTCGCCGATGCAGGCGAGCCCGTCGTCGTGCTCGACAATCTGTCGACCGGGTTCCGTTTTTTGATACCGACCTCCGTGCCTTTTATCGCCGGCAGCACCGGCGATCGCCCGCTGGTGGCGGAAATCATTACCCGACATCGCGTCAGCGCGATTATCCACTTCGCTGCGTCGATCGTCGTACCAGAATCGGTTTCCGATCCGCTCGGATATTACGGCAACAATACGATGAATACCTGCGCCCTGCTCGATGTCGCGATCAAGGGAGGAGTCCGGGAGTTCATCTTCTCTTCGACCGCCGCGGTGTACGGAAACGCGCGTGACATTCCCGTGCGGGAAGACGCGCCGACTGCACCTATATCGCCGTACGGAACGTCCAAACTGATGTCGGAGATCATGCTGCACGACGCCGGGAAGGCGCACGGGCTTCGTTTCGTTATACTGCGCTACTTCAATGTTGCGGGCGCTGATCCGCGTCTGCGCACCGGGCAGGCAACCCCGGCTGCCACCCACCTGATCAAAGTCGCGTGCGAAACGGCAACCGGCAAACGGCCTAAGATGACTGTATTCGGGACCGACTACCCTACTCCCGACGGCACTTGCATCCGCGACTACATTCACGTTAGCGATCTTGCGCAGGCGCATTCGGCGGCGCTTGCCTATTTGCGGAGCGGCGGCGCAAGCGCGACTTTCAATTGTGGATACGGGCGCGGCGCGTCAGTTCTGGAGGTGATTGCCGCCGTGCGCCGCGCGAGCGGTTACGACTTTCCCGTCGAAGTCTCCGCCCGCCGGCCGGGTGATCCGCCTGCGCTCGTGGCAAATGTCGAACGAATTCACGCGGCATTGCCGTGGCGCCCGCGATTCCAGAATCTCGATACGATCGTCTCCCACGCGCTCGCATGGGAAAAGCAGCTGGCGAATCGTCGCAAAAGCGCCGTGGCTTGAGCAGAGGCTGGAATCGGCGCATTTCGCCGCCATTTTAAACCTCCTTTTGGCTTGATAAATTCTTTGCCGACAGGCAAGGAGACGGCCATTCCTGCCCCTACGTGCCCGATCCACAGCCCGACAGAGGGCGGATGAACGACCACAGTCAGCCACCGGCCGATAAAGAACGTTACCGCGCCCTCACCCTGATCCGGCGATTGCTCTCCGAACAGGGTCTGACGCATTGGCGCAAATACGTTGCCGCTTTCATTCTGATGGCGGTGGCCGCCGGCTGCACGGCATTCAGCGCCTACTTGATCGGCGACGTCATCAATCAGGCATACGTCAATCGAAATTTGCCGGGCATCATCATCCTTGGCGGCATCACAGTTCTCTTGTTCTCGGTAAAAGGCCTCGCGACATACGGCCATAGTGTGATGCTTTCGAAGATCGGAAACCGGATCGTTGCCGACAACCAGCGCGCGGTCTTTTCAAAATTGCTTAGCGAAGGTCTCGGCTTTTTTTCGGACCGACATTCGACCGAGTTTATTGCCCGCCTTTCGACCGGCGCCGCATCAGCGACGCAGGTCATAAACCTGCTGATCACTTCGGTCGGTCGCGACCTGTTGTCGTTGATAGGCCTGATCACGGTGATGGTCGTTCAGGATCCACTGATGTCGTTTTTCAGCTTCGTGGTTGTACCGCCGGCGTTTTTCATCCTCCGCAAGCTCATTCGCCGCATCTATTCGATCGCGCGCTCCCAATTCGACGGCGGCACTCGTATTATCGAGACGTTGCAGGAAACCTTGCAGGGTATCCGCATCGTAAAGGCCTTCACGCTTGAAGATATCATGCGCGAGCGCTTCGACCGGAATGTTGCCGCGGTCGAGCACGAGGCCAACAAGATGGCACGCGTGTCCAATCGCGCCAGCCCGCTGATGGAAACACTGGGCGGGTGCGCGATTGCAATTGCGATCACCTATGGCGGCTATCGCGTCATCGAAACCGGCGCCACGCCGGGTCAATTTTTCTCATTTATTACCGCATTTTTGCTGGCCTACGAGCCCGCAAAGCGGCTCGCCCGGCTTAATATCGAGCTCAATAGCGCCCTGGTCGGCGTGCGGATCCTGTTCGAGGTGATCGACAGCCCGCCAAGCGAAACGCCCGACGGCGGAAAGCCTGATCTGGAAATCAAAGCCGCGCGGCTTGAATTCGATGACGTGCGGTTTGCCTACCGGGGCGACGAACCGGTCCTGCAAGGCATGTCTTTCGTTGCCGAACCGGGCAAATTGACGGCACTCGTCGGGCCCTCGGGCGGCGGGAAATCAACGGTATTCAATCTGCTCCTGCGATTTTACGAGAACCACCAGGGCGTAGTCGCAATCGACGGACAGAACATTGCGTCGGTCGCCCGCCGGTCGCTGCGCCAGCATATTGCCTACGTTGGTCAGGACGTTTTTCTCTTCCGCGGGACAATTCGCGAAAATATCGAATTCGGCAAGCCGGGCGCCAGCGAAGACGAGATCATCGCCGCAGCTAATGCCGCCTATGCGCACGATTTCATCATGTCATTTCCGCGCGCTTATGAAACGCAAGTGGGCGAACACGGCCTGCAGCTTTCCGGCGGCCAACGACAGCGAATCGCGATTGCGCGCGCGCTCATAAAAAACGCGCCGATCATTCTGCTCGACGAAGCGACCGCGGCACTCGATTCGGAATCCGAGCTTCAGGTGCGCGAAGCGATGGAGCGCCTTTGCCGGGGCCGGACCACCCTCGCGATTGCGCATCGCCTGCATACCGTATCGCATGCCGACCGGATCTTTGTCGTCGAAAACGGTCGCGCCGTCGAATCGGGACGACACGACGAACTCCTGCGCAAGGGTGGGCGTTACGCATCGTTCTACAGACTTCAGCTCAAGGAGCAGGAGTCGCGCCAACCCGCGGCGATAGCGGTGACGTCATGAGCCCGATGCGGTTGACGGCAGCGCACCACACCTGATACGCACAGCCATTCTTCGTCCGGTTGCCTTCCTGTGCGGCCGGGAAATCCACCATACCTGCGATATTGAACGGCCGATTATCATGACCGACAGCCGCTACGTCATTACGCCACCGCCACAAGCAGCCATCGCCGTCGCGGGGATTGATAAGGTGTTTCCCATTCGCCGGATCTGGTGCGTCGGCCGCAATTACATCGAGCACATTCGCGAAATGGGCCAGGATGAGCGGGCTCCGCCGTTTTTCTTTGCCAAACCCGCCGACGCAATCGTCCCCGACGGTGGCACGGTGCCCTACCCTTCGCTCACGAAGGATATGCACCACGAAGTCGAACTGGTGGTCGCGCTCAAGAGCGGCGGACGCAACATTCCGGTCGCCAAAGCCAATGACTGTATCTACGGCTATGCAGTCGGCATCGACCTGACACGCCGCGACCTTCAAATCGCCTCGCGCGACGTGAAGCGTCCCTGGGAAGTTGGAAAGGCCTTCAATTCGTCGGCCCCCTGTGGCCCAATAATGCCAGCGAGCAAGATCGGCCATCCGGCCAAAGGCAGGATTGTCCTCAAGGTCAACGGCCAGATTCGTCAGGACGGCGACCTGAATCAGATGATCTGGAATGTCCCGGAGACCATTTCAAAGCTCTCCGAAATGGTGGCACTCGATGCCGGTGATATCATCATGACCGGCACTCCCTCCGGCGTCGCCGCGACAGTTGCCGGGGACAAAATCGAGTGTGAGGTCGAAGGCGTCGGCAAGCTCACCGTTACGATTGGCCCGCCGCTCAAATAGCGCGCCTAAAGCCCGAGATAGGCCTGCCGCACGCGATCGTCATGCAATAGCTCGTCGCCCGACCCTGCGATCGTGATACGGCCGTTCTCCAGCACATAGGCACGGCTGGCGAGCCTGAGCGACACCGCGACGTTCTGCTCCACCAGCACGCAAGTCAGGCCATCGCGATTAAGATCGCGTACCCGCTGAAGCATGCTTTGCACGATCGCTGGAGCGAGCCCGAGCGATGGTTCATCGAAGAGCACCAGTTCCGGCGCGCCCATCAGGCATCGGCCAATCGCGACCATCTGCTGCTCACCGCCGGATAGGGTCCCGGCCGGCTGGTGATGGCGTTCGGCCAACGCCGGAAACAGCGCATAGACACGTTCAAGGTTACGCGCACGTGAGCTTCGTGCACGTGGGAGCATGGCTCCCATTGACAGGTTTTCCGCAACGCTGAGCGTCGGGAAAACCTGACGACCTTCGGCGACCTGCCCTATCCCGAGATCACAGACCTTGTGGCTCGGCCAGCCCGCAATATTCACGCCACGATAGAGGATGCGTCCCCGCACAGGGCGATGCATTCCTGCGATCGTGCGGATCAAGGAAGTCTTGCCGGCGCCGTTGGAACCTACGACAGCCGCAATGGCTCCCTCTTCGATTTCAAGACAGACGCTGTCCAACGCCTGCGCGTCACCATAAAACACATCGAGGTTTTCGATGGTGAGCATCACGCGACGGCCTCTGCTCCGAGATAGCTGTCGATCACCGCGCGGTCGTGCACGACTTCTGTGGGAGCACCATTTGCAATGGCGGCGCCGTGGTGCATCACCAAAACATGCGTCGCGAGCGCCATTACGGCACGCATCACGTGCTCAATCAGCAGGATTGTGAGGCCGCTTTCACGATTGAGGTCCTTGAGAACGGCGACCAGACGGTCGGTTTCGGTCGGCCGCAAGCCTGCCATTACCTCGTCGAGCAATAGCAATTTCGGATCGGTAGCAAGCGCACGCGCAAGTTCAAGCCGCTTGCGATCGGGCAGCGTGAGAGTCGCGGCGAGAAGATCGCGCTTGTCATAGAGCTCAAGGCGGCGGAGGACATCGTGCGCGTGTTCACGTGCGTGCCTCACATCGCGCCTGCGCAACAATGCCCCAATAATTACGTTGTCTGAAACGGTAAGCGCGGGAAACGGACGCACGATCTGGAAGGTGCGACCAACGCCACGCCGGCATATCTGGTCGGACGAAAGCATGTCGATCCGCTCGCCGGCAAATGTGATCGTGCCGCTGTCCGGCGCAATCATGCCCGCAATCATGTTGAACAGAGTGGTCTTGCCGGCGCCATTCGGCCCGATTACGGCAACGATCCCGCCCTGCTCCACCTGAAATCCGAGCCGGTCAACCGCGACGAGGCCGCGAAAACGTTTGCTTACGTCTTCGATCGACAAAATGGCGGTCATCGCTTCCGCTCCGACAAGCCACTACGATGCCAGAGCCAAGGCCACACGCCCCCCGGCAACGCGACGACGACCAGCAGCAGGACCGCGCCAAAAAACAGCTGGTTCGTCCCCGGCAAATCAACACCAAATGCCGCAAGGATGATGCGCATGCCCTCGGCGATTGTTTCGAGCAGAACCGCGCCGAGAATTGGCCCGAACAAGGTGCCCACGCCCCCGACGAACGGACCGAGGATGATCAATATCGATTCCGAAATATTGAAGACCTGCTCGGGAAACAGATTGTTGTAATAGAAGGCATAGATGACCCCGGCAAAGGACGTCATCCCGGCGGAGATTACGATGGCCAGCATCTTGTAGTGGAAAGTATCGATGCCAACGGCGCGTGCCGCTGCTTCGTCTTCGCGGATGGCCACCCAGAAATACCCGATGCGGCTTTGCAGCAATGCGCGCGAGCCGACAAAGGCGAGCACGGTAGCGGCGAGCAATATGTAATAGAACATCACCGGATGGCCGCGGAGATTCCAGACATCGTTGTGGGCAAATTGCGCGACCGGCAAGAAAAGGCCGGCCGATGCGCCGGTCCAGCCAATATGGTCAAACCCGACGCGCGCAAATTCTGCAAAAGCAATGGTCAGGATCGCAAAATAGACACCGCCAACGCGAAACCGAAAGGCGAGAAAGCCAATGAACGCGCCGGCAGCCGCGGCAACGGGAATGGCAGCAGCCAGGCCCAGCCAAGGACCAATGCCGAAATGAACAAATAACGCCGCAGACGTGTAGGCGCCGAGCCCGACATAGAGAGCATGTCCAAGCGACAGATGCCCGGTGAACCCGGTCATGATGTTCAGGGCCTGCCCGGCATAGGCGAGATAGAGAACCAAGATGATGACGGTGAGCAGATAGTCGCCCACGAAGAGCGGCGCCGCCGCAGACACGCATAACAGCGCTGCCAGAGCGATCAAGGCGGGCCGCGGAACACCCTCCCAGAGACGCGCAATCATGCGGACCTCCTGCCGAAAATACCTTGCGGACGGAACAGCAGGACCAGCGCGAGGATGGCGAAGGCAAACATGCTTTTGGCCGACGGAGAAAAAAGCAGGCCGGCGATCGCTTCGGTAAGGCCGATGAGCACACCGCCGAGAAGTGCACCGGGCATCGAGCCGAGGCCACCTGTAATAACAATGACAAAGGCGAGCAGCGTGTAGGCCGGGCCGGCTGCTGGCGTGACGTCGAAGATCAACAGCATTATGCAGCCGGCCGCTCCCACGCAGGCAGCGCCAATGCCGAACGTCAGGGCGTAGAATTTCTTGACATCCAAACCTACGACCAGCGCGCCTGTGTAGTTGTCGGCGCAGGCTCGGATCGCGGTACCCAGTAGGGAATAGCGAAAGAAGACGAATAATCCGCCGGCGACGACAACCGCCGCGATCCCTGCATAAAGCTTAGTGGCATCGACGATAAGCGGCCCGAATTGAAAGCTCTCATACGCATAGGCCGTCTGCACGTTTTGGGAGTCCGGGCCAAAAATAATCAGGAGCAGGTTGGTAATGATAATGGCAATCGCAATCAGCAGGAGGAACTGGCTGTGCTCCGGCCGGGTAATGAAAAGATTGATAAGGCCGGCCTGCAGCGCATAACCGAATACAAACAGAACGGCGGCGATCGGAACCATCATCACCAATGGATCGAGGTGAAACGCGGAAAACAACGTCACTGCCAGGTACATGGCAATCGTCATCATCTCGCCATGTGCGAAATTGACCACGCGCACGACCCCGAAAATAACCGACAAACCAAGCGCCATCAGACCGTAGACGAGACCGGTCAATAGGCCGCCAACCGCGACGTTAAGGAGTATGTCCGCCGGCACTATCGCCCCTCTGCGCTGTCGTGAGCGCGCCAGCCGTTTGTTTGTTGGCAAGTCTTGAAAGCAACCGGGTGCGCCGAGCGCACCCGGCCAGGAATGAATTTTGTCACCCTCTTTTGTCGTAGGGCTTCAGCGGCCATTCCACTTTGGCATTCGCCGCCACTTTCGGCGCGACCGTGACGAGTTTTCCGCCGCGGTTCTGAATTGCTGAATTCTTGAGCTTGTCGTTCTGGCCTTTTTCATTGAACTGGATACCCGGACCGGGACTGACGTTGTCCGTAATGTTGGACTTTCGGATTGCGTCGGCCAACGCTTTCGGATCGCTTGAACCGGCGCGCTTGTAGGCGTCGGCCGCAATGAGCAATGCCTCGAAAGTGTACACATGGTTCGTATTGAGGTTCACGCCCGGAAACGCTTTCCCCAATGCCGCATCGAGCTTTTTGCTCATTGGCTTGTTCGGGTCATACCACGGTACAAAACTCAGTGGACCATCGGAGAGCTTGCCGAGTGTCTTGAGGTATTGGTCTTCGTACCAGCCCGGCCCCATGCTGAGAATTGCCATCGGTGACCACCGCTGCTTGACCAACTCGCGGGTGAGCAGGATGGCGTCATTGAGCCTGCTGACCAACAACAAAGCCTCGGCACCCGTCCCCTTGGCCTTTGCAATTTCGACGGATAGGTCTCGTGCAGCCGGATCATACGCAATTGTCTCGACGAGCTTGTAAGGCATGTCAAATTTCGGCATCACCGCGCCAATGCCGCCCTTCATCGCGGTGCCGAACGTATCATTGACGTGCATGAACACGGCAGTCTTGGGCGCCGATCCCGCGGCTGCGAAGATTTCCTTTTGATTGGCAAAGGCATCGCCCAATATCATGCCAGCTGTGGGGAAATTTCGAAAAACGAATTTATAGCCCTGCTCCGTGATCTGGGGAGCGGCAGCTATATTGATGACGTAGGGAATTCCCTTTTGTTCCGCGACCTGCGCAATTGCGGTGCTCTGGCCGGAGTCGAAGGCGCCGACCAGAATCTGTGCGCCATCGCTGATAAGCTTCTCGGCCCCTGAACGGGCAACTTCCACTTTGGTTTCAGTATCGGCGTTCATGATCTGCAGCGGTGGCAGGCCAAGGTCCTTCAGTATGGCCGGCGCGATATCGACGCCGCGCTGACAATCCTGCCCGATGCCTGCCTGGAAGCCGGATCGCGGCAGCAGGACTCCGACCTTCAAGGCCGCCCCTTGGGCACGCACGATATTGAAAGGAGTTACGCCGGTCGCTGCAGTCGCCGCGAGGCCAGCCGTCAAGGTGCGGCGCGTGATGGATAGTCCGCTCTTGTGCAGTTTACGTGTCATGGTTGAGCCCTCCCTCGGTTTTCCATAATTCCGGGCATGATGCCGGAAATTGGCTCCATTCAACAAGCCTCGAATGCTATGCAGAAAACAGCCGCTCCAGCGCCGCCGCAATGCGAAACAACCGGCGGTCGAGGCCGTTGCGGGCGACCAGCATGATGCCGGTGGGCAGGCCGCCCTTACCAGGCATGGGCACGGAAATGGCGCAAAGGTCGAAAAAGTTCGCAATAACCGTATTTCGGAGCACCATGGCGTTCTTGCGGGCGAAATCGTCAGGCGCTGCCACTTCATCCAAGGTCGGGGCGACGACAGGCGTCGTGGGCAAGGCCAGGACGTCGAGGTCGGCAAGCCGTGCATCCATCCGTTCAATCAGCCGGGCGCGGGCGCGCACCGTATCGATATAGTCGGCGGCGCTAATATTCCGCGCGCGCTCAAGACGGGCCCGGATATTCGGATCGATGGCATCGGCGCGGCGTGCCAACAGCTCTCGGTGAATCGAAAATGCTTCCGCCGGCTGAACGCCGCCTTTGCTGTTGACCTGTGCCATGTCGTCGAGGAGCGATAGTTTTTCTTCGGAAATAGACGCACGAGCTTTGTCCAGCAGCGAGAGTGCACCAGAGAAATTCTTCGTTACGGTCGCGTCGAGAGACTCAAGCGGCGCTCCCTGTGCGATACCGACACGAAGCCCGGCGAGCGAGACGGGTTCGAGGGTTGCGTAGTCTTCGCCGGACATGACCGCGTCGGCCTTGGCGCAGGCCTCAACCGAACGCGCGATCGGCCCGATTGAATCGATGCTGTATGACAACGGAAACGCACCGGTAGTAGGAACACGCTGGCGGCTCGGCTTGTAGCCGACGATACCGCAAAGCGCGGCCGGGATCCGGCATGATCCACCCGTATCAGTCCCAATGGCGATTTCGCACATGCCGTCCGCGGCGGCGACAACGGCGCCCGAAGACGATCCGCCCGGGACTCGATTTCGGTCGGCCGGATTGCCTGGCGTTCCGAAGTGCGGATTGGCACCAATCCCGGAGTAGGCGAATTCGGACATGTTGGTCTTTGCAACAATGGTCGCGCCGGCGGCCCGCAACCTGCGCACGACAGGAGCGTCGGCCGCGGCCGGTTTTCCTTCTTCCGCCAGGACTTTGGAACCTGCGCGCGTGACCTCACCAGCAACGTCAAAAAGATCCTTGATGGTTACGAGGGCACCGTCGAGCGGTCCGATCGAAATGCCGGACTTTGCGCGCGCATCGGCCGCCTCGGCGGCGGCTTTGGATTGCTCGCGATAAACGGTGAGGCAAGCGCGGCTGCCCTCGCCTTTTGGATCATCAATACGTGCTAGCGCCGCCTCAAGCCGCTCGCGCGCCGAATTCCGTGCCATCTCAAAATGCCTCGATCTGGGTGCTACCTGGCGGAGACTCTCAAGCTATTTTTCGGCGGCGTCCAGCCCGCCCTCTGTTCAGACCTCCGAGACTATGCAATCAATAAGGGCAATCAAGAATGAGGCCGGCCATGACCACCGCGATCAAAGGCAAACATTCACCGCCTGGCCAAGGCAATATTTACGCGAAGGCGAACGAGGTGATTGTCAAGATCACCGGCGCCGACACCGCGCAAACATTCGAAGTGGTTGAAGAGAACTGCAAGCCTGGATTTCAATCGCGCGCGCACTATCACATCAAGGCCTACGAAACGTTCTACATATTCGAAGGCAGCGCGGATTTTCAGGTCGGTGAAGATTTGTTCCGTGCCCAAAAGGGATCCTGCGTTCACATTCCACCCGGCGTAACGCATCAGGTGACTTCGAAGGAAGGCGTGCGCATGCTCATGATCTACAGCCCCGCGGGGACGGAGGGCATGTTCGCGGCCATGCACGCGCTCAGCCAGGAGCAGCTGATGAACGCCGAACTCACGAAACAACTCGCGCTCAAACACGACACGGTGATGATCGAGCAGAGCAAGGATGGGCGCGGCAAAGGTACTATTCTGGGTTAGTGGGTCGAGCCCAAGCGCCACAATTTATCCTCGGAATTATCAACAGCGATTCAATGGTCTTGCGTTGGCGGACGGTGGCGCTACGGTTTGCGTCAGGTCATCCATCTTCGGCTCTGCCGGACACGGATGGTCGCCATGACCGGACTGGGCATGGGACGTGGGTGTTGCTTGCAGCATTCGTGGCTCATGACTGCTGGTCCTGGCTCTCAGTAGCTGGTACCTCCGCGGCAAGTTTCGGCTTGTGCGACAGGAATGGATCCGAGAGCTTGTGACGGGTGGACGACGGTCTGCCCGTTATGGCTTTTGGGGGGTCGTCTGTCTCAGTGCGGCCTGATTAAATGCCTATAGGCTGGCACCGTCGAATTTCCTGACTTTGAATTGTTCTGCATCGATGCCGTCAAGGCAGCGCACGTTCAGCATCACCATATCCCTGTCGCCGGGACCTTTGCCGAATGCGTATGATTGGATGCCGCAAGTCCTGCAGAATGGATGATGGATCTTTCGATTGTTAAACTGATAGTCCGTTATTTCGTTCTCGCCCGAAAGCAATTTGAAATCGGACAGTACGACCGCGGATAACAACGATCCAAGCTTGCGGCACCGGGAGCAATTGCACGAGATGACCTCGCCAATCTCGGCATGCGCTTCGTAGCGTACTTTTCCGCATTGGCAGCCGCCAGTGTAGGTTTTTTTCATAGCTGGCTCGGTCCTTTACTGTTTCGGGGGGCTTTCTGCCACCAGAGTCCGCCAGAATTTAACCCGTGAATTTTCCATGGTGAAACGCCTTTACCTCAATCGTGTCGGCCCGCGCTTGACCGCCTGGCACCCAACCTAGTTTAACAGCCTCGTACGGAAAAGGAGCTGCGCTATGGCGGATGGTAAGACCGGACTTGTCATCACCGCACACCCTGGCGATTTCGTATGGCGCGCAGGCGGCGCAATTGCCCTCCATGCTAAACGCGGCTACCGCGTCAAGATCGTGTGCCTGTCTTACGGCGAGCGCGGCGAGAGCCAATTCGCCTGGAAAGAGGCTGGCGCGACGCTGGAAAAGGTCAAGGCTGGCCGCAAGGACGAGGCCGAACGGGCCGCAAAATTGCTGGGCGCCGAAATCGAGTTCTTCGATTGTGGCGACTACCCGCTCAAGCTCGATGAAGCTCACTTCGACCGTATGGTCGATATCTATCGTGAATTGAACCCATCATTCGTACTCACGCACGCGCTCGAAGATCCCTACAATTTCGATCATCCGAACGCCGCCCATTTCGCTCAGGAGACGCGCGTCGTAGCTCAGGCGATGGGCCACAAACCGGACGCCAAATACAAATATTCCGCGCCGCCGGTATTCCTCTTCGAGCCGCATCAACCTGAAATGTGCAACTTCAGGCCCAATCTCATATTGAAGATCGACGAGGTCTGGGAGCAGAAGTACAAAACATTCCAGATCCTCGCCGCGCAAAAGCATTTATGGGCATACTACGAGCGAGTGGCGCTCAATCGCGGTATCCAAGGAAGCCGCAATACCGGAGTGCCAATGACTTACGGGGAATCCTATCAACGGCTGTTCCCGACCGTGGAGGAGATTTTGAAATGAAACCTGTCGTGGTCCGCAATATCAAACGTGCCGACAGCAACGCGATCGGAACACTTGCCGCGGTCGGCGTCTCGACTGCCCACGAGGCTCTTGGCCGTTCAGGTCTGATGAAACCCTATTTGCGCCCCGTTTGGGCGGGTGCGCAAATTGCGGGACCGGCTGTCACCGTGCTGGCGCAGCCGGGTGACAACTGGATGATCCACGTTGCAGTCGAGCAGTGCCAGAAAGGCGACGTCGTCGTCGTCGGCTGCACGTCCGATAATACGGACGGCATGTTCGGTGAACTACTCGCAACCGCGCTTCGTGCGCGCGGCGTTATCGGGCTCATTATCGATGCCGGTTGCCGTGACGTTCGTCCCATTTCCGATATGGGATTCCCAGTCTGGTCCAAAGCAATCTCTGCTAAAGGCACAGTGAAGTCGACACTCGGCTCGGTCAACGTTCCAGTTGTGTGTGCGGGCGTGAACGTCGAACCGGGAGATGTCATAGTTGCGGACGATGATGGCGTCGTTGTGATCCCGCGAAAGCTTGCAGTCGAGACGGCACAAAAGGCGCAAAAGCGCAAAGACGACGAAGACGGCAAGCGCAAACAACTCGAGGCCGGCACGCTCAGCCTCGACATGTACAAAATGCGCGAGCCGCTCGCGAAGGCCGGCTTGATTTATCTCGATCATGCGGATGAGGATTAATCATCCAAACGGATGAGATAGAGTTCGCACTCAAGCAATCCAAGAAGCGCGTGTTTTGTTTGAGCGTAACGTGCTCCGCAACACGCATTGCCATGAACGGCTCTGCCACAACACTGCAGCACTGAAATCGTGAACGCGCCTGCTGCGACACGATCGTCTTAAAGCGGTCCGGATTTTTTGAAATTTCTCAGCCGCCGCCGAAGCCGCTCTTAAGTGAGAAAATCTATTCCGGTTGCACATCCAGCCATAAGCAATTCTATTCCGGGCATGGATACGACCATGAACAAATCCATTCAGGCTGCGGGTCCAGCCAAAAGGAGTGTGCCGATGTCAGCGCTTTCTGCCTTCTTGCGAAACGAATCCGGTTCCACCGCGGTCGAGTACGGCCTCATGGCCGCGGGCATTTCCGCTGTCGTGCTGGCGGCAGTCAGCACGGCAAGTACGAATCTCAAGGCGACGCTTGACGGCATCGCGATCAAATTTGGCCCGCCGTAACACTGGTGAAATGCAAGTGCGAAAATTCTTGGGGGTCATCGCTTTCGAGCGTCAGGGAATGCAGGTTCGGCCGGGCATCGGACAGGAGGCACCGGCCGACGTGCCCGGCACGGTGAGCAAAAGGTTACAGCGACGGTTTCGGCCGCGGTTACCTCCAATGGCAGGAGCAAAGTTCCAGTGATTGAAACTTACAACTCTTAACCCCTTGGCTAACGGCCCGTTAATGCACCTGTCGGCGTGCCAAAGGGCAGTTTTTCCCGACATCGGCAATCCAAATGGGTGGAGGCAAATTCGACCGTAAAAATCGGCGTCCATGGCCTCTGACAGACGCAGATACCGCCGTTACAGGCGCTGCAATGGCTAAATTTTCCTAACAATTAAAGCAAATCCATCAGCAGCGCCGAAGCTTCTTCTTAACGGGCGGCGGGTACGTTGGTGCCATCATCTTACTGGATGATACCTGACGTCTAGAGTTTCAGCCACATGGAGATGCGTAATGTCTAAGGTTTTTGCGTTCCTGAAGGACGAGTTCTGGCGCGACCGCCATCGAATATGGCCTCATTGCCGCTGGCATTTCGGTCGTGATCATCGCCGCGGTGCAGACCGTGGGTACCAACCTCAATGCGACCTTCACCGCGATTGGTACTGCGCTTAAGTAATCGAACACACATCAGTTGATGTGACAGAAGCCGCCGGCAACGGCGGCTTCTTGTTTTTCAGGTCACGCGCTCGCCGGTTCCGGACGGAATTTGGCTACGGCGGCGATGCCTATCGCCACAAAAGCAACCAGTGCCCCAACCTGGGCGATCAGGAACGGCGGCTCGGACTGGGTCGGCGAAAGAGCGTGCAATAGCGATATTTTTTGGAACGATTGCACGATCAAGACCAGCACATTCAGGTAAAGGGCCAGAACGGCAGCCGCCACATAGGTCCAGCGCCAGGCTCCGGCCAAATCTCTCAGATACAGCGCAAACACCGCCACCGCCAAAACAACTATCGAGACAGCACCGGTGCCGAGCGCCGGCGTAAAGCCGTGGATTGGAAACATAAACCCCGTAACACTCGTCAGAATGGTCGTAACCAGAAATAGTGACGTCCATAGCGGCCACCTGTGGGCGCCGAGCATCCCAAAAATCACGACGAGGCCACTGACAATTGCGATCAGCGTGATGAGAACGTGGACAATTGTGAATGTGTGGATCGAAAGGCCGATGATCATGATGCGTCTCCGCCACAGAAAGTGGAATGGTCGATGCGCGCAATTTCGCGCAACTCTGTGACACCCGCCTAACGGTTGGCGTGGCTCCAGGGCGCGATACGCCGTCCAAACCATTTCAACATCGTGGTGAGCGAGACCCCAAGCACCATCAACACGATGACGGGCACAAAGGTTTTGTCCATCGCGAATATGTTGGCGTATTTTGTGATCATGAAGCCCAGGCCGGAAATGGTGGTATAGAACTCCGCGATGATCATGCCGATCAGGCCGCGGCCTATGGCGAGGCGGACGCCCGCGATGATATAGGGCACCGCAAACGGCAACAGCACGTCCTGCCACATCTTCCATTCACTGGAACGGAAGGACTGCGCGACTTCCAGCATGCCTTTGTCACATTCGCGTACCCCCTGATACGTGTTGATCAGGATCGGGAATACCGCGAAGAGGAAAACGACAATGATCTTGGCCTTCAGGTAAATGCCGAACCACAAGACCAGCAGCGGGACGACCGCCACCAAAGGCGTTGCATAGAGTGCGTTGATCGGCAAATCGAGCGCCCAATCGAGCCACCGGATCCGCGCCATGGCGACACCAAGCGGAATGCCTACGACGATCGCGGTGATCAAGCCGTAGACCATGACCTCCAGACTCTGGCCGAGAAAATACGGCAGTTCGCCGGAAGCCGTCGTCTCATAGAATGCGAGCGCGATCTTGCTCGGATAGGTGAAGAAAATCGGGCTGATATGTGGCCCGACGATTTCCCAAACGATCAGAATGACGGCGACAAACCCGTATCGGTAGAGAGCCGCTTTCTCCCACCAGGGGGCCTTCACCACCGTCTGGACCTGCGGGGCGGCAGCAACGGTGCCGCTATGAACCTGATGGGCAATCGTCATCGTCAACCTTTCTTCGGGCTTTCATCGGCTCGTGCCGTGCGGCAGGTGCCGCAACAAAAGCGGGCACCTGCCAACTCCATCGGACGGCAGCTTCAGAACGCCGCTGTCGGGCAAACCGGCCCTTTCCATTCGCCGAGCTGCGCGATCGCCTTCTTGGCGAATGTCGTGTCTACGACGTCGTCGTAGCTTGGCGTCTTGCCTTCCTTGATGTTGCCGATCTTGGTCATCAGCTGAGCGGTGAAGTTCACGCGCTCGGGACTGAGACCGCTATTGGCATCCCAGATGCACTGATGGACGAGAAAATCAAAACTTTCGGCCAGTACTTTTTCCGGATAGCCGGTCTGCTTGACAAGGATCGGAATAATCTTGGCCCTGTCGGTATACATTACGCGGGTCGCTTCGATGTTCGCCGTAACCATCGCCTGGACGATCTCGGGTTTTTCCTTGATCGTTTTTTCGGTCGCCGAGAGGAAGGTATAGAGCGTTTTCGGCTGCAGTTCCCACATGCGCGCAATTGCGTGCAGGTCGGGCACCTTGCTCTTGGCAAATATTTCCTGCTCGACGTGCAGGATCGCGGTGTCGACCTGGTTGGCGACGAGTGCCGGCACGTCTTCGCTGGCGATTGTGACGAAATTGACGTCTTTGGGATCGATCTTTGCGGAGCGCAACACGCTGCGGCTGAGAATGTCGGCAAATCCGCCCGGCTCCTGGATGCCGATGCGTTTGCCCTTGAGATCGGCCATGGTCTTGATATCGCCGCGCACCACCATCGACGCTTCGAATTTCGGCAAATTGGCGGAGAGCGCTTTCACCGCGGCCCCATTGGAGCGGCCGATGATTGTCGGCGCGCCGGGAGTGAGCCCGAATTCGATATTGCCGGCCAGCAGAGCGCGATAGACCTTCACGCCATCGCCAAGCGATACGATGTCTACGTCAAGGCCTGCTTTTTTGTAGAGGCCGAGCTCCTTGGCGACGATCACCGGCATGTGCACGATGTTGGGCGGCGACGTGGGGATCCCGACCGTGATCTTGGTTTGTGCGTGCGCGGCTGCCGGCAATGCAAGTGCGGCGACCAGCAGTACCAGCGGTTTATTGAATCCAAGCATCTTTGTTCCTCCCTGAATTTTTTGTCGTTGTCGCGTTAGCTCGCTTTTGAAAGCGTGGGATTTTGCCCCATCGTGGTTCCAAAAACAACGAACCCTGCCCGTTTAATCCGGACCGATACGCGGCCTTTGACCGCCGGTACCGGCAAAGGTTAAGGCATTTGGCTGGAACAAGGCAGCCCTTGCAATCATGGCGGAATTCGTCGTCGACTTCGGAAAAATCGGATTACCGGCGCAAGCTGACGGCCGGCTGGACGCGCCGGCCTTTCGCCGCAATCATGAGCCGATCTGGTCCGCGATTGCTGAATACCTTTCGACGCAGACGGGCGACATTCTGGAAATCGGCAGCGGCACCGGCCAGCACGCCGCGGCTTTCGCGGCCCGCGCGGCGCAGTTGACCTGGTGGCCAAGCGATATTCACGATTCCCATCTTCAGAGTATTGCCGCATGGCAGGCCTACGCGGGCCTCGAAAATCTCAGGCCGCCGCAGCGGATCGATCTTACCGACCCTCTATGGACGTGGACCGGCGATGCCGGCAGCGGGGAGCCGCTCGCGGCCATCCTGTGCATTAATGTGCTGCATATATCGCCTTGGCGGATTGCACAGAATTCTGTTCGCCGGCGCCGGGCGATACTTGCGCAACGGCGGGCGGTTATTCGTTTACGGCCCCTTCAAACGTGATGGCGCCCATACTGCGCCGAGCAATGAACGCTTCGACGCCATTCTGCGGGCGGAAAACCCGGAATGGGGCGTGCGGGATCTCGCCGATCTGAATGGGCTCGCGCTGGGCAGCGCCCTCGCTCAGGCAGAAGTTTCGCCCATGCCGGCCAATAATCTGGTACTGGCCTTCACGCGTCCGCTTCGGCAGAATTCAACCAGCGACGTCAGGACAAAAAGACCGTAGCCATGCAAGCCGAACCCATTCATGACATCGCACATCTCGGCCATGTCGAACTGCTGACTCCGAAGTTCGAAGAAAGCCGCAAGTTTTTCATCGACGTGATGGGGATGACCCAGAGCGGCGAAAAGGACGGCAGCGTCTACCTGCGCGGCTGGGACGATTACGAGCGCTATTCGCTCAAGCTGACGGATTCGAAAACCTCCGGTCTCGGTCATGCGGCCTTCCGCACCCGTTCGCCGCAGGCTCTGGAGCGGCGTGCCGCAGCGCTTAAAGGGTCGGGCTTCGACGTGGGCTGGACGGATGGCGATCTCGGACACGGCAGGTCATTCGTCTTCAAGGATCCGGACGGCCACAGATTCGAAATCTACTACGAGACCGAATGGTACGAGCCGCCGCCCGAACTCAAGCCTGCGCTCAAGAATCAAGCGCAGAGATTTCCTGCTCGAGGCATCAACGCCAGGCGCATCGACCACTTCAACGGGCTTGCGGTCGACATCAAGGCCAATCGCGAATTCTTCCAGAACTATCTGGGCTTCATGTTGACCGAACAAATCGTGCTCGATGACGGCACGGAGGCGGGCATGTGGATGACCGCCACCAACAAAAGCTATGATTTCGCCTATACGCGCGACCACACCGGCACCAAGGGCCGGTTGCACCACGTCACCTACGCGCTCGACTCGCGCGAGGAGGTGCTGCGTGCCGCCGATATTTTCCTGGAGAACGGCATCTTCATCGAGACCGGGCCACACAAACACGCCATTCAGCAGACTTTCTTTCTCTATGTGTATGAGCCGGGCGGCAACCGTATCGAGGTATCCTGCGCCAGTTCGCGGCTGGTACTGGCGCCGGACTGGAAGCCGATCACCTGGACTGAATCCGAGCGCAAAAAGGGACAGGCCTGGGGCTTGCAGACGATCAAATCTTTCCACACCAAGGGGACGCCTCCCATACCCGGCGTCCCCGACTCCTGACCGCGAGCGCACATGATCCGCCGTAAGACGCCACGAATATCCTTCATCGGCTTCGGCGAAGCCGGTCTGGCGATTGCTGCAGGCTTACGCGAGTCCGGAATCGAGCGTATCGCGGCCTGGGACATCCTTTTTCCTGAGCCCGCCGGCGCTCGAACTCAAGACTGCCGGCGAAGCGATCGGAGTACGGACCGCGGGGTCGGCCGCCGATGCGGTTTCCGAAACCGACATGATCATTTCGGCGGTAACCGCTGCCTCCAGCGTCGAGGCGGCGCGTTCAGTTGTGCCGCATCTGAGCGGCAGCCCCTACTATCTCGATATCAATTCTGTATCGCCGGGCCGCAAACAGGAAACCGCAATACTGCTCGGCCAGCGCGCCCGCTACGTGGACGTCGCCGTCGTCGCCGCGATCCACCCCGACCGGCACCGCACGCCGCTATTGGTTGCGGGCCCCCATGCCGATGAAATCGCGCCTCTGCTGCAGGAGCTCGAGATGCGGTTTTCGGTCGTAGGGTCCGAAACCGGGTCGGCGGCGGCAATCAAGATGATCCGCAGCGTGATGATCAAGGGCATCGAGGCGCTGACGCTCGAGTGTTTCCTCGCGGCCGCCCGCGCCGGGGTTCTGGAGGAGGTAACGGCATCTTTGAAGAACAATTACCCGACGCTCGATTGGACCAGAATCGCGGACTACAATCTCGAGCGCATGGCAAGCCATGGTGAGCGCCGCGCAGCCGAGATGGAAGAGTCGGCCGCGACACTGCGCGAGCTAGGTCTCGATCCGCTCATGGTGGATTCAACGGTCAAGCGGCAGCGCGAAATGGGTTCGATCGGCAGGCAGGATTCGGTACGCGAAACCCTCAAATCAGGCCGCGCCGCCATGCTTGATGCCATCAGTGCGGCGACCAAAAACCGGCACTGAGACGCCGTCATATGAACGTGCGTTCAGATTCTCCGGAAGCCTGCCCGCGCGCAAAATTCTTGTAATCGCCGCAGGCCTCCTCCTACTATGCGTCGTCCAATGGTGGGGAGGAATGACATGAAACTCAAAAATATCGCTTACGCTACGTTCGTTGCAGCGGCTGCCGTCGCATTCGTGATCGGCTCAGCCGTTCCCAGTGAAGCTGCCAAGAAGAAGAAGGAGGCTGCCGCGCCGCCGCCGCAAGAACCGACGTGCCTGATCGCACCAAGCGCATCGGTTTGCGCGACCAAGGGCGGCCAGAAGTTCACCTATGCAAACTCCTGCTACGCAATGAAGGACGGCGCAAGTGGTGCGAAGGCCGGCGCCTGCAAGGCGGGCAAGGCCGCAAAATCGGGCGGCATGAAGAAGGCGTCAAAGAAGAAGACTTGAGTCGCCGTTTTACGCCAAAGCGATGGCCTGAAGAACTTGGGCCGCTGCGCTGCAGCGGCCCGTTTGCTTTCCTGTCTGTTATTTGCCCGAAAACGGACGACTATTTCTTCCGCGGCGGAATTTGCAGCAGCTCTGCAATCTGCTCCTTCGTGAGTGGTTTCTCGAGGAACTTGAGTTTCACGGCGTCCGCGATCGCACCATCGAGATCGGCAAATTTGTCGGTCTGAAGGGCTTGTTTCGGTTGGAACTTGGCCATTGAGTTCTTCAAGAGTTCGACCGGCCGGTGAATCTTCGCTGAGTACATTTCAACCGCTTTCGGATCGGAATACATCCAGTCCACCGACTCGCGATATGCCTCCATGAAGCGCATGATCGCGTCGTGCTTGGTCTTCAGCGAATTGGCATTGACGATCAGCGTTCGGACCGTCTGACCGCGCAGCGACGGCACGTCGCTGCCATGCGCCACAATTCGTATCTTTCCTTCCTTGATTTCCTGCAGGCCGAACGGTGGCGCCGCCCATCCGATATCGACCTGGCCCGACATGACCGCGGTTAGCGTTGCGGCCGGACCACCGGTCGCGGTGGGCTTGGCCTTTGCGCCCAGCTCGTTGACGAACGCCACGACGATGTTGTTCGAGCTTGAGCCATTCGTCGAATAGGCGATGGTGTTGTCCGAGGTAGCATCTTTCAGGCTTTTGATTTTGGAGTCGGATTTGACATACCAGTACAGATCGCCGGTACCGGTGAAGGCGGGCGCCAGAATTCTCACCGGTGCGCCTTTGGAGAAGGCGCGCATGACGCCTGCGGCGCCGACACCAGCGCCGATGTCGGCACTGCCAGAAATCACAGCCTGAATGGTTTCACCCGCACCTTGCGTGCCGGTGTTATCCAGGATCAGCCCGTGCTTCTTGAAGATGCCTGCGTCCTGACCGAGCGTCGGGGCCTGATTTTCCCAATTGTTGATTTGCCCGATGACAACTTTGAGCGTGTCCTCCGCGGACGCCGGGACCGCGCTCAGCGCCGACAGTGCGGCAAGACCAAGCGCGCCGACAAATGTCTTGAACGCTCTCATAAAGAATCCTCCCTCTGATATTTACCCACTAGCGTGCGGTTCTTGGTGAGCGGCATTCAACACCCGGCGCGACCCACGGGAAAGCCCAAATTGTCACCGACGCCGGGCCTTTCGGGCTCCCTTCGGCTTAACCTTCGGACGCGCAGCCTTTGCGCGGCGAGGCGAAGGCTTTGCCTTCGCGGGGGCAGAGCGGACGGGGGCCGCCCCAAGACCTCCCGCCTTGTTGGCCACTCGCATCGACCAGTATTCCCACGAGCGCGTAAGCCCGGTCGTCTTCGAACTGATCTGGCCGGCCAAACTGGTTTCACCGGGCGAAAGCGTGGCGATATCGGAGCCGACGCTCATTGCGCGCACTTGGTACTCGGCATTGCGCGCCGAAAACACCGAACGGAAAACACAATCGCGCACGCTGGTGCCGGCGACGGTGACACCATGGCGCATCATGAGCACCATCCAATGTTTCCCAAGTGCCAGCGCGAGTGAAGCGCCCTCTTCCGGCTTGATGACCAGCATGTTGGTATCGCCGAATTCGTCTCGCTGATCCCAAAACGGAGGCCGGATGCCGCCGACGGAGCCAAGGTGAAAAATCGGCATGTAGTCTGTGCCAGTCGCAAGCAACGGCATAAATGAGGGGCAGTGGTGATGGCAGACCGAATTCACGTCCGGCCGAGCCTTGTATATTTCGCCGTGGATCACGCGCTCGGAATATTGGCCGGTGCCGGGATCGCGTTGCGGCTGCGAATCCAGGTCGTATTCAATCAAATCCTCCGGCGTCACCAACTCTGGCGCGCGCGAACGCGACAGCAGATAACGATTGGGGTTCTCCGGATGCCGCATGCTGACGTGGCCGAAGGCATCAATTATGCCCTCGTTGGCGACAATGCGGTTGGCGAGAGCAAGCTCGCGACGAGCTTCGAGAAGCATATTGGCCACTGTTTTTTCCCTTTGAGAACGCAAGTGGATCGATGTCCCGCATTATAGGACATGACCCGCGGTGAGCCAGCGGGAACGGAGCTTGACAGTTGGTGCAAGTTAGGGACGCTTGCAGCCGTCATGGCGGCACCGGCACAAATCGTTATCGATAGCGTCAATCATCTCTACCGTCCGCCACGCGGGCGCGAGGTACTGGCACTGGATCGGGTCTCGCTCGAGGTCGCAAATCGCGAATTTGTCGCCCTGCTTGGCCCTTCCGGTTGCGGCAAGTCGACGCTGCTCTATCTCATCGGCGGCTTTTTACCGGTCGAAAACGGCACGATCCTGGTCGATGGCCAAAAGGTCACGAGCCCCGGTCCGGACCGCGGCATTGTCTTCCAGCATTTCGCGCTATTTCCCTGGAAAACGGTACGCGGAAACATTCTCTACGGACTCGAACGGCAAGGCATGCCGAAGCAAGAGCGCGAAAAACGTGCCATGGATTTCATCGAGCTTGTCGGCCTGGCCGGGTTCGAGGACAGCTACCCCTCCCAGCTTTCAGGCGGGATGAAGCAGCGTACCGCTATCGCGCGCACACTCGCCTTCGATCCGAAGATCCTGTTGATGGATGAACCTTTCGGGGCGCTCGATGCGCAGACCCGCGGCCTGATGCAGAGCGAGTTGTTGCGGATCTGGCAGCGCACGCCCAAGACGGTGATTTTCGTTACCCACGATGTTCAGGAAGCCGTCTACCTCGCCGACCGCGTCGCGGTCATGTCGGCCCGTCCAGGCCGCATCAAGACGATCGTCGGCACAAAATTCGACAAGAACGACCCCGAGATTTTCAAGAACAAGCAATTCGTCGAGAAGGTCGATGAAATCTGGAATCTGGTGAAGGAAGAGGCCATCAAGGCACAAAACAAGCGGGCATAAGCGAGCGATGAAACACTTTCTGTTCCGCTATTTTCCATTGGTCCTGCTCGCGGTTGCATGGGAAGTCGCTGCACGGCTTGAACTGGTATCAAGCACGGCACTGCCACCGTTAAGCGACGTCATCTCGGCCGGGGTCGAGATGATCAAGGACGGCGAGCTCATCAGCAACGGAGCATCCTCGCTCTACCGCGCCGGAGCGGGTTTGGCGATTTCAATCGTCGTCGGCAGCATTATCGGCATCGGCATGGCCTGGTGGAAACCGGTCAATATATTGCTCGCGCCGATCGTTGAGATCTTCTATCCGCTGCCGAAGTCGGCACTGATACCGGTGACCGTGATCTGGCTGGGATTCGGCGATGCATCCAAAATATTGCTGATCTTCCTCGGCTGCATGCTCCCTGTGACGATCGGCGCATTCAATGGCGCGCGGTCGAGCGATCAAGTACTCGTCTGGTCGGCGCGGAGCATGGGCGCAAGCCGGCTGCGCATGCTGTGGGACGTCGTTGTCCCGAGCGCGATGCCTGAATTGCTGAACGGCATCCGCACGGCGCTCGCGCTTTCCTTCATACTGCTGGTTTCTTCGGAGTTGATCGTTGCGCAGAAAGGATTTGGCTATTTGATTGGATTTCTCGGCGCGAATGGCACCTATGATGCGATGTATGCCGTTGTGTTCTGCGTCGCCTTTCTGGGTTTTGCGGCCGACCGCCTGTACCAGATGTTCGTGCATCGGATGCTGCTATGGCGGGAATAGAACAGGCTCAGCTCGTCCCGCCGGCACTGCGCCTCATGCGTTCTACCCTATGGGTCGGCGCGAGGATGATTTCAGTTGTCGTCTTGCTGGCGACGTGGGAATTCGTCGCGCGCAGCGGAATAGTCACGCCTTTCCAGTTGCCGGCGCTGAGCGCCGTGCTGGACCGTATCTGGAGTGACGCAGTCTCCGGCGATCTTGCGATCAACACGGCGGTTACGCTTTATCGTGCGATGGTCGGCTTCCTGATCGCGGCGATCGGCGGCGTGGCGCTGGGCATGGCAATGTCGCGGCTCTGGCTTGCACGCTGGTTTTTCGACCCGATCATATCGGTCGGCTTTCCCATGCCGAAGATTGCGTTTCTTCCGGTCGTGATGCTGTGGCTTGGCGTGTTCGACGTCTCGAAGATCACCATGATCGTATTCGACGCCATTTTCCCCGTGGTAGCTGCGACCGTGATTGCCATTCAGGGTGTCGAGCGCGAGCTGATCTGGTCCGCACGCAACATGGGCGCCCGCGAACGCGAACTGCTTTGGCAAATCATACTGCCGGCAGCGCTGCCGACGATCATGACCGGCTTGCAGGTGGCATTGCCGCTCTCCCTGATCGTAGCGGTTGTGACCGAGATGCTGATGGGCGGCTATGGTCTCGGCGGAGCCATGATGACGGCGTCGCGGTTTGCCAACTCAACCGGCGTGTTCGCGGGAATCGTGGAAATAGCCGTGGTCGGCTACATATTCGTCAAGGCCATGGCAGTGATCCGCCGCAGGCTCTTGATCTGGCACCAGGAAGCGAGTGCCCCCAGCACCACCTAAAGCGAAACTGATGGCGGGTCGCACGCCATGCTTAATTTACATGGCTCTGTACCGCATCGCGGACAAAGCGTCGCCGCGGCAGGCTTGCCAAAACCAGTTGGACCCCCGACAATCTCGACCGTCCGCAACGAGAAGCTTGGCGTGGAACACGCAAGCCCGGCGACATCTGGGAGGAAAACCATGCGCTTTTTGAAACTCGCGTTGGCCGGCGCGTGCGCGTTCGGCATCCTTGGACTTGGCCCTGCGAACAGCGCCGAACCCGTAAAAATCCGCATGTCTTGGGTTGCGCCGGTTGCCAACTGGGCCTCGATCATTCTGGAGAAAAAGGATCTGGCGAAGCACCTCGGCAAATCTTACACGCTCGAGGCCGTCCGTTACCAAGGCACCCCGCCGATGATCACGGCGATCGCCAACAACGAGCTGGAAGTATCCAATCTCGCCTATTCGTCCCTTGCGATTGCGATCGAGAATGCCGGACTGGATGACATTCGTGTCATTGCCGATGAATTCCAGGATGGCGTACCTGGCTACTACAGCGAGGAATATTTCGTCCGTAACGACAGCGGAATCAACAAAGTCGAAGACCTAAAAGGCAAAGTGGTTGCCACCAACGCCGGCGGAAGCGCCGTCGACGTCGCCACGCGCGCCATGCTCAAGAAGCATGGCCTTGAGGACAAGCGCGACTACACGATGATCGAAGCGCCGCTGCCCACAATGCCCGCCGTTCTGCTCGACAAGAAAGCCGATCTTATCCCGGCCGTACTTCCGTTCTCGTTCAACCCCAAGCTCCGCGCGGAAGGAAAGGTTCTGTTCCGGCAGAGCGACGCAATCGGCGTCACGCAAATGATCGTCTGGACGGCACGCAAATCATTTATCGACAAGAATCGCCCTGCGATGGTCGATTTCATGGAGGACATGCTCCGCATCGTGCATTGGTACCTCGATCCGAAAAATCACGACGAGGTCGCACAGATTGCATCCAAGATCACGAAGGTCCCGCCGGAACGCTTCGGCTGGCTGTTCACCAAGCAGGACACCTACCGCGATCCGAATTTGCTGCCGAACCTTGATGCCTTGCAGCGGAATGTCGACATGACGCAGGATCTCGGCTTCGTAAAGAAAAAGATCGATATCAAGAAATACACGGACCTGAGCCTGGTCCAGGAAGCCGCCAAAAGGCTGAAATAGATTTTTGCACGACTGCGTTGCGATGGCCCCGGGCAGATTGCCCGGGGCCAATTCGTTAGATGGCAGCTAGATCCGCTTAAGCGGGATTGCGCCGAGAAAATCGCGCTTACCCAAATCGACGCCGAGATTACGCAGCACCGCGTAGGCCGCGGTGAGATGGAAGTAAAAATTGGGCAGGACAAAATGATTGAGATAGTCGGCGCCCTTCATCTGCCCCTTGTTGGTGCCAAGGGGGAACGTGATCTCGCGATCCGACGAGGCATCGATGGATTTCGCGTCGAGAAGTCTTGAGAAACGCCAAGGTTTTGCTGATGCGTTCTCTGAACTGTTCGAGCGTTGTTTCGTTGTCGTCGAACTTTGGCGGTTCAACCCCTGCGAGGCGTGCCGCGCCATTCTTGGCCTGATCACACACGACCTGAATTTGTCGGCCAAACGCGAACATGTCCGGCGCGAGACGCCAGCCGATCAGCACGGAGGGTTCAATTTTCTTTGCCGCGGCATAAGCCGCACCTTTATCGAGTACGGCCAGCAGGGCATTCAGGCTGATCTCGAAGACCGGCAGGGAGGCTTGAGACATGGACACAGGCATGGAACTAACGTCCTTAAACGGTGATTGGGGATTTGCGGACCATGCCCGCAATAGGTCCGCTATTCAATCGGTCTGATTGCGGATGCCCGCAATGGTGACGGTATCCTCCCCCGGAATTGAGCCGCACCCGGGTCTGCGGAATGTCATAATTGGGGTACAATTAAACATCGCATGCCTGATCCATCAGATGAACCGATGATCGCCCAGCGCGAAGCAAGCGCGATTTCCCGCCGGCCAGAAGCGCTTCGCTGGGGGCTCTGCCTGGCGCTCGCGCTGACATTTCATGCTGCCGGGGCCTGGGCGATTTTGTCGTCATATGCGCCGCCCGAAGACGTGGCGAACGCGCCGGTGATCATGATCGAACTCGCGCCCGTTGCAGTGGCTCAGGACGTCACGCCAAGTCAATTACCGCCCGGACCACAGCAGGCCGAAGAACACGCGTCAGAACCGCAAAAGCCGGTCGATAAAGTCGAACCCAGCAAGGAAGTTGCCAAGGAAGCAGAGCTTCCCGCAACAACGCAAACAACCGCGCCTGAAAAGCCAAAAGAGCCAAAGCACGAACAAAAGCACATGAGGTCCGCAACCTCCCCGAACTCGGCCGACCAGCGAAGCATTCGCGCCATGGCACGAGCTCCGGGCGCGCCCTCGCACGATCCCGATGCCCTGCCGAGCTGGAAGTCGGCATTGGTCGCGCGGCTGGAGCGATACAAACGTTATCCGCCCGAAGCGCAATCGCGCGGCGAGACTGGCGTCGCACAACTTGCATTCAGCATCGACCGCAGTGGTGGTGTCCATCACCCGCATGTCGTGCGCAGCTCCGGTTCGAACGCGCTGGATCGGGAGGCCGTCGCATTGGCCGAGCGTGCTGCGCCCATGCCGGCGCCACCGCCCGACGTGCCTGGCGCACAGATCCCGATCGTGGTGCCTATTCGCTACAATCCGCGATAACGCGGCGCGTTCTCAGCCGTGGCGCCGGCTCGTGCGTAACGCAGCGGCTGGCTCGCCTATAACACAACCCACCATCACCAGCACCGGCCCGGGCAATCTGGCCTGCGCAATGAGCGCAGGCAGTTCGCCGATCGGCGCCGTGATGGTGGCCTGATCGGGTCGCGTGGCGCGCGCAATTGCAAGCGCCGGCGTCTGCGGATCAAGGCCCTCGGCGGTTGCTTTTTCAACCAGCGCCGCCAGCGTACGCGTCGGCATATAGATCGCGGTTGTGGTCGACGGATCGGCGAGGCTTTGCCAATCCAGATTGGCCGGCAGGGCACCGCTACGGGCATGACCGGTAACATATTGCAGGCGTCGCGCCTGTTTGCGGTCTGTCAGTGGAATACGCAGCGCGGCAGCGGCGCCTTGGGCGGCCGTGATCCCGGGCACGATATCAACCGCGATATGGGCGGCCTCGCACGCCGCGATTTCTTCGGCGGCTCGGCCAAAAATCAACGGATCGCCGCCTTTGAGGCGCACCACGCGTTTGCCCTGCCGCGCAAGGCCGACCATGAGCGCATTGATATCTTCCTGTTTGCAGGATGGCCCGAAGCCGGTTTTGCCAACCAGCATTTTTCTCGCCTCGCGGCGCGCGAAATCAAGCACGTCGCGTGACACGAGGTCATCGAAAAGAATCACGTCCGCGGATTGAAGTGCCCGCACCGCGCGCAGTGTCAGCAATTCCGGATCGCCAGGACCAGCTCCGACCAATGTCACCGAGCCGTTCTCGACGGCCTGCCCGAGCCCCCTCACCTCCGAGATGAAATTATCGAAATCCACCTGGCTTGGAACATGATCGGGATTTGCGACAGCGTTGGCGGTGAACACGTGCCAGAATTTTCGGCGCGCCGCGAACGAAAGCCCGGAGAGCTTGAGCATGTTGCGCCAGCGCCCGGCCGCGGCGGCCCACGCCGCAAAACCTTTGGGCAGAAGAGCTTCCAGCTTGGCGCGGATCGCCTGCGCAAATACCGGTGCAGCGCCGTCCGTCGAAATCCCGATTACCAGCGGCGAACGATTGACGATGGCACCGAAGGAAAAATCGCAGAACGCGGGCTTGTCGATCACGTTCACCGGCACTCCGGCGGCACGCGCGGCGAATGCGAATTTCGCCGCAGCGTCATCATCCTCGAAGGCGCCGATGGCGACGGCGGTATCCCTGAAATCCTCCGGCGTCCACTCGCGTCGATTGATCGTGATCGCTCCAAGCGGCGGCTCCGCCGCGAGCTGAACCATTTCCTCGCACGCTTCGGCTGCGAAGACCTCGACTTTGGCGCCCGCGGCCGACAATAACTCGGCTTTCCAGGCTGCGGCCGCAGTTCCACCGGCCAGCATTGCCCGCTTGCCGCCAAGCGAAAAAAACACGGGAAGCCGCGCCAGCGGCCCCATGCGCGGCGATCGGGTATCGGATGGAACGCGGGATTTTGTCACCGGCATAGCCCTCTAGTAGACGTCTGTTTGATAACGGCCAAGCTTCTTCAATTCGGCCAGGAAATTCACCGCCTCGGCCGGCGTGCGCGCGCCGTGTTCGGCAATGACGTCGACCAGCATGCGTTCCACATCCTTGGCCATGCGGGTCGCGTCGCCGCAGACGTAGAAATGCGCGCCTTCGGCAAGCCAGGCCCAGATATCGCGGCCAACCTCCCGCATGCGATGCTGGACATATATCTTCTCGTCGGCATCGCGCGACCAGGCCAGCGTAAGCCGCGTGAGCAAGCCCGCCGAGCGCATCGCTATCAGCTCATCTTCATAGAAGAAATCGTAGTTACTGTGCTGGTGGCCGAAGAACAGCCAGTTGCGCCCGGTCGCGCCGATCGCCTGCCGCTCCTGCAGAAAGGCACGGAACGGCGCCACGCCGGTACCGGGCCCAACCATGATGATGGGAGTTTTTGGATCGGCCGGCAGCGCGAAATGCTGAGCCTTCTGGACGTAAACCTTGATCCTGTCGCCCGGCGCCGCACGCGTTCCCAGAAAAGTCGAGGCCACGCCAATTCTCGTGCGCCTTTCCACCTCGTAACGGACCGCGTCTACGGTGAGCGAAACCCGGCCGGGGCTGCATTTCGATGACGATGAAATCGAATAGACACGCGGCTGCAGGACGTCGAGCAACTCAATAAAAGCCTCGGGATCGGGCCGCACGCCGGGAAATTTCTGAAGGGCCGCAAGCACGTCGAGCACCGCCGCATCGCCGTCCGGATCGAGACCCGCGGCAATCGCTTTTGCCTTCTGACGGCGGTCACCGCCGGTCAGGTATGAAAAAAGCTGGAACAGCATGTCGGGCGCCGGCGACAGCGATACGGAGTCACCAAGAACGTCGCGCAGTGTCCGGCCGCCGATGGGAAAGTCGGGCGGCGCACCAATCGATGCAATAACGGCATCCACCAAAGCCGGGTCATTTGCCGGATAGATTCCGAGCGAGTCGCCCACCGTGTAGTCGAGGCTGCTTGCGGCCAGATCTAATTCTACGTGCCAGGTTTCCTTTTTCGATCCCGGCTTGTTGAGCCGGCGGCGCGCCGAAAGGGTCGCGAAGGCCGGGTTGTCGCGCGAGCAGCCGGAAGCCGGCGCAGGAGCCTTTTCCGCGACTTCAGACACTTGCGGCTTCGCAGCAACCGCAACCGCGCCGCCGATCTCCTCGTGGAGCTGCTTGAGCATGCGGGCGGTTTCTTTGCCGCCGGGCACGCAGAGGTTCAGCCGTTCTTCCTTGCCGTCGAACAGGGCTTGCGAATAGTCATGACAATTGTACCCGCATTGCCCGCAATCCTGCTGGGCCATCGCCGCCATCATCCGCCGCTGCAACGGCCGGCCTTCAGCGAGCTTCATCCGTTCGCCAAGCGGCATCGCGGGGTCGTGCCAAGGCGCGCCGTCATCGATCGCCGGCGACGGCGGCTTATCGTCCATGAAGCCGGGAAGCAACTTGGCGACGTCAGCACCGGACAGCGGCGTCACGCCTTCTTCCAGGCCGAACAGTCCCGCAAAAAGTCCGTTGAGCCACGCGCGTTGCTCGATCGTGAACGGCGCCGATTCCGGAAGGAAGGACGGGATGGGCGGGCGCTGCGTAACGCTCATGCGGCCTCGCGATCGGCCATGGCTCTGAGTGCTTCAATCTCATGCCGGCGGGCGAACGTAATGAAACTTTCGTCGCTCGACGCGCGGTGCGCCAGATAGGCCTTCAGGATGCGCTCGACGGTCTGCGGCGCATCCTCCGCTTTGACGTCGCGATAGAGTTCGCGCCCGAGAGCGGCCTGCGGCCCGAAGCCGCCGCCGACCAGCACGTGATAACCCTCGACCGCATCGCCATCGGAGCCGGTTTGCACCTTGCAGGCCAGCAACCCGATCTCGCTGACGAAATGCTGTGCGCACGAATGGTGACAACCCGTCAGGTGGATATTGACCGGCACATCGAGCGAAAGTCGCGCTTCGCACCAGCGCGCAATGTCTTCGGCATGACGCTTGGTATCCGACGCCGCGAATTTGCAGCCGGTATTGCCGGTACAGGCGACCAGACCGGATCGTATCGCGCTTGCTTCCGTTGCGAGGCCAAGCGCCTCGATCCTTTCCTGCGCCGCCTTCAACTTTTTCGACGGCACGCCGGAGATCAGCAGGTTTTGCCAGACCGTGAGGCGGATATCGCCGTCACCGAGTTCCCGCGCAATGTCGGCGAGCCTGCGCATCTGCGCAACGTTGAGGTAGCCGACCGGCACGACGACCCCGATCCAATTGAGACCATCCTGCTTCTGGGCGTGAATGCCGATGTGAGCGGTCCGCGAAAATGCCGGCCGTGGCAAAACCGCATCGGGCACGGCGCGGTCGAGCTTGCAGCTGAGTTTTTCCTCGACGAGCGCTAAAAACCTGTCGATCCCGACCGCATCAAGCACGTATTTCAGCCTCGCTTTGGTGCGGTCGGCGCGGTTGCCATGATCGATGAAAACGCGGACCACCGCATCGGCTACGCGGGTGGCATCGGGCGGCTTCACGATAATGCCGGTGTCACGCGCGAAATCCTTGTGGCCAGTCAGCCCGCCGAGGCAGAGCCGGAACCAAATCCCGGGCTCGAGGCCAAAACCGTCCTTCACGGCCACCGCTTGGAAACCGATATCGTTGGTATCCTCCAGCGCCGGGATGACGCCTGCGCCGTCGAATGCGACATTGAATTTCCGCGGCAGGCCGTAGAGCGAGCGGTCGTTGAGGATGTGGAAGTGCAATTCGCGCGTGAACGGGCGCGTGTCGATGAGTTCCTGCGGATCAATTCCTGCCGTGGGCGTGCCGGTAACGTTGCGAATATTGTCCGCGCCCGAGCCGCGCGAACAGAGCCCTAGATCCTGAACGCCCTCGATCATTGCGACGGCATTGTTTGCGGCAATTTCGCGGATCTGCAGGTTGGCGCGGGTGGTGACATGCGCATAACCGCCGCCAAAGCGCTCGGCGAGGTCTGCGACGCCGGCGAGTTGTGCCGCCTTGAGGATGCCGTTCGGCAATCGCAGCCGGCACATGTAGGCATTCTGATTGGGCGCCACGTAGAACAGGCCGAAAAAGCGCCAGCGGAAATTGTCGGGCGGCTTCGGAAACTCGCCCTTCGCCGCGTGCGCTTTCAACCGGTCGTAGGTATCGAACGGATGCTCTTCGCGCTTGAACTTCTCCGGATCGGAAAGCTTGCCGCCCGCAGCCAGGACGCGGTTTTGCGCCTTGAGCGCGGCCGCCTCGGGGCCGACAGGTTCGGCAACTGCAGATCCCGTCGCGGGGCTGGTGCCGCCCCGGCGCCGGTCATGGTTTTTGCCGCCTTGGCAATCTGGAGGCCGGCGACAAAACCCTTCCAGATAGCGTTTCTGTTCGGGTTCGAAGTCGCCGGCCTGCTGATCCGCCGCCAGTTTTAAATCAATTTCCGTTCCGCTCATTCCGCCGGCACCTGCTTCGGCGCGGTGAGAGGCGCCGGCGCTGTCGTGCGCGGCTTGTGCGTGAGGTAGATCGCAAGGCCGGTGAAGATGAAGCCGCCGACGAGATTGCCGAGCGTGACCGGAATCTGGTTCCACAGCCACCAATCGGCGACGGTAACCTTGGCGCCCATCATCATGCCGGTCGGGATGATGAACATGTTCACCACCGAATGCTCGAACCCCTGCGCAAAAAAGATGAACACTGGCATATACGCCGTCGCGATCTTGCCGATGGTTGAACTGGTCGTCATGGCCGCAACGATGGCGAGGCATACCATCCAGTTGCACAGCACGGCCTTGACGAAGACCGTGATCAGCCCGGCATGGCCGATCGCCGCGTAGCCGATCGTCTTGGCCTCCGCGATCGCGATAATTTTTGCGGCAACACCGGCCGGCGCCGCCGTGCCGAAATTGGTGAGCGCGATGGCCAGGAGTCCGCCATACGCCACGCTGCCGATCAGATTGCCGATGAAAACAAATCCCCAATTCGCCACCATACTGGCGCTGCTGGCGTCGCGCTCGAGCCACGGCAGCGGCAGCAGGCCGAAACTGCCCGTCACGAGATCCAGTCCCAGCAGCACAATCAAGATCAGACCGACCGGAAAGATGAGCGCGCCGACGAGCGGCTGACCGGTCTGCACGATGCCGGTCAAGGCGAGACTCGTGGCGGCAGCCAGGATGGCGCCGGCGAGTGCGCCGCGGATCAACAAATCGCTGGCGGGAAGCCCAAGCTTGCGGCGTCCCGTATCGACCATGGCGGCTGCGACATCGGCCGGCTTCACGTAGTCCATTTTGCGACTCCCTTTGCGGTTGGCCGCTGGGTCCCGGGCCAACCCGAGCGGCAATAACTATGCTGCACAGCAGCAAGGAGCGTGCCAGTCGCGAGTACATTGATTTAATTGATTTATTTTGTTCAGCTGGGAATCCGTCCGAAGCGCCGCCCATTGCGGCGCCAACATCGGTCGAAAAATTGGGCACCAAGGCGCCCATTGTCGCAATGCTCAAGGATGAGGCACGCGCGCCGGCGGCAGGCGCACAGCGGCGTGAAATTCACGGCCGTTGCCACTTGCCGCAACAAATCCCGCGCGGATGGTGAAATCGCCGAAATGCTCGCCCTTTTCGCGCTCGGCCGCATAAGCCGCGATTACAGGGTCGAGCGCCGCCACAATGCCGGCGTGATCGAGGTCTTCGGCGTAGAGCTTGTTCATGTGCGCGCCGTCAAAAGCAGCACCGAGATAGAGGTTGTATCGCCCCGGCCCTTTGCCGACCAAACCGATCTCGGCGAGATAAGGCCGCGCGCATCCGTTCGGACAACCGGTCATGCGGATGACGATGTCATCGGCGGAGAGGCCGTGCGCCGCTAGTCTTTCGTCGAGCGCGGAGATGAGATCGGGCAGATAGCGCTCGCTTTCGGCCAGCGCGAGACCGCAGGTCGGCAGCGCAACGCACGCCATGGAATTGCGCCGCAGCCCCGACCATGGCGCAAGCAGGCCCGCCTCGCGCGCGATCCGCTCGATCTCGAGTTGCTGACTCGTCGGCACATTTGCAATGACCAGATTCTGGTTTGGCGTGATCCGGAAATCGCCCTCATGCATCTGCGCGATCGTGCGCAACGCACTTTGCTGCGCGGCACCGGCGATATCCTGCACGCGTCCGTTCTGCACGAACAGGGTCAGGTGGCTGCGGCCGTCAGTGCCTTCGGTCCAGCCGTATCGATCGCCCGTTGATGTGAACTTGTAGTTCGCAGGCGCCCCAAGCTTGACGCCGGCACGGCGCTCAACCTCGGAGCGGAAAGCGTCGAGGCCACGATCCTCGATCGTGTATTTAAGCCGGGCATGCTTGCGGTTTTTCCGGTCACCCCAGTCGCGTTGCACTGTAACGATCGCCTCGGCGATTTTCACCGCATCGGTGGTTTTGCAAAAGCCCATGACTTCGCCGACGCGCGGATAGGTATCGAGTTCACCGTGCGTCATGCCCATGCCGCCGCCGACAGTCACGTTCCAGCCGGAAATGTTACCCGCCCCGTCGGTGATGGCGATAAAACCCAGATCGTGCGCGAATATGTCGACGTCATTGGACGGTGGCACTGCCACGACGACTTTGAATTTGCGCGGCATATAGGTCTTGCCATAGATCGGCTCGACCACCTCCTGCTCGCCGCCCGCAATGCGCTCGCCGTCGAGCCAGATCTCGCGATAGGCCGGAGTATGCGGCAGCAGGTGATCGGAGACGGCGCGTGCCAGCCCGATCGCCGCCGCATGCACAGCCGACTGCTCCGGAAGCACATTGCACATAACATTGCGGTTGATATCACCGCAGGCGGCAATGGAATTGAGCAGCACCGCATCGATCGCCTTCAAGGTCGCCTTGAGGTTCGACTTGATGACGCCGTGAAGCTGCACGGTCTGTCGCGTCGTCAGCCGCATTGTGCCGTTGCCGTAATCGCGCGCGACCTGATCGAGCGCCAGCCACTGCTGAGATTTCAGCACGCCGCCTGGGATCCGCACGCGGATCATGAAGGCGAAGGCCTTCTCCATCTTCTTGCGCGTGCGCTCGGGCCGCAGGTCGCGATCGTCCTGCAAATACATGCCGTGGAACTTCACCAGCTGCGCATCGTCCTCGATGATGGCGCCGGTGATTTCCTCGCGCAGACCGTCGGCCAGCGTGCCGCGCAGATAGTCGCTCGCTTCCTTGATGCGCTCGTTGCGCGACAGTTCGTCGGTCATAGGACGTCCAAAAAGCGCGAGATCAATAGGTATCCTGCAGATAGCGCTTTTCGCGCTCCAATGTCACCACCGCCTGCTCGGCCGCTTCCGGGGACAGGGCTTTCACGTCCGCATAGGCGCGCACCAGCGCGGCGCGGACGTCTTTCGCCATCGCCTTGGCGTCGCCGCACACGTAGAAGGATGCGCCGCCATCGAGCCAGGCAACGAGGTCGGCACGACGGTCCCACAGTTTGTGCTGCACATACACCTTCTTCGGCGTATCGCGCGAGAATGCGACGTCCATGCGCGTCAGTGCACCGTCCTTGAGCGCATCCTGCCAGTCGAGCTGATAGAGGAAGTCGTGCGTAAAGCTGCGGTCGCCAAAGAACAGCCAGCTGCGTCCCTTCGCCTGCGTCGCGCGGCGTTCCTGTACAAAGGCGCGGAACGGCGCAACGCCGGTGCCGGGGCCGACCATTATGATGTCTTTGTCGGTAGCCGGCAGAGCAAAATGCTTGTTGGGCTTGAGCTTGACGCGCACGCGGCCGCCGCGCTTGAGCCGCTCGGCCACGTAGTTCGATGCGACGCCCTTGCGCGCGCGGCCACGGCTTTCATAGCGCACTGCAGAAACGAGCAGATGGGCTTCGTCCGTCACCTCGCGGCGCGACGACGCAATCGAATAGGCGCGGGGCGCCAGCGGCCGAGTGAACGCGTGCAACTTCTCGGCATCGAGCGCAATCGGAAATTCCGCGATCAGGTCGATGAGCTGACGGCCCGCGAGCCATTCGCGCGCCTGTCCATCTGCAAGCAGCGCCTTGACGTATTGATGGCCGGTCTTCTCGGCATAGGCCTCGATCGTCTTGAGCGAGAGCGTCGTCACGTCGCGCGTTTTGATGAATTCGGAACGCAGCTTGTCGTCGCCCGAAAGCCCCGCGAGCTTGAGCAATTCGTCGACATAGGCCGGATCGTTTTCGACATAGAGATCTAGGGAGTCGCCGGGTTCATAGGCCGGGGTGCCTCCCTCGAACGACAGGGCGAGATGGATGGTCTCTTTATCCGAGCGCGAAGAGTTGAGATCGACGTGCTCGATGATCTCGGCCTCCACCACGTCCGTGTTGGGAGACGACACAGGCTTGGCGCCGAAATCAACTTCGATGACCCGGCCACCGGCGTTCGGCGGCGTGAGGGCCTTCACAGCATCACCGACCCATCGCGCGGCGGGCTCGGCAAAGTCGAGATCGCAATCGACACGATCGACGATGCGCTTGGCACCGAGGGCCGCCAGCCGCTCGTCGATGGCCTTGCCGATCGCGCAGAATTCCACATAGGCCGTATCGCCCAGCGCCAGCACACCGAATTCGACGCCATCGAGACGCGGCGCGGCTTCGCCCATAAACTCGTTATAGACACGCACGGCGCGTGCGGGCGGCTCGCCCTCGCCCCAGGTGGCGGCGATAACGAGCAGCCGCTTCGCAGAAGAAAGCGCATGAAGATCAAGGTCGGCCATGTCGATGATGGTCGGCTTGAGCCCGTTCTTACGGGCGGCCTTGGCAACATCGCCGGCGAGCTTTTCTGAATTTCCGGACTCGCTTGCATAGACAATTGTCAGCGGTTCCGCAGGGCGCGCCGGTGCCGCCGGCTGCGCCTGCCCGGACACGGATTCAACGCCCGCCAGGAACCCCGCCAGCCAACCGCGCTGCACGGCATTCGCCGGTCCAACCACGCGGTTGAGCAGCGCGACGTCCTCTTCGGAGAACGGCGCCGTCTTTGGGATATTGGCGAGGCCGGACGACATTCAATTTACCTCAAGCGGGCAGCGACAGAACGCGCGGTAAGATGCCGAGAACGACCAGGGCCAAGAACGCGGTTGCAATTGCCACCGCCAGGCTGTCGAGCGTGATCCGCTGCAGCAGGCGGGGCGGCACGTGGGGAAAACCGGTCATCGAAACAACTCCCGTGCAATCAACAGGAGCCGCTAAGTAGTAGATTATTCCGCGAAACCGCAATAAGTGCCCGAAAATAAGAAGAAATCTGCTTCCTCAAGGCCCCCGGCGCGTAACAATTTGCTTTCCTCCGCGCGTTGTGGAGAACGCCGGTAGCGCTCGAATCCCTCGTTAACGTATGCAAAACACGGAACATGTCGCTCACTCGGGAAACCGGCATCTCCTGATGTCCACTTTTCGCCGCAAGCTGCACGCGCTGTTGAGCCCGTCCGAGCACCGGTTATTCGCGCGTCTCGACACACCGCAGAAGATTCAAAATTTCCTCGATCGACTGCCGGTGAATTTCGGCCTCGAGGGCGACACTGCAATGTCGCCGCGGAGGACGATCAATACGAATATGGCGCACTGCGCGGAGGGCGCGATTTTGGCCGCGGCCGCGCTTGCCTATCACGGCCGGCGCCCGCTGCTGATGGACATCCGTGCGCTGCCGAGCGACCAGGATCACATCATCACGCTGTTCCGCGAGCGCGGCCTCTGGGGCGCGATCAGCAAGACCAACCACGCCATCCTGCGCTGGCGCGATCCGATCTACCGCAGCGCGCGCGAGCTCGCGATGACCTACGCGCACGAGTACTGCCTGCCCGGCGGCAAGAAATCCATGCTGTCCTATTCACGGCCGTTCTCGCTCGCGCGCTACGCGCCGAAGAGCTGGGTGATTGCGCCGGACGACCTCGACTGGCTGCTGGTCGATCTTGACACCTCGCCGCACCTGCCGGTGGCGCCGCGACACGCGTTGCGCAAGCGCCGCCGCTCCTCGCGCGTCGAAATCCTGTCGCAGGATGTCGTCGAGTGGCCGGACCCAAGGAAAAAGAAAACGAAAAAGAGAAAGAAAGGGAAGGCAAAGCGTCGCTAGGCTGGTCCCGCACGCTTCGTTCATTCCCCTGTTCGAACGCGCAAGGCCTGGATGCCCGGCATAAAGGCGGCCACGGCCGAGAGAGGCCCTGCGTTTACGCCCGCGCGGACGGCAGGTATAACGCGGGCCATGATACGCATTTCCGTATCAGGACCGAGGCAACCCGCGTGGCGTCCTTCACCTACCGCCGACAATTGACCATCGAATGGGGCCAGTGCGACCCCGCCGGCATCGTGTTCAACAGCCGCTTCTTCGAGATGTTCGATACCAGCACCTGGCAGCTGTTCGACGCTGCGCTCGGTGTGAAGCCGCACGAGCTCTCCGCGGCGTTCGGACATCATGGGCATTCCGTTGGTCGATGCGCGCGCCAACTTCCTCAAACCGGTCCAATTCGGTGACGTGGTCGACTTGACGTCGCGGGTGAGCGAGTTCCGCCGCTCCAGTTTCGACGTCGCGCACCGCCTTTCGGTCGGCGGCGAGCTGGCCGTCGAAGGCGACGAAACCCGTGTCTGGGCAGTCCGCAGCAAGGATGACCCGGAAAAGATCGCCGGCGCCGCGATCCCCGCCGACGTGATTGCCAAATTCGGCTAAGCGTAATCGTTCCAGCCAATCCCGCGATATGGCTTGCGGAAGCGCTTCGGGAGGAGCGCCGCTCGGACTAGTATCGGAGGGCAACGACAATAACGGCGCGCGAGAACAGGCGCCTCCAAGGGAAGAGACACAGGGGAAGAAACGTTTGGCCCGGCTGCTTGAATGCAGGCTCAACGGGCGCGACCGCACCGATGCGGTCGCCGACAATATCCTGTTGCTCGACTACCTGCGCGAGAAGGTCGGCCTGACCGGCACCAAGACCGGCTGCGACGGCGGCGAATGCGGCGCCTGCACGGTGCTGATCGACGACCAGCCGACGCTTGTCCTGCCTGACGCTGGCGGCGACGATTGCCGGCAAGCGCGTCGACACCGATCGAGTCGCTCGGTCATGACGGACAGCTCTCCGCGGTGCAGCGCGGCTTCCACGAAAAGCTCGGCTCGCAATGCGGCTACTGCACGCCCGGCTTCATCATGGCCTCGGCCGGATTGCTGCGGCGCAATCCCGACCCGAGCGATGCGGAGATCCTGGAGGCGCTCGGCAGCAATATCTGCCGCTGCACCGGCTACGTGAAGATCATCGAGGCGGTGAAGTACGCCGTGACGCTTGGCACGCAGGGAGTGGCGCCGTGAACAAGCCCGTCCCGGCGCACAATATCGGCGGCTACGTGCCGATGATCGACGGGCCGGAGAAAGTATCCGGCCGCGCCAAATACACCGCCGACATCGTCGGCGCCGGGCCAGCTCGCCGGCCGCATCTACCGCAGCCCCTATTCGCACGCGCGAGATCGTCGATGTCGACGTGTCGGAGGCGCTCAAGGTGCCCGGCGTGAAGCGCGATCGTCACCGGCGCCGACTGCGACAAGAGCTTCGGCGTGCTGCCGATCGCGCGCAGCGAATATCCGCTGGCGCGCGACAAGGTGCGCTACCGCGGCGAGCCGGTGGCGGCCGTCGCCGCGGTCGACGATGCCACCGCGCGCGAGGCGCTCCGTCGCATCAAGTTCGACGGTGACGCGAACTGCCGGCCTATTACACGGCGAAGGACGCGCTCGCGCCCGGTGCGGCGCTCCTGCACGAGAAGAAGCCCGGCAATATCGAGCGCGACGTGCTGTTCGAACTGGGCAGCGTCGCGCAGGGCTTCGCCGAAGCCGATCTCGTGCGCGAAGGCACCTACAATTGCGCCGAGGTCTGCCAGAACCAGATGGAGATGCACGCAGCCGTCGCCGAATACGACGCCGTGCGCGACCGCATGACCGTGCACGCCTCGACGCAGGTGCCCTACTACGTGCACCTGATGCTGTCGCAGATTCTCGGCATGGATATGTCGCGCATCCGCGTGATCAAGCCGCATGTCGGCGGCGGCTTCGGCTGCCGCACCGAGACGCTGAACATCGAATTGATCGCGGCGCTGCTTGCGCGCAAGGCGAACGGCACCGTGCGCATCGTGACGACGCGCGAGGAGACCTTCATCACCCATCGCGGCCGGCCGGAGACCGACATCAGCCTCAAGATCGGCATGCGCAAGGACGGCCGCATCACCGCGGTCGAATGCGACTGCGACCAGCGCGGCGGCGCGCATTCCGGCTATGGCGTGGTGACGATCCTCTATGCCGGCTCGATGCTCTACGCCATCTACGACCTGCACAACGTGAAATACACCGGCCGCCGCGTGCTCACCAACACGCCGCCCTGCGGCGCCTTCCGCGGCCACGGCACCGTCGATATCCGCTTCGCCTTCGAGAGCCTGATCGACGAGATGGCGGCGGAGCTCGGGCTCGATCCGTTCGCCGTGCGGCGCGCCAACCTGCTCAAGGCGCCGACCTTCACCGACAACGACCTGATGGTGAACTCCTACGGCCTGCCGGAATGCCTCGACTGGGTCGAGCGCGAAAGCGGCTGGAAGAAGCGCAAAGGCAAGCGCGCGAACGGCAACGGCGTGCGCAAGGGATTCGGCATGGCCTGCTCGCATTACATCTCGGGCGCGTCGAAGCCGGTGAACTGGACCGGCGAGCCGCACGCGACCGTGAAGATCAAGCTCGATTTCGACGGCTCGATCGTCGTGCTGTCGGGCGCGGCCGATATCGGCCAGGGCTCGACCACGATTCTGGCGCAGACCGTCGCCGAAGTGCTCGGCCTCGATCTCGCGCGCGTGCGCGTCGTGACCGGCGACAGCGAGGTGGTGCCGAAGGACAACGGCTCATATTCGTCGCGCGTCACCTTCATGGTCGGCAATGCCGCGCTCGATGCCGCGCGCAATCTCAAGGCCGTGCTGGTCAATGCCGCCGCGCGCAAGCTCGAAGCGCGGCCGGAAGACATCGAATGCCTGGGCGAGATCTATCGCGCCGGCGCGCAGGACAAGGGCGCGACCTTCGATGAGGTCGTGACCGAGGCGCTCAAGGACACCGGCACCATCACCGTCACCGGCAATTACTCGACGATTCCGGAATCGCACGGCGGCAAGAAATATCGCGGCGCGGCCATCGGCGGCACCATGGGCTATTCCTATTCGGCGCAGGTGGTCGAGGTCACCGTCGACGAGGAGACCGGCGTCGTCACCGTCGACAAGGTCTGGGTCGCGCATGACTGCGGCAAGGCGCTCAACCGCCTGACCGTCGAAGGCCAGGTGCAGGGCTCGGTCTGGATGGGCATGGGCCAGGCGATGAGCGAGGAAGCCGCCTATCACGACGGGCTGATGCTCACCGCCAACATGCTCGACTACCGCGTGCCGACCATCCAGGATTCGCCGCCGATCGAGGTCGGCATCATCGAGAGCAACGATCCGCACGGGCCGTTCGGCGCCAAGGAAGCCGGCGAAGGCTCGCTCGCGGCATTTCTGCCCGCGCTCACCAATGCCATCGCCGACGCCATCGGCATCCGCTTCAACGACTTGCCGGTGACGCCCGATCGCGTGTTCGAGGCGATCGAGAAACGCAAGCGCGCGGCAGAGAAGAAGCGAGGCGGCACGTGACCATGCGCATGTCTCCCTCTCCAACGTCAGATGGCCGGGGCAAACCCGGCCATGACAGGTGAATAATGGACGCCCTGCCCGAATTTCGCGTGATCAGCCCGCGCACGGTCGAGGAAGCGGTCGCCGCGCGCGCCGACAATCCGCGCAGCATGCCGCTCGGCGGCGGCACCGATCTCGTCGTCAACATCCGCCGCGGCATCGTCGCGCCGCCGGTGCTTGATCGACATGAACCGCGTGCCGGAGCTGCACGCGATCAAAGCGGATGAAAAAGCGCTCGCGATCGGCGCCTCGGTGCGACTGAGCGAACTCGCCCGGCATCCCGAATGTGGCGAAGCATTATCCCGTGCTGGCGCAGGCCGCCGCACACATTGCCGGCCCTACGCACCGCAATATGGGCACGGTCGGCGGCAATCTCTGCCTCGACACGCGCTGCATCTTCTACAATCAGAGCGAATGGTGGCGGGACGCCAACAACCACTGCCTGAAGACCACCGGCACCGTCTGCCACGTCGCACCGAAAAGCCGCGGCGTGTGCTTTGCGACCTTCTCGGGCGATCTTGCGCCGGCGCTGCTCACGCTGGCCGCCGAAGTCGACATCGCCGGGCCCGCCGGCAAACGCACCATCCCGCTCGAAAAACTTTATATCGGCTTTGCGCGGCAGGACGTGCCGGTGACGGAAACCCAGGGCGACGGCAAATTCTATCTGTCGCTGCGACCCGGCGAATTCGTCACCACCGTGCGCGCGAAAAACACGCCCGGCCTGCGCTCGGGCTATGACAAGATCCGCATTCGCCGCTCGATCGAATATCCGGTCGCCGGCGTCGCCGTGGCGCTAAAGAAAGACAAGGGCAAACTCACCGATTTGCGCGTCGCCTTCACCGGCACCAATCCGCGACCGGTGCTGCTCGCGGGCACGCAGGAACTGTGCGGCGGCGCGCTCGACGAGCGCGTCATCAAGGGCCTCGACGCGCTGGTGCGCGACCAGATCATGCCGATGAAGACGACCTTCACGCCCGGCCACTACCGCCGGCGCGTGGCGGGCGTGCTGGCGCGGCGGCTGCTCACGCGCCTGTTCGAGAGTTGAAGGGCGGGGACCGGCGTGGACGAACTTAGCGAACGCAGGCCCTACAACGCGGTGTCCGATTTCGTCGACGCCAATGTCGCGCGCGGGCTCGGCGGCAAGGCCGCCTTCATCGATCCGGAGCGCACGCTCACCTATGGCGAATTGCAGGCGCGCAGCACCCGCTTCGCGCATGCGCTGCGCGCGCTCGGCATCGAGCCGGAGCATCGTGTCGCGCTGCTGCTCAACGACACGGTCGACTACCCGGTCGCGTTCTGGGGTACGATCCGCGCCGGCAGCGTCGCCATTCCGCTCAATATCTATCTCAATGTTCCGCAGTACGCCTATATTCTCGCCGACTGCCGCGCGCGCGCGCTGGTGATTGAGGCGGAACTTCTGCCGGTAATCGCGCCGGTACTCGAAAAGCTGCCGCGCCGGCCGGTGGTGATTGTTGTCGGGAAAGGGCCATCTCGCTTGGGGACGCAGAGTGCCCGCCTGAGCGAGATCGCCGGGACAAGCCCGGCGATGACAGCGCAGAGTCACCAATTCGAAACAATCATCGCCGCTGCAGATTCGAAGCCCTTCACCGCAGATACGCTGTCCGATGAAGTCGCCTTCTGGCTCTACACTTCGGGCTCGACCGGCGACCCGAAGGGCGTTCGCCACGTCCATTCCAGCCTGATGGCGACGGCGAAACTCTTCGGCCAGGGCATTCTCGGCATCGCCGAGAACGACGTCGTGCATTCCGCCTCCAAGCTGTTCTTCGCCTATGGGCTCGGCAATGCCATGAGCTTCCCGCTCTCGGTTGGCGCCACCGCCGCGCTGTGGCCGCACCGGCCCTCGCCCGAAGGCGTCTTCGAAACGCTGCGCCGCAACCGAGCTGACGATCTTCTACGGCGTGCCGTCGCTCTACACGGCGCTCCTCGCGCACAAGGATATCGTCAAGGGCGCGGGCTCCGATCGCCTGCGCATCTGCGTATCGGCGGGCGAGGCAATGCCGGCGCATATCGGCCGGCACTGGCGCGAGGTGATCGGCGTCGACGTGCTCGACGGGCTCGGCTCGACCGAGATGCTGCAGACGTTCCTGTCGAACCGGCCAGGCGACATCCGCTACGGCTCGACCGGCAAGCCGGTGCCGGGCTACGAGACGCGCATCGTCGACGAGCACGGCCGCGAGCTGGGCGCCGACGAGGTCGGCGAACTGATCGTGCGCGGGCCTTCCGCCGGCGAAGGCTACTGGAACCAGCGCGAGAAAAGCCGGCAGCACCTTCGCGGGCGAATGGATTCATACCGGCGACAAGTACCGGTGCGATGCCGAGGGCTATTACTATTACTGCGGCCGCACCGACGACATGTTCAAGGTTTCAGGCATGTGGGTGTCGCCCTTCGATGTCGAGGCCGCGCTCGTCTCGCATGAGGCGGTGCTCGAGGCCGCTGTCATCGGCAAGGAAGATGCCGACGGGCTGATCAAGCCGAAGGCCTTCATCGTGCTGCGCAACGGCTACCAGGCGGACGATGGGCTTGCTGGAGACGCTCAAGCATCACGTCAAGGACAAGGCGGGGCCGTGGAAGTTTCCGCGCTGGATCGAATTGCGCGAGCAGCTGCCGCGCACGGCGACGGGCAAGATCCAGCGGTTCAAGCTGCGCGAGGAGGACTTGCAGGGAGCGGCGCGGGTGAACTCAGTGTAGAGCACATATCCATACGCTGCCATGTCCGGGCATACGGTGCAGGGCAGCGCGTCTCAACCCCTACGCAATCTTCACGTATTCGAAGTTGCCGGGCTTGTTGTCGATGCCGACCTTGGGCGGTGCGATCCAGCTCGCGAATTTGCCGGTCTGCGATTCCGGCTTCATCAGGCTCTCGATGAAATCGCGGTCGCTGTCCGACGGCAGGAATTCACCGCGGCGCTTCTGCCACTGCGTCGTCGCTCATCGCGTGGCCGCTCACATCCGCCTTGATCTTGGAGAACTCGCCGATGTGCCGGTGGAAGGCGACATGCGGCAGCCTGATCTCGAACGGGATGCCGAAGCCCTCGATCACCTTGTTCCAGCGGCCCACACCGGCATTGCAGTCGACCACATAATCGTCGCGCAGCCGCATGTTGAGCGCGGATAGCGCCGGCGATTCCTCGTTCCTGATCTGCCCGTCGACGAGGCGCAGCACCGGATAGGTGCCGCTCTCAAGCTGATGATCGTCCTTGAGCCGATCTTCGCGGTAGCGGCCTTTCAGGCCGGCGTGAAATGCATTCGCGGCGTTGGTCGAGATCTCGTTGCCGAACAGATCGAGCGTCAACGAGAAATGCAGGTTCGCTTTTTTCTGGATGGTCGGCAGGTCGATGACGCCGAGCTTGCGCACCTTCTCGATCTCGTTCGGATCCTTGATGCCGGCCTCCGTCATCGCCTCGCAGGTGCGCTGGATGACGCGCGTGACGCCGGTCTCGCCGACGAACATGTGGTGCGCTTCTTCCGTGAGCATGAAGCGGCAGGTGCGCGAGAGCGGGTCGAAGCCCGATTGCGCCAGCGCCTCGAGCTGCATTTTTCCGTCGCGGTCGGTGAAATAGGTGAACATGAAGAACGACAGCCAGTCCGGAGTCTTCTCGTTAAAGGCACCGAGCATGCGCGGCGTATCAGGGTCGCCCGAGCGGCGCTGCAGCAGTGCTTCCGCCTCCTCGCGGCCGTCGGTGCCGAAATATTTCTGCAGCAGATAGACCATGGCCCACAAATGGCGGCCCTCTTCCACGTTGACCTGGAACAGGTTGCGCATGTCGTAGAGCGACGGCGCAGTTTTTCCGAGATGGCGCTGCTGCTCGACGGACGCGGGCTCGGTGTCGCCCTGGATGACGACCAGACGGCGCAGCATGGCGCGGTATTCGCCCGGCACTTCCTGCCAGGCGTCCTCGCCCTTGTGCGTGCCGAAATTGACCTTGCGGCCCTCCATCTGCGGCGCGAGCAGCACGCCCCAGCGGTATTCCGGCATGCGCACATAGTCGAACTTCGCCCAGCCCTTGGGATCGACGGAAACCGCCGTTCGCAGGTAGACGAGCGATTCCTGGAAGCCTTCTGGACCCATGTCGTTCCACCAGCTGAGATAGCCGGGATGCCATTTCTCCAGCGCGCGCTTGACGCGCACATCCTGCCCGAGCGCGACATTGTTCGGAATCAAGCCGTCGTAGTCGACCTGCGCGATGTTCATGGCAGCTGTCCTTTCCTATTCGTTCGGCACCGCCTCTCCGCATGACGGTGGACAGGCTGTGCGTCCCCTTCATTCCGGCGCGCGCTGAAAGCGCTAACCCGGAATCCGGAAACACGGCCTGTGCTTGCATATAAATTCGGGGTCCGGCGCCGGCATGACGTTCCGGGATGACGGTGAGAAACTGCAATCTCCATCACACCCGGTCCTTGTTGAACGTCGGCGAAACGCCGCTGCCGTAAAGTTTCAGCGCGCCCTGCTCGCCAATGGCGTTGGGCCGCTGGAAGATCCAGTTCTGCCAGGCCGTCAGCCGGCCGAAGATCTTGGTCTCCATCGTCTCCGGTCCTGCGAAACGCAGATTGGCTTCCATGCCGGTCATGGCGTCGGGCGAGAAGCTCGTACGCTCCTCCAGCATCACGCGCAGCTCATCGTCCCAATCGAAATCCTCATACGATGCCGTGACGAGGCCAAGCTCGGCGGCCTCCTCGCCTTCCACCGCGACACCAGTCTTGCCCTTGAGCGTCTCCAGCGTCTGGGGCTCGCCGAGGAAGCGCGTCTGCAGCCGCGTCAGCCCGTTGCCCATGGGGTAGAAGCCGAAATTCGCCTGTCCCAGCGTGATCGCTGCGGCCTTGCGGTTGTCGCCCTCGCGCGTGCCGGTCAGCATCAGCGAGCGGTCGGCGGCAAAGGCGAGCTCGGCGAGCGTCCCGGCAAAACACGATCCCGGCTCGATCAGCGCGATGAAGCTCTTCGCCGTAACGTCCACGCGCTTGAGCACGCGCTTGAGATAATGGCGGATCTCGCGCATCAGCCAATCGCCATTGGCCTTGGCAAGGAAGTCGTCGTGCGCGAGCACCGTCTGCGCGTTGCCGTCCGTGCGGAACAGCACCACGCCGATTGCCGCCTCGTTCGTGCGCAGATGCAAAATTGCGTCTTCCAGTTCGCGCGCGACCGTGAGCGGCCAGAACGCCGCGCCCAGCGCATGCGCGGCTTCCACCGTAGCCGGTACTGCACCACCGGGCCCGCGCACGGTGACGGTCGCAAGTCCCTTGTCGCGGTCGATCTCGACATCGACATGCGAATAGCTCACGCGATCTTTCTCGAACTTCCGGTCGAGCGGGGTGAGCGTGATGCCCTTGGCGCCTGCCGGCCGGTCCGATTTCGCCGCGATCTCCTTGGCTCGCGCAGCCACGGTCTCCTTCCATTTCGAATTCGGCACCACCTCGTCGACCAGGCGCCATTCGACGGCGCGCGCGCCGCGCACGCCTTCTTCGATCGAGCAGAACACGTCGGCGCGGTCGCGCCGCACTTTGCGCTTGTCGGTGACGCGCGTGAGCCCGCCCGTGCCGGGCAGCACCGCGAGCAGCGGCGTTTCCGGCAGCGCCACCGCCGAGCGGCGGTCATCGACCAGCATGATGTGATCTGCGGCTAGCGCAAGCTCATAGCCGCCGCCCGCGGCATTGCCGTTGATGGCGCAGACATAGACCTGCTTCGAATTCTCGGAGGCGTCCTCGATGGCAAGCCGCGTCTCGTTGGTGAACTTGCAGAAGTTCACCTTGGCGCCGTGCGTCGACTTGCCGAGCATGCGGATATTGGCGCCGGCGCAGAACACATTGTCCTTGCCGGATTTGATCACCACGGCGCCCACTTCCGGATGCTCGAAGCGCAGCCGCTGCACCGCGTCGTTCAATTCGATGTCGACGCCAAGGTCGTAGGAATTGAGCTTGAGCTCGTAGTCGCCGAGGCCACCGGCCTGGTCGACATCCATGATGAGATAGGCGACGTCGCCCTCATATTCGACGCGCCAGTGGCGGTAGCGCGAAGGGTTGGTCTGGTAGTCGATTGGGTCGGCCATCTGCATTCAATCTGTAGGGTGGGCTAAGGCGTGCGTGACTCTCATTCGTCAGGGCCGGGCCAAGCCCGGGCATGGTGAGAGAGTCCGTGCATTCGCACCGCAATGACGGCGTGCATTATTGTGCATAAAGTTATCACCGCGCCTACAGCCCTACAACGGGTTATTGCGGGCACCTGTCCCATCGCGAGGCCTTGCTCTGGCATTATAATGCATGTTACCCGGAACCCATGAAACCGGTCCGCACAAAGCCCGCAGCAAGACCTGCATCAGGAATCGTAGCAAGAGCGGGGACGAATCCCACACCAAGACCGGCGGCCAAGCCCGTAACAAAGCCTGCCGGCAGGGCCCTGCCCGGCCGCGAGAGTGACGCCTATCTGCGCCGGCTCGGCGAGCGCGTGCGCATGCTGCGCAACCAGCGCGGCATGACGCGCAAGGCGCTGGCGCGCCATGCGAAAGTTTCCGAGCGCTACCTGGCACAGCTTGAGGCCGGCCTCGGCAACGGCTCGATCGTGCTGTTGCGAAGGATCTCGCGCGCCATTGGCCTTCCTGTCACGCAGCTCGTGCATGAGGGCGATGAGCCCGCGCTCGACCTCGTGCTGCTCTCTCAGTTCCTCGAACGGCTGTCGCCGCCGTCACTGGCCGAAGCGCGCGACCTGCTGCTGCACCATTTCAGCGAGCCATCCGACGACGCGCGCCGCCGCCGCATCGCGCTCATCGGCCTGCGCGGCGGCGGCAAGTCGACCCTCGGGCGCCTCGCCGCCGAACGGCTCGGTGTGCCCTTCATCGAGCTCGACCGCGAGATCGAGAAGCGCAGCGGCGCCACTTTAAGCGAGATCTTCGACATGTTCGGCCAGGAGACATTCCGCCGCGCCGAACGCGAGGCGCTCGACGATGTGCTCCGCCGCCACAAGGGCTTCGTGGTCGCGACCAGCGGCAGCATCGTCACCGAGCCCGGCACGCTGGAACTGCTGCTCGCCTCTTGTTTCACGGTGTGGGTCAGGGCCGAGCCGGAGGAGCATATGAAACGCGTGATGGCGCAGGGCGACATGCGGCCGATAGCCAACAGCGCCCGCGCCATGGAGGATCTCATTTCCATCTTGCGCAGCCGCGAGCCACTTTATGCCAAGGCGGATATCACGCTTTCCACCAGCGCCCGCTCGCCTGACCAGGCGGCAATGGAACTCTTGCGCCTGATCGAAGTTCCCGATAGTCGCAAGGGCGGCGGCGTTTCCCCGACATTGAGCAAGGAGAGGGTGTAGTGGAGCGATTTTGCCTTGGCCCCGGCGGGAGCCTGTGCTCGGGCCCACCGAAGGCCGGACCGGAGTACGGGGTCGCGTCCGTAGGGTGGGCTAATTGCAGAGAGGCGCATGACCAAAATGAGTGAGACCATCAAAACCGATGTGTTGATCATCGGCGCGGGGCCGGTCGGCTTGTTCGCGGTATTCGAGCTCGGCCTGCTCGACATCAAGGCGCACCTCGTCGACATCCTCGACAAGGTCGGCGGCCAGTGCGCCGAGCTTTACCCCGAGAAACCGATCTATGACATCCCCGGCATTCCGCTCATCACGGGCCATGGCCTCACCGATGCGCTGATGGCGCAGATCAAGCCCTTCCATCCCACCTTCCATCTCGGCGAGATGGTGACGACGTTGGAGAAAACCGGCGACCCCGGCTTCCGCGTGGCCACCGACGGCGGCAAGGTCTTCGAATGCAAATGCGTGGTGGTGGCGGCCGGCGGCGGTTCGTTCCAGCCCAAGCGCCCGCCCATCCAGGGCATCGAGCCCTACGAGGAAAACTCGGTATTTTATGCCGTGCGCAAGATGGATGCCTTCCGCGGCAAGCGGCTGCTCGTCGTCGGCGGCGGCGACAGCGCGCTGGACTGGACGCTCAACCTGCAGCCGCTCGCCAAGCGCCTGACGCTGGTGCACCGGCGCGATGATTTCCGCGGCGCGCCTGATAGCGTCAACAAGATGCGCGCGCTGGTGGCCGCCGGCGGCATGGACCTCAAGATCGGCCAGGTGTCGGCGCTGGAAGGCGACGGCGGCGTGCTCAGCGCCTGCTCCATCAAGGGCAATGACGGCACGGTGGCGCGCGTCGAGGTCGACTGCATGCTGCCCTTCTTCGGCCTCACCATGAAGCTTGGGCCGGTGGCCAACTGGGGCATCAAGATGGACGACGAGCTAATCCCGGTGGATACCGGCACGTTTGAAACCAACATTCCTGGCTTGTTCGCGATCGGCGACATCAACACCTATCCCGGCAAGCTCAAGCTCATCCTCTCCGGCTTCCACGAGGCCGCGCTGATGTCGCAGAAGGCGCACCGCTACGTCTATCCGGAGAAGAAGCTGGTGTTCCAATACACGACATCATCGACCAGCCTGCAGAAAAAGCTGGGTGTGGCGTGACGGCCGCGCCCCCTTTCGCAGGGATGTGCGAATGTGACGCAAGTTCATAGAATTATTTTCAGTACGCCATTCCACGGTTAAACCCGCATGCCCAAGATCACCTACATCGAGCACGATGGCACGCAGCACACGGTGGAGGCCGAGCTTGGCTCGACCGTGATGGAGACCGCACTGCGCAATGACGTCGCCAGCATCGTCGCGGAATGCGGCGGCAACTGTACCTGCGCGACCTGCTTGGTGCATGTCGACGAGAAATGGTTTCCGGTTGTCGGCCCGGCCTCATCTGAGGAAGAAGAAATGCTCGATACGGCGTTCGAACTCAAGCCGACCTCGCGCCTGTCGTGCCAGATCAAGGTGACAGAAGCGCTCGACGGGCTGATCGTCTACACGCCGTCATATCAGGGGCGGTGAACAGTCGCGTTGAATCGCCGCGTGCGCGCGGATTCGAATTCCAACTACAATTCCTGGAACTGAAACGGCGTGCGCGTCTCACCGATGGACAATGTGCCGTGTGACGTCGCGATACAATACCGCCATGCCACGGGGGCCATCCGACAGCGCAAAGGCCATGAGCACGCATCCGAAGGCGATCATCAGGCCGGGCTGCGTCAGAACCGACGCCGCGCCGCCGAGCACGAACAGTGCGCCGATTACGTAGGTGACTGCCTGATCCCATCTCATCGGAACAAGCCTCACTAATGCGCCTCTGCCCTGCATGACAGATTCAGCGGCGCCCGCATTGATCTCCGTCAAGCCAACGAGGCTGGCGGCAAAAGGGTTCCAGAAAGATGCTTGTAATTGGCCCACTCCGCGCCAGCGGAAATGGGCCGAAATTGGCTTTGATGCCGGAACAAGTCGGGCATCACGGAACGAAAGCCAGCGATAGGCAAGTGAGCCCGTAGGGGCGGGCTAGGTCACGCCTGAGCGCGCAAGCGAGAAGGCAAAGCGACCCCACCATGCACACTTCAACTTATTCGGTGGGCTCGGCGCTGGCGCGCCTTAGCCCACCCAACGGCTGCTGCTCTTGCGTGTTATTGCGCCGGTCACGCGTCCGCGCGCTGCTGCGGGCGGCGCGAGGCCTGCTCGGCTCGCGTGGTGGCAGCCGCAACCGCGTTCTGGCCGCTTTCGGCGCGGCGGCCGGCCTCCGCGATGGCGCTTGAGGTCGTATGTGCCATCTCCTGCGCGGCCTTCTGCATCTTCTGGCCGAATTCCTTGGTCTGGTCCGCGATCGTCTGCGCCTGCCGGGCCATGAACTCGCTCTGGCATTGCGCGAACTCCTGCGGTTCCTTCGCGCGCGCCAGCTTCTCGCCGAATTCGAACGTGTTCGATAGCGTCTTTTCGGTCAGTTCCGCCGTTTGCTCGCGGATGGCCGCGGCCTGCCTCTCGAAATCTTCAGCCATTTTCCGCGAGACCTTGAGGAAGCCGTCGAGCGCCTGCCTGCTGTGGCCGAAACTTTCCTCGGCGAATTCCCTCGCCCAGGTCATTCCGAAATTTGCCGCCTGCATTGCGCGTTCACTGCTTTGCTGCGCGAATTCTGTCGTATCTCTTGCCATTGATCTCTCCTGTCGCACTCGTATGTCTTTTGATGTGATGAATTTGTGACGCCATACTCGCCGTGCCGTCTTCCGGCAACGGATCGCCGCAATCGTTGTTCCTGTAATTTGGTAAAACTAAGTCGTGGCAAATTAATTTCGCAACGACTTGCGCGACTGAAACTTTGCGAAAGCAATGCGCGGGCGTGCGTCGCGCGCAAGTAATACGGAACACGGGAGCGCACCCGACAGCGCTCGCCACCACTTTGAACTTAATCAGCTTTTCAACACCGGCACGAGGAACTCCGCACGGCGCGTGCACTCTCCCCCGCGATGGGCTAGGATTTGTTCAATGTTCCGCCGGGGGGTTGGGACAATGGTACTGACCGAGCGTATGCAGGCTTTGGGCGACCATGCCCGGAGCAGCAATCAGCGTCTCATCGCCGAGCGGCGGGAAGAACGCGAACAAAACAGCCGTGACGACGAAAGTCACGGACAAGAAAACCGTGGCCAATTAATCTTTGACCAAGAAATCCGCGACCAAGAGAGTCGCGCCGCAAATGCACGGGGTGAAACCATCATGCTCGAGACAGCCGTATCGATGCCATCGCCGCCGGAAGTGAGCCCGGCGGAAGATGTCATTATCATCGAAAGCATCGCGACCTTTCTCGCCGTCGATGAGCCGGCGCCGGAGCGTGTCGCGGAAAGCACCAGCACCCGCGCGCCTGCGCCTGACGTTGCAACAAGCACCAACGCACCCAGACAAACCATCGCCCGCGAAAACCGCGTAAACGATGATGGCCTCGCCGCCAGGAGCGCCATAATCCATGAATGGCAGAACTGGTCGGCGCTCAATTCGGATGAACTCGCCGATCCCAATGTCGCCGCTTATTTCTTCCGCCACCTGGAAACGCGCAAGCCGAAGCTGCTCGATTTCGCCGCCGAAGATAAAATGCAGGCCGTGCGCGGCTGGCTGTTGAGCGAACGCTGCATCAAGGCATGAGATAACTACCGCGGACGCCCAACGCTTTTATCCCGCCGGCGATCGCCACCGCCGAAAATGACAATTACTGGCCGCCCTAAACCGCCACTTTTCCCAGGAACTTCTCGATCTCGGTCCGCAGGTTGCCGATCGAACTGTCGACGGAGTTCGACGCGCTCAGCACGGTTTCGGCCGCGGTGCGGGTGCCGATCGCGGCGTGGGTGACCTCGCCGAGCACGGCCACCACCGCGCTGGTGCCGCGCGCGGCATTTGCGGCGCTCTGGGTGATTTCGTAGGTCGCGGTGTTCTGCTCCACGACGGACGCCGAGGCGCCGGAAGTGCGCGCGTTGATGTCGCGCATGCGCTCGCGGATGCCGCGCACCACGTCGATCGCGCCATTGGTCGATTCCTGCACCGCCACGATATGGCGGGCGATCTCATCGGTGGCCTTGGCCGTCTGCACGGCCAGCGACTTGACCTCGGAGGCCACCACGGCAAAGCCCCGCCCCGCCTCGCCGGCGCGCGCCGCCTCGATGGTGGCGTTGAGCGCGAGAAGGTTGGTCTGCCCGGCTACGCTCTGGATGAGCTTGACCACATCGCCGATCCGGTCGGCGGCCTGCACCAATCCGGCATACCGGTCGTTAGTCGTCTCGGCCTCGGTCACGGCGTTGGCGACGATGTCGGAGGTCTGCGTAAGCTGCTCGCTGATCTCCGCGATCGAGCCCGAGAGCTGCTCGGCCGAGGCCGCCACCATCGCGACGCTGTCGGAGGCCTCGTTCGATTCACGCAAGGCCTCTTCGGCGCGCTGCTGGGTCTGGTCCGACGCGCCGAACAGCGCGGTCGCGGTCGATTTCATCGCGGTGGTGTTGCTGCGCACCGTGCCCAGCACCTCCTCGACCCGTTCGCGGAACGAGGCAATGGCGAGGTCGATGGCGTTGCGGTGATCCTGCTCGGTGACATCCTCGTGCGTCGCCACCCAGCCGCCGCCAGGCATCGGATCGCGCGTGATCTTGATCAGCCGGCCATCGGCCAGCTCGTCGACGCGGCTAGAGATCTTATCCGTCGCGTGCCTGCCGAGATCGGCGAGTTTTTCGCTGGCCGCGCTGTCGGTCTTCTCCCCGGCGAGAATGCCCTGCGCGACACGGTTCCTGATGATGTCTTCATGCGCCGTGCCCGGCCGCACCAGTTCGGGCGGCAGCGCATACATAGCGGCGTAACGCTCGTTGCAGATGACGAGCTTGCGGTTCGCATCGAACATGCACAGGCCCTGGGCCATGTTATTGAGCGCGGCATTGAAGCGGACATTCTGCGTGGTGAGCTGGGACGCTGCCGCCTCGCGCTCGTGCAGTTGCCGGAAATGCAGGAGTGAAATGGCAACGCCGATCCCCGCCAGCACCGCAAAAAGGCAAAGTGCGAACAGATAGCTTTCACGCTTGATCCCGTCCATGAACGAACCGACCGGGATATCGATGGCGAAGGCGCCCATCACGTCGCCCAGATGCCACTGCTGCCGGCCCGCCTGCAGCTGGTTGTGGCAATCGACGCAACTCTGCTCATTGGCGATGGAGGGATAGATGGTGCGCAGGATGCGCTGGCTGTTGAGGGCGACGAGCGCGGAGGCCGGCCTTGCATCGGGCGCGGCGGCGAAATCCTCGATCGCCTTGGCCATATTGGCATCGACCGGCGGCGTTTCGATCTGCCGGCCCTCGCGGCCCACCCAACGCAGGGTGAATGGGCTGTTGGCGCCGAGTTGCTTGTTCAGGCCGGCGATCGAATGGGCGCGAAAGGTCGCCGGTACCGGCGCATCTTTGCCGAACTGGGAGCGGAAGCGCGCATAGGTCGTGACAAAGGAGTCAACCAGTTCGAGCGCGGTGGCATTTTCGTCGGCCTTCTGGGCCAGAAACGTGCGCAGGCTGGTAGTGTAGAAATAGCTGGCGACGCCGGCGCTGATGAGGCCGGCCAGCAGCAGGAATATGAGGAGCACCCACCCGGACCTTGAGCGAATGAAGCCAGACGAGCCGAAAAGGCCATGAAGGCTCAGCATCGAGCACCGGATTCGTATGCAATGCCGGGATCATGGTTGCGGAAGGTTAAAAGAACCCTAGCCGCGTGTGACAGGAAAAACCGCGTGGTGGGCCCGCCCTTTGGGTAGGGGTACGCAGCCAGGGTGACAGGACCTGTGGCCGCGGGTGCTCGATCTCTCGCCACCGCGGGCCACAATTGCCAATGCCCCGCCGCCTGTGCGATGGAAATCGCGACAGCAGCAATAGTGGGAGTAAATCATGAGCGCAGTACCGCGTGAGTTACGATTGCCGGCAGCGCCAGCCTTCCGTGCGAACCGCAGCTTCCTCCCCGCCGTTCTCATCCTTGCCGCGGCCGCGCAGATTGTGCCTTGCGCACCCACGCTTGCCGACGACTACCCGACGCGTGCGATCCGCGTGATCAGCCCCTACCCGGCCGGTAGCGCCTCCGACACCGTGAGCCGCGTGGTGCTCGACGAAGTCTCGCGCGAGATCGGCCAGGCGATCGTGATCGAGACGCGACCCGGCGCCGGCGGCAGTCTTGGATTCTCCACGGTGGCGAAGGCGCCGCCCGACGGCTACACGCTGGTGACAAGCTCGTCGTCGATGGCGACCGAGCGCGTGCTGCACAAGTCGCTGCCCTATGACCCGGCCAAGGATTTCATCCCGGTCGCGCTCATCGGAATCTCGCCGAATGTGCTGATCGTGTCGAAGGCGAGCGGCTTCAAGACGGTCGCCGACCTCGTCAATGCGGCGAAGGCCAAGCCCGGCACCATCACCTTTGCCTCGGCCGGCATCGGCTCGTCCTCGCACATGGCGGCCGAGCGCTTCCGCCTCGCCGCCGGCATCGACGTGCGGCATGTGCCGTTCCGTGAGGGCGGGCTCACCGAGGTGATGGCGGGGCGCATCGACTTTTATTTCATTCCGCTCGCAGCCGCGGCCTCGGCCCTGCACAACGAAAAACTCGTGGTGGTGGCGGTGAGCGCGCCGGCGCGAGCGCCGCTGTTGCCGAACGTGCCGTCGGTGGTCGAATCCGGCTATCCCGGCGGGGTGTTCCGCTTCTGGAACGGCATCTCGGCGCCGGCCAAGACGCCGCGCGACGTCGTGCAGAAGCTGCACGATGCGACGTTGAAGGCGATGAAAAATCCCGCCGTGCAGGAGAAGCTCACCAAGCTCGGCGTCGAGCCGGCACAGATGAGCGTGGAGGAGTTCGGCAAGTTCTTCGCCGATGACATGGCCGCAACCCTCGAACTCGCCAAGAAGGCCGACATCAAGCCAATCGATTAGGGCTGCCGGTTTTACGCGCGTAGCTCCATAGAGGTCTCCGCTTTCGCGGGACACGCGGAAGGAGAGATTGCGTCATTCCTGCCGTCGCTACACACCCATTCGCGTTCACTTCGCAAGGACTCCTCCAATGACCATCACGCCACCGCGCATCGGCCCGCAGCCGTGGGATATTGTGCGCACCAAACTCGACCAGTCGCTGCCGTTCGCCAACATGCGCGATACGCCCTATTACCGCGACGCGGTGTGGGAGCAATTCTCCAAGGCCGAATATGCCCGGCGCTACACCGCGCTGCGCGCGAAGATGCGCGAGGAGAAGCTCGACGTGGTGATCGTGCCCGGCGGCCCCAGCCACTGGAGCTTCGGCGGCGGCATGCTGTGGCTCACCGGGCACTGGGAATGGCACGCGCTTGCCAGCTATGTGCTGGTGCCGCATCGAGGGCGAGCCGACGCTGATCTATTCAATGGGCGGCACGCATGCCGAAGCCGTGCGGCGGCACGTCGCTGTCGCGGTGCAGGACGTGCGCCACAGTCGCAACGGCCGCTATGCCGACATCATGGTCGAGCGCATTCGCGAGCTCAAGCTCGAGCGCGGCCGCATCGGACTGATGGAGATCGACCCGCGCCACGCGGACTACCTGCCGGTCAACCAATATAATGTGCTGCGCGAGAATCTGCCGGACGCCGAGCTTGATCTTCACCAAGGGCTTCCTGCACGAGCTGCTCTCGATCCACAGCACCGAGGAGCTCGACTGCGTGCGCAAGGCGGGCGTGCTGTGCAAGAACGCCATGGACGCGATGGTGGCGCGGGCGCGGCCGGGCATCAAGGAATATGAACTGCGCGCGGCGGCGGGCGCCGCCATTCTCGACGGCGGCGGCGACATCGATTTCCTCATCATCGGCTCAACGCCGATGGCGAACCCGGCCATGGTGTTCGGCAATCCGCGGCCGTCCGCGCGCGTGCTGCGCAAAGGCGACATCATCAACATGGAGCTCGCAGCCGGGTATCGCGGCTATACCGCGCAGATCGGCTCGCCCATCTGCCTCGGCGAGCCGACCGCGATGGTGAAGCAGTTCTGGAACGAGATCACGCTGCCGGGCTACGAGCGCATCATCGCAGAAATCGCGCCGGGCAAGCCGGTCGAGGCCATGCGCACGGCGAGCCGGTTCTTCCGCGACAAGGGCTACCAGTCGCGGCCGACGCAGTGTCACGGCATCGACCTCGTCACGGACAAGCCGCATGTGGTGGCCGAGCACGTGGCGGCGGAGGCGTTCGAGCAGGTGCTCAAGCCCGGCATGGTGATCATGGCAGAGCCCAACCCGATCACGGCGGACGGGATGTTTGGCATATTCCTCGGCCACACTTTCATTGTCACCGACCGAGGCCATGAGGTGGTGGACGATTTCCCGCTGGAGATCGCCGTGGCGAAGGGGTGAGGTGACGGCGTTCCCCGTTTCCGCACATCCCCGCGAAAGCGGGGGTGCAGCCGTCACGGCTTATAGGCCCACATATCCATGACGACGTCGCAGCTCGGGATTGCCATCGGCGTGCGCACCGCGCCGAACGGGATCGGCGCGCCAGAAAGTTTTTCCTGCCACACGCGCAGCGCCGGATAGACCACATTGAGGTCGCCGACGAAATGATGCGCGCGCACGGTGTTGTCGAGCGAGGTGCCGCCGGCCTTGCAGATTTCCTCGGCCGCGCCGAGGATCGCGCGCATCTGATGCTGAACGGGCGCGCCGAGATAGCGCAGGCCCGCCGAAGCGCGCGCGGCGGGAAGCGCGCCTTCGGCGTCAGCCGCGTAGAGCGCGGACAGGCACAGCAGATCGCCGACGCCGACCGCCGCCGGCCCCAGCCGCATCGCGCTCGACGCCTTGTGATCGATGATGCGTTTCTTGATCTTGGCACTGTCGCGCACGCCGAAAATATTGATCTCGATCTTGGATTCCAGCAGCGCCAGGCCCTTGGTTGCCACCACGGTGAGCGCGCACGGGTTATCGGCAAAGTGGCCGTTCCACACATCCATGAATTCGGGCAGGTCGTTGATGTCGGTCAGATAGACCTGCGCCTTGATGGCGTTCTTGAGCGAGCTGCCACCGGCTTCGAGCCCGGATTTGAGACGCGAGCTGATGAGGAATTCCGTCTGGAGCCGGATGTCGGTGCCGTTCCAGACCGCGTTGGGCGGGCGGTAGGCTTTCGGATCGAGGCCGGTCATCGCCTCGTTGTTCGGCATCTGGCCGGCGACAAAGACATAATCGCCGCTCACCAGCGACGCGATGAATCCCGAATGCTGCGGCACCGGCACGCCCTCGGGCCGCACCGCCTTGGGTTCGCGCCCTTCCCCCGGCAGAACCGCGAGCAGCGACACATTCATGTTGGCGCCGACGGTGAGCAATTCCTCCATCAGGACCGAAGTGCTGGGCGGGACATAATCGCCGAGCAGGGTCTTGCGCGCCCGCTGATACGGATTCACGCATTCGGCGCGCGGGTAATACTGGTCGACGCGCACGATGTGGCGCAGGTTGCCGCCTTCCGCGGCGATGAGCTTTGCAAAACGGTCGAAGATGAATTTGCCTTCGCGCAGGTAGCGCGGCTGGGCGAGCGGCAGCCCCGGCTTGCCGGCGACTTCCGCGGCAATGCCGTGCTCGAAATCGCTGGCTTCATGGCCGGTGAAGAACAGCCAGGAGCCCGCGCGCATGCCCGTGGCGTAGTGGATATCGGTATGGCCGATGCGGACCGGCGCAATGGGTTTCACATCGGACATCGACACACTCCCCGACATTTGTGATTTTGCCGCAGCAAAGATGACAAAGCGGCTATCACGTGTCCAGTGCAGGCGGCGCATCGCAGCCGTGCCTGGGTGCGCTGCAACGCCAGTTTGTATACCAAAAAATTGCCCGCTCCAGCGCGCGCAATGGACGGGTGTTTGACTTGAGGTATCGCCAACCCTAACGTTGGGGCGCGGTGGATACGCGTTGCTTTCGACCGGAGGCAGGATTGTTACGCGTCAGCAATGTCCGCAAGGTGTTCGAGTCGACGCGCGGTACCTATGTCGCGCTAGAAAATGTATCACTGACAATTCCGGACGGCGAATTCCTCTGCCTCCTTGGCCCGTCGGGCTGCGGTAAATCGACATTGCTCAATATTCTCGCCGGCTTCGAGCCCGTCACCGAGGGCATCGTGACGTCCGGCGACGCGCCGGTCACCGGCGCCGGGCGCGAGCGCGTGATGTTCTTCCAGGATGCCGGCTCGGCGCTGCTGCCCTGGCTCACGGTCGAGGAAAACGTGCGGTTCGGCCTGCGCGTGCGCAAGGTGCCGAAACCGGAATGGCAGGCGATCATCGACCGCAACCTGCGCATGGCGGGGCTTGATACCCACCGCGCGAAATTCCCCGCCGAGCTCTCGGGCGGCATGCGCCAGCGCCTGCAGATCGCGCGCGCACTCGCCGTCGAGCCGGAAGTGCTGCTGATGGACGAGCCGTTCGGCGCGCTCGACGCCCTCACCCGCCGGCATATGCACTCGGTGCTGCTCGAGATCTGGCAGCGCACCCGCAAGACCATCGTGTTCGTGACCCACGACATCGCCGAAGCGATATCGCTGGGCGACAGGATCGGCGTCATGTCGTTCGGGCCGCGCTCGAAGATCACGCGGCTGATCGACATCGACCTGCCGCGTCCGCGCGACCTGACAAATCCGAAGGTCGCGCAGCTGTTCAACGAAATCGAGGCGCTGCTGGCACCCGACCTGGCGCGCGTGGCCGAACATGCCTGAGGGCGATCGAGAGCAAGGAAGGTTGAGGCCTTGACCCTTCCCGACACGGCAACAGGCCTCACCAAGCCCGCGGCGCCGGACGCCGGGCCTGCGCAATCGCGCCGGCGGCTCGGCTCCGGCACTTCGCACGCACTGCTGACGCTCGCCTCGCTCGTGCTCGCTTTTGCCATCTGGCAATTCCTGTCGAGCGTCTTGTTCAATCCGTTCCTGATTCCGCCGCCGCTTGTGGTGATCCGCACGGCCATTCCGATGCTCACCAGTGGCGAGATCCTCGGCGATGTCACCATCAGCATGTCACGGGTACTGGTGGGCTTCGTCACCGGATCGGTGGCCGGGGTGGTCATCGGCGTGCTGCTCGGGCGGATCCGCCTCATGCACGATTTGCTCGACCCGATTCTGGAATTGCTGCGCTACCTTTCGCCGACGGCGATGATCCCGATCGCGGTCATCTGGTTCGGGATCGGCGAGCTGTCGAAATACTTCCTGATCTTCTGGGGCACGTTCTTCATCGTAGCCATCAACACGACGGCGGGCGTGTGGCGCGCGCCTATTGCGCGCCAGCGGGCGGCGGAATGCCTCGGCGCCAATCACCTGCAGATTTTCGTGCTGGTGATCGTGCCGTCCGCGGTGCCCTATATCGTCACCGGCATGCGCGTGGCGATGGCATCTTCATTCATGAGCATCATCCCGGCGGAAATTCTCGCGGCCAATTCCGGCATCGGCTACCTACTGCAGAATTCATCCATGCTGCTCCAGACAAATCGCATATTCGTGGCGCTGCTCACGATCTGCGTTCTCGGCTTTGTCGTCGACCGGATTTTCCGGTTTTTCGTCGACAGGGTGCTTGCCCGTTACATGTCATTCGTATCGCAGACCTGACAATCAGAGAGAGGGAGAGCCATGCATCGCATCGTGAAAGTTCTCGGCCAATTTCTTCTTGTTGCCGCCGCCCCGCTTCTGGGGCTCGCGCCCGTACAGGCGCAAAACGCGCCGGTGAAAATGACCCTGTTCGGCCAGCCTTCCGTCAACAACGACGCCATCTGGATGGCGATCGAAAAGGGCTTCTACCAGCAGGAAGGACTCGACGTCACCTACCGCCTGTTCCCGTCGGGGACGACGGCCTTTCAGGCCTTCCAGACCGGCCAGGGCGACATCGTCATGACCGGCGACCTGCCGAGCGTGCAGTATTTCTTCCGCGTCAAGGGCGACTACCGCACCATCGCGGTGATCGAGCGCGACGCGAAAGGCTATGTCGTCGTTGCCGGCAAGAATATTACGAAGCCCCAGGATCTTGTTGGCAAGACAGTCGCGACCCGCGTCGGCTCGACCGGTTCATGGTTCGTCTCTGAATATCTGACCAAGAACCATGTCGATCCGAAAACGGTGACGGTGAAAAACCTAGACACGCAGGTGCTGCCGGCGGCGCTGTGCGGCGGGGAGATCGCGGCCTTCTTCATCTGGCAGCCGGTCGGCTCACGCACGCTCGAAATCTGTCCGGACAAGGCGCACTACCTCAGCGACGCCACGGGTTATATCCAGGGCTATCTCGTCGCCGGCGCCCGGCCCGAGTGGCTCGCAACGCCGCAGGGCAAGGACATCGCCACGCGCTGGCTGCGCGCGACACTAAAAGGCCGCGACGTTGCGGAAAAAGACTTCAAGGCGGTGGCCGCCTACGCGGCCGCTAAGCTCAGCCTGAGCGAGAAGGCAACCAAGGACCAGTGGGACACCAACACGCGGCCGATGGCCATCGACAAGGTCTACTACGATGACTTCTGCAGCCTAAGCCGCTGGGCACAAAGCGAAAAGGCAACCGACGGGAAGATCGACTACAAGACGCTGACCTGGGGCGACGGGCTCAAGGCCATCAATCCGAAGCTAGTCGACGCGCCGCCGCCGCCCTGCTGATCAACCCGCATCGTAAAGCCCGCATGCCGGCCTCACCCGCCGGCATGTTTCTTTTTGGGACGCCGCTTCGCCGGGCTCCGTGATAGGAACGCACCCGAAGCGGCTGCGTTGTCTCTCGCCAGTAGCGAGTGACACAGATGCGGATGCCGATATTCTCCTATTTTATTGTCATGGGAACTTTGCTCGCAGGGCTACTCATCTGGATCAGCAACGTCATCGAGCCGGAGGCCCCAGTCTTTCAGGCATCGCAAATCGCCGGCGTTCCCAAATTCAAGCCGGAACCAGAGCCGGCGTATGCAACGATCACGGCCGTCAATTTTGCAGCGGAGCATACCGCGCGGCCCGCTTCGAAGCCGGCAAAGGTCGTAGCGGCAGCGGAGAGGCCAAAAGCGATCAACAGATCCTCGCCGCCGCGCGCGTGGAATCGTTTCGCCGAATATCCGAACAACAATCTGAGCATCCACTGAAGTTCCCGTCGCCACAGGAACCACCCGCCGGTTCCATTTCGCCCGTCAGCCTTTAACGCGCGATTTCGAGAAATAGTCCAACTTCCGCCGTCAAACCGCACGGCAACATTTCTAGCAAGCCGCTCCGTAGGGGTTTCAACCAGGAGCGTCAGGAATGTCCATGCGTCTCGGCGCCGCAATTTGCGGCGCGTTTATTTTCGTTTGCTCATCCGCAGCAATGGCTCAATCCGGAATTGCCTCGGTCTATGCCTATTCCGGGGAGCGGACCGCGAACGGCGAGCACGCCAAGCCCAACGGCTTCACGGCGGCACACCGCACGCTGCCCTTTGGCACGCGCGTGCGTGTGACAAACAAGAATAACGGACGCAGCGTCGTCGTGCGCATCAATGACCGCGGCCCGTTTGTGCGCGGCCGCGTGATCGACCTGACCCCGGCAGCGGCGCACGCTCTCGGATTCAGCGGATTGGCGCCAGTAACATTGAGTGCCGGATAGGCACGCAGACAGACTTGCGCAAGCGCGATCGGAATCCGCCGGAGTAAGAAGCAGCTACTCGCGGCAATACCAATAAGAACGCCGCCCTAACCGGCCGGTCCGCAAATAGGTACTAAATCGGGACTGCAGCAGGTTTTGTTTTTTGGCGCTGTCATATTCCTGCTTGGTAACTGCGACGCAGCCCTTCGGCGGGGCCTGCTTTGCGTTCACTGATGCGAGCGGAACGGCAATCAGTGCTAATCCCATCGCGCAACACCAGACTCCGGTCAGAGGTAGGAGATTTTTCGGGTTCATCCGGGGGCTTCGCATCTTCGCATTTTTGTGCTTTTGCCGGCCTTAGTCCAGAGGCCAAGGCGGCGGCAGCCGCCCGGCCTTTTCAATCCGCTTTCATCCGCGTGCCGAATTCCCTTCCAGCATTTCTGAATCGACGGCCTCCTTTTCGAAGGTTCTTCGCGATTTCCCTTGAGGGTGGTAGGTTACGGTGGCAAGACCGCTCCGGGTGGAGCGCCAAAACGGGGGGGACCATGGCCAAGGGACCTGCAAAACAAGCCGCAACTCCGATCGTCGATGATCGCGGCTTGGCATTCGCCGTCTACATTTTATATTTTGTCGGTTATCTGACGGGGATCACGTCAATTATCGGCGTTACGATTGCATACTTTCAGCAATACTCAGCCAGCCCGGAATTGGCGAGCCATTACACCTTTCAGGTAAGGACGTTCTGGATCGGAGTCATTTTTTTAGTGGTTGGCGGTCTCCTTTTTGTGTCCGGTATCGGTGTTCTCTTTCTGGTGGCAGGATTTTTCTGGTCACTCATCCGAAACGTGAAAGGCGTGTTGGCTCTCAATCGTAACGAACCGATCGCGAACCCGAATTCGTGGGTATTTGGTGATTAGATTGACATGGCCCCAACCGACGGAGTTTGGGACGCGAAGAGAAACAACAAGAACGGCGTAACCGGGGTTACGCCGTCCAAAGTTGACGCGCAAAGGGCTTAAAGACGTGGAGGATCTTACGTCGCTTAGACCGTTGTGCGCGCGAAGTCTCAGCCGTCACAGACAGACAGGCCACTGCAGGCACCGAGGGTAAAGTTCGCCTTTTCCTTTGCAGAGCCGGCCGCCATCTCCAGTGCTTCATCAGTGACCTCGAAGGCGAGCGTAAGTTCGTCGGCCGTTTCGAGGCTCAATGGGGCGTTTTGCATCGATCGATCCTTTCATTCGTCTGGGTCCCACAAGTGGGTCCCGCAACGGCAATCTAGGACGTCCCTGCGCGCTGTTCTGTGAGCAAGATCACAGAGGCACCGCTTGTTCTTCCCGGCGGCACACACTGCGCCGCAATATTCCAGTAACACGCTCGCGCATATGAACAATTTAATGTGAGGCCGGCCAATCTTGTGCGAAGCAATATATTTACTATTTTCCCGGCATAGACGGGCACGGATTCGGGAAATTCAATGATGACACATAAAATTAGACTGATTTCAGCGGCTGTCGGTTTGCTGGCTTTGGCCACCACCGTCGGGGTTGCCCGCACCGTGCACACACACATCACGGCGGCCCAGCAGGCGCAGGCAGCCAGCGGCAAAGTCATGGGCGTGCCGCCCCAGCAGAATGCTTCCCCGCGGCATGGAATTTTAACGTGCGGTACGGTCACCGACGCCACGGCCTGCGAAAAATTAGAGATGATGCTGCCCATGTAACCGGAGAGATCCGTTCGGAGCTTCCGGCCGAAATCTCAATCGTGGCGAGGCGGTGGGCTTCAAACCAAAATACCGCCTATTCCCAGATCAATACGTTGGCGAGAGATTTATCGACACGACGCAAGGCCGTGTAACCAACGCCGCTGAGTCCGCGAAACAAGCCCAGATTAAACTGTCCGTTTCCGCTGTTCCAGCGATAGTCGCCGCTTGATGCCGCGGTCGCCAGAACGTCTGTGAGCCGGCGTAAAGCGAGCTCGTCAAGATCACGCCTGCCGAGGGTGCTTCCGGCCTCGCATAAAAATTCAATGCTGCCGAGCGTGCCACAGCAAAGCGTATCTACTGCCGCCGGCCTCGCCGACCGGGCACCCTCAACGGCGAGCTGTATGTCCCGCACCATGCCCGACGTTTTCATTCCCGACTGCCTGGCGGTGGCAATCCGCGCAAGACCGATGCCAGTGGCTCCGTGGCACCACTGACAAGGCCAAGACGGCTCATCTCCACGTAAATCCGGCCAATTGCTGCGCTCCGTGTCATAGCTGGCGTTTTCGAAGTCAATGCATTCGAATGCGGCTTGCGCGAAATCGTCACGGCCCGTCGCCGCCGATAACGAAGCGAGCGCATAAGCAAAGCCAGCCGCGCCGTGCGACATGCCGTTTAGTGCCCGCTGACCGGAACCTTGTCCAACCCAGCTCCGGCGGCCGGTTTGTCCGAGCCGGCCTTGAGCGATGAGGTGCTCGCCACAGCTGACGGCACGGCGCAGTACCGCATCTGACCGCCCATCGCGGTAAAGACGAAGCAGGCAAAGTATCGCACCGGCGCTCCCGCCGATGATATCGAGTTGCCGGTCCGCCCCAATCAGGTCGTCGGTGAACAGTTCTGCCGCAACATGGGCATCCGCGAGCAGGCTGTCATCGCTCAGGCAATTTGCCATCAATGTCAGTGCATAGACGATTGACCCCAGCCCGGTGGCACCCCCCACACCCAGAGAACGCGCCATGCGAGGTGCATTCCGGCTTTTCAGGTTTTTTCGCAGATAAGATACGCCGGCGCGCGCAAGTTCGGCCGACGATTTATGCCCGGTCACTTTTGCATGCGCGGCGAGAAAAACAGCAACGCCCGAAGCGCCATTGTAGAGGTCCGGTCCCAGGCACACGAGTTGGAAAACCTCGGCATCCCCGAGCCAGTCGAGGCCGATCCACGCCGCCCCCGGGCCACGACGTATTGCGCGATCGGCCAGTTCTTCGGCGATCTTGTCGGCCTCCCTTATGAGAGTCGCCCGTGTTGGCGCGATCGCGGCGTCCGCGTGCGGCGCCGGTCTCGCCGCAGGCTCCGCCGCCGTCTTGCCGTCAGATTTCGACAGAGCGCGGGTATTCTCTCTGATGACCTGGACCTGCCAGGCGATTTCATCCTCATCGAAATTTTGGAGCCGAGTCCGCGCGCGATCGAGACCCGAACCGGTCTCAGCCCGGATGGAGACGCCGGTTGCGTCGCTTATTTCGCTTCCATCGCTGGGCGACACAAAGTGTGGAACATTCAGCGCGAGGAGATCAGATCGTTCAATCCGGAGGAACGGCCAGGACGCATCGGTATCTTTCTCCCACTCCGCCAGTCTCGCAATGAAGTCAGCTTGCGCAGACCAGAGCACGCCATCGCCCATCGTCCGATGATCTCTCAGGCGCTGCAGCAACATGGAATAGAATTCTGGTGGCTCGGATGATCCTGCGGACAACGATGCCGCCGAAACCCTCGTAGAGCTCTCCATGCTTTGAGTTAGAATTATAAAGCAGCAGGAATCTTGCATAATCCTCGAAACCAGACACGAAGTCGTCGACATGGTCTGCAAACCTGGCGTAGCGGCCGTCGACATGCGGAAGGTTCGAATTCGTGCCGCTTACTTCCTTTGATCTTGCGGGCCGCATCTCGTCGGTGTTGATGTTGCTCCACTTGATTTTTATCTTCGAACTCCAGTCGGCCGTCAGTCCTCCGATCGCAAAGATCTTGTTTTCAGGGGAGCGTCCATACGTCGGAAGCAAGCCGACCATCATGACGGAGTTGGCCAGTTTTTCCGTCGCAGCGTCAAAAGCCTCTGCTTCCGGCTCTGGCGTTTCATCTTTTTCGGACGACGACTGCAGGATCGTCTCCAGGTCAATTGGCACAGGGTGATCGCCGACCGCGATGATGTTTTCCTGGTGCATGTCATTCGCCGCGAAACAGTGAAAAAGCGCCAACCAGGCGCCCGCGCGCCGGAAATATCGCCTGCAACTCTCCAGATCGGCGCATCCAGTGTGATCAATGAACTCGGCCCAGCCATAGCCATCGCGCACAAGCACACGCGCGGTCTTGAGTTCTGTTGGGGGACTTGCCAGATTCAGTCGCTCGATTAACCGCTGCCAAGCATATTCGGCCTGCAAAGACTTCGGCTTGTAGACGACGCGCGAACCGTCCGTGAAAGTGACCGTCTTGACCGAATAGCCCCCATTGTGCGGGTCGGAGAGGTCACCTTCGATCTTCGCAACCTTTGCCTTTTTCTCATTGGAAGAAATTATTTCTTGTCGGATTGCCGGCAAATCAGCATCAAGACGCTGGATAAATTTATATGACGTGTCGATCCACTGCCGCACAACAACGGCAAGCAGCCGCAAGAGTACCGGCTTGTCTTCGAACAGACGCCGGAATCCCGCGGTTTTCATTTCGGCCACGAACTGATTGTAGTGCAGCGTCTCTGCGCCCTGCTCTCGCTTCGTTGAGCCGCTCGCGGTTTCACGACACTTTCGCGCCTCAGAGAATTTCTCATAGATTGCGGGCGCCGCAAGGTTGGATAGTTCCTTTAAGAGCGAATGACACAGGCAGTTGCGTGCCGATTCGTCCAAATTGTCGCGCGCCGGCGCACCGAGATCCGACCACAGAATCTCGCTGGCTTTTCTCAGCAAGGGCATGAACAGGTGCTCGAATGCACACGGCTCGATATCGAGCACCGGCGCAACTGTCTCCGAGTTTTGCAACGACGCCTCGATCCAGATCGCGTCGAAGATCCAGGCGGGCGGAGCGGCAGATGCCTTGCGGCGAGCGTTGGCGAATTTCGTCAGTATGTCTGCAAACGCCAATCCATCGCGGGCCAGGCGTCTGCCAAATAGCGACCAGTCACCGCTTGCGCACGATCGGCACCATGCGGCGAGCCGCTTTGCGGCTAAATCGGTTTCCCCTTTTTGGCCCGGCAGGGCCTCGAAGTCATCGGACAGGACCTCGTCAATGGTTGCCGCCTGAATAATCAGCCGCTCGTAGAAGGCATCCATACGATTGATCTCACTCTCCGGTCAGGCGATTGCGCTTCGGCGGCGGCAATTCTAGGTCGCGCATGCGCGATGTCACCACCGCGTCATTATGCCCGGCGGCCTTTCCTGGAAGCTCAAAAACCATTAAATCGGCGCCCTCTGGCGCCCAAGCGCAAAGTCAAGGGCGATCCTGGCGGGGTCCACCGAAATTGAAGTATGGATAATGCAATTTATGCCGTAAATTAAGGCCTCGGGTGTCATAAGTGTCTGTGACGGTGGGCTTATTTCAATTGACATTAGAACCTTCGCATCCGATCATTCAGTTATGGCGCTAGGAGGGGGGCGTTTCCCAAAATTTCTCTTACTGCTGGCGCCGCTGGCGAACAAAAGGATAAAGGATGTTGTCATGAAGAACACGAAAATGGGAATTGAGATTACTGAGGAAGAAATCTTCGCCTTCGAAGTCTCCGACGAAGCATTGGAGATCGCGGCGGGCTCAACGAAAGAGAAGGCAAACTTCACGCTCGGCGCGTGCAGCGGCCTGTCCGTGTGCGACGGCTGATCTTTCTGTTGTCGTTGTCCCCGCACTAATAAGATTATCTACCCGCGGGACGAGATATCTTAAACGAGGCGTCGGAGATTGCTCGGCGCCTCGTTATTTTAATTGCCATGGCTCGTGCAGGCCCGGGTCTGCGCTCACTGCATCAGTTTATGCAGACAGGTAAAGCCAACTTTGCCACTTTGTTTGCGCCGCGTATTGTCGCGCCATTCGAAAAAACCCTATCATCGGCATGGATCATCGCTTGCGGCCCGCGGCTTCCATTGGAGCGCTAGATGAATCGCCAATTCTTGCTTAAATCCATTTTGCTGGTGCTTGCGGCGCAACGATCGGCATTGACGGACTGGATAGGCCGCGCCGAGGCGCAGGGAACAAACCCGACCTGGCGACATGGCGTAACGAAATTTGGCGACCTTAAGTACCCGATCGGCTTCAAGAAGTTCGACTACGTCGATCCAAATGCTCCGAAGGGGGGTGCCGCATCACAGGCCGTACTCGGCACTTATGACAACTTCAACATGGTGGTCGCTGGAGTCAAAGGCTCGCTCGCCCTCGGCATCGACTTTGTCTACGACACATTGTTGGTACCCGCGCTCGACGAGGTGTCGAGCGTCTATGGGCTCCTTGCCGAAGCCGTCAGTTATCCGCCTGATTATTCTTCGGCCACCTTTCGGCTGCGCGCGGACGCCAAATGGCATGACGGCAAACCGGTTACGCCGGACGACGTTATTTTTTCTTTCGATACATTCAAAAAAATAAGCCCGCAGGCCGGCGCCGGTTATCGCCAAGTTCTCAAGGCGGAAAAGGTCGGTGATCGTGAAGTCACTTTTACATTTGACGGACCTGGGAATCGCGACCTTCCGCAGGTCATCGGGCAGTTGACGATCCTGCCCAAGCACTGGTGGGAGGGCGTCGACAAAGATGGAAAAAAACGCTCGACAAGCGAGACCACGCTGGAAATTCCGCTCGGCAGCGGCCCTTACCAGATCAGGGAGTTTTCGCCGGGGCACAATATCGTCTATGAGCGGGTCAAGGACTATTGGGGCCGGAACCTGAACGTGTCTGTCGGCCGCGACAATTTTGACGAGCTGCGGTACGAATATTTTCGCGACGCGACGGTTGCCACCGAGGCCTTCAAGGGTGACTTGGTCGACTGGCGCACCGAAAACAGCGCCAAAAGTTGGGCAACGTCCTACGACTTCGCCGCAGTCGCCGAAAAACGAGTGATCCTTGAGGAGTTTCCCATCACCAATGTCGGCGTGATGCAGGCGTTTGTCTTCAACCTGCGCCGAAATAAATTCAAGGATCCGCGCGTTCGTTTGGCCTTTAACTACGCATTCGACTTCGAGGAGATGAACAAGAAGATTTTCTTCGGCCAGTACAAACGCACAACTAGCTATTTCGAAGGGACCGAGCTTGCGGCCACCGGGTTGCCGACCGGACGAGAGCTCGAATTACTTGAGGCGATGCGCGACAAGGTCCCTCCCCAAGTATTTACAACGCCCTATTCCAATCCCGTCAGTGGCAACCAGAACGCCGTGCGCAACAACCTGCGTGAATCTTTGCGCTTGTTCAGGGAAGCCGGCTACGAAGTGCGAAACCAGCAAATTGTCAATGAAAAGACCGGCGAGCCCTTCGAGATAGAGCTGCTTACCAACGCCCCGCTCTTCGAGCGTATTTACTTGTTCTACAAACCGTCGCTCGAGCGACTCGGTATCACGGTATCTGTGCGTACTGTCGATGAAGCGCATTACGAGAATCGTCTGCGCAGCTGGGATTTTGATATCATTACCTATGCATGGGGTGAATCGCTTTTGCCGGCCAATGAGCAACGCGGTTTTTGGGGATCGCAAGCAGCCGATCAGGCCGGATCGGACAACATAGGCGGTATCAAGAATCCCGCGGTTGATGAGATGATCGAAAAAGTCATCTTCGCCAAAACTCGTGACGAACTCGTTGCGGCCGCCAAAGCACTGGACCGTATATTGCTTTGGAACCAGTACGTTGTGCCGCAATGGAGTTACGGAAAGCTGCGCACCGCACGCTGGAACCGGTTCAGCCGTCCCAATCCGTTGCCAAAATACGGCATGGCGGCGTTTCCGGCGCTGTGGTGGTGGGACGCTGATAAGGCTGCAAAGACGGGCGGCAAAAGGTGAGCGCACCTCATCGGCGCACATGCGGGCTTGCGCACCGCCGCTAATTTGACGCCGACGCCGTAACCTTGGATCGGCTGTTACGCGATTTCACCTGAGCTTTGATGAACTCGTGATAATCAGGCGGCGCGAAATCGAGCAGCGTCCCACCCGTGGCAAAGTGTTGAACGAAAACCATACCAATGGCGTATGTTGCGCCGACCGACAAAGCCGGCGTCGCGATCGCACCCACGGCCGTGCCAACCAGCGGCAAAGTCTTTACGAAACTTGCCATCCCTATTCCGGTCGTCGCCGGGATCATCGATCCTGCAAGCCCGGCAATAACCGCTCTGCCTCGATTTTTTGAGAACGGAACTTCGTAGATCTGCGAAATCCGGCGGAGCATTTCAATTTGGACACCACCAACGGCGGCCAGATCGACAAAGGGCACCGAAATCAGCCCCGCCACGCCTGACCACACGGAAAAACGCTCGACCAGCTTCGTCGCGCGGGCGCGGCGGGTATCGACGATCGGCCCGGGCACGTCCGGCAAAACCGCATCGTCCGCCGCTATGGAATTTTCCGTCGTTTCCAGGTTGTCATCATCGGCTTCGTGAAAGGTCGCCAGATGTTCCGGCGTGTCCGCTGCAATCGCGGCCGACACGCGCCGATCCTCCGGTCTGATGGCCCTTGGAAGCTTCTTCTTATTCATTGTCACGCCGCCTGCTTGATACTGACGATCGCATCGACTTCATCGGCGATTGCAGCGATCTCCCGCGCGGCGGCCCCCGAGTTCTCAATAAGAGTGGGCGTTGCACCCCACAGGGCAGCCTCTGCATAGACAACGCGATTTGTCATTTCGCTCTTGAGCACCTGGAAACCCGCCTCGATCAATTCAGCACGAATATGTTTGGCGATGACGGAATCCCGTGTGGTCTGCGTCAACACGCACCGGAATGTCGGGCGGCGTGCGCCCGCACCGTCAATAAGCGTATTGAGTGTATCCAGCATGCGGTCGATGTCCAATGGAGACGCCTTGACAGGGACAAGAAGAAAGTCAGCTGCTGCAATACACGCCAACGTCGCGGGCGAACGGAATCCGGGTGTATCGATGATGATCGGACAGCCGGTCGCGGCGAGTTTTTGCGCGGTTTTCCACGCTTCGTCTGACGCATCCTCAACGACCGTCACACCGCCCAGCGCCCGCTCGCGCGCCGCCAGGCGGGCAATCGAACGTTGGGGATCCGCATCGATGATGGTAGAAGGCCGCCCACAAAGATGCCAATGAACCGCGAGGCAACTTGCAAGTGTGCTCTTGCCGCTGCCGCCCTTCATTGTCGCGACTGTGATTATTTGCCTCATTGCCCACCAGCCTTTCCGCCCAGTTTGCATATGGCGAATCACTCGCAAGCGATGCTACCGGATTCTCAGCCAGGCCCACAGATGACATTCAGACCGGGCTAAATATTCACGCAATTCCGCACCACGTTGCAACATGGAAAACTGCGATTCGAGCGGTTGCCGCAGATTTGGGGAACCTACTGAGGCTGCGCTGGTTCGCACAATGCGGTGACAATAGCTTTAAACATATCAAATGACTCCACCCGTACATGGCACGTTGTCGACGGATTGAGCGCAACATTCACGACGTCCCCCGTGGAAACGGGCTGGCGTTTTCCGTTGATATTCATGGTGACACTGTCGTTCGTGGGCGAACCGATGAGCCCAACGGACAAACGTCCGCCCGCAATCATCATCGATTGATTCGGGCTGATGGTATAGGTGTTCGCGGAAGGCATCATCTCGTCCAACGCCGCCTGAGCACTCTTAAGCTTGGCCTGCGCCGCGATCAGGGTTGAGTCCTGCTGTACGATTTGTCTCTTGAGCCGCTGGTTTTCGGATTGGAGTTGGAGGGTTTGGCGTTTCACATCCACCATGTCCCGATACGCTAACTCCAGGCCTAAAAGGTAAGCCGAAGCCGCACCAACCAATATCCCGAAGAAAAAAAGATAGCGGCGTGCTCGCCCCCTCAACCACCTGAGCAGCCGAGACGTCTTTTGTATCGGACGGCTTTTTGCCGTGGCTTCGCTCAATGTGTCACCCCTCCAGGTTATTTACCGCGCCGATCGTCCGATCCTGCGGCCGAGTCTTTCGACTGCGGTCCTGTTCCGGAACCGGGCGCTGACTTAGGTGCACGAATTGCATCGGAGATCCGACCAAGAAGAGCTTCTACGTCCGAGAGATCCTGAGGAATATTCCACTTCGCCTGTTCATTCGGTGCTGTAGCCGACGACGAACCCGTCGTTTGTTTCTGGTCCGAGACAGTGGGCGGCGTGGCCACAAGCGGCGGCGGCGCGGCACCGGAGGATAATGGCTTATTAGGTTCCGTCGGGGAGCCGGTATTAGGTGTCGCGTTTGTCGGTCCCGGCGGAATTCCGCCAGGCGCCTTGCCGCCGGGGCCCGTACCCGACGCGGGCGGGCTGTCGACGTTGCCGAGAATAATGGGGAGTCCGTCCTTCCCGCTTCCGATGATCACAATTTTTGCATTCGGCGACTGGGCAAGCGCGAGTGTAGCCTCGATGCCGCGCCAGCGCAGATAAGAATCCGAAATGCCTCGGCTCACGGTTTGCTGAAAGGCGGCGATTCCATTTGCCTCTATTTGCTTGCGTCGAGATTCCTGCGCTTCTCGCTCCACCCGGTATTTGAACTCTTGAATCTCGTAAAATTGCTGCGTCTGCCGATTGATTGCAGCCACAATCTCGGGTGGCAGCTCAATACTCAGAACGGGCGTATCGAGAATCTGGATCGAGTTTTGCAGGAAATCGTTATAGTGCCTGGGATCTGGCTGCTCCATGGCGTCGGGCTGCACAAGATTGTTGAGATGCGCGCTTAAACTTTTTTGCGCGCTGTTTTGAATTTTTTGCTGAATGGCCTCACGCGAGGTGTAAACTTCCTGAGCTATGTACTGAGATATCGCTTCACGCGTCTGGCTGCCGATTTCCGGGCTCACCACAGAGGCGAAGTAGTCGGGGCCTATGAATTTGTGGAGCACGGCCACGTAATTGTGGACCAGTTGATAACGAATACTGACCTGAACGGTTACGCTTACACCATCCTTGGAAATAGCATTGTAGGTCTGTGTCGTGGACTGGAGGCGTAAGCTGTAAAGATAAAGTTTGTCCCACGGCCAGATGATATGGAGGCCTTCGTCCCTCAGTTCCCGCGGATCCAGGATTGTGCCTCGGCCAACAAAGCACAGGCAGTAAAGATCATACCCATTAAATCTCTTCCAAAGGACGCCGACCATTCCGCTTGGGACTGTGATCACAACGTACGGGAAAAGCAGGGTCGCAGCGAGGAATGAGAGAAGCAAAAGGACGGAAAGGCCCGGCAGGTGACGCCCGATAAAACGCCACCATCCGCGCTTCAATGGCGCTACTGGCAATTCATCAAGGGACTCTGGATACGCCGCCATCAACCTAACCCCAATAAACCCTTCCTCTAGCCCTTCTGCACTGAACGTTGCTCGACTATACGGCCTTCGTCCATACGAATTCTGCGTGCCGGCAAGTCTAGCTCATCCAGATAGCGGTCATCATGGGTGATCACCACAATCGTCGCGCCGGCTTTCATCAAATTAGGCAGTAGCTCGTCGTAGAACTTTCGCCTGAATTCAGGGTCTTGTTCAGCCGTCCATTCGTCGAGCAGAAGTATCGGGCGCTTTTCGAGCAAGCTGACAATGAGCGCGAGACGCCTGCGCTGACCGCCTGAAAGTTCGAGCGTGCGAAACTCCCCGTCCACCAGGCCGGTCTTGTCGCCCAGCCGGAATTGCGCCAGCAGGCGGTCAACTTCGCCAGGTTCCGGTTCCTCGATTCCATAAAGCCGCTGAAACAGATGATAGTCGAAGAAAATAGCCGACATCAAATTGCGGTAAACGTCGCGCGTATTTTCATCGATGGGCATCCCATCCAGCTTGATCTCACCGGAATCTGGCGGATAAAGTCCGGATAACACCCGCAAAAACGTAGATTTGCCTGAGCCGTTACCGCCCGTGATGAAGACCAGTTCACCGGATTGCAAATCGAAGTCAATCGGCCCGATTTTGAAGGAAACATCCGAAAACCTGTCGACATAGCGGAATTCGATGTTGCGCATCTCGATCTTGTCAAAACGCTTCCGTATCTGAGTTTCGTGCGGTTTCGAAGAAACTGTCGCCCGGAGAGCCGCTTCCAATTGCTCAATTCGATCCGCCGCAGCATTGGCATTGAGCAGGACGGGTACCGATTGGACAAGACCGAAACATGCTCCGACTATGAACATGAGCGCCGTTGTGGTTTTGGTCAAAGCCGCGCCGCCCAGTTCCCCACTGAATTGGGGGGCAACAAAAACAACAGCGCCAAGCAGCACATACATCGATATCTGCGACGTAACGATCAATTTGAAAGTTTCCGCCTGACTTTTTATTTTGATGTTGGCTGCGGTTCGCGATACGTCGACAGCATCATCGAATAGATCGTCGCTGCGTATATTGTTTAATTTGATCTCTTTAAATCCATCGAGAAAATCCGTCAGGCGGTCGAACAGCCGGCGCTCCCATTGCGCCGACCGCTGCTTCTCCGCAACCAGACGGCGATTTTTCAGATGGAAGATCGTCGCGGCAATCGAAACGATAACGATGGTCGTGACAATCGCCGCGATCGAAAGGAATGCGACATATACCGCCACGAAGCAGATGAGTACTGCGCCCTGCACGGTAAAACAGAGCATGTTGCTCGCTTGGGTGAGGATCGCGGTATCGCCGGTGATTGCAGCAAAAATCCGCGAGCGGCCGATGCCTTCGATCGCCAACAACTCCGAATGCCTTATCTGGTCCATAAGACGCAGACGGATCTTGTGGATGATGGCTTCGATCTCGGCAGTAGTCGTTATCGTGACGTAGTACTGGGTCTTGATGAAAAGAAGGAGCGCGAAGAGGAACAGCATGGGCGCCCACAAACTGGACTTGCCCTGAAGGCCTGCATTGATGGCCGCGAGGACGGACGCTGTGGCAATGCCTCCAAGCGCCGACATGGACAGCAACTTCGGCAGCGAGCCGTGCATTTCGCGGCGAACGAGCTGCAGAAACGACATACTTTGACGTCTTCCGACTACATTTCCACTATACGCCGCGAGTTTAGTGAGAAATGTGCTGGTCGACCCCCCTGAACAAACTCATTACAGACGCCGACGCCATTCGACGTTACGTGATGGACCCGTGAGCAGCAGCACGGGCAGCACCACTAACGGCGTGGTGACAAGCGCAAGTAAAAATGTACCAACAAAGCCCATTCGCCGGCCCATTCCGCAAAGGCCGGTGAGAGCGCAAAACACGAGATAGATGCTGGCTTCGAGCATTGGCTTTGCCTCACCGCTCGACACCTCAACCGCCTCAGTGGGTGGTGCCACTTTTTGTTTGGCGGGCATGCGCCCGAGCGACTCAAGAATGTGTCGCCGCCTCTGTCGCGTCAGGACCGGGTTGCGACGACTTGCCACGTCGGCGAGAACGCAAGTCCCACATTTCCTTCTGCGCCCGGAAAAAATCGCGATAGTCCGGCGGATTGAAATCGAGAAGTGTCCCGCCCGAGGCAAAGTGCTGAATGAACGCTTTGCCGATCGCGTAGGTGGCGCCAGCAGAAAGCGCCGGCATCACAAATCCCGCCGCGATCATCCCGAAGACCGGCACCACTTTAAGCGCGCTAGCAGCGCCAATGCCACTTGTCGCCGGTATCATCGATCCGGCCGAACTCGCGATCAGCGCCTTCCCGCGATTTTCGGAGAACGGCACATCGTAGATTTGCGAAAGACGGCGAAGTAACTAAATCTGGAGTCCGCCGACAGCAAACACATCGACAACGGGCATCGGGATAAGTCCGGCGACGCCCGACCAGAGGGCGAAGCGATCAACCAGCTTGGATGCCATTTCGTTACGGAGCTCAGGCGTATCCGCCACTTCCGCTGTCTCATCCCCCGTAGACGACGTCGGTTTCTGCGCCATACCGGATCCTCTCCCGTCTTCCCGGGCCCGCCATTCGGTCGGGCCTTTTTGTGCTTATTTTCCGCGCTAATTCTCACGCCATTAAAAAAAGCCTATCATGCAGGGTAGCCAAAGCCAAGCGGCTGGGTTTGCGACCGGTGGCTGCTCCGGTCCCGTCTGGGGCTCATAGCCGCGCGGACGCGCGCGCAAATGCCTTGATCGTGTCTTAGTCTAACAATCGGCAATTGCCGCCAACCCGCCCCCTGTCTTGCCACGATGTATCCGATCTCATACAGATCGCTTGGACCTATGTGTTGGAGGGCGGAGATGGGACCTATCAAGGATGACAAGACCACCGACGGCGTCCGCTGCGCGTGGGAGCCCCCGGCCGTGACACAATTGGTAATTGGTACCGAAACAAAATCGGCGCACCAAGCTGACGCAAGCCCAGGTTTGCCCGAGCCTCCATCGCCGACACCACCTGCAACAAAGCTTGGATTTTCTTTCGAGATGGCTTTGCCGTTAGCTGCACGAACTGAAACATAAATCTACATTGCCGAATTGAGCGGGATTGATCGACAGTCCTGGGCCATCTACCCGGGCGGCGCCCTGGCTTGAACGGCCAACCCGTCGCCGGGACGGATATACGCCAGTAGGCAACGCAACAACGTCTGATGCATAATGCCTGATGGGTCACCGCAAAACAGTGGAGCTCCGCGCCTTTGCGCGTCACAATCGATAGCATCCTTGTTCAGGACCAGGAGCTGACTGCGGCCGACGTCGATGGTCGCGTCGTCGTTTTGAGTTTGCAGGCCGGTTCCTATTTCGATTTTAACCGGGTAGCGACTGAAATTTGGTGCATGCTCGCTGAACCCCATCGCGTCAGCGAAATTTTTCAACTTCTATTGCGACGGCACGATGTGGACGCCGAAATTTTAGCCCGCGACGTGACCCCGTTCCTGGAAACTTTGGTCACGCATCGGCTTGCACGGATAGTATGCTCCGAGTGACACGTGATGAAATTGAAAGCGATCCGGCGCGCGTACCTGCGAGAAGCGACCATAATGCTTGCGTTGGCGAAATTCGCCGTGCGCTTCGTGCCGGCCGATCGCCTATTCTCATGGGCTGATCGCCCGCCTCACCGCATCAATCGTTTCGCAGTCGGCGAAGTTAGCAGGGTAATGTGGGCGGTTGAGAGGGTCAGTACTAATTCCTGGATGAACGCACTTTGTCTGCCGCGCGCACTTGCGGCCCATGCCATGCTGCGTCGGCGTGGAGTTGCGAGCCGGCTTTGCCTCGGTGTTGCACGAGATGGGAAACAGTTGATTGCCCACGCCTGGGTCGAGATCGGCGAGAACAAGATTATCCTCGATCCTGCTGTCGCTCGTTTTACGCGCCTGGCGGAGTTCGGCGAAGCTGTTTGATCGTAAGGTGCTTTTCCCATGAGTGGAATTGCCGGACTGGTACGCTTCGACGGTCAACCCGTAACGCGAAAGGATCTCGAACAAGTCGCAAACACACTCGGGCAGTACGGTCCTGATCGGTCTGACATTTCTGTCAGCGAGAATATTGGCTTCGTTCACACACTGATGCGTATGACGCCGGAAGACCGCTTTGACAAGCAGCCGCAGCGAGGCCCAAGCGGCACACTCATTACGGCCGATGTGCAAATCGACAATCGTGATGAACTGGTCGCGCGAATTGGCGTTTCGTGTCGGGACGCCGTGGCTTGGCCGGACTCGCGCCTGCTCCTCGCTGGGTGGGAAAAAATCGGCGACGATATTTGGCCGCTCCTGCGTGGTCCGTTCGCAGTGGCGATCTGGGACCCGCGCAGGCGCTTATTGACGCTGGCGCGCGACCATCTCGGATTGAATGTAGTGATGTGGCACAAGAGCGAAAGATTGTTTGCCTTCGCGAGCATGCCAAAGGGCCTTTTTGCGCTCGATAACGTGCCGCGGGAGTATTGCGAGGAGAAACTTGCCGATTTTCTGGTGCTCAATCACGCCGATCCTGTAACGACCATCTATCGGAATGTATTTCGAGTCCCGCCGGCACATACCATTCACGTAAAGCCGGACGGATCACTGAAACTGCACCGTTACTGGTCGCCGGCTGAGGTCAGACCTGTCAGCCTGCCTTCCGACGCAGCTTACGCGGAGGGGTTGCGCGAGTGTCTGGATCGGGCGGTGCGCAGGCAAATGCGCAGTATGCATCCGATCGGTTGCCTCCTTACCGGCGGACTGGATTCGTCGTCGGTTTCGGCCCTTGCCGCCCGCGCCCTGAATGAAAAAAGCCAGCGGCTCGTCACCTTCACCGGGGTGCCACGCCGCGATTTCAATGGCCGGCTGCCGGGCGGCTGCTACGCCGATGAAACTCCGTATGTCAAAGCGATCCAAGATGCGGTCGGGAATATTGATGCAGAATATGTGCACGACGATGCGCGCGATGATTTCGCCGGACTTGAGCGATTTTTTATTGCGCTGGACGGACCGGTACGGAACCCGACTAATTTGGGCTGGATGCTGGCCATCCTCGAGCATGCGCGTTCGCGGGGTCGGCGCGTGCTGCTCGGCGGCTTGCACGGAAATTACACCATAAGCTGGAACGGTTGGTCTCAAGCGGCCACGCATTTGCTCCACGGCAGGGTGTTGTTGGCCTTTAGCCAGTGGCGGCTTTTTTATCGCAGCACACCCTATTCGCGCTGGGTCGCGTTGCGAAAGCTCTTGCTAGAGCCGTTGATACCATCGCGGCTGGGCGATTGGGCGGATCGGCGCCGTCATCCAACACGGATTGCTGCCTGGCAGGATCATGCGCCAATTCGCCCCGATTTTGCCGCCGCAATGGGCGTCGAAAACCGGGCCAAAAGGGTCGGACATGATTTCCTCTATCGCATGCGGCGAGATGACCGCGCGAAGGGGCTTACTCAGGTCGATTATGTTGGCGACTGGCAAGCAGCGGAGAAGGCCGTTACCGGTGTTGAAGTGCGTGATCCGACCGCGGACATCGACGTACTTTCCTATTGTTTCGGCGTGCCTACCGAGCAATACCTAGCCGAGGGTATCGATCGATCCCTGATCCGTCGCGCGATGTGGGGACTGCTGCCGGAATCCGTCTTGACCAGCCGACTGAGCGGTCTGCAAGCGCCGGACTGGTACGAAAAACTTGACGGTCAACGAGACCAACTTGCCCGCCAAATCGCCGAGTTCTCAAATTCTCCGCTGGCACGCAGAGCGATCGATTTGGTGCGCCTCGAAACCGCGGTTCAGAATTGGCCCAAGGGCGGCTGGCACACGACCGCCGTTTTTCGTGAATACAACCTGGCGCTGACGAGGGGGATAGCAAACGGACGATTTTGTCGGTGGCTTAAATCGGCGAATTGATCGGCTCGGCAGTCAGATGCCGTGATCTGGGATGATCCTCCAGGCGACGAGCCGGTGCCACACAAAGAGAATAACCAAGGCGCCAACGGTTGCGCCGAAAAATCCGGCGCCCTCACCCGGACGATATAAACCGACCATTTGGCCGCCAAAGGTGGCAAGAAGTGCGCCGGCTATGCCCAGTACAGTGGTGATGAAAAAGCCCATTGGCGTATTTGGGCCAGACATGAGCAAACGCGCAATAATCCCGGCCACAAAGCCAATTACAACGATCCAAATTAAAACGCCCACGGCGATCATCCCCCTTGATCAAATCAGCGGCGGCTAAAAGCTCCGCAGAGGCATTAAACGGATCTTAACCGGCACCGTCCCACCCATTTTGCCGGCATATTCATAAGCATACGCTGGCATTCTCGTTTCGTCCAATCCTGGACATCAGTCATTCCGCCGGCAACGCCCGTACAAGTCACTCTGACTTCGTCTCCTTGAGGGCAGCTGCGGCAAGCGCGTAACCGCCCTGAGCGCCATCAATAAAATGGACATGGGTGGGATGTGATGGCGACGGCGTGAAGCAAGTCATCATCGCCGCCTGTTGCAGATGAGAGCCGTAGCGAACCACTCCCTGCGCCGCCGCTGCCTTCAGGCAATCGTCAATTCTGGCCGCCAACTCCGGCGAACAATCCAGCACCATACGAAGAGAATCATCGAATTTTCGGAAATCCGAATTTTCGACGACCTCTCGGGCATATTTTTTTGGAATAAAGCGGCCGACGTGCAACCCCATCCGCATGATGACAAAAAAGAAAAGTGTCCAGGCGAAAACCTTTGCCTTTCGCATGCGGATCGATTCGCCCGCTCGCCGGGAAGCCCGCGCTTCAAGATCGGACCCTTGCGGCGGCCACCTCAGCCGCAGCGATTGGCCGGCGACCGGACGCGATGCGTCCGGAGTGGCCTCCACGATGCACGCAATTTCTTTCACAACCGAACGAAAATCGTCTGGCTGCGCCCTGGGTCCCGGGATGACGACCAATGAAAGTATATGGCCGCGTCGCGACGGGATAAGATCGTAGCGGCAGGACAAGCCCGACAGATCCGGATGTGCGCCGGGATCCGCGCGTGGAATCGTGATTTCGCCGCGCTTCATCGCGGCGTCGGCCCACGCCAGGCCCCCGCCGGAAAACATTGCAATGCTTACGTTGTCAGAGGCCTGATAGCGACCAACCCGAACGTCCTTGCCTTGCGCTCGGATATTGGCAACCGAAGTCATGCCGATCCGCAGGCTGAGGTGAAGATCTTCGGCAACCCAGGTGGCAGTCTCAGCCAACGCGCGTTGCGCGCGAGCTGCGTCTGCGGCCGGCACCGCGAAACCCGCACCATCGCCGCCGAATACAAATGGAAAGTCACGTGGCTTGAGCGCGTTAGCGACCGAAGCGATCACCGCGGCGCCCGCCATGTTCACAGCTTTGTAGCGATTCTCGAGAATCGCCTTGGTCGATTGTTCTACGTCGGCGACGCCAACCACCCAGTCGTCCGGTAGGGCAAGAAACCATGAAGTCGTCGGCGACCCGACTGAAATCGCGAAAAGTCGGCGTCTGCTTGTAAAAATCAATGGTTGAACCGGGACCGGTCATTCCACCTGAAACCGTAATTCTTTGGTGCAGAACTGGTCGGTAAACAGCTTCCAACTACCCCTTTTGCCAAGCAAATCAATAACTTGCAACTTCGATGTGCCACCGCAGAACAATCGACATTTTTGTGATGGCTGACACAGCGGGATTGCCCGGAGTGCCTAGCCTAGGGCGGCTGTTGCAGGGACGAGGTTTGGCCAGCCACTCGAACAAAACGGGGCACAGTGAAAAAAACCGAGCTCGAAAAAATGTTGGACGAGGGCCCTTTTGGGGGGAATTCGGCCGACACAAACACGCGTCTTGAACTCATCGCTCGCTTCGATGAGATCTACGCTTCCATTATGGGCGGTCGCGCAGGGGAAGCCACCCAGGGTTATCAGGCGGCAGACCCCCATCGCCCGGCACTAACTGCCCGCACCGAAAACATTGCGAGGACATGGGGTACCCGCCTCTTTGGCAAATGGCAACAATGAGCAACCAAACCATTTCTACTTAATTCAGACAGGTTGCGTACGTGTTAGCCGCTCAGTGACCGCGTGTGCGGCCGAGGCCCTATCGCCTATGGCAGGGGCACAACGTCCGACGGAAAGCGCATCATATTGTCGGGACGCGCGAGGTGCAGGCCCGAGATCGATACGACGCTGCTGGTTTCGTGCTTTGGAGCTTTCGTCTGAGCCACGGTCTGGTTCTGCGGGGCCATTACTTTGATGAAGACACCAAATAAAACCAGAATGATGTTGAGTATTCTGCGCATGAGAGGCTCCTGTTCGACTACCCCTCCCCCACTAAAGATGCGCGTCTAGCGCGAAAAGTTTTGTGAGCGGGCTCACACTCCCACTCTTTTTCTGCAGGTCAGATAAAGTAAAAAACGCGCATTGAATAAAATGCCGCAATTGAAGCGGCCTAAACACGGGTGATTTCGCGCGATTTCGTGGAGCTGTTACAGGTCTTCAGCCATTCTGCGCGCCCGTTCTTCACGCTTGCGCTCTTCATGATCACGCCGCTGTGCGTAATCCGGATCGCTGAGGACTTCACGCCAGGCCCGATCCAGGGCCGCGGCTTTTGCAGCGCGGCTAGTCGCCCTTGCCTTCCATACGATCCATATGATGCCGGCAATCACCGAAATTATGATGACGATTTCCATGGCCGGGTTATTTTACTTGTATGCGATTGAGGTAATCGATGATGCTCAAAATGCGACTGCGCACTACGGCTTCCGGAGAAGCCGGGGGCAGATACAGATAGTCGTCTGCATTTTTCAAAATGTAATGTTCCGGCGGCACCAGTCGGTATCCCCAAATTGGCATGTCGCGAGTGCCGTGGCTTCTAATCGATGTCCGTCCGTCAATTACCTCGTTCATCGCATTCAAGGGAAACACGCCGCCGTTCTTTTTAGCGAGAACTGTCAGGTCAGTGGGGCGCGTCTTTAGCTCCTTACTGACCGGTCCGTCGCCTTTTGCATCTATGCCGTGACAGGCGGCACAGTTGGATTGATATTCAGCTTTTCCCACATCGACCCCTTGGGCCGACGCGCACGTACTAAACGCGATGATCAGGCTGGCAATTGCGAGCGACCTGGATGTGGCCGTTTCCATAACGCAAGTCCCTCTTTGTACTTTTGGCGCTCACGGGAAATTAAATTAGTATTCAACGTGCGCGCATCAGCGCCTTGATTTGCATCAATTCGAATTATCTCAACACGAATTATGTCCCAACTACGCGCCACCTTTTGGCCAAAAGCGGCCTATCCGCTAAGCAGCAAACGCCGACGCCAGCAGGCTTGTCAACACGGTCGGATCTGTCTCTGTGCGCACCAACATCGACTCGTCGTGACCACGGATCGTGACCTGAGCGCGCATGAGCGCATCGTCGGGGATCCCCGCGGTCTTACAGACATCTTCTGACACGACGAGCTTGCAATTGAGTGTCTTGGTCATGTCCTGCAGCCGTGCCGCGACGTTGACCGAGTCGCCGAGCGCCGTGAATACCGTGTGGCCGCGAAATCCAATGTCTCCAACAATGACCTCGCCGGCATGGATACCGATGCCGTATTGGATCGACTCGCGCACTTCAGTCGAAAACTGGTAATTCAGATGCGCGAGGTTCGATGCGATCAGCGCAGCTGCCCGCAAAGCCTGCCGGCACGCCATCGCCGGATCAGTTTTAAGGCCGAACAGCGCGAGTACTCCATCCCCGGCAAATTGGTTCGGCTGTCCGCCCGCTTCCGATATTCCGCGTGAGACCGCATCGACAAACCGGTTGATCAGAAACACAATGTCGAAGGGCAGCCGTTTCTGCGAAAGGCTGGTCGAACCACGCATGTCCACGAACATGCTGACGACGTAACGCTCTTCGCCGACATTTATGCGATGCCGGTTGCGCACAAAATCGCTGCCGACATGCGGCGGCAGCACCGGAATGACCGCCACATCGGTTTGCGGACGCAGCTGGCAGGCAAGCCGGATTGACGGGTCGGCGCTGGCGCCCACGCGCATAAGCACAAAGGCCTCGCGGGCGGAAGGAGGCGGCAACGCAAAGCGGTCACTGACAACACGGACGCGGCACGTCGAACAGCGCGCGCGGCCGCCGCAGACACTGGCGTGCGGAACGTTGTGGCGCAGACTCGCTTCGAGCACGCTCATCCCTTTCGGGACCCGCACCTGGCGATGCGGATAGGAAACCGTGAACGTACCCCGCCGGCGTTCACGCAGGCTGCGCGCGCCGCGCGCCACGAACACGAGCAGGATCGCACCCAAATAGGTGATGGGGAAATAAAATTCCGCAATCTCGTCGATCGCTTTGCGCGTTGATGGCGGGATCGGGTGTACATTTTGCTCGCGCCAGGCCGGCTGCTGCTTGACGAACTGGCCGACTTCCTGGGCGGCGTGATGCGTCCCGAGCATTGCCAGTGGCGGCAGCAGCACTGCTATTGCAAACAAAAATGGCCACGCCCATTTGAAAAATGGCTTCAGCCGCAGCCAGAAATAAAGCCCGATCCCGCCATCAACGCGCAAAGCGATCGACGAGATTGCGGAATTTTATTTCCCCATCACCTATTTGGGTGCGATCCTGCTCGTGTTGTGGCGCGCGGCGCGCGAGCCGCGTACACGCCGGCGGGGTACCTTCACGGTTTCCTATCCGCATGGCCGGGGGGTCGAAAGGGATGAGCGTGCTCGAAGCAAGTCTGCGCCACAACGTTCCGCACGCCAGTGTCTTCAGCGGCCGCCGCGCTGTTCGACGTGCCGCGTCCGTGTTGTCGTGACCGCTTTGCGTTGCCGCCTCCTTCCGCCGCGAGGCCTTTGTGCTTATGCGCGTGGGCGCCAGCGCCGACCCGTCAATCCGGCTTGCCTGCCAGGTGCGTCCGCAAACCGATGTGGCGGTCCTTCCGTGCTGCCGCCGCATGTCGGCAGCGATTTTGTGCGCAACCGGCATCGCGTAAAGTCGGCGAAGCGGGTTACGTCGTCGGCGTGTTCGTGGACATGCGTGGTTCGACCAGCCCTTCGCAGAAACGGCTGCCCTTCGACCGTGTGTTTCTGATCACCCGGTTTGTCGATGCGGTGTCACGCGGAATATCGGAAGCGGGCGGACAGCCGAACCAAGCCGGGGATACTCGCGCTGCTCGGCCTTAAAACTGATCCGGCGATGGCGTGCCGGCAGGCTTTGCGGGCAGCTGCGCTGATCGCATCGAACCTCGCGCATCTGAATTACCAGTTTTCGACTGAAGTGCGCGAAGTCGATCCAAATTCAGGGGCTCGTTACCTGCGGCGAGGTCATTGTTGGAGACATTGGATTTCGCGGCCACACGGTATCACGGCGCTCGGCAACTCGGTCAACGTCGCGGCACCGCTGCGGGACGTGACCAGACACTCAAGTGCAAGCTCGTCGTGTCAGAGATGTCTGGGAGTCCGCGGGACGATATGCGCTATCCGCGCTCGTCACGATCCGTGGTCACGACGAAGTCGATGTTCGTGCGCGCGAGACAGATGCCGACCGTGTTGACAAGTCTGCTGGCGTCGGCGTTTGCTGCTTAGCGGATGGCCACTTTTGGCCAAAAAGGTGGCGCGTGGTTGGGACATAATTCGTGTTGAGATAATTCGAATTGATGCAATCAAGGCGCTGATGCGCGCACGTTGAATACTAATTTAATTTCCCGTGAGCGCCAAAGCGCGAAGAAAGAGGGACTTGCGTTATGGAAACGGCCACATCCAGGTCGCTCGCAATTGCCAGCCTGATCATCGCGTTTAGTATGTGCGCGTCGGCCCCGAGGTCGATGTGGGAAGGCGGAATATCAATCCAACTGTGCCGCCTGTCACGGCATAGATGCAAAGGCGACGGAGCCCGGCAGTAAGGAGCTAAAGACGCGCCCCACTGACCTGACAGTTCTCGCTAAAAAGAACGGCAGCATGCCTTGAATGCGATCAACGAGGCAGTTGACGGACGGACATCGATTAGAAGCCACGGCACTCGCGACATGCCAAGTTGGGGATACCGACTGGTGCCGCCGGAACATTACATTTTGAAAAATGCAGACGACTATCTGTATCCGGCTTCTCCGGAAGCCGTAGTGCGCATCGCCGTTTGAGCATCATCGATTACCTCAATCGCATACAAGTAAAATAACCCGGCCATGGAAATCGTCATCATAATTTCGGTGATTGCCGGCATCATATGGATCGTATGGAAGGCAAGGGCGACTAGCCGCGCTGCAAAAGCCGCGGCCCTGGATCGGGCCTGGCGTGAAGTCCTCAGCGATCCGGATTACGCACAGCGGCGTGATCATGAAGAGCGCAAGCGTGAAGAACGGGCGCAGAATGGCTGAAGACCTGTAACAGCTCCACGAAATCGCGCGAAAGTCACCATCTTTTTAGGCCGCTTGCGATTGCGGCATTTTATTCAATGCGCGTTTTTTACTTTATCTGACCTGGGAGTGTGAGCCCGCTCACAAAAACTTTTCAACGCGCATCTTTATGGGAGGGGTAGTCGAACAGGAGCCTCTCATGCGCAGAATACTCAACATCATTCTGGTTTTATTTGGTGTCTTCGCATCAAAGTAATGGCCCCCAGAACCAGACCCGTGGCTCAGACCGAAAGCACGAAACCAGCAGCGTCGTATCGATCTCGGCCTGCACCTCGCGCGTCCCGACAATATGATGCGCTTTCCGGAGACATTGTGTCCCTGCCATAGGCGATCGGCCTCGCCGCACACGCGGTCACTGACCAGCTAACACATACGCAACCTGTCTGAATTAAGTAGAAATGGTTTGGTTGCTCATTGTTCCCATTTCCAAAGAGGCGGGTACCCCATGTCCTCGCAATGTTTTCGGGTGCGGGCAGTTGTCGGGCAATGAGATCCACCTGA
>CAWHQF010000015.1:0-16676 GCA_963831475.1 uncultured Alphaproteobacteria bacterium
CCAAAGATGGGGTAATCGGCCGGCGTTGTTGTGGATAGCTGAAGATTTTGGGTGCTGCGCTTCAGGCTGATGGTGAAACGAGGTCCGTGAACGGCCTCAAGCATCAGAAGGAGAAGCGCAGCTGAGCATTTTGCCGGACTGGACGTGTCAGTCAAGGAGACGAGCGTCTGCATTGTGGATGAGACGGGCAAGATCGTTCGCGAAGTAAAGGTCGCGAGCGAACCTGACGCTTTCTGCAGGTACTGAAGACCAGGCCTACCACTTCAAGCGGATTGGACTGGAAGCCGGGCCGCTGTCGCAGTGGCTTTAGCGGCTCTCGCCGAAGCAAACTTGCCGGTGAATCGATGTACGAGATACGGCGCATGCGGACGTTGCTGAAGGCGCGGATGAACAAGACGATCGCAACGACGCACGCGACATCGCGCAGATGATGCGAACGGGACTTTATCGCCCGGTGCATGTGAAGACGCTACGCAGCCAGAAACTGCGATGCTGCTGACCCATCGCAAGCTGCTGCAGTCGAAGGCCATCGCCATCGAGAACGACCTGCGCGGGACCTTGCGCAACTTCGGTCTCAAGGTGGGCACGGTCGGGGCGGTTAAGTTCGAGGTACGCATCCGGGAGCTGGTCGAGAATTCCCCGATCTGGCGCTCGTCGAACCATTGCTCGTTGTCCGGCGGGTGCTGCGCGAGCAGATCGCCGTTCTCCACCGCCGAGTGCTGGCGATCGCCCGGGACGATGAGGTGTGCCGGCGGCTGATGACCGTCCCCGTGTTGGTCCGGTGGTGGCGTTGACTTTTCGCGTCACCGTCGATGTGCCGGCGCGCTTCCGCAACTCCAGGGCGGTCGGCGCAGTCTTAGGGCTGACGCCCTGCAAGCATCAATCGGGTGAGAGCGACCGGACCGGCGCCATTTCAAAATGCGGAGACGAGATGATGCGCGTCATGCTCTACGAGGCGGCGCAGATCATGCTGGTGCGCTCAGCAAAGTGGTCCTGGCTCAAGGCCTGGGCGATGCAGATCGCCAGGCGCCGCGGGATGAAAAAGGCTATCGTGGCGCTGGCGCGTCGGCTGGCCGTGATCATGCACCGCATCTGGGTTGACGGCACCGAGTTCCGCTGGACGCGGGAGGACGCTGTTTCAGCATGAGAATGTGCGACCCACTCGAAGGAGAAAATTCGAGTTCCACCGTGTGGCGGAATGAGGTCCCTCGCGGGACGATGGATGGGGTGAGTTCGTATGTCTGCTTGTACCCGCCGTTCACAGGGCAAGGCCGAGCCAAAGATTGTTCCGCTTCGTCTCCTGATCCCATGCTGGGAGGGCCGAGTGCCCATTCCGAAGAGAAGCACGAGCCCGCGAGTGACATCGACACCGCACCGATCGAAGGTCTTGAAAGCGCTTGACCCAAACCGGCCGATTACACTTCTCGGCGGCACGGCCGCATGGCCTCTCGCCACGCAGGCGCAGCCAGTAGGGTTGCCCGTTGTTGCATATCTCAGTGCGGGCATTAGTGCGGCCGCACCCGGACAAACATTGGTGGCACTTCGCCGGGGCTCTGGCCGAAGCCGGCTACGTTGACGGTCGAGCAGACATCATTCAGCGGCCATCAGCATCTTGATACGAGTACACAAGCCGAGTACACAAAACGCCAAACCCGTTCTAAAATCCAAATAATTTCAATGGCACTGATGAAACCGAAAAATGGCGCAAAGTGGTCAATTTCTCAGGCGCGAAAGCCCACTAGTTTATTTGTTGCGGTGTGAACGATTACTCGTGCGCAAATGGTCTAGTGACTGCCATTTGGATTTTTACCTAAGCAGCAAACGTCGCGCCTTCGATAATTCACTGTTAGTGGGAATAAGTTTCCTTTAGGGCAAAGCCAGTGTGAACGACATCACATTGGGAAATGAAAATCCTGCTACAATCTCCAGTGTGGCAGGATCGAAAATGTCTTTTCAACTCCCCCCACGCAGCTTTCAATTACGCCGACCTGCCACTTGCAACCTATCGCGCCGGCGAGGTCGTCCTCCCTGCTGGGTCAAGAACAGGCCGACTTCTGTTTCTCAAGGAGGGGACTGTCGCAGTCGTCAGGCAGCGCACTCAGCTCGCCATAGTGGATGAGCCGGGCGCTGTGTTTGGCGAAATCTCCGCTTTACTGGATCGGCCACACACTGCGGACGTGTATACTTTAGTACCCTCGCAGTTTTATGTCGCTGATGCCGCTCTTCTTGGTGTTAGCGCGGCCGCGCTCTTTTATGTAGCGGCGACCTTAGCGCACCGTCTTGACCGCGCCAACGAGGCCCTCGTCTCCTCATTGCAATCGCGCTGACGCGCAAGCACGTCCATGGGAAATTTTCGCAAGCGCACCGACATAGAACGCGCGGAAGCGGGGATATCATCACGCAGTAGACGATCACGATGAGAATGACGCCAACTCGTGTATGTGGGTGTCTCCACAGGAGTTCTTGGTCTACGACGCCGCGCGATGAAGCCGCGACTCTACGCCATTTGCCGCGGCATTCCGTTACCTCCTATGCGAGCATTCATACGTTCTGCCATTCTTGCTTGCCACAATGGAACTCTGAACCTAAAGTGCTGGTAGCGTAGGACGGCAATTCTGCCGGACCCTGCTTCTTAACGGGAGGCTGACCGTGCCAAAAAACCCACGCGGTGTTTATGCGGACGCTGGATTAACAGATAAGGTGGCCGACTTTACGTACGAAAGTGATGCTCTCGCAGAAATGGTCGCCCGAGCATGGACCGATGCGGCCTTCAAAGCGAGCATATTGACGCCGGCAGGCGCCAAAACTGAGCTCGAGGCACGGGGCTTCCGTCTGAAGAACCCTATCGTGGTCGACGAAAGCACTTATGTAGCTGGAATTCACGCACCCGCCGATGCAGTCGTGTTTGTGATACCCAACTCTTCACGTATCACGACTGCGGGACCTCTTCTCGAGACGGCCAAGTTGCTGATGGCCGTTACGCCAAACGGAATCTGGCTGCGACTCGGTCTGAGGTGAAAAGGAGCCTGCAAGAAACGATTGGCGACGAGCACTCGCAAGTGGGAGGTTTTGAATGGCACAGTTGGTCACGGAGTGGGTCAGCGTCACGAGAGATATTTCGATCATCGCTCGCGAGTCGGGGGAGGTTTGGTTTAAGAGCGGCACGAAAGAAAACGTAGATCCATTCGCGACGCCGATGACGGGCGTGGGTGCGGCGGGAAGTACGGTTGGGCTGCTCGACGGCGCGATAAATCTCGGGTTCGCTGGGATTGAAAAGCGCCTCGCGCGCCCGGAGCCGACTGTCGCCGGTTATATCGTCGCCCTGGTCGGTGCGTATCACACGTCTGTCGACACGCCTCGAAATCTCCGCCGTGCCGCCAGCCGTTTCAACGAGCTGGGGAGGCCCGAGGTCGCGGCATACCTTGAAGAGCGTGCGCGCGAGGAGACCGGTCACGACCGGCTCGCACTCAAGGATCTACGTGCACTGGGTGTGCCCGGCGAACGGCTCGTTGCCAATTTCATCCCGGAGGGTATCAAGCCGCTCTGCGAGCGCTTCGATGACGTCTGCGCCGAGGACTATCCGATAAGATGTATCGGCTATTCGTATTGTCTGGAGCGCATTGCCGCACTTAAGCAGGAGACCGATATCGCGAGGGTTCGGGCGCTGTGCCCGGATGGCGTCGATGCGACCCGCTTCCTGCGAAGTCACAGCTCCCTCGGCAGCGAGGCGAACCACGTCGCAGAAACGATCGCGTTCGTCGCATCGCTTCCGGCGAATGACCGTATCAAGGTCGTTCAGGAGACATATAAATCGTCATTGATCCTGGCGGAGGGATACAATCACGAACTCCTCAAATCCGAGGCGGAGATGCTCGAGGAGATTCGGGAGGCGATCGGAGAGACGCTCCAGTATGGTCGTGGTTCAGTTTCTTCGAACATTGAAGAGCACGTGGCTCGACCTGTGGCGTGACCGGTTAGCGCATTCGTCGTCGCCGTCTGGGGTGCTGTGAGGCGCCGGGCGCGCGCGTCTCGGATGCGCTTTTTTAACTTACGACGAGGACCGCGTAACTTGTCGCGATATCGCCAGACTTCCTTTAGTTAGGTCAGTGCAATGCCGGGGCCAACCGCTGACTTAGCCGAGTGGCTGACTGGACACGGTCTAGGCCAGTACGCACATGCGTTTGCCGAAAATCATATCGATTACGCTGTGCTTCCGGAATTGACCGAGAGCGATCTCGAAAAACTTGGGGTCTCATTAGGCCATCGCAAGAAATTGCTTAGGGCCATCGATGCATTGCAAGCGAGTGAAGCGGGCGGAAAAGCCGAAGTTTCGAATATTGGCGGGGGTTCACTCTCTCCTTCACAACATCGCGACGCTGAATTTCGTCAGATCACCGTGATGTTCTGCGATTTGGTGGGGTCTACGCAACTCTCGGAGAAGTTAGACCCTGAAGTTCTCCACGGACTCATTGACGCGTATCGACGGGAGTGCAGCACGGCAATTAGGCGCTATGGAGGTGAGGTCGCCCGCTATTTCGGCGATGGCGTCATGGCGTTTTTCGGTTGGCCCCTCGCACACGAGGACGACGCCATTCGCGCTGTTCACGCAGCGCTAGAGATTGTTTCTGAAGTTGCGAAAATTTCAGGGCCAGTCACCCTGGCTTCCCGGGTAGGCGTTTGCTCCGGACCGGTTATTGTCGGTGAAACTGGAAACAGTGCTACCTCGTGGGCGATGGATGCGGTGGGCGAAACGCCCAATATTGCCGCGCGGCTACAAACTCTTGCCGCTGTCAATACTGTCCTCATTTCGGAATCGACGAGACGTCTCGTATCGGCGGCTTTCGATTTACGCGGCCTTGGCCAACAGGAGCTTAAAGGCATAATCGAACCGCTCCATGTCTACCATGTGCTTGCGGCCAAAAGTGCCAGTAGCCGGTTCGAAGCTGCGCATGCGGGATCTCTCACCCCGCTCGTTGGACGTTCAAGCGAACTGCGCTTGCTTCTCGATAGGTGGGAGAAGGTCAAAGAAGGGGACGGCCAAGTGATACTGCTTTCCGGTATTCCGGGAGTTGGGAAATCGCGGCTTCTCCACGAATTGAAATCACATATTGAGGGAGAACCGCACACCCTGTTGCACCATCAGTGTTCGCCTTATCACAGTCAAAGCCCATTCTTTCCGGTGATCGAGCAGATCGAACAAGCGGCTCAACTACTTGCCCTTGAGGCCGATGCGGACAAGATTGCAAAGCTGCAGGCATACCTTCCGCGCTTTAACGGTGGTTCCGTAGAGCCGCTCGTGCTGATTGCCAACCTGTTAGCGATCTCCACCGAGAATCAGCGCCAACTATCCGAGCTTACCCCGCAGCAAATAAAGAACAGGACGATCAGCGCGCTTGTCGACATGCTCTTAGGATTTTCTTTTCAAAGTCCGACGCTCTGCGTCTTTGAGGATGCGCACTGGGTAGATGCATCGACGCTTGAGCTGCTTGAACTGATTATCAGCCGGATTGGCCATGCTCGTGTGTTGCTCGTTGTGTCGTGCCGGCCCGAGTTCCGCCCCACCTGGTTAGCTCACGCAAACGTCTCTACACACTCGCTCACGCGATTGTCCCAGACCGAAGTGAAGACGATGATTCGAGACGTCGTGAGGGGCGCGAGCATCTCCCCAGAGCTGGTCGACCAAATAATCGAAAAGGCCGATGGCGTCCCTCTATTCATAGAGGAACTGACAAACAGTACTTTGAGCGCGCCTTTACGAGAGAATCTCGGGCACACAGAACAACCAGCATTGCTTAGGGTCCCGGAGACACTAAGTGACGCGTTGATGGAGCGATTAGACCGCGTTGCGCCTAGCCGCAGAGTTGCGCAGATCGCGGCTGTGATTGGGCGCGAGTTCTCGCATGATCTCTTGTCGGCTGCAGCGCGAATTGACGAAGAAGATATGCAGTCGGCCCTGTCGCGACTCGAAGAGGCAGACATCATCTATCGAACCGGCATTTCGCCTATGGTCCGTTTCGCTTTCAAACATGTGTTGTTGCGCGATGCAATCTACGATTCTTTGCTCAAGAGTAGGCGCCAGCAGATCCATGCCGACATCGCGGCAATCTTGGCGCATGACTTTCCGAGGCTGGTTGAAAACCAGCCCGACGTTCTGGCGTTTCACTATCAAGAAGCGGGCAACCACCAAATGGCCATTCATTACTGGTTCGAGTCCGGGCAACGCGCGCTCGCGCATTCCGCTAACGTCGAAGCGATTGCCAATTTTCGGAAGGCCCTCCAGCTTCTCAACGCCTTGCCGGAAACACCTGAGCGCACCAAACAAGAGATCGACATTCAGTTGGCGTTGGGGATACCGCTTATCGCTGTTCGCGGGTATGCCGCCGCCGAAACCCGCGAAGCGTTTTCGCGAGCTCGCACTTTGTGCCTGCGGCTCGGCAACATCCCCGAGTATTTCCAAGCCTTGTTTGGGCTATGGGGAAACCGCTGGATGTCTGGAAAGAACGATGAAGCGCTTCGTATGGCCGATGAATTTCTGTCACGGTCGCGAGCGTTGTCCGACCCCGTTTTGTTAATGGTAGCCAATAGAGTGATGGGCAGCACGTTATTGACCGGCGGCGACTTCCAATCGTCAGCGAACCATTTCGAGGAGACAATCAAGCTTTCGACGGGCAAAGAAGAAGGGTCGCTACACAACCTATACATGGTGGGACCTCGAGCAGCTTCACTGCTGCTCCTATCTTGGGACTTGTGGTTTCTGGGCTATGCGGATCAATCCCTTTCCCGCGTTTCGGAAGCGCTGGCCTTGGGACAAGATCTTGGTCACCCATACACTGTAGCGTTCGCTCATTACATGACCTCAGTCGTGCACCTTCTGCGTGGGGACGCCGCGCGCGCCCTAGAGAGCGCCGAAAGAAGCTTCGAGATGTCCCAAGAGCAGCGGTTTTCGCTGTATGCGATTTTGTCGAGGATTTCGCGAGGCAGGGCAATCGGCGAACTGGGTCGGCTTGAAGAGGCTCGGGTCGAACTAACGCAGGGAATCGACGAAGCACGACAAAGTGGCGTCGGCTTTATGCTTCCAATGATGGATAGCTGGTTGGCAGATGTGCACACCAAAATTGGCGAAAACGAATCGCGGACTGTCGATCGTCGAGCGCGCCCTGACCAATATTGGTGACGTGACGGGCCGAGCATGGGAGGCGGAATTGCACCGCCAAAGGGCACAAATTCTTCTAGCACTCAACCCATCGAATGCTAGAGGAGTGAAGTCTCATCTTCAGAAGTCTATCGAGGTGGCGCGTAGTCAAAGCGCCAAGTCCTTGGAATTGCGCACGGCCACTAGCCTTGCCGAACTCTGGCGGATGCAAGGAAGGCCTGATGAGGCACGCGCGCTGCTTGAACCTGTCTATCGTTGGTTTCGCGAAGGGTTCGAAACGGCCGACCTCAAACGGGCGCGCGCTACACTCAACTAGATTTGTTTCGCGGGAGTTGGTTGCTTGATACGAGTACACAAAGCAGGTACACAAAATCAAAATATGCGCTCGAAAATCTCAAAGATTTCGATGACTCAAAGAGATAGACGCAAATCCTGCCACTCCGACCATTAGATCAACCAGTTAATCGCTGTCTTGCCAGTTTTTTGCGGGCGGGCCAATGCCTCGCGCAGATGTGACGCCGCATGGGCGGGCGCGGCTACTTTTCAGGTGGACGACGGCCCTCGCCGGATGACCGGCTGCGGCTCCCGGCGCGCCGTTACTCTTAGCGGTGATTGAATGCCTTGCCGATCGCGTCCATGCGCAGCGAGCTCATGCCACCGAGTTGTTCTCGCTCGGAGCGGGATACGGCCTCGGTGCAGTTGACGGCGCCCTTGTCCCACATTTTTCCGGTACGATTGTCGAGCCGGATTTCCTGGCAGTCTTCACCGCGCGTCGGCACGAAGATGATCGAACCGGTATAGGGTTCAAACTTGTTGGCCGGCGGTTGCTTCACGGCGGCTTCGTGCCGGAGCGCGGTCCATCCGCTTGGGTGCCAGTCGTTGGCGTAAATGAGAATGGCGACGCCGAAGGCAAGCCAGACCAGCAGCACATAGGTTCGCGGAATATCGCGCAGGAACCAGTGGCGGTGGGGAGATCGACGCGCGGCCATCTGCGCTGCTCCAGGGCGCGGGACGAATTTGGCAAGCCCGAATTCGCTTTCGGTATTGCGGTTCCAACCTAAGGCGCCCTTCGTTAATAGATCGTTCAGCGCCGCGGCGGGGCGCGCGGCCGTGAGGAAAGGGCACAATTTAGCGGGTCGGCGGGCCGTCGCTGATCGCGGTGCTTCCGGCCCGCGCGCCCTTGCACGAGGCTGGGCCTGCCGCGTAACGTCTGCGGAAAGAGCGTCGGCGGTCGACCGGCCCGGCCAAAAATCAACAAGGGGGGCATCAATGATGCAGCGGGTTTTCAGATTTCTATCGTGTGCGGGGCTCGCGGCGGTTTGCCTCGCACTTCCGGCCGGCAATGCCGGTGCGGTCGATTACCCGACCCGACAACCGCACATTATTGTCGGCTATCCGCCCGGCGGTTCGACCGACATCGTTGCGCGGCTGTTTGCGGACTGGTTCAGCAGGCGGCTCGGCCAGCAGTTCATCGTCGAGAATCGTCCCGGCGCCGGCAATAATCTCGGGACCGACCTTGTCGCGAAGGCTGCGCCCGACGGGTACACGATGATCCTGGTCAACCCGGCCAACGTCATCAATGCGACGCTCTACAAGCATCTCAAATTCGTCTTCCTGCGTGATATCGATCCGGTCGCAGGGTTCATCCGAATCCCGAACGTGATGGAAGTCAATCCGTCCGTGCCGGCGAAGACTGTCGCCGAGTTCATCGCCTACGTGAAAGCCAACCCGGACAAGGTGAATATCGCCTCGTCGGGCAACGGAACCTCGATCCACCTTTCCGGCGAGCTCTTCAAGATGATGACCGGGACGAAGATGACGCACGTGCCGTACAAGGGCTCGGCACCGATGCTCACCGATCTGCTCGGTGGCCAGGTGCAGGTTACGTTCGACAATCTGCCGTCCTCGATCGGCCACATCAGGGCAGGCAAGTTGCGCGCGCTGGCCGTGACCACCGCCAAACGTTCGGAAGAGCTCCCCGACGTCCCGACGGTTGCGGAAACGGTACCCGGCTATGAAGCGAGTGCGTTTTTCGGACTGGGCGTGCCGCACGGGACGCCCAAGAATATCGTCGAGCTCCTCAACAAGGAGGTCAATGCGGCGCTGAAGGATCCCGCGATGGTCGCCAAGCTCAAGGATCTCGGCGGAACGCCGATGCCCGGTTCGGTGGAAGATTTCGGAAAATATGTGGCGGACGAAACCGCCAAGTGGGAGAAAGTGGTGCATGCCGCCAACCTGTCGATCGACTAGCGGGCCGGCCTGCATTGGCATGAATGACCTTGCGTAAACGTCCCGAGGACCTGCGCAGCCATCGCTGGCTGGGCGTCAACGATCTGCGCGCCTTCGGCCATCGTGCGCGATTGCGGCAAGGCGGTTTCGACGCCGTCGATTTCCGCGGCAAGCCGGTCATCGGCATCATCAACACCTGGAGCGATATCAATTTCTGCCACACGCATCTGCGCGATCGCGCGGAGGATGTGAAACGCGGCGTGCTCCAGGCCGGCGGATTCCCGGTCGAGCTGCCGGCGATGTCGCTGTCGGAACCGTTCGTGAAACCCTCGACGATGCTCTATCGCAATTTGCTGGCGATGGAGACGGAAGAGCTTCTGCGCAGCCATCCGATCGATGGCGCCGTGCTGATGGGCGGTTGCGACAAGACGACGCCCGCGCTGATCATGGGTGCGATCAGCATGGGCCTGCCGGCGATCTATGTGCCGGCCGGGCCGCAACTTCGCGGCAACTGGCGCGGCCACGAGCTCGGCTCCGGTTCCGATGCCTGGAAATACTGGGACGAGAAACGCGCCGGCCGCATCAGTGAGGCTGACTGGGCCGAGCTCGAAGGCGGCATTGCGCGGTCATTCGGCACCTGCATGGTCATGGGCACAGCGGCGACGATGATGGCGATTGCCGAGGCGCTGGGGCTGGCGCTGCCCGGCGCCTCGTCGATCCCGGCGCCCGATGCCGCGCATCCGCGCATGTGCGCCGCAGCCGGCCGGCGCATCGTCGAGATGGTGTGGGATGACCTGACCCCGGAAAAGGTGCTGACGCCGGCCGCCTTCGACAATGCCATCCGCGTGCACATGGCCATGGGCGGCTCGACCAATGCCATCATCCATGTCGTGGCCATGGCGCGCCGCGCCGGCCTCAAGCTCGACATGAAGCGCTTCGACGACATCTCGCGCGAGATCCCGGTGCTCGCCAATGTGCGTCCGTCCGGCGAACTCCTGATGGAGGATTTTTTCTATGCCGGCGGGTTGCGGGCCTTGATGGCCGAACTGCGGAGCGCGCTCGATCTGTCCTGCCTCACGGTGACCGGCAAGAGCATCGGGGACAATATCGCGGGCGCCGAGATCTACAAACGCGACGTCATACATTCACTTTCGGACCCGGTCTCGCGCGAAGGCGCAACAGCGGTGCTCACCGGCAATCTTGCGCCGCGCGGTTGCGTGATGAAGCCCTCCGCCGCCGAGAAACGGCTGCTGCGCCACCGCGGCAAGGCGATTGCGTTCGATGACTACAACCATATGGCGCGCGAGATCGAACGCGACGATCTCGATGTCACGCCGGACCACATCCTTGTGCTCAAGAATGGCGGCCCGAAGGGCGGCCCCGGCATGCCCGAATGGGGCATGCTGCCGATCCCGAAAAAACTGGTGAAACAGGGCGTGCGCGACATGCTGCGCATTTCCGACGCGCGCATGAGCGGCACAAGCTACGGCGCCTGCATCCTCCACGTCGCGCCGGAAAGCTTCGTTGGCGGGCCGCTCGCTTTTGTTGAGACCGGCGACGAGATCGAGGTGGATGTGCACGCGCGCCGTATCCATCTGCATGTGGCCGATGACGAGATCGCCCGTAGGCGGGCGGCCTGGAAGCAGCCGGAAGCACGCTATCCGCGCGGCTACGGCGCGCTTTATTCGCAGCATATCGGACAGGCGGACGAAGGGTGCGATTTCGACTTTCTCGCGCCGCTCGGCGAAATTCCCGAGCCGGAGATTCATTGAGAAATTTGCAGACAGCGGCATATTAGAAAAATTCTCATCTGCCTCTGATTAGAAAAGCTCCGAACTAGAAAATTCTAATGTTTGCTGCGCGCATTGACTCTCGCGCAAAAATTTTCAATGTGGACTGCGTAGCCTGATTGTCGGGCCTTGAACCCGGCGTATGAGGAATGGAAATGATCGAAGCTCGATGCGCGCGCGCGATTGTTGTTGCTGCGCCTCTTTTTGTGTCGAGCGGTTTTGCTGCCTGCGCCCAGGACAATCCCGCCGTCTATCGCGACGTCGAAACGAAGTACGTCTTCGGCTTCACGGAAGGCTCCGGGATCGGCCTTGAAGGCGAGAAGGAATTTTCCGTCGATACGGTCGCCCGGATGGGAAAACGCGACGGACGCTATTGGGCGAGTGAAAGCAAGCTCGAATTCGAATTCACGCCGAACCAGTACGTGCAGTTCGAGCTGGGTCCGCTGGTTTCAGGGCACAGCATAAAAAACGTGACCGGCCTGGATGATCGCAACCAGATCGCATTCGGAGGAATCTTCGGCGAAATGCGCTATCTGCTGCTCGACCGTGGCCCGTCGTCGCCGCTTGCGATCACACTGTCGGCCGAGCCGGAATGGCGGCGCATCGACGAAACAAGCGGCGCGCGGGTTACCAATTTCGAGCTGGAACTCAAACTCAATGCCGATCTCGAACTCATCAAGAACCGCCTCTACCTCGGCGCCAATCTTCTGTATGAGCCGGAGGCAACGCAGGATCCCGATCAAGTCGGCGCCGGCTGGGAGAAAGAGTCGACCGGCGGCATTTCCGCCGCCTTGTCGTACCGTGTGGTTCCTTCGGTGTTCGTCGGCGCCGAGGTTTGGTACCTGCGCCACTATGACGGGACCTGGTTCAACACCTATACCGGCGATGCCGTTTATCTCGGCCCCACGTTCTACGTTCAACTCGGCCCCAAGATGTTCATGACGGCCGCCTGGAATTGGCAGGTCACCGGCCACGAAGTTGACGATCCGGGCACAAACTCAATCTCGCTGAATTTTCCCGCCAGCGCGCCAAACTAAAAGTGGCCGTCGAATTCTAGCCGGAGCCGTTCCCATGACCCGATTGATTGCGTTGCTCGCTCTCGGCCTTTTCCTTGGGGCTGACCTGCCGGCATCTGCCCAGCAGGCGGCGACCGTTACCGTCAGCGTGAAAAACCACCGCTTCCAGCCGGCCGAGGTCCAGGCGCCCGCCAAGGTGCCGATCGAGCTCCATGTCGAGAATCTCGAACTCGACGCCGATGGAGTTCGAAAGCGTGAGCCTGCGTGTTGAAAAAGTCGTGACCGGAAACGGCGAGGGGATTATCCGCCTGCGCCCGCTCGAAGCCGGCCGCTATAATTTCTTCGACGATTTCCACCAGGAGACGAACGGCATTCTTGTCGTTCGCTAGCGCGCTTAAAGCACGAACGGAATGAGCGCGGGCACTTCGGCGCGGTAGCGCGCGTAGTGCGACCAGGCTGACGGCGAGCAACAGCCAGCCCGGGTGGCCATGGAACGGGGCTTCGAGTGACGGCCCAAGGATGTTCGGCACCCCGAGTAAAATACCGCCCGCGATCAGAAGGCCGTATTGGCTCAGGGGCGACGCGAAGCTCTCCCTCCGCCTGGTTTCATAGGTGGAACGCGCGGCCACGATCCAGTAGGCGAGCCACAGGATCCAGAGTGCCGGGATCAATGCACGCAGAACATATGTCATCACCCCCCGGTTAGGGTGCAAGTATGGCCAAAATGATGATAGGCCGTTGCACGATTGGAGCCTGACGCCGCATGAGTGACGATATTCCCTTCGACAAAAATCTCGATCTCGCACCGGACACGGTGGACGAGCCGATGCCCGGCGTGCGGCGGGTCATGGCGAATAATCCGGGGCCTTTCACGTTCAAGGGCACCGTGAGTTACATCGTGGGTCACGGCAACGTGGCGATTATCGACCCCGGGCCGGACGACCCCGCGCATATCGGGGCGCTTCTGGATGCCGTGCGAGGCGAGACGGTGAGCCATATTTTCGTCACCCACACGCACCGGGATCATTCGCCGGCGGTACCGGCCGTCAAGGCAGCCACCGGGGCCACGGTCTATGCAGAAGGGCCGCACCGGGCGGCACGGCCACTGCACATCGGCGAACTCAACCCGCTTGATGCCAGCGCCGATCGCGACTTTCGTCCCGATATCGCTCTGGCCGACGGCCAGCACGTCAGCGGTGATGGCTGGACCATCGAGGCCGTCACGACGCCGGGCCACACCGCCAATCACATGGCTTTTGCGCTCAAGGAAAAAAATGCGCTGTTTGCCGGCGACCATGTCATGGGCTGGGCCACCTCGATTGTTGCGCCGCCGGACGGCGCCATGAGCGACTACATGGCGTCGCTTGGTAAACTCGCGCGCCGCAAGGAGACAATTTATTTCCCCGGCCATGGGCCCGTGATCACCGACGCGCCGCGCTTCGTCAGCTACTATATCCTGCACCGCAAGGCGCGTGAGGATTCGATCCTGCATCGTCTTGCGAAAGGCGAAACCGATATCCCGACCATCGTGCGCGCGATCTATATCGGCATCGACCCGCGCCTGACGGGTGCCGCCGGGCTCTCGGTGCTCGCGCATATGGAGGATCTGGTGACGCGCGGTCTCGTCCAAACCGACGGTCTGCCTGCGATCGACGGTGTCTACCGCCTGGCCGGCTGACGCTTGTCGCGTGCGCCCTGGCCCTTTGGCGCGGCCGGCGCCTTCGGTTGGGGCAGTACGCGAGGCTCAGGCGTCGAGCTCACCGTGTCGTCGAGATCCTCGAGCAGGCTTCGCACGCGCGATGCATTGGCGCCGAAGTCATGCGAGCCGACGCGCGAGGCCGAGCGCATGTCGACGCGCGTGCCCTGACCGGTCGGGGTGACCCGGATGACGATGTCGTCGCGAAACCCCATGATCGGCGTGCGCGCGACCGCCTCGATCACGCCGTCGCGACGCCCAAGCGCCGGGCCGCGCGCATCGACGATCGTCCATTTGCGTTTGGTGACGAGCGCAAGCGCGGCATCGTAGGCGAGCTTGGCCGGGGCATCGAGGTCCAGCGGGGCGATGTCGGGATAGCCGGCGTGCTGAAGCGCGGCGACCGCCGCTCCGGGATAGGCGACGCGATCGGGCGGCCGTTGGCGCGCGAGGCTTTCGAAGCGCGGGGGATTGTCCGTATCCGTTGTGACGTCGGAAATAGCCGGCAGCTTCAAGGCGCGGATGCCCAGAAACGCCGGGTAGGCGAGCAGCACCAGCCCAAGAAAAAGGCCGAGCAGTGCCCGCCCGAGGCCGGCAGACCCTTGCCGCCAGATCACCACGAAGGCGGCGAATGCGAGCAGGATGGCCAACGCAGCAAAGCCGAGCGCGGCCGCAAAGGTGGTCAGCGCGGGCCCGATCTCGAGCAGGTTCGAGCGCACGATGATGATTGACAGCGCGGCCACCGCGAATGCGAAGAACGCGAAGCGGGACGACCATATGGCGGTCTTCGAGATCGGCTCGTCGTGGAACGGGCGGCGCGACATCGCTAGGTACCCGCGCAGATGTGCTTGAGTGCCGACCACTCACCCGCCGCCAAAAGTTGTGACGGCGGGCGCGCGGCGGCGATTTTGTTGATCGCCGCGACACGCGCCTTGGTTTCCGGATAATTCATCAGGATTTTCATGCCCGGCTCCGTGGCGCCGCCGATCCTGTCGAGAATCGCCGCGAGCGCGTGCGCATCGCCCCCCGCTTTGTTCATGAGTTCGGCGCCGTAGATGTCCGCCGACGATTCGGCCCCTCGCGTATAGCTCGATTGCAGCACCGATTTGGCGGCATACACAACGGCGCCTCCTCCGACGAAATCGCCCAGCAGCATCCCGAACAAGAACGACAGGCCGGCGCCCTGCAACACTGCCTTGGTGCCGTCGCGATGAGCGACATGCCCCATTTCATGGGCGATCACGCCGGCAAGCTCATCTGCATTTTCGGCTTTGTCGATCAGGCCGCGGAACACATACACCCGGCCGCCTGGCAAAGCGATCGCGTTGGCTTCGTTTCGCCGCACCACCGTGGTCCGCAGGGCAAACGGCAGCGTTGCGGCCGCCTCGAGGCGGTTCATGATCTTGTCGAGAGCCGCGCGCCCAGGCGCTTGCCCGGCCGTTGTGCCGCAATCAAATGCGGTGCCGGACTTATGCGTGTCGAGCATGCCGCGAAATCTGGGTGTCCACAGCGTCCCCAAGTCTACGTTCGGCCGCGGTGGGCAGTAGGGGCGTGAGGCGCGCGGCAATCGCCGGCACCCCAAAAAAGGCGACCAGCACCAGCGATAACGTGGCACCCACGCTCCAGGCGATCACGCTTACGCGTTCGCGCCGGTGGAGTGCGCCTGTCCGATCGACATAGGCGCTGCGGGTGTCGATTTCCGCTGCAAATGCGAGGTCGGCGATCTCCAGGCGTTCCAGCGCCGTGCTGTGGAGGCGTCCCAGCCTCAGGACCTTGTCAGGCGCCGCTAGCTGTTCGATCTCTCCGTAGGGCCACTCCGCGAGCGGCTGCCCGTTGCGGTCGGAAATTCGAAGGGTCCCGGCCGCCAGCGTCACCAGCACCTCGTGCCGCGCGCTTGTCGCGCCATCGAAATAGATGCCGGCGCCGGATGTGATGGGAGCATTCATCAATAACTGCCCACGTTGAGCGCATCAGCCAGACCTTCCCCGATCGCGGAGCTGGGTCGGCCGGTCGCCTTGACCTTCTCCAGCGTTGAAAGGCCGGACAACTTTAGGGATTCCATGCCCAACTGCCAGAGCGAGAACAATACGGTCGCGCGATAAACGGTCGAAAATCCGAGGGCCGCGACCACATAGCCCGCGAGCAGTAAAAGAGTGGCGATGATTTCGCCGGCTGTGGTCTTTCCGGCGCCGGTGACGGCGCCCACAATCGTCAGGATGATGGCTCCGCCGATGCCCATCGCGATACTGAACAGGACCGCGTAGCCGACGAAGCGTGCATAGGCGGCGTAGACGTGACGAATGCGCAGCTGCGAACGCACTTCGATGTCTCCAAAACGCAAACCCGATGACCACCAACGTATCACTACGGCCTGAAATGCCGGATAGAGCAGTGCGGCGAGCGTGATACTGGCGCCGCACATCAACATGGCGAAGGTGATGGCACTGCCGAGGCCCGGATTGCCGCCTTCGATCTTGCTCATGACATCGTCGCCGCCCTGTGCCAGCGTTTCGGCGAACGCCTTCCAGTCGACCGCGCCGGTGAAGCCGTCAACCGCGAACGCGAGTGGCGCGAAAACCATCAGCCACATGGGGACACCACGAACGAACAGCCCGAAGCCCGACGCCTCGAAGCTGCCGGCCAGATTTCCGTAGAACGTGTGCCGCATTTTATAGCGCTCGAGACTTGCAACCTGGAACGGATAGGTGAGCCCGACAGTGAGCGCGGTGACGAGCCACCACGCAACCGCGCGGAAAGCGAATTTCCAGGCTGATCCCTCCTGATGAAATCGCAAT
>CAWHQF010000016.1:0-16225 GCA_963831475.1 uncultured Alphaproteobacteria bacterium
TTGGGCGCTGGTGCAGTCAACGATACGCTCCTGTGATCGTATGTATGCCTAATTGCGATTGTTCGTGCGCGCTTTTTGGTTGTTCGACGCCGGTCGATCAAGCAGACTTGCTCCTGCATTTTTCGCGGCGGCAGGATCGCCGGGCGAAAGCGCTCACACAACTGCGAGGTTCGCATGCAAGTCGGATTTATCGGCGTCGGCCGAATGGGAACGGCGATGGCCCGCAACCTGATGAAGGGCGGCCACACGGTGCTGGCCTGGGATGTTTCGCAAGCCTCACGCGACCGGATCAAAAACGACGGTGCAGCCGTTGCCAGCAATGCCCGCGACGCATTCTCCGGCGACGCGGTCATTTCCATGTTGCCGAACGATGCCGCGATGCGCGCGACTTTCATCTCCGGCGATGTACTCCCCAGTGGGGGAAACGCGCCGATCCACATCAACATGGCGACGGCCTCGGCCATCTGCGCGGGCGAGCTCGCCAAAGCTCATGCCGCCAAGGGCATTCCCTATCTTTCCGCCACCGTTTACGGACGGCCGGAGATGGCGGCCGAGCGCAACCTGAACATTCTCGCCGCAGGCGATCCGGCGCTGATCCAAAAAGTGCAACCACTCTTCGACGCCATGGGCAAGAAGACCTGGCAATTGGGCACAGATCCTCGCAATTCCAATATCGCCAAGATTGCCGGCAACCTGGTGGTGGCCTGTATCCTGGAATCAATGGGCGAAGCCGCGGCGCTTGCCCGCGCCTACAAGATGGACCCCAACACCGTGCTTGACGTGGTCGTGGGGTCGATTTTCGACGTGCCCATCTATCGGATTTATTCGAAGATGATTGCCAACGGCTCGTTCGAGCCGCCGGGGTTCGATCTCAACCTGGGACTGAAAGACGCCAAGCTTGCGCTCGACGCCGGCGAGGCGGCCAACGTGCCCCTGCCCTTCGCCAGCGTGCTGCGTGACAATTATATCGACGCCATCGCACATGGCGACGGAGGCAAGGACTGGTCGGCCATCGCCCGCGTGGCTGCGCGCCGCGCTGGTCTGGAGTGACGTTCAAGCCCGCTGCACGCGCTTGAAGAGCCCCATCAATCCGCGCGGCATGTAGAGTGCCATTGCGATCACGATCAGGCTGAAGATCACCCGGTTGACCTCCGAGGTGACGGTGACACGCAAAGCCTCCGCCACCAACAGCACCAGCGGGGTGCCGATCAGCGGCCCCAGCCAGGTGCCGGCGCCGCCGATCACCGCCATCAGAACGACATTGAGCGAGATATCGAGCGAGAATGTGCTGGTCGGCTCTATATAAAGAATGCGCAGGGCGAATATGCCGCCGACGAGCCCCGTCGCGAAGCCCGCGATCGCATTGCCGATCCACTTTATCTCGGTCGTGCGCACGCCGATGATCTCGGCCGCGTCCTCGTCCTCTCGAATGGCAACCAGGGCCCAGCCGAAGTTGGAGTTTTCGATCGCGTAGATCAGCACGGTCATCGCAAGGGCAAGGCCAAGGAACACGAAATAGAACAGCTGCTCGGTCGCGCGCGGCGACAGGTCGAGCGGTGTCAGGAATACGCCGATGGCGCCCTGCGTGAACGGCAGATCAAGCACCAGAATCTGCACGGCGAAAGTGACGATCATAGTCACCACAGCGAAATAAGCCCCGCGCAGCCGCAGTGCTGGAATGCCGATGACAAAGGCAACCAGCGCCGATGCAAGCCCCGCGAGCGGCGCCGTCAGAAACGGCGACAGGGCGAAAAAATGGAAGAGCAAGGCAGTGGTGTAGGCGCCGATCCCGAAAAACGTCACCAGGCCGAAATTGAAATAGCCGCCATAGCCGCCCAGAATATTCCAGGCTTGCGTCATGACGATATACATGAAGACGAGACCGAGCGTGTTGAGATGCTCGAGGCTGCCGCTAAAAAGCCCGTAGGCGACCAGCACAGCCGCGCCGACGATTGCCGCCGTCACGCTGAGCCGCTTGTTGCTTCCGGTGGAGTCCTGCGCCGGCAGGAAATAAAGATGAAACATGCCGCCCCCTAGATCGTCCGCCGCACGGCGCCGCGAAGGCCTTCGCGGCGAAGAACGAGCACGCCGGCGAGCGTCACGTAAAGCAGCAGATAGACATAGTCGAACGGCATCAGCGCGGTCGCGACTGTCTGGATCAACCCGGTCAGCAGACCGGCAGCGAGCGTGTTTTCGACGCGCCCGAACCCGCCCAAGATGACGATCAGGAAGGCCCAGCTCAGCCATTCGATCTGCGTCTGCGGCGCGAATGGAAAGACCATGGCGATCACGACGCCGGCCGCACCGGCCGAGGCGATGCCGAGCCCGAACATGACCAGTGACAATCTCGTTACGTTGATTCCGATGGCGGCAGCCGCGTCCTGATTCTGGGCCATGGCGCGGATGGCGCGGCCGATCAACGAGCGATTGAGGAACAGCCAGAATGCGGCGATCAATGCTGCCGCCAATGCACTGGCGATGACCCGGACCGCAGGTACGCTGACCAAGCCGAGCTTGAGCTGAACATTGCTGTAGGCGACGGTGACGACGCGCGTGTTTGTGGTCCAGAATATGGTGCCGACATTTTCGATCAAAACCATCAATCCGAACATCGCGACCAGGCCCTGGTTCTGCTCGGCGCGCTCCATGCGGACAATGATGAGGCGGAATACCAGCGCGCCAACCGCAAAGAACAGCGGCACCGCGAGCGCAAACGAAAAAATCGGGTCGACATGCAAAGCTTCGAGCATGCCGAGCGTGAAGAAGGCACCGAGCATTATGAAGGCGCTGTGCGCAACATTGATGATGCCCATTATGCCGAGCAGAAGGCTCAGGCCTAATCCGACTACCGCGTAGATCATGCCGAGCAGCAGACCGTCGGCCACGATTTGCAGCACCGTGGTCACCATGGCCGCGTATCCTTCATCAAACGCCAAGCCCTCAAACACCAAGCCATCGCCGCACCATCGTGCCGAGGTCACCTTCGAAGGCCGAACGATCGCCCTCGATGTCATTCTTGCCGGAAGTGAGCACGTAGACGTAATCGGCGATGCGAATTGCGGAGCGCACGTCCTGATCGACCAGGAGGATCGTGCGACCCTCGTCACGAAACGCTTCGAGTTCCTGGTACATCTGGCGCGCGATATTGGGCGCAAGACCGACCGAGGGCTCGTCAATGAGCAGGACACACGGATCGGCCATCAACAGCCGCGCGATTTCGACCGCGCGCTGCTGACCGCCACTGAGACTGCCAGCCGCCCGGTCACGCAAGGGCGCCAGCGTCGGGTAGCGGGCGAACACGCGATCGAGCGCCTGCCGCAGGCGCACATGGTTGCCGCGCATGGGCCAGCCGCCGAGTTCGATGTTTTCGCCGACCGTCAGATCGGGAAAGGTCGAGCGTCCCTGCGGCAGGAAGGCGATGCCCTCTTCGATGTGCCGAAACGACGGCAGCCGCGTGATGTCGGCGCCGCCGAGCGAAATTCGCCCCGAGAGCGGCGACAGATAGCCGGCAAGCGTGCGCAGCATGGTGGATTTGCCGGCACCGTTCGGCCCCAGCACAACGGTGACGCGGCCGGGCTTGGCGGCGATCGTGACGCCGCGCAGGATCGGGTGGCCCGGCACATAACCGGCATGAAGGTCGGCGACACGCAACTCGGGGGTACCGGTCATGGCAAATCCTCGGCCCCACCGAGATAGCCCTCGACTACCTTTGGATCGCGCACCACCATAGTCGGTGCGCCCGCGCTAGCAACGCGCCCTCCTACAAGGCACATCATCGCGTCCGACATCGCCACCAGATCGGGCACCTCGTGGCTCACGATGAGGAACGAAGTGCCGTCGCGGCGGACCGTTTGCTTGATACAATCGATCAGCCGGCTTTTGATCTCCGGATGGACGCCAGCAAAAGGCTCATCCATCAGCACGAGATTTGGTTTTGTGACGAGCGCACGTGCGAATTCCAGCAGACGCTGCTGTCCGCCGGACAGCTCGCTGGCGGCCAGCGCGCCGAACCTTTCAAGCCCCACAAAGGCAAGCAGCTCCCTTGCACGCTCGCCAGCCGCCGCGCGTTCCGCGCTGCCGTGGTGCAATAGCGGAATGTAGACATTCTGAAGAGTCGTGAGCGTGCGGAATACCCGCGCCGTCTGAAAGGTGCGGGCGATGCCGATAGAGGCAAGATCGGATGCGCGCCGCCCGGAAATGGAAATGTCACCAAACCGGACGCTGCCGCTGTCCGGTCGGAATACGCCGTTGATGACGTTGAGCAGAGTTGTTTTGCCCGAGCCATTCGGACCGATCAGACCGCTGATCGTCGTCGGCGTGACCGTGAATGACACGCCATCCAGCGCGATGACCCCACCAAACCTCTTTGCGACCGCATCGACGATCAGAAGCGGCTGGGTCATCGCACCTGTCCGGCTCAAGGCAGCGGAACGACGGGACTGGCTGTTTTGATGGCGGTCGGCCACACCACCTCATTCTTGTCTTTCACATATTGCAGCAGAACCTGGCTGAATACGGGCGTCCCGTCGGCCTGATATTTGATGTTTCCGGCGGCCGTGTGGAACTCGTGGCTCAGGATGTATTGCTTGAGCTTCTCGTCATCGAGCGTCTTGGCTTCCTGCACCGCTTGGTCGAGCACCTGAAGGATCGCATAGGCCACGACGCCGTATGCCGGAATCGTATCGTAGCCACGCCCCTTGAAGAAGGTCTGCAGATCATTCAGTCCCTGATAATTCTGCGTCGGCCAGGAAATCGTGGTGCCGATTACGCCTTCTCCGGCTGCAGCCATCTTCGGCCAAACCGGCAAGGTCGTGACCTGCGAACCGCAAGTGCAAAACAGTTTCGGCTTGTAACCTAGCTGCTGCACGGTGCGCGCCACCTGCAGGGAGTTGTTCGGGAGTCCGAGCTGGAGCAGAAGTTCCGCGTTCGCCGATTTCGCTTTCTGTACCAGTCCGGTGAAGTCGGTCGTGTTGGGCGGGTACTGCTCGTTGACCACAACGGTCATGCCGGCTTCCTTGGCGAAGGCGAGCGCGCCTCCCTTGCCGCTGTAGCCGTCACGCACAATGAGCGGGAACGGATTTTGCGCGGTAAAGATCGCCACTGATTTTGGTCGCTGTTCGGCCGGCAGCGTTTTGATCAGTTCGAATACACCGCGCGTGTAATCGGGCTCCTGATAAGTGTAGCTGCCGATGATCGAGCCCTTGGCGGCGCCGAAGATATTGATGCCGACGAAACCCCCGTTGAACAGGATCTTCTTGTGCGACAAGACGATCGGCACGATCGCACCGCCGACAAAGGTGGAAAATGGCGCCAGCAACAGATCGGCGTGATCTTGCTGGATCAGACGATTGAACAAGCCCTGCGCGATGGTCGGCGTTCCTTCGTCGTTGTAGATGGTCATCTTGACCTCACGGCCAAGTAGCCCGCCACGCTTGTTCACATCGGCCAGCCAGTAATCGTAAACCGCCTTGTATTCGACGGAAGGACCGGCGAACGGGCCCGTCAGCCCGAGCGTGCCGCCGATAACCACCGGCGCGTTCTGCGCAAACGCCGGCGCGCCCGCAAAGAGCGCGAACAACGCAACGACAAGCATTCCTATAAAACGACCTGACCGAGCCATGAACTATCCCTCCTCGTTATCTGTTCTTCCCTGTTGTTTCGTTTTTTGTTTTGTGACGCCGTCTAGCGGCGCCTGGCACCTTTCGGCGGCGGACGCCGGACCTCCGGTTCGATAAATGCGGATCGGGGCGACGCCCGAAGGCGTTTGGTGCGATCCCAGTCAATTTCCAAAGCCTCGGTGAGGATCACACCGTATTCCTTTTCGGCCGCCGACCGGCTGACATAGCCATCAACCACGTCGTCGCGCACGCGTTCGGGATCACGCGTGAAAGGATCACCATAGCCCCCGCCGCCGTCGGCGAGATACGAAATCACATCGCCGGGACCGAACTCGCCGCGAAACATGCCGCAATAGAGCACGTTTTCCGGCTTGTCGTTGTAGAGATAGGCGTTATCGGCATATGAAATAACGTCGCGGTCGAAATGCTCCTTCCAGTCCGGCCGCTCAGTGTTCGGAATAAGGATGCTCAGATTGAGCGGACCCGGTTTGCCGCCCGCGAGACCCCAGCCAGGCGTGCGCGATTTTTTCAAAATCGTCAGCGCCCCGAATGGCGCCAGGAAACGATAGTCGCGGACCGAGCCCAACCCACCGCGGAATCGGCCCGGCCCGCCGGAATCTTGCCGGAACCCGGCGCGATCGACCATGACCGGCAGGCGTGCCTCGATGACCTCGACGGGAATATTCTTTACGGTGCACATCGACACGTGTTGCGTCGTATTGATGCCATCGCGATCGATGCGCGCGCCCCAGCCGACACCGGCATTGGTCTGATGCCAGATCTGGCGGCCGGTATAAGGTTCCTTGCCGTAGAAGCCCGGATCGCCGAGATCGCCGCCGGAGCCTGCCCACATCTTGTCAGGAACCGCCTGTGCGAGCGCCTTGTAGATAGTTTCGACCGCGCTCACGCCCGCCCAGATAGTGAAGACTGGCGAGGGATACGCGGCGTTGAACAGATTGCCCTCGGGCGCGACGATGTTGAGCGGGCGGAATTGGCCGCCATTGGATGGTTCGTGCGGCGTGGTCAGGCTTTTAAAGCAGATGCGCGCCGCCGAGCGGGCCATGCCGAGGCTGAGATTGATCGGTCCATCGACCTTCTGGCTCGAGCCAGAATAGTCAATCGTCATGTTGTCGCCGCCGATGACGACGCGCACATGCACGCGCACAAGGTCGTCGTTGACGCCGTCATTGTCCATCCAATCTTCGGCTTCCCATTCGCCGTCGGGCATGGCACGCACCGCAGCGCGCGCCTGTTCCTCACCGGCCGCGAGGATGCGTTCAATCGAGGCTTCAACGGTCTCGGCGCCATATTTCTGGTAAAGCTCACCGATGCGCGCAACCCCAGTGCGCAGACACGCGACCTCGGCATTAAAGTCACCCATCACGGTTTCGGGGGCGCGTGAATTGACGCGAATGATGCGCAGCAATTCCTCGTTCGGCTCACCCCGGCGGACGATCTTCTCGCCGGGGATCATGATTTCTTCCTGGTGGACAGTTGTGGAATTGAGAATATAGCCCGGGTCTTTCCCGCCCATATCGGTCCAGTGTGCGCGCACCACCGTATAGGCGGCGATTGCACCGTCCACGAAAACCGGCGAAACCAACACGCCGTCGTTGGTGTGCGCACCACTCCAGTACGGCACATTCATATACATCACGTCGCCGGCCTCGAGTGGACCGCATTTGCTGTTGTTAAGCGCTTGACGAACCGCGTACTCATTGGCGCCCAGAAAAAGCGGAAGGCCGGTGGCGTCGGCCAGCAAATTGAGATTGCGGTCGAAAATAGACAGGCCGAAATCGTTGATCTCGTAAATTATGGTCGAATAGGCCGTGCGCACCAGCGTGCGCTCCATTTCGGTCGCTGCCGACGCAAGATAGTGCCGGATCACTTCCGCTGTCGCTGGATCGGTCGCAGAAGCGTTGGATCGGCTCATGTGGGCTGCGTCCGTGTAGTTGTAATAAAGAGATGGCCGTATTTGTCCACGCTCACGCGCTGGTCAGAAAAAAACACCAGCGTCGTCGTGCTCTCCTCGATGATCGCAGGTCCCTGCACGATATCGCCGTCACGCAGATCCTCCCGATCATAGACCGCAAAATCAGCCGTCGCGCGCATGGCAAAGCAAAACGCCTTGCGCATTGCGCGCGCGGCAGGCGCGCCAGAGCTGCGGGGCGGGATCGTTTTGAGATGCGGGCGCGGCGTGCGGCCGATACCGCGCACACGCACATGCACGAGTTGCACCGGATCGGTCATCACATGGCCGTAGCGTTGCTTGTGCAAGGCATCAAACCGGTGGCAGAGGCCGTCGATATCGTCGGTTTCCTCAAGCGGTGTATCAAGCGTGTGCTCTTGCCCGAAATAGCGCAGCGATGCCGACCATTCGAACATGCGGTCGTTCGCGGCAAAGCCGCCCTGCTCAAGCGCTTCATCGGCCTGGCGGCTAAGCCGTTTTGCTAGCGCGCGAACACTATCCATGCCGATATGTGACAGCAGGCCCACCACAGTTTCGGAATATTCCTGCATCAGATCAGTCATCAGCATCCCCCAGGCCGAAAAGCCGGCAGGAGCCTGCGGCACTATCACTTCGCGAACGTTCATCTCGCGCGCCACCAGCGGCACGAACATCGGGCCGGCGCCGCCATAGGCCAGCATGCTGAACTCGCGCGGATCGTAGCCTTCCTGGACGGTAATCTCGCGGATGGCACTCACGGTACGCGCTAGTAGCACGTCGAAGATTCCTCGCGCCGCTTCGGCGGAGCTCAGGCCGAGCGGATCGGCGACATGTTTGATAATTCCGACACGCGCGCCGGCGGCATCGAGTTTCACCTCACCGCCGAGGAAATTGTCGGGATCGATATAGCCCAACTCGACCGCAGCGTCGGTGAATGTCGGCTGCTGGCCGCCCCGGCCGTAACAGATCGGTCCGGGCTCGGCTCCTGCCGACTGCGGTCCGACTTTGAGTAGGCCGCCTTCGACACGGGCGATGCTGCCGCCGCCGGCGCCGATCGTCGATATATTGTACGCAGGGATCATGAGCGGCAGCTTTTCGAGCTCGGCCTGGTATTTCAGCGTCGGTAGGCCGCCGCGCACCACGCAGGCATCCGTGCTGGTGCCGCCGATATCGACCGCGATCACGTCGGCGCGGCCGATGATTTCGCTCAGACGCGCCGTTCCGATAAGGCCGCCGGCGGGACCGGAAAAGATCGTGTGAACCGGTGTCGCGACTGAATCGCGCGCGAGCAAGGCACCGCCGCCGGAACGCGTAATGTAGAACGAGCCATTGAATCCTTGTTCGACCAGCGAGCTTTCGAGCGCGCCGATATAGCGGCGGAAGATCGGCTGGATATAGGCGTTGACGACCGTCGTGGCCGAGCGCTCGTATTCGCGGTACTCGCGAACAATATCGCTTGAGATCGAGACCGCTATATCGGGCCACTCGACGCGGATGATGTCGCGCGTGCGTTGTTCATGGGAAGGATTGCGGTAGGCGTGCAGATAACATACGGCGATCGTCTGCACCTTCCATTTCTTGACCAGTTCGCGCGCGGCCTGGCGGACGGCGGCTTCGTCGAGCGGTACAAGTTCCTCCCCCGCCGCATTCATCCGGCATGGCACCCCGAGACGCATGCGCTTGGGCACCAGCGGCGGCGGCACGTCGTATTCGAGTGAATACATCTGCGCGCGGTCGCGATTGTAGCGGCCCATCTCGAAGATATCTTCGAAATCGACATTGGTGATGATGCCGGTGACCGCACCCTTATGTTCGAGGACGGTATTGAGGCCTAGCGTTGTCCCGTGGATGAAAGAATCTAGGGCGCTGCCTTCGATCGAAAGCCGCCTGATGGCATCGTTCACGCCGGCGGCAGCATTGCCCGGGGTCGTGAAACTTTTTTCTAGGTGCCATTCTCCGTTTCGTACGTTGAACAGCACTGCGTCGACGAACGTACCCCCGATGTCGACTGCCAGACGGTAAGCCACGAATTACCTCACGCGTCGTGGAGGAGCCAGTCGCGCAACAGCGTTGTCGCTGCCTGCGGCTGCTCCAAAATGGTCATGTGACCGCAATCCTCGATCAGGGAGAACCGCCCGCGCGGCGCGAGCGCGGCGATCTCTTCATGCTCTTCGATCGTGCTCATCCCGTCCTGGCGTCCGCAGATCGCGCGCACCGGCCGCGCGAAGGCGCGCAACAGATCGCGTGAGTCCTGGCGCGTCGCGATGGCATATTGCCGGCGAAGATAGACATCAGCGCCGACCCGTCCGGCCATCGTGCGCACAAATGCCGGCAGCACCCCGCTTTGACGGTCCGCATGCAGGAGCACAGGCATCATGCCTTCAATCACGGCTTCGTAATCGCCGCGCTCGCAGGTGGCGATTACATTGCGGCGCCACTCGGCTTTCTTCGTGGAGTCGCCCCGGGCCGAGGTATCGAGAAGCGCAAGGTGCGTAATGCGGTCGGGAGCCTGACGTAGCATCTCCAGCGCGACGTAGCCCCCCATGGAAAAACCCGCGAGCGCGAACGACGGCGGCGCACCGGCGAGCGCGATCCGCGCCATTTCGGCCATTGTTTTGCCGTCCGCGACAGCCGGCACGCTGATCTCGGCAATCTCGGCGAGATGCGCGACCTGATAGCCCCAAACTGCTGCGTCGCAGACCAGACCCGGCACGAGTACAAGCTTCTGCTTTCCGGCCACCCAATCCTCCCATTGGTGGAAAGGTTAGCGGTCCCGGGGCTCTACCGAAAATATATATTATTGATGCATGCGATACCTTTTTGATATCGTCGGTGCGGACCCTATCCAATGAACCTCCGCGCACTGTCCAATTTCCTGAGCGTCGCTGAAACTGGAAGCCTCAAAGGCGCCTCCAGCGTGGTGAACATCGCCCAACCGGCCCTCACCAGACAGATTTCGCTGCTCGAGGAGGAATTCGGCGTCAAACTGTTTCTGCGTCACCATCGCGGGGTCACGCTCACCGAAGCCGGCGAGCAACTGCGCGAACACGCCGAGCGGATTCTCGCGGAGGTTTCGCGCGCGCGCGTCGCCATGTCGAACGCGCTCGAAAAACCGACGGGTGCGGTCTCGCTGGGCTTGCCGACCGCCATGCGCGCCGTCCTGTCGAGCGATCTGATCGCGGCCTATCACACCGCATATCCGGACGTTCAACTCAAGGTGCACGAAGCTTTCGTCCACGTAGTCGAGGATATGCTTCAGTCGCGTCAGCTTGACGTGGCCATCCTGTTTGGCGGGTCACGCAAGCTCGACAGTTTCAGCGTGACTCCCCTGGTGAGCGAGAATGTCTATCTCGTGGGCGCCCCGGGTGCAGGTCTCGACGTCAACAAGCCGGTTTCTATCAAGTACCTCGCCGAAGTGCCGATCATTCTTATTTCACGGCGCAATCAATTGCGCATTATCACCGAGCGCGCGTTGGCGGTTCATCATTGCGATCTTCGTCCGTTTCTGGAGGTCGAGGGCCAACCTCTTACGCACGATCTCGTACAGCGCGGAATCGGGTACACGATTTCTCCTTATTGCGCGGTCCAAAAGGAACTAGAATTTGGAGAGCTCAGCGGCGCCCCCGTCCGAGATCTCACGATCACCTGGGAACTTGGCGTCAACCGCGTTCGCTCGCACGCGCCCGCGGTGCAGGAACTGATCCGGCTTATTCATCAGGCGGTCGATGAACGTGTGGCCAGCGGCAACTGGCGCGCTATGAAGCCAAAATCCGCACCATCGCATCAGCGAAACGATCTCAAACGGCGAGCCCGCGCGCAGTAATCATGGTTGCGAACGGCGAGGCTTGATCCGACGGGCGTAAGCTGATTGGTAACGCGCCTACGTCAACACCGCGATCAGCTCATGGACCACCCTGACTTTCTCATCATCGGCGGCGGTAGCGCGGGCGCAGTCATCGCGTCGCGGCTCTCCGAAGATCCTCAATCGCGCGTCCTGCTAGTCGAAGCCGGCCGCGACACGCCTCCGGATGCGCTGCCGGCCGATATCGCTGATACCTTTCCCGCCTCATCGCTCAATCCTGACTATTTCTGGCCCCACCTTCAGGCGATCCGATCGTCCGGCGGTCAGAGCCGGCCATTTCCGCAGGCGCGCATCATGGGCGGTGGATCGAGTGTGATGGGTTTGTGGGCGTTGCGCGGCGTGCCGTCCGATTTCGATGCATGGGTAGCCGCCGGCGCCGAAGGTTGGGGCTGGGCGGACGTGCTGCCGTATTACCGCAAGCTGGAAAACGACTTCGATCGTGACCAAAGCCAGACCAAGCCTGGCCCTTACCCCATTCGACGTCTGCCGCGGGACGAGTGGCCTGCTTTCGTCACTGCCATCGAGAACGCGGCCAATGCGCAAGGCCTCCAACTGATCCACGACATCAACGAGCAGCCAGGCCAGGGGTTTTTCCCGATGCCGCTGAGCCAGGACATGACGACGCGCGCGTCAAGCGCGCGAACCTACCTGACCGCCGCCGTGCGCCGTCGACCAAACCTCAAAATCCTGACTGAGGCGCGAGCGACCGCGTTGCGCTTTGACGGCCTGAAAGCTTGCGGCGCGACCATCGCGCATGGCGGGGGCATCACGGACATCAACGCGCGCGAAGTCATTCTCTGTGCCGGCGCGATCCATTCACCGGTCATGCTGCTGCGTGCGGGCATCGGTCCGGCGGACGAATTGCGCAAGATCGGCATTACCCCTCGAACTCGACCGGCCTGGCGTTGGTCGCAACTTGCAAAACCACCCGTATTTGCATTTCGCGTTGACGCTCCCCCCTCGTTCACGGTTGCAAAATGATTTGCGGAGATTTGCAATTGCCGGGATCCGCGTCTCGTCGGGCTATGAGGGAGCGCCTTCCGCCGATCTGCTGCTATTCACGATCGGACGCGTCAGCTCGCGCAGCTATGGAACGAATGTTGCAATGGTCGGATGCGCACTCTACGCACCCTACTCACGTGGCGCAGTCTCACTCGCGAGTGTAGACGCGGACGTGCCGCCGAGCATCAATTTTCGCCTGTTGGAAGATCCGCGCGACCCGCCGCGGATGCTTGTCGCGGCACGCTTTGCCGAAAGTCTATTGTGCTCTCCTGGGGTGGCCGCCGCTTACAATGATGCGTTCTTATTGCCCCCAGTCATGTCTTTGCACCAGTTTAACCGACCCGGATTGATGGGTAACCTCATGGCTGTTGCAGCCAAGGCAGTATTAAATGCACCGACCGCCATTAGCCGCGGAGTCATTGGCGGGGCTATTCGGCCGGGCCAATGGTTCGCCAACAAGCGTAAGCGAAAAACTTTAACCGATGAACAGCTGCTCGCTGCAGCCGCGCCAATGGCGCATCCAGTCGGCACATGTTCTATTGGTCGGGCTGACAATCCAATGGCGGTGGTTGATCGTTCGTGCCGGGTTTACGGCGTGCACAATCTGCGCGTTATCGACGCCTCGGTCATGCCGCGCATCCCAAGCGCCAACACCAATCTCCCGACGATTATGATCGCCGAACGAGCAGCTGATCTCATTCGTCGGAATCAATGACGAGCCAGGACCGTGTGAATTCACACTGCCTAAGGCCCGCGGACATTCAATGTCCAGTGGTCGCGGCGCAATGAAAAGCGGGGCCGCACACCCACCGAGGTGGCCCCTTCGGACTCGGCGACCAGCGACTGCGCCTCGGCCTTGATCATCCGCCCTGACTGCGTCTTGAATGGCATCCTTGGCGCGCATGACGCGGCCGATGTCGGCAAACATAAATGAAGGATGAGGCGACGATGACGAGGATTGTTGCGGCCGTGCTTGCAACCGTTCTGATTGTCCTACCCGCGTGGGCCGGCAGCGCGCATCCATCAAAAAAACGGCCACCGAAGGCATCCGCGAAGGCTCATTCCGAGATCGATTGCACGAAATATGGGCCCGGCTTCGTCAAGATGGGTTCTGAAACCTGCATCAAGATCGGTGGCGGTATTGATGTCGATGCCGGCCGTGGCGGAAAATAGCTGTTTGGAAACGCAGGCTGTCACCATCGCCGCAGTCCGCGCCCACGGCGTCAACACGCTGCTGGTCTACTGCCTCGGCAAACGCGAGGGCGACTGGCCCTGCAACCATCAAAGCACCCTGCCCGTCGATCGTTTCCGCGTGGATGAATGTTTGCGCGACATTGAACAACGCTGCCGCTGCACGAAATGCGGATGGCGACGGGCTGATCTGAGACCGGACTACAGCAAGCAACAGACTGCGTTGTATGGCGGCGGATGGATGATGCCGCCCGGCACCAGCAGCAGAAAAGATTGAAAATGCCGCATCAGGCAGACCGATCGGCTTTGGGAATGGCGTGACTTAGCCTCGGAATCGTAGATACAATCCTGCCGGTGAGGTCTCGGAGGCGATGATGCACAAATGCAAATTAGGTGTGGCTTTGGCCACGGTCTTTGTTGCGAGTCTCAGTGTGAATAGTGCAATCGCTGCGCAAAATACCTTCAACATCGATATGTCTGCGCAGGAGCAACCTAAAAAAGACGGCAAACACCCGCCAAAAGGGCAACAGCGGGCACCCCAGCAACGAAGCATCACGCGGCAGCCGAGCTTTCATCCGGGAGTGGTTCAACAGCCCAAGATGCAGCAACGCTCAATTGAGCAGCGCCGAATAATAACGCAGCAGCCTGGACCTCAACTGCGAAATCAACCGGGAACCGTCACGGGGCAACGTGTGCTGGGCCAACCCAAACAATTTGGCCACGTTACCATCCGTAACGCGGGCAATCTGAACGTTGCCGGCAGAAATTATTCGGTCTGGCGCGACAGCCATCGCGAGTACCGCGATGGTTATTGGCGGACTTTCGTCGGCCTGGGTGCATTAAGTGCGGTGGCGTTTGGGGCTGCTTACTACTACCCGTACGCCTACATTGATGCGCCGGCTCCATATTGCGACGGCCTTACCGAAGATGGCTGCCAGCTTCAGTGGGAACCGGTCCCAACTCTCGAGGGTCCGACCGCATTTGCCTGCGTTGCGTATTGCCCCTGGCAGTAATGGATGCTGTCAGCTCAGAATTGGCAGGACGGTGTCGGCCGAATGATGCCGCCCGGTACCTAGCCGCCACTTTAATTTTTTTTCGTGCTTCCCGTGGAGACATTGTCGCGGTTAGATTTGCACTAGACTACTTGTGGCTGACAGTGAGCCGAGCATTGTCGGTATGGCCGGAATCACAATATGACTCCCCGAGGTGACGGGTTGGCCGGAGGGCCCATCCATGCTGTGGAAGCTCGCACTTACGATTCTGCTGATCTGGTTCCTGGCGGGCATCATTGGTGCCCTGGTCAAATCGATCGCTGCGCGCGTACGAATTTTCACAGGGCTATGCGCCGTCGGCGCTGTGGTACTCGCGTATTATCTTTGGTTGGGATGACGAGAGTTGGTACGCGCGCCAGCATTGGCCGGCCGTCGCGATAATGACCTACGCCAAGCTTTCAGTGCAAAACCATATTTTTCCCGTCGATTGGCCACGAATGTCTGGATAAAATCGGCCCCGACCTCTAGGGGACGGGGTGGGGATGTGGCCGGGGCCGCGCTCATTTGGGGACCTTGAGCGTGGCCCTGCTTTATCACCCCTCCACTTCAATCAGTTATCAACACATCGCGATTGTGAAGCGGCAAAATAGCGCTATCGTCTCGCACTGAGCTGCCAAACAAAAAGCCCCCGGTGCGACCTTACCCGGGAGCCTCAGGCCACAAACGAAGCTGACTAAGCAGCCCGTTTCTGTTTTCCGCGACGTGCGAGCAATCCGATCGGACCTGCGAGGGAAACGGTGACCTGCGGGATTTGCGCGGGATGACGCTTCGCTCGGCCTAGGCTGTCAGCCGTCGTAGGTCCGGAAATCGACCGGTTGGCACACCCTCGTTGTTGATCTCGATCCGGAAGATCTCGGACAAGCCCGTCCTTCCAGACGACGTTAGTTGAAGTGCACGACTGCCCGACACACATTTGAGCCAGCCGAGCTCCAATAGACGATCCAGAATCCGAGCTCCGACGAGTCCCTTAAGGTGATAACGACGCTCGCTCCAGTCGAGACAAGGCTGGCAGAAAATTCGCCGAGTCCGTGGCCGCAGATCAGCGCCGAACGCGGAAAGGAAACGCTCGCCAGAGGACGTGATCTCTCCACCTTCATCGGTGAGTACGATGTGTCCCATCGCTACAAGGGCATCGGTAACAACAACTCCTACCCGGCCAGCCAGATGATCGTAGCAACTTCTGGCGAAACGGATTGCATCGTCGTTTGCCGACCGCGATTGACGGCGAGGTGGCACCTCTATGGCGGCGACGACCTTGATACTCTCCAGCATTGTTGCCACCAGCGGCGATGCGATCCGGTAATAGCTGAAGCGGCGATTGCGAGTGACAGTCAAAAGCCGTGCGGCAACCAGCTTGTTCAGGTGGCCGCTCGCCGTCGAGCGAGAGACATTGGCGCAGTAAGCGAGCTCAGTCGCCGTCAGCGACTGGCCACCCATAAGGGCGTTCAACATCGTCGCGCGCGCAGTGTCACCCACGAGAGCGGTTACTTCCACCATATTTGCCGCCGCGACCATCCTTAACCCTATCGCCGATATCGAAAGCATATCAATC
>CAWHQF010000017.1:0-50634 GCA_963831475.1 uncultured Alphaproteobacteria bacterium
TGTTGAAAAGCCTTTCGCCGATCTTGGCCTCGATCTCCGGCGGCACCAGGAAGCCGCCATCGGGATTCGATCCGCCCGAAAGCGCCTTGACCTCAAGCGCACGAAGATTCCCGCTTTCTCCGGAGCGGACATAGGCTTCGAACGCCGCTTTGTGCTCGATGCCCGGCTGATTGTCGTGACGCGCGGCAGATTTATCGTTGCCGATCGCAGGCCGCGCCGCTTGAGCTCGATGGCCTCAAGCCGCTGCGCTTGCGTGTTGATGACGGTATCGAGCCGCGCGAGTTTCTCCTCAAGCACGACGTCAACCGAACGTTTCTCCGAAAGCTTCTGGTCATTCGTCTGTTTGAAGTCCTCGAAGGCTCGCATCAGGTCCGCGTGGGTAATGGCTGCGTCCGCCGGTGGCACGGCAGAAACGCCCGCTTTGATCTCAAGTGCATTGTCAGTTCCAATATCCATCTGGTTCTCCCTTGTTGAATGGATGTGAGTTGTCGCAATGCGGGCGCCATCGCCGGTGGCTACTTGATTGCGAATTGTTAGGGGCTCGTTGGAAATATATTAGGGCCGCGCAGCCGCGCCATGCGCGGCACGCGCGGCGTTTATCAGTATTGCAGCGAAAAATCGCCGAATTTGACTTTCGCTACAACAACCGTCCTACGCTTGGCGTGAATGACCCAGAAAGCGCCGCTACTCTGGCCGCTGGCACCTTTGCAAACGCCTGACCTTCGACGGCCTCACTAGGCCTGATCTTCGCCATGGGGCTAGCGTTTCCTGTGTTGGCGCAAGAAACACATTAAGAAGCCAAAACCTAAAATCGTGAAATATTGGCAGTCCCGTAAGCCTGTGGACTAAAGGGCTACCTAGCGTTTAGCCCGTTTGACTCGCCCTAATTCTATTCCACAATTGGCGGTTGACGAATTAGTAAGGGCGCCAGCTCGTAACTGGCGCCCCCTGATTTGCCCGCGCAACCCGAGCCGGGCTGCGGGCCTTCGTGAGTAGCAACAAGATAGAATCTTGTTTCATGATTTAGGTCAAGCCCGGCTCACTAACATAAGTGAGCAATTATGCCATCTACTCTGGAAATCCAGCACTTGCAGGCCCTTCATTCGATCGCTGCTGCCTTAGGGCAAATTCTTGCGGAAATACGGATGATAAGACAGGCGCAGCAGAAGATCGCAAATAGCCAGTAGCTAAGAAATCAAGGATCAACTCGGCGCGAGATACACTAATCATTGGATTTTCTCCGATGGGAGCAAATCGCGCCGATAATTCTATCGCCTTGCGGCCCAAGGATAGATTTAATTTCTCTGTTTTTTCTTTCGCTTGCGCCGTTTGGTTTTCTTCATTCGATGCTGCGGTAGACTTTTCGCCAAAACATCAACTGGGCGCTCAAAGCGCGACCATCCATCAGATCTTAAATTTAGTACCCAGATTGGCTTACTGGAAATGAAACGAAATCACCCATTTTATAGCCCCAAAACGAGACTGGCTCGCGCAAAGTCTCACATTGACAGAATTCCAAAAAAGAATTGACGCGTTTTTCAAAAAAGGCCCAAGCAAACAAGTGATCGAGCCTGATGCTGATGGAATCCATCAAGCTCATAAGCTCAGGCTATCTAAACAAATTCCGATTATCTGCGTCAATCTCGCTACCGAGGCGATGGAGGGAATGCGTGCCGTCTTAGACCAAGTTGGATACGCATCCGCTATTGCAAGCGGTGCCACCAACCCCAAGCAAACCTACTTTCCTTTCGCTGACGACCCCGCGCAACTTGAGATAACCATCAAAGGTAGGTGTAAGAATCTCCCACCCGAAATCGTCGCGGTGTTTAGGAGCTTCAAACCTTATAAAGGAGGAAATGACGCCCTCTGGGCCCTCAACAAACTTCGCCAAGGTATCCATACGACCCTCGTACCTTTCGGGATCGCAATGGGCGGGATGCATATCGCCCACATGCAAATTTGCGGCGGCGCCCAACTCTTTGCACCCACTTGGAATAGCGCGACAAATGAGATCACTTTTATGCGCACCGCCATTGACGCGAAGTTCGATTACAAGATTCGCGTTTCCCTTAATGTAGCTCTTGGCGATATCGACATTTTAAAAAATGTACCGGCGATCGACGCTCTCCGCGGAATGTTCGGGGAGGTCAAGAAAGTTGTTGCCGCGACCGAAACCGAGTGCAAACGGCTTGGCTTCTGGAAATGACGCGTGCTGCCCTTGTCGCGGACTGACTATTAGTGAAGTCTTGCTTAGTCACGGTTATCGAGACTGTTACCCAAATTGTTTGTCGCTTAAATCCAATTACATCGCGCTTCCGCCCAAGTATCCGCGCGAAAAGCCAAATAACGTGCCGCTTGAGCCCGCACGGCCGGACGCGCGAATGCGGCCGTTGCACGACAGCCGTTCGGGACGCCACCTCAAGTGAGGATAGCCATGCCCCGCTTCGCCATCGTCGGCGCCGACCTCGCCCTCATCGCGTTGATCTGCGCCTCGCTCGTCTCAAGCCCGCCAGCCTTCAAAACATCCACGGCGTCCGTCGAGTGCCCCTCGCGGCTCTCGCCCGGCAGCTAAAGCGGCGCGGGCCGCCTACAGCATCACGCAGCAGATCTCCGCGCCCGCTTCGCGGCCCGCACCCCGGGCCCGAGGGCGCGGTTGCGCGCGCCCAATAGTGACGCCCTTCACACAAGGATGGCGCGCGCGCCGCTATTGTGCCGGCAACGGACGGGTAAACCCGAAGGAGCCCTGCCATGCCCAGCATCTCGGCGTCGGATTCAAGCGACATCGTGTCATTCAAAGTGATCGCGATCGGCACCGTGTTCGTGCTGGTGGCTGTGTTCGTCACCTGGCTCGCGCACGCGGCCACGGGCGAGCGGCTCATCCGCGAACAGGCGCGCCTCAACGACATGGCCGACGAAAGCCGCGCGCTTTGCGAAAAATGGGGCATGCCGACCGGCAGCGCGAAACATCTCGCCTGCGTCGGCGATATCCAGACCGTGCGCGAGCGGCACGCCAGGCGCATCGCCGAGGATAACGAACCGTTCTGAGCGAAAGGTCAGGCCGTCAAACGGCCGGGGCGGCTGTATCATCCGGCCCGGCCGACCGCGTCTTCATCGCAGCAACCAGTTCCTCGTGGGGGTGCTCATGCGACGCTTCATTGTCACGCCTTTCATTGTCACGCTCGTCTCGGTCGCGATTATCGCTTCGATAGCGGCAGCGTCACCGGCTTCGGCGCAGATCCTGCCGCAGCTGCCGAACCACCTGCTCACGCCCGGCGTCGCCCGCACCGACCTCACGCTGAGGAAAATCTGCACCACCAAATGGGGCAAGGATGCGCGCCACGTCACCGCGGCCATGAAGAAGCAGGTATTCGCGGCCTACGGCCTTACCGGCAACACCGACCCGGCCTGCATTCCCGACGCGCGCGGCCGCCACTGCGAGATCGATCACCTGATCTCGCGCGAGCTCGCCGGCGCCGACGACGTGCACAATCTCTGGCCGCAGCCCTATGGCTCGCAGCCCTGGAACGCCGTACGCAAGGATTGCGTCGAAACGCGGCTGCACAAGGAAATCTGCGCGAAAAACCCGACCATGACGCTGCGGCAGGCACAGGATGCCATCCGCTACGACTGGACGGCGGCCTATCTGCGCTTCTACGATCCCCCCGTGGCGGGCAAGCCTTGCACGCCGAAGGCGAACTAGCGCCGCACGAAATGGGGCAACCGCGATGGGATCGGCGCAGATACAGGGCAAGCTTTGGGGCGCCCGCGCCCGCGAATGGGCCGACCTTCAGGAAGCATCCTTCCGCCCGCTCTACGAAGCCGCGTTCAAGGCAACCCACCTCGACAAGAACAAGACGCTGCTCGATGCCGGCTGCGGCGCCGGCCTCGCGCTGCAGATCGCGCAAGCGCATGGCGCCATTGTCGCGGGGCTCGACGCCGCCGAAGGCCTCGTCGCGCTGGCCAAAAGCCGCTGCCCGAACGCCGACATCCGCGTGGGCGAGATCGAGCAGCTCCCGTTTGGCGACCACAGCTTCGACATCGTGACCGGCTTCAACTCGTTTCAATATGCCAGCGACCCCGTGCACGCGCTGGGCGAGGCCCGCCGCGTGAGCAAGCCGAACGGCTATGTGCTGGTTGCCGTATGGGGCGCCGCCGACCATTGCGAGCTTGCCTCGTATATCGCCGCGCTCGGAAAACTTCTGCCGCCGCCGCCGCCCGGCGCCGGCGGGCCGTTCGCGCTGTCGGCACCCGGCGCGCTTGAAGCGCTGGTCGGCAAGGCCGGCCTCAAGCCGGAAGGCGCAAGCACCGTGCGCACTACGATGACGTTTCCCGACGAGGCGACGGCCGTGCGCGGGCTGCTGGCATCGGGTGTCGCCGAACGCGCCATCCGCCATTCCGGCGAAGAAGCGGTGAGCAAGGGCATCAGCGAAGCGATCAAGCCGTTCCGCACCCAGCAGGGCGCGTATACGTTTCACAATGAATGGCGGTTCCTGGCGTCGCGCACGTGAACGCGCCTCCCCCGCCGATGTGGGCGATCACGTCATACTACAACCCGGCGCGCTACAAGCGGCGGCTGGCGAACTACCGGACGTTCCGCGCCAACCTGCGCGTGCCGCTCGTGGCCGTGGAGCTTTCCTTCGACGGCCGCTTCGAGCTCGCGAAGGACGACGCCGATATCCTGATCCAGATCTCCGGCGGCGCGGTGCTCTGGCAGAAGGAGCGGCTGCTCAATCTGGCGATGAAAGCGGTGCCGCCCGATGTGCGCGACATTGCGTGGCTCGACTGCGACATTGTCTTCGAACAGGCGGACTGGAGCCGCGCGGCGCAGGAACGGCTCGCCGGCGCGAACGTGGTGCAGCTTTTTTCGGGGCTGGTCGATTTCGGCCCGGACGAAATCCAGCCGGACCCCGGCCGAAGCCTGCGAACGACCGGACAAGGCATTATCAGCGCACTCGATGCCGGCGTGGCGGAGCTCGGTGCCGCGGCCGAGACCTGGCAAAGGATCCGCGCCTTCCCGACCGGCGTGGCATGGGCGGCGCGCCGGGACGTTCTCGACCGGCACGGCCTCTACGATGGGTTGATCGCCGGCGGCGGCGACCTCGCGATCGTTCATGCCATGTATGGGGCCTTCGATATCGAGGCGAAACTGCATTGCCTCGACACCGCGCGCCGGGCGCACTACCTCGCCTGGGCCGAGCCGTTTCACCGCGCCATCGACAAAAAAATCGCGACCCTGCCGGGGCGCGTCCACCATCTATGGCACGGGACATTCGCCAACCGCCGCAATCGCGAGCGCCATCGCCTGCTGGCGGAGTTCGCCTTCGACCCCGCGGCGGATCTCGTCATCGGCGCCAACGGAGCCTGGCAATGGGCGCGGCCTCGCCCCGATCTCGAGAATTTCCTGACAGACTACTTCCTGAGCCGGCACGAGGACGAATAGCGACGCGCGCAGAAGCCGCGCAATTCGCCGTTCAGATAACGTGCAACAACCACAAGACGATGATTAATCCCAGCGGTGCACCGAGCAGCCACAAAAGCAGGGGCATGTTCCTCTCCCAATGTCAGACCCTCAGGAGAACTCATTTCCATCAATTGTGTTCCCCAATGAATGGTCCTGACATTGCCTTGCGTGATTGCTGGTCCGGGGATTTTACGGGCCGCGTTGTGGCCCGGACAAAGCGCTTCGCGCGTTTACATATTGCCGGTCAACACGAGGACGGCCCTGATCACGATGTCCGTCCCGATCGAAATAAAATGCGACACGAATCCAAGATCCACTCCCAGCTGCGAACCCAGCAGCGGCAGGAGAATGAAGAGCCCCAGCAGGATCATCATCCCGTAAGGCTCAAGACGGGCAAGCCGCCGGGCCAGCGCATCGGGAAGCAAACCGACCGCGATGCGCCCTCCATCGAGCGGCGGCAAAGGGAACAGGTTGAAAACCGCAAGAATGGCATTGATGACGATGGCGTTCTTCAAATTCAGCGCAGCCCACCGGCCCATGGTGACCGGCAGATAGACGAGCAGATGAAAGCTCAAGGCGGCAACGAGCGCCAATCCGATATTCATCGCAGGCCCCGCCGCCGCGACCAGCACCATGCCGATACGGGGATTGCGCAGGGCCCGGAAATTGACCGGGACGGGCTTTGCGTATCCGAACAGGAACGGCGACCGCGCCAACAGCAGGAGGCCCGGCAGAAGAATTGTGCCAAACGGGTCTATATGCCGGAGCGGATTGAGGCTGACACGTCCAAGCCGTGACGCCGTTTCATCACCGAGGAAACGGGCGACATAGCCGTGCGCGGCTTCGTGAAATGTGATGGCAACCAGGACCGGCAGCAGCCAGATTGAAACGGTGTAAAGCATATCCATGCGGAATAGCCCGGTGACATTTTAGGCATCTTAACCATCCGAGCCCTCCCCCGGGGAAGAATGTCGGCTTATGCAGACAATCAAACAGGCATCGCGTCGCCTCGTGACGCTCAATTCGCGCGGATGGTGCGGGCGATGAGCCGGCCGCGCGCGAGCCGACCGTTGCAAGGACCATTGGAGGAATTCGATTTCCATGGACTCGCACAGCGGGCAGGCGCATAAGCGGTTGCAATGATGAAATTTCAGCCTGCCAGGCTAATGGCTGCCGTTGCCGTGTGCGGGTGTGTTTGTGCAGTGCCGGCAGCGGCACAAATCCTCAAGAAAGAACCAGGCGCCGACCAGCTACCGTGCGGTCAGAAGGTGCTCGTCGAAAACAACACCTGCCCGGCCGACCAGATCCTGCAGGTAACCGGCAGCTGTCTCAAAACCACGCCGACGATCGATATGTTGAATACGCCAAGGGGCACGCAATACAACTGCATCAAGCGACAGCGGGAATGAGCCCACGCTTCATCGGATGGGCGTGGCAGCGTTTCGTGCGCGTTCCGCCGAAGACCAGCAACGCGACGGCATACCAGCCAAAATGACGATCAGATTTCCCAACGTCTCCCGCTTCTACAGCCCCACGCGTGATGCGGTGCGCTTTTGGGGCTACGATCAATCAACAGAGACGTCTTTTTATATCAGCTCGGCGGCCCTCCAGCAGATCGCTCCCGGAACCGTGCGAAGTGAAGAGGCGCTGTTGGCGGCCTTCGATCGCAACCGCCCACGCATCCTTGAGGCCGCGACCAAGATCTACGGCCACGGGCGTCTTGGAATTTCCTACGACCTCAATCCTGCCGATTTTTAGAATGACACTGCCTTTCACACACCAATTCGACGCCCAACTGCCGGGCGTCGCTGCCGCGATACGAATTACCTCGCTCTACGACGCGCAGATTTTTACCAGGCGGTGGGTCATCCGCGACAAGGACCGCAACCTGAAATCCCTGCTGCGGACACTTGAACGCGCGAACAGTGCCGCGCGGATTGACGAGGCGATGGGCGAATTCAAGCGCGCATTGGCAGCGCATGCGCTGCTTTCTCCGCGCATTTCGGCTTCGTCGGCTAATGCGGTTTCCCGCGCGGAGCCGGAAACGACAACAACACACGACAAGGAATGGCCATGAACAGCAAACCCGACAAGCCCGCAATTCCGCGCACCGATACGATTCCGACCGAGGGATATGTGTTGGCGGTCGATGGAAAATTGAAGACGAAGTTCGCGGCATCCGAGGAGGCGGCGGCGGCAGCGCTCAAACTCAAACAAGCCTATCCGGTGCTTCAGGTGCAGGTGTTCGATGCAGCCGCACGAAGCTACACCCCGGTGCTCCTGGGGGATCCGGCACCGAAATCCGGAGGGTAGAATTCAACGCTGCCTGACAGAGACGGCGCTACAAGATCGACCGGACCATATTCGTGGCCGCGCGGGCTATGCCATGGCGCCTTGCCTCTTTTTCGTGGCGGGCGGTGCATCGATCGCCGAATTCAACATGACGGTGCAAGTGCTCTCGATGTACTTTGCCGACACGGCGCGCACGGATTTCGAAGGCCGCCGCAAATGTTGCCGTCCGCTATCGGCGATCAGGGCCCGTGGCTGACTTGATGGTCAGTGTCCGCCCTGGGTTGATGCCACCGTGCTGCACCCGTTGAATTGCCACCCTCTTCCATTCCCGCTCGGCGCAGGTGCGCGCGTATGACGGCTTCGCCGCAGCGGCCTGCTTGACGGCGCTCACGCGTGCGCCGGTTAACATGGGGAATGTGACAATCGAAATCTCCCACAGGTCGACCGCAAGCAGCCGGCGGACGCGGGTGCCAGGATCGACGCGCGCCTTTGACGTACGGAAGCCGATCGAAAGGCCGTCGATGGCTCCCGCCCGCAGCAGCGACAGCAATTCACGCCCGCGTGCCACTTCGGGAATGAGCCGGCCGCGCGCGAACAGGCCGCGATGGTCCTCGCGCAGTTCGAGCCAGATACCGACCGGCTCGGACGGGTCGTGCTGGAACAGCATCGGGATGCGGCGCACGCCGCGCGCCGCCAGCGTCTGCGTAAACGCGCCGCGCACGACCATGTCGCGCGCCTGATCGATCTCACCGAAGAGACTCGCATAGCCTTCCACCGCGCCGTCTGCATCGATAGTGGTGCGTGGCGCGAAAACAGGCGCAACGCCGGGTTCGGATTGAAGCATGGGAAACTTTCAGAAATGGACGGAATGTGCGTCTGCCGCGGCGTGTCCACCTCGGAAATGGCCGAGGTCGGCGAAGCCGGCGATTGCGATCTGTAAGGGAGCCGCGGCTGCGGAAAGTTCAGGAGCGCAAGGACGCCGTCGCGATCGAGAGTGACGGAGTCGAAAATGCGCGTATCGAATTGGAGGACCAGATCCAGAATCGGACCCAGGAATCAGATTCAAGAATCAGATCCAAGAATCAGATCAGGTCGGGCAACCGCGCAGCGTTATGGAAACGACGGTTCCTATTCCTGGCGCAGACCACGGCATCAGCGGCCTTTGCCCTGCCCTGCGTTGCCATTGCCGCTTGCGCCTTCACGCCGATGTGCCGCTTGGCCCAGATGAGCAAGGAATTCGCGGAACACTTCGAGTGGTTCGTGCCGGCTTTCGCTGCCGCGGTGCGCGTGGCTTGGCGCTGAATGGGAAGATGCCGGGTTGACAGCCTTCATTATCGGTCTCCGAACAGCTCGTTGAAACGCGCAATTTCGCGAACGAAATCGTCAAAGCGGCGGCTGGCGGCGGCGAGTTCACGCAGCGCGAACCAGGCCAGCGCGCTCGCCGACAGGGCCCACAGCAGCAGCGCGAGATGCGCAAGATCACCGCGGTCACTGAAGATGCGGATGAGATCCGGCATGAATATGCGCCTCCGCATGCAACCCGCGGCCTGAAAAAAAGGCCGCCCGAAACGGGGCGGCCCTGAAGCACTCTATATTGCAGAAAAGGGAGCGGGCATCATTTTGCCCGCCCTTACCATTCGTCGACCGTTAGCCGTGCAGGTAGAACTTGCTGAGCGGCATGTGGTTGGTCTTCAGGAACGCCAGGAACTCAGGCGCCAGTTTGCCAGTGCGGCAAGCCGGGCCGTAGGCGTCCGTGAACACTGCTAGATTGTAGGAGCCGGTCTTCTTGCCATAGCGATGAGCCTGGCGCGCAACTTCATAGGTCGCCTTGTTGTCCGGGCAGGTCACGCTAACCAGCAAGGACCACGGCAGGAACACCGGGCAAGCAGAAGCATACCAGCCGGCTTCAAAGATCGTCGACTGACGCGGATCATTTTTGTCGCTTGCATGAACCGCAGCACCGATCATTTCGGCTCCGGCAGCGGCAATGCCGCAACCGACCGCCCACTGACCGGTATGGTTGTCGCTGCGGGTGCACGCGTTAGGAACGAACTTCACGATCTTGATGTACTTGACGTGCTCGTAGAACCAGATTTTCTTAAAAAAGACTACTTTGTGCGAGCCGCAGGCGCCATGCGGCGTGACCATTGTTGCATGACTTTCGCTGACCGGGATCACCAGTGCAGCGAGAGCGAGTGCCAACGAGCTGACACTCAGAATTAGAAACTTACGCATCTTCGGGTCTCCCCACTCAAACACAGCACTGCCTTCCGTACTGTTGGTGAATTCCGCAGCGTGATTTTCTTTCTGCGTTTGCAGCAGAGCGCACGTCGCGTAAGGCATGCAGTCTGTAGCGGAGCAAGTTCCCTTCTGCGATTTGATTTGGTGAGTAACCTGACCGAGTAACCTGATTAAGTAACCTGATTAAGTAACCTCATCGCGTAACCTCACCGCGTAACGTTAAGAGCGCCGTCGCTGCGCGAGTGCATCGCGCTTAACGCAACTCGCAATAGCCACCGCGATCATCGAACTCGTAAATCGGCGCGTCGTCATCGCGAATAAACGTCCCGTGACTATGAAAAAGCGCCCGCTGCGAGAACCGCAGCGGGCGCGTGTGCGACCGGCGTTAATGAATTTGCCGGCGCTTCCTCAACGCGACGATTGCTTCTGCCGAGCGGCGAGCTGTTGCGCCGCCTCAAGATGCTTGTGCAGCACGGGTAGCGTCTCCTGCGCCAGCTTCCCGGCCGGATCGCTCTTGGTGGATTCCTTTTGGAATTCCTTGATGTCCTGCTGATGGTCTTTAACCATGGCCTTGGCAAAAGCGGTATCGAATGACGTACCCGAAAGCAGTTTAAGTTTCGCGTACGTCGCCTTCTCCGTCATGCTCGAGCTCGTTGGAGGCTTGACACCGATTTGACTTGCCGCCTCCTCGGCCTTGGCCTTGTGCTCGCTGTGGTCCTTGATCAGCATCGCGCCGAAATCCTTAACGCCCTGGCTCTGGCCTTTCTCCTGCGCAAGCTTGCCGACATCGACTTCGGCGATGTCGCCTTCGATCGCGTCCTTGATGAAGCTTTTGCTTGCCCTGTCCGCGGGCTTGGTCCGAGCAGTATTGTTCGTGATCCCGCTGTTCTGCGCCATTGCCCCTGACGCGGCGAGTGCGCCTGCCAGGCCAAGGGCGAGCATCACGGCTGTCCTCTTCATGATTTTACCTCGGGTTCCATTGATTGGGCCTCGCACAGCGAGGTTTCACCCGGGAGAACGACAATTGCGCGAGATTTGTTCCTATTATGCGCGAGGAAACACGTAGCCGCCTTCAATCGGTCCATAGCCGGTAGCAATGCGCTGTTCGTTGACCGTAAGAAACGGCGCGTTGCTCACTCGTTCCCAAAGCGCAGCGCGATCAGGGCTGAGCGCTTCGATGCGGTCTGTGTCGACCGCAAGCGCGAGGCCTTCGCCGAAGGCCGGCGCGAGCCAGTATGAAAGCGCGCAGGCGATGCGCTGCGCCATCGGCAGCACGCTCTGGCGCCAGAACACGCGGTTGGCTTCCTGGTAGTTGGAATAAGTGTTGTCACCGGGGATGGCGAGCAGCATCGGCGGAACGCCAAAGGCAAGCGCGATCTCTCGCGCGGCGGCATGCTTGGCTTCGAGAAAGTCCATATCGCGTGGCGACAGCGACATCGCCTTCCACTCGATCCCGCCTTCCAGCACCATCGGCCGGCCGGCATTGGCGGCGCCCTGGTACTGTTCGGCAAACTGCGACTTCATGCGTTCGAACTGCATAGGTGTGAGCACGGCGCCGTCGCCACCATCGAAGACTAGCGCGCCCGATGGCCTGGCCGCATTGTCGAGCAACGCCTTGTTCCAACCAGCCGCGGCATTGTGCGTGTCGACCGCGACCGCGGCGGCTTCGAGCGGGCCCATCCCGTAGTGGTCATCGAGCGGATTGAAAAATGTGAGATGAAAAATCGGCGGCAGCTCCGCACCCTGGTCAAAACGCACCGTATGTCCCGCAACCGTATAATCGTAAGCCTGCGGCCAACCGTCCGGCCCCGGCACCAGCTTCATGCGATCCGGCCGCAGCAAATAGAGTTCGCGCACGTCCGTTCCATTCTGGACCGCGGATTGCACGCCGTTGTCGCTGGACAGAGCTACGGCCTCAACATACGCATTGCCCGCGAGCAAAAGATGCGAGGCCACGGCTTCGAGGAACGACGCGCCGTCCTGGCGCGGGTTTGGCCGACGTATGAGATCGAGCAAGGGATGCGTGTCGCGCTCGGCCACGCCCTCATAGAGAACGAAGTTGAGCGCCCCGATGCTCTCGGCGATCAACCGCACTGCGCGGTAGACAATGGCGTTGCGCGCATAGCCTTGGCGCGCCAGCACCAAGTAGTCGCGCGGACTCCAGCGCGGGCGGCCACCGTTTTCGAGTGCAACCAGTCGCGCCGTGCGCGAGGCCTTGCGCTCCGGCACGCGGAGCAGCGACTTAATTCGATCGAGCATGATGCTTCTATCCTAGTATCCGACGCGATTTGCCGTTTTAAAGATTGTATCAGTCTCTGCCGCACGTGCGATCGCAGCGACGGCTCATGAACGGCTGTCGCGCTTGCTCATCAGCTCAGGCGCAGCTCTTGTCTGCATCGAAAGAAAGTCGCACTCTGACAATGAGTAAGGACCACGGTTCAGTCAACGGAGGGGCAAGATGACTGCATTCAATGTCGTGCGATTTCGCGTGAAGTCAGGCCAGCAGGAACATTTCATCGCGGCGCACCGTGCCGTACGGCACAAATTTAAGGGTTTCCGCGGCGGGGCTCTTGTGCGCACAGGCGAACAGACCTTCTGCATCATCGGTGAATGGGCGAATTTCGAAGAGTCTCGCCGCTGCCCGGCCCGAAATGGTCGGGATCCTCGACACGTTCCGCGATGATCTCGAGGATCTCGGCAACGAACTCGGGCTCACCGATCCTGTGTCCGGCGATGTTGTGCTCAAACTTGCGGCCGCGAAACCGGCGGCACGGAAAAAGGCAGGCGGCAAGAAGGCGACGCGGAAAAAGCGGCGCTAGGCGCGGGAGGCGATTCTCAAATACGAACGCTTGCAACTAATCGATCCAAAATGGCTGAACAGCGTCTGCGGCGAAAACTTTTCAACTCGCGCGGAATACGGCTCACCACCTTGTGGCAAAGTAAGTGATGACGAAGAGCACGACGACGGCAGATGTCCCGATCAGCAGTACATAACGCACATTGTGCCCCGTGACCGCGGCGCGGGCCTCGGTGGTATTTTCCACGATAGGCTTATCGTCGATCTGCGGCATCGTTGTCCCCATATGGCGGCACGCAGGCCGCACCACTGAAAACAACGCAATGCCGCGCGGCGCGGTTCCGACCCCCGCTGCTATCCCTCAAATGCAATTGTGGAGCGTGCCGAATGTGTACCCAAGGAGCGTCACGCTGTCAAGGAGTTTTTTCCTAGCGTCCCGGAATTTGCAAGGGCTCAACTCTATGTTCGCAAAGGCGGAAAGTTGCCACTAAAGGCAACGTCTCTGCCGGGCACGCGGGCGAATGCGAGATGGCAACAGGGTTTTAATGGTCACCTATAAACCGGCCACCGCTCATTCCAACTCAATAAAGCGCCCAAACTGCGCGAAATGCGGAGCGAAAACTAACCTCTTTGGCATTGAGGCCATCAATCCCAAACATGAGCTGCTGACCTTTGTGTGCCCTGAGTGTCAAAGTGTTGAAACGCGCATCGCAGATGTCTGAGCTCGCATTGACGCTCCGCATCGACTTTCCCGCGTTTCCAGGCACGTGACCCCGTATCCGCATCGAGCGCGCGGCCGTCTCATCCCCCATTGATCATCGTTCCCAGCGCAGCCATCGCGGCGAGATAGACCACGATCGCGCAGAGGAACGCCGCGACCCATCCCAGTGGGTGGAGATCCGGATTATCCGAGTGCCAGTCCGACAGATGCGCGCTCATCGACTACCTCACAAAGCTGAATGACCCTGCCCGACCAAGCCTGGCGCCTGCGAATGGTTCCCGTGCACGTCGTTCAGCCGCTCAAAAGAAAATACCCCGGCGCGGCGGCCGGGGCACTCCACAGAACAATTTTACGCAATCGGACCACTATCGAGGAGGACGACTTAGAGCAAACGGACCTGTCCGTCCTCGGCCCGGCGGGTCGACAGAGCCTTCCGGATCGCTTCGGCGAGCGCGGCAAGCTGATAGGGCTTGCGCAGTATTGCCAGCCCGTGCCGGCCGGCCAGCGCCTTGGCGTAGCCGCTTGTAAGCAGGACCGGCACACGCGGATATCGCTTGCCGATCGATTGCGCGAGCATCACGCCGTCAACGTCGCCGGGCAGCATGACGTCGGTGAAGACGAGATCGACCGGCGGGCCGGATGCAAGCACATTGAGCGCCGATTTGGCATTGTCGACCGCAACCGTCCGATAGTTAAGCTGCTCGAGCAGCGTCACCGCGACCGTCTTCACATCCGGATTGTCCTCCACAACCAGGATTGTCTCACCGCTGCCGGACGTCTGGCCGGCCAACTCGGACGGGATAACGGCCGCGACGGGAGCGTGGCTGCGTGGAAGATGCAGCGTCACCTGCGTGCCTTTGCCGACGCTGCTGCGCACGCTGATGGTTCCGCCCGACTGATGGGCAAAGCCATAGGCCTGCGACAGGCCGAGGCCGGTGCCCTTGCCCGCGGTCTTGGTGGTAAAAAACGGCTCGAATATTTTCGTCAGCAACTCCGGCGGAATGCCGGTGCCGGCGTCGGTGACTGTCAGCGCAACGAATTCACCCTTGATCCCTTCGATCGTTTCAGTGCCGCGCAGCGTGGTATTTTGCGCCGATACAATGATCGAGCCGCCGTCCGGCATCGCATCGCGCGCATTTACGACGAGATTGACGAGCACCAGCTCGAATTCGGGAATATCGATCGCAACCGGCCATACCGCCGGCGGAATGTCGATGCGCAAATCTACCTTGCCGCGCACTGAACTCGCAAGCACGTCGTGAAAGGCGCCGAGAATTTGGCCGAGATTGACCGTGCGCGGATTTTGCGGCTGCCGGCGCGCGAAGGTGAGCAGCTGCCGCGTGAGCGCCTCGCCGCGTGACGCTGCCGCGAGAATCGCCTCGAGAGAGCGGACATTTTTCTCGTCGGTCATTCGGCGCGTCAATGCCTGCGCCTGGCCACTCACGACCATCAGCAAATTGTTGAAATCGTGAGCGACTCCGCCCGTCAGTTGGCCGAGCGCCTCCATCTTCTGGGCTTGGGCCAGCTGCTGGTGCGCACGGTCGAGCGCTTCCTGCGCGTTGCGCCGCTCGGTGACATCGCGCGTGATCTTTGCAAAGCCGAGAAGACCACCGGCGTCATCACGGATCGCATCGATGACCACATTGGCCCAGAACAGCGAACCGTTCTTCCGCACGCGCCAGGCCTCTGCTTCGAACCGGCCCGTTGCGGCCGCGATCGACAGGGCCCGGTTGGGCAATCCGCTGATGCGGTCGTCCGGGGTGTAAAATTCGGAGAAATGCCGGCCGATGATCTCTTCGGCTTTATAGCCCTTGATACGTTCGGCACCCGAATTCCAGCTCGTCACTGTTCCGCCCGGGTCGAGCATGATCAGCGCATAGTCGGTCACACCGGCAACGAGTGACCGGAATTGCCGGTCGCTTTCGCGGAGCGCCACCTCCGCCTCTTTCTCCGCCGTGATGTGCCGGCCCGCCACATAGATCAAGCCGTTGTCCGTGGTCATGGTCCATGCAATCCAGCGCCAGCTTCCATCGCGATGACGAAAGCGGTTCTCCATGCGCACGGTCGGTGTGCCTTGCTTGAGCCGCAAACGGCCGGTTGTCGCGGCCGCTGCGTCGTCAGGGTGGCGTAATTCGTTGACATGCAGTGATTTGATTTCGTCTTCACTCCAACCGAGTAGACCGGTCCAGGCCGGATTGACACTGATGAAGTAGCCTTCGAAATTCGATACCCCAAGCAGGTCTTCGGACACCGCCCAGATGCGGTCACGCTCGCGCGTGCGTTGCTCGATCTCGGTTTCGAGTCGCTCGGTGAGCACGCGCAAGGTTTCTTCGTCGCGCCAACGCTTTGTCGTTTCAAACGCCGTTGCGAGCACGCCGCCGATGCCATTCGGCGCGGTGGGGTCGGGAATTGGGCTGTAACTGATTGTGAAGCGCGCATCTTCGGGCACGCCAAAACGCTGAATCCGCCATAGATGGTCTTCGGCGAAAAAGCTTTCGCGTTCGCCATGCAGAATGCTTGTATGGAGCGCGCCAAGCTCGTCGTAAATTTCCGGCCATACCTCCCGCAGCGGCTTGCCGAGCACCTTAGGATGCCGGTCGCCGAGCAATGGCGCGTAGGCGTCGTTGTATATCATGACGAGATCCGGGCCCCATCGGACCGACATGGGAAAACCGGAACCGAGGATGACGTCGACAATCGCGCGCAGGGCGTGCGGCCAGTTCTCCTGCGGCCCTAATGAAGTGGTCGCCCAATTGAAACCGCGCAGCTGCGCCCGCGCTCCACCGCGCGGACGTCGTGCTGTGGTCATGGGAGATCCGGACATTTCATCGCGCCAATGGCGCATAGACTAACCCCCGCAGCCTTACGCGCAAACGCTGGTACGGGTGAAAAGTTCCATCGCCAGGCAGCTGGGTCGGGGGTAATCCTGGGGTCAATCCGAGGCAAGAATGCCCGGCTGTCCCTTGATGAATGTCCCGTCGCGCAATTCGGAGACAGCCTGCTGCAATTCGGTCTGCGTGTTCATTACGATTGGCCCGTACCAGGCGACGGGTTCCTCGATCGGCTTGCCGGACACCAGCAGAAACCGGATGCCCTGTTCCCCCGCCTGCACCGTGATTGCGTCGCCGGCATCAAAAAGGATCAGCGAACGATCGCCTGCCGGCTCGCGAAACAGGATCTCCTCGCCGTTGACCTGCTTCTCGGACAGGACGCCGAACGGTTTTGAGGCCGAAGCAAACTTGCCTTCTCCCTCGAACACGTAGGCGAATGCATGCCGCTCCACTTCAACCGGGAGCGTCTTGCGCTTGTTGGCGGGGATGAAAACGTCGAGGTAGCGCGGATCGGCGGCGACGCCATCGATCGGGCCTTTCTTGCCCCAAAACTCGCCGCACACCACGCGCACTCGCGTGCCATCGTCGTCGACAATCTCCGGAATTTGAGCGCCCTTGATGTCCTGATAGCGCGGCTTCGTCATCTTGAGCGATGAAGGCAAATTTGCCCATAGCTGAAAGCCGTGCATCCGGCCGATAGGGTCGCCTTTGGGCATTTCCTGATGCATGATTCCTCGGCCCGCCGTCATCCATTGCACGTCGCCCGATTCGAGTGTGCCTCGATTGCCCAAGCTGTCGCCGTGTTCGACGGTGCCGTTTAGCACGTAAGTGATGGTTTCAATTCCGCGGTGCGGATGCCACGGAAAACCGGCGAGATAATCGCTCGGCCGGTCGTTGCGAAAATCGTCCAGCAGAAGAAACGGATCGGTCTCGGCCGTGTCCCCGAAACCGAACGCGCGGCGCAGGCGTACTCCTGCGCCCTCGATGGTGGGCTTTGACTGGACGATGCGCTTGACGGGTCGGAGAGACATGAACTCGGCGCCTCTTGTGAGAGGGCGGCAGACTGCACTGCCGCCGGAGCCGCGGCCAACCATTATAGCCGCAATTTAGGGAACGTCGCTGCCATTCATATAGAGTTTCTCATATAGGACTTTCGTTCATCAAAACCAGCCCCGACATTCGTTCGGCCGACGTCTGCGCCGCGTGTGCGGCAAACCGGGAAGTCCTCTCGCCGCGATGGGCGCGGTCGGCTATGGTCAACCGATGCGCCCGAGTCTCGCAGCCATCATGTGTCTTGTTACCCTGCTCGGCATCGGCCTTTCGGGCTGCACCAAATGCGGCTGGCTATGGCAGCAGGGCCCGGGCTCCTGCCATTCCGAGACCCCCCGCTGACATCGACCACCGCACTCACACTCTATTGTGGCCGGAACGGATTCAGTACGGCGCCGATCACTTCACCGCAGATCTGGTATGTCAACCGGCCATGGACGTTACCGAATTTTCGACTACGCTGCCCGCGATTGGTTTCTTTACGCCAATTTGACTTGTGCAGCTGATCCACCCCCCATCTAGTGCAGGAGACATCACACGGGGGAAGCAATGGCCTACTTCGACCCATCCATGGGAATGCCGGAGCGGATCGGCAAGGTCGGCGGTGACATTATGGCGGCGTCCATCACCATTTTTGTCGTCGGTCTTGTCATTTCAAATTTTCTGAGCTGAGCGCCATCCTCCTGATGAGCTTCTGCCACTTGCCATCGTTGTAAGATGAGCTGACGAACATGTACGTCGTAATGACTGTCTTGCTGGTGGTTTTGCCGTACGGAACGGCAATCGCCGCCGGCGCTGCAACGGAATGGGCCGGCCGATCGGTGTCGGGCTGGAGCTCGATCGGTGGGCTCGCCCTCGGGGTCTATTTCTTTCACAAGAGCATGGAGCTTCTCGGTGCGGGCTGAACCGCACCGTGCACTTTTGCAGCGTTAGGGCAATCGACGGATTAGAAGCCGGTCGCAAAACGCGCCATGACCACGATGATCGCGACCTGCATCGTGCCCTGCACCGCCACGACTCGCAGATAGGTTTTCATCCAGCGGCCTATCTTCTGCATGTCGGGCTGCGCTTTTTGCACTTCGAAATAAAGCCGCAGATTCGCCGGCAGCAGATAGCCAAGCCCCTGGATCGTGAGGACCGTGACGATCGAAAGCGCAGCGACGACCCACCAGAATTCAGGATAGCCGAGATTGAGAAAACCCATACGCACCGCCAGGAACCAGCCGGCGGTGGAAGTGATGGTGGATAGGGTCGGCATCAGTATCAACGTCCGCGGGATCAGACCGCCAATAATGGCGCGGCGGGTCTCGAACGAGACGCCGCGCAACACCGGTCCCACGATGAAACCCATAAAAAGGTCGATGCCGGTCCAAAGAGCGCCCGCCATAACGTGCACGAAATCGAGCAGCCAAAGGCTCGGGCTCAGGATGGCGCCGATCATCACCGCAAGGGCCGTTGCGGCGGCGACGAGGTACCAAGGCCGCAGCGGGAAAGCGGTCGTATGCGGTGCGGTGAGGCTGGTTTCTGCCAAGCTCGGACCTCTCCTCTAGATCGCGACAGCGCGTGCTTACTGGAAATTGCCCCGACTGTCGCGCGATTTCTGGAACGCCTCTATTCGGCGGGAATAGGTGTCGCAGGAGCGGTGGGCGCGGTCGCGGCCTGCGAGGGAGGCGACGGGCCTTTGAGCGGGCGTTCCTCCAGTGAAATCAGAAACGCCATGCCGAATGTCAAAACAAGCGCGCAGGCAAGAAATACAAATCGGAATGCATAGGCAAGATCGGGCGCCGACGCAGTACGCGCGAGCATTTCAACCGACATGCCGGTGACGCCGCCAAGACCCCCGAGAACAATGGCCCCGAGCAATGCAACAACAAGCGCGGAAAACAACGCGCGGAAAAAATTTGCCGCACCCGTTGCAACTCCCATTTGCGAACGTGCAACCGCATTCTGCATGCAGACGGTCGACACGGGAAACACCGTGCCGAGCCCTGAACCTATCAGCAGCAGCAAAGGCAAGACGAGCGAGACCGGCATTGATGTCGGCCAGATCGCCAGCGGGCCAAGCGACACGATCGAGAGAGACAACCCCAACAACGATATTCGCTTGTAATGCACGACGTGCATCATCAACCGGCCGGTGATGGTCGAAAATGCGACTGTCGCCGCCATCAGGGGAATTAGCGCCAAGCCGGATTTGCTGGCTGACAAATGCAGCGCGACCTCAAAATAGAGCGGGACAAAGATGGTCATGCCGACGAGCGTGCCCATATTGCAGGCCCCCGCAAGCGCCGCGCAACGCACGACCGGATTTCCGAGAACCGTGAGCGGGAGAAATGGATCGCGGGTCGTCACCAGACGCCAGGCGAACAGGCACCACAATATGGCCGATACAAGCAGAAGCCCGCCGATCTGGGGCGAGATCCATTCAAAGCGCTGTCCGCCCCAGGTCAATGCGAGCAGCAGCGCAACCGCAGCCGCCATCATCAGGAGGGCGCCGACGAGGTCAAGCCTGCGCTTGCGCGGGTGAAACGGAATCCGCCGCAACACGCTCGACGTCATTCCCAACGCGCACAGGCCTAGCGGCACATTGATCCAGAAGATCAGCGACCAATCGATATGTTCGGTCAGAAATCCTCCGAGTACGGGCCCGCCGACCGAGGATATCGCGAACACGGCGCCAATATATCCTTGATAGCGACCTCGCTCTCGCGGAGAAACGATGTCTGCAATGATGGTTTGCGCCAACGCCATCAGCCCGCCGCCGCCGAGCCCCTGAAATGCGCGTCCCAGCACCAGCGCGCCCATGCTTGAGGCCAGCGCGCAGGCGATCGAACCGACGACGAAAATGCCGATCGCCGCCAACATGACCGTGCGGCGGCCATGGATATCGGAGAGCTTGCCGTAAAGCGGGGTGACCGCGGTACCCGTCAAAAGATAGGCGGTTACAACCCACGACAAATCCTCAAGATTGTCGAAATGCCGCCCTATCGTCGGCAGCGCGGTGGCGACGATCGTCTGATCGAGCGCCCCGAGAAACATCGCCAGCATGATGCCGATCACGATGGTTCTGATTTCCGGATGCGTCAGTGGGGCCGGTTCCGGCATAGCCGTTGCCGGTCGCGGCTTAATTTTCGGTTTGGAGGGCGTCATAAGCGAACTGCAAATATATAAAGACTCAATGTCCGGCAACCCGATCCACCTTGCTCAATGCCTTGCCGGGTCCCGCAAAGCAAGACGCCGCGGTGCGGGGGTGGTATGTGCTTGAGCGTCCGCTCTTCCCCGCGATAACGGGGATTTCGCGCGCCAGACTTTGCAATGTGACCCTGGCCCCTCTATGGTCTGTAATCGCCGGCTCGTCCCGGCGGTGTTGCTTGGAATAGCCGTGCCTTGCCCGATAGATTGAAAGGGCGCGTCAAGCGCGGACATACCAGTACTATACAGGAACGACTGTTGAAATTACGAAAACTGCTAACCGCCGTTTTGCTGCTTGCGACCTCTCCCGCGTTCGCGCGCGAGATGCTGCCGCCGGGGTTCGTTTATCTCCGCGACATCGACCCAAGCATTGCCCAGGACATCCGCTACGCCACTGCCGACAATTTTACCGGCCGCCCCCTGCCCGGCTATAGCGCCGCAGAATGCATTTTGCGCCGCGAGGCAGCCGAAGCGCTCAAACGCGTGCAAGCCGATCTCGCTCGCGAAAACCTGAGCCTGAAAGTCTATGACTGTTACCGCCCCACCCGCGCGGTGCGCGCCATGGAGGTTTGGGCTCATGACGGCGAGGACAGTGAAGCCACGAAACGCTTTTACCCTGCGCTGCGCAAGCGCAACCTGTTCTCGCTGGGTTACATCGCTGCGCAATCGAAACATTCCACGGGGACCACTGTCGACCTCACGCTCGTCAGGCTACCCATCGGGACCACCTCGCGTTTCGATCCAGCCGCGCACTATGGTCCCTGCACGGGCCCCGCGTCGCGGCGGGCGCCGGACAATAGTCTCGACATGGGTACGGGCTTCGATTGCTTCGACAACAGAAGTTATGGCGCCAGCAATGCCATAGATTCACAGCAGCGGCACTGGCGTGGCGTATTGAAGGCCGCAATGCACCGCCACGGCTTTGCAAATTATTTCCGGGAATGGTGGCACTACTCGTTCGCCGGTGCGGCCGAACCGAGAGCTTATGATTTCTCGATCTTACCTCGCGTGCGGTAATCGCGCGACCGATATGATCAGCGCTTGCCTCGCGCGCCCTTCGGCCACTTGCCCGGCCAACTGACAATATATTCCTCGAGCTTCTCGTCCGGCACATCGGCTTCGCTTGCCGCGACGCGGCCACGGACTGAGACACCGGCCGTGTGCACGGTCTCGGAGCTTCCCGAGACGAGGGGATGCCACCACGCAAGATCCTTGCCTTCCGCTACCAGGCGATAGGCGCAAGTCGGCGGCAGCCATTTCAACCGCCTCACATTCCGCGGCGTGAGCCGGACGCAATCCTTCACCTTCGCCTGCCGGTGCGCATAATCGCTGCAGCGACAGCTTTTGCTGTCCAGCAGGCGGCAACTGACGTCGGTGAATACCGTTTCGTTAGTGTCATCGTCGATCAACTTGTTGAGACAGCAGCGGCCGCAACCGTCGCACAGGCTTTCCCATTCGGCACGCGTCATCGCTGACAGCGCTTTTCTGCGCCAGAACGGGACTTGCGGCTCGGGCATCGAGAACTCTCGTTCGTCAGACCAGGCGTCTGGCCGGGTAGTCACGCCTCGATTCGCAGCCAAGCTATAGACGTGGATGGCGGGGACAAGCCCAGGCATGACGGTTTGGGGCATTCACGGTCAGAATCCCGCTCTTGGCGGGGGTCATACAGGCTGCGACGGTATTGCTGTCCTTTTTGGCCATTTTTCACCGCAATTACCGTTCACCCTGCTTCCAACCGGATTGAACACGGCATTGGCCGTGGGTTGGCCGATCGGGTAAATTCCTGCTGTCCGGCGTCCCGCCGGCTTCATTTTTACGAGTGGCATGCGCGACCTCTTTCCCGAAGGCTGGAAGCCCAACATCAAACGGTTCCTGTTGGGGCTGGATGCATGGATCGACTTCAGCCTGTTCCGGGGCGCGTCGGGCGCGCGTGAAGCCTATGAACGTTTTTCGACATTCATGGACCGCTTCCACGCCGCAGGCTGGCGACGCTGGCTCAACGAATTGTTGTCCGAGGGCGCCACAATCGGAATGTTCGGACTCGTGGTGATGCTGGCCCTGGCGGTGCCCGCCTTTCGCGAAACGTCCGACGATGACTGGCTGAAAAAATCCGAACTGGCGGTAACCTTCCTTGATCGTTACGGCAATGAAGTCGGCTCGCGCGGCATCCGGCACAACGATTCGATCCCGCTCGATCAGTTTCCTGATCATCTGATCAAGGCGGTGCTCGCGACCGAGGATCGACGCTTCTACGAGCATTTCGGCATCGATGTCGCCGGTACAATGCGTGCGCTCGTTGCCAACACGCGTGCGGGCGGTGTCGTGCAGGGCGGCTCCTCGATCACCCAGCAGCTCGCCAAAAACCTGTTCCTGAGCAACGAACGCACGCTCGAACGCAAGATCAAGGAAGCGTTTCTCGCCATGTGGCTGGAGGCGCGGCTGACGAAGAATGAGATTCTCAAGCTCTATCTCGATCGCGCCTACATGGGAGGCGGCGCTTTCGGAAGTCGACGCAGCCGCTCAATACTATTTCAACAAATCGGCGCGCGACGTAAATCTCGCTGAAGCCGCCATGCTTGCCGGCCTGTTCAAGGCCCCGACAAAATTTGCCCCACACGTCAACCTGCCGGCCGCACGCGCGCGCGCCAACGTCGTGCTCGACAATCTGGTCGAGGCCAACATGATGACGGAGGGCCAGGTATTCGGCGCCCGCCGTCATCCGGCAACGCCCGTCGATCGCCGCGACGATCGTGCCCCCAATTACTATCTCGATTGGGCATTCGACGAAATGAAGAAGCTGGTCGATACTTTTCCGAAATCGATGACCGAACGTGTTTTTGTCGTTCGGACCGCACTCGACACCAACCTGCAGAATGCCGCCGACTCGGCGGTCGAAAATTCACTGCGGCAGTACGGCCAGGAATATCATGCCCGGCAAGCGGCCGCCGTATTGATGGACGTCGATGGTTCCGTGCGCGCGATGGTCGGCGGGCGGGACTATGGCGCGAGCCAGTTCAATCGCGCGACCGATGCGATGCGGCAACCCGGCTCGTCGTTCAAGCCTTATGTCTATGCCACCGCGCTCGAGCATGGCATGAAACCGACGTCGATCGTCGTTGACGGGCCGGTATGCATCGGCAACTGGTGTCCGCACAACTACGGGCATGGCTATGCCGGCTCGATGCCACTGATCCAGGCGCTCACGCATTCGATCAATACGATCGCGGTGAAGCTGTCGATTACGGTTGGCGACGGCAATGCGAAGATCGGGCGCGCCCGCATTGTAAAGACCGCGCACGACATGGGCATCCGCACGCCATTGCCAGACACACCGTCTCTGCCAATCGGTGCGGATGAAGTCACAGTCCTCGATCATACCGGCGCCTACGCGACATTCCCGAATATGGGCAAGGCCGTTACGCCCCACGCAATCCTCGAGGTACGCACCGGCGCCGGCGATCTCGTGTGGCGCTACGACCGCGATGGGCCGAAGCCGCGCCAGGTGCTGCCGCCTGGTGTTGCTGCGGACATGATAAAGATGATGAACAGCGTGGTCGAAAACGGCACCGGTCGCCGTGCTCGAACTCGACGGTATCGTTGCCGCCGGCAAGACCGGCACGACGAACGCTTACCGCGACGCCTGGTTCATGGGCTACACGGGCAATTTCGTTTGCGGGGTCTGGTTCGGAAATGACGATTATCAGTCGACGAACCGGATGACGGGTGGTTCATTGCCGGCAATGACGTGGCACAACATCATGGCCTATGCACATCAGGGCATCGAGCTCAAACAACTCCCGGGAGTTCCGGTGCCGCAGGTCCGGCAGCAGCCGGCTGTTGCCGAGGTCAAGTCGAAATCCGGCGAGCCCCAGCCCCCGCCCCGCCCCGCACTTCTCACAAAACGCGGAGCGGATATTCTCGTCCGCGTCGAACGGATGTTGGATGACGCAAACCGCGCGCTTGGTCCCACGGGCCCCGGGCAACCCACCGCTGCGGACGCCGGGGACAAGCGGGCTGACGCGTCCGGCAAAGGGGATGCGCTTGCCGTGTCGTTGGAGGGACGCGCATTCGGAAATCACTGATTAGCCGTAACCCCGCCGTACGCGTAGTCTCTCTCCGATAGCCAATTTTTCTCATTTGCCAATCGAACAATCGTGCGTCTGATAACTGGAACGCTGTTTGCTCTCGCCGTCGCCACGCTTGTTGGTCTCGGCCTGACTTATTTCGCCCTCAGCCGGGGAGCGGCCTTCGGCGCATTGGCGATCGAAAGCTGGACGGCGTGGCCGAAATCAGGGACGAACGACGCCGATCCCTATGCACGCGCGTCTATTGCGCGCTCTGGACGCTTGCCAATTGCACTCGGCGACGGCGTCTCGTTCACTTTAAAGGCCGACGATACCGGCAAGGCACTCGATGGCCGTTGCAATGTTGTGATTTCAGGAATTACGCCCGCGGCGCGTTATTGGACGCTGACGCTCTACAACGCGGACGGCGCCCTGATCGCCAATACCGTGAGCCGGTACGGATTCACCAGCGAGGAAGTCGTCCGCCGCGCCGATGGAAATTTCGAGATCGTTGTCGCGCCTCGCGCAAATCCCGGCAATTGGCTGCCGACCGGGGGTGAAGAGCGCTATCAACTCCAGCTCCGTCTTTACGATACTGCCGTGGGTGTATCGACGAAAGCCGGCCGTGAGGTACCGATGCCTCAAGTGGCGACGCGGAGCTGTCCATGACCCGCTGGCTGCTCTTATGTCTGGGAGGCGCGTTGCTCGGCGGGATTGTACATCTCGCCACCGTCATCATCTTGCCGCGCACGGCGACGCAGGATGCTTATGCGCGGCTCACCCCTGTCGCCCCCGTGAATACGGTCGTTGCCTTGCCGGCGCCGACGCCCGAGAAGGCGATCATGCCATTCATGGATCCTGCTTTCGCAACTGCTGTGTGCCGGTATGATCTTTCGGATGGGCCATTGAAACTTACCGTACCGGTGAGTCCCGCCTATACGTCCGTATCCTTTTACACCCGCTATGACGTGGCCTATTACGCCATCAACGACCGCGCCGCAGGACGGCGTGTGATCGAACTTGATCTGATGACCGCCGCACAACATGAGCAGGTCCCGGAAGACGAAGAGGTTACCGCTGCAGACCGCCTGATTGTGGAATCCCCTTCGCTGACCGGGCTTATCGCCATACGCGCGATGGCTCCCGAACCTGGACTGATGCCAGCTGCGCAAAGTGCGGTCGCCGCCTCACGATGCTCGCGTGAAACCGAGCCGACGCGCTCGCAAAAATAGCTGATTTGCCTAATTGGCTGAGGCCAGACTCGGCTCTCGTGTCCATGTCGGCGGAAGGGTTTGATATCGCGCAATCTGATTTTGCAACAGATTGAGCGATCGTTCGGCTTCCACCGCCTGGCCCGACGGCGTCGTGATCACCAGGCGTTCAAGCGCAAAATGATATGATGCTACCCGATCATCCAGGCTCTGGCGCACGATCGCCACGACATGGGCGTTCTCCCGGATACGGCGCAGCGCGTTCACACGCTCTGATTTGCCGAGCGTGGAAACATAGGCGAGACTTTTTTGCCTCTTCTGGTCGATGTCGACGACGCGTCCCGCGGTCTCGAAGAATTGCGAAAGCCGCGTGATATCGTTGCGAACGTCGTCGATAAGCCGCGCATAAACCGCCGATGGCGAACGATGGCATTCATCCATCACGCGATCGAAATACCTGCGGTGATCCGCTATGTTCGAATGATACAGGCCGTACTCGCCGGCGACCGAATACCATTGCTGCCGATCGTATGGCGGTTCGATCAACGGGTAGGCAAGATCGCGGAGCGCGCGCTCATCGTCCGTATATTCGAATTTCGAGGGAGGCACCGGATGCGCGCCGCCGGAGCCACGACCGAGCCAGTCGTGGATTCCGTCGGTTACGAGTGTCTGGTTGACCTCCCCGAAGTCGCTGTTCGCACAGCCGGCGAGAAACGAAAGCGCGACGAGAGCAAGCAGTCCTTGCCACCCGTTTGTTCGAGTCCGTGGCGGCTGCGGAATGCACATCGGATTGTTCGTTGGTTGATTCCGATCAGCGTGCGGCCCGGCGTCGGCGCCGGCGGCCGGGATTGTTGCCGGTGTGCGGTTCGAGACCATTCGAACCGTCCGGATCACGGTCGATGCGGATCACCGGTAGAATAATTACCGTCGCAGGTTCGGTGCTGGCGTCGACATATTTGCCGCGCGGGCTTACTTCGTCGGGAAATCGGATGATTTCACCCATTGCAGTCCCCCTTCCGCCCCGGCGCATGGTTCACGTGAGGCCGCCGGATCGGTGCCTTTGGCCAATTAAAGGACTTGCAAGGTTAACGGTCTGCTAACGCGCGCGGACTATTGTCGCGTATCCCGTATGTCGGCGTAGTTTGTAATGGTGAAGTCTTCCGCGTGCGTTTCCCTCGATAGCCTGGTCGATTTGGCCTGCCGCGACGGCGTTGACGTCCGACCGACATTACTGCGCGTATTGACCGACCTTTATGTGCAGCGGCCCGTCCATAGCGCCGAGGAAGAGACCCAGTATGTCGAGTTGGCCCTGGGCCTGATCGACGCGGTCGACGCACAAACCCGCGCCACTGTCGCGGCCAAGCTTCGTCAATATTCGAAGGCGCCTGCGGCCGTGCTCAGCAAGCTTGCGGCGTCCGGCACTGCCAACCGGCTCGACTTCGGCGCAAATGAGGATCTGATCGATCTGTTTTTTTCGGCTTCCCCCGATGAACGGCGCCTCATCCTCGTCAATCTCGACGTCACATCAGAAGCCGCAAAGCGCAGGCCGATGCCAGGCGCGAGCGAACTCGTCCGGCGGCTGGAGAGCGCGGCGCTGCGGCGCAACCCCGCCGAGTTCAGTCGGGTTCTCGAACGTGCGCTGAGCACGAGCCGGGCACTCGCAGAAAGGGTTACGTATGACCATTCCGGGGAACCGATCGTCGTCGCCGCCAAGGCCCTTGGAATTTCCATCGAGATACTTCAGCGAATTCTCCTTTTCCTAAATCCTGCGATTGGCCAATCGGCCCAGCGGCTGTACGAGCTTTGCATTCTTTTTGACGACCTCACTCCCGCTGCCGCGGAGCGAATGCTGAGCATCTGGCAAGCAGGCGCAACCCGGCCGAGAACGGCGCATGAATCCATTTACTGGGATGATGAACGGCGTGGCGTCCGAGCACAAAGCCAGCACGCATCACCTCGGCCGGCTGCCAAGCGCGAAATCCAGACCGCACGAGGCAAAATCAACCAGCGTTAGGTGTCGTTACACGACGACGTTGTCGAGAAAATTTCTGCCTGCGCGATCCTCGGCCTCGATAATCCATAGATCCGGATCGAATCGCATTTCCCGCACAAGACGGGCTTCAACATCCTCATCTTTTGCTGGAGGGTCGCGACCGGCGACGGCTGCAAACATGCGGTCCGCCGGTTGAGCTTCGTCGAAAGCCGATTGGGGTGCCGGACCATAGAGCGTGGCGGTCCCGTCGAGCCGATTGATTTTGATGAAGATCGCCCCGGCCTCTTCGGCGCCGCGCCGGCGGACCGCGGCGAAAACGCCTTCAACGCTGCAACGGCGTAAATAAGCTGCAACCCATATCCCTGATTTCAACCGCATTGGCTTCACTAGCACGGGCACTCGCAGCGACGCCAATCACTCCAGCGGGCGGCCGGTCATCGCCGCGAGCTCACGCACTACACGATCGGAAATCTGTCCTGTCACTGGCAAATGGTGATCGCGCTCGAATTTTTCGATTGCCGTCCGCGTATCAGGATCGAAAGTGCCGGTGGGCTTGATCTGCCCGTAGCCAAAATCCGACAAAGCACGCTGTACCGCCATCATGCGTCTGGATGGTCCGATCAATTTCGCTATCGGGTCGGCGGCCGCACTTGTTAGGGCTGGAGCGGCGATAGGGGCTTTTGCACCGGACGTTGTGATCGCGCGCAGCAGAACCTCATTTGCTTCGGGATTGATTTTCAAGCCGGCGGACTGGACAAATTCGCGCGCCGCGGCGTCGGTCTTGGCGCCCCAAATACCGTCGGCTGGACCATCGTAAAATCCCTTGCGGGTCAGTTCACGCTGGATGTTGACGACGAGCTGGACCTTGGCGAGCGCGCCCGGATCGGCGGCAGGACCCGTTTGAGTGGCCGGAAGGCGCGTTGGGAGCGCTGCTTCGCGCTGAAGGAGGGACCGTGTTGCAAAAATAGGAGCCGGATGCGGGCCCTTTTGCAGGAAAAGCGCGTTGGTGACGATTGCAAATATCGCGATTGTCGACATGACGATGGCGACGAATTCACGCGGGTGCTCGGTGGCCGTTGCGGCGAGCCTGCCGGCTGCCGCAAATCTGTCGGAACCCCTGCGATTGGAGCGTCTACGCACTTTTCTTCATCCAGTTTTTTGTGGTCAATGGAAATTCCCGTGGACTGTCGTCGACGAGCTTGACGGCCTCTTTCGATTTACGGGCGGCCTGTTCCAAGGGAAGCCTGACCTTCACGCACGTGCCCTCCCCCAGCCGGCTCCAGATGTCGATATCGCCTCCATGCAATTTCACCAGCCCCTTCACAATCGAAAGGCCAAGACCTGTGCCCTCATACCGGCGATCGTATGACGCGGAAGCCTGGAAGAATGCTTCTCCCACACGCGTCAGATCGGCCTCGCAGATACCAACACCCGTATCCTCGACAGACAAATTCAATCGCTGGCCCTCGCACGCGGCGCGGATCGTGATTTGTCCTCCACGCGGCGTGAATTTGACCGCATTGGAAATGAGATTGATCAGTATCTGATGAAAGGCGCGGCGGTCAGCGGTGATTTCGGGCAGATCCCGGCCAAGACGCATTTTGAGATCGATCCCGGCTTCCCGCGCCTTCAAGGCGAGCAGGTCAGCGCAGCTTTCGATCGCCGGGCCCGGCGCGAATGGTTCCGGAGCTATCGCAAAATTGCCTATTTCTATCTTGGATGCATCAAGGATCCCGTTGACGACCGAAAGCAGGTGCTGGCCGGACGCGTTTATCAGCCGCGTATATTCCATTCTCCGCGTCGTGCCGAGTTCAGGCGAGCTATTCATCATTATTTCGGAGAAGCCGATGACCGCATTGAGCGGCGTGCGCAGCTCGTGGCTCATGGTGGCGATAAAGCGGCTCTTCGCGGCGCTGGCACGTTCTGATTCCGAATGTGCAGACTTCGAACGCGCGCTCTTGTGATTTCCGTTCGTCGATGTCGCGAAGAACTGCCACTACTTCGTGAGTGGCCGGATCCTGGCTGCCGCCAGCGCGATCAAGAGGCCGGCACCGCATTTCGACCCAGACAAATTGACCGTGGCGATGCGCTCCTGCATCCCGCTGAATTCGGAATTCGAGAGACCGTTCCTCGCCCAAAGCCGCGGTATCGGCCAGTGCGGTCAGGTAGGCCGGACGATCAGCCACGTGAACCCGCTCGAACAGCCCGTGCATCGCGAGATCGTTGACGGGGACGCCGAACAACGTCTCGGCCGCGGGCGAAATGAACAGCACCGAGCCGGCGTGGCCGTAGCGGACGATGACATCGGTCATGTTGCGTGCGAGCAGCTGGTAGCGATTTTCCTCGTCGGTCAGCAGCCAGGCACTGGTGCGTGATAGAGACTCGGCTCCAAGCGCGAGACCGGTCGCGTACAACACCGCCGCGACGAGCCCCAATGCGGTGAGCGCCCCACGGCTCGCTTCAGCCGTGACCGGGTCTGGAAGTGTTCCGGTGATACCCAGCAGCAACAGTGCGGCTGTGGCGGCAAGCGAAACAGCCGTAGCTGTGAGCACGACACGACGCGAGGCGGCCAACGCAGCTTCGAGCGGCACCACGACCAGCCAGATTGCGGCGAACGACGCGATTCCGCCGGAGTAACTGGCGACCAGCATCGCAACACCGGCCAGCGAGAACGATGAAAGGATATGTGCGGTTTCGTAGCGGCCGGTGCGGGATAGATAATAGACACTGACAATCGGGGTCACGAGCCAGGCGAGAACGCCAAATTCAAGCATGCTCGGTACGCCGCGGACCGCGAGGTAGATTGGCAGACACGCAAGCGCGGCAAAACTGCCCAACAAACGTGGGGTGATGAAGGCCCGGTGACGAGCCGCGGTCAACGCATCTTGCTTAGCCGCGGAGGGCACCAAGGCGTCGACATAATTCCATACTGGCGTGAGTAAACTCACCGTCCCTGTCACGTCTTACCGATAGACGCGCCCCTGTGTCCCTTTCGGACCTTAGGCTAACGCGACTTAAGCGATGACTAAGGCCGCCCCCCAATCAGACGCCGGTGGCGACGGTGAAGCGGGTTCGCCCGCGCTCCCGCCGCGATTTGCGGGTCATGGTGAAATTTTGGTTTCTGTTGTTTGCGGATGGAACCGATCAAGGCAATTCGTTACCGATCCGGTAACCATGGCCAAACGCGCGAAGCCGCTGCAATTGCAGGGGAAGCAATATCGCTTAAAATTTTCATCAAATTCGAATTTCTAAACGTTGACGAAAATCTTCGTCGATTTTGAGCAAAAGGCTCGCTGCTATCCCAACAACAGCTTCAGCCATCTCTGATAGGTTTTATTTCAAAGGCGACGCATAAGCCGCCGGGGTAGTTACGGGTAGGGTCATGTTCTTTCTTCTGCGAATGGCATTCTGGCTGGGCGTGGTTTGCGTGCTGCTTCCCAGCGGCACCAAATCGACGTCAACTGATGCGCAGATCGGCGCTTCGGAAGCCGTGACGATCGCCAGTGCCGCGGTTACCGACGTACGTGGGTTCTGCGAGCGCCAGCCTGACGCCTGCGTAACCGGAGGCAAGGTTGCCGTCGCGCTCGGTCATAAGGCCGAGGCCGGCGCCCGAACTCTCTATGAGTTCATTGCCAAGCTCCGCGAGAAATCTGCCGCAAGCGACAAGACGGAAAGACCGGTCATGGCGACAGGGGCAAGCGACAGGAGCCCAAGGCACATTGACGCCGACTGACTTGGCGCCAGCCTTCCATGCGCCTGTCCCGCTGCCCCCGCGCCGGGATCCACGCGCAAACGGACCAGCCGCCTAAATAGCCGGTTTTAAGGCGCTTGTTGCGCGCCGCCTGAGGCCTTCCTGCAGCCTAGTTGTGCGCCGGGCGCAGCCTATTTGGCCACGACGCCGCCGAGTCTATATATGAAGCGCCATGACCACGATCGACGAAATCGTTGAGAATTTCGCCCTGCTGGACGAGTGGGACGACCGCTATCGTTATGTCATCGAGCTTGGCCGGACTTTGCCGCCATTGGCAGAGAGTGCCCATGCGGAAGCCAACAAGGTCCAGGGTTGTGCAAGCCAGGTGTGGCTGCTCACGCACGTGAAACCGAACGGCGCGGCCGGCCCCGTCCTAACTTTCGAGGGCGATAGCGACGCGCATATCGTGCGCGGCCTGATCGCTATCCTGTTTTCAGTTTATTCCGGCAAACGTGCGCGCGAGATCCTGTCGATCGATGCGTTGAAATTGTTTGATCAACTCGGCCTGAAAGAGAATCTCACGCCACAGCGGTCCAATGGCTTGCGTGCGATGGTCGAGCGCATCCGGACCGAGGCCAGCGCCGCCCTCGCTGCCGTGATTTAGTCAGCCCGGATCAACACTGAAACAAGCTCCGTCGGCAAGCCAAGTGCGAATACGCGCGCGCGCCGGGCCCCGCGCTTGCGCGGCAAAGCCATAGTGGCGGGCGAGACGCTCGAGTGCGAGTTGCAGCACGATTTTTCCGGAGCGAACCGGCCACGCCCGTTCCCGTTCGACGTCTTCGAGCCGCTTGAGAAAGCAGCAAACGTCAAGCAACAGTCCGGAGAATTCGGGTTCGACCGCGTCGAGCGCCTGATGGACGCGTTGGCGCGCGGCGACCATGGTATCTGTCGCCGCACCGGGAACGGCAGCGCCCGTCCGGCGCGATGACGCCAACGGATTCGACCAATTGGAGGTCGTATTCGGCATCAGATGGGCATAGGTGAAATCTCGCCGTAATCGTTCGCCGGCCTGAAATTGGTGCGGTTCGACCAAAGCGCGCCCATCGCGCCCGCGCCGGCGCGCAAGCCAGATCAGGGGACTTTCGTTTTCATCGACCACAACCCGGGCGCGGCCAATGGCAGTGTCGATCCGGCGCTCGCCGAGCGCGAGATGCCGGGCTCGATAGCCCCCGATGTCCGGCCGTTCCACCTCGGGCAACCGCGCGGCGGGTTTACGGGACTTCCTTCTCATCGACGCACCTGTGTTCGCGTGAAGGCGCCGAGAACATCCTCCAAAGCCTGCAGGAGCGCATCGGTGCGAGGATTGTCGCGCCGATCTTCGACCACGCGGCACGCATGCGCGACCGTCGTCCGGTCGCGACGAAACATGCGGCCCGCCGCGCTGTAATTCAGCCCAAAAACTACGTGAGTGAGATACATCGCGACCTGCCGGGCGAAGGCGACCGGGGCGCGACCACGTGATCCCGCGCGCATTTGTTCCGGCGGCACTGCAAAGCACGCGCCGACGACGTCCTGGAGCAGGCGGCAAACGGCGCCTTCATCGAGGCGAGATAGCCGGGTCGGCGGCCTGGTCACGAGCGATCTCCTGTAGGAATATGTACCTACATAATCGCCGAAACTCAAAGACCGGGGATAAATTTCTTGTAGCTACTAAATAACTGATAGAATTAGTTATTCTATCGCGCGGGCCCAAAAACGGCCCTAGACTATCCACAGATTTAGGAATTTATACCAGAATTTCCGGCAGGAGGGCACGGGCGCGCGCCGGCGATTATTTGGTCCGCCGGCGCCGCTGCTGACCCAGCCCCATTTGTTTTGCGAGTTGCGACCGGGCGGCCGCATAATTCGGCGCAACCATCGGATAGTCGGCGTTCAGGCTCCACTTTTCGCGGTATTGCTCGGGCGTCATATTGTATTGCGTCCGCAAGTGGCGCTTGAGCGATTTGAATTTCTTCCCGTCTTCAAGGCAGACGATGTACTCGGGCGTGATGGACTTTTTTACGGAAATGGCCGGCTTGAGAGGCTCGCTGGAACCTTCCGCGGGCTTCCCCGATACGCGCGCGAGTGCGGCGTGGACCTGATTGATCAGCCCCGGAATTTCCGCCGCCGGGACGGTATTATTGCTGACATAGGCAGAAACAATTTCCGCCGTCAGTTCAATGTAGTTCCCATCGGCAACGCTGTCGGCCATTGAAGTTGTCCCGCTCAGTAATGGCTGCCCGAGCAGGCAACCTGCCTCTCCCCAAAACAGATCAACTCATCGGGTCATCATTAGGCTGACCAATGTGATCGATCCTATATTTGAAAATACTATTCCACATCTGTGGTTGCAAGAAGAAGCTGGCGGACTGTCGCGACAAATATTGGTTAGACGCGACTTACCCGGGCTTTAACAAAGAAAAGCGAAGAAAAGGCGATGGAACCTGTCGCCCTAAACACTCAATTTCTATTATGAATTCTTTTCGAGATGGCTGCGCAGCTCATTTATCGAGGCAAAGCGTAGGGTGCCCTGCGGAAGTTCTGCCTCGATAGAGCCGTCAACATAAAGCGTATAGCCCATACCATCGACCACGCCCGATTTGAGAATGGCCACTGCGCGCGGTTTTGGTGCCTCGGGTTCGGGGTGCTTCTGCGAGCCTGCGGGCGGTTGAGGTGGAGGCAGATTCGGTTTGGCGTCACCCGAAAATAGCGGCTTTTCCGGCTTTCCCTCAGCCGGCCACATTGCATCGAATCGCGCCGCCTGCGGCGGACGCCCCGGCGCCGGCGCAGCGGAAGGCATCGAGGGCGCGGTCGAACGCCAGCCAGGCATCGGCTCCTGACCGTCTCCATCCATGTCCCGATCCAAGTTTTGATCCATGTCCTGCGCGGAAGCCCCGAATATCGGCGCTGCGGGAGGTCGCGGACGTCCGCCAGCGTTGCTTGCTGTCGGTGAAGCTGAAATAGCCGGATGCGGTGGCGACAGCGAAATCTCGTCGTCGACCGTCAGTGGCGCCGCTTCGGGGTTGCGAAGTGTCGGCGCCAGGCTCTGATCCCGACGGTTCGCGCGCGGCGCATCCACTTGATCTTCGCTAAACGGGCCAAGACCCGCCGGCGCCGGTTCGGACCTTGGCCGCGCAGGAAACGGGACGCGGCTCGAAGATGGTGCGGCCTGCGGGCCGGCAGCGAGTGATTCAGGAATTTCGGCTTGCCCTCCCGGGCCTTGACGGACGAGAGCCTCGGCAATGCGACGGAGCTGCCCGACGGTTACCCCGAGCGCAAATATGATAAGACCGCCGATAATCGCGGTGGTACCGGCGCTGATCAGCGTGTTTCCAAAGCTGAATTCATTGATGGGGACGCCAAACCCCACCATGATCAGCCCTGCAACAAGGGCAAACACGCCGAGGCCACACAACAAAATCGGCATACTTTTTCCACCCTTTCGTGAATCCGCTGCTTTAACCAGCAACTTTCGCCGTAGTTTCCCGGCTAAATTCTTATCGCAATGGCGAATTCTCGCTTTTTCAGGCGCTTGCGGCAACTATTAAAGTTAGGAGCGCGAAAGCCGCAGCCAGACATCGCTAACTGGTGCGCGTGCCGGCCTGCGGCCTTTGCCGAGCAGACGACAGGCTCATTGTAATCGCCGTTCCAAGCCGTTGCTCCGGGACCCGCCACCGCCTAATTACAATGATTGAGGAACTCGCTCGGGACGGGCCGGTTTCTTTCAAGGACCGGTTTATCCCGCAAACATCATTTGTGGTTCGAGGAGGATATAATGTCGTTCAAGCTGCCTGACCTGCCATACGCCCATGATGCACTCGCGCCTTATATGTCGCGCGAGACTCTCGAATACCATCACGACAAGCACCACAAGGCCTATGTCGATAACGGCAATAAGCTTCTGGAAGGCAGCGGGCTGGAAAATAAATCACTTGAAGAAGTGGTGAAGGGGTCGTTCGGCAAGAACGCCGGCCTCTTCAACAATGCCGGCCAGCACTACAACCATCTGCATTTCTGGCAATGGATGAAGCCAAATGGCGGCGGCGACAAAATCCCTGCCAAACTCAAGGCCAAGATCGACAGCGACCTCGGCGGAGTTGCAAAAATGAAAGAGGATTTCACGCAGGCGGGCGTGACGCAGTTCGGCTCCGGCTGGGCCTGGATCGCCGTCAAGGACGGAAAGCTGATCGTGAGCAAGACGCCGAATGGTGAAAATCCGCTCGTTCACGGGGCAACGCCCATTCTCGGCTGCGACGTATGGGAACATTCATATTACATCGATTACCGCAATCGCCGGCCCGACTATCTCAAGGCTTTCCTGGATCATCTCGTGAACTGGGACCATGTGGAAGAAATGTTCGTCGCGGCGACGAAATAGCTAAGCCCAGAGGGCCAGACCTCGCGCGATTCCACTCACACGTCTGCTTTACGGTCGGCGAACTCGTTCGCCGACCGATTATCTATCGTTGTGCTTGCAGCCGTCGCGGCAGTCGCTGTTCTGACCTTCCGCGACTACGGCCTGGGTTGGGATGATTACACCCATTCCCAGTATGGCGAGTTGCTGCTCGCGTTCTACGGATCCGGATTCAAGGATACGCGCGCGCTATCCTTTGTGAATCTCTACAAGTATGGCGGCGGCTTCGACATGGCTGCCGCTCTTGTCGCCAAGGTGCTGCCGTTCGGCCTTTTCGAAACGCGACGGCTTGTCGGTGCGGCCGTCGGCCTCATCGGCCTGGCAGTGACCTGGCGCATAGGCCGCCGTCTTGGCGGTCCCGTCGCCGGCCTCGTCACGCTCGTGCTGCTTGCGACCTGTCCGCTTTTCTACGGCCACATGTTCATGAACGCGAAGGATGCGCCCTTCGCCACCGCGATGGTGGTTCTTCTGCTTGGCCTCGTGCGGACGCTTGAAGAATACCCACGGCCGGGCTCTCGAGCGATCGCACTCGCCGCACTCGGATTGGGGCTTGCGTTCGGTTCGCGCGTTCTCGCCGGCATTGCGGTGCCATATGCCGTGATTGCCCTTCTCCTCATCGTGGTCGGCGAAGCACAGGCTATCGGCCTGCGCGCCATGGCCGTTCGACTAAGCGGATTCATATGGCGTCTGCTTCCCGCTGCGATTGTCGGTTATGTCATCATGGGATTGCTTTGGCCCTGGTCGGTTCTTTCGCCGCTCAATCCCATCCGTGCCGCCGAATATTTCGATACGTTTTTCGAGAAACCGTGGCGGGAGCTCTACGCAGGCAAGTTAATCTCGGTGACCGACATGCCGGCGAGCTACTTGCCGCACCTGTTCGCGCTCAAGCTACCGGAAATCATGCTGGTCCTTGGATTCGCCGGAGCCGCCGGATCAATTGTCGCCACGTTCCGGCGCGGGCTGCCGCTCAACCGGCGTGCGAATTTCTTGTTGGTCACGCTGGCGGCCTTCCTGCCGGTCGCGATTGCGATGGTCACGCATCCCGCACTCTATAATGGCTTGCGCCATTTCGTATTCGTGGTGCCGCCTTTCGCAGTGCTTGGCGGCCTGGCCGGCGGCTGGATTTTCGACCGAGCGCGAGCCCGAGGTGCTGTCCCGGCAGCCGCGGTGACCGCCGTTTTGGCCGGCGGCGTGGCCCTGCCCATCACCGACATGGTGCGGCTGCATCCATATCAATACACCACGTTCAACTGGACATCCGGCGGCGTGCGAATGGCGCACGACAACTACATGCTCGATTACTGGGGGCTCGCCTTCAAGCAGGCCGGCGACGCTTTGCGGGCCAAACTCGACGCCATGCATCTCAAGCCGCCCGGCGGCCGGCGCTGGATCGTCGAGATCTGCGGGCCGCAACCTCCGGCCGAAGTCGCGCTCGGGCCGCAATTCGAGACGACCTGGGACCGCAAGCGCGCCGATTTCGCGATAATGCTGGGCACGTTCTACTGTCGCGACCTGACCGCGCCGGTGCTGATCGAAATCGACCGCGAAGGTATCGAGTATGCGCGCGTCTACGACATCCGCGGACGGCCCGTTCCCAATCTGCTGACCGAACCGCCACCGTGAGTGTCGCGGCCGCGTCAATTCGCGGCCTGGCCCAGGACCTCCGCCGCGATGCGATGCGCCTCATTGGCGGCGGGGATGCCGCAATACATTGCCAGCAGCAGCAGGACTTCCTGGATTTGCTCGGCGGTGCATCCGTTCTTCACGGCGCCCTTGAGGTGCACGCGCAATTCATTCGGATGCCCCGCCGCCGCCATCATCGCCACCATCGCCAGTGACTTTACCCCCGGCGCCAGCCCCGACCTTTGCCAGACATCGCCGTAGGCATAGGCATTGATGATGTGCTGGAGCGGCTTTCCGAATTCACCGAATGCATTCATTCGCTTGTCGACGGCTTCGCGCCCGAACATATCGACACGCAGCTTAAGTCCGCGCTCAAAACGCTCCTGATCGTCCATGGCCGACCTTCCCCTGTTCATCATTTGACGGATTGCTGTTCGCACAACGGCTTGTACTATGTGCTCCCATGACATCTTCTAAGATAAATTCTTCCACACGACCATGATCAATGCTGCTGTCATCGGTCTTGGCCGATGGGGAAAAAATATTGTCGAAGCCGTACAGGGCAAAAGCGGACGCCTGCGGATCATCCGTGGCGTCACCAAAGAGCCTGAGCTTGCGCGTGAATTTGCGATAGCCAAGGGCTTCGAGCTCTCGACTGAATTCGAAGACGCAATTGCCGATCCGCGCGTGCAGGCGGTGTTTCTTGCAACTCCGCATTCGCTGCACGTTGGGCAAATTTCCGCCGTCGCGGCGGCCGGCAAGCCGGTCTGGTGCGAAAAGCCCTTGGCACTGACGCGCGCCGAGGCCGAACGCGCGATCGGTGCCTGCGCAAAGGCCGGCGTTCCGTTCGCGCTCGGCAACAACAAGCGCTGCTTTCCATGCATGCGCGAGATCAAGCGTATCGTCGCAGCCGGCGAGCTCGGCGAGATCCTTCATGTCGAGGGCAATTTCAGCAATGAGCATTCGACGCGCGTGAAGGGCGGTTGGCGGGATGATCCGCGCGAATCCCCTGGCGGCGGGATGACCGGCGCAGGGCTGCACGTGCTGGATGCTTTCGTCAATCTGGCCGGACCGATCGCCAAAGTAGATGCGCGGGTGCACGCACAGAAGGCTCCCCCTGACCCGCGGGATTCGGCCGCGGCGCTGATACAATTCCGCAGCGGCGCGACAGGCCTGCTGGCGACCATACGGGCCGCTCCGATGTACTGGCGCATCCATGTATTTGGTACCAAAGGCTGGGCAGAAGCGCGCGAGGAGAACGCGCTCACGGTCGCCGCGATCCGTGGCCTGCCCGAAACAAGGACCTATCAGCCGGTTGATTCACTGGGCGTCCTGCTGGAATCCTTCGCCGAGACCATCGAGACAGGGAAGCCTTTTCCTGTCTCGACTGCCGACATGCTGGACGTCGTCAGCGCTTTTGAAGCGATCATTCAATCGATCGCCCGGGAGAAACCCGTCATGCTGGCAGGCGCTTAGGTTTTACGGCGCCGCCGCACTTCGTTGACGATGGCGCTGTTGTCGAAATCGGCTTCCCCCGCACGTATGCAGGCCTCGAGCACATCGGCGTGCACTTCGAGCGCGGAAAGCGTCTGGCCGACAGCGGCCGCCTGATCGAGCATCAGGTGCACGTCCTTCAGCGTCTGTTTAATGCGGCCTTCCGGCGAGAAATCACCGCGCACCATTTTGGGGCCCTTGGTATCCATCACCTGCGAATAAGATGCCGATCCGCGTGCGACATCAAGAAACGCCGCCGGCGCGAGACCTAACCGCTCGGCAAACACGAGACCCTCGGCGAGCGCCAGGCGGTTGAGACCGAGGATGAGATTCACCGCGAGCTTTGCACGCCCGCCGTCGCCGACTTGGCCGACGTGAAACCTGCGCGCAAACAGTGCGTCCAGAATGTCCTTCATCTCACCGGCAATCGTGATATCGCCGCCGATCAATGCCACACCGTCGCCGCGGCGAACCTGATCGCTCGTGCCGGAGACAGGCACGTCCAGGTACCGAATGCCGCGCGGGCTAACCCGCTTCGCGAGTGCGGTCACCCGGTCGGGATCGCACGTACTCATGCAGAGCACCGCTTTACCCGAACCGGCGCCAAGCGCAGGCAGTAAGTGGCTTTCGACAACCTCCTCCACTTGCTCGGTGTTGAACACTGCAATGATGATGCAGCGCGCAGGCCCGGCCAGTTCGGCAATCGACTGAGCCGGACAGCCGCCTATTTCGGTGAGCCGAGCACGGCGCGCGCTGTCGAGATCGAAACCGGTTACCGGAATTTTCGCGTCAAGCAGACGTTGCGCGTAGACCTCACCCATCAAGCCAAGACCAATAATGGCAACGGGCGCGCTCATCGCCGGCCACCGAGCCGCTTACGCATGCGCAAAATCCCAATAGAGCTCGCGCGCCTCGCGATAGAGCGGGCCTGGCTGTAAGGAACGGTCGTCGATGCGGTTGACGGGCATGACCTTCGAATAATTTCCCGACGAGAAAATCTCGTCGGCGTTCTGCACGTCATTGTAACTCAGGGTCGTTTCAATCACGCTCACACCAGCATCGCGCAGGAGCTTGATGACGCGTTGACGGGTGATGCCGTTGAGAAAAGTCCCGTTCGGCGCCGGCGTGAAAACAACACCATCTTTCCCGATGAAGAGATTAGCCGTCGCAAGTTCGGCAACGTTTCCCAGCAAGTCGAGTACGACGCAATTGCCAAAACCGCGTGAATTCGCCTCAAGCAGCGCGCGCGCGTTATTGGGATAAAGGCATCCGGCCTTGGCGTTAACCGGCATGCATTCCAGACTGGGCTTCCGGAATGGCGAGAGCGTCACCGAGAACCCCTCGGGACTGCGCATCGGGGCCTCGTAAAGACTAAGACACCATCTGGTCGACTTGGGATCGGGTGCCACCAGCAAAGTCCCGCTGCGTTCGGCCCAATACATCGGGCGAATATAGAGTGCAGCGTTCTTGTCGAAGCGCTTGATGCCATTACGCGTCAACTCGAGCCATTTTTCCGTCGAAACCACAGGCTTCAAATGCATGGTTTCGGCTGAGGCGTTGACCCGCGCACAATGGAGATCGATGTCGGGAGAAACGCCTTCAAAGGTGCGGGCACCGTCAAACACCGAGGAACACAGCCACGTGGCATGGTCGCGCACGCCCATGATCGGGAGATTGCCTTCGTGCCAATGGCCCTCGTAAAAGGTCCATGTCGTCGACCAGCCCTGCCCCGGCGTCATCCCCTGCTCCCGATTGCGGCCACCCACATGGCTTTCCTTGACGGCCGCGCCCTGCAACCATAGCGGCCCAGACAAGAGGATACCATGACATCAATTTTCATCTTCGACGCCTATGGCACTCTGTTCGACGTCCATGCGGCGATCGCGCGGCACCGCGACAAGGTGGGGCCCGACGCAGATCGGATTTCGGCGATGTGGCGCACCAAGCAGCTCGAATACAGCTGGACGTTGACGCTCGCCGGACACTACGCCGACTTCTGGATCCTGACCGAACGCGCGCTCGACTATGCCCTCTCGTTTGCGGCGGGCGCGGATAAATCGCTCAAGGCAACGCTTCTCGATGCCTATTTCAAACTTGACGCGTTTCCGGATGCGCGCGTCGCGCTCAAATCCCTCAAGGCAAAAGGCTACAAAACCGGAATTCTCTCCAACGGCTCGCCCGCCATGCTCAAAGGCGCCGTCGAGGCGGCGCGTATCGGCCCTGACCTTGATGCGGTTTTATCGGTGGACACACTGAAAATGTTCAAACCGCGGCCGGAAGTCTATGGCCTCGTGACCAAGGAGTTCCGCTGCAAGCCAGCCGATGTCACATTTGTCTCGTCAAACCGCTGGGACGTGATGGCCGGCGTCTCCGTCGGCTTCCGCGGGCTTTGGGTCAATCGCGCGAAACTGCCCGACGAATACGCGGACTTCCCGCCCGTGCGGACGCTTAGCGACCTGAGCGTACTTGCGGAGGTCTAGCACTTTCGTTGCATGGGACCCGGCTGGCGCTATTCACATTCACGGACTATATGCCACGGGCGCGCCGCACGATTCCCATTCCATGCAACCGATCATTTCCGTCAAAAACCTCTCGAAAATATACGCGTCCGGCTTCAAAGCGCTGAATAACATCAGCCTTGAAATCCGGCGCGGCGAGATATTCGCACTGCTCGGGCCTAATGGCGCCGGAAAAACGACGCTCATCGGAATCGTCTGCGGCATTCTTGTGCCGAGCGAAGGTAAAGTCACCGTTGACGGCCACGACATCATCGCCGATTACCGCGCGGCGCGCTCGCGGATAGGGCTCGTGCCGCAGGAGCTGCATACTGACGCATTCGAAAGCGTATGGGCCACGGTGTCTTTCAGCCGCGGGCTCTTCAACAAGCCGAAAAATCCGGAATATGTCGAGAAAGTGCTGCGCGCATTGTCGCTATGGGACAAGAAGGATAACAAGATCATGACGCTTTCGGGCGGCATGAAACGGCGCGTGCTCATCGCCAAAGCGCTGTCCCACGAGCCCCAGATTTTATTTCTGGACGAACCGACCGCCGGCGTTGATGTCGAATTGCGCAGAGACATGTGGCAGGTCGTTCGCGACCTGCGCGACTCCGGCGTGACCATTATCCTCACGACCCATTACATCGAAGAAGCCGAGGATATGGCCGACCGCATCGGTGTGATCAATAAAGGCGAGATCATTCTTGTCGAAGACAAGATCGAATTGATGCGCAAGCTCGGACAGAAGCAGCTCGACTCTCCATCTCCAGAAAAAACTGGATGCGGTGCCCGGTGAGCTTTCCGCCTACAATCTCAAGCTTGCGGCCGACGGCATGGAACTTGTCTTTACCTACGATAGCCAGGTTGAACGAACGGGAATTACCGGCTTGCTCGCGGACCTTAGCCGCGCAGGTATTCGTTTCCGCGATCTACAGACAACACAAAGCTCGCTCGAGGATATCTTCGTCGGGCTGGTGAGTGACCGGCAATGAACCTGCGCGCCGTAAATGCCATTTATCGCTTCGAGATGGCGCGTACCGGCCGCACCATCTGGCAGAGCATCGTCTCGCCGGTGCTTTCGACCTCGCTCTATTTCGTGGTTTTCGGTGCAGCCATCGGCTCGCGCATTACGGAGATCGACGGCATCTCATACGGTGCATTCATCGTACCGGGACTGATCATGCTGACTCTGCTGACGCAGAGTACAATGAATGCGTCGTTCGGCATCTACTTCCCGCGCTTTACCGGAACGATCTACGAAATATTGTCGGCGCCGGTTTCGCCCTTCGAGATCGTTCTCGGCTATGTCGGCGCAGCGGCCACCAAATCGATCATCCTTGGCCTGATCATACTGGCTACTTCCTGGCTTTTCGTGCCGCTGCGGATCGCCCACCCCTTCTGGATGATCGCCTTTCTCCTGCTCACGGCGGCAACATTCAGCCTGCTCGGTTTCATTATCGGCATATGGGCCGAGGGCTTTGAAAAGCTGCAAATCGTACCGCTGTTGGTCATCACGCCGCTGACCTTCCTCGGCGGGACGTTCTATTCGACCAGCGTGCTCCCGCCACTCTGGCAGACAATCGCGCTGTTCAACCCAGTCGTGTATCTGATCAGCGGTTTCCGCTGGAGTTTTTTTGAGATTTCCGATGTGAGCCATGGGGTGAGCGTCGGGATGACACTGCTTTTTCTTGCCGCCTGCCTGGTTACTGTGTGGTGGATGTTCAAGACAGGCTACAAGCTCAAGAAATAGCCTCCTCAAATTTCTGTGCGCGGCGAATAAGTCGGCGCGCGTGGGGTATGGTTATCCGGGCGGAGCCTAAGCTCCGTTACGTCCCAGGAGGTTTCTTATGTCGCCGCTTTCGAATATTTTTGCGAGTTTTGCCTTCGCCGCAGCGCTTTCTTCACAAGCGTACGCGCAAGGCGTGGTTGCCCAGAAAAACATCTCACTTGGACTCGCGCAGTCCATCGCCAATGCCGCGCTCGCGCAGTGCGAGAGCATGGGATTCAAGGTATCAGTGACCGTGATCGACCGCGCAGGGCTGCAAGTCGTCATGCTCCGCGGCGACGGCGCCGGCCTACACACACCGGAGGGCAGCGACCGTAAAGCGTACACAGCGCGCGCCTATAGCTCGCCTTCGGCCAACTTCGCAAAGCGCGTGACCACCGAGCCGAATTACGCGCCGGCGATTCAATATCATCGCATATTGGCGTTGAGCGGCGGCCTGCCGATCAAGGCCGGCAACGAAGTGATCGGCGCAGTCGGTGTGTCGGGCTCACCGGGCAAGGACGAGGTCTGCTCGCAGGCCGGAATCGACAAAGTGGCCGACCAGCTCAAGTAGCCGCGAAGTGGCTCTACGCTCCTGAGAGCGCGTCGAGGATACGCGCCCAGGAGCGGATGCCCTTGTGGTAGCACTTGAGGTCGAATTTCTCATTCGGCGAATGGACTCGGTCATCGTCGAGCGCAAAGCCGACGAGCAGCGAATCCATACCGAGAACGCTTTTGAAATCCGCCACGATTGGAATTGACCCGCCGGCACCGACGGTCACGGCTTTGTGACCCCATTCCTCTGCCAAAACAGATCGCGCTTTGTTGAGCGCGGGATTGTCGAACGATAGTTGCAGCGGCGGAGCCAGCCCAAAATTGCCGAATTCGACCTTACAGTCGGAGGGCAGCCGCGAACGCACGAATGTGCGAAATGCGTCACGTATCTTTGCCGGATTCTGCTCGCCGACGAGGCGAAATGACACTTTTGCACTGGCCTCCCCCGGAATGACGGTCTTGGCCCCCTCGCCCGTGTAGCCCCCGATGACACCATTGACTTCGGCTGTCGGCCGCGTGGTGACCATCTCGATCAGCATGCGGCCCTTTTCGCCTGCCGGTTCCTTCAGACCGATCGGCCCCAGGAATTTCTCGGGCGTCAGATCAAGGCTTTTCAGATCGGCCTTGATATCGCCCGGCAAGTCCTTAACCCCGTCGTAGAAACCGGGGATTGTCACGCGACCATTGTCGTCCCACATGGCCCCGAGGATTTTTGACAGCAGCCGCAGCGGGTTTTGTGCAGCGCCGCCGAACACGCCGGAATGCAGGTCACGGTCGGCGCAGGTCACTTTGACGTCTTCGTAGACCAGCCCGCGCAGCGACGTCGTAATCGCCGGCGTGTTGGCGTCCCACATCGCGGTATCGCATACCAGCGCGAGGTCGAGCTTGAATTCTGCGGCGTTATCACGCACGAACTTGAACAGGTTCCGGGAGCCGCATTCCTCCTCGCCTTCGATCATCATCGTGACCGGCAGCGGAAGCTTGCCGGTGACGGCCTTGAACGCCCGGCAGGCCTCGATGAAGGTCATTGCCTGACCTTTATCGTCGCAAGCCCCGCGTGCTACGATGATTTTTCGACCATCGGGCAAGCTTTCGATGCGTGGCTCGAATGGTGGCGTCTTCCACAAGTTCAGCGGATCGACCGGCTGAACGTCGTAATGGCCGTAAAACAACACGCGCGGGCCTGCGGTCCCGTTCGATTTCCCGACCACGACCGGATGTCCCTCCGTCGGGCGCACGCTCGTCTCAAATCCGATGGACTTCAGGTCGGCGGCAACATGGTCCGCGGCCGCGCGGCACTGATCCTTGAAGGCCGGATCGGTCGAAACCGAGGCGATACGGAGCAGCGCAAATAGTCGTTCCAGACTCTGATCGATATCTTGATCGATGCGATCCAGGACCGCGTCGAGGGTTTTCATGGAGAACTCCGTAAAGGCAGGAACGGGAAACTAGCAACGCGCACACGCGGTGAAAAGGCAAGTTGCACTTTACGTCTGACGATTGCTGGACGCAGCAATGCCCGCACTTCATGGCACAGTGAGGACGTTGGTCGATGTCGTGAACAAGGGCATGCAACCTTTTCGGTTGAGCACAATCCTGGCGGTCAAGATGGGCCCGTATACCCTTATTTTTGCGAGGTTTTTCGGTACCGGCTGGCGCAGTATATTTCAGATGGGACAGCAACGACGCGTGACGGCCAAAGTCGTAGACAACACAAGTCGTCGAAATCGTTGCGTCCATGTGCAGGAACCTTGTGCGCGCGGTGCAAGATTGTTCGTCAGTCAAGATTTATTTGTTGGTGGGCACGCTGAATGGATTGTTGCAGCGCAGTCGCACTCTGCGCAAATGCGACCGTACCCCGCTTGTCATCGATGAAATCGGTGTCCAATATGCACGCAAGCCGCCACAAGTGCGGGGGGTGAGGGGTCATGGAAGAGTTAGTCGGCCGTCTCGTCGCCAATGTTGGCGTCGAACGTGGCGCCGCAGAGAAGGCGGTCGCCATTATTCTTGACTTCCTCCGGAAGGAGGGGCCGACCGATAAAGTGCAAGCCCTCATTGACAGGCTTCCAGGGGCGGAAGCCTTGCTATCGCAACATACCGAAAGCAGCGGCGGCATTTTCCCGATGGGTGGCATCATGGGGGCAGGCACCAAGATGATGGCGGCGGGGCTGAGCATGGGTCAGGTGCAAGGCGTCACGCGAGAAACCATTGCCTATGCCCGTGACAAGATCGGCGACGATGCCGTGGGGGAAATCGTCGGCGCCATTCCTGGATTGAGCCAATTTGTTTGAACCGTTCGACGCCACGATAAACATAAGAAAAGCCTGAGGAGGCACGATGTCCTATCCGATAACCGATATCGAGGGGGTCGATAGCGAAGTCGCTACGATTCTCAAATCGGTGGGGATCAGGTCGACCAATCGACTGCTCGAGGCAGCCCGCACGGTCAAGGGACGCAAGACGCTCGCCGAAAAAACCGGCTTCGGCGAGAAGCAACTTCTGTGCTGGGCCAATGTTGCCGACCGCATGCGCATCAAGGGCATCAGCAAGGAATACGCCGAACTGCTCCAGGCTGCCGGCGTCGATACGGTTAAGGAACTCAAATATCGAAATCCGATCAATCTGGCCCGCGCAATGGCCGATGCGAATAAAAAGCGCAAGCTCGTCCGCCTGTTGCCGTCCGAGAAAGTCGTCAAGCGCTGGATCGAGAACGCCAAACTGCTGCCGCTGAAGATCACCTATTGATGTCCTGAGCCATCCTTGACAGCCCCTCACCGACCGCGCAAAGCGACCGGCATGAGCAACGCCCGCATTGTCGATAATCCAGCGGTATCCCCGCCAAAGCCGGCATCGCGAACGCTTTCGGCGTTGCTTTCGCTTGGCCGGCCGCTGGTTATGGGCATCCTTAACGTGACACCCGACTCCTTCTCAGACGGCGGCCGGTTTCTTGATCCGACGAAGGCAATTGCCCACGGCAAAGAAATGGCCGAACTGGGCGCCGACATCATCGATATCGGAGCGGAATCCACGCGTCCTTATGGCGGTGCGGTTGCCATATCCGCAGACGACGAAAAATGCCGGCTGGCGCCGGTTTTGCCGTTACTCACCAAGCTTGGCGTGCCTATATCGATCGACACGATCAAGGCTTCGATCGCAGCCTGGGCGCTGGATCAGGGCGCGAGCATCGTCAACGATGTCTGGGGCCTGCAGCGCGACCCCGCCATGGCCCCGCTCATTGCCCAACGCGGCATTCCAGTCATCATCATGCATAACCGCGACGCGGCGGATGAGCACATCGACATCATTGCCGATGTGATGACCTTCTTTGCCCGATCGCTGGAGATCGCCGCCCGCGCCGGCATCCCTCGAGATAACATTGTCCTGGACCCGGGCATCGGGTTTGGCAAAACGGCGGAACAGAGCATCGTCTGTATCGCGCGGGTTGCCGAATTCAGGCGCTTCGGTCTACCACTTCTCGTCGGCGCCTCGCGGAAGCGTTTTATCAACTCTGTTGCGCCATCAGCCCCCGATGATCGCCTCGGGGGCTCGATCTCCGCCCATTTACTGGCGGTCGAAAAGGGGGCGGCCATCATCCGCACTCATGACGTCGCCGAGACCGTTCAGGCTCTGCGGGTAGCAGCCGCCATCGAGGGTGCGCGATGAGCGATCGGATTTTCATCAAGGGCGTGGCACTCCATGCCTATCACGGCGTGATGGCCCATGAGGCGAAAGTCGGCCAGACATTCACAATCGATCTCGATCTGGAAATCGATCTTGCAGCAGCCGCCCGCTCCGACAAGGTCGTGGATACCGTGTCGTATGATAAAGTCGTGAACTGCGCCAGCGAGGCTTTCTGCGCTCAGCGTTATCGTCTGATCGAGGCTGCCGCTGGCCGAGTAGCTGACGCAATTCTCGCCGATTTTTCGCGCGTGCGATCCGTGCGAGTCACCATTCACAAGCCGCATGCGCCGATCGCGGCAACCTTTAGCGACGTCGGCGTCACGCTTGTGCGGAGCCGTCATGGCTGAGGCGCTGCTCGCGCTGGGAGGCAATGTCGGAAACAGCCGCGCCATCCTCGATCGCGCCATCGATCTGCTGTGCGACGGAAAAGAGGTGCGGCTGAAGGCCCGTTCCTCCGACTACAGGACGCCGCCCTGGGGTTTCAAATACCAGCCGCATTTCGTCAATCTTGCGATCGTGGTGGAAACGACTCTCGATCCAAGGGGGCTCCTGGCCCGCGCGCAAGACGTCGAACTCAAACTTGGCCGCGACCGCGCGCATGAGAAGCGCAATGGGCCGCGCACGGCCGATATCGATATCCTCGCCTATGGAGACCTCACGATCGACGAGCCGAACCTGACGCTGCCCCATCCGCGGCTGTTCGAGCGTGCTTTCGTTCTGGTGCCGCTGGCGGAAATTGCGGGCGACCGCGTGATTGCCGGGCGGCGCATCGATGAGGCAGCCAAAGCGATCGATGCCGGTGGAATCCATCGGCTGCCCTGAAAATTGGCTGACGGGGGCTCAGCCGAGTGATCTAGCGCAATAGCCCGATGGTCCCGACTGTGCCATTTTCCCCTTATGAGTGACGACCTTCCCCTTGCGGCCGAGTTTCCACCGACGACGGCGTCGGATTGGCGGAAGTTGGTCGAAACCGCCCTCAAAGGGGCGGCTTTCGAAAAACGGTTGGTCAGCCAAACCTATGACGGTATCGCCGTGCAGCCACTTTATCCGCGCGCGGCCGGCGCGACCGTGGTTGCGGGGCGGCCGGCTATTCCCTGGCAGGTGATGCAGCGCGTCGACCATCCTGATGCGCGGTTGGCCAACCAGCAGGCGCTGCAAGACCTCGAAGATGGCGCAACCGGCTTGGCCATCGTATTGGCCGGCGCGCCGTCCGCGCACGGCTTCGGCGTTGATGTCAACAGCGCCGGTACCTTGGGGCAGACGCTCAAAGACGTCATGCTCGATTTGATTTCACTGCGGATCGAAACCGCGCCCTTTGGGGGCCGCCCCGCAGCCGACATGATCAAGGCGCTCGTCACGGAACGCGGTCACGATGCATCAAAGCTTGCAATCGATTTCGGTCTCGATCCTATCGGCGACATGGCGCGCAGCGGGCACGCCATCCTGCCGTGGCCTGAACTATCCGCCCGCGCCGGAACCACCGCGAAAGATTTGAAGTCGCACGGATTCAGCAAGGCGCACCTGCTGCGCGCCGACGGCCGCGCGGTACACGATGCGGCTGGTTCGGAAGCCCAGGAGCTCGCCTTCGTGCTGGCGGCGGGCGTCGCCTATCTGCGATTGCTCGAAGCGTCCGGATTTGCGCTCGAGGAGGCGCGGCAGCGGATTTCATTTCTCATGGCCGCAGACGCCGACGAATTTCTCACCATCGCCAAATTTCGTGCGCTGCGTAAACTCTGGGCCCGCGTGGAAGAAGCAAGCGGACTGACGCCCAGGCCTGCGTTCGTCGCCGCTGAAACGGCATGGCGCATGATGAGCAGGCGCGACCCCTACGTGAATATCCTGCGCGCGACGATCGCGGTCACGGCGGCGGGAGTGGGAGGCGCCGACGCGGTCAGCGCCCTGCCCTTCACCATCGCGCTGGGGCTGCCGGATGCCTTCGCACGCCGTGTGGCCCGCAACATGCAGCTGATCCTGCTGGAAGAATCTAATCTTTACCGCGTCTCGGATCCGGCCGCAGGCTCGGGCGGGATCGAAGCGATGACCCGCGACCTCACAAACGCGGCGTGGCACCTTTTCCAGGAGATTGAAGCCGCTGGTGGCGCGGCCGCAGCGCTCGAACAAGGTCGCTTTCAAATGCAGGTCGCAGCAACGCGCGCGGAACGGCTCAAGGCGGTCGCACGCCGCAAGGACGCGCTCACCGGCGTCAGCGACTATGCTGATCTGGGTGAATTGCCCGTCAAGGTGCTGGATGTGGCACGGGCGGCGGTGGCGCCCGTCCCGGCAAAACAGACTTTTGAGAAATTTCCATGCGCGGCAAGAGCGCGCAGTCGGAGACGGACGTGGATCCGCTTGATCACGAGCACGTGACCCTCGAGCTCGATCTCGCCCTCGGCCTCGGCGACCAGACGATCGACCGACGCCGGCACTTGACGCGCTTCCAGCGCGCCTCCGAAGGTTCCGGTCAGTCAACCGGCGGTCGCGGCGACGATATAGTCGAGCGTGGTCGCGTGCGGCTCGACCTCGGGGCCGACCTTGTAGTGTCGCGCGACCGCGCTGTGGACACCGAAAACGACGGGCACGCTCTCCGCCGGGAGATAGGCCTTGCGCAGCGGCCCTTTCACGCGCTCGATCCGCACCTGGGAACGATAGACGACGGGATCTGACTGGCTCATCTGGAACGCTCCTCGCTTCCTCAGAGTTTGGCCGCCAACACGTCGAGCCGCTCGATCTTCGGTGGCTCCGCGAGGAGCTCTCCGGCCTTGGCCATGAGCGCCGCGGCGATGGGGCCGCCGAGGTGCGCGGAGCGCCCCGCTTCGTCGGCGAAAGCGTCGAAGATCCCGAACGTCGATGGACCGATCCGGAACGCGAACCAGACGATCGTCCGGGTCTCGTCGTTCGCGAGCGGCAGCGCGCCCGCCAGGAAGCGTGCCACTTCGTCCTCCTTGCCGGGCTTCGCCTTCAGAGTCGCCAGCAGGCCAACCTGTACTTGAGCCATCGGGTCACCTCACTTTCTCCGGTACA
>CAWHQF010000018.1:0-106582 GCA_963831475.1 uncultured Alphaproteobacteria bacterium
CATATCATTATCGCCACGACAGGAGAATCGACCCAATTCACCTGCACACGGCAGGCGCTACCTGTTTACGTTGAATCGGTACACAAGCGCTGTGCGGATGGTCTGCACATACGGATGAATGTTGGCGAAGGCGACCGACGGCTGATTGAGGATCGGCACGTCCTTCGACCCGTAGTCCGCAAAGCGATACTCGCTCTTGAGCGACAGGCCCGGGAACCACGGCAACATCGCTTCCGCGCCGCCTCCGATGAACCAACCGTTGTAGGTCGTTGCCGCCAATGTGTCGGGCTCGGGCCGGCCTTGGATGCCGAAGTCGAAGAGGTGCGCGTCTGAGAAATGGGACTGCGTGAATCCGCCGCTGAGATAAGCGAGCACGTCGGGCGTGACCAGATAACCGGCGCGCACGCCGCCAAACCAAGCCCATTTCTGCTTGATCGGCCCGCCCTCTTCCCAGTACGGGTCGTGCCAGTTGCCGTGAATGTCAGAGAAGTCCAAGTCGGCGAATAGGCCGGCAACGAATGGTCCAGAGAACTGATAGTCGAAGCCGCCGCCCACGGTACCGAACCATCCGCGTCCACCGAGGGTCTGGTTGGCGCTGCGCAGATTTCCGTTCTGCGTAATCGAGGAGTCGAGATTGAACATGCCGTAGCCGCCACCGGCGCCGATGTAGAATCCCGTCCAGTTGTAGGCGACGGGCGCCGCCGCATAAGCCATGGCGCCACTGCCCAGCGCCTCCCTGCCCCACCCGAATTTGTAGGCAAGCGAGGTGCGCACGGTCTGCACGTAAGGATGAATGCGGGCGACGCCGCCCGACGGTGCGCCGGTTGAATTGAAAATCGTAACGTCGCTGTTGCCGTAGTCGGATAAGCGGTACTCGGTTTTCACCGACCAGCCGGGCAATCCGGGCAGCATCGCCTCGACGCCGCTCGACAGGAACCAGCCGTTGTAGGTCTGCGCCTGTGTCGTGTCGAACCCAGTGAGGCCCAGTCCGAAATCGGTGAGCGTCACGCCGGAAAACCGCGCCTGCGTGAAACCACCGCCGAAATACGAGAGCACCGCCGGGTTCACCAGATAGCCGATGCGCGCGCCCGCAGCCCAGGCCCAGTTCTGCTTGATTTCACCGGAGCGCTCCCACCAGGGATCGCTGAAGTGGCCTTTGATATCGGAGAAATCCCAATCGGCAAACACGCCGGCGACGATGCGGTTGGTGAACTGGTAATCGAAGCCGAGGCCGACGGTGCCGAACAGGCCGCGCCCACCATTGGTAACATTATCGCTTACGGTATTGCCGTTGTTGGTGAGTGAGGAGTCGAGATTGAACATGCCGTAGCCGAAGCCGCCGGCTACATAAAGCCCGGTCCAGTTGTAGAGGACGGCCCTCGGTGCCTTGTAGACCGGAGCCTTGGCTGGCAGATCGGCGGCCCTCGCCAGGCCTCCCGCCACAACGATCGAAAGTGCAGTCGTCGCTAGGAAGCCAATGGCCCGCTTCATGCCCAATCCCCAAACGTAAAAAGCAATCGAGAAAGCCACGCCAAACTACACGATTGCGCATCGCCAAATGTGATATTTCGGCAACGTGTCGACAGATTTTGTGATTCCGGTGATGGGAACCGCGCGTCGGACCGCCGCTGAACATCGCACAATGGAAAGCCCCGGATATTGCCCGGGGCTTTCGGTGTAGCGAACTTCCTGCTTGATAGTTCCTACTAATATCCTCGGTACGGCTTGCACACTCCATCTTGAACCGTGAAATTTGGCGGGCAACCGTTCCAGGTCCGGTAGCCCCCGTAACCGCCCCGCCCGTAGCCCTCGTAATAGCCCGGACCACCTTCAGAGCACACGCGCCTCCAAAAGCACCCATTTGGGCCACAGCGCTTCACACGGCGGCAGACGTATTGGATGTCTACCACCGGGTTTACCTGCTGAATGGCGAATCCAAGGCCGGACGGAACGGGCGCCGTAAAAGCTTCGGCGGTCGGACTTATCAGCAGTCCGGCGAGCGCCACACCGACCAGAACAATGCAACTCACAATGAACCTACGCATCTGGCCCTCCTTTTATATTCATAGAAGATACGCTGATCCTCACCGGCTGAAGAATGCCTGAAGAGCGAAGTTAGTGCCAATTTTTAATTGAGTGGGCCGCGCCAACAATCTCCGCTTGGGGTCATCAGGGACACTTTGCGATGCGGGTGCGATGTCCGCTAAGTGCCAATAGCGGCTACAAACATCGTCAGACGTCCTGCGCCCGTCGACGCGACCTTTAGCGACGGTACCAACCGACAACGGTCAAGCCTTTTTCCACATCAAGGCTCTGTCGCTGTCCTGACTCGAGGCCGTGGTGCGTGAGCACTTGCTCCGGAGTTTGCGCCGGCACCTCGGGAAAAACCGGCCGGCCGCCGGGCAAACGAACGCCGGGCGCACGTGACAAATAGAAAATGTCGTACCGATCCAGAAATAGTCCGAACACCTCTGTTCCGCCGATGACGCCAATGCTGCCGTCCGGTACGCCGAGCACGGCCATGGCTTGTTCCAGCGAAGCGCCGGCGGGATTCCAGAACAGCGCCTTCTTGTTCGATGGGTCTGCCGCGATTGCCGAAACGGTACGAGTCAAAATCAATCGCCGCCGCAAATCCGAACGCCGCTGGTTTTCATGTGAGTGGCGTCCATGCACAACGACATCGACACCATCAAGGCCTCTCTCGAAGAAGATTTGATCGGCTTCAAATTTGAGTGAGTCCGGCATGACCCCGGCCGCGTTCGCGAGCATGCCGTCCTCGGAAACGATGGCATAACCTTCGATGCGGGATACAGGCGGCATGGTGGTCATTGTCAGGTGTGCGTGAGGTGTTCACGCGACGCGACACCGGCCAGTTCGACCGACATTCACTTCGCGTAGCCTCGCGCCCGCAACCATTTGATCTTGCCGTCGCCTGCCAGCCACTCATCAATTGCCACTTTATCCTGGAAGCCTTTGACGTAAGCAATTTCGGCGTCGGGACAGTGTGCCTGGATCTGCCAGTCGCCCTCCGCAATTCGCTCGGGCTTAAAAATGACGCGGGGAGATTTGCTCATCCCCGCAATATGGAGGTGTTCGCAGCAAGAAGATAGGTCGTTCAGCGAAAGTAATCCGAACTAAACATTTGGTAATCTGAACGAAAGTTCAGCGAATTGACCAAGTATCGCCTGAAACCTCCGGCAGTATCGCGCTAAGGGCGCATCTTTGGAGGAAACGTTCGTGAGCACAATGAAACTCACTCTTGCTGCCGCCGCACTCTGCGGTGGTCTTCTTGCGTTGGCCCCGATATCAGATGCTTCGGCCGCCCCGGTGGGTCCCATCGGCAAAGCGGCTACCGCCATCGATTCGCGGGCGCCTGTTCACTACTACGGCTACCATCGTCACCGTCACTGCTGGTGGCACCACGGCCGCCGAATTTGCCGCTGGTGAAACGGTAATCAACGTCCGAGACCGCCGCGATATCGAAGTCGCGGCGGTCCTCGAAAACGGTGACGCCGCGCGGGGACTTTGACGAACTCCGGCCTCATACTCGACCTCGCAGGTGCGCGAGACTGAGACGCCGAAGCCACGCCGCGCAATAAAAACCCCGGGACTTGCCCGGGGTTTGTGCCTTGACCGCTTGAGCGGCACAGAGCGTTACCAGAATCGATAGTTCACACCGAGCCGGATGATATTCGTAGTGAAAGTCACCGCGGTGTTGGTGCCGCAGACGGCGGCGCCGCAGGTCGCGCTGCCGAGGTCGGCGTAGAGATACTCGATTTTCGCCGACCAGGGGCCGAGGAACGCATATTCAAGACCGACGCCGGCGGTCCAGCCCACTCTGTCCGCGGTGACGCTTCCACCATTCGTCATCATCTGGAGGTCGCCGAACGCCGCACCCGCGGTGCCGTAGAACAATGCGCGATCGAAGGCGTAGCCAATTCGGCCACGCGTCGTCGCATACCAGCTGGTCTGGATTCCGCAGCCGGGTGAACTGCAGAAGCCCGTTCCGGTGCTGTTTGAATCGCGCATCCAGTTGCCGTCGATGTCGCCTTCGGCACCAAATACGAAGGCGCCGGATTGCACGTTAAAGCCGAGTGTCGCGCCGAACAGGCCACCCGCCGGACTATTGGAGCCGGTGGCGCCACCGCTCCAGTCGCTCTGGCCCCAGCCATAGGCACCATTGAGACCGGCATAGAAACCGCTCCAGCCGGCGGCCGGCGCGACATAAGCAGGCCGGTAGCCGCCGGGCATGTCGGCCGCACTAGCGGGCGGCGTCGCTAGCAAAGCCAACGCACATGCAGCCATACTGAGATTAAAACGGTTCATCGTGTGATCTCCTCAAATGTCACGGCCGGCCGCTGCTCGCGGCACAAGTTTGAACTGGGATCCTTACGCTACGGAGAATATGAAGCTCGCGAAGCGACGGCTTCTGGAACGCTACGCGGCACTGTTGTGGGGTATGAACGAGTCCAGTCCGGCTTTCTGACTTTGCGCGACCGGCATCGGCAAAAGAGAATTCGTTTCTTGACGCAACGCCGCAAACGCGCGCTGTTCAGCTGAATGGCCCAGGCGCTCGCGCTGCAGCTCTTCGGTGAGTTCTTTTATTTTGAATTCCGCCGTCTCGCGCTCGCTTTTCCGCAGCGTCTCGAGGATTTCGACGCGCCGCGCCAATCGGGTGCGCGCTTCTTCAAGAGTCTTGACCTGCGTATCCTGCGCGGACGCGGTCGCCTCGAGTGTTTTGATGCGGGCCTCGAAACTCGCCTTTTGCTGGTTGAGTTCGCTGCGATAGCGCTGTTTTTCGCCGGTGGTGACCGCGACAATCTTGAAAGTGTCGGCGGAGGCTGCAATCAATTCGGAATTCAGCGTGTCGATTTTTTCCAGAGCGGAAGCCAGTGATGTTTCGCGGTCGTTGAATGCGGTCTCGACCGAAAGCAGCCGTTGCGAGAGGTCACTGGAATCCGCGAGTGCTTTTTCGAGGCGGGCCCGCAACGCCGCTTTTTCAGTTTCCAGAAGCGCGATCTGTTTCTTCGTCGCATCGGCTTCGGCGTCTTGCTGCGCTGTTCTTTCCAGGAGGCTCGAAATTGTCCCGCTCAGCCGGTCGATCTCCTCGCAGGCGACCTGCAGCTCGTTCGCCTGCCGCTGCTGGAGATTGTACAGGTCGGCCACCTGCGTGCAGCGCAGGTTCAATTCCGCGGACTGTTTTGCGATCGTGTCTTCAAGCGCGCTGATGTTGCGGTGTTGGGGGACCGCGACCACGGGCCAGGCTCTTGCGTGAGCGTCCAGCAAAGGCTCAGCGGGTTGCGCGCTTCGCCTGGCCGGGCCGCGCCGGTTGGATGGATCGTTGAATTCTGCCTCGCGCATTGTCATCGCTGCATCGCGGTCGAAAGAGTGCGGCCGCCCATCCTCCAGGCCGTCGAATCAAGAGCGTTAACGGCCGCTTAACCATGGTACAAACCGCTTAACCGGCTCTTAATGGCCAAAGGGCGGAGGAGCCGAAATGTCCCGAAAACGGGCGGCTTGAGTGAAACGCGGCGCCGGCCGCCGCCGGAGCCACAAAAAACTCGGCCGCCACGCGGCGGCCGAGCTCCAAAATTGACCGATCTGTTGGGGCGGCTGCTCAGTTGCAGACGCGCCAGCAACGGTAGGGGTTGCAAACGCGGTGCGTTCCGCGGCCGCCACAGGGCGCCGGTGCAACCACGATTGGCCCTGGCGCAACCACCACTGGGCCTGCACCAACGTAAACGCCGCCGTAATATCCGTTGCGACGGCAGCCGCCGCCCGGACCACGATGCCAGCCGGCGCCACAGCCGCCCGCCACCGGGACGGTTATTCCGGATTGCAGCTGATCAAGCGGTGCAGCCGGCATGGCCTGCACGCTGGCAATGCCCGCAAAGGTGATTCCGAGGATCAATGCAAGGGACGAAAGCCTGATCATTTTTTCCTCCGTTGGTTCGTTGAATTTCTGTTTTGTCGCGCCCTTAAATGTACTCTATCAGGCGCCGCGAAATCGAACACCCGGTAATGGACAAAATTGGCGCAAATATCTGCCGTTATCTACATTGAAATACACGAGGATCAACGAGATTTGTCTGTAATTGGGGCTGTTTTTCAGCCTTGAAACGAAAACGCAAGAAGACCCGAGCGGGGTCTTCTTGCTTTGAACGTGCGGCGATTAGTTCTCGTTCGCGAAGGCATCCCGCATCAGCTGGAAGCGGATATTGCGGTCCGGATCCGCGCCGGCGACGCGGCCATCCCAGCCGACGACCACAAAAACGCCGCCGAGCGAGCCCGGCATTTCAGAAACCGATGCGAAGGCTTCGTTCGCTACGACGCGCTTCTGGGCGGTGCGGGCAAAAGCCGGGTTTGCAAACAGGGCAACAGTGCCGACGGCAATCAACGCAAGCTTCATGGTACGCGAAAACATCTCAGACCTCGTTGGAAAACCCCGTCCGCGGGGGCATCTCTAGTCGAGTTGTTCCAACGCTTACTTATGCAAATGAACGAAGTTATAGATGCATTTTAAATTCTGTATGCCGAAGTGGGGTATTCAAAAAGCCAGCTTCAGGGCGATCAATCGACGGACGTTCGTGCGATCTCGCCGAGATTTTACGGCGGAAATATAATCTTAAGATGAAGTAACCCATTTCTCTCGGTCCACTGGAACTCTCATTAATCCTCGAGAGGTAGCATTGTCCCAATCACGAGACCGAGTTGGGAGTCCTCAGATGTCCAAAGTTGTTGCATTTCTCAAAGATGAGTCAGGGGCGACCGCGATCGAATACGGTCTGATTGCCGCCGGCATTTCCGTCGTCATCATTGCCTCTGTGAATGCGATCGGCTCCAGCCTAAATGCCAAATTCGACTACATCGCAAACCAGCTGAAGTAACCTCCATCGCATTGGCTGAGACTTCGAAGCCGCCCACACGGGCGGCTTCATGTTTTTGGAAGACCCGTACTGCATGCACGGGTTCCTTGCCGCAAAATCAAATCAGCGAAAACTCAGCCCAGCAATTAAATCCTGGCGGCGCGCCCGCTGCTTGGATTTAATGGCCCTTTGCGCTCACGTCGCAGTCCTTCCGGAATCTGTTCATAAGCGAATTCACTGGGTGAAGCGGGAGCATAAGCCGCCTGCACAAGTGCAATAGTGCGTGCCTGCCGGCGACGGCCGGTTGGCGTCGACGAACTCCAGGAACAGCCCAAAAATGACGTAGAAAAAGAAAATGAGTGGACCGGCCATCAGGCAGACTGCAGCGAAGTTGAAAAAACCGTCGCCCACAATCGGAGCAAGGCTCGATAACACGAGACCACCGGCGCCAATCAAGAAGACTATTGCCGCAACGATTGGAATGAACATAGCATTATCGACCCTATAGTCTCACTCTTACATAGACACGCGCGCGCCCAGGGTCTTTGACCTGAGTCAATAACGCGTGGCCTTCGCCCTCACCGGTTCAGCCGAGGAAACCTCCGTGAAGCTTGTATTATTTCAAACCGCGCCGGGCGCTGACCTTTTGCCTGGCACTCTCACCGACCGCGGGGTCGTGAACATCGCTGCGGCGGTGAAAAAACATTACACGCCACAACTGACCATGCAGGGCATCATCGATGAATTCGAGACCCTGCGACCCGCGCTCGAAAAGCTGACGCGCGAAGGTCGCTGTCGTGCCGCTTGACCAGGTCCGTCTGCGGCCGCCGCTCCCGCGGCCGGGCAAGATTCTCGCCTGTATCGCCAACTACTGGGAGCATGCGCAGCGTGAACCCCGCCCGCTGAATATGTTCATGAAGAATCCCGACGCCGTGATCGGGCCCGGCGACACGATCATGCTGCCTGAATTCACCGTGCCGTGGATGTTCATGCACGAAGCCGAACTGGCCCTCGTCATCAAGGGGCCGGCAAAAATGGTGAAGGCAAAAAACTGGAAGGACGCGGTGTTCGGCTATACCGCGATGATTGACGTATCGGCGCGCGAACAAGGGCGTCGAACGTGGCCGGCGAGCCCGCTGACCAGCTGGCTCGGCAAATCCTTCGATACCTTCGCGCCGATTGGTCCTTGCATTGCAACGGCTGACGAAATCGACGATCCCAACAATCTGATCGTGCGGTTTTGGAACAACGGCCAGCTGCGCCACAACTACAACACCGATGACATGGAGCACCGCGTGCCCGAGCTCATCGAATTTGCGACCACCGTCATGACGATGAACTCAGGTGATCTGATTGCCTGTGGCACCAATCATGAAGGGCTCGGTGCACTGCAGGATGGCGAAACCGTGGAGATAGAAATCGAGAAGATCGGCAAAATGTCCCTGAAGGTTTCCGATCCGCTCAAGCGGAACGTGGGAGCGCGGAATTTACATGGGCGTCGAATTCGACCAATCCCGATGCGGTGAAGCGGCATCGGCCACAGGGCTCGACGCGACCGTAGAGCGCTTTCATGGACGCAGAAAAAAGTGAAATCCGCGACGGCATGCAGATCGATTGGGACGTGCCGATTGCAATGGATGACGGCGTCGTCCTGCGCGCCGACCTTTTTCGGCCGCCCGGCGGCGGTGCGTATCCCGGTCATCTTAAGCTACGGCCCCTATGCCAAGGGGCTTTCGTTCCAGGAAGGCTACAAGGGCAACTGGGCGAGGCTGACCAAGGCCGCGCCGGAAGTCCTGCAAGGCTCGAGCAACAAATATCAGAACTGGGAGCTCGTCGACCCGGAGAAATGGGTGCCGGACGGCTATGCCTGCGTGCGCATCGATTCGCGCGGCGCCGGTCGTTCGCCCGGCTATCTCGATGTGTGGTCGGTGCGCGAGGCGCAGGACCTCTACCAATGTATCGAGTGGGCCGGCACGCAAAGCTGGAGCAACGGCAAGGTCGGCATCAACGGCATTTCCTACTACGCGATGAACCAGTGGCAGGTCGGCGCCCTCAAGCCACCGCATCTTGCCGCGATGTGCATCTGGGAAGGCTCGTCCGACTACTATCGTGAACTCTGCCGCCACGGCGGCATCCTGTGCGATTTCCTCAACAGCTGGCACCCGCGTCAGGTGGCAAGCGTGCAGCACGGCGCCGGCACGCGCGGCGCCAAAAGCGTCGTGACCGGCGAACTGGTTGCCGGGCCCGAGACGCTATCGACAGAGGAACTCGCCAGGAATTGCGCCGACACGCCAGGCGAAGCCAAACGACGGCGGCTGCATGACGACTATTACGCAGCGCGAACGGCGCAATTCGAGCAGATCGAGGCTCCCCTGCTCTCCGCCGGCAACTGGGGCGGCATGGGGCTTCACACGCGCGGAAATTTTGAAGGCTATCTGCGCGCGGGCTCCAAGCAGAAATGGCTCGAGGTGCATGGCGACACGCACTTCACGCATTTCTACAGCCGCTACGGCGAGGCGCTGCAGAAACGCTTCTTCGGACATTTCCTCAAGGGCGAAGATACCGGCTGGAGCAAGCAGCCGCGCGTGTCACTCAACATCCGCCATCCCGGCGAGAAATTCGAGTTGCGCGCGGAAAACGAATGGCCGCTCGCGCGCACCCAATGGACAAAATACTTTCTTACATCCCGACGGCCTTGCTCTGGCGACTGAGGCGCCGACGGCCGCCGCCACGCTCACATATGAAACGACCGGCGACGGGCTGACGTTCAGCACGCCGCCGCTGGCCAAGAGCCTCGAGATCACCGGCCCGGTCGCCGCCAAACTCTGGATTTCATCCGAGACCACCGACGCCGATCTGTTTCTGGCGCTCCGCGTCTTTGATCCCGCCGGCAAGGAAGTCACGTTCATCGGCTCCAACGACCCGCGCGTGCCGGTCGGGCTAGGCTGGTTGCGCGCCTCGCATCGCAAGCTCGACCCGAAATTGTCGCAACCCTACCGGCCCTGGCACACGCACGATGAGGAACAGCCGCTGAAACCCGGCGAGCCGGTCGAAGTTGATGTCGAAATCTGGCCGACCAGCATCGTCGTGCCGCCCGGCTACCGGCTCGCGCTCACGGTGAGCGGCAGGGACTATGAAGTCGACGGAACGGACATTGCCCTCCCGAACGCCCCCTATCCGATGAAAGGCGTCGGGCCATTCCTCCATATTGATAAAGACGACCGGCCCGCCGGCGATCTTCCACAGCCGGAACACGCTTGCATTTCGCGGCCGGCAAGCAGCCATACCTCTTGTTGCCCGTTATCCCGGCGGCGTAGGCTGCGAAGAAAATAGATAACCTGGGAGGAGACTGTGATGACGCGCATCCATCGCAATCGCACTGGCCATTGTCGGTCTTTTCGCGATCGGCTGCTCCGCTGCGCGCGGACGACTATCCGAGCCGCCCCGTCACCATCATCGTGCCCTACCCGGCCGGTGGTCCGACCGACCAGGCCGCGCGCCAGGTCGCGACCGCGCTGACCAACAAACTCAAGCAGAATTTCATCGTCGAGAATGTCAGCGGCGGCGGCACCATCATCGCGACGCACAAGGTCGTGCAGGCGGCGCCCGATGGCTACACGCTGCTCCTGCACAACCTGCAGATTTCCGCGAACGTGACGCTGTACAAGAAGCTTCCGTTCGATACGGAGAAGGACCTGACGCCGGTCATATTCATCAATCGCAATCCCCTGGTGCTGATCGGACGCAAGACCCTGCCGGCGAAGACGCTCCCCGAGCTGCTTGCGTTGATGAAGACCACCACATTGAAAGCCGCCATCCCGGGATACGGCGCGACCGGCCATCTCGCGACGACGCTGCTCGCCCAGGAAGCCAAGGTGCAGGTCGATCAGATTCCCTACCGCGGCGCGGCGCCGGCGTTGCAGGACATCCTTGGTGACCACGTTGACCTTTTCTTCGCGACACCACAGTCGGTGGAGCCGCAGGTCACGGCCGGACAAATGATCGCCTATGGCATCACTGCGAAGGACAAATCACCAAAGCTTCCGAACGCCGAAAGCTTTGTCAGTATGTTCGGCCCCAAGCTTGAAATTCAGTTCTGGCAGGCTTTGTTCGCGCCGAGCGCAACGCCTGAAGCCGTGATCAACAAGCTCAACGCTGCCATCCAGGACGTCGTCGCCGACCCGGCCCTGCTCAAGATCTGGGCTGCAACCGACGTTGAGCCTTATCCGAAAGATGAACAGTCAGTGGCAGCGGCGCGAAAGCTCATGAAGAGCGAGGTCGCGCGCTGGGGCGAAGTCGTCCGCAACAACAATATTCATATCGATCAATAACGAACGTTACCGCGCCGGCTCCAGGACCTGCTCCAGCCAGTCCCACATATAGGCTGAGCAGATGCTCTGGTTGTCGATCTGGCAGTGGTGATAGCCGCCTTCGTCGCGGGTGAAGAGCTTGAACGTTTTGTTTTTCGAGCCGACCGCGTCGAAGCACTTTTGCGCTTCGGCGAGCGGGATCTGCTCGTCGCCCTCCCCGTGCAGCATCAGGAACGGGCACGTGATTTTCTGCACCACGCCATCGAGCTTGAACGGCGCCAGGCGCTTGATCGCATCATCCTGGGACGACGCATTGAGCACCCACAGGATGTGTTGCGAAGCAACCGACAGCGACGGCGTATCCGCGCGCGCCAGCCGCTCAAACCGGTCCAGCCAGATTTTCTGATAGTCCCACTGCGCACCCCACGCGAGACAGCACGCATAGCGCTGCTCAAAGGCAGCCGCGCGCGGTGCATAATATCCGCCGAGGCTGATCGCCATCACGCCGATGCGCTTGGGGTCGATGTCCGGACGCGCCGCGAGATAGTCGAATGCCGGCGTTGCATAGTGCTCGGTATCCGGACGCAGATAGAAGTTTCGAAAGCGGATGCTTTCGCCGTTGCCCGGGCCATCCACGATCAGACAGGCAATGCCGCGCGCGGCGAGATCAGCGACGCCCTTGAAATACTGAATCTCCTTGGTGACATCGAGCCCGTCAAAGAACACCATGGCCGGCACCTTGCCGCCGCGATTTGCCGGCTCGGCGTGGACATAGATGGCCGGCAGGCTGCCGCCGTCATAGGGAATTTCGACATGCTCGAGGCGCGGCCGCTTTATGAATTTGGCGGCGTCGCGCAAGCACTCAACGCCGCGCTTGTAGGCGCTCAGACCTTCGGCGCTCTTCGGCTGCAGGAAACGCTCGCCGACGTGATAATAAGCGCTGGCCCGCTGCAGATATTGCGCGCCGCTCATTTTGCGCCCGCCGGCAATGAGTTCGCGACCACGGTCTTCGACGATGCGCGCCTCGCGCGCCCATTCCCGGAACCAGGCGTCGTCGTCACCGATACATTTCTTCAAGCGCAGCCCGATGCGATTGACTTCGCCGATTTCCGCGCCGCCCCAGGGCGCCATGTTCAGGCCGATCAGCAACCCGTGCGACCAGCGATAGTTTTCAGGGAAATAAGTGAACGATAATTCTTCGAGCTTCGCTGACATTGCGGGCACCTCGATAACGGGATGCCAGACTATCGGACCCGGCTAAGCGCTGCTATATCGCCGCACGTATTACGACGACCGCTTGTGGCAATCCCGATCAGCGCGGGCAATGACTTTTCGCAGGTTAAAATGGGCCGGAGTTCGATGAGAGCCTTATCACGATGGATTTTCAGCCTCGCGGCAATCGCATTGGCAAGTACCATCTCTTATTGGTGGCTGGACCGTCCGCTTGCGCTCATCTTCAATAAGACATTTCCACATACGAGAGCTTTCGTCACCCTGACACATTTTCCCGATCCGCTTGTCCCGTTCGCGGTCGTTATTTTCATCGGCCTCGGGCTCTGGAGCCTGTCCGGGCGCGCGTTGTCGCACCTCCAGAACTGCGCCTTGCTTTCCAGCATCAGTCTCATCGTAGCCGAGACGACCAAAGCCGAGCTCAAATTCCTTTTCGGGCGCACCTGGCCGGATACCTGGGTCAATAACAACCCGTCATTCCTTCGTGATGGCGTTTACGGATTTAATTTTTTTCACGGCGGTCCCGAATACGCCTCATTCCCGTCGGGTCATATGGCCGTCACGTGCGCCGTGCTGTCTGTTCTTTGGATTTACTATCCGACGGCGCGAATTCTCTACACGATCGCCGGACTTGCGGTCGCGATTGGCCTCATCGGCGCCAACTATCATTTTCTTGGCGATGTCATCGCCGGTGCATTCGTCGGCATGTCGAGTGGCTGGATGGTGACGTCGCTCTGGAAGGCGCACGAACATTTCGACGTGCGCAAGTAAGGTTCGGGCCTCATATGAGGCTGAACAAACCAGCCGATAGCCAGAACAGCAAGACCAGCCAGATGGCCGTGAGAACACCCGCGAACACAATGACCACTTGCGGCCGCTGATAAACGAACTTCTTGAGACTGCGGAACGCCATCACTCGAATGCCAGTCAACGCGTCGATCACTTTCTGCGATGCACTGGCGGTCTTATCGTTCAAAAGTTCGCTGGGGCAATTTGATTCCCGATAAACTATTAAAGTTAGCGAAGGTTACGCAGCTTCTTCGGCCCATAAGTAAGAAACCCGGGCGATGCCCGAAATCCGACTTTTTGTGATGGCCATCACAGCCCCTGCCCGCCCGGCCTCTAGGCTGACAAGTGGCGGACATCTGCCCTAGGGGACGGGCGATCATGCGAAAGCTAGCCTTTTGGATTGCGCTCATTGCGCTCTGCGCTCAACCTGTTGGCGGCAACGCACAACAGAAGCGCGACCCAGTCGTCATTGGCCCTGAGCGTAGCAATTGCACCGATATCCTTGAATTGCAGAAGCTCAACTACGACCCTGAGCAAAATGTGATCAGGCTGGATTATCTTCACCCCCAACGTGGGGCTATCTACATGGCCGTAATTGGTTGGCTCCAGGGCTTTTTCTCAGCGCAAAATCTTTTCGATCTCTCAATTGATGGCAACTTTACGCAAGGCACAAAATCAATTGATTGGATGAATTGGATGTTCAGCTTACTGTCGTGAGAACCCGACCAAAACACTATTCGATGCGGGCATTGGATTATCAAACGCGCTGAAGCGCGCTTATATAGAATCACGACACACCGTCAAAAACTCCGAAGCACGTCAGTAGTGACAAACGAGATCTTGCACCTAGCGTCTATCGCAGTGGCGCCAAGCAGAGGTGCGCATCATAGAAATCATTTCCGCGCGGTTCACAGCAACATCTTCGCATAACTCGAAGCTGTAGTTCGTCGCCACCGATAACGTTAATTCGATATCTTCAAAGCATCACCGTATCCCTCTGCTATCAACGGCATCGAGCGACGAGCTCGGAATTGGCTGATTGGGCACTCGTGTCGCACTCGCAGAAAATACACGTATTTCGATGCGGAGCGACCGCACTTTGTGCGTTAACGTTGGACAGCACGGGGCGAACTCTCCCGTCGCAAACTTGTCCAACGGGCTGGCAATTTGAGCGGTCTATAACTTTTTGGTTGGACAATAGTTCGCCAAATCGGGAATTGGCCGAAGCAACGCTAGCTGCGATTGCGAAGCACGGTTTTTACTTAACACACACACCAAGTTATGCGTTGCCGGTGGAGACCACGCGAGGTCGAGTTAAAGGCATTGAAGAAATTAACGCGATCCCGGACATTACCAACTGATCGGATCTCAGTTCTCGTAAAAATCCGCTGGTTAACTAAAACAGAGCGCACGCATTAAGGTTTTTCCCTTACGCTTAATTCAAAAACCAATTGAAGGTAAGTGCGCGCGGTTTACGCTGAACTATGCAAAGGAACTATCCGACCCGAAGTTCCACCATGCTGCGTTTAGTTTCAAACACGCACGATACTCTACCGACGCGGCTATCGAAACCGCGATCTAGTGGTTTTGACGATTGGCACGTTTGGACGGTGACAATTCCGAGATTTTCAATTACTGGCGGACTTGTCTGGGGTACGGTCTGGCGTCGGCGGGATGTTGGCCGATGGATTTATAAGCAATATATCGAGAGTTCGGATTGAATGGCTCTCCAGGCAATTTACTCTTACAACTCAGAAACTTTGGGCTCGCTTATTCTCTGACGAGGATTGGCGGCCCTTACTCTTCAACGTCCGCTTTCTGGGACAAAGCGGAGATCACACACGGATATGCTGTGATCTCCGCGACCCAAAGGGGTCCGCTTAACGCCACGTTAACGCGACGCATCGAATGGTCACCATGGGAACAACCGATTCGGAGGCCTCGCGATGCTGCCCGAACACCGTGCACTTCTTGAGGACGAGCCCTGTCCTGTCGCCGATGAAATTCTCGGCGAAATGTATCGCGCCAGCGCACATGGGCTGAACGAACTCATTGCGACGGTCTCACCGACAGCGAGAGTCTTGCTCGCCGTGTATTGCTACCGTCGCGCCCACCTTGCGTCGATCGGATTAGCGATTGCGGCTACCTGCGACAAGGACGACCTTGCCGACTGGGGTGGCAACGCGGGTGCCGTCCTGTTCGAACGATCGCGGGAAGCTCCGCCACCGTTGCCCTCTAATGGCCATGCAACTGGCCGCAGGAAAATTACTTTGGCGACCGGGCTGCTCCGCTGAAGCGGACGAAATTCGAAAGCAGATCGCTCTAACCCCCGACGCTGCTCGCCTGGCCGACGCGATGATTGAGTGTGACTTGTCTGACGGAAGTTCTTGCCGGTCACACGATCTTTAGATTCTCTGCCGATGTCTTGCCCTTGTTGGGTACTTCTTCGTACTCAACAGTCTGCCCCTCATTGAGGGTGCTTAAGCCGGCCTTTTCAACGGCCGAGATGTGAACGAAAACGTCCTTTCCACCCCCGCTTGCCGGTTGAATAAATCCGTACCCTTTGGTCGGGTTGAACCACTTCACGGTGCCTCTGGCCATACTCAAACTCCGATGTTGACGTGCGAGGATACGGCCAAAATGCAAAGATGCCAACTGCGCCTGTAGTGCTTAAAAGCTGGTCCCGGGCTGGTGAAGTGTTCGAGTAAACGGGGGAAGTTCGCTATGGCGCAAAGCGAACATCACTGTACTTGCGGGAAAATTGACGATTTGCGAGCGCGAACGCTATTCAGCAGCAATCGTGCGTACTTCCTGGCGAAGCAGCGGATCAGTCGGCTCGCCCCCGCTTGACGCGCTCAGACGTTGCAGGTCGACGACCAAATCGTGGAAGCACTCAAGCGGTACTGAATACTTCCGTTCGGCACTGGAAAATTTCGTTCGTAACGAAATAATGATGCTATTCCCGTCGAGAGCGTAGCCCTCAGCCCTTAGCGCGACAACGCTTACGGGCAATCCTTCATCCTGGTTCATGGCACTCAACTCATGACTATCGCGACGCGCCGCTACTTTATCAGACCAGCGGTGTGACCGCCACCAACCCAGCATCCGTCCATCCCGTGCGCGAATTGCTTACGCATTTCGATGCGGGCTAGCCTCAATCACCGAGCCGGCGCGCCTGAGCGAAGAACCCGCTCCTGCTCGCACACTTTTTTGATGCAGGGGACTTCCACTGTCCTGGTGCCGCCGCGGTAAGCCGGTGCAGACGTGGCGCAATAACTCGGCTCGAGCTTACACTTTTGCTGACCGAGCATGCTCGCCGCGCGCTCATCCAAGGATTGGGCTGCAAGCACCACGAGTAAAGTCGCCATGACCCATTGGAACTTACACAACATAGAAGCACCCACTCTGTTACCGATCCCCGGAACACAAACGGCGTGACGCGCGTTTTTGTTCCGGGCACGTGGCAAGCAACGGTGAGTACGCTGGGTTCTATTTGGTCCTGACTGGTCTTATTTGGATGTCGGCCAATACATCGGGATCATGCTCGCCCAGACCAGCGCCATGCCGATTTCGGATTCGATGTTCGGCACGTAGTCCGCGATCCATGATGGTGTGTGGGCGTGCCAATCAAATAGTGCCGGGTGGCCAGTAACGAAATATCCGTAAATCCAGAGAATCGTCCCGACTATTAAAATGATCCAACCGGCGATGACGGGCTTGGCCATGCTGTCGTCCACTAACGCGGTGAAAACGAAAGGCCGCCCACCGGCGGCCTCTCCTTATTCTCACCACCTCGCCGCTTTCGCTCAAGGTATCCTGTAGTTCAATCCGACCCGCACGATATTGTCGGTAAATCTCGCATTCCAGAAGTAGCTACCGTTGACGATGGGTACAGCCACGCCTGAGCCGCTCAAAGAGCCGAGATCGACGTAGAGGTATTCGACTTTCCAGGTCCAGTTTCTTGTGTCGAACAGCGCGCCTTCAATGCCGGCGCCCAAGGTCCATCCGACCTTCGTCTTCGAACCGCCGAATGATCCGGTATTCGTAACCGGACCGTTGCCGGTATCAATAACGAGCGTAGCATTATCATTGACGCTCACTTTACCGTAGGCAAGACCACCGGTTCCGTACAGCATCAGCGTCGGACTGATCAGGAAGCCGGCGCGGCCGCGCACTGTTCCAAACCATTCAATTTTGGACTCGACGGTTTGACTGAGAACGCCGGTGATGCCCTCGCCAACGGGAACTGCGAACGGATCGCTGAAACTGTTGCTGTGTCTTTCGCCAGAGCCCTGGAAATCCGCCTCGATGCCGAGGACCCACCGATTATCAAACTGCCGGTTGCAACCGATCTGCCCGCCGCCAATCACGCCATTTAAACTTTGCGATATTGGAAACGAGGTCGGCAAGCCGACCACAGCCAGGTCGGGTGTGTTGATATCGCCGCGAGCCCGCCCCCAGCTGTAGCCAATGTTGCCGCCGATATAGCAGCCGGTCCAATTATAGGCCGCCACAACCGGCGCCCTGACTGGTGCTTTAACGGGCATGTCGGCGGCGAGCGCCGGATTGATTGCCGCAAGTCCGCCGATTGCGACACTCGTTAGAAGTAATTTTTTCATGACGTCCCCCAAGCCGGCCCACAACAAATTCGCAGGATGCGTGGCAGTGCCCACACCCTCTGATTATTAACGGACTATAAGTACATTACACCGGCTCCCCTATGGTATTTTTGCTACACTCACACAAAAAAGATGCTTATTTGACCGTACGGATCCTTCGAAGAACTTGAAAATATCCATTGGTTTCAATTGCTTGTGCGCAACTGAGCCTTCGATGCTGCCGGGCGGACGCGATTTCGTGGCCGTGCCTCGCCGTTTGGCGATCGCGCCAGGACGCCGAAGGACCTGGGGTGTTTCCAGGTGGGCTATTTTACGGAACGGACCAATGACGCAAAGAACAATTGGCCGGGATGAGCTGGCGGCTCGTTGATTTTTCGAAACGGGCGTTCTGCAAAGACGGCATGGTAGACGATCGACGCTATCGCCGAGGAACTTCATATGTTCGCTGATTTGATCAAGAGGCCTCTCAACACTGACGCCTACAGTACTGATCCCTTCACCTTTCTCGATCAGGCCATCCAGAACGACCTCGCTAACATCGCGGCGATCGATCTTATCGAGAACGGGCCGCGAGAAGCGCGCGAGCGGTGGCAAAACCGACAACTGACAAATCTGCTCAGGCATGCGCAGGCCCGCTCCAAATTTTGGCGGCAGAGAATGCCATCCCGCATGATCAATCATGACGTCATGAAGTATTTGCCAATTCAGAGTCGCGCGGACGTCGCCACCCAGCTCAAGCTCGATGGCTCCTTGGTGGCCGACGACAAGAACAACCCGATTTCAAGCTATGCGTCGACAGGATCGACCGGCACGCCCGTCAAAGTGTACGTCAGTACGGAAAATTCCTACTACAATGGAATTAGAAGCGTCGCTCAGTATTTTATCTATGACCTCAGTCTCGATGAAAACTGCGTTCGGATCATTCCGGCAACAAGCCTGGCCAAGCTGGAAAAAGGATACAGCTTCGACAGTGACCGGTACGTGGGCCGGCTCCCTAAGCAAATTGTTCCGTAATGGATCCGCCAAAAATATAGTTCATACATATAACGATGACGCGCTGATAAAGGAACTGATGAAGGATCCGGTTGGATATCTCATTTGTCCAAGCCGATATATCGAAATATTGATGAACCATGGAGGTCCTGACTTCATAAAAAAGCTCGGTGTCAAATTGTGGTTTCACAGTTATGACTATCGCGACCCGGAAATCGTCAAGGCGTTACAGGCTATTGGAGTGCTATGCTTGTCGAATTACTCTGCGGGCGAAGTCGGGCCAATTGCGTTTGAATGTTCAAAACATCATGGCCACTACCACGTCGTGCATACCAATGTGATCGTGGAATGTGACAATCAGCTCACGGTATCGTTCAATGGCGCGTCGTTGGGCCGGCTGCTGATCACCCATCTGCATTCCTACGCAACACCAATCATTCGCTATGACATCGGTGACTTTGCCCGGCTGGAAAATCAGTGCCCGTGCGGTCATGACGGACCAACAATTTCCAATATCTTTGGCAGAGGCAAACATTTTTTGCGGCATCCCAATGGCAAGCTCCTGCCATTGTATTTGTCGACACGAATACTGCTGGAAGCTGTCGCTTTCACAGAGTGCCGCATCAGGCAAGTAAAACTCGATACAATAACCGTGGAAATTGGTGGCCGGGAAAATATTACGGCAGAAGAAGAAGAAAAATTGAAGAAGCTGATCACCAAAGCAACTGATCCAGCATTCAATATCGAAATAAAGCCCGTTAAAGAAATTGATTGGTCGGGCAATCCTAAGCGTCTGTTTTTCTCGAGCGCAGTTGCCTAGTAATCACTGATGTTGGGATGCAATCTGTTTTAACAGCTCGGCCACCTGGTCTGCGCCGGCAATACCAAGCTCAGACAGGCTGTGGTTGAGCACACCATCAACGGGCGCGTTGTCTACGGCCTTTCGAATGATCGTTGCGACTTCCTGGGTAATCTCCCGGGAAGCTGCCGCATCAATGAGAGACTTATAAAGATAGCCAAGAACTGCGCTTATTCCTTGGGCGCGCATTTCCTGAAGTTTTTCCACGTCGAGCACGCTGACCGGCCATTGCATGATGTCGGTGCCCGGCTTCGAATAAACCCGAGCATTGAAAAATTGGCTCCTGTTTTGCGACGGCAGCAACAGTGTCGGCAAGTTGATTGACGTGGCTTGCAGAATTGTCGTGCTGCCTGGCGAAGTGATCAGCAGATCGGCGCCCGTTAGCGTGCGTTCGAAAGCGTAGGGTGACTGCGGGCCAATCGCATCGCATTCAGGCAGCATTACGCGAAGCTGCGTGCAGGCCTCCGCGCTCAGATTGCCGCAAATAGCAGAGATCTTTCGACCGGACGTTTGCAACAAGTTCACGAGCGGAAACAATACCAGGCTCAGATAGGCGTCGACCGCACGCTGGGCCAGATCATTTTGCAGCCCGCCGACATCGTACGTATAGAGACCGCCAAGATTGACGACGATACCCTGGCCGCCGCGTCGTCTTTGCGGCACAGGTACGATCGGGTCGATCCACTTGATATCATGCCACTGCCGCAACAATGGGCTTGTGAGCGGCAACAATTCGACCGGATATTTTTGCGCGCAGTAGTATGCGACTTTCTCAAGTGCGGGAATATCGGTATCCGTTTTGTGCACATAAGGCAGGCTATCGACGTAAACGACCGGCACGTTGAGATCAGCAATGCTGTTCGCAATCGCCGGATCGTTGATTACCAGGGCGACATCGAATTGTCGGGGCGGACGTACAACAAATTTGTGGTGCGAACCGAGAAATTCGTTCATGAGGCCGGTGATATGCTCGTTGCCGTAGAGCACCACTTGAGCAGACGGCAACTTGTCCAAGATGAGACGAAGTTTGCCTACACCGCCCCAACCGATGTGACGTGTCGCTGCGAGCAAAGAAAAACTTGGCTGGTTAGGCATAATGTGAATCTAAAATATCTCATGCTGCGTTGGATAATGAAACATCATAGTGCGAAGTGTCCGCAATCCATTTGAGAATATCTCCGAGGTGAGGTTTTATTTTTTCCGGTATTCAATTTTTTCAGGATCTAATTTGTGCTTCGCACGACAGGTTTTCTGAGGCAAAGCCTCGGGAGGCGGAGGACAACCGAGTGACGATCCTCGCTCGTTTGCTGTCGTGGGCAGCCAAAGATGGCCCATTAGGGGTAAACGTTCTGGACGGATTCGAGCGCGCATATGCGAGCGACCGATCCAATATAATTTGGTTACCGGAACAGGTTGAAGCATTTCTTGCTGTTGCCTCCCCTGAAATGCAACTAGCCATGGCACTCGCACTGCATACCGGGCAGAGACAAGGCGACATTAGAAAATTGGCTTGGTCAGCTTACGACGGCGCGTCCATCTCTTTGCGACAGGGAAAGGCCAACCGCTTGGGTAAAGCTGCTCCGGTGACCCGCGTCCCGTGTACAAAGGCGTTAAAGGTTACGCTAGACAGTGCCCCGCGCCGCGCTGCTGTCATTCTTACAACCAAGACCGGTCGTTCCTATCAGAAGCGATATTTCGCTGAACAGTGGGAACAAACGTGTAAAGCCGCTGGCATTACCGACTTGCACTTTCACGACATACGCGGGACTACCGTCACGATGCTGTTTCGGGCTGGCTGTAGCATTGGCGAAATAGTTACCATCACCGGCCATAGCTTGCGCCGCGCTCAGGAAATTTTGGACAAATACCTAGCCCGAACTAGCCAACTCGCGGAAAGCGCCATCGCAAAATTTGAGAACGTTCTGGAAACAGATTTTGCAAAACGGCCTGCAAAATGCAGCGGCGTTCGACCAATGCTAAGTGCTGGCGCGCCCGAAGAGATTCGAACTCCTGACCCCCAAATTCGTAGTCTGGTGCTCTATCCAGCTGAGCTACGGGCGCTTAATTCCGCTGCCGGGAGACCGGCTCACGGAACGGGGCATAGCTATCGTCTTGACCCGGCATTGGCAAGAGTTGCGGCAATAGATGGGGCAAGCGGTGCCGCAAGAGTTGCAGCAAGAGTTGCGCCGTTAACGCTCAAATAGGTTGCGCTGCCCGGGTGAGAGCGTCGTTTTCAATGCGGATGCGATAAGCAAGCACGGCCGCATTCGCGATCGAGTATATGAGCGCATAGATCGGCAGGCCGAGCGCCAAAGGAACCACGGCAATCTCCAGCGCAACGACCAGGTAGTTCGGGTGTCTTAGCCAACGATAAGGCCCCCGCTTAACCGCGGCGGCTCCCGGCAAGACGATCACGCGCGTGGTCCATCGGCGGCCAAGGCTGCCGATGACCCACAATCGGCAGGCCTGAAGGATCACAAATACGGCCAGCCAAAAGCCGATGATCGGCCGATCGCGACCAAGTACCCACAATCCAATAATCCAAGACGCGTGCAGGACGATGATGACGGGATAGTGCGCGGCGCCGAATTCAACGCCGCCTCGTGCACGCAATCGCACGGTGTTGAGGTGGGCGAAGCCGAGTTCAAGCAGCCGTTGCGCGACCAGAAACGCGACAAGCCACGCCCCCTCACCCATGCGCGGCCTCGAGCTCCAGGAAATTTGCGGTGAACCCAGGGCCAAGCGCAGAGAGGACAGCCGGGCCGCGCAAGCCGCGCTTGAGCACACGTTCGAGTACGAAAAGCACGGTCGGCGCCGACATATTACCATGCCCGCGCAGGATTTCGCGCTCGTCGCGCAGCGTACCTTTTTGCAGTTCGAGCGCAACTTCGATTGCGTCAAGAACCTTGGCGCCGCCCGGATGACAGATAAGTTGCGGAGCATGCAACCCCGCAGTCTTGATGAAGCGGCGCACGGGCGCAGCCATTCGCTGTTCGACAAAGCGGGGCAAGGAACGCGACAACATCACCCGAAATCCGACCGGATCAATTGCCCAGCCCATGATATCGAGCGTGCGCGGCCAGGTGTGTTCGGCCGCGGCGCCCACGCGCAGAGCGGCCGCGCGCGGCTCCGCGCGCAGAACCACAGCGGCAGCACCGTCGCCGAACAAGGCCGATGAGATCACATCGGCTTTGCTTTCGCGATCAGTGCGTGACGTCAATGTGCAAAGCTCGACGACAACCACCAGCACCACTTCGCCAGGCTCGGCACGGGCCAGACGGGCACCGAGCGCCAAGCCCAAGACGCCGCCCGCGCAACCGCGGCCGAAAATCGGCACCCTCATGACGCTCGGCCGAAACCCGAGCTCGGAACCGACACGCGCTTCAATTCCCGGAGTCGCAATGCCGGTCGAGGACACCGTCACGACAACATCGACATCGCGCGCGGAAACACCGGCGCGGGCGAGTGCCGCCCGCGCTGAGTTCACGAATAGCTCGCTTGCGCTCTCGAGGTAGGCTTCGGTGCGCTCGGCCCAGTCGTGCGGAGCGCACAGCCATTCGAGCGAACGCGCTGAATAACGCTGTTCAATTCCGGCATTGACGAACACGTCGGCAAGTTTTGGATAGCGCGCGAACATACGCGCATAGACCTTGCGCGCCGCTTCCGCCACCGCTCGTTGATCGATTTGGTGCGGCGGCACCGCAGTCGAAATCGAAAGCACGTTTACGGACGGCGCCATTCCGGTTGTCCTTCAGCAGGGGATATCTAATGCGACGAACACCGCAAATGGCGGTATCTTCCGCGTTCAGGCGCGAACGCGTTCACCGCGTCGTGTGTTCAGATCGACCGCCCGGTCGGGGATCATGATACTGAACGTGGCGCCAATCGTACCGGGCACAAGGCGAATTTCACCGCCGTGCGCGCGCACCAGTTCTGCAGCAATAGCCAAACCCAAGCCGGTTCCGCCGGCACGTGCCGAGCCCTGAAATGCCTGAAACATATGGGCTTGCGCTTTTTCCGGCACGCCTGGTCCTGTATCGGATACTTCAATAACCACGACACTACCTTCGCGCCTTCCGGTGATACGAATCTGGTCACGGGCCGGATCGTGCGCACCGCGCGCTTCAAGCGCCTGTACCGCATTACGCGCAATATTGACCAAAACGCGAAACAATTGATCGTGATCGGCCTCCATGGTCAGCCCGCGTTCTACCGACACGATCCAACGAATCGGCACATCGAGGCCAAGGCCCAAAGACTCGTGCACCTCCTCCACGAGCGGCTCGACCTCGATCGTCTTGCGCTCGGGAGCCGGCTCCTGCGCACCCCCGTAAGAGAGTGTGCTTTGGCAGAATGCGATCGCCCGCTCGAGTGCGCGCATGAGCTTTGGCGCAAACCGCTGCACTTTGGGATCCGGCGACGTCGACAGCTGATCGGAAAATATTTGCGCGGAAGCCAGCAGATTGCGCAGGTCGTGATTGATTTTGGAAACCGCGAGACCGAGCGCGGCAAGCCGGCTCTGCTGATGCAGCATCGAAGCGAGTTCGCGTTGCATGGCACCGAGTTCTTCTTCGGCGGTACCGATCTCGTCGCGCCGGCCGCTTTCGGCGATGATCCGAGACGGGTTTTCCGGGTCCGCCCGGAACGCGATCATGTTGCCGGTGATGCGCCACATCGGGCGCACCAGAAGGTAATGCAGCGCAAAGAAAACGAGCATTGCAGTGATGCCCGAAATTGCCAGCGACAACAGCAGAATGTTGACGGAGAACGTCCACATCGCCTTGCACAGCGGAGCCTCGTTCAGCACGATTTCCAGAAAATCGCCGCCCATCGGCGCCGCGCCGACGACGCGGATGACATCGTCTGGCTTGCAGGTCAGCAACGTGTCGAACGCATCCATGATGGAGTGCCACCACGACACCTGCCGCATATCGATGTCTTGCGCGACGGCCGACGGCATATTCGTTGCAGCAAGCAGACGGCGTTGATTACCCATCTTCATTGCGACCGTACGCGCGCCGATACTCTTGAGAATCTGGTTTGCAAGACTTTCGGGCACCATGCCGCTCGGTGCGGCGTCGAGCACGAGCGCTGCTGTGTGCGCGGCAGCCAGCCGATCGTTGAGCCAATTCAGCCGGAAATTCGCGACCGATGGGACGTAAATCAGAATTTCCGCCACCATCACGAACAGGACGGTGAGCAACAACAATTTGCCGGATAGCCCGATGCGCGGCATGCGCCCCGGGCGAGGCTCCGTCATTGCTTTTTCTGGTTCGTTTCCCGTTTCCAAAATCGCCTCAACCGAAGAATTTCATCCAAGCAATGATGCGCCGCACCCAGGTGCCGGTCAAACGTGGAGCGAAGAAATCGACGGCTGCACGTTTTCCGAGTTCCGATAGCGTCGGGTATGGCAGAACAACTTCTAAAAAAGCACGAATACTGAGACGTTGGGCAACCGCAAGAATCCACATTGAAATCAGTTCGCCTGCCTGATTGCCGACGATTGTGACACCTACAATTTTACCTTTCCGTGTCGTAATGACTTTTATGTGGCCATGCGTTTCCCCCTCGGTCTGCGCGCGGTCATTATCGTAATAGCCCCACCGGGCGATCCGAATTTTGATGCGCCGCGCAGTCGCCTGAGCCTCTGTGATCCCGATCTGGGCCAGTTCGGGCTCGGTATAGGTCGCGCGGGGAATCGCGTCTTTATTCACCCGTACCGGGAGACGAAACAGTGCGTTCCGGATCACCAGCCCGGCGTGATAATTGGCGGCATGCGTGAGCCGCGGTTGTCCGGACGTGCAGTCGCCGATTGCATAAGCCCGCCGGTTGCTGGTCTTGAGCTTTCTGTTCACGAAAATTCCGGTCGCATCGTAGCGGATGCCAGCCGCGTCGAGATCGAGGCCTTCGATCGTGGGCTTGCGTCCCGCAGCGACCAAAAGATGGCTCCCTGTGATGGTCTGTTCTGCACCCCCCGACGCAATGGTAGCGGTCACGGTGGCACCCATATGCGTGATGCCGACAACATTTACGTTCCTGCGAATGACGACGCCCTCGCGTTCAAGACGGCCCACGATAATGTCTACGCATTCGGGTTCATCGTTGGCGAGGGGCGCGCCCTTTTCGAGGACCGTCACCGAACTTCCCAAACGGCGAAACGCCTGGGCCAATTCAAGACCTGTGGCGCCCGCGCCGATAACAATGAGATGCTCCGGTCGTTCCTTGAGATCGAAGATGTTTTCGTTGGTGAGGTAAGGCCCGCTACCGAGACCCGAAATCTGCGAGACTGCCGGCGTTGACCCCGTTGCAATCACGAAACGCCGCGCGCGAATTTCGACATCGCCCGCTACGACTGTTTTGCGGTCCTTGAATCGCGCATGTTCGTGGATGACGCGAACACCGAGCGCGGTAAAGCGTTCGGCTAAGTCCGTCGGAGCCACCGACGCTATGACTTTATGGACGCGGTCGCGCACTTTCAGAAAACTCACAGGAACGTTTTGCGTATCGAGGCCGAAGATGTCGGCGCTCCGTATCTGCTCGGCGCGCCTGGCGATCGCCAGCAATGCTTTGGACGGAATGCAGCCGGTGTTGAGGCAGTCGCCTCCCATCTTGTCGCGCTCTATCAAAACCGTCGGCACTCCGAACGCGGCGGCAGCTGCTGCCACCGACAAGCCACCCGGCCCTCCGCCAATCACGCATATATCGGGTGCGAGTGCTTCCGTCATGCGTCTGCAGCCTTTGCCCGTTGCTATAAGTCCAATATCACGTCGTGGTGCGCGAGCGTGCGCGCAAATGTTTCACCACGACCGGCGCCAGTGCGAGCAGGCCAAGCGCAACGAGTGCGATGACCATGCGCGGGGTCAACACATCTCCCGCATCAAACGCCATTCGACAGGAGTGGCTTCCTGAAGCGACGCACTGATAATATGTATCTTTCTGCGCGGTGATGACGCTGTCGAGACCGGTACCGGCCAAAGCAAAGGCCACCGCAGCCGGGATGACGCCGAGGGCAGTTGCGGCGATAAAGGGACCAAGCCGGACACCCGCAAAGGCCGGCACAAGATTCACCAGGAAAAACGGAAAGGCCGGCACGAGCCGCAGGAAAAGAAGGTAGCTGAAGGCATCCTCGCGAAAATCCTTTGCAAGCTGGCTGGCGCGCGGACTGGCCCGGCGCAGCAGCGGCTCCCCGAGAGCCGTCCGAGCCACAAGAAAAATGAGCGTTGCGCCAACCGTCGCACCGACAATCGCTGCGGCAGTACCGGCCAAAAGGCCAAACAGAAAACCGCCGGCGACTGTCAGAAATGCCGCGCCCGGAAGCGAAAACGCGACCGTTGCGACGTAGATAGCGGTATAGGCGAGAATCGCCAAAACGTGATGTTGCGTGACGAAGGCATCAATAATCGCGCGATGATGAACCAATGCCTCGAAGGAAATTCCCCCGCTGCCCGCGGCAAGGTAGGCCAAAACAGCAAAGGCAGCGACCAAAACCAATGGGAGCAGCCGGCAGGCAGCACCCCGCCATCGCGAAGCCGAAGACGAACGAGCAGACATTTACGCTATATACACGAGCCGGCAGGCGAAACGGCCGCCTCTCACCGCCTTGTGAGGCCATTTGACACCCGATTCCGACGCAGCATGCGGCCGCATTGACGGGTCAGGGCCCCTACCTTATAAGCCGCGAAAATCATATGCCGGCTCGAAAGAATTCGGGCTTTGTTGGCGTTTCGAGGACGGCGTCCTCCTTCCCCACGGCGCGACCAGCGGAGAACGTGAACGTGAAGCGGACCTATCAACCGAGCAAGCTCGTACGCAAGCGCCGGCATGGGTTCCGGGCGCGAATGGGGACCAAGGGTGGGCGCAAGGTGCTATCGGCGCGCCGGGGGCGCGGGCGCAAGCGGCTTTCCGCCTGACGGCGGCAACAATCGCCGCGCATTGCTTCCATGGAACGCTTGAGGCAACGGGCGGATTTTCTGGCCGCGGCAGCCGGTGCGAAAGCGCCGTCCACCGCGTTTGTACTGCAGACACGTAATCGCCGGGATGAGGGCCCTGCACGGTTTGGCTTTACCGTGTCGAAAAAGGTCGGGAATGCCGTCGAACGCAACAGGGTGCGGCGCCGGTTGCGGGAAATTGTGAGACTCTCGGCCGCAACTCGGGTGCGTGCCGGTCATGACTATGTCCTTATCGGCCGTCGTGCGGCACTCAATATGCCGTTTGCCCGGATGACCGAAGATTTTGAAGGTGCGTTGCGACGAGTGCATGCGGGGCGCAGTGGCAAAGTGGAATCGCGATGACCGACAATAAGAATACCATCCTGGCCATAGCGCTCTCGGCGCTTGTCCTGCTCGGTTGGCAATATTTCTTTGCCGGACCACAGGACAAGGCGCGGCAGGAGCAGCTGCAGGCGCAGCAGCAGAAGCCAAACGCGCCGGCGACTTCTCCGAATAGCCAACCCGCGCAACCCCTCCCACAATCGGCCCCGCCGCAGGTTCCTGGCCAGGCCGGCGCGCCTGCGGGCACTGCACCGCTGGACCGCGCGGCCGTGCTCGCGAACTCGCCGCGCGTGGCAATCGCCACCGATAGTGTGCAGGGCTCGATCGCGCTTAAGGGCGGGCGCATCGACGACTTGTCGCTCGTCAAGTTCCGCGAGACGGTCGATCCTAAATCGCCTCCGATCGTGCTGCTCTCCCCCTCCGGCACTGCGGATCCTTTTTATGCCGAGTTCGGCTGGACCAGTGCCGCCGGCTCCGGCGCAAAGGTGCCGACTGCCGACACACTTTGGAAACAGGTCGGCTCCGGCGCCCTCAGCGTCGGGCACCCAGTGACGCTTTCCTTTGACAATGGCGAAGGACTCGAATTTCGCCGGACTATCGCGGTCGACGACAAATATCTTTTCACCATCAAGGATGAAGTGACCAACAAGGGCGGCAGCGCAGTTTCTCTTTATCCATATGCGCTAATTTCACGCCACGGCACGCCGCCGACCGCAGGATATTATGTTCTGCATGAAGGGCTCATTGGCGTACTCGGCGAGTCCGGCTTGCAGGAATACACCTACAAGAAGATTGAAGACAAAAAGTCCGTCAGTTTCGACGTAACCAACGGTTGGCTCGGCATAACTGACAAATATTGGGCCGCTACATTGCTGCCCGAAACAAACGCGCATTTGAAGGCGCGCTTCTCCACCGACATGCTCGGCACAACCAGGACGTTCCAGACCGATTATTTGCTGGATGCACAGACGATCGCGCCGGGCGGGACCGGCTCGGCGAACGCGCGGCTGTTTGCCGGCGCCAAGGAAGTGACAACCGTTGGCATCAACTTTCCCTTTGTCGGCATCGGCGGCTACAACAAGGAACTTGGTCTCAACCACTTTGATCTGCTGATCGATTGGGGATGGTTCTACTTCATCACCAAGCCGATGTTTTTGGCGATGGATTTCTTCTTCCGTCTATTCGGCAATTTCGGCCTCGCGATCCTGATGGTCACGGTGCTGGTAAAGATCATTTTCTTCCCCCTTGCCAACAAATCGTACGCTTCGATGGCGAAGATGAAGGCGGTGCAGCCGCAAATGACCGCGCTGCGCGAGCGCTATGCAAACGACAAGGCGAAGCAGCAGCAGGAGTTGATGGAGCTTTACAAGCGGGAGAAGATCAATCCGCTCGCCGGCTGCCTGCCGATCGCAATCCAAATTCCGGTATTCTTCTCGCTCTACAAAGTTTTGTTCGTCACGATCGAAATGCGGCATGCGACGTTCTTCGGCTGGATCCACGATCTGTCGGCGCAGGATCCGACCAACGTCTTCAACCTGTTCGGCCTTATCCCGGTTGATCCGACCTTGGTGCCGATGGTGGGCCATTTCCTGCATCTGGGCGCCTGGCCGCTCATCATGGGCGTGACGATGTGGGTTCAGATGAAGCTCAACCCCGCGCCGCCTGATCCGACCCAGGCAATGATCTTCAACTGGATGCCGCTGATATTCACGTTCATGCTGGCGAATTTCCCGGCCGGCCTTGTGATCTACTGGGCCTGGAATAATTCGCTTTCAGTGCTTCAGCAAAGCGTCATCATGCGTAAGCATGGTGCCAAGATCGAATTGTTCGACAACATCAAGTCCGTACTCGTGAAAAAGAAGCCGCAGCAGTAGCGGCCGGGATAGCGACTTCCGTCATCGCCGGGCTCGTCCCGGGCGATCTCGCTTATACTGGCATTGTGCGTCACTAATCGGGAAATCCCGGACCAGAGCGGGCATGACGGCTGATGGGCGCCATCGACGACTTTACCCGTGCGGAAATCGAAGCAGGCCGACGCCTCTTCGCAGGCGAATGGCAGTTCCTCGCTGCCGCGGGGACGCCCGCGTCGTTGCCGGCGATGCGCGGCGTCGAAATTGCCTTCGCGGGACGCTCAAATGTCGGCAAATCGAGCCTGATCAACGCCCTCACCGGCCGCAAGAGCCTCGCACGGACCTCGCGCACGCCCGGACGCACCCAGGAACTCATTTTTTTTACAGGTGGCGGCAGCCTCTGTCTGGTCGACATGCCGGGCTATGGCTACGCTGCGGCGGCTAAATCCAAGGTCGCTGCGTGGACGGCGCTGATCGAAGCCTATCTGCGCGGACGCAGCAATCTAGCTCGCGTTTACCTGCTGGTCGATGCCCGCCACGGCCTCAAACCGACCGACGACCCCGCTTTCGATGCGCTTGGGCAGTCGGCAGTCAGTCATCAGATCGTCCTGACCAAATGCGATGAAGTAAAGCCAGCCGTGCTTGCCGGGCGCATCAACGAGGTGGAAACGGCGCTCGCCAAGCGGCCGGCCGCTTTTCCGGCAGTGCTCGCAACGTCGTCCCGGGAAGGCACCGGAATTGGCGAGCTGCGTGCCGCGATCGCTCGGCTCCTGGCGGAAAGAGGCCGCTGACGCATTGTCGGATGGCCGCGACATCGGCTAGAACCCCCGCGATGAGCAAAGCCCCCAAAATCGACCCACAGGAGCAGGCCCGCATTCTCTCGGAAGCGCTGCCGCACATGCAGCGTTACGACGAGGAAACCGTCGTGGTAAAATATGGCGGTCACGCCATGGGGCAGGAACAGAGCGCGCGTGATTTTGCGCGCGATGTCGTCCTGCTCGAACAAACCGCCATCAATCCTGTTGTTGTCCATGGCGGCGGCCCGCAAATCGAGGCCATGCTCAAGAAACTCGGCATCAAGTCCGAGTTTGCCGCAGGCTTGCGTATCACTGACGCCAAGACGGTAGAGATCGTCGAAATGGTCCTGGCCGGATCCATCAACAAGCAGATCGTCGGCTACATTAACGCCGCCGGCGGCAAGGCCATGGGTCTTTGCGGCAAGGACGGCAATATGGTGCAGGCCCGCAAGGTGAGCCGCACCGTGGTCGATCCCGGCTCCAGCATCGAAAAGGTCATTGATCTGGGATTTGTCGGCGAGCCGGAGAAAGTCGACGTGACCATTCTCAATCAGGTGATCGGCCGCGAGATGATTCCGGTCCTGGCGCCGGTGGCGACGTCGGCCACGGGCGGGACATACAACGTCAATGCCGACACGTTTGCAGGCGCCATTGCCGGCGCCCTAAAAGCAAAGCGTCTCTTGCTGCTGACGGATGTACCCGGTGTGCTCGACAAGTCGAAAAATCTGATCACTGATCTTTCCGTTGCCGATGCGCGCAAGCTGATCGCCGACGGAACGATTTCCGGCGGAATGATTCCAAAGGTCGAAACCTGCATTTATGCGCTCGACCAGGGCGTCGAAGGCGTCGTCATCATGGACGGCAAGGTGCCGCACGCCGTCTTGCTCGAGTTGTTGACCGACCACGGCGTCGGCACGCTAATGCATCGGTAGGGCCGCGCACCTCCCCATCGGCCATCGAGTTCCGATAGCATGGCCGCATGATTCGCGGTCTCATTGGCATGGTTGCCGCGTCAATCTCTCTGCTGGCGACGCCGGCACAAGCCGAGCTGACATTGTGCAACCGCACCAGCTATCGGATGGAGGCGGCAATTGGCCTTGAAAAACGCGCCAATGTCGCGACACGCGGCTGGTTTCGGCTTGATCCTGGAGAGTGCAGGCAAGTGCTGGATGGTCCGCTCGACGTAGACATGGTCTACCTGCATTCACGCACGCCGGCGGTTTACGGCAGTGCGCCGCAGCCGCAAAACGGGCAGGCTGATTTCTGCACGCGCAACGGCGATTTCGACATCGCCAATGCCCGAAACTGCCCGGTCAGCCAGCAGGCTCATTTCAGTGCGGCCAGACCGTCGGATTCGCCGAAAGGTCCGGTCGTCAATCTGGCGGAAGAGGCCGACTATGATGACGTGCAGGCGCGGCTTGCCGGTATCCAGCGGCTGCTGGTGATTGCCGGCTACGATGCCTATCCGATCGACGGCGTGCAAGGCGCCAAGACGGAGGCCGCTATTGCCAAATTTCTCAATGACCGGAAGCTGCCTGCCGACATTGTCACGACTCCGAAATTTTTCGACGCACTCGTCGAAGCGGCGCGCAGCCCCGAGGGCATCGGCTTCACATGGTGCAATGACACCAAATACGCGGTGATGGCGTCGATCGGAATCATCGAGATGGGCGCCATCGTCACCCGCGGTTGGTACCGCATCGACTCGGGACAATGCGTGCGTCCTGACCTGCGCGGCGATCCGCACCGGCTCTATAGCTACGCCGAGGCGGTCGACACAAATGGCCGCGTTGTCCAGCGCGGCGATGGCCCTCTGGCATGGGGCGGCACAGTTGCGCTTTGCACCCGCGATGGGCGCTTCGAAATTGCCGACCACAAAGATTGTGCGGCGCGAGGGTTGAATTCCGCCGGCTTTGCGGTCATCGATCTCGGCAACCAGCCTGCAACGACCATCCGCTTCAAGGAACAGTAACGTCGTGCCAAAACCGGCTCGCCTCGCCCCGCGCGGCTTCGGCCACGTCGAGACCTGGGTATTCGATCTCGACAACACGCTCTATTCGCATCACCTCAATCTCTGGCAACAGGTCGACGAGCGCATTCGGGCCTACGTGTCGGATTTTCTGAAGGTCTCGAAAGACGAGGCGTTCCGCCTGCAAAAGGACTATTATCGCCGGTACGGCACCACCATGCGTGGAATGATGGCCGAGCACGGAATGCATCCCGACGACTATCTCGAATTCGTGCATCAGATCGATCATTCGCCTCTGCAGCCAAATCCGGCACTGGGCGCGGCACTGGAAAAGCTCTCAGGCCGCAAGCTCATCCTCACTAACGGTACGCGCAAGCACGCTGATGCGGTGATGCAGAAGCTCGAAATTCATCATCATTTCGAGGATGTCTTTGACATTTCCGCGGCCGATCTCGACCCCAAACCCTTGCCGCAGGTCTACCAGAGATTTCTTGCACGCCACGGCGTCGACCCGGAGAAATCGGCCATGTTCGAGGATCTGGCGCGCAATCTCGAAACGCCGCACGCGCTTGGCATGACCACCGTGCTGGTCGTGCCCGAAGGTCAGCGTGAAGTCTTTCGCGAAACCTGGGAGCTGGAGGGACGCGATGCCCCGTACGTCGATCACCTGACCGACGATCTTACGGGGTTCATCGAACGGATCGCGCAGCGCTGATCACGCGCCCGGAATTACCTGCTGCATGAATACGGCAAGACCAATACCGACAATGCCGGCACCGACCAAGCGCAGGGGCGACAGATCCGGGGATCGGTGCGCAAGCAAGCGCGTCAAATGCGCAGCTGCGAGCGCGATCGTCCCTTGAATGACCGCAAGGCCGGTTAGATAGGCGTAAAGAGGCGTCGGCTCAGCGCCGTAGATCGATTCACCCAATGCATACCCGTGAATAATTCCGACACCGGCAAATAGCGCCAGCGCACCGCCCGTCGACATGCTCCTGCGCAAGATCATCAGTGAGCCGAGCGCGAGCACTGTGAGCGCCACCAGGATCTCCGCGCCCGGAACGGTCGCTCCATGCAGATGGAGGGCGACGCCTGCCATCATTGCGAGGATAAACGCAACCGCGAGCGCGGACGCCGACCGGTGAGCCGCCGCGAGACAGCCGACCGCCACGACCGCCGCAAAATGATCAAGGCCAATAACGGGGTGTCCGAGCCCCGACAGCATGCCTTCAGCAAAGGAAGCCGGCGTGCGACCACCCATCAAATGATGCGCGTAAGCGGGCGCATCGCTAAGTGCTAAGGCGACAACGCCAAAAACCAGACGAGCTAATCTTTGAAACATGCTGTTTCTCCCGCCGCGAGCCTATCCGATCGCGCGCGGCTTGACATCCCCTGCTCCGGCCCCGACAAACCGCAACCGAACGAGGCGGACGACCCATGTCAAACGACAAGCTTGCCGGCATCATCGACGAGGCCTTCGAAGGGCGCGACAAGATCGGCCCAAAGACCAAAGGTGCCGTGCGCAAGGCGGTAAATTCCGCGCTTGATCTGCTCGATTCGGGCCAAGCGCGTGTCGCTGAACGCGAGGCGGATGGCCGCTGGCGCGTCAATCAGTGGCTGAAGAAAGCCGTGCTTCTCTCATTTCGTCTCAATGACATGAGCGTCATTCCCGGCGGGCCGGGAAAAGCCGCCTGGTGGGACAAGGTCGATTCCAAGTTTAAAGGCTGGAGCTCTGCACGCTTCCGCAAGTCGGGATTCCGCGCCGTGCCGGGCTGCGTTGTGCGCCGTTCCGCATTCATTGCGCCCGGAGTCGTGCTGATGCCGTCCTTTGTCAATCTCGGCGCCTATGTCGATGACGGCACGATGATCGATACCTGGGCGACGGTCGGCTCCTGCGCACAGATCGGCAAGAACTGTCATATCTCCGGCGGCGCAGGCATCGGCGGCGTGCTCGAGCCGTTGCAGGCAGGTCCGGTGATCATCGAGGACAACTGCTTCGTCGGCGCACGTTCTGAAGTTGCTGAAGGCGTCATTGTTCGCACCGGCGCCGTGCTGTCGATGGGCGTTTATCTCGGCGCATCCACGCGCATCGTCGATCGCGAGACCGGCGCGATTACGCAAGGCGAAGTACCCCCTTATTCGGTGGTCGTCCCCGGCACGCTGCCGGGTAAAAGCGGTGGTCCCGGTCTCTATTGCGCGGTGATCGTCAAGCGCGTCGATGAGCGAACTCGCTCCAAGACCAGTATCAACGAACTGTTGCGGGATTAGACCTTGGCCTTCACCTCGCTTAACCCTTCGCGCAATTCCACATATTCGGCGGATTCTGACCCATGTCCGCGGATCCTGTAGCAATCGCCCGCGATCTGCTGCGCTGCCCGTCGGTCACCCCGGCCGAAGGGGGCGCGCTCGCGTATGTCGAAAAAACGCTGAAGGCTGCAGGCTTCACCGTGCATCGCATGACATTCCACGAACCCGGCACTGACGACGTCGAGAATCTCTACGCGCGCATAGGGACCGCCGGGCCGCACCTCGTTTTTGCCGGCCACACCGACGTCGTGCCGGCTGGCAATGAGAAAGCCTGGAAGCATCCGCCATTCGCGGGAGAGCTTGCAGGCGGCGAACTGTACGGGCGGGGGGCGGTCGATATGAAAGGCGGTATCGCTTGTGCCGTAGCCGCGGTGCTCGACCATCTCAGCCATAAGGGTGGCAAGCCGAAGGGCTCGATCTCGTTCCTGATCACGGGCGATGAAGAAGGTATCGCCGTTAACGGCACGCCTAAATTACTGAAATGGGTGGCCGAACGCGGCGAAAAATTCGACCACTGCGTGCTTGGCGAGCCGAGCAATCAGGAAATGCTCGGCGATACGATCAAGATCGGGCGTCGAGGTTCGCTCAATGGCCATCTCATTGTTTCTGGAAAACAGGGCCACGTTGCCTATCCGCAACGTGCGGAAAATCCCATCCGCGGGCTGGTGACGCTTGTTTCTGCACTACAGATGGAGCCGCTCGACCAGGGCAGCACCCAATTCGCACCCTCGCACCTCGAATTCACGTCGGTCGATGTCGGCAACAAGACCGTCAATCTGATCCCGGGCGAAGCGAGGGCGCGCTTCAACATCCGCTTCAACGACAAACACACACTCGAGTCGCTGAAAAAGATGATCGAAGGCCGTGCGACGAAAGCGGCCAATGGCAAGATCAGATTTTCCTTTCAGTGGGAGCCGTCGAATGCAGGCGTGTTTGTAACAAAACCGGGCCCATTCACCGAACTGGTCGCCGATGCAGTCGCCGAAGTGACAGGCCGCAAGCCCGAGCTGTCGACGACCGGCGGCACGTCCGACGCGCGTTTCATCACCGATTATTGCCCGGTTGTGGAATTCGGTCTCGTCGGCCAGACCATGCATGCGATTGACGAGCGCGTGCCCATTGCCGACCTTCGCGCACTGACGGCAATTTATCGAAAGATTATCGATCGATATTTTGCCTGACCGCACCCTGAGCGCGCCGCAGTCGAGACGTCAGACCGATGCATATCTTCGACGAACAAAAGATCGACTGCCACGCCCATGTGATCGATCCGGCGAAATTTCCATTCGGCCAAGACGTTGCATACAAACCCACCGGACAGGAAATCGGCACAACCTCACAATTTCGCCAGGTCATGAAATGCTATGGCGTGAGGCATGCGCTCCTGGTGCAGCCAAACTCCGGATACGCGAGCGATAATTCATGCATTCTCGATGCGATCGCAAATGGCGAAGGCCGCTTCAAGGGCATCGCAATCGTCGATCTCGACGCCAACATAGCGACGCTGAAGAAATTCCAGGCACGGGAAATCGTTGGCGCGGCGATCAACCCGACATTTCATGGCAACGATTACTACAAGCATGCCGAAGGTTTGATGAAGCGGCTCGCCGAACTCGACATGTTTTTCAATCTCCAGGTCGAGAATGACCAGTTCCTCATGTACCAGCCATGGATCGAAAGAATTCCGGTAAAGGTCCTGATCGACCATGCCGGGCGTCCGACACCGTCGGCCGGCCCCGGCCAGCCATCCTTTGCAGCCATGCTGCGATTGGCCAAGACCGGACGGATAAACGTAAAGCTGTCCGGCTACCTGAAATTCGCGCGGCTGCCGTATCCGTTCGAGGATGGCTGGCCGTTCGTCCGGGCACTGGTTGACGCCTTCTCCCTCGATCACTGCATGTGGGCGTCGGACTGGCCATATCTGCGTGCCGCCGAACGGCAGGATTATGGGCCGTTGGTACAGCTGGCCGGGCACCTGTTTCCAAAAGACGCCGACCGCCACAAACTTTTCTGGGAGACGCCCAATCGCTTGTTCAATTTCGCACGGTGATCAATGATAGGTGCAATTTATTGAACGTAGCCGCGGCAGTTCAATAGAATTGATCGCCGCAACGCCGGGATTAGTGGGGGTTTCCATGCCGATTTCACGCCGCGCGCTGATTGCCTCGCTTGGGTCTGTGCCCGCCCTGGCGCTGCTTTCACGCTATGCATTCGCAAAATATCCCGACCGGCCGATCCGGCTGATCGTGCCGTTTGCTGCCGGCGGCAATGCCGATATCGTGGGACGTCTGGTCGGCGAGCGGATTTCGAGCGCTTTGGGCCAGCCGGTCGTGGTCGACAATCGCGGCGGTGCCGGCGGCAGTATCGGCGCCGAAGCCGTCGCGCGCGCAACGCCCGACGGCTACACGCTGCTGGTCGGCTCAAATGGCCCGCTGACCGTCAATCCGTTTGTGCAGGCCAAGCTCGGCTACGATCCGCTGAAGGATTTCGCACCCGTGGCGCTGACCAGCTATGTGCCGCATGTCATCATCCTCAATAACAAAGTCGAGGCCAAAAACATTGCAGATCTGATCGCGCTGTCAAAGAAGTCGCAGATCAGCATCGCCACCAGTGGCGTCGGCAGTGCTACGCATATGACGCTCGAGCGTTTCAAGGCAGCATCCGGCGCCAACGTCGTGCACATCCCCTATCGCAGCGGCGGCGCGCTGATGCCCGACCTGATGGGAGGCAGCATTCAGGCGGCGATGACTGAATTCTCCACCGCGTTGCCGCTGCACAAAGGCGGCAAGGCCCATATCATCGCGATTGCGGCGAACGACCGCTCGAAGCTCGCGCCCGACATCCCGACCTTCATCGAGAGCGGCGTGGCAGGTTTTACGGCGCAAAGCTACATCGGAATCGTTGCGCCGACGGGCACTCCGGCTCCGATTATCGCCGAACTGCAAAAGGCAATCGCCGGCGGACTCACCAGCGGCCCGACGCCAGCGAAATTGCGCGACATGGGCTCGGAAATCGCCACCGCCGGGCAGATGACGCCGGACGGATTCGCCAAATTCATCCGCGCTGACTATGAGAATATGCGCGCGGCCGCCAAACTAGCCGGGATCACGCCGAAATGAGCGGCTTGCTGCCGCAGGGCTCCTGCGATTGCCACTGCCATGTGTTCGGGCCGGCCGCGCGCTTCCCTTATGCCGAACCGCGCAGCTATACGCCGGACGACGCTCCGCTTGAGGCCTATCTTGCGCTGCTCGATCGCCTGGGCTTCGACCGCGGTGTTCTTGTCCAACCGAGCGCATACGGTCGTGACAACCGTGCAATGCTCGATGCGCTCAGGCGCGTGCCGTCGCGGCTGCGCGGCGTCGCGGTCGGTGGCGCCGAACTCGACACGACGACACTCAGGCAGTGGAACGCAACCGGCGTGCGCGGCTTGCGCGCCAACGAGTTCCGGCGCGACGGAAAGTCCTACTACCAGAATGGGGTGACGCTCAAAGACATCGAGCCGTTGCTGCCGGCCATGGCAGACCTCGGCTGGCATCTGCAATTGTGGATCGACACCCGTGATCTGCCCGAACTGTTACCCGCGCTCGCCCGCGTGCATGTGCCGGTGGTCGTCGATCATATGGGACGCATGGAACACCAGCATGGTGTCAATCATCCCGGCTTTCAGGCCCTGCTTCGTGGCGTCGGCGAAGGCCGCCTGTGGTCGAAACTGTCAGGCACCTACCGGCTCGGTGCGGCACCGCCGGATTATGCAGAAGCGCGTCCATTCCACGACGCACTTGTTGCCGCGAATCCGCAGAACCTTGTTTGGGGCACTGACTGGCCGCATCCGCGCCCGGAGGGTCCGGTGCCGGACGCGGCACGTCTTTTGAAAGTCTTCCTTGATTGGACGGCTTCCGATAGGCAGCGGGCTATCCTCGTCGACAATCCGGCGCGACTATATGGCTTTCCGCGCATCTGAGCGGTCGAAGCAGCGATCCCCGCGGCGGCGATCGAGGGTTCAATACTCCACTGCCAGCAGATAGAGCCCGTCCGGCGGCGCAACAGTGCCGCAGGCGGCGCGATCACGCGCGGCAAGCGCCTTGGCGAGGTCGTCCGAACTCCACTTTCCTTCGCCGACTGCAACCAGCGAGCCCACCATCGAGCGCACCTGGTTGTGCAGGAACGAACGTGCGATTGCAGTGACATTCACCTCGTCACCATTGCGCGCGACGCTGAGCACATCGAGCGTCTTTAGCGGAGACTTGGCCTGGCATTCGGTAGAGCGAAAGGTCGTGAAGTCATGCTTCCCGACAAGGTACTGCGCAGCAGCGTGCATCGCCGCAGAATCGATAGGACGCGCGACACGCCAGGCGCGGCCGGCCTCCAGCGTCAGATCGGCGCGCCGGTTGATGATGCGGTAGAGATAACGCCGCTTGATTGCCGAAGTGCGGGCATTGAAATCGTCCGCGACCAATTCAGCGGAAAGCACGGCGACGGGATGTGGACGTAGATGCGCATTGAGCGCATCGCGTACAGTATCGGCATCCCATTCCTTGCCGAGGTCGACATGCGCGACCTGGCCGCGCGCGTGCACGCCGGCGTCGGTACGGCCCGCGCCCTGCACCAACGTCCGCTCACCGGAGAGTGCCTCGATCGCCGCCGTCAAAGCGCCCTGCACGGTCAGCTGATCGGCCTGAATTTGCCAGCCGGCAAATGGTGCGCCGTCGTATTCAACAATGAGCTTGTATCGCGGCATGGTCAGGCAACCCGCATGCCGGCTTTCACGGGTGCTCCCCGCAGAAAGTCGTCCGCATTCATCGGCTGCTTGCCGGCGCGCTGGACCTGCGTCAGCCGCACCGCACCAGTGCCGCATGCGATGGTCAGCCTGTCATCGAGTACCGTGCCAGCGGTATCCGCGCCGTCGCCCTTTGTCGAGCGCAGAGCCTTTACCCGGGCGCCGCCAAATTCGAACCAGGCACCAGGAAACGGCGACAGGCCACGGATGTGGTCGTGGACCTGCATCCACGGCTTTGTCCAATCGATGTGTGTTTCATTTTTGGAGATTTTTTCGGCATAGGTCGCACCGACCTGCGGCTGCGGCGTAAGTATAAGCGAACCGCGTTCGGCAGCAGCGAGTGCCCGCGCCATAAGATCCGCGCCGAGCCGCGCCAGCACATCATGCAGCTCGCCCGCGGTCATGTCGGTATTGATGGAAACGCGCTCCGTCATCGCCATCGCGCCTGTATCGAGCCCTTCGTCCATTTTCATAATGGTGACGCCGGTTTCCGCATCACCTGCCATGATGGCGCGATTGATGGGAGCCGCACCGCGCCAGCGCGGCAGCAGCGAGGCATGCACATTCAAGCAACCGAGCCGCGGAGCTTCGAGGACTGGTTTTGGCAGAATCAATCCGTAGGCAACCACGACTGCCAAATCGGCGTTGTGCGAGCGAAAGGCTGCCTGGACTTCTTCGTCCCTCAAGTTTTTGGGCGTATAGACCGGCAGTGCCAGGCGCCGCGCCTCGCGCTCGACCGGCGTGTGCTGGATGTCCATGCCACGGCCCGCCGGCCGCGGCGCGCGGGTATAGACCGCGGCAATTTCATGCCCGCGCGCTGCCAGTTCGATAAGTACCGGCACCGCGAAATCGGGCGTGCCCATGAAAGTCAGGCGCATTCAGGCACCATCCGGCGCGCGGGCGCGCATAATGTCAGCCAATATGATGCGAAGGCTCTTGGTCCTCGGAGAGCGGCTTTACGCCATCCGTCTTCTTCGCGGCCTTCTTGAATTTCTTCATCACCATATCGCGCTTGAGCTTGGAAATGTGGTCGATGAAGAGCACACCGTTTATGTGGTCGATCTCGTGCTGCAGACAGGTGGCCAGCAACCCCTCGGCCTCGATCTCCTGTTGCTTGAGGCCGGTATCGAAATATCTCACCTTGACCGTCTTCGGCCGCGCGACCTCTTCATAATATTCGGGGATCGAAAGACACCCCTCCTCATAAGTCGCTTTGTCTTCAGAGATCCAGATCACTTCCGCATTGATGAAAACCTGCGGCTGCTTTGGTTCGTCCTTTTTGGCGAGGTCCATGATGATGACGCGTTTCGGAACCCCGATCTGGATCGCCGCGAGCCCTATGCCGGGCGCGGCGTACATGGTTTCGAACATATCGTCGATCAGCGCACGGAGTGGCTTGTCGATGGCCTTCACCGGCTCGCTTTTAAGCCGCAGCCGCTTGTCGGGGATGATGAGGATGTCGCGAACCGCCATGGCCGCGATGTAAGGGCAAGGGCGCACGCGGTCAATCCGTTTCCCGCCGGCGTTCCCCCTTGAGCCAGCAATACAATCGCCCTACCGTTCGCCGTTCGTTCGCCCAGCCGAGCGAATCACGGTACAAGCGCCAGATGCCTGAAACAGTGCTCGTCGTTGCATGCCTGCTTGCCGGCCTTGCGGCCGGAGCGCTCATCGTCTTTCTCGTGCGCCCGCGTGCGATCGAAAACGATCGCGCCGCGGCCGACGGTATCGCCCAAATTCACGGCCGCATCGACGCGATGGGCACATGGCTGCAAAACGCGCACGGCCAGCTGCAACAATCGGTCAACGAGCGCCTCGATACCGTCAGCCAGAATCTCGGACTTTCGATTCAAAACACGACGAAGCACACTGTCGAGAATCTGCAAAAACTCAACGAGCGCCTCGCCGTAATCGATACTGCGCAGAAAAACATCACTGATCTGGCAACGCAGGTCTCCTTGCTGCAAAACGTGCTCGACAACAAGCAGTCACGTGGTGCATTTGGGCAAGGACAGCTGGAAGCAATCGTTGCAGATATTCTCCCGAAAGGGGCCTACGAATTTCAGTATACGCTTTCAAACAAGACGCGCCCCGACTGCGTGATTTTCATGCCGGAATCCGGCCCGTTGATCATCGACGCCAAGTTTCCTCTCGAGGCGATGTCGGCTTTACGCGACGCCACGACCGACGATGAACGCAAGCAGGCCGTTCAGCGGGTCAAACAGGATATCACCAAGCATATTTCCGACATCGCCGACAAATACATGATCCCGGGCGAGACCCAGGATATTGCACTGATGTTTATCCCCTCGGAATCGCTCTATGCCGACTTGCACGAGCGTTTCGACGACATTGTGCAGCGTGCGCAGCGCGCCCGCGTGATGATCGTTTCGCCGACACTGACGGTTATGGCGATCCAGGTCATCAAACAGGTGCGCAAGGATGCCCAAATGCGCGAGGCGGCCGACCAGATTCGCGCCGAGGTAGGCCATATGATGAAGGACGTCGGATTGCTCGGCGAGCGCGTGCGCAAGCTGCAGACGCATTTTGGACAAGCCAACACCGATATCGAGTCAATCCTGACTTCGACCGGCCGAATCGAAAAGCGCGCAGCAAAAATCGAAGATCTCGAATTCGATGGCGAGCCTGGCGGCGCCCAAATTCTTCCCGGCCCTGGGCAACGCAAGCTGGAAGCCGGCGAATAACGCGATGACAATTGCGCCCGACGCGCAGCCTCGGCCGTCGTGGTTCGACGCAACCGCCGTCTACTTCAAGCCACGCGTCCTTATTGTGATGTTTCTCGGGTTTTCATCCGGCCTTCCGCTGGCATTGTCGGGTGCAACCTTGCTGGTCTGGATGCGCGAATCCGGCGTCGACCTCGGCACCATCGGCCTGTTCGCTCTTGTGGGCACGCCCTACACGGTGAAATTCCTATGGGCGCCGCTGACGGATGCTCTCGATGTGCCGATCCTTTCGCGGCTGCTGGGCCGTCGCCGCGGCTGGCTCGTATTCACGCAAATTCTTTTGATGGCGGCGATCATATTCCTGAGTACCTGCGACCCGCGCGCCGCGCCTGGGCTTGTGGCCTTTGGCGCGCTTCTCGTCGCAACTGCTTCGGCAACGCAGGACATCGTGGTCGACGCCTTCCGCGTGGAAAGTCTGCCGGAAAACGAACAGGCCGCCGGCATGGCCTCGTACGTCGCGGCCTACCGCATCGGCATGCTGATCTCGACGGCCGGCGCGCTCTTTCTGGTGAGCGCTTTCGAGGCTCAAGGCCTTGCCAAGCAGGCGGCATGGCACTGGGGCTATGTGGCCATGGCCGGATTGGTGCTCATCGGCACCCTCACGGCCTTGCTTGCGACCGAGCCCGGCCGCTCGGCTGAGGCTGAGGCGGCCCACGCCCGGCACCATCGGTTTGCGCGTGTGGTCGAGGCGGCAGTCGGAGCATTCAAGGATTTTCTTGGATACGAGCTTGCTTTCGCCATGCTGGCGTTCGTGGTGCTGTTCAAATTCACTGATGCTCTCTCCGGCGCAATGACTGCGCCGTTTGTCATCGACCTCGGTTTTTCGCGCAACGAATATGCAGCCATCGTGAAAGGCCTCGGTCTCGCGGCACTGCTGCTCGGCGGATTTTCCGGCGGATTTATCGCACGTGCACTTCCACTCGCCCCCAGCCTCTGGATCGGCGGCATTCTGCAGTCTCTCGCCAACCTGGCGTTCAGCGGCCTCGCACTGACCGGCACCAGCATGACCATGCTTGCCGTCGCAATCTCGGTGGAGAATTTCACGAGCGCCATCGGCACCGTGATGTTCGTCGCCTACCTCTCGGCGCTTTGCCGAAACCCGCTGCACACGGCGACGCAATATGCGTTATTGACCGCACTGGCCGCTGTCGGTCGTACCTATCTCTCTTCGGGCGCGGGCTTTATCGCCGAGCAAACCGGCTGGGCATGGTTCTTCGTGATCTGTGCGCTCGCCGGTGTTCCAAGCCTGTTGTTGCTTGCCTGGCTGCAGCGCAGCGGTCACTTCGCAAAGCTCACCGTGAAGCCGCCATAAGGCGGCAATATTCACCGATTTTCGCCAAATTTATTGCGTCATCGCATGCGGAACGATGATCGCGTCTAGACGTTTGGCCCGAAACGATCGAAGGAGGCCGTCATGCGTCTGACTATCACTGTTTCAATGCTGGGCTGCGCGCTCGCCTCAGCATTGGCGTCGTCCTCGCCGGCGACGGCGGATTGGCATAACCCCTATATCTACCGGGAAACCAGCGGCAGCTGGACGAATGTCCAATATGACGACGGCGTCTGCCATTACTACTACTCGCACAATTCCTACGACAATCAGACGAACCTGAACAAATACGGCGATTGCTCGCACGTTGCGATCGGGCCGGACGGAGTTGCGATGCCGATTGCTGTCGTCCCCGTTCCTTACGGTGAGACTTACGGAAGCGGGGATTTAGAATAGCGTGCGTTGCTTGATGGCCGCGGCGAGCGTGCCTTCATCAAGATAGTCGAGCTCGCCGCCCACCGGCACTCCGTGCGCGAGCCGCGTCACCTTGACGTTCGCGTCCTGCAACAGCTCCGTGATGTAGTGTGCGGTGGTCTGGCCATCGACCGTGGCATTGAGGGCGAGGATCACTTCCTTGACGGACGCCTCATGTGCGCGCGAGACCAGCGCCTCGATGGTGAGATCTTTTGGGCCGACGCCGTCGAGTGGCGACAATGTGCCACCGAGCACATGGTAGAGGCCGTTGACAGCGTGGGCGCGTTCCAGCGCCCAAAGGTCGGCGACGTCGGCAACCACCACGATGATTGATGCGTCACGCCTGTTGTCGGTGCATACCGTGCACGGATTTTGCGTATCAATATTGCCGCAAACTTTGCAGACTTCGATTTTCTCCATCGCCGTCTCGATAGCGGCGGCGAGCGGGGCCATCAGCAGTTCGCGCTTCTTGATGAGATGAAGCGCCGCGCGTCGCGCTGAACGCGGCCCAAGACCGGGCAGCCGCGACAGAAGCAGGATGAGCCGCTCGATTTCAGGTCCGGCAACGGCGGTAGGCATATTAGTTCGTCATGACGGGGCTAGTCCCGGGCATGTCCCGCGCAAGTCCCGGCATGGCCATTGAGTGACCTTCACCCATCAAAATCATCACCCCAAACCCAGCCCCGGCGGCAACGGTAGGCCGCCGGTGACAGCCTTCATTTTTTCCTGCAGCACGGCCTCCACCTTGCGCCGGGCATCGCTATGCGCGGCCACCAGCAGGTCCTCAAGGATTTCCTTTTCCGATGCCTTGAGCAGAGTGTCGTCAATCCTGACGCTCTTGAGGTCGCCCTTTGCGGTCAGGATGACCGAAACCATGCCGGCACCCCCCGTGCCCTCGACTTCGATCTGGTCGAGTTCGGCCTGCATGGCCTGCATCTTGGATTGCAGCTGCGCAGCTTGCTTCATCAGGCCGAGAAAATCCGTCATGCACTAATCCTCGCGCTCCCCGTCGATAACGGCTTCTGCATTGCCGTCTGTATCTTCGGAAACGTTCTGCGTCACACCGACGATCTTTGCCCCCGGAAAACGATTGAGGACAGCCTGTACCAACGGGTCACTCTGGACGTCACGCTCGATCTCCGCTTGCTGCGCATCGGCCTGCGCACGCATTGTGGGCGCGCCCTGTTCCTTCGACACCACGACAATCCAGCGTTTTCCGGTCCACCCAGTCAGCTTGCGCTGGAGATCGTGCACGAGGGTTTTCGGTGCACTCGACTCAAGAGCGATCTCGAGCTGCCCGTCCTCGCATCGCACCAGCCGGACATCGCGCTCCAGAGCCATTTTAGCCGCTATATCGCGCTTTTCAGCGGCAAGCGCGATCAGTTCCGCGAATGAATTGACCGAAAGAACCGGCGATGCCTCAGCCGGGTCCCCAAGGCGCGCCATCGGCTCGTTTGACGGACGTGGCGACACCGCGGCGGATGACCGCGATGAACCGCGCGGCGCGTCGTACCGGGGCGCATGGCTCGACGCCTGTGCCGGGCCGCCATTGCCCTGAGGGCGAACCGATGGCGAACCCGAGGAACCGCCATCGCCGAGCGAGCGGACCACCTCATCCGGTGTCGGCAAATCGGCCGCATAGGCAACGCGAACAAGCACCATTTCTGCCGCGGCGACGGGACGGCTGGACGATTGCACCTCGGAAACGCCCTTGAGCAACATTTGCCACGTGCGCGAGAGCACGCGCATCGAAAGCTGGGCCGCGAAAGCGCGGCCGCGCGTGCGCTCGGCCTCCGACAGCGACACGTCATCAGCGACTGCAGGAATGACTTTGACGCGCGTCACGAAATGCGTGAACTCCGCCAGGTCACTCAACACGACCGCAGGGTCGGCGCCGATGTCGTACTGCTCGCGCAGCTCCTTTAGTGCGGCAGGGACGTCGCCCTTCATCAAGGCCTCGAAAAGGTCGACGACGCGCACGCGATCGGCCAGACCCAGCATCTGACGCACATTCTCGGCGCCGACCGGCCCGGCGGCATGGGCGATCGCCTGGTCGAGGAGCGACAGCGAATCCCGCACTGAGCCCTCCGCGGCACGTGCAATCAACGCGAGCGCCGCCGGTTCGATCTCGGCCTTTTCCCTGGCAGCAATGCCTTGCAGGTGTTCCACCAGCAGCGCGGCATCGACGCGGCGCAGGTCGAAACGTTGGCAACGCGACAGTACCGTCACCGGCACCTTGCGGATTTCCGTCGTTGCGAAGATGAACTTCGCATGGGGCGGCGGCTCTTCGAGCGTCTTGAGCAGCGCGTTGAAGGCGGCGCCCGACAGCATGTGCACTTCGTCAAGAATATAGACCTTGTAGCGCGCACTCATCGGCGCGTAGCGGATTGCATCGTTGATCTGCCGCACATCCTCGACGCTGTTATGCGAGGCGGCGTCCATTTCCAGAACATCCGGATGTCGGCTTTCGATGATGGCCTGGCAGTGCAGACCAATCACCGGCATCTTGATGGTTGGCTCTTTCACCGAACCGTCCGGCAACTCGTAATTGAGCGCGCGCGCGAGGATGCGGGCGGTCGTGGTCTTGCCGACCCCGCGAACACCGGTGAGGATCCAGGCCTGCGGAATACGCCCGCTATCGAATGCATTCGACACCGTGCGCACCATCGCATCCTGGCCGATAAGATCGTCAAAGCTTGCCGGCCGGTATTTACGGGCGAGCACACGGTATCCGTCGGCCGATATTTCGGCCGGAGCGGAACCGGAAACAGCGGATTTTCTGGGCTCGGTCATCGTGCCATCCGCTTCGCCGCCGCGCAGGGCGCGGACTGATCGCGAACAAGTCAAGGAATTGGTGGGAGGCTGACGAGCGACCCGAACCGCGCTCGTTAGGGCTGCTTCCTTCCGGACCTGACCCGGTTGGCGAGTGGCTCGTCCACCGCCAACCTCCCGTGATCTATATCAGGCCTATGGACAGGGAAAGCAAGATGAGGGAAATGTCCCTGTGCATCGTGCGTATTTCAACTGTCTTGGACCGATTCTCGGCCGGATTCTTGGCCAAAGTCTTTGCCCGAGTGCTAGCCAGAGTCTTGGCCGAACCTGTAACCGCTATCTCGCCCGGCGGCGCGCCACGCCATTCTCAGCGAAGTAACCAGGACGAGCCCGGTGGTGACGCGTTGCGTTTCAGCGAGGCAGCCCGCGACGATGCCTGAAACAATCTGGTCCCTCCACCCCCAGCTCGCGATGGACACTGTCCGCGTGAGCGACTTCCCCCTTGCACGCGTCCTGTTGGCGAATGACGCCAACTACCCGTGGCTCATTCTGGTGCCGCGCCTTCCCGGCCTCGTCGAACTCATCGATCTCGAGGAGAACGCGCAGGTGCAGCTGCTCGGCGAAGTTGCCGCAGCCGCCCGTGCGCTGAAAGCAATTACCGCGTGCGACAAGCTCAATATCGCCGCGCTAGGAAACCAGGTTTCTCAACTGCATGTCCACGTCATCGCGCGCCGGCGCACCGATCCCGCTTGGCCCAAGCCGGTCTGGGGTGTCAAAGCTCCGCTTGCTTATGAGCAGGACAGGCACGCAGCATTGATCGAATCCCTGCGGTTGCGGCTCAAATCCGAGGGCATGGCGGGCATGGACCACTAGTTGCGGTTCTGCCAGAAAGCATTATGGCCGCCGCCCCCGCCCGTATCCTCGTTATCTCGCTGCGCCGGATCGGCGATTTGCTGCTCACGACACCTTTGATCCGCAGTCTGCACCGTGCATGGCCCGGAGCCGAGATCGACGTGCTGGTGTTCGACAACACGGCCGGGATCATTGCCGGCAATCCGGATATCAAACGCGTGATCGGCGTACCGCAACGGCCCACCATGGCCGAGAGTGTGAGGCTCCTGATTCGTCTTTGGCGATCTTACGATATCGCGATTTCCACCCAGAGCGGAGATCGCCCCACGGCCTTCGCCTTTGCCGCGGGACGGCGGCGCATCGGCGTGACAAACAATGATGATCCTTGGCTCGCGCGAATGCTCAAGCGCGTGGCGCTGCACACCAGTCTTCCCGCTGCCGAAAAAATCCATCGTGTCGAGCAGATGTTGTCTCTTGTCGATACCCTCGGAATTGCGCGCGTCCCCGAACTCGTTTGCCCGGCGGCAGCCGCGATCTCACCCATCGCCGTTGACGGCAACTTTGCGGTCATCCACGCCGCGCCGATGTTCGCCTACAAGGCGTGGACACCGGATGGTTGGCGGGCAATTGCGGAAAGCCTGACGAAACGCGGGCTCGCTGTCGTTGCGATCGGGGGCCCGGGCGAAGCAGAGCGCCGTTATCTCGATGACGTGTGGCGCGGCGCGCTTGAATATCACCAACTGGAATGGCCGCAGACAATGAACCTGCTGGCAAGGGCGCGGGTCTATATCGGCCCCGACACCTCGACGACGCACCTCGCAGCGGCGGCGGGATGCCGGACCGTGGTCTTGTTCGGTCCCATGGACCCGCGCGTCTGGGGGCCTTGGCCTGTCGGCGGACTGCCGACACCTTGGGCCGCGAGCGGGATGATTCAGCACAAGGGCAATGTGTGGATCGTGCAAAATCCATTGCCCTGCATGCCGTGCACTTTCGAAGGATGCGAACGGAATACCGCAAGCCGCAGCGCGTGCCTCGATGAGCTCCCGCCGGAACAAGTCATGGCGGCGGTCGACCAGGCGCTTGGGTAACCGCGCATTGCGCGGCGCCTGCCGCCGTGCGAATTTGCCGGCGCATGTCCTCTCGTCTCGGCCCCAAACCACGTCTTGGATACACTGACAGCCGCATCGAGCGCTCGGCGGAACTGCGTCCTGACAATGCAGCCATCGCCAAGCTCACGCACGATCCTCGGGCCGGAACCTATGTGATCGGCGGTGAATGGATCATCGCGAGAAAGAATTCTCCCGTCAATGAACCGCTGTTCTCGTTGGCCGACGCGCAGGCGATCGGCCCCGCAACCGAAACAGTCTTCCTGGGGCTGATCGAAGGCATGCCGCGTTTCGGCTACGGCATAGCGCCGGCGGCGATCGAGGCGCTGAAATCGCGAGACGACATGCAGGTGGCGGACCTTCGCTCCATCGCGGTGCAGGGCCTGGTCGCGGCCGAACATCTGCCGCCGATCGCCGAAGCCAAGGCCGTTCTCCACTGGCATGCGCGGCACCGATTCTGCCCCAATTGCGGCGCCGCAACGCGCCTCGTTCACGGCGGCTGGCGACGCGATTGTCCGCAATGCAAGGCCGAGCATTTTCCGCGCACCGATCCGGTGGTGATCATGCTCGCAAGCGATGGAGATAGTTGCCTTCTTGGCCGGAGCCCGCGATTTGCGCCGACAATGTGGTCTTGTCTTGCCGGCTATGTCGAACCCGGGGAATTGTTTGAAGATGCCGTGCGCAGGGAAACGCGCGAGGAGGCCGGCATTACATGTGGGCGCGTCGTCTATTTTGCGTCACAACCTTGGCCATTCCCCACATCACTGATGATCGGCTGTCATTCCCAGGCCCTGACCCGCGAAATCACCGTCGATCGTGAAGAGCTGGAAGACGCCCGCTGGTTTAGCAAGGCGGAGGTTGAGACCATGCTGATGCGCAAACATCCGCAGGGGCTGACGACCCCGCCGCCAGTGGCAATTGCGCACCACATCATCCGCGCCTGGGTGGAGGACGAGATCAGCTTTGAGTGACCTGCGTGCCGCGAAAAAATCTCCCCGCATACTGTGCGCCGGCGGCGCCGTGCAGGACATCGTCATGCGCGTCGACAAGTTTCCTGATGCAGGCACCAAGGTTCAGGCATCCGATTTCCTGATCACGTCCGGGGGTCAGGCCGGAAACGCCGCGGTCGCCGTGGCCCGCCTCGGTGGCCAGGTGAGTTTTGCAGGTCCGCTCGGCGCCGGGGACGATGAATTTGCCAGCCGCATCGTTGCAAGCCTCAAGCGCGAAAATATCGACTGCGCCGGCGTGATGCGCGTGCCGGGTGCGATCTCTTCCGTTTCGTTGATCCTCGTCGATGCACGCGGGGAAAAAATGATCGCCACGCGCCGCGACCAGGGTTTGAGTTCAGTCGCGCCGGAACTTCCCGAGCGGATCGTAGCCCCCGTCAACGCGGTGCTGCTCGACAACCGCTATCCGGATTTCGTCACCCCGATCTGCAAGGCGGCGCAGGCCCGCAGCATTCCGCGCGTTCTCGACCTCGACAGAGCGGCAGCGCTCGATGACCCGCTCTTGCTTGCCTGCAGCCACGTGATCTCATCCGCGGAAGCCCTGCGCGGCAGTACGGGGATTGATGATCTGCCCGCCGCCCTGGCAAAAATCGGAGAAAGGTTCGACGGTTTCATGGCCTATACCGACGGCCCCGATGGCGTCTATTGGCTGGACCACGGCAAGGTCAGGCACATGGACGCCTTCAAGGTGAAGGCGATCGATACGCTCGGCGCCGGCGACGTCTTCCACGGCGCGTTTACATTCCGCCTTGTCGAAAACGGCGACATCATCGACGCCATGCGATTTGCTGCCGCCGCCGCGGCGATCAAGTGCACACGCTTTGGCGGCCTGATGGGAGCCGCCACGCGCGCCGAAGTCGACGATTTCCTGAAACAAAATCCCGCCTGAAGTCGCTATTTCTTCGAGGGACAGGGCGCCCCGCAGGGCGCGCAGGCGCCGGCAAAATCTTCGGGCGAAACGGCGCGGCCGCTCGACGGGCTCGACAGATGATCGAGCAGAATGGCCCCAACGCCGAGCAGTATCACGACAATGTAGATGGTGCGCATTCCGGTCAGTCCCGAGACAGGCCAAATAGCGGTCGCAGTCGGATGCCGATCAGGCAACCGGGCATCGCTGCGAGAAACCAGATCCAACCGTGCAGTGAGCCTGACGCTACGCCGCCGACAAACGCCCCGATATTGCAGCCAAAACCGAGGCGCGCACCCCAGCCCATCAGCAAGCCGCCAATGCCGGCCGCAAGAAGCGATTTCGCCGGCGGCCAAGGGCTTGCAGCGAATGGCTTTGCCGCTGCTGCCGCCGCCATGGCTCCGAACAGCATGCCGAAATCCGTGAGGCTGGACGTGTCCGACAGAACCGACTCGGCCAGCGCGTGCTTGGGCCCGGGCCACTGCCAGAATTCGGCGTGCGAAAGGTCAAAGCCGAGCGCGGTCGCCGCCTTGGCGCCCCAGACTGTGTAACCGAAGGTCACGCTCCATGGGTGGCCCCCGGCCGCGAAAACGACAATGCACAGGATGCCAATGCTGATGCCACCGATGACATAGTCGCGAGACGGCATGAAGTTTGCGCCCCGTTTTCGCGCAACGGTGCCGATCAACAGCGCCGCCACTGCAATGCTGGCAAGCGTCACCGCCAGCCCGCCCCAGGCGCCGAGATAATCCGATGCCAGGACAGGATCGACGCCGCCGAGCGCCAGAAACGCGGGCAGCGACAAGCTGCCGAAGACACTCCCGATGACGAAGAACAGCAGCGCGATCAGCATGCGGCCGGATCCGCCGCCGACCGTGTACAAAGTTCCGGAGCCGCAGCCATTGGCGAGCTGCATACCAACCCCGAACACGAAGGCGCCGACGATCAGCGAGGGCCCAAGCGGCGCGACCGCTCCACCGAAATTAGGCGCCAGTGCGGCGACCGGCACCACGACCAGCGCGCAGATGGCGATCACGATCAGCCCGCCGATCATTCCGCCCGCCTCGCCGCGCGTCAGAAACCGCCGCCACGACGCGGTATAGCTGAATTCCGCCTTGAGGAATGCGACGCCAAGGCCGAAGCCGCCGATGATCAGCACGGCCGATGCCGGCTGATGGTCGAGCAGCACCAGCGCCACGAGTATTGCGGTCGCGGCCAGCGCGAGACCGAGGAAAAGGCGGTCCATGCGAACGGCCGCGCCCCGGTCGGACGCGGCCAAGCTTACCGTAGACATGAATTCTCCGGGCGCAGATCAGGTTCCGAGGCCGAGGGCCTTCTTCAGATCGTCCCATTTCGTGCGCGAAGATTCAATTGGCCGGTTTGCATTGCTGGTCCACTCGACCATCGAACCGGCGTAGAGCCTGGCGTTTCTCCGGCCAAGCAATTCGTGGAACACGAACCAGTCAGTCGATGCCCAGTGGCCTGTATTGCAATAATTCACGATCGGGCCGGCGTGAACTGCGTTGACGATGGCTGCGAGCTCGACCTTCGGCTTAAGCCGGTTTGTCGTCGGGTCATAGAACTCCGCGCTGTCGATATTCAGCGCTCCGGGAATGTGACCATAGGCTTGCGCTGCCGGTGCTTTCTCTTTGCCGAGGAAGAACGACGCGGGCCGCGCATCCACCAGCGTTGCACCGCCCTTGCCTTCAATTGTCTCGACGTCGCTCGCGCGTGCAAGGATGCTGTTGTCGACGGCAGCGGTAAAAATCTTCGGAGATGGTGCTTTCATCCCTTTCTCGACCGGCAGACCGGATTGCCGCCACGCGGCAACGCCGCCGTCGAGGATCGAAACATTTTTCACGCCGGCATATTTGAGCGTCCAATAGGTTCGCGTCGCAGAGCCGAAGTCGAGGACGTTTACGCCGGCGGGTACCACGACGACGTGGCTGTCTTCATCGATGCCGAGGTCGCCGATCAGCTTTTCAAGTTCGGGAACGGTGGGCACCATGAACGGAACATTGTTGCGAGTGACGCGCCATCCGGCTTTGTCATAGTCGCTGTGAACGCTCTTCGGGATATGCGCCGCGGCGTAAGCCTCTGTCCCGCCGCCGTCGATCGCCGAGCGTATATCGAGGACAACGAGGTCCGGGTCTGCCAGATGATCATTGAGCCACTGCACGGTCACCAGAGGCTCCGCGTGCGCGCCTGCAGCCGATACAGCCATCGCGGCGCTAAAAATCATTGCTGCACCGAGGCGGCGAATTGCATTCAAGGGATGAAACCGGCTTGGAGTTCTCATGGGTGTGTCACTTTTGGTTTTGGATTGCCCACTCGGGAGGGCCGAGAGATTGCTGTTGAAATAGAATATATTTCTCTGTAAAGACAGATGTAGCCGTGAAATAAGAATATTATTTCAGAATACTCACATCGTATAGAATACTAGTCTAAATTCCTGAAGGTTCACAGAATGGATGCCATAGACCGCAAGATCCTCGCCGTAGTGCAGGAGGATGCGTCCTTGTCCGTCGCCGACATCGGCCATCGTGTGGGCCTGTCATCGACGCCATGCTGGAAGCGCCTTCAGCGATTGGAGGCCGACGGCGTCATCATGCGTCGTGTCGCAATCGTCGACCAGGAAAAAGTCGGGCTTGGCATCACCGTTTTCGTCTCCATCGAAACCGGCGACCACTCGCAGGAATGGCTCAATCGTTTCGCCGAGCTGGTCAGCGCCATGCCGGAAGTGATGGAATTTTACCGGATGGCCGGCGATGTCGATTACATGCTGCGCGTCGTCGTGACCGACATGGCGGGCTACGATGCCTTCTATAAAAGGCTGATCGCCACCGTGCCGCTGAAGAACGTGACCTCGCGGTTCGCAATGGAACGAATCAAATCGACGACAGCTCTTCCACTGATGGAAGCTCGTTAGCTAGCCTATTCGCTTCACGGCAGTGATTTCGCTGCCCGCGGCCTTAATGCGCGCAACTGCTTCGGCTGCCGGTTCGACTGCCACCATCATGTGATGGGCGTTCGCGTGAATAAGCATCTCCGAATCGCGGGCGATCGCGATATGGCCTTTCCAGCACACGAGATCGCCGCGCCGGAGACCCGTCAGCGACGAAATCTTGCCGAGCATCAGCTCTTGCATATCGCTGTCACGCGGACAGACTACCCCTGCGGCCTGAAGAGATATCTGCACGAGGCCCGAACAGTCGAGTCCAAGAGACGTCTTTCCTCCCCACAGGTAAGGCGTATTGAGAAATCGTTCTGCAACCGCCACAAAATCCGGCTGCCGCGCCCTGATCGGTGTCAGATAGACTTCCGGCACGTACCATCCGGTGGCGGTGACAGCAAAACGTTCATCTTGTCGCGTAACGGCAATCCGCGCGCCCATCGGCAATGCTGCAGCGGGCGCAAACTTGATGTCCGGCCCCGCAAATGCGAGGGCGCGAGGCACCGAAACCTTATGGGTTGGCGCGATGCCGCCCGGCGCAAGCGCATTCGCTGATAACCAGCCGACATAGCCATCTGTTTCCAGCTGACCCCAGGCCCAGCCCTCATCCGTGGTCTCGTAGACCATCACGGATTCGCCCAGCAGCGCTTCCGTATCGAGTCTTGCATCGTGCATGGGCGCGCGGCGCACCGCAACGACCGGTTCAATCACCTGGTGGCGCGTACCGTCGACAAAACGTCTTGCCTCGACCTGGCCGCGGAGATGGCTTGCCGCAACCTCGGGCCGAAACGGATTGATGCGAGGATCGAGTGCGACCATGGGTCATGAATAGCGGCTGCAGAGCAGCGCATAGAGGGCGCGCGCGGTCTGACATTCCGCACCTTCCGGCCGACCAGGCTTTGCAATTGGCGTCCAGGCAAAAATATCGAAATGCACCCATGACTTCGTGTTCACGAAGCGACGGAGGAATAGTGCCGCTGTGATGGCGCCGCCGTGGCCACCGGTCGCGACATTGTTGAGATCGGCGACTTTCGACTCCAACATCGCGTCATATGGCCGCCACAACGGCATTCGCCAAACAGGATCTGCCTCGGCGGCACCAGCGCGCATGAGTTCGCCGGCGAGCGTATCGTCATCGGTAAAAAACGGCGGCACATCGGGACCGAGCGCCACGCGGGCGGCGCCCGTAAGCGTGGCAAAATCGGCGATCAGCCAGGGCTTGTCGTCATCGGCAAGCGCTAGCGCATCGGCAAGGATCAGCCGGCCTTCCGCGTCGGTATTACCGATCTCGACGGACAGGCCTTTGCGCGAGATGTAGACGTCGCGCGGCCGAAAACTGGTACCCGAAATGGCGTTTTCTACCGCCGGGATAATGACACGCAGCCGCAGCTTAAGACCGCGCGCCATGATCATGTGCGCGAGGCCGAGTGCCGTGGCCGCGCCCCCCATGTCCTTTTTCATATTGAGCATGCCGCTGTCCGGCTTGATGTCGAGGCCGCCGGTATCGAAACAGACGCCCTTTCCGACCAGCGTAATTTTGGGATCGCCGGCCTTGCCCCAGGTCAAGTCGATCAACCGCGGCGCGCGCGCGGATCCCGCCCCAACCGCGGCCACAAGTGGAAAACCGCTGGTGAGCGCCTCGCCACTTGTCACCTGCACTTTGGCGCCATGTTGCTTTGCAAGTGCGCGGGCCGTCGCCTCCAGTTCAGCAGGCCCCATATCGTTGGAGGGCGTATTGGTGAGATCCCGGCAGAGCGCTACACCTTCGACGATGCGGGTGAGATCTTCGGCGTCCACGCTTTCGGGCACGACGACGCGCACGTTGCGCGCTTCCGCCTTGCGATAGCGGACAAACTGATAAGCCCCAAGCGCAAAGGCCAGAGCGGCGAGCCGCGAGTCATGCGGCGGGTTGGCAAAACGGAATGTGCCCGCGGGCAAGAGGCCCGCCAATTGGCCGGGACGAAAGCGGTCAATTTCCGCGTCATCTGAACCTTCAATCCCGAACAGCACACCGGCAAGCTGTCCATCGATGCCCGGCAAAAGCAGGGAGCGGCCGGGCTTCGGCTCAAAGCTGGCGGCTGCGATGAATGTTCGCTCTGCTGCGCCAAGCCTCTCGCGAACGGTGCCGAAATTCTCGGCATTGACGAACCAGATGGGTATTGCCTGCCTCGCGCCGGCACTCGCAAATACGGGATGCATGGCTACTCCGCAGCGTCACGCATTGATGTAGTGCCCATATAGCCGTCGCGGCGTTGCGGAAGCTTCCAGCCAAGCATCTTCGACGCGACCAGTGTACGCAACACTTGCGCAGTGCCGCCACCGATCGTGAACATGCGGACGTCCCGCGCCATGCGCTCAAGCGGAAGTTCGCGGGAATAACCGCGCGCGCCGAAAAATTGCAACGCATCGTTGACGATCTTGATTGCAGTCTCGGATGCGAAAATCTTTGCCTGTGCAGCCAACATCGGGTCAGGGAATGCGCTGTTGCCAGGGCCCCGCGAACGCGCCGCCTGATAAAGCATGAGCCGCGCGGCCGTTAGTTGCGTCTGCATATCGGCAAGCATCCATTGCAGGCCCTGGAATTCACCGATCGGGCGGCCGAATTGCTCGCGTGTCTTGGCCCACGCCAGGGCGTGATCGAGCGCGCCGGCGGCAATGCCCATGGGCACGGTGCCGGCACCGACACGTTGGCTGTTGTAAGCATTCATCAGATCGGCAAAGCCGCGCCCAAAACCGGACGGCGACATCAACACCATGTTCGCCGGAACTTCCAGGTCTTCGAAAACGATATCGCCCTCGGGCATGCCGCGCAGCCCCATGGTCTGTTCGCGTTTGCCGGCCCGCAATCCCTTGGCTTCGCCACGCACGGCAAGGAAACCGCCGATCCCGACTTCTTCGCCTCGCTCGTCAAACACGCGCGCGAAGATCAAATGCAGCCGCGAAACACCCGCGCCTGTGATCCAGTGCTTTTTCCCATTGATGACGTAGACATCACCGCGTTTATCCGCGCGCGTGGCCATGTTCGTTGCGTCCGAGCCGGCCTCCGGTTCAGTGATACAGATCGCCGGTTTGTCGCCTTGCAGCACCAGCTCGGCCGCGAGCCTTCGTTGCAGCTCACTGCCATAGGCCATGACCGTCGAGATCGCGCCCATGTTCGTCTCGACGACTATGCGCGACGTTACAGTGCATGCCTTCGCCATTTCCTCAATGACAAGCACCGCATCGAGAAAGGACCGGCCCCGCCCACCGAGCGCCGTCGGAACGGTCATCCCGCAAAAGCCAGCCTGCGTGAGAGCCTTCACGATGTCCCAGGGGTATTGCTCGTCTCGGTCAATGGCCGCCGCGCGTGGGCGCGCAACATCGGCAGCAAACGCGCGCGCGCGTGCCTGGAGTTCGATTTCGTCCCGCGAAAGGCCCAGTTCCATTGCAGCAACTATAGACCGGACAGACGCGAAAGGCCGGTACCGGTTTTCCAAAGGCGCGCGTGATGGGCCAGTCTACAAGTTAACCACTCGTTAGGGTTAACGTTTTATTGCTCGGTTATGCCATCGAGAACACGCTCCGCCCGTCTGCTCGCCTCAGCCGCCGCGGTGGCCGTCCTGGCCATTTCGGCAGGCGGTTGTTCAAATATCACCTCCCGTGAAACGACCGGATCTGTGACTGCCGCCAGCAACACGCCGGTCACTCAGGACGAATGGCGGCGCTCTCTCGAAACCTGGGGCGCCCGCTACCGCGCCAATCCCAACGACGCCGATGCCGCCATTGCCTACGCGCGGGCCCTGCGCGCCACCGATCAGCGGGCCCAGGCCGTCGCAGTGCTTGAGCAGGCGACGATCCGCAATCCCCACAGCATGCCGTTGCTGGGCGAATACGGGCGCGCCCTGGCCGAGGCAGGACAATACAAACAGGCCCTGGACACGCTTGATCGCGCCCACACTCCCGACAATCCGGATTGGCGCATTCTCAACGTCCAGGGCGCGGTTCTTGATCAGATGGGCCGTCACGCCGACGCCCAACGCCACTACGCGGCTGCGCTGAAAATCGTGCCCGATGAAGCGTCAGTCCTTTCCAATCTCGGCCTCTCCTATATGTTGACCAAAGATCTGAAAAACGCCGAAGTGACACTAAGACGCGCAGTCGCGCAACCGAACGCCGGGCCGAAAGTCCGGCAGAATCTTGCACTGGTCGTTGGCCTACAGGGCCGCTTCGAGGAAGCCGAGAAAATTGCCAGTGCCGACCTGCCGGAGAGCGAAGCCGCCGCGAACGTTAACTACCTGAGGCAGATGCTGGCGCAAAAAGGCGACTGGAAAAAGATCGGGCGTGCCTACGCGCCCGTCGCCAACGCGGGCTCCTGAGTTCGATCGCCGATTGAATTAAGCGTGGAGCCCGGCCGCGCAGCAGCGCTGCTATTTCAAGGACATTATCTTGATTGCCGCCGGCCCAAGAATGACGACGAACAGTACCGGCAGGAAGAAAAATCATCGGAACGGTGAGCTTCGGCGGCAGCCCTGCTGCTTTCTTCTCTGCCTCCGACATGCGCATGTCGCGGTTTTCCTGCGCCATGACCCGCAACATTGTGGCGAGCGGAGTGCCATAGCGTTCCGCCTGCTGCAGCGCCATGCAGACCGATTTAACGCCGTCGAGATCCGTGCGCTTCGCTAGATTTTCGTAGGCCTGGCGGCGGTCAGGCAGATACGAGAGTTCGGCGGTGGTCAGCGTGAGTTCCTCGGCCAACGCGACCGATTGGCTTCCCACCTCGTCGCTGACCTTCTTGAACGCGGCTTCAATCGACATGCCTGATTCGACGCAGATCAGCAGCAAATCGAGGGTGTCGGGGAACGCCCGCTTGATCGACAGTTGGCGACGCTGGATTTTGCTTTTGAGGAGCATCAACGGCAACTGCATTCCGGCATAGGCGGCGGCTATGCAGATACCGACCTTGACCATCGTCGGTTGTTGGAACTTTACGATGACAAACATATAGAGCACCGCGAACAGGAGACACACCACCGGTGAGATCATCCGGACGAACAAGTAGGTGACGTAGGGTGCCTGACCGCGGTAGCCGGCCTGGATAAGTTTGAGCCTTGCTTCCTCCTGGCCAACCCATTTGGTCAGATTGAAGCGATCGACAATCATCTGCACATATTGCTTCGGCGATTCTCGCAGCTTGACCTTCTGGCCTTCCTGAGCCATGCGCTCGCGCTCGCGCTGCCGAATTTTTTCGCGTTCGAGGGCCACCGCCCGCATGCGCTTGCCGAGCGGATCCGCGAACACGACTGGCATCGCAAGCGTCAGTACGGTTGCCGCCGCGGCAATGGCGGCAAATACCATCGTCATCGTTTTGACATTGATCGCATCGATCAGGAACTCGATCATCGAACCTGCCTAGAAGTCAAAGTTGATCATTTTTTTCATCACCAGCACGCCAAGCATCATCCAGATTGCGGAGCCACCGAGCATGATGTGACCGACAGAATTTGTGAAAAGCAGTGAGATGTATTGCGGGCTCGTAAGATAAACGAGCGTCAGCACCGCGATCGGAAGCGCGCCGATGATCCCGGCTGACGCCTTTGCTTCCTGCGACATGGCCTGAATTTTCGCTTTCATCTTCTTACGGTCGCGCAGCACCTTTGACAGGTTGCCGAGCGCTTCCGAAAGATTGCCGCCCGCCTTCTGCTGGATCGCGATGACAATACCGAAGAAATTCGCTTCCGGCAGTGGCGTACGCTCGTAAAGCTTAGCGCAAGCTTCGCCCAGCGGCATCCCGATTGCCTGTGTTTCCATGATCAAGCGGAATTCCGACTTGATCGGCTCCTCTGCTTCGAGAGTGATCATTTTAATACAGTCGTGCAGCGGCAAACCTGCCTTGACGCCGCGGACAATGATATCAACCGCATCCGGAAATCCGGCGAGAAACTTCGCCTCACGGCGTTTTTTCAGAAACGCCAGAAGCCATCTCGGAACGCCAAACGCGCCCGCAAAACCGAGGATTGCGGCAGCCGCAAGCCCTGCGCCGGCAAACAGGCCTGCAAGAAACGTGGCAACTCCGATACCGGCCGAAACAAGCGCGAACTGACGCTTCGACCAAGAGAGGCCCGCCCGCGCAATTCGGACAGATAGCGGTATCGATTTGCTCTTCTTGTGCCGTTCCTCAAAGTCCTTGAGTGAGGATTCGACCAGATCGCGACGGGACTTCTGAGGCCCGCGCGCGGCCCGCGACGTCGTTGTGACCCGCGCCACGCTTTGTACGCGCTGCTCAATCTTTCGCTCGCCGGAGAGCAGAGGATAAATAAATACGTAGACCACCCCGCCGATGGCGACTGCAACCAGAAAGAAGACGGCGATGATTTGCACTGTTTGCCCCGCTTAGGCGCGAACGGATTCGTTTGCGACTTCGGCCGCGTCGAGCGCCGCCGCCAGGCGTTTTTCCTCGCCGTAGTAGCGTGCCCGGTCCCAGAAGCGCGGATGCCCGATGCCGGTCGAACGATGCCGGCCGATGATATTGCCCTTCGCATCCTCTCCGATCAGATCGTAGACGAAGAGATCCTGCGTAACGATGACGTCGCCTTCCATCCCCATGACTTCGGAGACGTGGGTTATTTTGCGCGAACCGTCGCGCAAACGCGCGGACTGAATGACGACGTCAACCGAGGCACATATCATTTCACGGATAGTGCGGGACGGCAGGGCAAAACCACCCATCGTGATCATTGATTCGAGGCGCGACAGCGCTTCACGCGGGTTGTTGGCGTGCAACGTACCCATTGAGCCGTCGTGGCCTGTATTCATCGCCTGCAGGAGGTCAAATGCTTCAGGTCCGCGCACTTCGCCGACGATGATGCGTTCCGGCCGCATACGCAGGCAGTTTCGGACCAGATCGCGCATCGTAACCTGACCCTCGCCTTCGAGGTTGGGCGGCCGCGTCTCCAGACGCACGACGTGCGGCTGCTGCAGCTGAAGTTCGGCGGCGTCTTCGCAGGTGATGATTCGCTCGTCGTTATCGATGAACTGCGTAAGGCAGTTGAGCAGCGTCGTTTTCCCGGAACCGGTTCCGCCGGAAATCAACGTGTTCACGCGGCTGCGGCCGATAATTCGGAGAATTTCAGCGCCTTGCGGCGTGATAGTGCTGAACTTAACGAGTTGATCGAGTGTCAGCTTGTCCTTTTTAAACTTGCGGATCGTGAGAGCCGGGCCGTCAATTGCAAGCGGCGGCACGATCGCATTCACACGAGAGCCGTCTGGCAAGCGGGCGTCGCAGATCGGAGAGGCTTCGTCGACGCGGCGGCCGATCTGGCTGACGATGCGCTGACAAATATTGAGCAGTTGCTGATTGTCACGGAAGCGGATGCCGGTTTTCTGAATCTTGCCCTGGACTTCGATGTAAACCGTGCCCGAACCATTGACCATGATATCCGCGATGTCGTCGCGCGAAAGCAGGGGTTCAAGCGGACCGAAGCCGAGGACGTCGTTGCAGATATCGTCGAGCAGGTCTTCCTGCTCCGAGATCGACATCACGATGTTCTTGATCGCAATGATCTCGTTGACGATGTCACGGATTTCCTCGCGCGCCGAATCGACGTCGAGGCGGGCTAGCTGTGCGAGGTCGATTGCCTCGATCAGCGCCCCGAAAATTGTGCTCTTGGTCTCGTAATAATCTTCGGACCGCCGGCTATCGACTGATGTTGGAACAGCACTGGCCGGGGCGGCTTGACGGGGAGCGATGGGAGCCGCCACAAGCGGCGCGCCGAGACCGTCAGAGGGAAACGGCGTACGGCCGGTTTCTACCGGCGCGCTCGGAGGGGAATTCGGCGCTTCGGGCGGCGGCTGCAATGGCGGCGCCGCGGCCGCAGGCAGATGCGGCACAGGCGCTGGAGCCAGGGCATCTGAAGTTGCACTACGCTTTCCGAACAAGTCGACACACTCCCAACGATTGTTAACCCGCTCGCTTCATCAGTTTCGAAAGCAAAGGTGACAGCAACCCGCTACGGCCGCGCTTGATTTCCGTTCGCCCCGTGAGCGTCTGCGCCATTTGGCGGAACATCTCGGACGTCTTATGGCTGGCGGAGACCTCGGCGATCATCTGGCCATTGTTGGCAGCAGGGCCGAAAAGCTGCGGTTCGAATGGAATGACGCAGAGGGGATCAGCTTCGATGGCTTTGGCAAAGTCAGCCGGCGTAATTTCGGGACGCTTCGGGACCCCTACCTGGTTGAGGCAATAGCGCGGGTGGTGGTCGTTCGGCCGCGACGCGCGCAATAAGTCGATCAGGTTTTTGGTATTTCGCAGGTTGGCAAGATCGGGCCCCGCGACCACAAGTATATCGTCGGCGCTGATGAGCAGACGCTTGGTCCAGCCGGCCCATTGATGCGGAATATCGAGTACGACGCAGGGGATTGAGCCGCGCAGCGAATCAAGTATTGAATCGAAGGCATCCGCACCGAAGTCATAAACGCGATCGAGCGTTGCCGGTGCTGCCAGCAAGCTCAGATGATCGGTGCATTTCGACAATAGCCGATCGACAAAGGCGGTGTCGACGCGATCTGGAGAGAAGACGGCGTCCGCGATTCCTTGCGGCGGATCCTGGTTGTAGTCGAGGCCGGCGGTGCCGAAAGCAAGATCGAGGTCTGCAACGACTGAATCGAGGCCGATGTCACGGCCGATTGCCCACGCGATGTTATGCGCCACCGTTGAGGCGCCGACACCACCCTTGGCACCGACGATTGCGACAATTCGTCCAACAGGTTTTGCATCCGGCGACGAAAACAGGCTGCAGATCGCCCGCACGACATCGATCGTGCCGATGGGAGCGATCAGGTATTCGCTCACACCGCGCCGAGTCAGGTCACGATAGAACGTCACGTCATTGACGCGGCCCATCACGATCACTCGGGTGCCCGCATCGCAGACTTCGGCAAGCCGGTCCAACCCGCTAAGGATGTCGTTGGCTCGAGCGTCAGTTTCGATCAGGATGACATTTGGCGTGGGCGAACTATTATAGGCTTCGGTGGCCGCCGTGATACCACCCATCTGAATTTTGACGTGGGCCTTTGCAAGGCGTCGATCTTCGCTTGCCGCCTGGACCGCAGCCGCGGTTTCGACCGTCTCGCAAAAAGCCTGCACCGAGACTCGCGGGGCCGGCGCAATATGCGCGCCGCCTCCACCGGCAGGCGCCGGCGCTGCCGTGTTTTCGGGGACTGCAACTTGCTGAACGTCTTTTATCATTTTCCCACATCGCTGATTTTGCCGAGGTCATAGCCGACATATGTGCCGGAGGGATTCTCACCCTTGCGATAGTGATCGATCATTATCGATCGTCGCGGCGCATAGGGTGGGTCTTCGCCCCGCGGCTGAACCAGATCGGTTGGGTTCTCGACCATGGACGCGAGATTGCGCTGCGTGGCACAGCCGAGATTCCAATACGGCTGATTTTCCACGTATCCGGAGTGAAGCGACGGCCCGAGACCACCCGGCCACTGCCCGCACGGTCCCGCCTCTGCCATCAGCCGCGAATAGTTGAGCTTTATGCCCGCGAGCGACGTATGCGATGGATGATAGTGCCGGACATAGATCGCATTGGGCGGCACGCCGACGGCAGCAAAGAGCGACCGGATTTCGCGGGTCGCATCGCCTGCCGCGCGGTCGGTGGGGCCACCCTTGGGTACATCAATGATGATGCCGCTCCCGGCTTCGGCCCGCCATCTATTTGCAAACGACGTGACGTCGGCCCGTTGGCGCGCCGTGAGCCCGCCGCGGCTGCGTCCGACAAGAACTTCGACGGTTTCTACGCCTTCCTTGAGAACGATCGGGTGGCGCTGTCGATAGTCGGTCGGATACTCGTTTTGCGCGACTTCCGACGATTGAAAGCAGCCAGCCAGAGACGCCGAGAGGCCGCCTGCCATCAACAGGCGAAGCGCTGTGTTTTTGCCGCGCGCGACCATCGCCATGTGAATTGCCTTCATAAACTGTCTCCCCCCACTCAATCGAGGATGAATCCATACTTACCGTGATAGTTGGCCGCCGGCGGCGCATCGGGCCTGCCCGCAACGCCGTAAATGCGATTCAACTGGCCGAGCAATACTGTCTGCGGGTCGTTTGGATCGGCATAACCGTCGTCCGGACGCGACAACTGCTTTTGCGCAACAGCGCGCACTACGTAGGGAGTGACCAGCACCATCAATTCCGTTTGGTGATTGACGTAATCGCAACTCTTGAATAGGGCGCCGAGTACCGGAACCTGCATGAGCGCGGGAACACCGTTGATCGATTGCTTCGTCTGCTCCTGAATCATTCCTGCCAGGGCCAGCGAGCCGCCGGACGGAATTTCAACGGTGGTCTCGGCACGACGGGTCTGGATAGACGGTACCGTAAGGGATGTGGTGGAACCGGTAACCTGCAGAGTCATCGCGTTTTCGGTGGAAAGGTCCGACACCTCTGTCATCACTTTCAGGCTGATGCGGCCTTCCGAGAGCACGACGGGCGTAAACACGAGACTAACGCCGAATTTCTTAAACGCGATCTGAGGTTGGCAGAGCGGTGGTGACCGCGTGGTATCGCACGACAGTCCGTTTGGAATAGGGAATTCACCGCCGGCGATGAATGTCGCCGTTTCCCCGGAGATCGCGGTCAGGTTTGGTTCGGCCAGGGTCCTGATGACGCCGGCGCGCTCCATGGCACGGAGCGTTGCCGTAACACTGGGAAAGGCCCCCCTGAGAAAACTATCGCTCAACGCCTGCCCGGTCGCCGAAAAGGGATTGCTCGTGTTAAAATTCACCACGGCGGTCCCGTAATTCAGCGTTCCAGAGAGATCGATACCGAGCTGTTTAATGACGTCGCGCCGGACCTCAGCGACGGTCACCTTCAGCATGACTTGATCGCGCCCGCGGACGGCGATGCCGTTGACCACCTTTTCCTTGTCTCCCACGAGCCGCGTAGCAATATCGAATGCGTGCTGTGATTCTGCGGCGCTCGAGGCAGTTCCGGAAAGCATGACGCCGTCGCCCACACCTTCAACGTGGATCTCGGAATCAGGCATTGTCTGCTTGAGCGCGGCACGGACGCCATTGAGATCGCGTTTGACGGCGATATCGAAGCCCGCAATCTGTTTGCCGTCGGCATCGAAGAAGAAAATATTGGTTTGGCCGACGGCGACGCCGATTATGTAAGCGCGTCGTGAAGAGCGGACCACGGCGTTTGCAATCTTGGGGTCGGCTACCAAGACATCTTTGACATCGCTGGGCAGGTCGATCGCAACCGACTTTCCAATTCCGAGCGGAACGAACCGCGACGTCGCTTCACTCGCAGCGATCTCGATCACGGGCGCGCGCGGCGCGTCGGCCGCGGGTGCGGGCACAATCGGCACGAGTGCCGAAAAAACGATCAATGCCCCAAACGAGGCAGCGTGGGTCAGTGTTCTGGTCGCCATGTCCCCGTTATCCCCCAATCGTTCATCGTGGTGCCGTCGTAGTGCTCACGCCAAAGCGCACGACATTGACGTTCTGATGCGCATTCGAATCGTCCTGGTTCACATCGTCGCCCGAGGTGTCGGCGATGCTTCGGAGCGCGAGCGACAGCGTGCCGTTCTGCTGCGACACGGCGAGGGTTTCGGCCTGGCTTGGCGAAAGCTCGAGCGTTGCAGTCTTGCCGACCACGACCTTCTGGCCGTTCTTCTCTTCAACGTTCTGGTCAATCGCCAGCACCTGGATATTGCGCAGAATCGTTTCGCTGCTGCGCGATCCGCCGGCCGGACTATTGTCACGGCCGCGCGGAGTCATGATGACGTCGACGCGGTCGTTCGGAAGAATAAAACCACCGGCTCCGGTTTCCGGTGAAATCTGAGTGGAAACAGCGCGCATGCCAGAGGGCAGGATCGCGGCCATGAAGCCCGAGCCCTTGGCGTTCACAAGCTTTGCCTCACGAATCGGTTCACCGGCGATAAACGGTGTGCGCACGATCATGCCCGTGAGATTCTCAAGCGCCTTTGGCCTGTCCTTCTTGCGGATAAAATTTCCAGCCGCGGTCGTTGCCGGCCACTCCTGCCAGCTAACATCGGCCTGTGTGAGGGTCTGACCTCTGGCGATGTCCGACTTGGCGACAAGAATGTCGACGGTGTCGAACTTGGGCGCCTCGGCCTTTACGGGGAGCGCCTTTTCAGACCTGCCAGCCAGCAGGGCGGCAACGCCACCCGCTGCCACAGCAACAGTCAGGACAATGACACGTGCAGCTTTCATACGCTCACTCTCACCGTGACCTGGCGACCCGATTGGTCGCGGAAAACCACATGGCCGCCGAGGCGGCCGCTTGCACCGGATTTCACCAGCTAAAGGTCAAGGTATGGTTAAGGAGCCGTATCTAAATCGAGTTAATATTTTCTTGCCACGCTAACTACGGCTGCTCAGAGCCCATAGGCTGGCATCCAACCCGTTTTGGGATAGACAGCGAGCGCAGCCGCCGCGAGGGCGATGCCGTAGGGTACGCCGCCGCCATTTTCATGCAGTCGGGTAATCCAGGTGCGCCGCGCAAGGGCGGCTGGCAGCGGCAACTTGCGGAATTGGAGAATCAGCAAGGTCAACGCACCGCCAAACAACGAAGCATAGAATAGATAGTCGAGCAGGTGATCGAAGCCGAACCACAAGGCAGTCGCTGCCGCAAGTTTGGCATCGCCGCCTCCAATCCAACCCTGCGAAAACAGGACGAATGCAACCGTCAGCACCACAGCCGCAGCCGCGAGATGCATCCCAACGGCAGGAAGACTCATGCCCACGATCAATGTCAGGAGGAAGAAACCCGCCGCCAGCACAAGCGAGAGCCGATTGGAGATGGTCATAGTCAACAGGTCACTCGAGGCCGCGAAGGCCATCAGAGCCGGAAAAAGCAACAGCCTGATTGTGTCGGTTACCAGCATTGCGCATTCCTGTGCACGAGCAGCGCGAGGATCACGTTAGGGGGCGCAAGCTTGCGGATCGGTTACCGTCAGCTGTTTTCACTACCGTAATTGAGCAGATATGACCGTGAACTTGGCGTTCAGGCTGGTGCCGAGGCCATTCACCACCGCAGCAATCGCTACGGAAATACCCGCGACAACAAGACCATACTCGACAGCAGTCGCTGCGGAGTTGTCTTTCAGGAAACGCTCAAACAAGGCCGTCATCATTCAGGCTCCTCAAGTCCGCTTCTCGCGGCCGTGAAGCAATCCCAGCCGGCCGGAGTTAGCTATCCGGGCCTACTGGGTCTTTCCTGAGAACTAGCTCTCAGGTCTTGCGTGCGGGTTAATTGGGTTGAAAAAACGGAGGCTTTTTCAACGCCCTGCCGGTTAATTTCCGGCGGTTAACCAAGCCGCAAGTTCGGTTAAGAGATGGCAAAAGTAACAAAATCCGGAAAATTTTTATGAAACAAAGACGAATACATAGCTCCATGTTTGTATCGGTTGTGGGGCCGTGGTGCGGCCTTGTGAGCCTCAACCGCACAATCCTATCATTCACTGCATCTTAACCGCGCACTCCGATACCGGATCAGCCGCAACGGCGCGGTATTCGGGTTCTCGACAATGCTCGGTGAGATTCTTTCCGTTGCCCAGGTTGCGGGCTCGACGCTTTTCAAGCTGATCCCGATATCGATCGCTCTCGGCGTCGTATTTGCTGTGCTGACTCACCTGTCGGCGTGCAATCCGGGCCGCCCTTGGTGGCGGAAACGCGAGATCGTGACCGACATCTGCTACTGGTTCCTGATCCCAATCGTGGCTCGCTTCCTGCGTATCGGAATGCTGGTGCTTGGCGCTGCGTACATCTACGGGATTCATGGCGCCGACGATCTAATCAAGTTCTACGACAATGGTTTTGGTCCGCTGGCGGCTATGCCGTTGTGGCTCCAGGCCGTGACGTTTGTCGTCGTCGCCGATTTCCTCACCTATTGGATTCATCGCGGCTTCCATGATCCCAAGCTTTGGAAATACCACGCGGTCCATCATTCCTCAGAAGAGCTCGAGTGGATTTCGGCAGCACGATTCCACCCGGTCAACATTTTCCTCGGCAGTGTGCTGGTCGATGTTGCCTTGTTGCTTGCAGGAATCTCACCGAACGTGATGTTGTGGGTCGCACCCTTCAACACTGCAACTTCGGCATTTGTGCACGCCAACCTGAATTGGACGCTTGGGCCATTCAGGTACGTCATCGCAGGCCCAGTCTTCCATCGCTGGCACCACACGGCGGCCGACCGCGGTGGCTCGAAGAATTTTGCCGGCACCCTCCCGATCTGGGATCTGCTTTTCGGGACTTTCTACATGCCTGCCAAAACTATGCCGAATGCCTATGGGATCGACGACACGAGCTTCCCGGAAAGCTTTGGCGCGCAGCTGCTGTATCCGTTTGAAAGTTGATCTGACGGCTTTTGCGGTATCAGTTGCCACCTCTTTGCACTTCATTCACCAATTTGCAGTCAAACTGCCTTAGTGGAGATCCGCCGATGGCTTTACGGCGATTTCGCTGTGGGGCGCAGTTGGAGAGCACGATGTCGATTTTGTCGAAGGGCTACGGGCGACGGATCGACCTGTGCACGTTGGCAATTCTGGTTCTCGGCATTGCCTTTGCAGCGCCCGCGCGAGCCGAAATCGATACCGTCACCATCAACGTCGACCAGGCCCAGATCATGACCTTGCCTGATCGAGTGGCCACGATCGTCATTGGAAATCCCTTGATTGCCGATGCGACGCTCCAGAACGGTGGAGTTCTGGTGGTGACCGGCAAGGGATATGGCGCGACCAATCTTCTGGCCCTCGATCGGGGCGGCCGTGTCCTCATGGAGAAGACGATCCAGGTGACTGGCCCAGGAACGAAAGACCTCGTGGTTGTCTACAGGGGAGTTGAGCGCGAATCGTACAGTTGCGCGCCGACGTGCCAGCGCCGAATCACCCTCGGAGACTCGCCAACCTATTTCAACGCCACGCTCACCCAGAGCGGAACGCGCAACGGACAAGCCCAGACCGCTGTACCAGGGCGCTGATCTCACCCCCGGCCCGACACGGTTAGGGAACTGTTAACGCGATTGCCCCGCATCTTTAGGAACTTGGCAAGAAATCGACAAGCCGCCTTTGCTATGAAAGCCGGTGTTTCGGCACCGCTCAGCAAACGAGACGCTTGTCATGTCCGGACTTAAACTAAGCAAGATCGCAGCCTGCATTCACCGGCTTTTACCGGTTCGAATGGCACGCCGTTTTGTGCGGCAGCAGGATGGCGTCGCGGCGGTTGAGTTCGCCTTTGTTGCGGTTCCATTTCTTGCGCTGACATTCGCGATTCTTGAGACCGCCCTGGTCTTTTTTGCCGGACAGACCCTCGAAAGCGCCGTCACCGATGCTGGGCGGCTGATCATGACCGGCCAGGCGCAGACGAATGGCTGGACCAAAGACGATTTCAAGACGCAGGTTTGCAATCGCATCTTCGGTTTGTTCGATTGCGTCAATGGCGTCTATGTCGATGTGCAGACATATACAAGCTTTGCCGCCGTCAATCAGACGCCGCCCGTCAACAACGGCGTATTCGACCAGTCGAAAATGAATTTCAGCCCGGGTGGCCCCGGCGATATCGAGGTCGTCACGCTATACTATCAGTGGCCGATCTATTTCTCGCCATTCGGCATTGATCTCGCCAATCTGAGCAATAACAAACGACTGCTTATTGCTACGGCCGTCTTCTGTAACGAGCCCTTCTCAACCGCAACTCCCGCGACCTCTTGTCACTAGGCGGTATGCCATGAAAATGATGACACTGTGTATGCGCCGGCTTCTGTCCCGCTTCGCGCGCGACAAACGTGGCGTCTCGGCGGTCGAATTTGCATTTTTGGCGCCGCTGATGATCGCGATGTATCTGGGTGTCGTCGAAATTTCGGATGGCGTTGCTGCGGACCGTAAGGTCACCCTCACGGCGGGCGCGCTTGCCAACCTGACTGCGCAGTCCCAAACGCTTTTGACTGCTGACATGACCAATATTTTTACCGCCTCTACCGCGATCCTGAAGCCCTATTCGGTGGGCAATCTCAAGGCGACCGTGTCCTGCCTCAAGATCGATAGCTCGGGCCAAGTCACCGTTGCCTGGAGTGCCACGAGCGGCGGCACGGCCCGCTCGGCCGGTTCGGGGGCAACGATTCCGGCCGCACTGGCAATTCCCAGTACTTCACTGGTCTGGAGCGAAGTGACCTACGCCTACACTCCGATCATCGGCTACACGATTACGGGCACGCTCAACCTCACGGATCAGATGTTCATGAGCCCGCGCCAGACACCGCCCGTCTACAACGGCGTCTCCTGCACCTGATCGTTGCCACCGCACGGTATGTAGTATTACTGCGACACCGCCCCTTCGGGGGCGGTTTCCAGTTTGAAGGCCGCGGCAAGCAATGCCCGCGTGTAGTCGCTCTTCGGTGATCTGAATAGTTCCGCCGCGGCACCCTCCTCCACCACCTTACCGTTGCGCATGACCAGGAGCCGGCTCGCCAGCGCCGCCACGACGCGCAGGTCGTGCGAGATGAACATGTAGGTCAGGTCACGCCGCTTCTGCAGGTCGCGCAACAGATCGACCATTTGCGATTGAATGAGCATATCGAGCGCGCTTGTCGGCTCATCGAGCACGATGAAGGTCGGTTCCAGAACCAGCGCGCGTGCGAGCGCGATCCGCTGCCTCTGTCCGCCTGAAAATTCATGAGGATAGCGGTGGCGCGTTTCAGGATCCAAACCGACATCATTCAGCGCACTGACAACCCGCCGCTCTCGCTCGGCCGCAGGCAGCTTCGGATGATGAACCCATAGACCTTCTTCAATTACGTTCGAGACCGACATCCGGGGAGACAACGAACCATACGGATCCTGGAATACTATCTGCATGGCGTGACGGTGCGGCAGCATTTCCTTGAAATTGAGACCCTCGATGGCATGACCCATGAACACCAAAGGTCCCGTTGAAGAAATCAAGCGCAGTATGGCGAGACCCAGCGTGGTCTTTCCGGATCCGGATTCGCCCACGACACCTAGCGTCTCACCCTTGCGTAATGCAATGCTCACGCCGTCGACCGCCTTGATGTGCCCGACAACCTTGCGCAGTACGCCGCGTTTGACCGGAAACCAGACCTTCAGATCCTTCGTCTCGATGATCACCGGGGCGTCGGGCCGCGGCGGGGCAGGGTCGGGCTTCGGCTCGGCGGCGAGCAGCGCGCGCGTGTACGGGTGTTCGGGTGATGTGAAGACGCGTTCCATTTCGCCGTGCTCAACTATCTTACCCTTCTGCATGACGCAGACCGTGTCGGCAAGCTTGCGCACGATGCCGAGATCATGAGTGATGAAGAGCATCGACATGCCAAGTCGCGTTTGTGTGTCCTTCAGCAATTTTAGAATTTGCGCCTGGACGGTGACGTCAAGCGCCGTCGTTGGTTCGTCGGCAATCAAAAGATCCGGCGCATTGGCCAGCGCCATCGCGATCATCACGCGCTGTCGCTGACCGCCCGAAAGTTGATGCGGGTAACTGCCGAGCCGCGCTGGCGGGTCGGGGATACCGACCTGAGTCAGCAGTTCAACGACGCGCGCACGCGCTGGCTGGCCGCTAAGTCCTTGGTGTAATGACAAAATTTCTGCAATTTGCTTTTCAATCGTGTGCAGCGGATTGAGCGACGTCATCGGCTCCTGAAAGATGATGGTGATGTCGTTGCCGCGCACGTGGCGGATGTCACGTTCCTTCATGGTGAGAAGTTCGCGGCCCTTGAATGCGACCGAGCCCGAGGGATGGTGAGCTGCCGGATAAGGCAGCAATTTCATCACTGACAGTGCAGTGACAGATTTTCCAGAGCCGCTCTCACCGACCAGCGCGACGGTTTCGCCTTTGCGAACATCGACCGACACGCGATCGACCGCCAGCACCTCACGCGCACCATGCCCGAATGCCACGGACAGATCACGGATCGACAGAAGAGGCTCGGGCGCGCTCATCGGAACGTCTTTCTTGGATCAAAGGCATCGCGCACCGCTTCGCCGACGAAGATCAACAGCGAAAGCATCACTGCGATACTGAAGAAACCTGTAAGCCCGAGCCAGGGCGCCTGCACGTTGGCCTTGCCCTGCGACAGCAGTTCGCCAAGCGAAGGCGAACCGGGCGGCAGGCCGAAACCCAGGAAGTCGAGCGCCGTCAGTGTCATCACCGACGACGACAGAATGAACGGCAGGAAGGTCATTGTCGCTACCATGGCGTTCGGCAGCAGATGACGAAAAATGATGACGGCATTCGAGACGCCGAGTGCACGCGCCGCCTGAATGTATTCAAAATTCCGTCCTCGGAGAAATTCGGCGCGCACCAGACCGACCAATGACACCCACGAAAACAGCAGAAGAATCCCGAGCAGTACGAAGAAGCCGGGCACCAGAACAGATGAAATGATCAAGAGCAGATAAAGCGAGGGGATGGAGTTCCAGATTTCAATGAATCTCTGGAACAGCAAATCGGTCCAGCCGCCGAAATAGCCCTGCACGGCGCCAGCCGCAACACCGATAACCGAAGAAACAATGGTGAGCGCCAGACCGAACAATACAGAAATTCGAAAGCCGTAGATCAGGCGCGCGACAACGTCACGACCGCCGTCGTCGGTCCCGAGCCAATTCGTTTCGACTTCGTCGCACTTGGCAAAGCCATGGCTGGCGGCAAATTCGCAGTCTTTCTGGCTGAGCAGCCAGGTGGGCTTCGATGGAAAGGGCGAGGGCGGCTTGCTCACCTGCGTATTGTACGAAAAGCGGTTCAGCGGCCAGACTACCGTCCCGCCCTCCTTTTGAATCAATCCCATCAGGTAGTCGTCGCGGTAGTCGGCGGCGGTGCCGAAAAGATTGGGATCCTTACCTTTTGCGAATGCAGTATCGGGATAGGTAATGATCGCGGGGAAAAATGACCGGCCGTTCACGTGAATGAAAATCGGTCTGTCATTGGAGATGAATTCGGCGAACAGCGAAATCAGGAACATTGCCAGGAATATCCATAGCGACCAGTAACCTCGCCTGTTCGCCTTGAAATTCTCCCAACGCCTCCTGTTGATAGGCGAAAGTCCGACCACCCCTCCCGTCGGCGGCACAGCCAGCCCCATGGGCGAAACGGCGGACGTTTCCGGGGTTTTAATGCCGGTGCGCGCGTCCACCTAGACCTCCCGTGTCTCGAAATCGATGCGAGGATCGATCCACGTGTAGGTCAGGTCCGAAATAAGATTCACGACGACACCGATAAGTGAAAAAATATAGAGTGTGGCAAACACCACCGGGTAATCGCGATTGAGAACGCTTTCAAAACCGAGGAGGCCGAGACCGTCGAGCGAAAAAATCGTTTCGATGAGCAGCGAACCGGTGAAAAACGCATGCACGAATGCGGACGGAAAGCCCGCGATGACGATGAGCATGGCGTTACGGAAGACATGGCCATAGAGCACCTGGTTTGTGGTGCAACCCTTGGCGCGCGCGGTCAGGACATACTGCTTGCGAATTTCCTCAAGAAACGAATTTTTCGTGAGTAGAGTCATTGTGGCAAATGCAGACAACGCCATCGAGATGATCGGCAAGGTCAGGTGCCAGAAATAGTCGAGAATCTTCTGCCACCAGGGAAACTCCGACCAATGTTCCGACACGAGACCCCGCAACGGGAACCAGTCGAAGAACGAGCCGCCGGCAAAGAGGACGATCAGCAGAATTGCAAAGAGAAAGCCCGGAATCGCATAGCCGATGATGATCACCGATGACGTCCATACGTCAAAACGGGAGCCGTCTTCCATCGCCTTGCGAATGCCGAGCGGAATCGAGATCAGGTACGTCAACAAGGTCATCCAGATGCCGAGCGACATCGAGACCGGCAGTTTTTCCTTGATGAGCTGCAGCACGCTGACGTCGCGAAAATAGCTTTTCCCGAAATCGAACCGAACGTAGTTCCACAGCATCAAAGCGAAACGTTCCGGAGCCGGCTTGTCGAAGCCGAATTGCTTCTCGAGTTTTTTGATGAATTCGGGGTCGAGCCCCTGGGCGCCGCGGTATTTGGATGTCGCCGCGTCGACCTGGGACGCGCCCTGTGCGAGGCCGCGGCTTCCGAAATCACCGCTTGCCGACCCCGAAATCCGCGACGTCGCGCCAGTGTCCGCGCCGGTCAGCTTGGCAATCACCTGTTCGACCGGGCCGCCCGGCGCGAACTGCACCACCACGAACGCCACCAGCATGATGCCGAACATGGTCGGCACCATGAAAAAGAGCCGGCGGATGATATAGGCGGTCATTTCGCAGCCCGGCCCTTCTGGTCCAATTTCGTTACCTTCCCATTATCATACCACCAAGTATCGGGGATGCCCCGAAAATAGCGGGGTTGTGCGGCGGGACGTCCAAAGACGTCCCAATAGGCAATCCAATGCGTCGCCTTGAACCAGTGCGGAATCCAGTATCGGCCCGCGCGTATGACTCGGTCGAGCGCCCGGCACGCCGTGACGAGATCGTCGCGTGTCTTGGCGGCGACGATGATGTCGATGAGCCGATCGACCACCGGATCGGCGATACCGGCTCGATTCTGCGAGCCCTTGATGGCCGCTGACTGCGACGAGAAATAGGTCCGCAGTGAATCTCCGGGCGTGGACGAAAAACCCAGCCGGTCTGTCGTAATATCGAAGTCGGAGTCGTCGACACGCCGCCGGTATTGCACCGGATCGACGATCCGCAAGGTCGCGGCGAAGCCAAGAATTTCCAGATTCTTTATGTAAGTGAGGTGGTGAGGCTTAAAGGTCGGCTCATCGAGCAGGAACTCGATATCGAATGGCTGTCCGTTCGGCAGCACGCGCTTCCCGTTCACCAGTTTGATTTCCGCCTCATTGAGGAGCTGCGCAGCGCGGCGCAGCCAGCGCCGATCCTGACCCGATCCGTCGGTGACGGGCGGCACATAGGGCTCACCAAAAACTTCCTCGGGGACCTGATTGCGGAAGGGCTCGAGCAGCGCGAGCTCGGCAGCGCTTGGCTTGCCGCTCGCCTTCATCGGCGAGTTCTCGAACACCGACTGCGTACGGTCGTAGGAACCATACATGATGTTCCTGTTGGTCCACTCAAAATCGAATGCATCGATCAGCGCTTCACGCAACCGCCGGTCCTTGAATTTCTCGCGCCGCATATTGATGAACCAGCCCTGAGCGCCCGACGGCGTTGCGTCGGGAATAACGTCCCGCTTGACGCGGCCATCCTTGATGGCGGGAAAATTGTAGCGCGTGGCCCAGGTGCGGGAGGTGAACTCCTCGCGGAACAAATAATTTTTCGCCGTGAAGCCTTCGAAGCCGACGTCGCGATCACGATAATATTCGTAGCGGATGACATCGAAGTTGTTCAGTCCGCGCGACACCGGCAGGTCGGCACCCCACCATTCCTTCACGCGCTCGAACTCGATGTGGTGCCCGGCTTCGAATCGACCGACCTTGTAGGGTCCGCTACCGACCGGCGCCTCCAGCGTCGACTGATCGAACTCATGGCTGGAATAGTAATTGCGCGAGAAAATCGGCAGGCCCGCCACGAACAAAGGCACGTCGCGCGCCCGATTCTCCGCAAAACGCACCACGACCGTACGATCATCGACCGCTTCCGCGCCTTTGCAGTCGCGCAGCTGCTGGGTGATGATCGGGTGGCCTTTTTCCTTCAGCACTGTGATCGACCAGGCAACGTCGTGCGCGGTCAGCGGTGTGCCGTCGTGGAATCGCGCTTCCGGCCGCAAAGAAAAACGGTAATTCAGACCATTGTCGGAAATCCTGACGCTGCGCGCCGCAAGGCCATACATGGCATCCGGCTCGTCACCCGCGCGCACCATCAGCGGCGAGAACGTATAGTCCATTCCCAGCGCGCCTTCGCCTTTAAGAATGTAGGCATTGAGAGAATTGAAGGTCAGAAACGACCCGTTGTAGACGCGGCTGCCGACGATCTCCGAGTACGTACCGCCTTTCGGCGCGTTTATGTCGACATAGGTGAAGTGCGTGAATTCAGCCGGATAATTGAGGTCGCCAAAAGCGGACATTCCGTGCCGATCGGCATCCTGCGCATGGGCCGGCGCGGTCACACGCGCACAACCCCCCGCTACAGCTGCGCCGGCGAGTATGTGCAACGCCCTGCGTCGGCTCAGCGACATGCAATCACGACCGTTGTGGCACCTTGGCCGCCTTGTCCTTGTCCCACCACCAGATCGTCGGGAAGGCCGATCGGCCATATTTCGGCATAATTTCGGGACGGCTGAAACGATCCCAGCGCGCTGTCCGCAGGTAAGGGTAAGTCCACTGCGGCACAACGTAGAAGTTCCAAAGCAGCACGCGATCGAGGGCTTTTGTGGCGGCCACCAGATCGGCGCGATCCTTGGAAAAAATGACGCGTTCGATCAAAGCATCGACTGCCGGATTCTTGATGCCGATCAGATTGCGTGAACCGGGGCGATCAGCCGCCTGCGTACCCCAGAAATCGCGCTGCTCGTTGCCGGGAGAGAGCGATTCCGGCCATTGCCCGACAATGATGTCGTAGTCCCATTGCCGGACCCGGTTTTCATATTGTGCAGCATCGACAACGCGCACATTGACTTTCATGCCGATCCGCTCGAGCGATGGCTTATAAAAAAGCACGAAGCGTTGGGTCGCAGGATCTTCGACCAGAAACTCGAAAGCGAAAGGTTCACCGCTTTTTGAATTCACCAGCTTGGTATTGCGGATTTCGTATCCGGCTTCCCGGAATAATGCGAGCGCCTGGCGCAGATTGTCGCGAACGGCCTGCGGATTGCCATTGACAGGATTGGTATACGGCTTCGTGAAAAGATCAGCAGGAACCTTGTCGCGGACGGTCTTGAGAATTTCCAGTTCCGCGTCCGCGGGCAGGCCGGTCGCCGCAAGCTCGGTGCCCTCAAAATAACTGGCAATCCGTGTATATTGGTTCGAGAAAAGCTGCCGGTTCATTTCCTCGAAATCGAAGGCGAAATTGAAGGCCCTGCGGACGCGCGGATCGCCAAATTTCTCACGCCGTATGTTAAATGCGAAGGCCTGCATCGCGCCGCGATCGCGGATCGGAAATTCTTCCCGCACAACGCGCTTCTCGCGCACGGCAGGAAAATCGTACGACGTTGCCCAGTCCTTCGCACTGTTTTCGGTGCGCCAGTCGAACTGGTCGCCCTTGAAACCTTCAAGGGCAACCGTGGGATCACGAAAATATTCAAACCGGATTTGCTGGAAATTCCGCGTGCCGATGACGACGTTGATGTCCTTGCCCCAATAGTCGTCGACCTTTTCGTAGACAAGCGACCGGCCTGGCGCAAATTCCTTGAGCCTGTACGGTCCGCTGCCCAGCGGTGGCTCGAGCGTCGTCTGGGTGACGTCCCGCTTGCGCCCGTCTTTGTCGGCGCCTTCCCACCAATGCTTTGGCAGCACAGGCAGTTGACCGATGATTTGCGGTAACTCGCGATTGCCGGGGCCATCGAAAGTGAATGTGATTTCCCGTTCACCGGTCTTTTCGACTTTGGCAACGTGTCTATAGTACGCGCCATAGAACGGACTGTTGGCTTTCAGCACCTCGAATGAATAGAGCACGTCATCTGGCGTGACCGGCTTGCCGTCGTGCCAACGCGCGCCGGCGCGCAAACGATAACTGACCTGTGAATGATCGTCGGGGTGACTTACGGCCTCGGCGAGCAAGCCGTATTCCGTCGAAACCTCGTCGAGTGCCGGAGTCATCAGCGTCTCGACAAACAACTCGGTGCCGGCAGCGATGCTGCCTTTCACGCCGGCGATGACAATGTTGAAATTGTCGAACGTGCCAAAGGTACCCTGACGCACGTTGCCGCCTTGCGGTGCATCCGGATTGACATATTCGAAGTGCCTGAAGCCGTCCGGATATTTTACATCACCGAACAGCGACAGACCGTGCTTCCAGATCTTTTCCTGCGCGTCTGCGCGCGATGAGAACGAACTCGCGGTCGCGCCCAAGGCCGGCATGAAAAGCCCGCCAGCACCGGCACGGAGAATTGAGCGGCGGCTGAAATTCATGCAAAGGCTCCAACGCGCAACAGCCCGATAAAGATGCAATTGCCGCTGATTATGTCGGTTTTTCGGATCCCCGCCAGCGGCCAAAAGGAATTGCGCCTTCGGCCCATGTCAAATATCCGTGGCCAATGGCCGCAATCGTGGTCAAAAGCAGGCTTCCGGACAGCATGCCCCGCCGTCTGGATGTCATAATGCGGCGCTGCTATTTTTTCGCCGGTTCCTTGGCGGGTTCGCCGCCTGCGGGCGCGTTTTCGGCCGCCTTCGGCAGCGCGACAGGATTGTCCGAGAGCGTGTGCAGATAATCGATCACGTCCGCGCGTTGCTCGGCACGCGACAATCCGGCGAATGTCATGGCCGTGCCTGGGATGTATCCGCGCGGATTCGTGAGGAATTTGTTGAGCTCGTCGAAGGTCCAGGTACCGCCTTTCGCCTTCATTGCGGCCGAGAAGTTGAATCCGCGATCTTCCCCGCGCGGACTGCCAACGATGTTCCAGAGATTGGGACCGACGCGGTTTGGCCCGCCTTTTTCAAATGTATGGCAAGCTTGGCACTGCTTGGCAGTGGCCTGACCTTTTTCAACCGACGCCTTGGCAAGCAGGGTTTCGACCGGCTGCTCCGGCTCCTTCGCTGCGCCAGCTTTCTCGCCTGCACCCTCCTCTTTCACGGCAATATTGAACCCAGGCTTGGCGGGCTTCTCGGGCGAGAAAATCGCACCGGCGCCAATATTCAGAGCGAGCATAATGAGGCAGGTGCCGAGGATGGCACCAAGAACCTTGTTGAGTTCGAAGGAATTCATCGGAATACGGCTCCCGGAGCGGGACGTGATTGGTGCAGGGCGGGCACCGCCAGAGCCCCGGCGGCGGCGATGAGATACCGGTTTGCCCGGCGGCTGGCAACCCGTATAAGCGCCTGCGGCAATTTCGACACTTGTTCTACACTTTTATTCCACGCTTGGCAGGTGTGGCCGGACTATCTGGCAACTTCAATGCCCCATGCGATCATCCTCATTCCGGCGCGGTTGGCGTCCACCCGCTTGCCCGGCAAACCATTGGCCGACCTTCACGGCGCGCCAATGATTGTGCACGTCCTTCGTCGTGCACAAGCCGCAGAAATCGGTGAAGCAGTGGTGGCGACGGATTCAGAAGCCGTCGCCGCCGCGGTGGAAAAAGCCGGCGGACGCGCCATCATGACGCGCAGCGATCATGTGTCGGGATCTGACCGCATATACGAAGCGTTGGAGGCGCTCGACCCGGAACGCCAAATCGAGATCGTCGTCAACGTGCAGGGCGATCTGCCGACCATCGCAGCAGCCGACATCCGCGCGGCGCTCAAGCCGCTCAGCGATCCTCACGTCGATATCGCCACCCTCGCCGCACTCATTACCGATCCGGCCGAGACAACCAATCCGAACGTCGTCAAGGTATCGGGCCCGCAGGTTGCTCCGAACCGCATCCACGCGAAATCGTTCAGCCGCCGGAGCGCGTCCGGCCCCGGTCCGCACTATCATCATATAGGGCTCTACGCCTATCGCCGTGCTGCGCTGGAACGGTTCGTCAAGCTGCCACCCTCGGCCGGGGAACATCGCGATAAGCTGGAGCAATTGCGCGCACTTGAAAACGGCATGCGGATTGACGCGATGATCGTGAAAAGCGTCCCACTCGGCGTCGACACGCCGGACGATCTGGAAAAGGCCCGCAAGCAGCTCTCCGGTTGACTTAAACGCTAAGGTCTGCGTACGGATCGCGTTCAGAGGAATGGCGATGGCAAAAAAGAAGATCATTTTCCAGGGCGAGCCGGGCGCGAACTCTCATCTTGCCTGCCGCGAGGCCTACCCGGACCACGAACCGATCCCCTGCCCCACCTTTGAAGACTGCTTCACGGCGCTGGCGGCAGGTGACGTCGACCTTGGAATGATTCCGATCGAAAATTCAGTCGCGGGACGCGTCGCCGACATTCACCATCTGATGCCGACTGCCGGGCTGCACATCATCGCAGAATGGTTTCTGCCAATCCGCAATCAGCTGATGGCAACCAAAGGGGCCAGCCTAAAAACGATAAAGACGGTGCAGAGCCACGTGATGGCGCTTGGCCAATGCCGCAACGCCATTCGTGAGCTCAAGCTCAAGCCGGTTGTGGCAGCCGACACTGCGGGCTCGGCGCGTGAAGTCGCCGAGGCAAAGGACCCGACACGCGCGGCGATCGCATCGCGTCTGGCGGCCGAAATCTACGGTCTCGATATCATCAAGGAAAATGTCGAGGATGAATCACATTCAACGACCCGTTTCGTCGTACTGTCGCGCGAGAAAAAATGGGCAACGCCGGGTGCAGGCAGGGTCATCACGACTTTCGTATTCCGGGTGCGCAATGTCCCCGCTGCGCTCTACAAGGCGCTCGGCGGTTTCGCCACCAACGGTGTGAATATGACCAAGCTGGAAAGCTACATGGTGGGTGGAAACTTTTTCGCCACGCAATTCTACGCCGACGTGGAAGGGCATCCGGATGACAGGGCGCTGGTTTTCGCGCTTGAGGAACTCGCCTTCTTCTCCAAGGAACTGACGGTGCTCGGCGTCTATCCCGCGCACCCGTTCCGGGACACTTTCAAGGAAGAAAAAGACTAAAACGGCGCCCCTCAGACCGCGACGCGGCCGAGGAAGTCCTCGATCCCGCGCTGCAGGCTGCTGGCGGCGGATTTCAACCGTTTCCGATGCTTCGAGCACCTTGTTGGCCGCATTCCGCGTGTCGCCGACGGCCCGCATGACCTCATCGAGAACGGCAGCCATGCCCTTGGCCCCGGTCGCCGCACTCGCCACGTTGTGCGAGATTTCATCGGTCGCATTATCCTGCTGCTGCAGCGAGGCAGCGACGGCCGATGTGTAGCCGTCGATTTCACGCATCCGCTCGGTATTGCGCCGGATCGCATCGACCGCAACGCGGGTCGAGCTCTGGACCGCTTCGATTTGGCCTGCAATCTGCTCGGTCGCCTTTGCGGTCTGCACGGCGAGCGATTTGACTTCCGATGCTACCACAGCAAAGCCGCGGCCGGCCTCGCCCGCGCGCGCCGCCTCGATGGTGGCATTAAGCGCCAGCAGATTGGTCTGTCCCGCGATACTGCGGATCAAACTCACGACCTCATCGATCTGCTGGACTGTATTCGTGAGTTGCGCCATGTGCTCGTTCGTCGTTTGCGCTTCGACACCCGAATGCGACGCGACTTCAGCGGCCTGGCTGATCTGACGGCCGATTTCTCCGATCGACGCGATCAGCTCTTCAGCGGCACCCGCCGCGGCAATCATGTTTGCCGACGCTTCGTTCGACGTCAGCGCGGCACCGGCGGCGCGGTCGGATGTGTGGCCGGAAGAATTCGACAAAGTGAGCGCGATCGACTTGAGCGCCGCCGTGCTGTCGCCCACCGTCCGCAGAACAGCAGCAACGCTTTCGCGAAAGGCGCGAATTTCGGTTTCTATCGTGACCCGCCTTCGCTCCTGCTCGGTAAGGGCGGCACTTTTCCGCTCGGCCTGAATACGTTCGGTAATATCGTCATGCGTGCCGATCCAGTATCGCCCATTCTTGATTGGACGGTTGACGACCAGCACGGCACGGCCATCCGGCGTCTCCACAATACGATTCATGACCTCGCCCTGGCGAACGGCGGTCATAATCTCGGCGCGATATTTTTCCGGATCAATGTTCAGGCTTCCGGTCGTGATCCGGTTTTGAATGAGATCGAGTAACGTGCAGCCGGGTTTTACGACTTTGGCCGACAGACCGTACATCTCGACATAACGATCATTGCAAACGAGCACGTGTTCGCTGTCGTCGAACAAGACAACGCCTTGCGTCATGTTGTTGAGAACCATCGCGAGCAAGTCGCCATTGTTACCCTCAAAACGCCGGAAGCGTCGCAGGAGCACAAAGGCCATCGCGGCAAGAACCACGGCGATGACAACGGCGAAAGCCGGCCCGCTCGATGCAGAGAGATAAGCCAAGATCGCACCCGCCCGATCGTCCGGCTTTATAATGTCGGAAGCTTTTAATAATTGTTAACCTGCCGCAGGCGGCCTGTCGGCGGCGTCGCTACGCGCCGCCTCGAAACGGCTCACAAACAGCGGCGAGAGCTTGCGCAGCCGATCGAGATCGATGCGGCCGGAGCGGGTGATATAGCTCATCGCGAACGCAACCGGCGCGAGTTGCATGTGGTCCGGAAATCGCTGGTACCAAATCGCGCTGCTGTTGGCGCCCGCGACGAGCTTTTCGAGGATCGGCCGGCGTGCGGATTCATAGGCCGACAGCGCTCCTGCGACATCGCCAGGATTGGCGGCCAGCGCCTTGTCGAGCGCGATCGCGTCCTCCATCGCAAGCCTCGTGCCTGATCCGATCGAGAAATGTGCCGTGTGCAGCGCGTCGCCGATCAGCACGCGACTGCCGACCGACCAGCGCTCGTTGTGAACGACCGGGAATTGCCGCCAGATGGAATTGTTCGACATCAGCGTATGTCCGTCCAGCGTCTGTGCAAACACGCGCTCGCAATAGCTGCGCGCCTGTGCGTCCGTCATTTCGCCAAGCCTGCTGCGCGCGTATGTCGTCTCGTCAACCTCGACGATGAACGTGCTCAGGTCCGGCGCATAACGGTAGTGGTGCGCGTTGAAGTGGCCGCAGGAGGTTTCGACAAAAGTCTGGGTCAGGGTTTCGAAGCGTTTGGTCGTGCCGAACCAGGCGAAGCGGTTCGTCAGAAGGCGGACGTGCGCGCCGAAAGCCTGCGCGTGGCTTCGCCGCACCAGCGAATTCACGCCGTCGGCGCCGACGATGAGGTCCGCGTCCTCGAGTTCGGCCAGGTCCGTTACCGTGCGGCGGTAAACCGGCTCCACCCCAGCGGATTTCGCCCGAGCCTGAAGCAACTGCAGCAGCTTGAGCCTGCCAACGGCTGCGAAGCCGACGCCATCAACGATGATTGGTTCGCCGCGATGGACGACGGCGATGTCGCTCCAAGATTCCATATGTGGAACGATCGCCGTGTAGGTGTTTGGGTCATCGTCCCGGAGAAATTCGAGCGCGCGGTCGGAAAACACCACCCCAAATCCGAAGGTCGCGTCCGGCGCGTTCTGCTCGATGACCGTGACAAGCGCGTCGGGCGCCCGGCGCTTCACGAGATAGGCGAGATAGAGGCCGGCGGGGCCGGCGCCGATGATGGCAATGCGCATTGAATCGCGATCCGGGCCCGCTCCCCAGCAAACGGCCTGCACAGGCAGAATATCAGATCGTCTGGTTATACGCCCCCACCTCGGGATGCGTGCGCAGAACACCGTCGACCGCCTTGAACATGTCGCGCATGCGCTGCTCGGAAACCGGGCTTTCCACAACAACGACAAGCTCCGGCTTATTCGAGGAGGCCCGCACGAGACCCCACGTGCCATCTTCGACGGTCACACGAACGCCATTGACGGTAACCAGCTCGCGGATAGGCTGGCCGGCAACCTTGCTGCCCTCGGCTTTGGCAGCTTCAAATTGCTTCACCACGGCATCGACCACGGCATATTTCTTTTCATCGTCGCAATGCGGCGCCATGGTCGGCGAGCCCCAGGTCTTCGGCAACGCCCGGCGCAGATCGGCCATGGTCTTTCCCGGATTGCGATCGAGCATGTCGCAGACGGCTAGCCCGAAGATCATGCCGTCGTCGTAACCGCGGCCGAACGGCTTGTTGAAGAAGAAGTGCCCGGATTTTTCGAAGCCGGCGATGGCGCCCAGCTCGTTGACGCGCCGCTTGATATACGAATGCCCGGTCTTCCAGTAATCCACCTTGACGCCGTTTGCCTTCAGCACCGGATCGGTCAGGAACAATCCGGTCGATTTCACATCCACGACAAACGTCGCGTTCCGGTGCAGTGACGACATATCGCGCGCCAGCATCACACCGACCTTGTCGGCAAAGATCTCCTCGCCTTCGTTGTCGACGACCCCGCAACGATCGCCATCGCCATCGAAGCCGAGCGCGACGTCGGCGCGGTTGACCAGAACCGCGTCACGCATCGCGTGCAGCATTTTCATATCTTCGGTATTGGGGTTGTATCGCGGAAACGTGTGGTCGAGGTTGCAATCAAGCGGAACCACGTCGCAACCGACCGCTTCCAATATCCTTGGCGCGAAGGCTCCGGCCGTGCCATTGCCGCACGCCGCGACCACCCTGAGCTTTCGCTTGAGTTTCGGCCGGTTCGTTAGATCGGCGATATACCGTTCGGGAAAATTCTCGACAAACTCGTAGCTGCCACCGGTCTTGAGATCGAACTTGGCGGCCAGCACGATTTCCTTCAGGCGCTTCATTTCGACGGGGCCGAAAGTGAGGGGCCGGTTGGCGCCCATCTTCACCCCCGTCCAGCCGTTGTCATTATGAGATGCCGTGACCATGGCCACGCACGGCACATTGAGCTCAAACTGCGCGAAGTACGCCATCGGCGTGATGGCGAGCCCGATATCATGCACCTTACAACCCGTTGCCATGAGCCCGGAAACGAGCGCCATTTTGACGGCCGACGAATAACTGCGGAAATCGTGCCCGGTCACGATCTCAGGCTTCACATTGAGCTCGCGAATGAGCGTGCCGAGGCCCAGGCCAAGTGCCTGAACGCCCATCAGGTTGATTTCCTTTTCCAGCAGCCAGCGCGCATCGTATTCGCGAAAACCGGTCGGCTTCACCAGCGGCGAGGATTTATAGGCATAGCTGTTTGGCGTCAGCGCGGGCTTTGGCGTCGGGAACATCACGTCCTCAAAATCAGGCTGGGAGAATCGAATACCCTAACGCTGCAGCGCCGCAAAGCGCTCCATCACGCCGGCAGTTGGGGGAAGAGCCGAAGGTCTCGGAGCTATTGTTCGAGCACCAGGCGACCGCTGGCATATTCGTAGCGCCTGAGCCGCGACAGGAAGGAGACGCCGAGCAGATTTTTCGCCAAAGCCTCATCGGGAAGAACCATCGCCGGCACATCGTAGATGCTGATACCGCCGATTTCGATACGCTCGATCGTGACGCGCGCAGCCCTGATCTTCCCATTCGCGGTTATGGCGGTAGCGTTGTAATCATCCGGCTGCGGGCGAATCCCGGCCTGTGCCGCATCCGACTCTGCGCAGCACGACAAGCGAGGCACCGGTATCAACGAGGAAGTCGAGGTGCCGTCCATCGATCCTGCCGTCAACCTGGAAATGGCCCCACCGATCCGCATCGAGCGTGAGGCTACGGCCAGACGTGCTTGGCTGGCGCGGCTCATAGGCCGGCTCCACGACGGCCGCCTGCGGCGACGGGGACGTGGTGGCATGATCGGCGTAGCGAGCCGCCAAAGTGCCGGCCACAAGCATTCCAATGACGAATATGAAAAGCCGCTGCATGGCAACGCCCGTTGAGTGCCAGCAACCTTAGCGGGGCGCGATCAATGTCAACTTAACGCAACTATGGAGCGCGACGGGCTTTCGCGCATGGTATGCCGTCGGTTAGGCAGTTCGAGACAATTGCAACTATTGGCCGCGGGGCTTGGCGCGGCGGGTGGCCCTCGCCACCAACGGATCGTCGGGCCACGGATGCTTTGGATAGCGGCCACGCATCTCGGCCTTTACATCCTTGTAGCTGCCGCGCCAGAACCCGGGCAGGTCCCGTGTCATCTGCACAGGCCGGTGCGCGGGCGACAACAGTTCGATCAACAGCGGCACCCGCCCACGGGCAACCGCCGGGTGGACCGCAAGGCCGAAAAGCTCCTGCACCCGAATCGCAAGTTTCGGACCCTCCTCCGCCTCATAGTCGATCGGAACTTGCGAGCCGGACGGCGCACTGAAATGCGTCGGCGCTTCGGCGTCGAGCCGTTTGCGCAAATTCCATGGGACCAATGCATCGAGCGCCGCAGCCAGGTCTTCCGGACCAATCTCCGCGCGACCCGTTTTGCCGGCAAGGAATGGCGTAAGCCATTCGCCGGACGTGCATTCCAGTACCTCGTTGGACAGGTCAGGCCATTCTTTTCCCTGAACGCGCCGCAGGAAATTCACGCGGTCGCGGAACTGGAGTTGCGCCTTGGTCCAGGGCAATTTGCCGATGCCGAGACCGGAGATGCCCTCGGCCAACAATTTTGCGGCCTCCGCATCCGGTGTCACGGGCCTGGTCTGATCGCTCAGGACAAGCGCGCCAATCTTGCGCATCCGGCGCGATCGAAGCGAGGCCGACGCCATATCGAACGTTGTCGATTGGTGGTCTTCGATTTGCCCGGCAAAGTGCGCTTCGATTTCGTCAAGTGTTATGGGCGCTGCCAGTATAATGCGGCTCGCTGACGCCGTGCCGGTCAATTCGGCCACTGCCAGATACGGCTCCCGTGACAGCGACGATGCAGGATCGACTGTCCCTGCCCGGCCATTGGCGAGGAGAAACACTCCGTTGCTGCCGTCGCGATTTTTCGCAATACGATCCGGATAAGCCAATGCGAGAAGCAAACCGACCGAGTGAGGGTCCAGCCTGTTTCGGCCGCCGGCAATTTCGGTCCATCGCTTCACCATTGCGCGAGCATCGTCGGCGCGTGGACTGCGGTCGCGCCGAAAATTGTCAAGTCGATGCCGTAAATCAACGTCGTCACCGCCAAGATTTCGCTCGGTGAGAACAGCAGCAATGCTCGCGGCCATATCGCCGCCGCCAACAGCCGCGGCATCGACGACCATGCGCGCGAGCCGCGGCGGAAGTGGCAGCGCCCTGAGATTGCGGCCTTCTTCTGTGATGCGACCCTCGGCGTCGATCGCACCGAGCTCCGTCAGCAACAGCCTCGCCTCGGCGAGCGCCGCTCGTGGCGGCGGATCGAGAAACGCAAGTTTCGCCGGATCAGACGCGCCCCACTCCGCGAGATCGAGGACAAAGGATGACAAGTCCGCGGACAACATTTCGGGGCGCGTATACGGCTCCAGCGATCCGGTTTGGGGCTCGTCCCACAGCCGATAGCAAACACCGGGTTCGGTGCGCCCCGCCCGGCCGCGCCGCTGGTCAGCGGCAGCGCGTGAGACACGCATGGTTTCCAGACGCGTGAGGCCCACGTCAGGCTCATAGCGCGGCAGGCGTGACAGGCCGCTGTCGATGACGACGCGCACGCCTTCGATGGTCAGCGATGTCTCGGCGATCGAGGTCGCCAGCACCACCTTGCGGCGTCCCCGCGACGACGGAGAAATGGCGCGATCCTGCTCACGCAAATCGAGCGCGCCGAAAAGCGCGACGATATCGACAGCGGGGTCGCTCATCCGTTCTTTCAAAAACGTCTCGGTGCGGCGAATTTCCCTTGCGCCCGGCAGAAATACCAGCAGCGAGCCTGTCTCCGCGCGGAGCGCACGTTCAATGGCATCCACCACTTGCCGCTCGATGGGCGCACGGGAATCACGGCCGAGATAACGCGTATCCACGGGAAAGGCGCGCCCCTCGCTTTCAATCACCGGGGCATTGCCAAGCAGGGCCGCCACGCGGGCGCCATCGAGTGTCGCCGACATCACCAGCAGTCTCAGGTCGGGCCGTAGGCCCTGCTGTACGTCGCGCGCCAGCGCCAGGCCGAGATCAGCGTCGAGCGAGCGTTCATGAAATTCATCGAAAAGCACGGCCGCCACGCCATCGAGCGATGGGTCGTCGAGGACGAGCCGGGTGAATATGCCTTCGGTCACCACTTCAATTCGCGTTTGCGCGGAGATCCTCGAGCCGAAACGCACGCGCAGGCCGATGGTATCGCCGACCTCTTCTTTCAGTGTTGATGCCATGCGCGCGGCGGCGGCGCGTGCCGCCAGCCGACGCGGCTCCAGCACTAGAATTTTTTTGCCGCGCGCCCACGCTTCATCGAGCAGAATCAGCGGCACACGCGTCGTCTTTCCGGCGCCCGGCGGAGCAACCAACACAGCGACGTTGTGCGCGGCCATGGCGCTGGTGAGGCCCGGCAGCGCCGTATCGATTGGAAGCGGCGTCTCGAAATCCCCTGCCACGACTATTGCCTATTCGTCACCCGTATAAAACGAGGGTGAACCGCGAATCCAATTTTGTTGCAAAATGATGATTATCGGTCTCCCCGCTCTGATCGGAGACAATAGTGTTCATGTATCGCTACATCGCCCCACGTCAGCCTTGCGCTCGGCCTATGCCCTCGTACACAAAACCGCGGCGCGCAATCTCATCCGGCTGATAGACATTGCGCAGATCGACGAGAACTGCCTGCGCCATGACCGATTTCAAACGCTCGAAGTCGAGCGCACGGAACTGCTCCCATTCCGTGACAATGACCAGAGCGGAAGCACCCTCGGCACAGGAATAGGCATCGTTGCAGAACGCGACGTTCCCGATGACCGTTTTGGCCTGCTCCATGCCGACAGGATCATAAGCGCGCACCTTGGCACCCATGTCCTGCAATGCCGTGATGAGCGGGATCGAAGGTGCTTCACGCATGTCGTCTGTATTCGGCTTGAATGTGAGACCGAGTACGGCAATGGTTTTCCCGCGCAATTCGCCGCCGAGCGCGGCGGAAACTTTGCGCGCCATCGCACGCTTGCGGGCGTCGTTCACTGCGGCAACCGCCTCGACAATGCGCAGCGGCGCGGCGTGATCCTGCGCAGTCTTGATCAGCGCTACCGTATCTTTTGGAAAACACGAACCGCCATAACCAGGGCCCGCGTGCAAAAACTTCGAACCGATCCGATTGTCGAGCCCGATCCCGCGCGCGATCTCCTGGACATCCGCGCCGACTTTTTCGGCAAGATCGGCAATTTCATTGATGAAGGTAATCTTGGTGGCAAGGAACGCATTCGCTGCGTATTTGATGAGCTCGGCCGTGCGGCGGCCGGTAAAGAGAATTGGAGATCGATTGAGATAGAGGGGCCGGTACAGCTCATTCATCACTTCGCGCGCGCGCGCGTCGACGGTGCCGATCACGATACGATCAGGATGCTTGAAGTCCTGAATGGCGGCCCCTTCCCGCAGGAACTCTGGGTTCGACACCACCGCGCACTGGGCATCAGGCCGCGATTCCCGGATGATGCGTTCGACCTCGTCGCCGGTGCCAACCGGTACGGTCGACTTCGTGATCACCACCGTGAAACCGTCGAGCGCGCGCGCAATCTCGCGGGCGGCATCGTGGACGAAACTGAGATCCGCAAAGCCGTCGCCGCGGCGCGACGGCGTCCCCACCGCAATGAATACGGCGTCGGCATCGGCAACCGCGCCGCCAAGTTCCGTCGTAAATCTTAACCGGCCGGCACGTGTATTGGCACCGACCATGTCGTTAAGACCCGGCTCGTAAATCGGCATCTCGCCGCGAGTCAGCGCTGCAATTTTCGCCTTGTCTTTGTCAACGCACACGACGTCGTGACCAAAGTCGGCGAAGCAGGCGCCGGAAACGAGGCCGACATAACCAGTGCCAATCATCGCAACACGCATTTCTTAATCCGTTCACAACGAGGTTAACCTTTACGGCCGAAGCCGATGGCGTCTCAATAGCAGAGCCGATATCGAGTGGCGAGAGCGGTGATCACGATCGCCATTCGGCGCAAGCAAGCCGACCATCAAAACGGCCAATCGTCATAAGCACATCATGAACAAGATTCAAATCCACGACGGGCGAATTGACTGGGTCGATTACGCCAAAGGCTTCTGCATTATCTTCGTGGTGATGATGCATTCAACGCTGGGCGTCGAGGCGGCCGCGGGACATGAAGGCTGGCTGCATCCTGTCGTGGCCTTTGCACTGCCGTTTCGGATGCCTGACTTTTTCATGATCTCCGGACTCTTCCTCGCCAATGTCATCGACAGGCCATGGCGGCAATATGCTGATCGCAAGGTCGTGCATTTCGCGTATTTCTACTTGCTCTGGATGACCATTCAATTCGCCGTCAAGGCGCCCGGCATGATTCACGAGCAAGGCGCGGCCGAAGTCGCGCGCCTCTTTGTGCTGTCGCTCGTCGATCCGTTCGGAACCTTGTGGTTCATTTACCTGCTGCCGGTGTTTTTCGTTTTCATCAAGTTGACGCGCCGCATTCCGGCACCGATCATCTGGCTGTTTGGCGCCGCGCTTGAGATCGCGCATATCAATACCGGCTGGATGGTACCGGACGAATTCGCCGCCCGTTTCGTCTACTGCTATACCGGCTATATCCTTGCGCAGCCGATCTTCATGCTGACCGCCCAGGCACAGGCAAAGCCGCTGCTTGGCCTCGCGGGGCTTGCCGTCTGGGGACTGCTCAACGGAACCCTCGTCCACTTCGGCTATGAAACTTTGCCTTTCGTTTCGCTCGGCCTCGGACTGGCCGGCGCCTGCGCGGTCGTGACGGTGGCATCGCTCATGGCGAAGACCGATCTGTTCAAGCCGTTGCGCTACTGTGGGCGCAATTCGATCGTCATCTATCTCGCGTTCTTCTTCCCGATGGCGGCAACCCGTGCGGTGCTGCTCAAGAGTGGCCTGATCGCGGACGTCGGTACCATTTCGGCGATCGTCACCGCGGTGGGCGTCCTGGGCTCGCTTTGCATGTTCTGGGCCCTCCGCGAAACTCCGGCACGCTTTCTGTTCGAGCGACCCTCGCCATTCTGGCTCGCGCCGCCGAAGCGCATCGCGCTGCAGCCCGCCGAATAATTCCACAGCCGGCATTTTGGCGGATTGATTAAGGCGCGCCGGCGGCCCACATTCGGGCTATGCCAACTCCCGCAAAATCGAAAACTGCCGCCAAATCCAAAAAACCTGCTGACGGCGCGCCTGCGGCGGCCGGGGCTCCAACCGCGGCGCCCTCGTCGCGTCCGCTGAAGAAGGGAGATCACGTTTTTTTGGTGGACGGCTCCGGATATATTTTTCGCGCCTATCACGCGATCAGGTTTGAGCCGCGCACGCCGGACGGAACGCATGTCAATGCCGTCTACGGCTTTTGCAATATGCTCTGGAAGCTTCTCAAGGAGATGAAGCCGGACGAGCGGCCGACCCATCTCGCGGTGGTGTTCGACAAGTCTGAAAAAACCTTCCGCACCGAGATGTACAAGGACTACAAGGCGCATCGGCCGCCGCCGCCTGACGATCTCATTCCCCAGTTTCCCCTTATCCGCGACGCCGTGCGCGCCTTTGAGATTCCCTGCCTCGAGCAGGCCCGCTACGAAGCCGATGATCTGATTGCAACTTACGCTCGGATCGCCTGCGAAGCAGGCGCCACCGTCACCGTCGTGTCATCCGACAAGGATCTCATGCAATTGGTGAACGAATGCGTGGTCATGTACGACACGATGAAGGATGCGCGCATCGGGGTTCCCGAGGTCATCGAAAAATTCGGCGTGCCGCCGAACAAGGTCATCGAAGTGCAGGCGCTGATTGGGGACACGTCCGACAATGTGCCGGGCGTGCCGGGGATCGGCGTAAAAACCGCGGCGCAGCTCATCGGCGAATATGGCGATCTTGAAACGCTGCTCAAGCGGGTCGGCGAGATCAAGCAGGACAAGCGCCGGCAGGCCCTCATCGACAACGCCGAATCTGCTCGCATTTCCAAGAAGCTCGTCACGCTCGACGACCGCGTGCCGCTCGACGTGCCGGTCGAAAGTCTTGGCGTGCACGAACCCGACTACAGGAAATCTTGTAAGCTTCCTCAAGTCGATGGGATTCAAGACGCTGACCCAGCGTGTCGCCGAAAAAAGCGGTTTCGAAGCCGCCCAGGTCGAGGCAGCACCCAAGCCGTCCGCGGCTTCATCATATTCAGACAGCGCGTCGCCCCGCGCCGGCGTGGCGCCCGCGATTGCTGCTCCAGCATTGCCATTGTCGGGTGGAGGTAAACAGGGCAACGGAGCGCTCACGCCAATCGCGCTCGCAACGGCGCGCAGCGAGGCAGCGCGCCAGGCCAAGATCGATCGCAGCAAGTATGAAACGGTCCGCACGCTGGCGCGCCTGACAGAGTGGATCGCGCGCGTGCGCGAGGCCGGAGTGGTCGCGGTCGATACGGAGACCACCAGTCTCGACGCCATGCAGGCCCATCTTTGCGGATTTTCGCTGGCGGTGGCGCCAAACGAGGCCTGCTACGTCCCCATCGGTCACCGCGAGGGCGGCGGCGAAGGGAAAGGTGATTTGTTCTCGCCCGAAGCCAAGCTATGCGAAGGGCAAATCCCGGAGCGCGAGGCCCTCGCCGTTCTCAAGCCGCTGCTCGAGGACGGTTCCGTCCTCAAGGTGGCGCAAAACATGAAATACGACTGGCTGGTTTTCGCCCAACGCGGCATCGAAGTAGCCGGCTATGACGACACCATGCTGATTTCGTATGTGCTTGATGCCGGCAAAGGCGGCCATGGCATGGACGACCTCGCCAAGCGCTGGCTCAATCACGACACCATCCATTTCCATCACGTCGCTGGCTCCGGAAAATCCCAGATTACTTTCGACTGCGTCGCTATCGATAAAGCCTCCGAATATGCCGCCGAGGATGCCGACGTCACACTGCGCCTTTGGTACGCGCTAAGGCCGCGACTCGCCGCCGAGCGCGTCACATCTGTCTATGAATCGCTCGAGCGGGCGATGCCAACGGTGCTCGCGCGCATGGAGCGGCGAGGCATTTCGATCGATCGCCAGGTGCTTTCGCGCCTGTCCGGCGAGTTCGCACAGGAGCAGGGCAGGCTCGAGGACGAAATCAGAACACTGGCCGGCGAGCCGCTTAATCCGGGTTCGCCCAAGCAGATCGGCGATATCCTCTTCGGAAAGATGAAACTGCCCGGCGGCACCAAGACAAAAACGGGGGCATGGTCAACCGATGCGCGCACGCTCGAGGACCTTGCCGAACAACATGAGTTGCCGCGCAAAATCCTCGACTGGCGTCAGGTCTCAAAGTTGCGTTCGACCTATACCGAAGCGCTCCCCAACTATGTGAACCCCGAAACTAAACGGGTGCACACCAGTTACGCGCTCGCTTCAACCAGCACGGGGCGGCTGTCGTCATCGGACCCTAACCTGCAGAACATCCCGATCCGCACCGAGGATGGACGCAAGATTCGCCGCGCCTTCGTTGCGTCACCCGGCATGAAACTTGTCTCTGCCGACTATTCGCAAATCGAACTACGGTTGCTGTCCGAGGTGGCCGAAGTCCCCATGCTGCGCAAGGCGTTTCAGGACGGCGTAGATATTCATGCGATGACCGCTTCGGAAATGTTCGGTGTACCCGTCAAGGGCATGCCTCCCGAGGTGCGCCGTCGCGCCAAGGCGATCAACTTCGGCATCATCTACGGAATTTCAGCCTTTGGACTTGCCGCCCAGCTCGGCATCGAACGCGAGGAAGCCGGCGCCTACATCAAGAAATATTTCGAGCGTTTCCCAGGCATCCGCGATTACATGGACGAGACGCGCGAGTTCTGCCGGGAGCACGGCTACGTGCTCACTCTGTTTGGCCGCAAATGCCATTATCCGGACATCAAGAACAGCAACCCCTCGATCCGTGCATTCAACGAGCGCGCGGCCATCAACGCTCGCCTTCAGGGCACCGCTGCCGACATCATACGCCGCGCCATGATCCGTATCGAGCCGGAGCTCGATCACGCCGGGCTCGGGGCGCAAATGCTGCTCCAGGTGCACGACGAACTAATATTCGAGGTTCCGGAGGCCGAGGCGAAAGATACCATGACGATCGTCAAAAGCGTGATGGAGGACGCCCCGCATCCGACCGTATCGTTGCACGTGCCGTTACAGGTCGAAGCCCGCGCTGCAGACAATTGGGACGAGGCTCACTGAAAATCCGGCGACCCCGCCCTCAAGGGCGCGTAGGCGCCGGCAAGCCCGGCCAAAAGACCGAAACTACACGGGTCAATGCCGCTTTTTTCGTCGCGCCTTCGCCGCGCCGCGGCGTGCGGTTGATTTTGTCTTGGCGGATTTGGCGGCTTTGGCGGATTTGGCGGATTTGGCCGGGAGCACGGCAATCGCCTCGATCTCGAACAGCGCACCCGGACGGGCCAGTTGCGAAATTGCGACCGTGGTGCTTGCCGGCGGGGACGCCATGTTGAAATGGTGATCGCGCACCTCGCGAAAAATCGGGATGTGCGACATGTCGACGAGATAGTTGTTGATCTTGACGACGTCCTTGATGGTGGCACCGGCGTCGGCAAGCGCGAGCTTTAGATTTTCAACGGCCTTGTTCGCCTGCGCGCGAAAGTCGCCCGGCTCGCCTACCAGCTTGTTTTCCAGGTCGAGCCCGAGTTGCCCGGCAATGAAGATCAGCCGATTGGGTCCGGTTGCCTCAACTACGTAAGTATAGCCGGGCGGCTTCGCGAGCGTGTTGGGATTCGAAAATCGGATATTGGCAGCCATCGATATCCTCCCTGCGATTTAATCGACTGAATTCAGCGCTTTTTCGTCCGGCCGGTTCCCGCCTTCTTGGTGTCCTGCAAGAGGCCCAGGCTTTCTCCGAGCCACTTCGTTGTCGGCGCCTGGATCAGGATCGTCATCAAAATGGCGATGAATGTGACCGAGGCGACGATTTGAGATCCTGGCGCCTTCATTCCCAGCAGCAGTCCGGCAAGTGCGGCAGGAATGACGCCGGTCTCGCGCGTCCAGCACATGAAAAGCATTTCGTTGAAACTCCACCTGGCGCGCCGGTCCGGCATGGCACACAAGAATACGGCGAGCGGCCGTGCTACCAGCATGAAAATCGTCACAACGATGATGCCTCCGAGCCAGTACTGGCCCATGAGATGAAAGTCGACCTGTGAGCCGAGCAGCAGGAATATGAACAGCCGCATAATGAAGGCTGTCGTCATCACAAACTCGTCGAGCTTCTGCGCCTCGGAAGCGAGCATTTTGAATCCGAACGCGTCTTTGTTTCCGATCACGATGCCGAAAACGAAGACCGCCATGAAACCGCTGGCTTGCATGCCGTCAGCCGCAAAATAGGCCCCAATGACGGCAACAAGCGTCACGACCGGGGCATAGTCCGCCAGGAAGGCCCAGCGTTCATGCGCAATCAGCAACGCGGCGAGATAGCCGAGCGCGGCACCCGCGATTATTCCGATTGCCGCCTGCTTGAGCAGGTCGAGTAACGACGCGGCAATCGAGAATTCACCTGTGCCCATGGCGACCGTCAGCACGCCAACGGTGACAATCGCACCCGTCGCATCATTAAAGGCCGACTCGCTCATGACTGTCTGAGCGACGCTTTCGCGGATTTTGACTTGACGGAAAATCGGAACCAGCGTTGCCGGATCGGTCGACGCGATGGCCGAGCCCAGGAGAAGCGCAACAATCCAGGGAACGCCCAGTATGGCATGCGCGGCGAAAGCGGTTACGGCCGCGGTGATCAAAACGCCGATTGTCGCCAGCACGACAATTGTGATCCAGACCCGCTTCAGGACCTCGAGCCGCAGCGATGCTCCCCCATCAAAGAGGATGTAGCTCGCGCCAAAGAGAAGAATGATCTGGTAGAGCGCCGAGTCTGATTTGATATTGACCAATCCGAGCACTTCGGGACCGATTGCCATTCCGACAATCAGAAACAGGGCGATATCCGGAACCTTGATTTTCTGGGCCAAAAATCCGGTGACGGTGCCCACGGCAAGAACGAGACCTCCGGCAAGCAAGGTGTGCTTGGCAATCTCCATTGCAGGTGACGCTTCCACTCAATCCCCCGAACCCGATAAACGTCACGTGACATGGACGTTTTTTGTTTTGCGAGCTCACGATGCTGCCCGACACCCTGCAAAATGACAAGGCACCAGCAGTAACGCGGGCGCAGAAAATAGCCTACATTACGTTGTAACCATCGACAGCGAGCAAGCTTGACCCGAAAGCCGCTTTGGGCAAATTCACTCCGCACTATGGACCGCATCATGCAAAAAACGGCATTTGCCCTGGCGTTACTTCTGCTCGGCACGGGCTTTGGCGAGCAGGCTGCCGCTGCCACCTGCCAGAATGCGGGGAGCTACGAACGCTGGCTCGAAGACTTCAAGAAAGAAGCCGCTGCGCAAGGTATCTCGCCACGCGTGATCGCGGCCGCGGTGCCGAGCATGACATTCGATGCCGCGATCATCCGCCGTGACCACGGCCAAAGCGTATTTAATCAAACCTTTTTGCAGTTTTCGGATCGCATGGTGGGCGGCCCACGGATTCCCAACGGACTGGCCAAGATCAAGCAGCATGCCACTTTGTTTGCGCGCATCGAGGAAAAGTATGGAGTACCGGCACCGGTGCTTACCGCGTTCTGGGAACTCGAGAGCGACTTCGGGGGCAATTTCGGCAATTACAATATTTTGAGTGCAATCGCGACACTGGCCTATGACTGCCGGCGGCCTGATTTCTTCCGCCAGCAGCTGTTTGACGCGTTACGCATCATCGAGCGTGGCGATCAACGTGTTGAAGACATGATCGGCGATTGGGCCGGCGAATTCGGCGGAATGCAATTCACGGCTTCCGATTACCTCAAGAACGCGGTTGATTTCGACGGCGACGGCCGTCGCGACCTGATCCACAGCATTCCGGACACACTCGCCTCCGCTGCAAACTTCCTGGTCACGCTCGGCTGGCAGCGGGATCAGCCATGGCTGCAGGAAGTTCGCGTCCCGCCCAATCTCAAGTGGCAGGAAGCTGATCTCAGTATCCAGCACCCGCGCTCGCAGTGGGTTGCCTGGGGCGTGAAAGCCGCGCATGGATCGCTGCCGCCCGACAATCTACCGGCGTCGCTCATTCTACCGATGGGCAGACACGGACCAGCTTTTCTTGCCTATCCGAATTTCAAGGCATTCCTCGGGTGGAACTCGGCAATCGTCTATTCGACAACGGTCGCCTATTTCGCCACGCGTCTCGCGGGCGCGCCCAACGTGGACCATTCCGGCGCAGCAAATGTCGCTCCGCTCTCAACGGCGCAGGTCATGGAATTGCAGCGTCTTCTCACCAAGCGCGGCTATGAAGGTGTTGGCGAAGCAGACGGCAAGATCGGCAACGGAACCCGCGCGGCAACGAAAAAAGCCCAGATAAAGCTTGGCTTGCCAGCAGATTCCTATCCGACGGCGGAGTTGATCGAGCGCCTGCGAGCGGGCGACAGCAGTTCGAACCGCTAGCCTGACCTGATTTTCAACTCGGCGGCCATGCTCGCCACCGCCAAATGCGGTATTGGCGTGCCGGTAAGCCGCTCGCCGGCCGACTGAATTACCAAACCTTCATCTGCGATCACATCCGCACGATCAACCGCCGGATTCGTGAACCTCAATCCGTTTAATCGGTTGAAGAACGGAACCGGGTTCCGCGCTGGTGGAGGACAACATGACAAAATGGAAACGTACAATCGCGCTTGCGGTTGTGCTGGCGGCAACCGCACCCGTTGCTGCTGGCGCGCAGGACCACAAGGGTAAAGCGGGAGGCGGCCCAGCGCGGGCAGCGCCGGCGTCTCACGCCGCCGCTCCTCACATTGCCGCGCCGCACGTTTCCGCGCCGCGTATGGCAACACCACGTATGGCGACGCCACATTTTGCGCCGCACATTGCCGCGCCACGCACTACGACGCCCCACATCGTGCAGCAGCGCGCGGTGAACCCTCACTTTCGGTCTCCGGCCATCGTCAATCGCAATGCGCAGCAGCAGTTGCGCGCCGTGCGGCGGCAGCACACTCCGGCTGCGCAGGCTCATAGCAACATCCAGACGCAGCGGCAGGTGCAGATCAATACGCGGCAACAACTGCGCGCCGAGCGCACTCTACGACGCCGTGAGGACCGCGAATTGCGCCACCTTCCGGCGCCTCAGCGCGCGACCCGTCGTGAGCAGATCCGCAACGCGCGCGAGCAACGTGCCCTGAATCGGCAACAGCTGGCGCACCCCAATGCATTGCAGGCGACCCAGGGCGCAAATGCTCGCACGTTGCGGGCAAATCGGCGCAACGGTACAGCGCGCGTAACGCGCGACGCTGCACGTCAGGGCCGTTTCGCCTCGCGGTTTGCGTCTCAAACCACAGGATTGAATGCTCGTCATCGCTTCGACCACTCCGTGGCGCGCCACGCGTGGCGGCGCGGCCACCGGGCAGCCTTCGTTGCGTGGTACGGGCCCGTGTTCTGGCCTTATGCATACGCCGACATCTTCGACTACACTTTCTGGCCGTACGGCTATGACGACGGTTTCTGGGCTTATGCCTATGACGACTTTTTCGATGGCGTGTTCTGGGGCGAATATGGCCCGCCAGGTGAATATGCATACTCGGCGCCGTCGAGCGCATCGGCACCACAGCCGACCTATTCCGCCGTGCAGGCACTGTGCAAGCAGCCCGGTAGCGGAATTACCGCATGGCCCTTCGCCGACATCGAACGAAGGGTCGGCCTTGATGCCGATCAGCGACAACTGCTCGGCGATGTCCGGAAGGCAAGCCAGGACGCCGCATCGGCCTTCAAGGTATCATGTCCGTCGGAAGATGCGTTCCCGCTGACACCTCCAGGCCGTCTCTCGGCAATGACCGCGCGGCTCGATGCAACGCTGCAGGCGGTGCAGACGGTGCGGCCGGTATTGGAGAAGTTCTACGACTCGCTCAGCGACGAGCAGAAAGAACGCTTCAATGAGCTCGGGCCAAAGAACACGGCAGTGAATGCCGAGGCGCGCGAGGCAGCCCAGGCGGCGGATACGTGCAAGCAACCCAAGCAAGGGCTTTCGAATCTGCCGATCGAAAAGATTGAGGATGCCATCAATCCGACCGATGCGCAGGAAACCGAGTTGAACAAGCTGCAGGACGCGACCGCCAAGGCGGTGTCCATCATGCAAGACGCCTGCCCCGATGAAACGCCGATCACGCCTCCGGGCCGTCTCGACGTAATGGAAAAGCGCCTGCAGGCTATGATCGATGCGGCCAGGACGGTGAAGCCGGCGTTGGAGAGCTTCTACGCGTCGCTCACCAATGAGCAGAAGGCACGCTTCAACCGGATCGGGCAGCAGCTGTCGCGTACGGACGGCTAGTTCATACAGACAAAAAGATAGGGCGGCCGTGGTGGCCGCCCTTTATCCAAATCGACACCAATCGGTCGCCGGCCGTCACTCGGCCGCGATGCGTACTTCCGGTGCTGCCGCCTTGATGTCCGGAGTGACATGCTTCTCGAATTTGGCAAAGTTCTTCTGGAACATGTCAACGAGATCACGCGCCGTCTTGTCGAACTCAGCCTTGTCTTTCCAGGTCTTGAACGGATTGAGCAAGTGCGGTTCGACGCCCGGCACCGACGTCGGCACCGAGAAGCCAAAATAGGGATCGGTGCGGAAGTCGGCATTCTTGAGCGAACCGTCGAGTGCGGCCGTCAGCAGCGTACGCGTCGCCTTGATCGGCATGCGCCGGCCAACACCGTATTTGCCGCCGGTCCATCCGGAGTTGACGAGCCAGACGTCGACATTGTTCTTGTTGATGTAATCGCGCAGCAAGTCGGCATAAACCGACGGGTGCCGTGGAAGGAAGGGCGCCCCAAAGCAGGTTGAGAACTCGGGCTGCACGCCGACAAGGCCCTTTTCGGTACCGGCAACCTTCGCGGTATAGCCGGAAAGGAAATGATACATCGCCTGCGTCGGTGTGAGCTTGGCAATCGGCGGCATGACGCCATAGGCATCCGCCGTGAGAAAGATGATGTTCTTAGGGTGGTCGGCGCGACCGGAACGCGAGGCATTCGGAATGAAATCGAGCGGATAAGCCGAGCGAGTGTTTTCGGTTTTCGAACCATCGTCATAATCCGGTACGCGCGTGACCGGATCGAACGCCACGTTTTCAAGTACGGCACCGAAGCGGTTCGTAGCATCCCAGATCATCGGCTCCGCTTCCTGCGAGAGCTTGATGGTCTTGGCGTAGCAGCCGCCTTCGAAGTTGAAGATGCCGTCAGGGCCCCACCCGTGCTCGTCGTCGCCGATCAGAATGCGGCTCGGGTCGGCCGACAACGTCGTCTTGCCGGTGCCCGAAAGGCCGAAGAACAGCGCGCTCTCGCCTTCGTGGCTGACGTTAGCCGAGCAATGCATTGGCACCACGTTCTGCGCCGGCAGATAGAAATTGAGCGTCGTGAACACCGACTTCTTCATCTCGCCGGCGTAGGACGAGCCGCCGATCAGCACGATCTTGCGCGTGAAGTCGATCGCCACCATCGTGTCGGAGCCCTCGCGGCCGCCGTGACGCTTGGCGTCCGGCTTGAACGAGGGCAAGTCGACAATGGTGAGTTCCGGAACGAAACCGGCGAGTTCCTTGATCTCGGGGCGGATCAGCAATTGGCGAATGAATAGAGAATGCCAGGCGAGTTCGGTAAAGACCCGGACTCTGATGCGGTAGGTATGATCAGCGCCGCCATAGAGATCCTGCGCGAACAGCTTCTTGCCTTTGCAATGTGCCTGGAAATCAGCGAGCAAATTGTCGAAATTCTCGCGCGTCATCTTGCGATTGCCGTCCCACCACACGGAATCCCGGGTGAGATCATCGACAACCGTGTGCTTGTCTTTCGGACTACGGCCGGTGTGATGACCGGTCTCGGCGCAGAGCGCACCGCCTGCGACCAGCGACGCTTCGCCCGCGGCGATGGCATATTCGTAAAGCGTCGGCTCGGTCAGGTTCCAGTGGACTGCGGCGAGATTTTTGAAGCCGAATTTATCGGCGCCATAAGCGCCGTTCCGCACACCCTGCTCTTGCACGTGAATTCCTCCCAACTCAGCCGCTTTATAGTGAAACATATGCGGGTCCTTCGGTCCCGCAGCGGCATATTACGACGTTAGTATAGCCCCTCGGTCAGAGGCGCGCGACCATAGTCACGAGCAGTCTTAATGCCAAGAACAAATGCCATGCAAAAGGGGCAATCGGCATTGCGCTGCATCAATGCGTTAACGAAGCGCCGGCCGCCACTTAGCATTTGATGTTTAATGCGTCAGCCGGCCACCGGTTGCCACGCAATCATTCATTTTCGCGGGCTTTTTCGGCCAAGCCTTTAAGCATGGCGCGCAACGGACCTGCTGCGGTAACGCGCTGCGGAAACGGTAGTCGCAAGGCCAATCGACCCTTCTGCAATTCGAGGCCCTCGGGATCGACCCCGACGCACCGCCATTCACCATCTTCCGCGCCAAGCAGCCTGGTCGCATAAAGGCGACAGGCGTCCGCGTGATCGCTGTTCATGTGCGCGATTGCCGAGGCCTCGGACTTCAACGAGAGCCGCTGCATCCGAGACGTCGGTAAGAATGTCCTCCGGCCGAAGGTCCATGATGCGGCCAAATCCTGCGACAAGGTGGGCGCGCATGACTTCCATCCGGTAGAAGGAAAAGTCGGCAAAGTTCGCGTACACGACGGCATCAGGATGACGTCGTAAATAAGAGTCCGAGGCGGCAGCGCCGGAGATTTTCGCGCATGTCCCCATCAGCATCACGCGCGCGCCTTCCAATGGATCATTTTCCTTGCGCTCATCGAGCATCAACGACACGCGTGGATCGGCGAGGATATTTTTAGTGTGCAGCGCCAAATTCGAGAGCAACATGAGCGGCGCGCCGTCGATTGCCGTCGCCACGTTCACCAGCGAGCAATAGGGGTCACCTGAGCCGGGCACCAATGTCGCCAGGGCACCCGAACGCGCCTCGCGCAGCAGCTTGGTTGCGGCCTGCCGGGGATCGAATTTGCTGCGGGATTCCATTTCCAGAGTGCTCAGATTGACGTTGCGGGCCCCATGATACGGGGTTTTCCGCTCGCGGGCTTGAAATCGCTACCGAATCACATAGTTGTTGCAAAGAGGCCACATTTCAGACCCCGTTTATAGGGTTCAAAACGCGCGGGACGTCACGCAAGAGGGGCTCATGCCGACAATCGCTCTCGTCGACGACGACCGCAATATCCTGACCTCCGTTTCGATGGCGCTCGAAGCGGAGGGTTACCGCATCATGACTTATACCGACGGCGCATCTGCGCTCGACGGTTTCAAGACATCGCCACCGGATCTCGCCATCCTCGATATCAAGATGCCGCGCATGGACGGCATGGAAACTCTTCGCCGGCTGCGCCAGAAGACCGACATACCGGTGATCTTCCTCACATCCAAAGATGAGGAGATAGATGAGCTGTTCGGACTGAAGATGGGAGCGGACGATTTCATCCGCAAACCGTTTTCACAACGTCTGCTGGTCGAACGCGTCAAGGCCGTGCTGCGCCGATCGAGTCCGAAGGATGGCTCGCCGGCTAAAGAAGTCGATTCAGCCAAGGTGCTGGAACGCGGGCTGCTTCGCATGGACCCCGAGCGTCATACCTGCACATGGAAAGGCGAGCCTGTCACTTTGACTGTGACTGAATTTCTCATCCTGCAGGCGCTTGCGACTCGGCCTGGCGTGGTGAAAAGCCGCAACGCGCTGATGGACGCAGCGTATGACGACCAGGTCTACGTGGACGACCGCACGATCGACAGCCACATCAAGCGATTGCGCAAGAAGTTCAAGGTCGTTGACGACGATTTTGAGATGATCGAGACGCTCTACGGCGTCGGCTACCGCTTTAAGGAATGACAAATCCTTAATGTTACAGCCGATTTGGACGGCCTGACGGATCGTCCCGGCATGCGGTAAAGTCTTCGGGCCTGTTCGCATATGGTCCCCGAAACGCGTATTCGGAACAGATCGTGCGTCAGGGAAAGGGCCCTTGGTCAAACCTGGCGGGATTGAACGACGTGCTTGATCGAACAGCGGAAGCTGTCACGCAAAAAGCCGAAACGGAACGCCAGAGCGCCGTGATCTCGCATCCCGAGGCGAGGCACGAAAGCGCTGGACGCCGGCTGATACGTTCGGCGTGGCAGTTCTTCGTTTCGCAGAGCTTTTCAAGTCTCACGCGTCGCATCGTCTTCCTCAATCTCGCGGGACTCGTCGCGCTGGTTACGGGAGTCCTCTATCTCTCGCAATTTCGCGCGGGGTTGATCGACGCGCGCGTGCAGAGTCTGCTCACCCAGAGCGAGATTATTGCCGGAGCAATTGCAGCATCGGCCACGGTCGAAACCGATTCCATTACGATCGATCCCGAACGGCTGCTGGAGCTGCAAGCCGGCGAAAGTTACGGGCCGGCTGACGATTCCCTCTCCGGCATCGAATTCCCCATCAATCCGGAACGTGTCGCCCCTGTCCTGCGTCGGCTGGTGTCGCCAACCAAGACGCGGGCGCGCATCTATGATCGTGACGAAGTCCTTATTCTCGACAGCCGAAATCTTTACGGGCGCGGCGACGTATTGCGGTTCGATCTGCCTCCACCCAATGCGGAAAAACCCGGCCTGATGGAGCGAGCGTTCATCGCGCTGCGCCGCTGGTTCGGACGCGGCGATCTTCCGCTCTACAACGAGCTCGGTCCCGAGAACGGAAAGGGCTACCAGGAAGTTGCGGAGGCGCTCAATGGCGCGCACGCCAGCATGGTGCGGGTCAACGACCGCGGCGAAGTCATCGTCTCGGTTGCCGTGCCGGTACAGCGCTTCCGCGCCGTGCGGGGCGTGTTGATGCTGTCGACGCAAGGGGCCGATATCGACGACATGGTCGAGGCCGAACGTCTCGCTATCGTCAAGGTGTTCTTCGTTGCCGCCGGCGTCATGGTGGTCCTGTCGATGCTGCTTGCCGGCACAATCGCGGGCCCGGTACGGCGGCTGGCCGACGGCGCAGAACGCGTGCGCCGGCGCATCCGCACGCGGGTCGAAATTCCCGATTTCACGCGCCGGCGCGACGAAATCGGCGAACTGTCCGGCGCCCTGCGCGATATGACCGATGCACTGTACACGCGCATCGAGGCGATCGAGAGCTTTGCTGCGGATGTAGCCCACGAACTGCGCAATCCCCTCACCTCTTTGCGTTCGGCGGTGGAAACGCTGCCGGTTGCAAAGACCGAGCAAAGCCGGCAACGGCTGCTCGCGGTGATCGAACACGACGTAAAACGTCTCGACCGGCTGATATCGGATATTTCCGATGCAAGTCGCCTCGACGCCGAACTGCAGCGACAGGAGGCCGCTCCCGTCGAACTTGCCAAACTGCTCGATGCTCTGGTCAAGGCGGCCAATGAGGTCCGCACCGACGACATTAAAGTGACGCTTGGCTTTGAAGGAAATCCGTTGACGGATTTCAAGATACCCGGACATGATTCGCGGCTCGGACAGGTCGTCAGCAATCTGGTCGACAATGCGCGCTCGTTCTCGCCACCCGGAGGCAGCGTGCGCATTACGTGCCGGCGCCTCAGGGACGAAATCGAGATTCTGGTCGATGACGATGGGCCGGGCATCAGGCCGGAAGCGCTCGATAAGATTTTCGAGCAATTCTACACCGATCGGCCGGAACAGGGCTTCGGTCAAAACTCCGGGCTCGGATTGTCGATTACGAAGCAGATCGTCGAAGCCCACGGAGGTACGATCCGCGTTGAAAATCGCCACGGAGCCGCGCCTGGTGGCGGACCGCCGCCGATCTTGGGCGCACGTTTTGTGGTCCGCCTGCCGGCGAAGTGATGGCGCCCGATCCCACGATCCACGCTTGCGCAATTCTTGTCGGCCCAAAGGCTGCGCTGATCCGGGGCCCGGCCGGCTCCGGTAAGTCGCAGCTGACGTGGAGCCTGCTTGAAGCCGCGTCACAAGGGCTCCTGCCCTTTGCCCGGCTCGTCGCCGATGACCGCGCCCACCTGGAATGGCGTTCGGATCGGCTGCTGGTGCGGCCAGCGCCTGCCCTTGCCGGACTGATCGAGATCCACGGGCTTGGCATCCGGCAGGTCGCCTACGAGGCGGTAGCCGCCGTGGGACTGGTCATCGACCTGGCGGCGGCGGACGCCGCCAGGCATCCGGCCGCGTCGGCCTCGCAGGCCGTTATTGGCGGTATCAGGCTGACGCGGCTTGCTGTCGCATCAGGAATGGCACCCCTGCCCCTGGTGTTGGCGGCCTTAAGCACAACCCCTGCAGGGTGATTGACCTGCCGCCGATAGTTGGGTTACCCCCCGGCAGCCTCGACCGTCTGAGAATATTAACTATGAACGGGCGCAGGATTTCGCCGCCGAAAACGCATTTCCGAGCCCAGCTTTGGCCCCGTCTTTCCGCAGTGCAGCAGACGCCTATATAGCGGAGCCGAGCCCTTGCAATGGGGCTTCAGATGAGCGTGAATGCGCGCCCTTTCGTGCGGTGCAGCGAAGCGCCCGCGAGGAGTTAGGGATGATCGGCCTCGTACTTGTGACCCACGGGCGGCTCGCCATCGAGTTCCGCTCAGCGCTGGAGCATGTGGTTGGGCCTCAACGCCAAATCGAGGCAATTACGATCGGTCCCGATGACGATGTTGAGCAATGCCGCAAAAATATTCTTGAGGCGGTGAAACGAGTAGACAGTGGCGAGGGTGTCGCCATCCTCACCGACATGTTCGGGGGCACGCCCTCGAACCTTGCCATTTCAGTCATGAGTGAGCCCAAGGTCGAGGTTCTGGCCGGCATCAACCTACCTATGCTGATCAAACTCGCCAAAATACGCGAGATCTGCCCGTTGCAGGATGCGGTCGCCGCCGCGCAGGAAGCCGGCCGCAAGTACTGCACGATCGCAAGCCGGGTGCTCAACGGTAAATGATCGCACGCCCTTCAGCGGACGACACCCCGGTCGTGCGCGAGGTGGAGATCGTCAATAAGAAAGGCCTGCACGCCCGCGCGTCAGCCAAATTCGTGCAGACCGCCGAACAATTCGACGCAGCCATAACCGTCACGCGCGGCCACGAAACCGTCGGCGGCACATCGATCATGGGTCTGATGATGTTGGCCGCGGGCCCCGGGATTACGATCATCATCAAGGCCACCGGCAAGGATGCCGCAAAGGCCGTGGAGAGACTGTGCGAACTGGTTGCCGGCGGGTTTGGCGAGGACGATTAGGCGCACTGGCGGCAATCCCCATTTCGAAGGATACATTCCCGATTATTCGCGGGTGGATTGCAAAACTTCCCCGTTTCGCCTTCGCAGAAAATAGCTTCCCACGAACCGCGCACGCGCCTAGAATTGGTGCACGGCACGATGGGACCGTGCCGGTGACCCAAGGAGGCGTCCTTGCGCACGACACCCGACTTCGCTTTCGATGAACATACCGAGGAAAATGATCGGGGCATGGCCGCCGTAGAGCCGGCACCTGTCGCAACGCGACGACGAAAAGGAGAACTGCGACTGCAAAGACGGCATGTTCCGCCCGCGCCGGCGAACTCGGCGCGCATCTTCTGTTCGCGGCTGGATCAGGCGCGGTGCGGCAGCGGCCGGACTTCTCGCTGGGCCCGCCGCCGCGCAACAGGTGCCGCGGCGCGAAACATTTCGACGTGCCATCGGACCCAACCAAGGAGCAGGGCCGCGCGGTTGCTGCTGACGGGGGCTACGGTTCCGTTCGCAATTCGAGACCGAAGTGCGGATGTGCTTCCCGACGGCGAACGAAAATACATTTTGGAGCTTCATCCGCTGGACCGAACGCTGGGCAACCTCACGCCCTCCGGTCTGCACTTCGAACGCCATCACGGCGGTATCCCGACCATCGATCCGGCAAAACACATCCTTTACGTGCACGGCATGGTGGATGGGCCGGCGTAGTTCACGATGGCCGACTTGTAAGCGATTTCTGTTTCGTGCTGACGCGCAAGCATTTCATTGAATGCTCCGGGAACGGGCTGAGACTGAACAAGTCCGACCCTGAAAACGGTGCAGGGTACGCACGGTCTGCTCAAGCACATCGGAATGGACGGGCGTGCAGTTCGCAACAATCGCCCGCGAAGTCGGACTTAAGGATGGCGGCACCTGGGTGCTCGCCGAAGGTTCAGACGCCGCAGTCATGACGCGCAGCATCCCGATGGAGAAAATGCTTAAGGATGCAATTCTTGCTTACGGGCAGAACGGCGAAGCGATACGCCCAGAGCAGGGCTATCCTGTCGGCTGCTGCTGCCCGGT
>CAWHQF010000019.1:0-131784 GCA_963831475.1 uncultured Alphaproteobacteria bacterium
ACCCGTCGGATTTGCGGAAACATATTCGACATTGATCTTTTGCCCTCGCCCAATTCTCGCTGCGGCCATAGCGCCGCTTGCTATCGCGAGGCGCAGTTCCTCGCTCCAGACGTCCGGCTTAAGCGTGAGATCGATGAATCCGGGACTGGCGACCCCGACCGACGCGACCTTTTCATCCTGCCGCAGCCTGGCAGCGATAGCCTCCGCCAATTCGCGCGGCTTTTTACCTGCATCCTTGGCCAAGACCATTGCGGCATTCGTTGCCATGTCGCCATGGGTTGGATCTTTCGGAGGCTCGACCACAACGCGCGCGGAATTGACATTTTCGGGCCCAGCACGGTTGTTGTTGCGGCACAGACCCGCTCAAGCATGTCAGCGAACAGATGTTGGGGCTTTTTCGAAAGGGCCATTCTGGCGGTGCGGGGAATTTGCGGGCCAAGTCAAAACATCGTCGCCGTTGGCCGCTATCTGATCGTGGCGCCGCTATCGACCGACAATATCTGTCCAGTGGTGATCGCCGCCTCGTCGGGATAAGATAGACCGCCATGTCGGCCATATGGATCGGCAGGCCGAGCCCATGCAAATGCGTCGCGGCCAATTTCTCGATATCCTTCGACCCTTCGAGTAGCTTCTTAACGCGTTCAGTGAGCACGACTCCGGGTGCAATCGCGTTCACTCTGATTTTGTGGGCGGAGATATTCGACTGCCATCGAACGCGTTAGTGCCGCGACGGCGCCTTTGGCGGAAGTATAACAATCACGGCCTGGCAGCGCGCGCAGCGCCACGATGGACGACATGTTGATGATTGAGCCACCACCAGACTTGATCATGTGCGGAATGCCAACCTTGGAACAAAGGAACGTGCCGTAGAGATCAAGGGTGATGACTTGCCAAACTTCTTCCTCGGATACATCCGTTACCGAGCCGTCTTCCGGTGACGATCCGCCAGCGTTATTGTGAAGAATATGTAGGCCGCCATATCGTTCCACCGTTTCCGCAAATGCGGCCTCTACCTTCAACCGCTCGCGAATATCGCAGTGGATGAAATGAGCGTCACCGCCAGAATTCTTTGAGCGCGTGCGCGCTGATTGAGCGGCGGCATCACCGCGCTCCTTATCAATTTCTGCGATGACGACCTTGGCACCCTCTTCGGCAAAACGTTCCGCGGTCGCGCGCCCTATTCCGCCTCCACCGCCGGTGATGAATGCGACTTTTCCCGCCAATCTCGGCATGCGTCACCCTGAATTTCGAGGCTTCTCCGTGCGCATCTTCACACAATTCGTCCCATCATCCAAACGGATGAAATTGGTGAACCGCACAAAGTGCGTCCTCTGATTAGGGGACGAAATGATCTCGGTATCCTGTCATCCAAATTGCGGTCCGATACAGCCCGCGTTCATGGGCAACGCGTTATGCGTCTGAAATATTATGGCGCTTGCGAAAATGCCTGCGCACCTCGCTCACAATCGCAGCGAAGCTGCGGCTTCAACATCGGAGCAATTAAAATGACAAATCGTGTAACGGTCACCAAAGCAGCTTGCTTGACTGCCGTATTGGCGACGACTGTTGCCTTGACGGTGGCCACGTCTAAGGCGAGCGCCAAAGGCCGCCATGACAATAACGACGAAGGCCGCAAAACACCGCAATTCGCAATCAACGGTCCGCCAGTGAACGTGAAGGGATCTTTGCACGACAAGAAGAATGGCAAACACGGGAGAGGAAAAGAAAAAGAATTGTCAGCACGTAACCGTTCCTACGCCAGAATGCGGTGTTGGCGCCCACGATCCAGTCGGACACACTCATCCCGCCGGCCCGACCGCAAGCACCGGCTCAGGCACAAAGGCGCCGTCTCCGGCTTACACGACGGTGACGCTGTCCAACGGCGTAAGCAACTCAGCCATATTTAATGGCAAAGGCTTGACTGTTACGTCCAACTCCCCCGGCACGATAACGGTCTCCAACGGGAACAGCTCGGTGACGTTGCCCGGAGGATCGCTCACGCTGCACGGCGCGATTTCTGTATCAGGCAGCTCGGGTCTGCAACTTGTGCACCAAACAAACGGTGATGTGACGGTCGCGGTCAGCCCGATCCTGGTAAGCGGGCCGGCAAAACCCGGCACTAATGATGTCCCACCGGGTGTCACGTTCGGAGACGACCTGAAATTTGTGGGCAAAACATTTGCTAATGGTGCAGCCCTCGGAACTGCGTCGACCGTGATTGTACCGGCCGCGGCAGTCACAACAGTGGTTGGAGGTGTCGTCGCCACAATTCAAGGAAATCCCATTAACGGAACCAAGGAAATTGCAGGCGCAATCGCTGACGAGGCCGGCTCCGCGCTCAGCTGGGTTGGCGGATGGTTTTAGCTGACGCGTGCGCGTCAGTTTATAACGCGGGCAGCAAAACAGAGCCGCCCACGTAAAGTCGACGCCGGAGCCTGCGCGGTCCTGTTTGTGTCAACGCCAATCGGCCGTGGCCGGCTGTTACCGTAGCTCGGGCGTCCCTTTGAAATATTTCGCGTGCTCGATGAGAGCGTAGCGGTCTGTCATTCCGGCGATATAGTCACCGATGCGACGCGCGAGCATGCCCGCATCATTTGTATCGATCCCCGCGCCCCATTCCGCCGGCAAATCCGCGGAACCCGTCGCATAATGCGAAAATAGATCCCGCACCACGCCTTCTGCGTCTGCCATCACCCGCATCACACGTTCATGCCGGTACATACGCGGGTAAAGAAATCCCTTGATATCGCGGTCAGCCTTGTCCATGGCCGGCGAAAAACCGACAATAGGTCTTGGCGCATCGCGCACCTCGGCGGCCGATTTCGGCTTGAGCATCGCGACGCGGCGCCCGCTTTCCGCGATCACGTCTTCGATCATGCGCGTGATGATCCGGCGCACGAGTTCATGTACGCGTCTTGCTGATTTAAGGTTGGGATATTCGGCATCGATGCCGCCGAGTAATGACGCCGATCAACGGGACCTCGGCAATATCATCAAGCGTAAACAATTCGGCGCGCAGGCCGTCGTCGATATCATGCGCATCATAGGCGATGTCATCCGCTAGCGCGGCAACCTGCGCTTCGGCGCTGGCACAGGTCCACAATTCAAGGTTCTGTATTTTTGAATATTCGACGATCGCTGCAGGTGCTCCGTGCCGAGCATAGCGACCGATCGCCGCGCCAGCACGATCGATCAGCGGCCCGTTATGCTTCACCAGGCCTTCGAGGGTTTCCCAACACAAATTTAGTCCGTCGAAAGCCGCGTAACGGCGTTCGAGACCTGTCACGATCCGCAACGCCTGTGCATTATGATCGAACCCCCCATTTGCGGCAAGGCATTCGTCCAGCGCACGTTCGCCGGCATCGTCCAAACGGTGGGTGACCAAGGTCGTGCGCGAGTGCAAGCGCCTCGGCGAGGTCCTCGTCCAGACCCAGTGCGCGCGCGAGCGAACGTGCGATCTGCGCAACTTCAAGCGTATGCGTCAGACGCGTTCGGTAGTGATCACCCTCGTGATAGACGAATACCTGCGTCTTGTGGGCCAAGCGCCGGAATGCCGCCGAATGGATGATCCTGTCGCCATCCCGGCGGATAGCATTACGCGTTGCGCTCGCCGGTTCGACGAACGCCGCCCGGCTTTGCGCCGGATCAGCGGCAGTAAGCCGCTCGTTCGCGGTTTGACCGCCATCGGCACTTCTTGCTAACGATTTGCGCGTGGGTTTTACCGGATGTCGGCACCATTTCGGCCGCGCTGCCAGATTGACCTCACTGGTCGCGCACTTAACTATCCGTTCGGCCTTCTGCCAATAGGATAGGTCCCAAAGGCCAATCATGAGCACAGGCATTACAGTCAGCGAAAACGGGCGGCGAGACGGTCGAGACGAAGTCCTAAAGGCGAACCGGCCAGTACCATGCTGCGCGTGAGCGTGGAAGGCGGCGGCTGTTCCGGTTTCCAGTACAAATTCGATATCGGAACGGGCGAAGGCCGCCGACGATCTTGTGATCAGCCGCGAAACGCCGTGGTGCTGATCGATCCCGTCTCGGTGAATTTCATGACAGGCTCGAAGATTGAGTTCGTCGACGACCTGATCGGCGCATCGTTCAAGGTGAAAAACCGCACGCGAGAGCCTCTTGCGGCTGCGGTACCAGCTTCGCGCTTTGACCTTATTCCGCTGCGACCGCCGGCGGCGCTTCCTCGACTTCCGTAGACTGCGGCTCGAGCCTGCGCTTGAGCATCCGGTCGGAACGGTCGAGATAGAGGTAAGTCACCGGCGTGATGTAGAGCGTTAAGCAATCGCGGACAGCATCAGGCCGCCGACCACCGCAACGCCGAGCGGCTGTCGCAGCTCGGCGCCGGCTCCAGTGCCAAGTGCGATCGGCAGCGTGCCGAGATCGCGGCGAACGTCGTCATCATGATCGGACGGAAGCGCAGCGTAGCCGCCTCGCGGATCGCAGCTTCCGCCGAAAGGCCAACGCGGCGGCGCTCGATCGCGAAGTCAATCATCATGATTGCGTTCTTTTTCACGATGCCGACCAGCATCACGATTTCGATCATGGCGATCACCGACAAATCCATGCGGAACAGCATCAGTGTCAGGATCGCGCCGATGCCGGCCGAGGGCAGGCCGGAAATGATGGTGATAGGGTGGATGAAACTTTCATACAATATGCCGAGAACCACATAGGCCGCGAAGATGGCCGCCAGAATCAGGATGCCCTGCCGCGTAAAAACTGAATCCGAACACTTGTGCCGTCCCCTGGAAACCGGTGCTGATGGTGGCCGGCAGATGATCGTCGCGCTCCAGTTGCTGGATCGCATTGACCGCTTGTCCGAGGGAGAAGCCAGGCGCGAGGTTAAACGAGATAGTCACGGCAGGCTGCTGGCCCTGATGGTTGATTTGCAACGGGCCGACGGAAGGCGCGAAGTGCGTGACCGCCGATAGTGGCACCGTCGTACCATTCGTCGTCTTCAGATGGACGCGATTGAGATCGCTTGGGCGCATCCGGTATTCCGGCATGCTCTCGAGAATGACCTGATAGTCGTTCGCAGGCGTGTAAATAGTCGCAACTTGCCGGGTGCCAAAGGCGTTGGCACCTGGCGCACCTGATCGACGCTGACGCCGTAGACTGCCGACTTCTCACGATCGACATCGATCATGATCTGCGGATTTTTGACGTAAAGATCGGTTGTCACATCGAGCAGGCCGGGATCTTCGCGATCTTGTCGCGCAATTCCGGCGCAACGCGATAGAGCGTTTCGGTGTCATTGGATTGCAGCGTGTACTGATACTGACTTTTGTTCAGTCTACTCTCTGCCGAGATTGATGCTCTGGATCGGCTGAAAGAAAATCTGGATGCCCGGAATCACGTTGAGATTCTCGCGGAAGCGCGCCGATACGGTCGGCGGGGCTGGGCCAAATACGGTCACAAATAGCGGACGTATGCTGGTCGCTCTCAAGCCGCGCAATGAGCGCGATAGCCTGCAGACCGTATCGGCGCGCTTGCGCAAGAATGTCAACGTGATTCCGGGCATCCAGATTTTCTTTCAGCCGATCCAGAGCATCAATCTCGGCGGACGACTGAACAAAAGTCAGTATCAGTACACGCTGCAATCCAATGACACCGAAACGCTCTATCGCGTTGCGCCGGAATTGCGCGACAAGATCGCGAAGATTCCCGGCCTGCTCGATGTGACAACCGATCTTTACGTCAAAAATCCGCAGATCATGATCGATGTCGATCGTGAGAAGTCGGCAGTCTACGGCGTCAGCGTCGATCAGGTGCGCCAGGAACTCTACAACGCCTTTGGCACCCGGCAAGTTGCGACTATTTACACGCCTGCGAACGACTATCAGGTCATTCTCGAGAGCATGCCGGAATACCGGATGCGCCCAAGCGATCTCAATCGCGTCCATCTGAAGACGACGAATGGTACGACGGTGCCACTATCGGCGGTCACGCACTTCGCGCCTTCCGTCGGCCCGTTGCAAATCAACCATCAGGGCCAGCAGCCTGCCGTGACTATCTCGTTTAACCTCGCGCCTGGCTTCTCCCTCGGACAAGCGGTCAATGCGATCCAGCAACTGGAGCGCGACGATCATCTGCCGGCCACCATCAGCACCGGTTTCCAGGGGACGGCACAAGTGTTTCAGGATTCGTTGCGCGGGCAGGGCATCCTGATTCTGGCGGCCATCTTCGCGGCCTATGTGGTTCTCGGCATATTGTATGAAAGTTTCATCCACCCTATCACCATCATTTCCGGCCTGCCCTCGGCCGGCATCGGCGCGATCCTGACACTGATGCTGTTCCGCATGGATTTGTCGGTGATCGCCATGATCGGAATCGTGATGCTGGTCGGCATCGTGAAAAAGAACGCAATCATGATGATTGACTTCGCGATCGAGCGCCGCCGCGTTGGCCTTTCGGCGGAAGCTGCGATCCGCGAGGCGGCTACGCTGCGCTTCCGTCCGATCATGATGACGACGTTTGCCGCGATCTTCGGCACGCTGCCGATCGCACTTGGCACTGGAGCCGGCGCCGAGCTGCGACAGCCGCTGGGCGTTGCGGTGGTCGGCGGCCTGATGCTGTCGCAATTGCTTACGCTCTACATCACGCCGGTGATTTACCTCTATCTCGACCGTTTCGACCGGATGCTCAAGCGCAGGCTCGAGCCGCAGCTTACGGAAGTCGAGGAAGCGCCGCCGGCGGTCGCGGCGGAATAGAGGTCAAAGCGCGAAGCTGGTACCGCAGCCGCAAGAGGCTTTCGCCTGCGGGTTTTTCACCTTGAACGATGCGCCGATCAGGTCGTCGACGAAATCAATCTCCGAGCCTGTCATGAAATTCACCGAGACGGGATCGATCAGCACCACGGCGTTTTCGCGGCTGATCACCAGATCGTCGGCGGCCTTCGCCCGTTCCATATCGAATTTGTACTGGAAACCGGAACAGCCGCCGCCTTCCACGCTCACGCGCAGCATGGTACCGGCCGGTTCGCCTTTGAGGATTTCGCCGATCCGTCTCGCGGCCCGTTCGCTGACTGTAATGCCTGTGCTCATGATTGGCCTTTTGGGACCTATCCTATTGGCAGAAGGCCCAACGGATAGTTAAGTGCGCGGACCAGTGAGGTCAATCCGGCGCGCGGGCCGAAATGGTGCCGATATCCGGTGAAACTCACGCGCAAACCGTTAGCAAGAAGTGCCGATGGCGGTCGAAACCGCGCGCGAACGAGCTATTTATGCCGCTGATCCGGCGCAAAGCCGCGGGCGGCGTTTCGTCGAACCGGCGAGCGCAACGCGTAATGCTTTCCGCCGGGATTGCGACCGGATCATCCATTCGGCGGCATTCCGGCGCTTGGCCCACAAGACGCAGGTATTCGTCTATCACGAGGGTGATCACTACCGAACGCGTCTGACGCATACGCTTGAAGTTGCGCAGATCGCACGTTCGCTCGCGCGCGCACTGGGTCTGGACGAGGACCTCGCCGAGGCGCTTGCACTCGCGCACGACCTTGGTCACCCACCGTTTGGACATGCCGGCGAACGTGCGCTGGACGAATGCCTTGCCGCAAATGGGGGGTTCGATCATAATGCACAGGCGTTGCGGATCGTGACAGGTCTCGAACGCCGTTACGCGGCTTTCGACGGACTAAATTTGTGTTGGGAAACCCTCGAAGGCCTGGTGAAGCATAACGGGCCGCTGATCGATCGTGCTGGCGCGGCGATCGGTCGCTATGCTCGGCACGGAGCACCTGCAGCGATCGTCGAATATTCAAAAATACAGAACCTTGAATTGTGGACCTGTGCCAGCGCCGAAGCGCAGGTTGCCGCGCTAGCGGATGACATCGCCTATGATGCGCATGATATCGACGACGGCCTGCGCGCCGAATTGTTTACGCTTGATGATATTGCCGAGGTCCCGTTGATCGGCGTCATTCTCGGCGGCATCGATGCCGAATATCCCAACCTTGAATCAGCAAGACGCGTACATGAACTCGTGCGCCGGATCATCACGCGCATGATCGAAGACGTGATCGCGGAAAGCGGGCGCCGCGTCGCGATGCTCAAGCCGAAATCGGCCGCCGAGGTGCGCGATGCGCCAAGACCTATTGTCGGTTTTTCGCCGGCCATGGACAAGGCTGACCGCGATATCAAGGGATTTCTTTACCCGCGTATGTACCGGCATGAACGTGTGATGCGGGTGATGGCAGACGCAGAAGGCGTGGTGCGGGATCTATTTTCGCATTATGCGACGGGTTCCGCGGATTTGCCGGCGGAATGGGGCGCGGGGATCGATACAAATGATGCGGGCATGCTCGCGCGTCGCATCGGTGACTATATCGCCGGAATGACAGACCGCTACGCTCTCATCGAGCACGCGAAATATTTCAAAGGGACGCCCGAGCTACGGTAACAGCCGGCCACGGCCGATTGGCGTTGACACAAACAGGACCGCGCAGGCTCCGGCGTCGACTTTACGTGGGCGGCTCTGTTTTGCTGCCCGCGTTATAAACTGACGCGCACGCGTCAGCTAAAACCATCCGCCAACCCAGCTGAGCGCGGAGCCGGCCTCGTCAGCGATTGCGCCTGCAATTTCCTTGGTTCCGTTAATGGGATTTCCTTGAATTGTGGCGACGACACCTCCAACCACTGTTGTGACTGCCGCGGCCGGTACAATCACGGTCGACGCAGTTCCGAGGGCTGCACCATTAGCAAATGTTTTGCCCACAAATTTCAGGTCGTCTCCGAACGTGACACCCGGTGGGACATCATTAGTGCCGGGTTTTGCCGGCCCGCTTACGAGGATCGGGCTGACCGCGACCGTCACATCACCGTTTGTTTGGTGCACAAGTTGCAGACCCGAGCTGCCTGATACAGAAATCGCGCCGTGCAGCGTGAGCGATCCTCCGGGCAACGTCACCGAGCTGTTCCCGTTGGAGACCGTTATCGTGCCGGGGGAGTTGGACGTAACAGTCAAGCCTTTGCCATTAAATATGGCTGAGTTGCTTACGCCGTTGGACAGCGTCACCGTCGTGTAAGCCGGAGACGGCGCCTTTGTGCCTGAGCCGGTGCTTGCGGTCGGGCCGGCGGGATGAGTGTGTCCGACTGGATCGTGGGCGCCAACACCGCATTCTGGCGTAGGAACGGTTACGTGCTGACAATTCTTTTTCTTTTTCCTCTCTCCGTGTTTGCCATTCTTCTTGTCGTGCAAAGATCCCTTCACGTTCACTGGCGGACCGTTGATTGCGAATTGCGGTGTTTTGCGGCCTTCGTCGTTATTGTCATGGCGGCCTTTGGCGCTCGCCTTAGACGTGGCCACCGTCAAGGCAACAGTCGTCGCCAATACGGCAGTCAAGCAAGCTGCTTTGGTGACCGTTACACGATTTGTCATTTTAATTGCTCCGATGTTGAAGCCGCAGCTTCGCTGCGATTGTGAGCGAGGTGCGCAGGCATTTTCGCAAGCGCCATGATATTTCAGACGCATAACGCGTTGCCCATGAACGCGGGCTGTATCGGACCGCAATTTGGATGACAGGATTCCGGAATCATTTCGTCCCCTAATCAGAGGACGCACTTTGTGCGGTTCACCAATTTCATCCGTTTGGATGATGGGACGAATTGTGTGAAGATGCGCACGGAGAAGCCTCGAAATTCAGGGTGACGCATGCCGAGATTGGCGGGAAAAGTCGCATTCATCACCGGCGGTGGAGGCGGAATAGGGCGCGCGACCGCGGAACGTTTTGCCGAAGAGGGTGCCAAGGTCGTCATCGCAGAAATTGATAAGGAGCGCGGTGATGCCGCCGCTCAATCAGCGCGCACGCGCTCAAAGAATTCTGGCGGTGACGCTCATTTCATCCACTGCGATATTCGCGAGCGGTTGAAGGTAGAGGCCGCATTTGCGGAAACGGTGGAACGATATGGCGGCCTACATATTCTTCACAATAACGCTGGCGGATCGTCACCGGAAGACGGCTCGGTAACGGATGTATCCGAGGAAGAATTTTGGCGAGTCATCACCCTTGATCTCTACGGCACGTTCCTTTGTTCCAAGGTTGGCATTCCGCACATGATCAAGTCTGGTGGTGGCTCAATCATCAACATGTCGTCCATCGTGGCGCTGCGCGCGCTGCCAGGCCGTGATTGTTATACTTCCGCCAAAGGCGCCGTCGCGGCACTAACGCGTTCGATGGCAGTCGAATATTCCGCCCACAAAATCAGAGTGAACGCGATTGCACCCGGAGTCGTGCTCACTGAACGCGTTAAGAAGCTACTCGAAGGGTCGAAGGATATCGAGAAATTGGCCGCGACGCATTTGCATGGGCTCGGCCTGCCGATCCATATGGCCGACATGGCGGTCTATCTTGCGTCCGACGAGGCGGCGATCACCACTGGACAGATATTGTCGGTCGATAGCGGCGCCACGATCAGATAGCGGCCAACGGCGACGATGTTTTGACTTGGCCCGCAAATTCCTTTACCCGCACCGCCAGAATGGCCCTTTCGAAAAAGCCCCAACATCTGTTCGCTGACATGCTTGAGCGGGTCTGTGCCGCAACAACAACCGTGCTGGGCCCGAATGTTGATTCCGCGCGCGTTGTGGTCGAGCCTCCGAAAGATCCAACCCATGGCGACATGGCAACGAATGCCGCAATGGTCTTGGCCAAGGATGCAGGTAAAAAGCCGCGCGAATTGGCGGAGGCTATCGCTGCCAGGCTGCGGCAGGATGAAAAGGTCGCGTCGGTCGGGGTCGCAGGTCCCGGATTTATCAATCTCACGCTTAAGCCGGACGTCTGGAGCGAGGAACTGCGCCTCGCGATCGCGAGCGGCACGGACTATGGCCGCAGCGAGATTGGGCGAGGGCAAAAGATCAATGTCGAATATGTTTCCGCAAATCCGACGGGTCCTATGCATGTCGGCCACGGCCGTGGCGCAGTATTCGGCGACGCGCTTGCCAATCTGCTGGCGTTTGCTGGCTACGATGTTACGCGCGAGTATTACATTAACGATGCGGGAGCCCAGGTCGATATTCTCGCGCGCTCGGCCTTTCTGCGATATCGCGAGGCTCTCGGCGAGGATATTGGTGCAATACCCGACGGACTTTATCCGGGCGACTATTTAAGGCCCGTTGGCGGTGTCCTTGCTGCGGAGCATGGCGCCAAGCTCACGACAATGACCGAAGACGAATGGCTACCAATCGTACGCGCAAAAGCTGTCGCCACGATGATGGATGTGATCCGCGCCGATCTCGCTGCGCTCAAGGTACGCTTCGATGTGTATTTCTCCGAGCGCTCTCTGATTCAAGGCAAGCGGGATGAGGTTGGAGCTACCATCGAAGCCCTGCGCAAAAGCGGCGAGGTCTATGAAGGCCGGCTGCCGCCGCCAAAGGGCGGAAATCTCGAGGATTGGGAAGACCGTGAGCAGACGCTGTTTCGCTCGACTGATTTCGGCGACGACGTCGATCGGCCGCTCAGGAAGTCGGACGGTAGCTATACTTATTTTGCCTCAGACATCGCTTATCATCAGTCGAAAGTTACCCGCGGATTTCTAAACCTGATCGACGTCTGGGGTGCCGACCACGGCGGCTACATCAAACGCATGCAGGCTGCGGTAAAAGCCGTCAGCGGCGGTAAGGCCTCACTCGACGTTAAACTGGTGCAACTCGTCCGTCTTCTGCGCGCGGGCGAGCCGGTGAAAATGTCGAAACGCGCGGGGGAGTTCGTCACGCTGCGGGAGGTTGTGGATGAAGTCGGGAGCGATGCAGTCCGCTTCGACATGCTCTACCGGAAAAACGACGCCGTCCTCGATTTTGACCTCGCCAAAGTGATCGAGCACTCGCGTGAGAACCCGGTTTTCTACGTCCAGTACGGCCACGCGCGCGGGCAATCGGTATTCCGGAACGCGCGCGCGGAGATACCGGATCTTCCGGAATCGGCCCAAGATCGCGCCGCGGAACTTAAGCAAGCGCCGCTTGAACGTTTGACCGACGCCGGCGAACTTTCCTTGCTCCGGCGGATCGCACTCTACCCGCGCACCGTCGAGGCCGCGGCGGCTGCACACGAGCCTCACAGAATCGCATTCTATCTGTATGAATTAGCAAGCGAATTTCATGCACAGTGGACACGGGGAAAAGACTTGCCTCATTTACGCTTCATTATCCAGAATGATCGACAAACGACAGCAGCCCGGCTCGCGCTGGTGGAGGGGATCGTCACCGTATTAGCCTCGGGTCTCGCATTGCTCGGGGTCAGCGCGCCGGAAGAAATGCGGTAAAGCTCGTCCGCAGAAAGCCGCGTATGGTGCTGGCTTTCAGCGACCATAACAGCGAAAAAGGACGAGTTCAGTAACTGGGGACCGAATGGCGGACGACCAAAGCCAACGACCTTATCGTGCAAGTGAGCCGCCGCCTGCGCGCAGTGCGGGCAAACCATCCGGCAGCGATCCGCTGGCCGAGCTTGCACGCCTCATTGGACAAACCGACCCCTTTGCGGAGTTCGGGCGCGATGGCGCTCGCCGTGCGCCGCCGCCGCAGCAGCCCGAGCGGACCGATTGGAATACGCAGCCGCTCGGAACAGTGCGTTCGTCGCAATTAGGCGATAATCAGCGCCCATCGGCGTCGTCATCGCGATATGCGGGCAATGGTTATTTTGCGGCGCCATCGGCATCCGAAGCGCAGCCGAGCCTGCAAGACTACGCGGGCCAGAATTACGCACGTCAATCGTATGGCGGTGCACCGTTTCCGGGCAGCGTCGATGAGTATCCGGTGGAAAGTGATCCTCACGCCTATCCAACGGGCGCCGTCGGCTACCCGCAAGACGTCTATGACGATGCGCCGCAGGTTGACGACACCTATTACGAAGACGTGCCTCCATCGCGCCGGCGGTTGGGGATCATGGCCGTCGCAGGAGTGCTCGTGCTTGCGGTGATCGGCACCGCCGGTGCCTTCGGCTATCGTGCGCTCTTTGGATCGTCAGCATCGAGCAAGCCACCACCGGTCATCAAGGCCGATGCCGGGCCGAGCAAGATCGTGCCAGCATCAAACGGCAAAGACGCGCAATCGAGCAAATTGATCACCGACCGGGTGAATGATCGTAGTCAGAGTGAAAAGCTGGTCTCGCGCGAAGAGCAACCGCTCGACAAGCCGGCGACGGTCGTGCTGACCCAGAACGCGCCGCAGCCTGTAGTAGGTAGCGGTGTGCTCGCAAGCGAGCCGAAAAAAATTCGCACAATCGCGATTCATCCCGATCAGTCGGCCGTCGCCGATGCAGGGCCGCCCTCGGGGGCACTGGCGGCTGCCCCACCGGTCCGATCGGCACCACAGCAGGCTCCGCGCCTTGCGCCGCCCGTGCAAACGGCACGTGCCGCCCCGGCGGACAGTGCAACCGCCGAATCCGAGCCGGATGCTCCTGCAGCCCCCGCTCCGCGACCTGCACCGCCGGTGCGCCAGGCCGCGCCAGCTTCCACGAATGCGCCGCTGTCGCTCAACCCGAGTGCGGCTCCGACCGGCGCCCCATCCGCCGCACGCCCTACGGCCACACCAACCCGGACAGCGTCGGTTCCTCCGCAGACCACACATGGTGCCGGCAGTTATGTGCAGCTTTCCTCTCAGCGGAGCGAGGCTGAGGCAGAGGCGGCCTTTCGCAGCCTTCAGGCAAAGTTCCCGAGCCAGCTTGGCGGGCGGTCGGCGCAGATCCACAAGGCGGACCTTGGTGCAAAGGGCACTTATTATCGGGCCATGGTGGGGCCATTCGCCAATGCGGCCGAAGCAGGCCAGCTGTGTGCGAGCCTTAAGGCCGCCGGCGGGCAGTGCCTCATTCAAAGGAATTAACAGGGCAAACTTGACCCTCGCGCTGGGGCCGGGCTAATCCGCGCCGATGGCGGCACGTGCATTTATCACGGGATTGGCGGGACTTAGTGTTTCTGCCAATGAGCGCGCTTTTCTCCGCGATGCGCAGCCTTGGGGCCTCATTATCTTCAAGAGGAACGTGAGCACGCCGGAACAAGTCCGTGAGCTCGTTGAGGCTTTTCGCGGTAGTGTCGGCTGGGAAGCGCCCGTGCTTGTGGATCAGGAGGGCGGCCGCGTGCAAAGGCTCGGACCTCCCCATTGGCCTGGTTACCCGCCTGGTGCCAAATACGGCCAACTCTATGACCGGGAACCAGCTGCCGGCATCGCGGCAGCGCGCCTTGCCGGCCATCTGATCGCGGCCGACCTCAGGCCGCTCGGCATAGACGTCAATTGCCTTCCGATTGCCGACGTTCCGGTTGCCGGAGGCGACCCGGTGATTGGCGACCGGGCTTACGGCAGTGAGTCGGGCAAAGTGGCCAAGATCGCTCGGGCGATCGCGGAGGGTCTGGAGGCCGGCGGCGTTCTTCCCGTCGTAAAGCATCTGCCCGGCCACGGCCGCGCGGCCGCCGACAGTCACCACAGGCTCCCCATTGTCGATACCGACCGCGCAACGCTTGAAGCGACCGATTTTGCGGCTTTCATTCCCTTGGCCGATTTACCGCTCGGCATGACGGCACATGTTGTGTTTACTGCGATAGATCCAGTCGCGCCGGCCACCACTTCGGTCACAATAGTGGGGCAAGTAATTCGCGGCTTTATCGGAATTCCAGGGCCTCCTGATGAGCGACGATGTCTCTATGAATGCCCTTTCTGGCACGATTGCCGAGCGCAGCCGCGCCGCATTGGCGGCTGGATGCGATATCGTGCTTCATTGCAATGGCAACATGGCTGAGATGACCGCCGTTGCCGGCGAAGCGCCCAGTCTGTCGGGCAAAGCCGAAGAGCGGACAATTGGGGCGCTTGCGCGACGCGCAGCCCCGCAGGAGTTTGATACCGAAACTGCACGCACACTGTTCGCGCGAATGGTGTCAGACGAACGAGCAATACCTGAACGGAAGACCGGATCATGAGCAGCGAAGAGTTCGACACAACTCTCGGTGCCGACCGCGGCACGACCGAACCTGCCATGATCGTAGACGTGGAAGGTTTTGAGGGCCCGCTCGATTTGCTGCTGATGCTCGCCCGCCAGCAGAAGGTGGACCTTGCCAAGATTTCGATTTTGGCGCTTGCGGACCAATATCTTTCGTTCATCGAGGCAGCCCGGAAATTGCGGCTTGAACTCGCTGCCGATTATCTGGTTATGGCGGCGTGGCTTGCTTACCTGAAGTCGCGGCTGTTATTGCCCGATACGGCACCGGGTGATGGGCCAAGCGCCGAAGACATGGCGCTCGCGCTGGCCAATCGGCTACGGCGGTTGGAAGCGATCCGTGATGTTGCGACGCGCATGATGGAGCGCCCGCAACTCAACCGCGACGTGTTTGCGCGCGGATTGCCGGAACCGATCGACGAGATCAAGCAGCCTGAATGGTCGGCAACGCTCTACGACTTGCTTTCGGCCTATGCGACGCAGCGATCGCGCAGCGCGCTGTCACGCGTGCGATTTAAAAAACGCTCAGTGTGGTCATTGGCCGAAGCGCGTACGGCGCTGGAGCGGTTGATCGGCCAGTCGGCGGACTGGTCGCGTATCGATCACTATCTGATCAGTTATGTGGTCGAGCCCGCATTCGCAGCAACGGTATTCGCGTCTTCATTTGCCACCGCGCTTGAACTGGTGCGCGAGGGCATTGCCGAAATTCACCAGAAAGAGTCATTCGCGCCGATCTACATGCGCAAACGCGTCGGCGCGATTGGAAATGCTACGACGCATGACGCGCAAGAAAACGCATAAGGGGAAACAATCCATGCCGAGCGTGGCCAAGAAGCTCGTGGTTGTTCAGAACAATGAGCCGGCGCCGGAAGCTGCGCCCGTGCAAGCGGCACGGCCGGAAGAATTGCGGCTCCTGGAGGCCCTGCTTTTCGCGGCAGGGGCGCCGCTTGATGAGGCCGCGCTCGCGCGCAGACTTCCCAGCGGCGTGAATGTGAAAACGACGCTCGCGCAATTGAAAGACGAATATGCTGCGCGTGGCGTCAATCTCATTAGGGTCGGGAAGAAGTGGACCTTTCGTACCGCTGGCGATCTATCATGGCTTTTGACCAAGCAGATCGTCGAGACGCGGAAACTCTCGCGCGCAGCAATCGAGACGCTTGCAATTGTCGCGTATCATCAGCCTGTCACGCGCGCAGAAATCGAAGAAATACGTGGGGTTGTGGCTGCGGCGGGGACGCTCGACGTACTGCTCAAGACTGGTTGGATTCGCCCGCGTGGACGGCGGAAGGCGCCGGGCCGGCCGATCACGTATGGAACCACAGAGGCGTTCCTCTCGCATTTCGGGCTGGAAGAGGTCGGCGACCTGCCGGGTCTCGAAGAGCTCAAAGGCGCTGGGCTGCTGGAGGGCAACTTGCCGCCAGGTTTTGCCGTGCCGCTTCCTTCGGATGACTCGACATTGCGCGACGACGAAGATCCGCTGGATCCGGGCGACCTCGATCTGGGACTCGTGCCTCCGGCTTCACGTTCCGAAAAGTGAAGAGCAGCAAAATAAGGTAAATTCCGTGATTTCAACGGATTGCGCGGCGCTTTGACCGCCGCGAAGTCCTTGTTTTTGCCGCCTGTGAAGCCTAGTTTCACATCGAAAACATGGCGGGACGAGCCGAAACGCCCGTCGCTGCGGAGGATTTGCCGATGGGTTCCCTAAGCATATGGCATTGGATCATCGTCCTTTTGGTCGTCATGGTCCTGTTCGGAGGCCGTGGAAAGATTTCGTCGCTGATGGGCGACTTCGCGCAGGGCATCAAGGCCTTCAAGAAAGGCATGTCCGAGGACGAAAAGTCCGCGGACGCCAAGAGCGAGCCGGTCAAAACGATTGAAGCGGGTGGCAGCGCATCCAAAACGGACGCCGAGCGGCGCGCCGAGGGCGTGCGCTCCTGACCGCTGCGTCGGCAAGTAGGTCGGCGGTCAACTCGGCCGTCGCAATGCTGCCGGCATTACGGCGCCTCGGAGTTGGCTAATCCATGTTCGACATTGGTTGGGGCGAGCTCGTCGTCATCGGCATCGTCGCGCTGATCGCGATCGGGCCCAAAGAGCTGCCGACCGTATTGCGGACGCTCGGCCAGTATATGGGGAAGGTCCGGCGCATGGCCGCCGAATTCCAGGGCCAGTTTCAGGATGCCTTGCGCGAAGCTGAGATGGCCGATCTGAAGAAGCACGCGGACGACATTAAGGAGTCTGTCAGCGGTCTCGCCAATTTCGATCCGCTGGCGGACACGAAGAAAGAGATCGAGAGCGCCTTCGAGGACCAGCCCGCCAAGCCCGCATTAGCGGAAGCCGAGCAAGGATCGCCGGAGCCCGCATCCGCCGCAACGGCCGAGGGCTCTGCCGGGGAATTATCGGCGCCTCCGGTTGCCAATGCAGCACCGTTGGATCAGCCGGCGCCGGTTACCGAAAACGATTTTGCGACTTCCGAGACCCCAACGCCGCAGCAGGTCGGGGGCAAGGCATGAGCCACGAGGATATCGAGGCCACCAAGGCCCCGTTGATGGACCACCTGATCGAGCTGCGTTCGCGGCTGATCAAGGCGTTGATCGCATTTGGGCTAATGTTCGCAATCTGCTTTGTGTTCGCGAAAGACATTTACAATGTTCTCGTGTGGCCATTCGTATGGGTTGCTGGCCCCGAAAATTCCAAATTCATTTACACCGCGCTGCTCGAATACTTCGTCACCCAGCTCAAGCTCGCAATGTTCGGCGCGGCTTTTTTGTCCTTCCCGGTGGTGGCGGGGCAACTTTACATGTTCGTTGCACCGGGCCTTTATCGTCACGAGCGCAAGGCCTTCCTGCCGTATCTGATTGCAACGCCGATTTTTTTCTCACTCGGCGCGCTGGTCGTCTATTTTCTGGTTTTCCCGATGCTGGTGCGATTCTCGCTGCATATGCAGCAACCGGGCAGCGCGAACGACGCAACGATCGCGTTGATGCCGAAAGTGGGCGAGTATCTGTCTTTGATGATGGCGCTCGTGCTCGCCTTCGGCGTTGCATTCCAGCTGCCGGTGATCCTCACGCTGCTCGGCCGTATCGGCCTTATTACCGCCGACCAGCTCAAGGCCAAGCGGCGTTATTTCATCGTCGGCGCCTTTATTCTTGCGGCCGTGCTCACGCCGCCTGACGTTATCAGCCAGATGTCGCTCGCCGTTCCCTTGCTGCTGCTCTACGAAGGTTCGATCTGGTCAGTTCGCATGGTCGAAAAGAAGGCGCGCGCCGAGGCTGCGGCCAAGGCCGCATCCGAGGCCGCATCCGAGGCAGCCTCTGCAACTGCGAAGCCAGCAGAGTAAGGCCAGTACAGCCGTTGAGAGAGTCATGCCCGGCCTTGTGCCGGGCATCCTGCTTAGGTAGGCAACGAATTACCCGCTAATCCGGATGGCCGGGACTTATTTGGGTTCAAGAAGGCGCTGCGCGCCTTTTGCCCGGCCCTGAGACGAGATAAAAAGTCGCCATGTACGACATCAAATGGATTCGCGAGCATCCTGACGCCTTCGATGGCGGGCTCAATCGCCGCGGGCTCGAGCCGCTGTCGAAAAAACTTGTGGCCCTCGACGAAAAGCGGCGGGCGGCAATCACTAAATTTGAGCAGGCGCAGGCGCGCCGCAATGCGGTCTCCAAGGAAATCGGCGACGCTAAGAAGGCTAAAGACGAGGGCAGGGCCAATACGCTGATGGCCGAAGTGGCCGAGCTCAAGACATCGCTACCGGCGATGGAAGAAGAGCAGAAAATGCTCGGCACTGAGCTCGACAAGGCGCTATCGGAAATTCCGAACACGCCGCTTGACGATGTGCCAGACGGCGTCGATGCGAGCGGAAATGTCGAGCGTCACGTCTTCGGCAAGAAGCGCGACTATTCATTTAAGCCCAAGCAGCATTTCGAGCTAGGTGAAGCGCTGGGCCAGATGGATTTCGAGTTGGCCGCGAAGCTATCCGGCGCTCGTTTCGTCGTGCTGCAAAAGGGGTTGGCTCGTCTCGAGCGCGCGCTCGGCCAATTTATGCTCGACGTGCATACGGGCAAGGAGCACCGATACACGGAGGTCAATCCGCCAATCTTGGTGCGCGACGATGCAATGTTCGGGACGGCGCAGCTGCCGAAGTTCGTGGACGACCAATTCCGAACGACAAATGACTTTTGGCTTATCCCCACCGCCGAAGTGCCGCTGACCAACCTCGTGCGGGAATCCATTGTTGACGAAGATAAATTACCGATGCGGCTCACCGCCTGTACGCCGTGTTTTCGTGCCGAGGCCGGCGCGGCGGGAAAAGACACGCGCGGGATGATCCGACAGCACCAGTTCACCAAGGTCGAACTGGTCTCGATCACCACGCCGGAAAAATCCAGAGAAGAGCACGAGCGCATGCTCGCCTGCGCCGAAGAGGTGCTGAAGAAACTCGACCTGCATTACCGTGTCATCACCTTATGCACCGGCGACATGGGTTTCGCCGCCCAGAAGACATATGACATCGAAGTCTGGCTGCCGGGCCAGAATGCCTACCGGGAAATTTCATCCTGCTCGGTCTGCGGTGAGTTCCAGGCGCGCCGCATGAATGCGCGCTACCGGTCCAAGGATGGCGTGCGTCATGTCCACACGCTCAACGGTTCTGGCGTCGCAGTCGGCCGCGCGTTGATCGCCGTGATGGAGACCTACCAGCAGGAAGACGGCTCGATCGCGGTGCCGGACGTCCTCAAGCCCTATATGGGTGGATTGAAAACAATCGAGCGTAATTAATGCGGGCGGCATCGCAATTTTCGCTGCCATCGCCGGGCATAGCCGTTCGCAGAACGGCGTCGCTTCGCCCGCCTATGTCCCGATCCTGGTCAGGTGGGCAATGCCGTGCCTTCCTGATCGAGATAGCCGGGACAAGCCCGGCCATGACAGGTATGAGTTAGACAATGCGCATCCTAATAACAAATGACGACGGCATTCATTCGCCGGGGCTTGAAGCCTGCGGGAAAATTGCACGCGCACTTTCTGGTGAAATTTGGATCGTCGCGCCGGAAAGCGACCAATCAGGCGTCTCGCACTCGTTGTCACTGAACGATCCGCTGCGCATGCGCGAGGTCGGCGAGCGGCATTTCGCCGTAAAGGGTACGCCGACCGACTGTGTCATCATGGGCGTGCGTCATCTCATGAAGGAAAAGCCGGATCTCGTGCTGTCGGGGGTTAACCGCGGCCGTAATTGCGCGGAAGATGTAACCTATTCGGGGACTGTTGCCGGCGCCATGGAAGGAGCCGTGCTCGGCATTCCGTCCTTCGCACTGTCACAAGCCTATGCGTTCACCACCAAGCATCATCCTTACTGGGACACGGCGATCAAGTTCGCTCCGGACCTGATCAAGCGCGTACTCAAGGCGGGCATGCCGCGCGATGTCCTCGTCAACATCAATTTTCCGGATTGCATGCCGGAGCAAGTCACGGGCGTGTCGGTTTCGGTCCAGGGAAAGCGTGATCAGGAACTCTTGCGCATCGATGCGCGGCATGACGGGCGCGGCAACCCCTATTACTGGATCGCGTTTGAACGCGGCGGCAACATAGGCGCTGCTCCCGGAAGTGATCTCGCAGCTCTGACCGAAAACCGCATTGCAGTGACGCCATTGCGCCTCGATCTGACCGACGAACCGTTCATGACCAAGTTGGCGGAGATGCTCAGCTAGGCGAGAATTCCCGCGAGCGTTATCTTGAGTTGTTCGGCCTGAAATGGCTTCTGCAAGGCGGGGCGACCCCGATAAGGTTCAGGCAGGCTGCGCTCGCCATAGCCGGTGACGAAGACGAACGGCAGACCGCGTGCGGCGAGGATATCGGCAACCGGATAGATTTCCTGGCCATCGAGATTGACGTCGAGAATTGCCGCATTGAAATCACCGTTGGTGGCGAACTGGCGCGCTTCCGGCAATGTCCCGACCGCCGCGGCGACCCCATAGCCGAGGTCGTCGAGCATGTCTTCGAGCAACATGCGAATCAAATACTCATCTTCGACCACGAGCAGTCGCGGCGCCGACGACTTCGTTGTCATTGCTGTCTCCCGCCCTTCAACTCGAACGCTGGCCACCGGTTCCACCGGCCGCTGGACCCACCGCAACCTTAACTCAATACCAGCCAAACATGCTAATAGGGCGGAGAAAGGGCGCCAAACGTGTCCAAATCGTCGCAAGGCCGGCAGGATGTCGGCCACATGGAATTTCTTCTGACGCTGCGTCGCCGGGGTATCGCCGACCAGGCGGTATTGCGGGCGATGGACGATGTGCCGCGCGAGCAATTTGTCGAGACAGGCTTTGCGGGCAGCGCCTACGCCGACCAGGCGCTGCCGATCGCCTGCGGGCAGACGATCAGTCAGCCCTATGTCGTCGCCTACATGACGGAGAAACTCGGTGTGAACGCGACCCATCGCGTTTTGGAGGTAGGCACCGGCTCCGGTTATCAGGCCGCGATCTTGTCCCGACTTGCACGCGAGGTCGTGAGCGTCGAACGGTATCGTACGCTCGCTGATCAGGCTCGTGAGCGCCTGAAAGCGCTCGGCTACGACAATGTCGAGGTCATAGCCGGTGATGGTTTTGCAGGTGTACCGGGCAGGGCACCCTATGACCGCATTATCGTCACCGCGGCGGCGGAGACCGTACCGGACACTTTGCTCGATCAGCTTGTCGAAGGCGGCGTCATGATACTGCCGCTTGGCGCCCACGACGGGTCTCAACACATTGTCAAGCTTACCAAGTCGCAAACGGGAACCGTGCGTGAGACGTTGATCCCGGTACGTTTCGTGCCAATGCTGTCAGGGCAAGCGCAGGAATTGTGACGGATAGCGTTCGGATTCCGCCGAACTGTGTTGCATTTTTATCGGACTGAAATTCGTCGGTAGTGAGCCGTTAATTCTTAAAGCCTTATTTACTCGCGGCTGGTTTATTTCAATTTCTACGTTCCACGCGTACGAGTGAGTAACCACATGCCGCGTCCAAAGGTGGAGTCTCGCCCGCGAGTCTGGCCGCGCGTCATAGTTCTCGCGCTGGTTGGAGTTGCTGCCGCCGGTTGTTCGGACTCTGCGCGTTTTAACTCCTACACCACAGATCGTCCGCCGCAGAATATGGCCGCCGCGGCCCCTGCTTACGCTCCATCCGCGCGCGTCGAAGCTCAGCCGCTACCGGCTCCAAGCCAACCGGCGACCGTGGCGGCGGCGCCCGCACCCGCTTACGGCGGACAAAGTCTAGGCACCTATCGTTCGAACGATCGATATTCCGACGTTACGGGTTCAGTAGCGAACACGCCGACGCAATCCGGTCACTGGACCTGGAATGGTGGGTCACCGGTGACGGTCCGCTACGGTGAAACCGTTGACAGCATTGCCCGCCAGAATGGGGTGCCTGCCTCTGCGATCATGCAGACCAATGGCATCCGTGAGCCGGGTCAGATTCAGGCCTGGTCAGCGCCTGGTCATCCCGCGGTATGTCTCGGCCACCGGGAAGAGCGGTCCTGCCTACGTGCCTCCACAGGCGTCTGCGGGCGGAAGTGTTCATGTCGTGAAGTCGGGTGAGACGCTAATGAGCATTTCGCGCCATCACGGCGTGACGTTGACGGCCCTGGCCCAGGCAAACCACATCCATGCCTCAAAGAAACTCAGCGTCGGTGAGCGCATCACAATTCCGTCCGGCGGACACGTCGTTGCAGCCGCGCGTCCGGAAGCGGCGCCGAAGCCCGCATTGCCGCATACTGTCCCGGCAGAGAAGGTAACAAAAGTCGCAAGCGTTCCAGTTCAAAACGCTCGAATTGCCAAGGAAGAGCCGCACACCACCGCAACGGTGGTCAAGACCGCCGAACCGAATGGAGCGATGCCCTCATTCCGATGGCCGGTCCGCGGCCGTGTCATTGCCGGCTTTGGCAGCAAACCGAACGGGACACAAAATGACGGGATTAACTTGGCGGTGCCGGAAGGCACGCCGATCAAGGCCGCTGACGACGGTGTCGTTGCCTATGCCGGCAATGAACTCAAGGGTTACGGCAATCTTGTGCTGATACGCCACGCGAACGGATTTGTTTCGGCCTATGCCAACGCAAGCGAAATTCTCGTCAAGCGCGGTGATGCGATCAAGCGTGGCCAGGTCATCGCACATGCGGGCCAAACCGGGAATGTAACCTCGCCGCAATTGCATTTCGAAATTCGAAAAGGTTCGACCCCGGTCGACCCGACGCAATACCTCGGCGGTGCCTAGTGTGGCCGTTCGTTCCCGCTGACGCGGGGACCCAGCACAAAAGCGTTCTGGATTCCCGCCTTCGCCTGCGCGCCGCGCTGGTGAAGGCGGGGATGAGCGGTTCTAGCCTCAATGTTTGAGTGCAACACCGAGGCGGCCTGCCAGATCCTGCACAAATTGCCATGCCACGCGCCCGGATCGCGACCCGCGGGTGGTTGACCATTCCAGCGCCTCGCGGTGGAGATCATTCCCAGGGGCCGGAACCTTGAAATGGGCAATGTAGCCGTCGACCATCGCCAGGTATTCGTCCTGACTGCAACGGTGAAAGCCGAGCCAAAGCCCAAACCGGTCGGATAACGAGACCTTTTCTTCCACGGTTTCGCCCGGGTTGATTGCCGTCGAACGTTCGTTCTCCATCATGTCACGCGACATCAGGTGACGGCGGTTGGACGTTGCGTAGAAGATGACGTTGTCGGGGCGTCCTTCGATGCCGCCTTCCAATACGGCTTTCAGTGACTTGTAAGTCGTGTCCTCCGCATCGAAGGACAGGTCGTCGCAAAATACGATGAACCGATGCGAGGACGTGCGGGTAAGCGCCATAAGGGCCGGAAGACTGTCAATATCCTCGCGGTGAATCTCAATCAGCTTCAGGGCGCCGGCCTTGCTGTTGCGTCCGAGCATTGCGTTGACGCCAGCGTGGGTTGCTTTGACGAGCGACGATTTGCCCATGCCGCGGGCTCCCCACAACAGTGCATTATTGGCGGGGAGGCCTTTTGCAAAGCGTTCGGTATTCTCAACGAGGACGTCGCGCACGCGGTCAATGCCTTTGAGCAGCGACATCTCGACGCGATTGACGTTTACAACCGGTAACAGCCGGCCATCGGGGTGCCAAATGAAAGCGTCGGCTGCGCTGAGATCGGTCGACGTCGCGCGCGGGGGCGCCAACCGCTCGAGGGCGCTGGCGATACGCTCAAGCACGTCATTCTGGCCCGCCGAAGGCATGGCGGCTCGTTGCTTGGTTGCGGGACGGCGTGACGATTTGGATTTTGATTTGGGCATGAGGCTTTTTCCGGAAGTCGGCTGCTCTTAGCGGGGTCGCGTTGGCCTCGCAAGCGGCTTAGGGGGAAAAGGGCTGCAAATGGCTGGTTTTAGCGGGTTCGGCAGCGTTGCAATTGGGCGGGCGGCCGCTATAGTCCGCGCGAAATTGGAAGCGCCGCTCTGGCGCGGGGAAACCCATCAAGGAACAAGCTTCGATGTTTATAACGCCCGCATTCGCGCAAGGATCGCTTTTCGGTGGGGCCGGGGGCGACGGCGGCATGCTGGTGTCGCTTCTGCCGTTTGTGCTGATTTTCGTCATCATGTATTTTTTGATCCTGCGTCCTCAGCAAAAGCGGGTGAAGCAGCATCAGGAATTGGTCAAGAACGTAAGGCGGGGCGACACGGTCATCACGAATGGCGGCCTTGTTGGGAAGGTCACCAAGGTAATCGACGACGATCAGATCGAGATCGAGATTGCGGACGACGTGCGCATCCGCCAGATGCGGCAGATGATCACTGATGTTCGCGCAAAAGGTGAACCTGTCAAGGAAGAGGCAACCGCCAGCTAATCGCTGGTGGTCTTAGCCTTTAAGCCGCAAGTCGGGACGTCATGCTTTATTTCACGCGGTGGAAGGCGACGGCGATTGTGCTCACGGCATTCGTCGTCTGCCTGTTTGCCGTTCCCAATTTTCTGCCGGAAAAGATGGTCCAAAGCTGGCCGAAATGGGCTCAGCGTCATGTCGTATTGGGCCTCGACCTCCAGGGTGGCTCGCATATTCTTCTCGAAGTCGACAGCAGCGCCGTCCGTAAGGAGAAGCTCGAGACGGTGCGCGATGACGTTCGCCGCGTGCTTCGCGACGCTCGTGTCGGCTATACCGGCCTCGTTGTGCGCGGCAATAGCGTCGAAGTCCGAATTCGTGAAGGCAGCAATTTCGACCAGGCGCTGGAGAAACTGCGCGAGTTGTCGCAGCCGCTTGGCGGGGTCCTGAGTGCGACGGGTCAGCGCAGCCTGGATGTGACAACTGAAGCCGGCAATCTGGTACGCCTGACAGTCACCGAGCCGGCACTTGTCGAACGGATACGGCAGTCTGTCGACCAATCAATCCAGATCATCGAGCGCCGCGTTAACGAACTTGGAACGGTCGAACCGCTCATCCAGCGTCAGGGCACGGACCGTATTCTTGTGCAGGTACCGGGGCTGCAGGATCCAACACGGCTTAAGGAATTGCTCGGAAAGACCGCCAAACTCGATTTCCGCATGGTCGATGTTTCGATGCCGGCCGAGCAGGCGGCACAGGGCCGCATGCCACCGGATGACGAAATCCTCTACAGCGCCAGCCAGCCGAGTACCCCGTATCTCGTCGAGAAAAGAATCCTAGTTTCGGGCGGTGACCTCACCGATGCACAACCCGGCTTCGATCAGCGAACAAGCGAGCCGATCGTCTCGTTCCGATTCAACACGTCCGGTGCGCGTAAATTCGCGCAGGTCACGCAGGAGAATGTCGGCAGGCCATTTGCGATTATCCTGGACAATCAGGTGATATCTGCCCCGGTTATTCGTGAGCCGATCCTCGGTGGCGCGGGCCAGATTTCCGGCAACTTCACCGTCCAAAGCGCCAACGATCTCGCCATTTTGCTGCGCGCCGGCGCATTGCCGGCGCCTCTCACGATTATCGAGGAACGAACGGTTGGTCCGGGCCTTGGTCAGGATTCGATCGCCAAGGGAAAAATCTCTTCTTATGTCGGCGCAGCAATGGTGATCATTTTCATGCTCGCCACTTATGGGCTCTTCGGGCTTTTCGCCAATGTTGCGGTGGCGATCAATGTCGCCATGATTTTCGGCGTGCTATCGCTACTTAACGCTACTCTTACGCTTCCCGGGATAGCCGGTATCGTGCTCACTGTTGGTATCGCGGTCGACTCCAACGTGTTGATTTATGAGCGCATCCGCGAGGAAGTGCGCGGCGGCAGGACCCCTATCAACGCAATCGACGCAGGGTTCTCGCGAGCTCTTGCGACTATTCTCGATTCCAACATCACAACATTCATCGCCGCGGCCGTGCTTTTTTACATCGGCACAGGCCCGGTGCGGGGTTTTGCGGTGACGCTAGGAATCGGCATCATCACCACGGTGTTCACGGCCTTTACCCTGACACGGCTGATCGTCGCTTACTGGGTCCGCTGGCGACGCCCGCAACGCGTACCGATTTAGGAGGACGGGCTGATTATTTCGAGAAATGTCAGCCTGTTTAGGCCATGGTCAGCCGTGTAGGAAAATAATTCATGCGCCATCTGCGTATCGTTCCTGACGACACGAAATTCGATTTTATGCGCTTTCGGCGCATCAGTTTCCCCGTGTCTGCATTGCTGTCGATTGTTGCGATTTCGCTATACTTTTTCCACGGGTTGAATTTCGGAATCGACTTCAAGGGCGGGACGCTGATCGAGGTTCAGTCGAAGGCTGGTGCCGCCGATCTTGCGAAGATGCGCGCCTCACTGGGCTCGCTCGGTCTCGGTGAAGTGCAGTTGCAGCAGTTTGGTGCTCCCAACGACGTTTTGATCCGGGTCGCGGAACAGCCAGGCGGTGAAGTGGCTCAGCAACAGGCGGTGAGCAAGGTGCGCGGCGCGCTCGGCGACGAGGTCGAATATCGCCGCGTCGAGGTGGTTGGCCCACGGGTATCGGGCGAATTGCTTTCCTATGGCGTCGTGGGGCTCATGCTCGCGATTTTCTCAATCCTGATCTATCTGTGGTTTCGATTTGAGTGGCAATTTGCACTCGGAGCCATGATCGCGAACGTTCATGACATCGTGCTCACTATCGGGTTCATGTCGGTCACGCAGATCGATTTCGACCTCACCAGCATTGCGGCGTTGCTCACCATTCTGGGTTACTCGCTCAATGACACCGTGGTGATTTACGACAGAATCCGCGAAATGTTGCGCCGGTACCGGAAATTGCCGATGCCGGATCTGCTCAACGCTTCGGTCAATCAGACCCTATCGCGTTCAGTTATTACACACGTGACGGTTTCTCTCGCACTATTAGCCCTCCTGTTGTTCGGCGGTCAGGCAATTCATAGTTTTACCGCCACAATGATGTTTGGCGTGGTCCTGGTCGGCACCTATACGTCGGTCTTTATCGCTTCTCCGATCCTGATTTATCTTGGCGTAGGCACCGGCCGCGATTCGCTCAGCGCCCCTGATCGAGACAAGTAGATGGCGTCGGGCGGGTACGCCGACGCTCCGCACCTGCCGCGGCCCGCGCCAATCGAAGCATATGGTGATCGCGGATTCCGTTTTGCCGGCATGTCGCATCGAGGTTCGCTGCTGTGTTTTCCGGATGGGATTTGGGCCTGGCCGGTCCGTACCGTGGCTGAGTTGACCGAAGGCACACTGGCAGCGGTATTTGACCGAATTGAAAGCCTGGATTTTTTTCTGCTTGGCGCCGGACGCGATCCTTGGCCGCTTCCCGAACATTTGCGTCTGCGGTTTCGCGAGGCGTCGTTGTCGGTCGACAGCATGGCTACCGGCGCCGCGGTGCGGACCTATAACATTCTCCTCTCGGAAAATCGGCGTGTCGGTGCAGGTTTAATCGCTATCGACTAGCCGGCCCTGGGACTGGCCGTTCAGATGGATGCAAATTTCAGGCACTGTGCCGGTCTGGTTCAAGATGCCCACCACGATGCCTATCTGGCCGCATTGTTCGCCCCGGCGGGGAAGCGAGCCGCATTGTTTGCGCTCTATGCGTTCAATATCGAAGTATCGCGTGTGCGGGATCTTGCGCGTGAGCCAATGCCAGGCGAGATTCGGTTGCAATGGTGGCGTGAAACTATTTTGGGAGAACGAGCAGATCAGGCGGCCGCAAACCCGGTTGCGGCGGCGTTCCGCGAAACCATCGCCAAATTCAATCTGCGAAGCGATATCGCCGCCGCGCTGATCGCGGCACACAGGTTCGATATTTACGATGAGCCGATGCCGACCCTTAGTGAGCTCCAAAGTTATTCAGCGGAGACGGCAGGCGCCGTCTTCGCATTTGCTGTAGAAATTCTTACGGGCCACGCCCGACCGATCTTGGCTGATCTCTTGGGCGAAGCCGGACAGGCGTTCGTAATTGCAAATATTCTGGGGCAATTGCCGCACCACGCCGCGCGCCGCCAACTCTATCTGCCGCTTGAGACGTTACGTCGTCACGGCGCCGATCCGGAAGACATTTTTGCTATGCGTGCCACGCCGCAGTTGCGTGCGGTGCTTGCGGAATTGAGGTTGAGGGCTCGCCGAAGCCTTGCACGCCTTGGAGAGGCGAGCAGCAGCATCTCCGAAGATGCGTGGCCAGCTTTCTTGCCGCTAGCGCCACTCCGGCCGTGGCTTGCCACCATGGAGCGGACTGACTATGACCCGTTTCAGCCTCCGGAAATGGCACGATGGCGCCGGCAATGGCACATCTGGTGGGCAGCAAAGTCGATTCGGCGGATTGGCGGGTGATTATTCCGCTGCAATGGTGACGCGTTTGCTTGATATCCAATGGTCAAGGTCCGCAAGCGCACGACGCGTCAGTGCGCTTTTCCGCGCCAAGGCCTTTGCCGCTGTGCGTCCGAGCTTGCTCTTGCGGTCATAGTCGGGTTGTTCATGGAGCTGCGGGAATAGCCCGAAATTCACATTCATCGGCTGGAATGAAGGTGGACCGGAATCGATTGTCTCGATATGGCCGCCCGTAATATGCGCGAGCAGCGCACCATGCGCTGTCGTGGGCGGCGGCACAGTCGCGGGTTCCCCGCGCCAATCAGCCGCCGCAAATCGTCCGGCGAGCAAACCAACCGCTGCGGATTCGACGTAGCCTTCGCAGCCGGTGATCTGCCCGGCAAAACGCCATTGCGGTCGCATTTTGAGGCGTAACATTCCATCGAGCAGTTTCGGCGAATTGAGAAATGTATTGCGATGGAGGCCGCCAAGCCGGGCAAATTCCGCTTTCTGCAGGCCCGGAATGGTTCGGAAAATCCGGACTTGTTCCCCATGTTTGAGCTTCGTCTGAAAACCGACCATGTTGAACAACGTGCCCAGCTTGTTGTCCTGCCTGAGCTGGACGACCGCATAGGGTTTTGTGCCCGGCTCGTACGGATTGGTCAGGCCGAAGGGTTTCATCGGGCCATGGCGCAATGTCTCGGGCCCGCGCTCGGCCATTACTTCGATCGGAAGGCAGCCATCGAAATAAGGTGTGGAAGCCTCCCAATCATGGAAAGCGGCCTTGTCTGCGGCGAGCAGGGCGGCGATGAAGTCTTCATACTGTTCGCGGGAGAGCGGGCAGTTGATGTAATCGGCACCCGAGCCCCCGGGGCCCGCTTTGTCATATCGGGATTGGAACCACGCCTGTGACAAGTCGATGCTGTCGCGATGCACGATCGGTGCGATGGCGTCAAAGAAGGCGAGTTGCTGCTCACCGGTCAAACTGGCTATTGCGGAAGCGAGTGTGGGCGAGGTCAGTGGCCCTGTTGCGATGATGACATTTTTCCAATCGTCACTGGGTAAAGTGATTTCTCCGCGCACAAGTTCGATCAGTGGATGAGCAGATAGCTCTGCCGATATAGCCGCTGAAAAATTGTCGCGATCCACCGCCAATGCGCCACCAGCGGGGACCTGGTTGGCGTCGGCGGTGCGCATTATGAGCGAACCCAATCGGCGCATTTCTTCGTGCAGCAAGCCGACCGCGTTTCGTTCCGCATCGTCTGACCGAAATGAATTCGAACAGACAAGTTCTGCATAGCCGTCGGTTTTGTGAACGGGCGTTGTTCGGATAGGGCGCATTTCGTGCAGGACGACTGGAACAGCCGCCTGCGCGATCTGCCAGGCCGCCTCAGACCCGGCAAGACCTCCGCCAATGATATGGACCGCTTGAATTCGAGCCGCTGTCATCCGATGATCAGTAGGCGCACAGCTGGCAAGCTGCAATGGTGGTATAGGGTTCCGTATGCATCTGAATGTAAAGGTTTATGTTGCTGCGAGTTGGATTGCGATGGCGACAATCCCGTTTGCCGCGACAGGCGCTACTTTAGCCGGCGTTGTTGAGGCGGCCTATGGCGGTTTTCCGGTGACTCCGCCGACGCCGAGTATGGTTTTTGTCTGCCACGGGTTTGGCTGTAAATACCGCGCTGAAATAGATTTGACGGCGGCGGATCGGGCGACGCTTGCGCATTATCTGTCGGCTGGTCGCTCTTCCGCGGCGGCAGAGCGTAAGGCCGTTGCGGCAGCCGGGGCATGGTTCGACAAACGAGTTGGCCCCGCGGCTGGTACAACAAACCACGTGGCGCGCGCTGGCGCCAAATACATGTTCGACGTGCGGCAATTCGATTGCATTGATTCCAGCCGCAATACGACCAGCCTTCTGCTCGTGCTCGATCAGCTGAAACTGCTGCGCTACCACGATGTCGATGAGCCAGAGGCGCGTGGATTTATGATCGATGGGCGACCTCCGCATGCCACTGCGGTCCTGGTCGAAAAGGCGACCGGCATCAAGTGGTCGATCGATTCCTGGACCGTCGGCTACGGGAAGGCACTAGAGGTTATGCCGCTTGATCGGTGGAAATCACTCGATTAGGCGAAAGGCCCACCGCAGAAATAGCGAAACGCCCGCGACAGTGCGCGGGCGTTTTGCAAAGTTCTGAAACGAGCGGATCGAATTAGCCGCGATGCGCCGAGTTCCAGGCAACGCGCGGAATATCCGAGCGGCTGATGCCAATGTCGGCAAGTTCCCGATCGCCCAGGCGCGACAGCTCGTTTAGGCTCTGATTATAGCGCTTCCACTCCTGGATGAAGCGGATGACTGCAGTAAGCATGGTATCCTTCTTTCCTTCTTCCGGCCGCTGCCGGTCGTCTGTTGACCGGAACATAGGCATGTTCGGATCTATGAAAAGCAATAATGTTGCGCTGCAGCTAAGCTGAAAATGCATAGCTTAACTAATGGCATTTAAAGGAAAAATTGAGAGTTTTGTCCATTTCGTTGAGTTTTGACCCGTCTGGCTCGTTGCGTCGCAACATAATCAGTGCCGGCGCGTCATTTGATGCAATTCGTGTAGATTGGATTTTCCGACGCGGGAGCAAACACCCATGAATTTGCATATCGGACGTGCAATTGCGTTCGCGGGCGCCCTCAATCTCTGCATGTCGGCGACGACCGTTGCCGCGGAAATCAAGGTTCTCACGGCCGGCGCCTTCAAACAGGTGGTGTTGGCTTTGGTGCCCGATTTCGAGAAACAGAGCGGTCACAAGGTCATTGTCGACAACGATACGGCTGGCGCGTTGAAGAGGCGTATCGAGGGCGGCGAGGCATTTGATGTTGCGGTGATTACTCCTGCAGTTGTCGATGATCTCGCAGCCAAGGGAAAAATCGCCGGCGGTAGCAGGGTCAATCTCGCCGCAGTGGGCGTTGGTGTGGTGGTGAAAGAAGGCGCTCGAAAGCCCGACGTGAGCACCGTTGAGGCTTTCAAAAAGGCGCTGCTGGCGGCGAAGTCCGTCGCGTATATCGATCCGGCAAGCGGCGGCTCGAGCGGAATCTATATCGACAAATTGCTGGAACGACTTGGCATTGCCGACCAAGTCCGGGCGAAAGCAAAGCTCAAGAAAGGCGGCCATGTCGCTGATTTGATCGTGAACGGCGAAGCCGAACTTGGATTGCATCAGATCAGCGAGATCGTACCGGTGAAAGGTGCTGCGCTAGTCGGTCCGCTGCCAAATGAAATACAGAATACCACGACCTATGCGGCGGGATTGAGCACAGCGACCAAGAACAAGGATGCCGCGCAGGCCTTGATTAAAATGCTTTCCGGGCCGGCAGCTGCCGCAGTGCTCAAGTCCAAAGGCATGGACCCCGCGAGCTGAAGGTCACGTATTTTGGATTTAGCAGGGGTCGGGCAAGTTGATCGCCGCGTAGTCATTACCGCGCTGGGTATCGCCCAAATTCTGGCCTGGGGGACCTCATTCTATTTTCCCGCGGTATTCGCCAAACCCATCGTGGCGGAAACCGGCTGGTCACTCGGGTTTGTCGTCGCCGGCACCTCTATCGGACTTCTGGTGGCCGGTCTGGTTTCGCCGCAGGTCGGGCGAATCATCGACGGACGCGGAGGGCGGCCGGTCTTGATAGCGAGCTCAATCTTTTACGCCACGGGCCTCGTCGGGGTGGGCTTTTCGCCGACATTGCCGGTCTATTTGCTCGCATGGATAGTGATCGGCGTCGGCATGGGCACCGGTCTTTATGACGCGGTTTTTGCGGCGCTTGGGCGGATGTACGGGACCGAAGCGCGCGGACCAATCACCAACCTGACATTGTTTGGCGGCTTTGCCAGCACCGTCTGCTGGCCGCTCAGCGCTTTCATGATTGAACATATCGGCTGGCGCACCGCGTGCCTTGTTTACGCAGCGCTTCATTTGCTTTTGGCGTTGCCGTTGCAGATGGCCGTCGTCGGCCGGGTGCCGGCGAAAGGGAAGCCCCAGGAAAAAAGCGGCCAGGATGTCGGTGCACGCGGTGAAACAAGCATCGAAAACGAAGCTCTCATTTTCTCACTGCTCGCTGCGGTCTTGTCGATTGCCGCCGGGGTCGGTTCGATCGTAGTGGTGCACCTTCTGATTTTCCTACAAGCGAGAGGACTCGATTTTGCAGCGGCGGTCGGTCTTGGTGCTTTGTTTGGGCCGGCTCAGGTGGCTGCCCGCGTCGTAGAAAGGCTGTTTGGGAGTCACTACCACCCAATCTGGACAATGGTCGCATCATGTTTGCTGATGGCCGTCGGCCTTTTGATGCTGTTTGGCGCGGTTGCCGCATTATCTATCGTCATCCTGGTATACGGTGCGGGCTATGGAATCTCGTGGATCGGACGCGGCACGCTCCCGCTTGCGCTGTTTGGGCCGGTGCGATTTCCGCGGCTGATGGGCAAACTCGCATTCCCCAGCCTGATCGTGCAGGCCTTGGCACCGTCGCTCGGAGCGATTCTGATCGAGGCGCGCGGCTCCGATGCGACCATCGGCGTATTGACCGCGTTCGCGCTGGCGAATGTGCTGTTGATCGGACTGGTGTGGTGGCTTTGCCGCAAGCCGACTAACGATGGCTGATCGTCGGAGCTTGCGCACCGGGGCCATTCTGTCCGCTTTGGGCAGAATTGAGCGAGAAGGCCAATCCGAGCAGCGTTAAGGCAAAAATGCTGATGGCGAGACGAATGAGGACCATGGCACGTATTGAAACCAACGGTATGAGGCAATTATCGCTAGTTTGACCGCAGACTTCGATTTGGCCCAATGCCGCCCGCAATCCGCCGCCGCGGCGATAACTCGCAAGGTCCGAAAATGTTGCCGTTGCAAATGCTATTTTTCGAAGACCTGTCGGTCGGGATGACAGAAACGATAAAAAAAACCATCAACTCTTCGGACGTCGTCGGCTTTGCGGAAGTGACGGGCGATCGCAATCCAATCCATTTGTCAGAGCATTTTGCCGCAAAAACTCCCTTTGGTACTCGCATTGCACATGGCCTTTACACCGCTAGTCTGATTTCGGCGGTTCTCGGCACAAGATTGCCCGGGCCAGGCGCTGTTTACATATCGCAAACGCTTAATTTTCGCGCGCCAGTGAAGATCGGCGACACGGTTGAAGTAAGCGTGCTGGTGGCGGAGTTAATTCCGGAAAAATTCCGCGCGCGGTTAACCTGCAAATGCTCTGTCGGCAGCGAGATCGTGCTCGACGGAGAAGCGTGGGTGAAAGTTCCGTCAAAGGAGTCCGGCGGACGGCCGTTGCCACGCATTTAAATCAACAATCCCCCGAGTTTGTTGGGCCGATGCAAGGAACCGGAAAAGAAAATTTGCGTTAGATCAATGCAGGCACGGAAGTCCCAGGGGAGGATGACAGCACGATCGGAGGCATTGCCATGCCAATACTGCTGCCACCAAAAGCCCGTGCCGATGTTGTGCGCACGCGTAAGCACGAAACGTTTGTGAAATTCGATTGGTTGGGTGTCTGGGCTCTTTCGCTCGGATTTTGTGCGATCAATCTGGCGGGGATCACCTATTTTTTGGCGGGCGACAACATTGGAGCGTCACTCATTCTCGTAGGTGTCGCCGCAATTATCGCGGTCATAGTTTGTCTCGGTGGTGAACCGCAGGAATTGAAATAACCTGCTGCGAATCCGGTTCGCGCTGCACCTAAACAAACACGAGCCTTCTGTAATCTTATAGGCCTGGCTTAAGGCCGAACACGCAACGCCGCGTTCCGTCGGGTCTGCGGCATATGGTGACCTGACCGTCGGGTGGGGCGACGGGCATTGCCTCATCAAACGGGACAAGCTCGCCGTCGATCATCCAGCCTGTGGCTGTTGACGATGTCCGTGTGTAGCTTTTGCAATCGTAATCTCCGCAGCACCATTCGCCCGCGCCGTTCTTGAAGGCGCCGCGGTTGATCCAACTATCGTGCGCAAGAGCAGTATTGGCGGTGAGAAGTGCCGGCACGAGAACAAGCAGCGAGCGAACCAAAGCTTGCGACATCGGTGGCCTCCATAATTACCCTCCGGCGCAACGTCACTATGGCGTCCTGACCGCTCCTCCGTGTAGTGCGTAATTATTGGCCGCGTGATTTTGTTCCGCTGCGGCAACACGTTTGCACGCAAGCATGCGATCGACTGTGACGAATTAAGGCGACTCGGAAATGGTATCACGAACGTGCTAAAGGCAGGATAAATAGTACAACGCAGCCGTGCCGAAAAGAGTCATCGAATGGATATCCTGACCGCCCCATCGTCATGCCCGTCGGTTGCAGACATTTACCACCAAGTGCCGCGCGCGGAATGAGGGGTTCGATGGTCAGTTCTTGGCAAGTCTGGCGCGATCGGCGCGGGCGGCTGTCATTTTTACGCATGGCCGCGCTTGCATTGTTGCTATTGCCGCTAGTCAACGCGATTTTCGAAGCGGGCGAGATTGCCCATGGTGCGCGTCCGATCAACGAACTGATCCATCGTGCTGGTTTCTGGGCGCTGGTGTTTCTCGGCATGACCCTCGCAGTGACGCCGTTTCGGCGGATATTCCGATACGGAAATCTCATTGATATCCGGCGCATGCTCGGGGTAGGGACGTTCTGCTATATCGCCGCCCACTTAACGCTGTTCTACGCCGACCAAAGTTATAGTCCGGGCAAAGCGCTCCATGAGATCACGCATCGCGTCTACTTGGTCATCGGTGCGACCGCTTGGCTCGGACTTGCGACGTTGGCCGCAACCTCAACTGACGGAATGGTTCGTTGGCTCGGCGCGATGCGATGGCGCCGGCTGCATCAGGCGATTTATGCCATCGCGCTGCTGGCGCTTATACATTATTTCCAGCAGACGAAAGCCGACGTGACTGTTCCCACTTTTGCAGCGAGTTTGTTTTGTTGGCTGATTGCCTATCGTGTATTTGCCGCGTGGCGACAGTCGAACTATTTGTCGACGTCAAATCTGATTTTGCTTGCGGTTGTCGTGTCTTTGATCACGTTTGTCGGTGAAGCGATAGGCATTGGTCTTGCCTTCCATGTTTCGCCGGTGCGTGTGCTTGAGACCATTTTTAATTTTGATGTTGGCATCCGTCCGGGTTGGAAAGTGCTTGCGGCAGGCCTTGCAGTAGCTGTGGTGGATGTGGCACTGGCGCGATGGAAAAATAGGGCCGTAACGGCGCGTGCAGTTGCGGCCGAGTAGCACCGCACAAACGTTCAAAGTTTCCGGCTGTCGTAGGCCCAATGCAGTAGCGCCTGACGTTGGCGGCGGCGGCAGAGCAGGTCGCCAGGTTCGCAATATTTCTGGATTTGCCGAATATGGCGCTGCATCGCTTTCCAGCGCCTGATCTGCCGCCTGTCTTCTTCAGGCACACGACGCCCCATGTAGTAACGGCAATACCATTGAAACCAACCGCGCGGATCGTCGGGGTGAATCCAACCCTTGCGTTTCCATTCCGAGAGCGATTGGCTCGCCCGGACACCGAAAAAATTGCACTTCTGATCGTGGCCGTGCGGCGAAAGCTTTGCGCCTGCGAACCAGGTTTTTGGAAATTCGCGGCGGCAGTCGGTCATATATTTGCCCCCGAAGACGCCAAGCCGGAGCATTTCCGCCGGGGTGAGCTGCGGCTTGAACTCAGGGTCGAAGCAGCGGCCGGCGGGTGCGCTCAGCACGTATCGATACCGCTTCTGCATCCTGTCGGTAACGGAGACAATGCGGTTGCGCATCAGCGGGCGAGGGTGTGTAGGGACGAGCGAACAGCGATTTGAAAGTTATTCGCGCAGGTCGGCGTATTCGGAATGGCGATCGACATAAGCTTTGGCGAATTCGCATTTCGTCTTGACTTTCAACCCCTCGGCGCGGGCTGCATCGAGTGCTCCGCGGATCAGCGCGGAACCGATGCCTCGGCCCTCCAGGGCCTTCGGCACCTCTGTATGGAGGATGGTGAGCACTCCATCAGCGCGCGTGTAACTGGAAAACGCCAGGTGGCCGTCGGCATCGAATTCGAAACGGTGACGCGCTGTGTTGTCGCGAACGTTATTGGACATGGTCATGGTCCCTGCACAATCTTGTACTATCGACAGGTCGGCTCATTTGATCAATTTTACAAGGTGCATCATGGCTCAGCTTACGCTTTATCATGCCTCCCCCTCGCGTTCCTCGATTGTATTGTGGATGCTGGAAGAAGTCGGTCAGCCATATGATATCAAGCTTATCAAGCTCAGCGCCGGCGATAATCTCAAGCCCGACTATCTTGCCATCAATCCGATGGGCAAGGTTCCCGCGCTTAAGCATGGCGACGTCGTGATTACGGAGGTCGCCGCAATCTGCGCGTACCTGGCGGACGAATTTCCCGGTAACAAACTGAATGTCCCGGTCGGAACACCGAGGCGTGGCGAATATTTAAAGTGGCTGTTCTTCGGACCGAGTGTGTTTGAGCCGGCGATGACTGACCGCGCTTTTCCCCGGAAGGAAGATCCGCGCGCAGCCGCTCTTGGTTGGCGCAATTTCGACACGGTGCTCGACATTGTGAGCAAGGCCTTGTCCAAGGGGCCCTTCCTGATGGGCGAGCAATTCACCGCTGCGGATATTGTCATCGGTTCTGGACTGCGATACGGCATGATGTTCAAGTTGGTGCCCGAACGAAAGGAATTTCTGGATTATGCCGCGCGCATAGCGGCGCGGCCGTCGGCGCAACGAGCCGAGGCTAAGGACAAGGATATTGCCGCAAAGGCTGCCTAGATATTGGGGACTTGAATGAAAGCAATTATCACGATTGTCGGCGTCATTCTTATCGTCGTTGCAGCGGTCTACTTTCTGGTACCGGCAGACACGCTACCGAGTTTCTTTCCGGGACATGAAACCGGCCTGGCGCGCATACGCGTGAAGCACGGCCTGCTGTCCGGTGGTCTTGGCATTGTATTGCTGATTATCAGCTGGTTTATGGGACGTCGGTAGGGATTGCTCCACCTTTTTATTTTGCGGCGAAGCATTTCTCGATAAAGCGTAATCGCTTCACAAAGTGAAGCTTCTGTTCAGCCGCTTGCTTCTTGCAATCGGACCGTTTGACGCGCTCCTGAGCGAGCGCTGCCAGGCGCTTCTCGTTTAACTCCTGATGTGCTCTTACGGCGTCGTCCAGATATTGTTTCCTCGTTTTTCTCTTCGCCGCCCGGTCGGCTGCGGCTTTCTGTTTTGCTGCGGCCTTCCGTTCGGTCTGCCGCTTACCCATGCAGTCGGCAAAAAGATCAAGCCTATGGCGATCAGCCTGCTTGGCGCATTCGTCGCTATCCTGGCGCAGCAAAACGCGACTGCTTAACTTGGCAGGCTGCGTCGTCTGCGCCAGCGTTGCGTCGCCGCCAAAGACGAACGCTACGGCAAAAACAGCGCATAGTGCAATCGCGGATCGCATTTCCTCCTCCAGCGGGCTTAGTTTTTGACAGGTGAGTGATATTTTTTCAGCGCGGTTTCAATGAGCTTGTTGTCATGAGTCGCGGTGACGTCTATTTTTGCGGCCTTGAACTGAGGTTCGATCACCGAAATTGAATCCCACACATTTTTTGCTGCCTCATTGGAGACGATTCCATCCCACTGGAATGCGGAAATGTTCTTCACGAGAGACTCGCGATAGGTTTTTTCGTCGGCCTTGTAGTATTCCGGCGGAAGCGACTTGATGATGTCGTCAATTGACGCCGTCTTTAACCATTGCATGGCATGAACAATCGCGTTGGCGATGGCCTGCGATGTGTTTGGATTAGCCTTGAGAAACTCATTCTTGACCATGAGGCAGTCGGCGAGGTAGGGGCCGCCGAATGCCTCCTTGGTGCCGGCCTCGGTGCGGCTGTCGGAAAGGATGACCGCATCGCCATTGTCGACGAGCGAATTGATCGCCGGGTCGAGGTTGACGAGTGCATCGAGGTCGCTGCCGGAGCGCATTGCGGCAACGGCGCTGGGGCCGGTACCGACGGAAAGGTAGCTGGCTTTGTTCCAGTCGATGCCGGCGCGGGTCATCAGCCCGGCAACGAAATTATGTGTGGAGGCGCCGGGTGCCGAGACGCCAATTTTCTTGCCAACAAGGTCCTTCACCGACTTGATTTTGTCCGCCTGCGATTTTTTTACGACAAGGACATTGCCGGGATAGCGGCCGAAAGTGGCGAGGCAGGTGAGGCCGACGCCCTTGGTCTGCAGTCGTAGCGTGTGTTCGAACGCGCCTTCAGCCACATCGGCGCTTCCGCCGATGAGGCTTTGCAGAGCGGCGGTTCCGGACGCGAACGCGGATGAATCGACAGTGAGGCCTTCCTGCTCGAAGTATTTTCGATGCAGTGCCATCGTATAGGCAACCTTGTTCATCTGACTGATCGAACCGCCGACGGCGATGGCGAGGTGAGTTTTCTCGAGTTTCGGAGCCTGTGCGAACGCCGGCCAAAAGGCGAAGGGTACTAAAAGGCAGGCAGTCGCAATCTTTCCGAGAACTTTCATTTCGCCTTCTCCCCGCGAGGTCTTTTTGTTTGCTGTCGATTTAAATTCAGTGTGTCACGCAGAATAGGGTCTCGCAAGCTCTACGCCACGCGGTGCGCGACTATGAACCTTTCACATATGCCCGGAAGCGATCGGCATATTGCCGAATGCCATCTTCGATTTGCCATTTTGGTGACCAACCCAGCAGCCGTTTGGCGACGGAAATATCTAGCGGTGCTCGCATTCGCACATTCGCTTGCTCGAGCGGGGTTAGACCGTCGCCGATCATGATGTCTGCGCCGGGGATGACGTGCCGGACAATCGCGGCTAGCTCGGCGGCGGTACAGGTCCGGCCTGCTGAAATATTGAGGATGCGCTGCGTGCCGGGCTTCCAGCGCGGCGCATCGATCGCCATGACGATCGCATCACAGCAATCGAAGACATGTGTGTAATCGCGCTTCATTGGTCCGCCGGTTGAGAAGCGGACGGGCTTTCCCAATACGGCACCTTCCACCATCGGCTTCAGGTACATCGGACTGCGCATGCCGAACCCATAGATTGCCGTGACGCGCAGCGAGAGAAAGTCGACATCGTGAAAGGTGGCGTAGGCCATGCCAATCGCCTCGCCGGCCATTTTCGAGGTGCCATAGTGGCCGGCGGGGTTAGCCTCAGTTATTGAAAACGGCGGATCCGTCTCGCTCAGCTTCTCGCCGACGCCTTTGTGGTAGGCCGCGTTGCTCGAGATCGAAACAAGCTTGCGCACCTCAAGCTGGCGTGCCGCTTCGCAGACATTCACCAGGCCCATGATGTTGGTCTGGTAAAATGCGGTTGGATCGGCCAGCGAGGGTTCGAGTCTCGACCCGGCCGGCCGTGTGGACAATCGCGTCAATGTCTTCGATGCGGCAGATCTCGACCAGCCGCCCGAAGTCGTCGATTGACCCCAACCGGCAAGAGGATGCGAGTGATGGCGTGACCGCCAGCATTTCATCGGAGGGCAGCGCAATATCGTAGGCGACCGCATTGTGGCCGGCTGCGCAGGCGCAGACATCGCGTAGCCGCCGAGAAAACCGGCCCCGCCGGTAACGAGGACATTCATATGTGCAATTTAACGCAAATTTTTACGGATCTTGCAAAAACAATCGAAACGGTCTGTCTGTATGCATATTCCGCCATGAGAGTGTTTCTTGCCACGTTCGTCGCCATCTTCGTGTGCAGCAGCGCACGGGCGGCATCGCCGCCGGAATTTAACACCGACCAGTTCTGCGGCGGTTTCGCGCAGAACCACAGTAGCGGTAACATGGGTGACTTCGCGAAGGCCATCTGCGAACTGAGCGAGGAATCCACAAAAACGATCGTCGACAAAGCTTGGGACCACGTATCGACGGATGGGCAGGCCAAATGCGTCAAGAGCGCGGGGCAGTCCTATGTGACCCTCGCGCAGTGCCTGAACACACTGCCGGCGCATTAAGCGGCCCCGCAAATTACGATCGTCGCCGTTACTCAAACGGCGGATACGAAGCTCGACACGATTATCACTGAAATTTGCATCGGCGCTGCCAGCTCCGTCTTCTTTTCCAATGTCAAAACGTTGCACGCTTGCTAGACTGCCGGTTGTCTAGCTGGGGGCAAATAGCGCGCACAGCAGTGTGCGCTGGACAGGGAGGTTCCCGATGGCTTCATTCACCGTGAACGGCAAACCGGTCGCCGTTGATGCTGATTCCAGATCACCACTTTTGTGGGTGATCCGCGACGTTGTGGGCCTGACCGGCACGAAGTTTGGGTGCGGCGCAGGGTTTTGTGGTGCCTGCACGGTTCATATTGACGGGCGCGCGCAGCGTTCCTGCCAGGTTCCGGTTTCGGCGGCCGAAGGCGCAAATATCGTCACGATCGAGGGCCTCTCGCCGGATGCCTCGCATCCGTTGCAGAAGGCGTGGGTGATCGAAGAGGTGCCGCAGTGCGGCTATTGCCAGTCTGGCCAGATCATGAAGGCGGCCGAGTTGCTTGCCGGCAATCCGAAGCCGACGCGTCAGCAAATCGTTACGCACATGGATGGCAATATTTGCCGTTGCGGAACTTATAACCGTATCATTTCGGCGATCGAACGCGCGTCGAGGGAGGGCTAAGTCATGACCGTAATGCTCAAGGCTCCCGAACTGACACGCCGCGGCGTTCTCGCTGGAATTGGCGGCATGACGTTCTCGTTTGCATTCGGCACCGATGGTACGCACATCCTTCCGGCCGCGCGCGCAGCGATCGACCCGACCCATTTGTCGCCTTGGGTTCGCATCGCACCAGACGGCGGAATTACGATCCTGACCGTCACGGAGATGGGGCAGGGCTCCGGTACCGCCATCCCGCTGATGATCGCGGAAGAAATGGATGCCGACTGGGACAAGGTCGTCCTTGCGTGGGCACCTTCCAAACCCGAGGTCTACGGTTGGCCCGCCCGCAATGGCCAGCGGAACATGACGGTCACGGGCAGCCGTGCGGTAATGATGTATTGGGACGATCTGCGCGTTGCAGGTGCGCAAGTGCGTAAAGTGTTGATCGCGAATGCCGCCGAACGCTGGGGCGTCGATCCGTCGAAGCTCATGACTGAGCCAAGCGTCGTGATTGATCCGACTTCGAACCGAAGACTGAGTTATGGCGAGATTGCCGCTTTCGGCAAGGTTCCGTCGACGCTTCCCAGCGTCGACAAGAGCGAGCTCAAGACCCGAAAAGATTTTCGCCTGATTGGACGTTCGGTGCGTCGTCGCGATCTTCCGCTGAAGGTCAACGGCAGTGCGCAGTACGCAATCGATGTTCACTTGCCCGACATGGTCTATGCGAGTGCGCTCCACTCTCCGGTTCATGGCAACGGGCCGGAAAAGTGGAACGATGCCGACATCAAGGCGATGCCCGGCGTTCTCGCGACCGTGAAGTTGCCGGGTGGCGTTGGCGTTGTTGCCGAGACTTTTCCGCAGGCGATGGCGGGACGGCGTGCACTGCGTGTGACATGGAGCAAGAACAAGGTCGACGGTTTCGAGTCCGATCAGGCGCTGGCGCGCTATGCGGCAATCCATGCAGATCCGGCCGCGACGGTGAAAATCGTCGACCAGAAAGGCAGCATCGAAGCGGCCTTTGCCGGCGCGGCGAAGGTCTACAAGAGTGAATACAGCAGCGACTATACCTACCATGCACAACTGGAGCCGCTGAACGCAGTCGCGCGCTTCAATGAAGCCGGCGACCGGCTCGAGGTCTGGGACGGTTCGCAGGATCTTGGGCGCAGCCGCGATCTCATCGCCAAGTCCCTCGGCCTCAAGCCTGAACAGGTCGATGTCCATCAATGCTATCTTGGTGGCGGTTTCGGCAGACGGTCACTTGCGGATTATGCTGTCGAAACGGCGCTGATGGCGCGCGAGACGAAGCGGCCGGTTAAAATGGTCTGGACCCGCGAGGAGGACATTGCGCATGGGATGTTTCGTCCGATGACCTTCCAATGCCTGGAAGCGGCGACCGATGCTTCAGGCAAGGTAGTCGGGTGGCGTCACTGTGCAGTCGGCGATGACGGGGGTGCCAATCTGATTACCGGCGGGATGCATATCTCGTCATATTACGCGTTGCCGAACCAGCATCTTGAACTGCGCAATGTCGACGAAGGTATCCGTATCAAGCATTGGCGCGCTGTCGCCCATAACTTCAATCTGTTTGCGATCGAGGCAATGGTCGATCAGATGGCGGCTGATCAAAGTGTAGATCCCGTCGAATTTCGTCTCGAACGCATGTCAATCACACCGAAGGCGCGCCGATGCGTCGAAACGGTGACTAAATTGGCCGATTGGACAGCAAAGCGTCGGGAAGGACGCGCGCTCGGCTTTGCCATGAGCGAACGTTCGGGCTCGCTCGGCGCATGCGTCGTCGAGGCCTCGCTTGATCGCAGGGCGGGCGCAATCCGCGTGCACAAAGTGTGGGTTGTTGCCGACGGCGGCATCATCGTGCAGCCTGAGGCCTCAAAAGCAAATCTCGAAAGCGGCATCGTTTACGGCTTGTCTTCGTCGCTGCATGAGCGCGTAACGGTACGCGATGGCGCCGTCGAACAATCGAACTTCGGTGACTATACCGTCATGCGGATGTCCGACATGCCGCAAGAAATGCATGTGGCGTTCATCGAGAGCGATGCTCATCCCACAGGGCTTGGCGAAATCAGCACGCCGTGTATCGCGCCGGCAATCGCCTGCGCGTTTCACAAGCTGACGGGCAAGCGCCTCTATCACATGCCGTTCACGCCGGAGCGCGTTTTGGCTGCGCTGAAAGCATAAGACGAAGTAATTAGGCCCACTGCGATGACGAAGCGCCCGCCTTCCGGCGGGCGTTTTGTTGCAAAATAAACTAACCCGCGATTTCTCCCGCGCTCGACCATCACAATGTTGGAGGTAACGAAGCACTTCCATTTTTGCGAATAATTTTGCAAATGGTATTTGGTTCTTCGGTTCGTTGCGCGGCAGTCACACGGAGGGGCACCAATTGTGTCAAAGCTTTTGAAATTGGGGATAGCTGCAATTTCGTCACAAATAAAACGTGCCGAAACTATTTTGGTAGAGGCTGGCCACCGGCGTCACCCCGCCGGTGGCCTTCTTTAGGGCCGCCGTTTGCAAAAACGAGCGGCCCCTTTTTTCGGAAAACCTGTGATGGCATCCGAAAAATTCGTGTGCCATCAATCTATCTAGGCCTATGCCGGCATCCTCGTTGTGACGCATGTCACAGGATGCGCGATTCCGCTACGTTATGCACAGGGGCGATCAGAAAAGAAGAGACAGCCTCGCGACGGGCACTGGCGCCAGTCCGGCGTAACTGACGCTGATGTGTCGGATCCAGATCAGCTAAGATGCAAAGTGGCATCTTCGAGTTCGATACCGTTGAGCTTCGTCGTCCAAATCTCCCGTGGTCGCACCGGCAAGGCCCGCGTGAGTGTGCCGGTGGAGATGATCTCGCCGGCGGCGAGCGGCGGGTTATTTGGGTCACGCGCAAGCAGATCCATAAGGTAGCGGATCGTCGAGAGGGGGCCTTCGAGCACGTTGAGGGCTTGGCCGCGATCCATCAATTTGTAGTCGCAAATGAGGTCGATCTCGAAGCTGGTCAACGCTCGCAGCCATTCGCTGGAGCGCGTGCCGATATTGTGGCGCGGGCCGATCAGCAATGCACCATGCAGAGCATTGGAGATAACTGTGTCGGGTGCGGAAAACGTCCACTGCGGATAGATTGACTGTACGATCTCAAAGCCGTGCGCAACCCATGCAATACAGGACAACAGTGCGGCGTCATCCATTCCAGGTGAGGGCACTGCACCGAGGCCGAACATGATTTCCGGTTCGATCTTGGGGGCGCTGTACGGCGCCAGAGACAGCGGCGCTCCGAAGTCGTGAATGGTGCGGTCGTAGACATAACCCCAAATTGGCGCGCGCACACCGTATTCGTCCCACAGGCGGCGATTGGTGAAACCGATCTTGCGGCCGACGGGCTTGTAACCCTGCGCAATGCGCATTTGGTTCGCGATAGCAGTGACGTGATAAGCATCATCCATGGTGAGATCAGGATAACGGGTGGAGAAGGACCTTAGTTGGCGTCCGCCGCCGTTGAAGGCGGCGAAGGATTCGCCGGCGATGTCAGCAATCGGCATTTCGCCTGGATCGGCGGCGCGAGATGTTGTTTTGTCCATTGCCCCGCCATTCTGCGCGCGCCAAACAAGGGTGTCAGCGCCTTGTTGGCTACTACCGCGGTACGTTTGCGCTATTCCGCTGCCTCGACGCGTTTCTTGCGCCCCGGCGCAGCGCGCCCCAGCACCGGCTTCAGGAATTGCCCGGTATAACTCCGTTTAGCCTTCACAATCTCCTCCGGAGTGCCGCTTGCGACGATTTCACCGCCGCCGTCGCCACCTTCGGGGCCTAAATCGATCACCCAGTCGGCGGTCTTGATGACTTCGAGGTTGTGCTCGATGACGACAACCGTGTTGCCGCCTTCAACCAGTTCGTGAAGGACCTCAAGCAGTTTTGCAACGTCGTGGAAATGCAGGCCGGTGGTCGGTTCATCCAAAATGTATAGCGTGCGGCCGGTGGCCCGTTTAGACAGTTCCTTGGCAAGCTTCACGCGCTGTGCCTCGCCGCCAGAGAGCGTAGTGGCCTGCTGGCCGACATGGATGTAGTCGAGGCCGACGCGGTGCAGCAGCGCGAGCACGTCACGCACGCGCGGCACCGCCTTGAAGAAATCGAGCGCTTCTTCGACAGTCATGTCGAGCACATCGGCGATCGACTTGCCCTTGAAAAGGATTTCCAGCGTCTCACGGTTGTAGCGTTTGCCCTTGCAGACATCACAGGTCACGTAGACGTCAGGCAAGAAGTGCATCTCGATCTTGATCACGCCGTCGCCCTGACAGGCCTCGCAGCGGCCACCCTTGACGTTGAAACTGAACCGGCCCGGCTCGTAACCGCGCGCCTTGCTCTCGGGCAATCCGGCAAACCACTCTCGGATCGGCGTGAAGGCGCCGGTATAGGTCGCCGGGTTCGAGCGCGGCGTGCGGCCGATAGGCGACTGGTCGATATCGATGATCTTGTCGACGTGTTCCAGCCCCTCAATGCGGTCGTGCGGGGCGGGCGCGAGTGAGGCGCCGTTGAGCTTGCGAGCCACAGAATTGTAGAGGGTGTCGATCAGTAGCGTAGATTTGCCGCCGCCTGACACGCCGGTCACGCAAGTAAACAGGCCGAGCGGGATCTCGGCGGTTATATTCTTTAGGTTGTTGCCGCGGGCGTTGATCACTTTCAGCACGCGGCGTGAACGCGGGCGTCGCTCCGGGATAGGCACACTCAGTTCGCCGGAGAGATACTTCCCGGTCCATGAATTCGGCGCATCGATGAGGTCGTCGACCTGACCTTCCGCAACGATATGCCCGCCATGGATGCCGGCGCCGGGGCCGATATCGAGCACATGGTCGGCTGTACGGATGGCATCTTCGTCGTGCTCGACCACGATTACCGTGTTGCCGAGATCACGAAGCCTTTTGAGGGTTTCAAGCAGGCGGGCATTGTCGCGCTGATGCAGGCCGATCGACGGCTCGTCGAGAACATAGAGCACGCCGGTGAGGCCCGAACCAATTTGCGAGGCGAGACGAATACGCTGACTCTCGCCTCCGGAGAGCGTGCCGGATGCGCGCGCCAGCGTGAGGTAATCGAGGCCAACGTCCACCAGAAACTTCAGACGTTCGCGGATTTCCTTGAGCACGCGCGTGCCGATCTCGTTCTGCTGCGCATTGAGCTGTTTCGGAATTTCGGTGAACCATTCGCCGGCACGACGAACCGACAGTTCCGCCACCTGCGCGATGTCCTGTCCGCCGATTTTGACGCAGAGTGCCTCCGGCTTGAGCCGCGCCCCCTTGCACGCTTTGCATGGCACGTCGGTGAAATATTTCTGCAGGTCTTCACGCGCCCACTCCGATTCTAGTCTCCTTGAACCGGCGCTCGAGATTGGTGATGACGCCCTCGAATGGCTTTTTCGTCGTGTAGCCGCGCAGGCCATCATCATAAACAAATTTGATGTCATCTTCGCCTGACCCGTAGAGGATCGCGTCCTGTGTCTTTTTCGGCAGATCCTTCCATTTCGTGTCGAGCGCGAAGCGATAGTGTTTGGCGAGCGCATCCAGCGTCTGGATGTAGTAGGGCGACGACGATTTCGCCCAGGGCGCGATGGCTCCTTTACGCAAGGTTGCATCGCGGTCGGGGATCACAAGGTCGGCGTCGATGTGTTGTTCAACCCCGAGGCCGCCGCATTCCGGGCACGCGCCAAACGGATTGTTGAAAGAAAACAGCCGCGGCTCGATCTCGGAAATCGTAAATCCTGATACGGGACACGCAAATTTTTCGGAGAAGATCAGCCGTTCGGCGTTGGCGTTGCGCCCGCGATTGGCGACGGCTCCACTCGCCTTAGTGTCGGCAAGCTCGACAACAGCAAGCCCGTCAGCCAGTTTCAGGCATTGCTCGAGTGAATCCGCAAGCCGCGTGCCTATATCGCCGCGTACGACGAGACGATCAACGACCACATCGATGTCGTGGGTGAATTTCTTGTCCAGCGGCTTCACGTCGCCGATCTCGTGGAAGGCGCCGTCGATCTTCACGCGCTGGTAGCCCTTGCGCAGGAACTCGGCGAGTTCTTTTTTGTATTCGCCTTTGCGGCCGCGCACGACCGGCGCGAGTACGTAGATCCGCGCGCCTTCGGGCAGCGCGAGTACGCGGTCGACCATTTGCGAGACCGTCTGGCTTTCGATCGGCAAGCCGGTTGCCGGCGAGTAGGGCACGCCGATGCGTGCCCAGAGCAAACGCATGTAGTCGTAGATCTCGGTAACGGTGCCGACTGTGGAGCGGGGGTTTTTCGAGGTCGTCTTCTGCTCGATCGAGATGGCGGGCGAAAGCCCGTCGATTTGATCGACGTCCGGCTTCTGCATCATCTCGAGGAATTGCCGCGCGTAGGCCGAAAGGGACTCGACGTAGCGGCGCTGACCCTCTGCATAGATGGTGTCGAAGGCGAGCGAGGACTTACCCGACCCCGACAGGCCGGTGAATACGACCAGCCGGTCGCGCGGAATGGCGACGTCGATATTCTTGAGATTGTGCTCGCGCGCGCCACGAATGGTGATCTGGCGGGCGTCGCGGGTTGGCTTACTGGTGCGGTCGGTCATGAGACAAAAAGGGCAAAACTACTCCGCGCAGCACCGCAAAAGGCGGGGCCGCTCGGTGCTGGTCTCCGGAACGTAGTAAGAACGATGGGGCATTGCCAGTGCGAGACGCCGATAACGGTTGAAAACCGGGGTGGACAAAGTGCCCCCGTCGAAGAGTCCGTGGGTCAGGCCGCCCGGTCGGACTCGCTTGCATTACCCTAGTGAATGAACTAGAACATAACAAGAACAATGGTGGGGGAGCCACCGCGCGTTCTAGGGAGCTTTTGATCGGCAGATCGGCTTGACCCCTGTGGATTAGGGGTAAACGCGCTTGCCGCCCCTTTGTGGCGCCAATTGGCGAGGCCTAGGGTGGGAATTGGTTCAACGGGGCCGACCGGCGGCATTTGGCCCTCAAACGGTGATGTTGCGGCTTCTCAAGCGAAGCAGCGGCAGGTCGCCACGCGGAGAGCATCATGGCAGGCAGCGTCAACAAGGTCATTCTCGTCGGCAATCTAGGGGCCGACCCGGAGGTTCGCCGCACGCAGGACGGCCGGCCGATTGTCAATTTGCGCGTCGCCACGTCGGAATCCTGGCGCGACAAGGGCACCGGCGAGCGCAAGGAAAAGACCGAGTGGCATCGCGTGGTGATCTTCAGCGAAGGCCTAGCCAAAATCGCCGAGCAATATCTCAAGAAGGGCTCGAAGGTTTACCTCGAAGGTGCTCTCCAGACCCGCAAATGGCAGGACAAAGATGGGCAGGACCGTTATTCGACCGAGGTCGTGCTGCAGGGGTTCAATTCGGCGCTGACAATGCTCGATCGCGCCGGCGGGGGTGCTGGTGGGGCAGGGGCCGAAAACGGTGATTTCGGATCTGCGGGGCCGACCGCTGCGCGTGAACGCAAGCCCGCGATGGCCGGTGCAGGTGGCGGCGGCAAGCGCGACGACATGGACGACGAAATCCCGTTCTGACGGCGCTTGGCGTTTCACATAATACGGTCACCCTCGCGCAAGTGAGGGTCCTCAACGCAATTGCCAGCTCGTGCGGGACGCAATCTCAGCTGCCCAATGCGGCTCGTGCACCGTCGATGACGTATTGCACGGCAAGAGCCGCGAGCAGCACGCCGAGCAGTCGTGAAAGGACGATATTGCCGGTGACGCCAAGCAGTTTTCCAATACGCGCGGAAAGCGTGAATACGGCAACGCAAAGCAAGAGCACGACCGCTATCACGATGAGCAAAAATAAGAGCCGCATCGGATCGCCATTACTTCGACCGGCGAGCAGAACGGTGGCGGTAATCGCGCCCGGCCCGGCCATCAAAGGAATGGCGAGAGGAAAGGCGGCGATATTGCGCACATGCTCTTCGAGGGCTTCTTCAGCCTGACGGGACTGCCGTTCAATGCGCACGCCAAATACCATTTCCGAGGCGATCGAGAACAAAAGCAAGCCTCCGGCGATGCGGAATGCCGGCAGACCGATTGACAGCGTGTGCAGCAGCCAATCACCGATCAGCGCGCTGCCGGCAAGAATGGCTGCCGCAATCACCGCCGCGCGCAGCGCAACGCTACGGCGCGCGTTTTCGGGCAATCCAAGGGTAAGCGCAAGATAGGAAGGAACGAGGCCGATCGGATCGACCACGACCACCAACGTAACCAACGCGGAGACAACGAATTCGACCGGCATGGATGGTGCCAACGCTATCACATGGTCCCCTGACTCTCGTTGAGGTTGGGCCCGGTTTTTGGACGGTTGGGGTTCCGCACGGTGGCCGCCCCGGGTCATCATTTGGAGTGCGTTTTGGGCGCTTAAAATGTCGCGACCGGAGTACCCGATCGTTACACGTAACATATTGAATTAAATAGATATATTAGGCTGTATGAGGGCGCATTTCGGTTGGCAAAAGGTGGGTGAATCAGTTAGAAAAACCGCAACCAAAACTCCACGCAGGACGTCATCTTGGCCGATACCGAACCTCCGAAATCGGGGGACGCAACTCCTTCCGATGTGCGCCCGGTTTCGATCACCGAGGAGATGAAGCGCAGCTATCTCGATTACGCGATGAGCGTGATCGTGTCGCGTGCATTGCCGGATGCGCGCGACGGTCTCAAGCCTGTGCACAGGCGCATTCTCCATTCCATGCACGAGCAGGGCCATACGCCCGATAAAAAGTATGTCAAATCGGCGCGCGTGGTCGGCGACGTGATGGGCAAATACCACCCGCACGGCGATCAGGCGATCTACGATGCGCTGGTACGCATGGCGCAAAACTTCTCCATGCGCCTGATGCTGATTGACGGACAGGGCAATTTTGGCTCGGTCGACGGCGATCCCCCGGCGGCGATGCGCTACACCGAATGCCGGCTGGCACGTCCGGCGATGTCGCTTCTCGATGACATCGATAAGGACACGGTGGACTTCCAGCCAAACTATGACGGCAACGAACACGAGCCGGTGGTGTTGCCGGCGCGGTTCCCGAATTTGCTTGTCAACGGCGCGGGCGGCATTGCAGTCGGCATGGCTACAAACATTCCGCCGCATAATCTGGGTGAGGTGATCGACGCGGCAACAGCGCTAATCGACAATCCTGGGCTCACAATCGACGACCTGATCAAGATCGTCCCCGGTCCTGATTTCCCGACCGGCGGTATCATTCTCGGCCGCGACGGCATCCGATCGGCTTATTCGGAGGGCCGCGGCTCGATCGTCATGCGTGGCAAGGTCGAGATCGAGACTGTCCGCAAGGAGCGCGAAGCCTTCATCATCACCGAAATTCCGTACCAGGTGAACAAAGCATCAATGGTAGAGCGCATCGCTGAATTGGTGCGCGAGAAAAAGATCGACGGGGTCGCCGACCTGCGCGACGAAAGCGATCGCGATGGTTATCGCGTCGTGGTCGAACTCAAGCGCGAGGCAGTGCCCGACGTCGTGCTCAATCAGCTCTACCGGTTTACGCCACTGCAATCATCGTTTGGCTGCAATATGGTGGCGCTCGACGGCGGTCGCCCGCTGGTTATGACGCTGAAGGACATGCTTACGGCCTTCATCGCGTTCCGCGAAGAGGTCGTGTCGCGGCGGACCAAATATCTGCTCGGCAAAGCTCGTGATCGCGCCCATGTGCTCGTGGGACTTGCCATTGCCGTTGCCAATATCGACGAAGTCATCAAGTTGATCCGCGCCGCCAAAGATCCGAATGAGGCCCGCGAAGCCCTGATGAAACGCGACTGGCCGGCGAAGGACGTGGCGTCAATGGTGACGCTGATTGACGATCCTCGCCACAAGGTCTCGTCAAAAAACACGACCAAGCTTTCGGCGGAACAGGCAAAGGCTATTCTCGACCTGCGTCTGCAGCGCCTCACGGCGCTCGGCCGTGACGAAATCAAGGAAGAACTCGACAAGCTCGCGATAGAGATCGCTGATTATCTCGAGATTCTGCGCTCTCGCGCCCGCATCCAGGCAATCATCAAGAAAGAACTTGCCGATGTGAAGAATGAGTTCGCCACACCTCGCCGCACGGTGATCGCGGAAGCAACCGGGCACGTGGACGAAGAAGACCTGATCACGCGCGAGGAGATGGTCGTCACTGTTTCACACCAGGGCTACATCAAGCGCGTGCCGCTCTCGACCTATCGCGCGCAGCGCCGCGGCGGCAAAGGCCGCGGGGGTATGCAGGTCCGTGAAGAGGATTTCGTATCCCGGCTGTTCGTCGCCTCGACTCACGCACCGGTTCTGTATTTCTCCTCCCGCGGTAAGGTCTACAAGGAGAAAGTCTGGCGGTTACCGATCGCGGCGCCGCAGGCGCGCGGTAAGGCGCTGATCAACATTCTGCCTCTGCAACAGAGCGAAACGATCACCACCATCATGCCGCTTCCCGAAGATGAAGCATCATGGGCCGAACTTGACGTGATGTTCGCGACCACCAGCGGCACGGTTCGGCGCAACAAGCTCTCGGATTTCGTCGAGGTGCGGCCGTCCGGCATCATCGCCATGAAACTTGAGGACGGCGAGTTGATTGTCGACGTACAAATATGCACGGAGAAGGACGATGTGCTGCTGACCGCTAACGGCGGCCAATGCATCAGGTTCGCGGTGCCCGAGGTGCGCGTATTCCAGGGCCGCACCTCGCGCGGCGTGCGTGGCATTACTCTCGCCGATAAGGATCACGTCATCTCGCTGTCGATACTGCGGCATATCGACGTGACCGCCGAAGAGCGTGCCGCCTATCACAAGCGCGCCAGTGCTGTCCGGCGGGGTGGCAGTGAAGAGGAGGTGGCTCCCGCAGACGCCGAAGAGGCAGTCGGTGCGATTGAGCTCGGCGAGAAACGCTACGTTGAATTGTCCGCAGCGGAGCAATTTGTCCTGACAGTCTCCGAGCGCGGTTTCGGCAAGCGGTCGTCGTCGTATGAATACCGAACCACCGGTCGTGGCGGCAAAGGCATCGTCGCCATGTCGCTGACCAAGAAAACCGGAAAGATCATTGGTTCGTTTCCAGTTGAAGAAGCCGACCAGGTCATGTTGGTCACCGACCAGGGCAAGCTGATCCGCACGCCCGTGTCCGGCATTCGGATCGCCGGACGCTCAACGCAAGGCGTTATCGTGCTCAATACAGCCGAAGATGAGCGCGTGGTTTCGGTCGAGCGTCTGAGCGAAGAGGGAGAAGAAGAATAGGTGGTGGTATGGTAGCGGTTCCGCGATCGCTGAGTGGAACTGGACTGTGCCGACCTCGTCGGTCATCGTCGGGACTTTAATGTGCGCCGGCGGCCTTCAGCATCGCAGCCATTTCTGCATAGCCGCGTCTATTTGCAAGCGCCAGCGGGGTATCGCCGGACCGGTCGGGCAGGTTGATATCGGCTCCCCCATCGATGAGCGCCTTGAGTGTCGCAATATGGCGCCTGCCGCCATCGCCCAGCACGATCGATTCGATGACCGCGGTCCAGCCGAGATTGTTGACATGGTCGAGTGGCGCCCGAGCCGCAATCAAGGTGCGCACGACTTCGTCATGGCCGAGATGAGCCGCCGCAATCAGCGCTGTACCTTGATAAGGGCTCGTAATGTTGGTCGCCTTGCAACCACCTGCGAGGGCAATTTTCAGCATCGGTACGTCATCAAGAACGGCGGCGATCGTCACGATGTCGTATTTTTGTGCGTCGAGAGCATTTGGATCTGCGCCCAGTCCCATTAACGTCCGCGCCGCATTATGTTTTCCCAAAAAAACCGCGACATGCAGTGGCGTGCGGGCGTGGGCATCCGGCGCGTCGATCGTTGCGCCGGTTTTCACCAGCTTTTCGATTTCGTTTGTGTCGCCGTTGGCGGCGGCAGCGTGCAGCCCGCGATAGCTTTGCAGTTCACCGGCACCTGGGGGAATTTGCGCCGATGCGAATGGCGCAAGGACGAGAAATAAAAGCAGTACTGCGGCTCGCAATATGAAGCGCATGCTCAATCCACCTGCAGATTCAGTGTCGTCACAATAGGCTTCCACTTTGTAGTTTCGCGCTGGATGTGATCGATGAGGTCTTTAGGGCTGCCGCCGCGCGGTTGCGCACCCAGTTTCGAGAGCGCGGTTTTCATTGCTGCGCTGTTGAGGGCGGCATTTGCGGCCGCGTTGAGTTTGGCAATAATTGCCGGCGGCGTGTCGCGGGGCGCCATCAGCGCCGTCCACGCCCCGCTTGTCACTGCGGGAAAACCTAACTCGGGCATCGATGGTACGCCGGGCAATTCTGGCGCTCGTTTCGGACCGACGATGGCGAGAGCGCGCAATTTGCCGTCGTTGATTAACTGCAAAGACGTGCTCACAGTGTCGAATGTCATCTGCACTTCGCCGGCTACGACGGCCGTGAGTGCGGGGCCGCCGCCTTTATACGGTACGTGCAGGATGTTGGTCCCGCTCACCGATTTGAACAGTTCGGCATTGAGATGTGGAAGCGTGCCGATGCCGCCGGTCGAAGAGTTGAGCTTGCCTGAATTGGCCTTGGCATAGGCGACGAGGTCGGCGACGGTCTTGAACGGCAACTTTGGATTGATCACAAGTACCTGCGGAGTTTCCGCAATAAGGGCGACGGGCGCGAAACTCGATGCGTCATATCCGGCGTTGCTGTGGAGCATCGGGCTCATGATCAGTCCGCTCGCAGCCGAGACCATGAGCGTATAGCCGTCAGGATCGGCGGCGGCCGCCTGTCGCGATCCGATCGTATTGCCCGCGCCCGGTTTGTTCTCGATGAAGACATTTTGTCCCAGGAATGCCGGCAGGGCGTTCCCTAGCACGCGGGCCATGACGTCGACCGGACCGCCTGCAGGCGTGGGCACGATGATGCGGACCGGACGGGTCGGGTAATCTTGTGCGAACGCAGGGGCCACCCAGACAAGCATTGCCGCGGCGAGAACAGCTTGGCGCATGGAAGCTTCCCTCATGAGAATGGGGAAGCGTAGCGCCTCCGCGACGGCGGGGTAAGGCGCTACTGCGCCACGCGGTCGACGCTGATCAGGCGAACGTGCGAATTGCCAAATTCGGTACCGACGCAGTTTAGGTAGGGCCATGGCCGCTGCTTGCAGGCTGCGATCGCGTCGGCTGCTGGCTTGGGCAGCGGGCTCGCGACCACATCGGCGGCCGGAGCGGAAAATACGGTGATGACCGCGGCAATTGCGGCAGCGATCGTAATGGCGGCGATTGATTTCAACATGACAGCCCCCTGTTTGGCTTGCCGCCGGCGCCTTCGGCATCCCGGCAGTGATCACACTAGGAAAGGCGCCTTGCTGCCGCTGTGATCCGGGTCACAGAAGGGCGTAATTGACCGTCGCCATCCATGCATATGGGTCGCAGCAGCCGGGGGAAAGGTTCACGCCCAAAAGACGCCGGTCTTGCGAGCCTCAAAGAGGCGGGTTAGACCCCCGCCATGCCGAGAATCGCGCTTTACGCGGGCTCGTTCGACCCAGTGACCAACGGCCATCTCGACGTGGTCAGGCATGCCGTTCGGCTTGCCGATCGCCTGGTGATCGCCATCGGGATCCATCCCGGCAAGGTTCCGATTATTTGCAGCCGAGGAACGAATAGCGATGCTGCAGGAGACCTGCACGCCGCTGGCGCGCGAGGCCAAGTGCGAGTTGACGTGCATCACCTTTGCCGACCTCGTCGTGGAAACGGCGCGCAAGGCGGGCGCGAGCATGCTCATTCGCGGCCTGCGCGACGGCACTGATCTCGACTACGAAATGCAGATGGCGGGCATGAACGAGGCCATGGCCCCTGATGTCGTGAGCGTTTTTCTGCCGGCGTCACCGATGGTGCGCCCGATCACCGCCACATTGGTGCGGCAGATCGCAGGGATGGGTGGCGACGTTTCGGCCTTTGTGCCGGTCCCGGTCGTCGCGCGCCTAAAAAAGAAATTTCCGCGGTGAACTATCCCGCGCCTTCGACGAGGACCACAATGACTAGCCGCCGACCGTTCCTTGCACTTGTCACATTCGTTTTCGCTTTGACGCTAGCGGCGCCCGTATTACCCGCGTCGGCGCAGTCCCCGCTGAGCAATCCTGCGGCGCTGCGCGAGCAGGCGCCGGCGGTGTATAAAGCCCGCTTCGACACCAGCAAGGGCGTGTTTGTCATCGAGGTTACGCGCGATTGGGCACCGAAAGCGGCCGATCGCTTCTACAACCTCGTCAAGTACGGTTTTTATGACAATGTGCGTTTCTTTCGCGTGATCTCCGGATTCATGGTGCAGTTCGGCATCAGCGGCGATCCTGCGATCATGGCGCGATGGCGCGCGGCGCAGATCAGCGATGATCCAGTCACGCAAAGTAACAAGCGTGGAACCATTACCTTTGCGACGGCCGGTCCCAATACCCGCACCAGCCAGGTCTTCATCAACTTCGCAGACAATTCGCGTCTCGACGAGTTTGGCTTTGCGCCGTTCGGCCGGGTCGTGTCGGGTATGAACGTGGTGGATGCTCTCAATGCCGAATATGGCGAGGGCGCGCCGCGGGGCCGCGGTCCCGATCAGAGCCGCCTCCAGAGCGAGGGCAATGCTTATCTGGCGAAGGACTTTCCGCGTATGGATTATGTCAAGAAAGCAACCATCGAGCGCTGATGCGTGCGATATCATTAGTTAGTTTGTTGTGTGAAAGGGAGTGATATGGCGAAACCCGAAGATACGCTGACGCTGGAGACCACCAGGGGCAAGGTTGTGATCGAGATGCGTCCCGATCTTGCGCCGGGCCATGTCGAACGCATCAAGGAATTGGTGAAGGATGGATTTTACAATGACATTGTATTCCATCGTGTGATCGACGGCTTTATGGCGCAGACCGGCTGTCCGCACGGCACGGGTACGGGCGGCTCGGGAAAGAAGCTTAAAGCGGAATTCAATCGTGAACCGCATGTGCGCGGGACGGTATCGATGGCACGCTCTTCCAATCCGGATTCGGGTGACAGCCAGTTTTTCATTTGCTTCGACGATGCCCGCTTCCTCGACAATCAGTACACGGTGTGGGGCAAGGTGATCGAGGGCATGGACAATGTCGATAAAATCAAACGCGGCGAACCCGTCGAAAACCCCGACAAGATCGTCAAGGCGTCAATGGGGGCGTAGGCAACACTGCGCTCAATAAGTTGTCATGGCCGGGCTCGTCCCGGCCATTTTGCGTAGCGGCAAACCGGTGCCAATCTAGCCAGGATGCAGGGCGCCCAGGCACTGCGCCGGGCATGACTTCGGGACGCAATGAAAACCGATCTTTTCGATTTTGAATTGCCTGCAGACCGTATCGCCCTGCGACCGGCGAGTCCGCGCGACGCCGCTCGGCTTCTGGTCGTAATGCCGGGCAAGACGCCCGAATTTGATGATCACAAGGTCAGCGACTTGCCGGATCTGTTACATGCGGGCGACTGTCTCGTGGTCAATGACAGTAAGGTCATTGCGGCGCGGCTGAGGGGACGGCGCATCGGCCGTGGGAGCGCCGAACCCGCGATCGAGGCGACTTTGCATAAGCGGATCGACGGGTCGCATTGGCGGGCGTTTGCGAAGCCCGCGAAGAAGCTCGAAGTGGGCGATACGCTGCGGTTTGGGACCGAAGGAAAAGTCTGTTTTCTTGGCGAGCTCGATGCTCAAGTTTCACATAAAGATGAGGGCGGCGAGATAACGCTTTCGTTTTCCTTCCATGGCCCGGTTTTAGATCAGGCTATCGCCGAACGCGGTGAGATGCCCTTACCGCCCTATATCGCCTCTCGGCGTGAGCCCGACGAGCAGGATCGGGCGGACTATCAGACCCTGTTTGCCCAGGAAGAAGGTTCCGTCGCGGCGCCGACTGCCGGTCTGCATTTCACGGAAAAGCTGCTGGAGCACCTCAGGGATCGCGGTATCGGCCTGCAAAAGGTCACGCTGCACGTCGGCGCCGGCACCTTCCTCCCGGTCAAGGCCGACGATACCGCAGGGCACAAGATGCACGCCGAATTTGGCTCGGTCTCGGCCGAGACCGCCGGAGTCCTTAACGCTACACGTGAGCGAGGCGGGCGGATCGTTGTGGTGGGTTCTACCGCACTTCGGCTCCTCGAAAGCGCTGCGTCGAAGGAAGGGCACCTGCGGGAATTTTCGGGGGAAACCGCCATCTTCATCACGCCGGGTTACAAATTTCGGGCCGTCGACCTGATGCTGACAAATTTCCACCTGCCGCGCTCGACGCTGTTCATGCTGGTCGCGGCCTTTAGCGGCCTCGACACCATGAAACGAGCATACGCGCATGCAATTGATAGTAGTTACCGGTTCTATTCCTACGGCGATGCGTGCTTGTTGTATCCGGGCCTATCTGGTCATGGGGCGACGGCCCCATAGGCCCGGATCCGAAATTTAGAAAATCAGTACATAAGTCTTATGCCTCAGTCCTTCTCCTTCCGTCTCCTCAAGACCGACGGCGCCGCCCGCCGCGGCGAGTTTGTCACCCCACACGGCAGCGTGCAGACACCGGCATTCATGCCTGTCGGCACACAGGCGACCGTGAAGGGCATGATGCCGGAAGCGGTGCGCGCGACCGGCGCGGAAATCGTTCTGGGCAATACCTATCATCTGATGCTGCGGCCGGGAGCCGAGCGGATTGCCGCGCTCGGCGGTCTGCACAAGTTCATGAACTGGTCGCTGCCAATTCTCACGGATTCAGGCGGCTTCCAGGTCATGTCGCTGTCCGACCTGCGCAAAGTTGACGACAAAGGTGTGACCTTCCGCTCCCATCTCGATGGCACGATGGTTCGGCTCACGCCGGAGCGCGCCATAGAGATTCAAAAACTACTTGGCGCGGATATATCCATGCAGCTCGATGAGTGTCTCAAGCTGCCCGCATCCCATGACGACATTGCGCGCGCAATGCGGCTTTCCCTGCGGTGGGCGGAACGCAGCAAGCGCGCGTTCGAAGCGCAGGCTGCGGAAGGCCCGGCGTTGTTTGGCATTGCGCAGGGCGGTGACGATCTCCTGCTGCGCGCGGAGAGTGCGCGCGAGCTCACGGCGTTGGATTTTCAGGGTTACGCCGTTGGCGGACTTGCGGTCGGCGAGCCGCAGGAGGTGATGCTCAAGATTGTCTCGGAAATTGCGCCAAGGCTGCCGGCGGAACGTCCGCGCTACCTGATGGGGGTCGGTACGCCGCACGATCTGCTGGAGGCCGTCAGGCGGGGCATCGATATGTTCGACTGCGTGCTTCCGACACGAAACGGGCGGCACGGAATGGCATTCACACGCTTCGGCGCGATCAACCTTGCAAATGCGCGCCATGCGGATGATCCGCGTCCGCTTGACGAGCAAAGCGATCATCCTGCCGCCCGCACTTACTCACGGGCCTATCTTCACCACCTCACCAAGGCCAACGAAATGCTGGGGGCGGTGCTGCTGTCGACCATCAATCTTGCTTACTACCAGGCATTGATGGCGGCGATGCGCGAGGCGATCATGGCTGGACGTTTTGCAGACTTCCAGAATGACACCGAGGCAGGCTGGGCGAGGGGTGACCTGCCGGCCGCCTAACGAATTAAACCGATCTTTCGCCGCCGCGCCCTTCAACGTGCCGGCATACGTGGCTTCGCAGGACGGTGTTGGGGTTGTGTCGTCATTCGGCCTTCGCTAAACGCACCCCATGAATGAACAATGGTCTTTTCTCGCGCGGCGTCGAAAACCACGCTTCAAACTGCCGCCCGGCGCGTGCGATGCGCATTGCCATGTGTTCGGCCCGGCGGACAAATTTCCATATGCCCCGGGCCGCCGCTACACGCCGGCAGATGCACCCAAGGAAATGCTGGCGGCCTTGCATGCCCATCTCGGCGTCGAACGTGCAGTCATCGTGCAGGCGAGTTGCCATGGGACCGATAACGCCGCCATGCTCGACTGCATCGCTTCCAATCCGGAGTGCTATCGCGGCGTCGCTATAGTCGATGACAGTTTCACAGACGCGGACTTCGACAGGCTCGATGCAGGCGGCGTGCGTGGGGTGCGATTTAATTTTGTGAAACATCTCGGCGGCGCGCCCAATATGAGCGTGTTCAACCGCGTCATCGATCGCATCAGGGGTCGCGGTTGGCATGTTGTATTGCATGTCGATGCGCCCGATATCATTCCGCTCTCAGAAATGATGCGAAAGTTGCCGTTACCCTTCATCATCGATCACATGGGACGAGTGCCGTCGGCGGCCGGCGTCGCCCAGTCGCCGTTGCGCGCACTGGTAGAGCTTTCACGTCTCGAAAATTGCTGGATCAAAGTCTGCGGTTCCGAGCGCATTTCCTCGCCGCCCTATGCCGCGGCAGTGCCGATTGCACGCACGTTGGTTAGTGCGACACCGCAACGCGTTCTTTGGGGCACAGATTTCCCACATCCTAACGCGACGCACGAGGCCGACGAGGCCGATTTGGTGGACCTTGTCCCGCAATTTGCGCCCGACCCGCTGGCGCAAAAACATTTGCTGGTAGACAATCCGGCACGGCTCTATGGTTTTAGCTCATAAGAAAAAAGTTTTGTGGAGGAGACGCGCATGAACAATGGGATATTTGCGATCGGACGCCTTTGTGCTGTTCTCGCAACCGGCTTGCTGGCATTCGCTCAATCGGGTGGAGCGCAGGCGGCGTGGCCCGAAAAGCCGATCAAGATCGTGCTGCCATTTGGCGCGGGAGGCGTCGCCGATGTCACGGCGCGCATCATGGCGGACAAGCTGACCCAGAAATTAGGTCAGCGGGTGGTGATCGAAAACATGCCCGGGCCCGGTGGCATCAATGCTGCGCGTGCCGTGATCACTGCGCCGCCCGACGGTTACACGATGGCGCTTGTGACGAACGGCACCGCGATCAGCGTTGCGGCTTTTAAAAGCCTGCCTTTCGACCCTGTGAAGGATTTCGAGCCTGTGTCGATGGTCGGTACTTTCGACCTGGTTTTCGTCGTCAGCAGTCAATCCGAATACAAGACGCTCGCCGATTTTATCAAGGCGGTGAAGGCGCAACCCGGCAAACTCAATATCGGCACCATCTCCGTCGGTGGAACGCAAAATCTCGGCGCCGAATTGTTCAAATCTATGGCCGATCTCAACGTGCAAATTGTGCCTTACAAGAATTCACCCGACATCGTGGTTGCGCTGCTGCGCAACGACGTGCAGATGCAGGTAGACTTTCCGCCGGCAGTGCAAGGTCAGGTCAACGACGGCAAAATCCGTGTGCTGGCGACGTCAAGTCCGAAACCGTCGCCACTGCTTGCCGGGCGTGCCGACAGCAGACCAGGCCGGCGTGAAAGGGTTCGAAGTGGTCTCATGGAACGCCGTCGGCGCTCCGAAAGGTACGCCGAAGGAAGTCATCAATACGATGAACAAGGCGATGCACGAAGTGCTTGCGATGCCCGACGTCAAGGAGCAGTTCGCTAAAGTGGGCGTGCTCGCGCACGCGAGTTCACCTGCCGAATTGATGGGCCGTCTCACAGGCGACATCAAAAAGTGGAACGAGGTGATCGACAAGGCAGGCATTCCAAGGAAGTAGGCAGTCATCGTCCGTACGTCCACGCATCCCCGCTTGCGCGAATGAGCGGGGCACGTGTGCGCAATTTTCCAATGAGGCGCAAGATCCGATATGCAAAACAAGAAGCTCTCAATTGGTATCGTCGGCGCCGGCATGGGTGGACTTGCGGTTGCTGCGACGTTGCGGCGCGTCGGCATCGACGTCCAGGTGTACGAGCAGGCCGCTCGTTTTGCGCGGATCGGGGCTGGCATCCAGATGATGCCGAATTCGATGAAAGTGCTGCGCGGCATCGGCGTCGAAGATCGGCTCCGCGCAACAGCATTCGCGCCATATTCACATCTCAACCGTCTTGCCGACACAGGCGAGGTGACGCGCGAGTTGCCTATGCCGGAAAGTCTCTATGGCGCACCTTATTTGTGCATGCACCGCGCCGACCTGCACGATGCACTCGCTTCCGTCGTTCCGACAGAAATCATCCATCTCAACAAGAAGCTCGTGGGCTTCGACCAGGCTGGGGGGCGGGTAACACTGCGCTTCGAGGATGGAACCTCTGCGAGCGCCGATGCGGTCGTCGGCGCCGATGGCGTGCATTCTGTCGTGCGCGACATCGTGGTCGGGCCGGACGCGCCCATTCATCGAGGCCGCATTGCCTATCGGGCGGTATTCCCGGCAAAACTGATGGGCGGTTTCGACATCGGCCGCTCACGGACGAAATGGTGGGGCAGCGACCGTCATATCGTCATCTATTATACGAACAAGGCGAAGGGCGAAGTTTATTTCGTTACGAGCGTGCCAGAACCTGCGGAATGGCTGACACGTGAATCCTGGTCGGCCAAGGGCGACGTGAAGGAATTGCGCACGGCATATGAAGGTTTCCACCAGGATGTCCGCAATGTTCTCAACGCATGTCCGGACTGCCATAAATGGGCGATCCTTGAGCGCGAGCCGCTTGCGACGCTGGAGCGACGGCCGGGTGGTCCTGCTGGGCGATGCGGCACATCCGATGACGCCGTACATGGCCCAGGGCGCGGCTACCTCAATCGAAGACGCCGCCATCCTCGCGCGTTGCCTCGAAGCGGTAAACGGCGAGGACATTGAAGGCGCGTTCAAACGTTACGAAGCGCATCGCAAGCCACGCACCACCGAGGTCCAGGCGATATCGAGTGCCAATACATGGATGCGCGAGGGCGATGGCGATACGAGCTGGTTGTACGGCTATGATGCATGGAATGCGAATCTCGATCAGCCCGCTGCCAATCCGCAGATGAAGGCGGCCTAGTTACTGTTCGCCATACAGCCAGGCGATCCCTTCGTAATTGTCTTCAGGTGAGCGCGCAGAAAGCGCCGCCTCGCGCAACTCTGCCGCAACACCTCGCGCGTGATAGATCTCGCCATAAACTCGCGCCATGATTTGGGTCCGTCCGGTTCGCAGGTAGCGCGCCTGTTCGTAAGCCTTGAAAGCGGTTGCCGGATCATCCGGAGTGTTTGCGACCTTTTCGGCCAGCACGATTGCATCTTCCGTTGCCATGCAGGCGCCTTGCGCAAGATATTGCAGCATCGGATGCGCGGCATCGCCCAGCAAGGTCACGCGTCCGTGCGACCAGTTCTTGACCGGTTCACGATCGCAAAGAACCCACATGCGCCACGTATCGATGAGTTCTAGCATTCGAAGCACTTGCGGTACCTGCATCTTGAAGTGCTGCCACATTACTTCCTTGCTGCCCTCGGCATTCCAGCCTTCCTCGTAGTGGTCGGAATGGAAGACCGCCACGAGATTGTAGAGTTCCCCACGGCGCAACGGATAGTGCACGAAATGGGTGCGCGGCCCCGCCCAGAGGACAACGTCAGGCCGCCAGAGATCTTTCGGGACCTCCTCGCGCTTGAGCACCGCGCGATAAGCGATATGTCCCGAGACACGTGGCTTTCCGTCGGCAACGACCTGGTCGCGGATCTTTGACCACATTCCATCGCAGCCGATGAGTGCGCGGCCTTCGACCGTCTCACCATTGTTAAGCGTGACGCTGACGCCGTCGCCGTGATCTCTGTAGGCGTCGACACGCCGGCTCGTTTCGAGCGTGATGAGATTGCTGCTTTGGCACGCCTTGAGAAATGCGCCGTGGATGTCCGCCCGGTGGGTCACGCCGTAGGGTTGACCGAAGCGTTTGAAGAACGCATCGCCCAGCGGAATATTGGTGATCAGTTTTCCGGTGAGCGCGTCGCGCATTTCCTGTGCGGGCGGACGGTGGGCATCGGCCAGGATTGCTTCCTTGAGCCCGACCGTTTCGAGCGCGCGGAAAATATTCGGGCCAAGCTGGATACCAGCGCCGACCTCACGGAACTCCGGCGATTGCTCAAATAGCCTGACCGGGAAGCCTTTGTGCGCGAGTGCGTAGGCAGTGATGAGTCCGCCGATACCGCCGCCGGAAATGAGAAAGGGGGCGGAACCGCCGTTCGTGCGCGCCATAGATCACCTCAATTCGTAGGAGCCAGCCAGATATCGACCCGACCATAAAACCTGCTCCCGCCGGACGCAAAGCGCCTCCTGAACGACCAAAACCCGCCTGCGAAGCGCAGGCGGGCAAAGTCGAAGGGGAATTCGATGTGGTGATCGCGTCTTGTCGGATTGCGGGCTGCCTACTTCGTCACTTGGCCGCGGATTTCACCGGCCTTGTTAGCCGCCGTATGGACGTTCACGTACCATTTGCCACCCATGAGGTCGGCTGCCTGGGCGTCGGTCAAGGTCGCAGAACCTTCAAATGTGCCTTTGTCGGCCCCATTGATCGGCACAACGACGGCGCCATTTTTGCCCACTTCGCCGGCATGGAAATGGGCGGCAGTCGCAGTTCCAGTCAATCCGGATACTTTGCCCTTCCACGTCAATTGCTTGCTGGCGGTATCGAATGTAGCGGTCAGCGAACCGGCGCCCTTGCTGTCAGTCGGGGGGACTTCACTTGATGCTTTAAGCTCGGCCTTAAGATTGACGATGGCCGCCATCGCGGGCGTCACAAGGATAGCTGCGGCGGCGCAGGTGGCTGCGATCAGGCTCGAGCGTACAAAAATCGTCGTCATAAAAGGCTCCTCCCTTGGAATGCGGAAATACACGCATAAAGGGAACACCCGATACTTGAGACTATTCCGGCGTACGGCGATCAATGAGATGTGAGCGGAATGGACGTGCTTGACGGCTCGCCACACGCGTCGCATTGCCAATGATGGCGGATTTCACCACCTTCGACGAATTCGGAAGAAATCGGAGCCACCATGACGTCGCCGCAGTGCGGGCAGCGCATCGGCGCAGCAAAGGCACGGATAGCGGAGAGCTTCGCCCGATATTCATGAAGCTGCATGTCACGGCCTCCTATTTCTCCCCGGTCCATGCCGCATTGAGTAACGGCGCATCGTGGCAAGGACGAGACGCTTTGATGAAACTGTGGTGGCCAGATCGATAAACTTTTACGACAGACACCATTGCGTGAATTCGTTTTGTCACCCAAATGGGCCACTTCGTGAAGGCCTTTCCTGCCGTTACATGCAATGACGCGTGCACTGCGGCGAACAAATTTTCGTCGATTTTACGGAAAGGATACAAGGCAGATGTGTGTCAGCTCTTATCCGCCGGGTCGATTGATAGTCAAAGGGCCGCCGCCACTCAAAATCTTGCGGGGTTGAGCCACCTTGCATTCAGTTCGCGCATCGCCTGTTCAAGGCTAGCGGCATAGCCGCGATTCTGAGTGCTGTCGGGCCGTGCCGTGATGGCCCAAGACCACGGCTTTCCCTCCGGCGCCTCCGAGGTCAGGGTGATGCGACCTATTTGGCGCTTACCCTCAAATACGTCGTAGTCGTCTGACGACCACTCGCCGTCGCGATTTTTTGATGCACGTACTAGGGAAAGTGCTTCTGCCATGGTGGGCACGATTGTCTGGCGACCTCACGTCTGGTTTGACCGCATATTAGCGCGGCTCCATGGTCCTACGCGTGCTAGTATTGAAGATGAAAATGGAGAATTCGTCGAGCACACCAGCTTAATACAGACAGGAGGCATATAATGCACAGGCCTGTTTTGTTGGCAGTGATCCGAATGGATTATAAAAACTATAAATTCAGATAACAGGGAAGAGACTCGCGCCGTCCTGCCGCATATCGCTCACGGGTGCGGTTCGATTGTCAGGCGGCCGCCAGCGGGTCGGCTTGTGCGCCGTCGACATCGCCTTGTCGCCTGGAGAGCGTGCTGTAAGGACTCTGGAAGTTCCTGATAAGTTTGGCCTCCGCCATGAAGAGCGGATTTATGAGCCGAACCGGCTTGGCAGATGGATAGGAATCGTGACGCGCAAATAGCGTCAGGCAGTCAATCAAATGGTCTTCGCTCCAATTGACTATTTCCTGGATGAGAATGGTTCCACCGTCACGATAAATCAGGTCGGCGACGGCATCGGCCGAGACTGTAACTCCACGGCTATGCGGCGCGCCGATCGTGTTGTTAAAGGCAAGGAGATTTGAGTGATGGATAAACGCCACGCCACCCGAAGACAGCTTGGCGAGCAATTGCGGGATATACGACTTGAGAACGGGATACTCTGCGTGAACCAGTGAATCAAAAGAAAAAATGAGGTCGAAGGTCCTCTCCGGGGCGGCATCAAGCGAATAGCCGTCATTCGCGAAAAAGCGAGCGTGTGTGGCGCTCGCAAATCTATTCCGGCACGCGTCGATGCATTTTTCCGACAAGTCGATGCCGACAAATTCGGTGCAGAGCGGAATCAAAAGCTTTGTCCACCGACCGAAGCCCGGCGCTATTTCCAGGATTCGCTGGGCCGGCAAGAAACGGTGCAGTCGAGGATAGATTGAGCCAAACCAATGCGCCTCGCTGCCGCCCCAGGCGGTGCTCCATTCCTCGCCGGCTTCACCCCAATCATAGTCAGTTTCCCAGGTGCTCTTGTTCCAATTCAGATCCGCCATCATGAGCTCCGTGAACTCTCGCGCCGGTCGGAAAACTTAAGGCGATAACGAGAAGCGTGATTCGGAGCAAGAGTTGGCGGAAGTCCGCATTGGATCATAGGCCAGCCAGAGCCGCGGACGCCTCGTGAATTGGCTAAATTAAATGATTGGTGAGCCGGGATGGGATCGAACCATCGACCACTTGATTAAAAGTCAAGTGCTCTACCACTGAGCTACCGGCCCGCTGCAACCTATGTGCGTCCTGGATGCGTTGGCTGTTTTGCTATTGACTCATATTCCAGCACAAAACGTTCATAGGCCCAAATTTTATCGTCACCCGCTCTAGCGCCAGAGTTACGCACTCGTCACGCGGCGCATGATTGAAGCCAGATCGCAGGCGATTGCCCATAGGGCGAAGAGCTTTCGAGATCAGGCGCTTCGGGGCTGTGTAGGGGCGCTCGTCGACCCGGTCAATAGGCGCAGGCTGCATTCTTCAACTCGCGCAAGGGCTGATATTTGCTAAGCTGTCCGAGTAAACTGCGCACTGCCCGGAGTTCGCCATGCCGATTGTCAATCGCGTCGCAGACCTACACGCCGATATCATCGGATGGCGCCGCGACCTGCATATGCACCCTGAGCTCATGTATGACGTCCATCGCACCGCCGGCTCGGTCGCGGAAAAACTAAAGGCTTTTGGCTGCGACGAGGTTGTGACCGGGCTCGGCCGCACCGGCGTGGTCGGTGTCATCCGCGGCCGAAAGGGCTCATCGGAGCGGGCAATCGGCTTACGCGCCGATATGGATGCACTTCCGATCGAAGAAGCGACCAATCTGCCTTACAAATCGACGGTTCCGGGTAAAATGCATGCTTGTGGCCATGATGGCCACACTGCGATGCTTCTTGGTGCCGCGCGATATCTCGCCGACACGCGAAATTTTGACGGCACAGCGATTGTTATTTTCCAGCCGGCGGAGGAGGGCGGCGGCGGCGGGAAGGCCATGGTTGAAGATGGCCTGATGGACCGCTTTGGCATCGGGGAGGTTTTCGGCATGCACAACTATCCGGGTATGCCGGTCGGTAGTTTCGGAATCCGTGCGGGGGCGATGATGGCAGCTGCCGATGCTCTGACCATTGACATCGAGGGCGTCGGAGCCCATGCCGCGCGCCCTCATCTCGGCGTCGACACTGTCCTGGTCGGCGCACAAATCATCAATGCGATCCAGTCAGTCGTATCGCGTAATGTCGATCCGTTGAAATCCGCGGTCGTTTCGATATGCATGTTTCGGGCCGGCAATACCGACAATGTCATACCGCAGACCGTGCAATTGCGCGGTACTGCGCGCAGCCTTGCCGGCGAGGTGCGTGACCTGCTGGAGAAACGCCTGCCGGTACTGGTAGAAAATACCGCGGCCGCCTACGGCGCTAAAGCTACGCTGACATACAGACGCGGCTACCCCGTATTGGTGAATCACGAACAGCAAACAGCATTTGCGGCAGCGGTCGCGGGGCAAATTGCCGGAGAGGACAAAGTCGATACCACGCTGCCGCCGATGATGGGTGCGGAGGATTTTTCGTTCATGCTCAACGCTCGACCGGGCGCATTCATCTGGATCGGAAACGGCGCAAGCGCAGGACTGCACCACCCGGCCTACAACTTCAATGATGATGTGATTCCGTTTGGCACGTCGTATTGGGTAAAACTGGTAGAGACGGCCCTGTCGAGCTGATCCGGTCTATCTACGGTACCAATTCGCCCGGGTTCTGTGTCGGAGTCGGCCGTGCCACTTCCGCAACGGTTACGCTCCGGCGCGTAGTCGGGATGAGCTCTGCAACCCGCGCTTCGATGCTGCGCCAGTATGCGAACTCGTTGAGCCGAGTGCGCTCTACTAAGGCAAGGGCCGTCGCAGCGATGAACGGCAAGCTTTGCACGATAAGGACAATTGCAAAAATATTGATTTCGCGAATTTCCTTGTAGTTCGTCCAATAAACGAAAGCCGCTCCGAGGAGCAAAAGGCCGGCGAGGATCGCCTCCCAGAACGCGTGGAAATCACGCGAGCGGTGAAGGCCGCCCTTGGACGTGCGCACGAACGGTAAATGATCCTTGACGACGCCAAAGCCGACGGCACGCGCGACTGTCCATTGCACTGACATCGCGGCAAAGACCGAGCCGAGTAGCTGGCCCATTCGCGGCCGCACGCGCAGTTGATAAAGCGTCGCGAAATGCACGACTGAGACGACAAAGCTCACGATAATTGGAGCCGTCAGGATTCGATCGGGAACGGCGATATCAAGGACCGCAATAAAAGGCACCCAGATTATATTGAGGATGGCGACGGCGACGCCAATACTCTCCGCACCGAGCCAATTGAGCCAACCAAGCGCAAACTCGCGCTTCTGTTCGCGGGTGAGCCTGCTGGCACCGGGCAGGAAACGCCGCCAGTGTTTACGCACAATTTGAAAGCCGCCATACGCCCAGCGATGACGCTGCTTTTTGTAAGCGTCGAAACTGTCCGGCAACAGGCCGTGACCGTAGCGGCGGTTCGTGTAGTGAGCCTGCCAGCCCAATTCAAGCAATGTCAGGCCGAGATCGGTATCTTCGCAGATCGTGTCGCTCGACCAGCCGCCTGCAGCTTCGATTGCGGCGCGCCGGATCAGGCACATTGTGCCGTGTGCGATGATGGCGTTGAATTCGTTACGCTGCACCATTCCAATATCGAAAAATCCGGCGTACTCGCCATTCATGGCGTGATGCATGACGCTGCGTTCGCTGTCGCGATGATCCTGCGGCGCCTGCACCAACCCAACGCTCGAATCTTTGAATATCGGTACGAGGTCTTTGAGCCAGTTTTGATTCACAACGTAGTCGGCGTCGATGATGCCGATGATATCGGCGTCGTCGGCGGTGTGCACGAGGGCGAGGCGAAGGGCGCCCGCCTTGAAGCCTTCCAGGCTCTCGACGCGTACGAATTTGAAACGATCACCGAGAGCGCGGCAATGCTCCTCGATCGGCAGCCACAGCGCGGGATCGGGCGTATTGTTGATAACGACGATGCATTCGTAATTCGAATATTCCAGCCGGGCCACCGCATCGAGCGTCTGCTTGAGCATCTCAGGCGGCTCGTTGTAGGCGGGAATGTGTATCGACACTTTGGGCGCGGCGAAATCAGCCGCAAGGGGCGGAGCCGTGATCAGCCGCAGCGGCTTGCGGCCGAACGCAATCGCCGCAATCTCCTCGATGCGGGCGAGCGCGATGATGATCAGCGGTATGAGCAGCACCATGCCTAGGCCCAGCGCGAAGGCGGATCCCGGCACGAAATAGTGGCCGTTCCAGTACCCGAACACGGCCGCAAACCATGCGCCAACGACATTGGCCGCGCCGGACAGCACAGCAGCCTGCCACAGGGTGATCGGATTCATCGCAAGCAGCGGCAGCGACAGCAGCACGCTGACCAGAATGGCGATCGCTGCAAGTCGCCAATGATCCGGATCGGTGATTGGACCGGTCCAGCTGAACTTCGGGTGCCGGGACGCGTCGAACAGCCCCCAATACGGTCCGACGCCGCCTTCGAAGGTCTTCCACGGCTGGTCGATGGCTTCGACAATGTTGTAGTCGATGCCATAGGCCTCGGCGCGTGTCACGAAATCGCGCAACACCGCGGCCTGCTCGATGCGGCCGGGATTGGCGTTGTGCATGTTGTAGCCGGCACTGGGCCATCCGAACTCGGCGATCACGATGCGCTTGCCCGGATAGGCCTTGCGCAGCTTGTCGTAGATGAGAATGGTCTGGTCGACGACCTGTTCTTCCGAGAATCCCTCCCAATACGGCAGGATGTGCGCGGCGATATAATCGACCGCGGACACGAGCTCGGGATGCTCGATCCATACATGCCAGATCTCGCCCGTCGTCACCGGCACGTTCGTGGAGCGCTTCACGCGCTGGATCATTTGAATAAGGTCGCTGACCTTTTGATCGCCACGGAAGATCGTTTCGTTCCCGACGAAGATGCCGTTCACGTTGCTGTGGCGCTTGGCCAGATCGATCACGGAACGGATTTCGCGCTCGTTGCGATCCTTATCCTTGTCGATCCAGGCGCCGGCCGTGACACGCAAGCCGAACTCGGATGCGATGCCGGGCACGAGTTCGACGCCGCCGGTCGAGGAGTAGGTCCGAATCGCGCGGGTGATCGGGGACAGGACCTTGAGGTCAGCGCGGATTTGTGCGGCCGTTGGTTTGCTGCCCGAATCCGGATGTGTCGAGTTTTCGAAAGGCGCGTAGGAAACGCTCGCGAGCTGCCCGTCGAAGTTGGGGGCGCGAGCACTGTCGCGCATTAGGGCCCACAACCCGGCATGCACGCACGCCACAAGGGCGATGACGGCCGCAACGGTGCGCATAGAACTCAAAACCAAGTGGGGCTGAATGGCAGACCCTTGAGCCCGTCCCCTGAGCTCAGCCGAAACTCCGTCTGCGAGCGCAGAACGTAGCGCGGCGTAAGGTGATGATTCAAGTAATCAACGGACATGGCAAATCCTAGGCACTGACATGGCGCCCCGATGAAATTCCACATAGGAACGCCGCTCAGCGTTGGGTGGTTCCGCCTGAAGTTGCAGCTGGAGGCTGGGCCTCGGCCGCGGGTGTCGGCTCGAGGCCAGGGTTAAGCCAGCAGGCGTGCACCCGGCCGTTAAGGGTCTCCTGCGCCTTGGGATCGATATTTCCCTGGCGGACCAAGCAACGGAAGGTGGCCTGGATATGGGCACTCGGGCACCCAAACCGGTCATAAAGGTCGAGATGTCGAAAGGCGGTATCCATGTCGTCGCGCCATAACAAGGTTACTACGCGCCGCCCCAGCCAGACGCATTCGGGATTACCTGCCGGACCGCTAAGGATGCGGGCGGCCTCGGCTATCTCATCGATCTTCTTCTGGCCTTCCTTGACGGACTCTGCGGTCGGTTTTTGCGGTTCTGGCGGTTTGCCGGTCCCACCGCTTTGAGCGAACGCCGCCGGGAGGTTGAGTGCTAAAACAGCCGCGCAGCCAAGCACGGCGAGAAACTGACGCAACTTGAAGGTAAACCGCATTGTCCCCGTCGGCTGTCTGTATTCAGGCCGTCCACACGTCCTCACGGTTGTCTGCAACCGGATTGGGACGCTAATACGGCGATATCTTACGTGGTAAATTCGCGGTCTCCGGTCGAAGTGGCGGTCCAAGCCGTCAATTCGAGCGAATTAAACTTGGCCTCAAGCGAAGGATTTTGTCCAGCACGACCGCAATCCTTGCTTAAAGCGGGTCGCCTTGGCAGGGCCGGTAACGCACGATAAGCCGGTCACTCCGATATCGCAGTTTTCACGCGGGCTTTTGATGCGCAATGCTCTGAGCTGCCTCGCCCTGACGCTCGTGGCGATAGCGGGTTTTTGGACATGGCTGGGCAGTCCAGTGCCCATGCCTTTCCCGGAGATTGGACGAGGCGAGAAGCTCTATTGCGTGTCGTACACCCCCTTTCGGGGAGCCCAGACGCCGCTCGATCCCTCGACAATGATTCCAGCCTCCCAGATCGAGGATGACCTCACGGCGCTGGCGGCGATCACGGACTGTGTCCGAACCTATTCGGTCGACTTTGGCCTCGATCAGATCGCCGGAATTGCTGCAAGGCACGGCATTAAGGTGATGCAGGGCCTGTGGCTTTCGAGCAATCCGGACAAAAGCCGCTATCAGGTCGAAACCGCCGTTGCGCTGGCCAACAAGTACCCCGGGACGATCCGTTCGATCGTGGTTGGAAACGAGGTGCTTCTGCGAGGGGAAATGACCGCCACGGACCTGGCCAGGACCATCCGGTCGGTCAAGGCACGTGTCTCCGTGCCTGTGACCTACGCAGACGTCTGGGAGTACTGGCTCCGCAACAGCGACATCGCGAACGCGGTCGATTTCATCACCATCCATATCCTTCCCTATTGGGAGGATTTCCCGATTGCCGCCGGCGTGGCGTCGGCACACGTAGACGCAATCCGGCGCCAGGTCGCCGGAGCATTTCCGGGCAAGGATGTGTTGATTGGCGAAGTCGGCTGGCCTAGCGCCGGCCGGATGCGTGAGGGTGCGCGACCGTCGCCGGCCAACCAGGCGCGGGTCATCCAGGATGTGCTGGCGCTGAGCAAGCGCGAGAATTTTCACGTCAATATCATCGAGGCCTATGATCAGCCGTGGAAGCGTGCCCTTGAAGGGACCGTCGGCGGCCATTGGGGGCTGCTCGACGGCAAGACGCGTGCGCCGAAATTCTTGTGGGGACACCCGGTATCCGATCACCCGCTTTGGCTTTGGCAATGTATCGGCGGATTGTTGTTTGCGATGATCGTATTCGGCGCTGCCGTCCTGATGCGCAGCAAGCGTGCAACCTTGATAGACTGGCTCGCAGTCGCCATTAACGCCATTTCCGGCGGCGCGCTCGTTGGCTGGACAATCGAAAACATTCCTCTTGAGAAGTCTCGATGCCGGCGGCTGGCTACGCTCGCTCGCAATCGCGGCTGTCGCCGTTGCGGCACCGCCGGTACTGAGTGTGGCGATCATGCGCGACACTGATGTGCCGAGCTTTGCGCGATTGGTCGGTCCGAAGGAGATGCGCGAGCGTGATCCTGTTGCGCTTGTCGCCGGTGCAGTCCTTGTAACGCTGATGATTATGTCTTTCGTTGTCGCAATCGGACTTGTCTTTGACCCGCGCTATCGTGACTTCCCCTTTGCGCCATTGACCGCGGCTGTAGTTCCATTTCTGGTCCACCGCCTCATGCGTCCGCGACCGAAGGGCCCACGTTGTGTTGCTGAAGTCGCCGGGGGCGCCGTACTCGCACTCTCCGCCGCTTATATTGCGTTCAACGAGGGCCTCGCCAACTGGCAATCGCTGTGGCTGTGCGCCACATTGGCGGTATTCGCAGTCAATCTGATTCAGGTTCGCGACGCGCCAGGCTGATCACCAGCAATGCGGCCGCCAGTGACGCGAGCCCATTGTTATAGAGTACGACTTCGCAGCCTGCAGCGGCGAGTGCGACGCCAAACAGGACCAGCGACGGGCGCAACAGATTGAGCGCCGCGACGATCAATGCGGACCAGCCGAAAACGGAATAGGAAAAAAGCGTGATGGTGACCTGGCGCGTTGCGCACAGCCAGGTATCGAGGCCGGCCTGACAGGCGAGCCCAACTGTCGGCTGTTCGATCGCTAGATAGCGCATGTAAAGCGCGTAGCCGATCGAACAAAAGCCGATGATCAGGAGCCAATTGGTCGCGCGCGTACTCGGCAGAAACAGTTTCACCCCATTAGTATGCCGCGGCGCTCCGGCGCCGACAATCAGCGCTGCGCAGTCGCAATTTCCTCGCCGACAAATTTGGTTGCATGGCAGGCGGTGCGAGCGGCGTTGAAATGAGCGCAAAGTCCGGTGGCGGCCGGGCTATTCGGCAAGGGTCCGACAACCAGACGGTAGCCGACACTGCCGGCGCGGCGCTCGCGCGCGGCTAATGGGTGCATGCCGCTGAGCAGGGGTCCGAAACTCGCCTTAACGGTTACCCAACGCTGACGAATTGCATCGACCGTGGGTCCACCACCGAGATCGAGCCCGAATTCATTCGTGCTTTCGGGTGGCGGAGCGGGTTCCTCCGCCGTTGAAGCCGGCGTACGCGCCTGGGGCATTGGTACGGGGTCGCGGGACGGCACCTCGGGCTGTCCGGCCGCCGTGGCATTCGCCACTTTGGAAGATGGCGGTGGCGTGATCGGCTGCGTTTTCGCGCTGGCTTCAATCGGAGGCGCGGGCCGTATCGTCGCAGGCGCAGTAGGTGCCGGTGGCGCCGCCGCGGCTCTGGCGGCGAGTGCTGCGGCCGTCACATCCGCCTGTCTTTTGATTGCGCCGGTCATGTCGTCGATGCTGCTTTCGAGTAGCGCGATCCGACCGGTGAGGCGGTCGCGATCGGCGGTCAGCACGCGCACTTGCGCGATCAGCATCTGGGTTTCGGTTTCAAGCTCGGTCACACGTGATGGCATCTGCGCGACTGCCGCAGGTTCGGCGGCGGCAAAGATCGAGCGGAGCCGATCGGTGGCGCTTTTCGTCTGGCTCGTGATTGCGAGCGCGGTCAATGCAACCGCCGCAGCCCCGCCCCAACCGCACAACCAGTAAAGCGCTTTGAGGTTGCGGCGGCGGCTCAGTAACTGGCGCAGATCCAATTCGAGTGGCGCCTGCTCGATCGACATGGGCTCCTCGATGGGGCGAATCGTTGAAAACATTAACAGAATCCGGGAAACCCCGCTTTTATCCTGTGCTGCGCAAGGGTTACCGGCGTAAGGCTTTTGCCGGCGGGCTGCCTCGGCTATGGGAGGCGTCCCAGGCTTAAAGGTGCGAACCACATCCCGATGTCTCGACGAACATGCCTTGCCATCGTGCTTGCGGCCGGCGAAGGCACCCGCATGCACTCGCGCTTGCCGAAGGCGCTGCACCCGCTCGCGGGACGTTCGCTGCTCGCGCATGTGATCAAGGCGGCAGACGCCGCCGGCGCGAATGAATTGGCGATCGTGGTGGGCCCCGAGCACGATTCTATCCGGCTCGAGGCAAACAAGAGCGCGCCCGCTGCGAAAATCTTCGTGCAGACCGAGCGGCGCGGCACGGCACATGCGGTCCTTTCGGCCCGCAAGGCAATCGCGGGCGGTGTCGACGACATTCTGGTGATTTTCAGCGACACACCCTTGGTACGCCCGCCGACTCTCGCGAAGCTGCGTGACGCTCTCGGCAAGGGTGCCGCCGTCGCAGTGCTGGGATTTAGACCTGACAATCCGCTGGGGTACGGCAGGCTGTTGACCAGTGGATCGGAGCTCCTCGCGATTCGCGAAGAGCGAGACGCCACGCCCGCGGAACGCAAAATCGGATTTTGCAACGGTGGCCTCATGGCGCTGGCGGGCGAGCACGCCCTTGCCATTCTCGACCGCATCGACAACAGAAATGCCAAAAGCGAGTACTATCTCACCGATGCCGTTGCTATTGCCCGCGATATGGGTTTGAAGGCATTGGCGATCGAAACCTCGGAGGACGACGTGCGCGGAGTAAACACAAAAACGCAGCTCGCCGAAACTGAGGCAGTGCTTCAGCGGCGCCTGCGATCGGCAGCGATGGAGGCCGGCGTAACTATGATTGCACCGGAGACCGTCTATTTGTCCGCCGATACCAAATTCGGCAGGGACGTCACGATCGAACCCAATGTCGTATTCGGGCCTGGCGTTACAATCGAGGAAGGCGCGACGATCCGTTCGTTTTCGCACCTCGAAGGCGCGCACGTCGGCAAGAATTCGCGCGTCGGCCCGTTCGCCAGACTGCGGCCGGGCGCACACCTGGGAAAAGATGTGCATGTCGGCAATTTTGTGGAAGTGAAGGAAGCCACGCTCGAGGATGGGGCCAAGGCCAATCACCTCACCTATATCGGTGACGCGCGCGTGGGCGAGGGCGCGAATGTCGGCGCCGGCACCATCACTTGCAACTACGACGGTATGGCAAAGCACCGCACCGATATCGGCAAGGGCGCATTCATCGGCTCGAATTCCGCGCTGGTTGCCCCGGTCACGATCGGCGATGGCGCCTATGTCGGAACGGGCACCGTCGTCACCAAGAATGTGCCGGCCGGCGCGCTGGTGATCGGGCGCGCCAAACAAACGGTTAAGGAAGGTTGGGCAAAACGCTTGCGGCAGGTAAAGGCGTTGGGCAAGAACCTCACCCGAAAGAAGCCGAAAAAATAGTCTTGATCGCGGCACGCGGCCCGACAAAGGCCAGGTGGCGTTGTCACACGGCGAAATGCGTTGTGATTTCCTTGGGCTCGCCGGCGGCGGCTAAACCTGAGGTGCCTGATAAAGGGACCGTCCAAGCGGATGTGCGGTATCGTCGGAATTATCGGAAGCAAGCCGGTCGCGGGCCAGCTCGTCGATGCGCTCAAGCGTCTCGAGTATCGCGGCTACGACTCCGCCGGCGTCGCGACGCTTGATCACGGCGCGCTCGGCCGTCGCCGCGCCAAAGGAAAATTGCACGCGCTCGAAACGCGGTTGGAGCACGAACCACTCGGCGGCATGATCGGTATCGGCCATACGCGTTGGGCAACACACGGGCGCCCGACGGAAGACAACGCGCATCCGCATGCCACCGATCTGGTCGCCGTCGTGCACAACGGCATCATCGAGAATTTCCGGGATCTGCGTGAACAACTCGTCGCGCGCGGCTGCAAATTCGTGAGCGAAACCGACACAGAGGTGGTCGCGCATCTTGTCACCGTAGAGATGAAAAGCGGAAAAGGGCCCGCAGATGCGGTGGCGTCCGCGTTGAAGCAATTGCGCGGTGCCTTCGCACTCGCGTTCCTGTTTACGGGAAACGACGATCTGTTGATTGGCGCACGCAAAGGCTCACCGCTCGCGATCGGCTACGGCAAAGGCGAAATGTATCTTGGTTCCGACGCCATCGCATTGGCTCCGTTTACCGACACGATCAGCTATCTCGAGGATGGTGACTGGGCGATACTCACGCGAAGTGGCGTCGAAATCCGCGATGGGGAAGGGAGCAAGGTCGAGCGGCCGATCGTCAAGTCGACCGCGTCGGCGCAACTGGTCGACAAGGGCAACCATAAGCACTTCATGGCCAAGGAAATCCATGAACAGCCGGAAGTGGTCGGCCACACGCTTGCGCATTACATCGACATGATAAACGAGCGGGTCGCATTGCCGACCAAGCTTCCCTTCGACTGGACAAAGCTCAAGCGTGTTTCCATTTCGGCCTGCGGCACCGCTTTTTATGCGGGGCTGGTCGCCAAATATTGGTTTGAGCGATTTGCGAAAATGCCGATCGAGATCGATATCGCATCGGAATTCCGTTACCGCGGGGCACCGCTCGAGCCGGGCGATCTCGCGATATTCATATCGCAGTCAGGGGAAACGGCGGACACGCTGGCGACCTTGCGCTACGCTAGGGAAAACAAGCAGCACATCCTCTCGATCGTCAATGTGCCGACGTCGACGATCGCGCGCGAAAGCGACGTGGTGATGCCGACCCTGGCGGGTCCGGAAATCGGCGTCGCTTCGACCAAGGCGTTCACTTGCCAGCTGAGCGCGCTTGCTTGCCTGGCAATTGCGGCCGGCCGCGCTCGCGGCACGCTGTCGGAAAATGATGAGCGCAAGCTGGTCCAAGCTCTGGTGGAGACGCCGCGTCTCATGGCCACCGCGCTAGCGCTCGAGCCGCAGATCGAGAGGCTTGCGCAGGACCTCGCCAAGACGAGGGACGTCCTCTATTTGGGGCGGGGCACCAGTTTTCCGATCGCCCTTGAAGGCGCGCTCAAGCTCAAGGAAATCTCCTACATTCACGCCGAAGGCTACGCCGCCGGCGAACTCAAGCATGGACCGATAGCGCTGATCGATGAGACGATGCCGGTGATCGTTATCGCGCCGCATGATGGCGTATTCGAGAAAACCGTTTCGAACATGCAGGAAGTGGCTGCTCGCGGCGGAAAGATCATTCTCGTGACCGATCCGCAGGGCGCCAGACAGGCGACGATCGATTCCCTGGAAACCTTGATCTTGCCGGAAATGGCGACGGCGGTTACCCCGCTGGTATATGCCATCCCCGTGCAATTGATCGCCTACCACACGGCCGCGGCGATCGGCACCGATGTCGACCAGCCGCGCAACCTCGCGAAATCCGTCACGGTGGAATAGACTGGCCCCATGACAGAGATCGAAAACGGCCTCGGCACGGCCGAGGTTTCCGACGTGACGAAAGTCACGCCTTCGCAGACAAGCATTGCGGGCCGCATTCGCAATTATTTCCTGACGGGCCTGATCGTTGCAGGCCCGCTGGCGATTACCGTCTGGTTGATCTGGACATTGATCACCTGGGCCGACGGTTTCGTGACTCCGATCATTCCGCCCGCATACCGGCCGGAAAGTTATCTGCCTTGGCCGATTCCAGGGACAGGGCTGATTATTGCAGTCGTCGCCCTCACATTGCTTGGCTTCCTTACCGCAAACCTCGTCGGACGTACCCTGGTCGGCTGGGGTGAGGGATTGCTCGAACGCATGCCGATCGTGCGCCCGATCTACAAGACGATGAAGCAGATTTTTGAGACGTTGTTCTCCAAGACCGGTTCAAGTTTCCGCAAAGTGGCGCTGGTGGAATTTCCGGCGCCCGGCATGTGGTCGCTGGTGTTTCTGTCGCAGTCTCCCAGTGGCGACCTCGCGAAAAAGTTGCCGCAGGGCGAACATGTTTCCGCATTCATGCCGTGTACTCCGAACCCGACTACCGGATTTTTCTTTTATGTGAAGAGGAAGGATCTCATTGAACTCGACATTTCGGTCGAAAACGCGATGACGCTGCTGATTTCCGCCGGAATGGTGCAGCCGGACGTCGATGCGCAGAAAAACCTTGCCGCACTCGCAGTCTCGGCAAAGGCTGCTCGGTCCAAACGCAAAGCGGAAAAGGTCGAGTAAAGCGCAGGAATTGCCGCAATCAGCCTGCCCGGATCAGTTTGACCGCTTCATCCTTGCCAAACAGATAAAGCAGTTGCCGCAGGGCCTGGCCGCGCGGGGTCGATAGCGCCGCGTCGCGCGACAGAATAAGCGCTGCGTCGTCGCGCGCGGCGCCGAGATATTTTCCATGTATCTCAGGCCGCGCGATCTGAAAGCCGGGGAGACCGCTTTGTCGCGTCCCGAGCAGTTCTCCCTCGCCGCGCAGCCGCAGGTCTTCCTCCGCGATCCGGAATCCATCTTCGGTCTCCCGAAGAATGGCAAGGCGCGCTTTGGCAGTCTCGCCCAACGGCGCCTTGTAAAGCAGCAGGCACGTGGAAGCACCGGGTCCGCGGCCGATGCGCCCACGAAGCTGGTGCAGCTGCGCCAGTCCAAAGCGTTCAGCATGCTCGATTACCATGATGGTTGCCTCAGGGACGTCGACACCGACTTCGATCACGGTTGTGGCGACCAGCAGGTGTTTGTCGCCGGCGGCAAAACGGGCCATCGCATCATCCTTGTCGCTGCCTTTCATGCGGCCGTGCACGAGATCGACGGTGTCGCCGAATTTTTTCCGAAGCTCCTCGAAGCGCGCTTGCGCGGCGGCTAGATCGATTTTTTCAGATTCGTCCACCAGCGGACAGACCCAGTACGCTCGCTTGCCTTCGGCGAGCGCACGCCCGACCGCGTCCTCGACGTCTTCAAGGCGCGATAACGGGATCGTGCGCGTGTCGACCGGCTGGCGGCCCGGGGGCTTTTCGTGCAGCTCCGAGATGTCCATGTCACCAAAATAAGTAAGGACAAGCGTGCGCGGAATCGGTGTGGCGGTGAGCACCAGCACGTCCACCGCTTCGCCTTTCTGGGTAAGTGCGAGCCGTTGATGGACGCCGAAACGATGCTGCTCGTCCACCACCGCGAGCGCGAGATCGTGGAAGGCAACGTCTTCCTGAAAAAGGGCATGCGTGCCGATGAGCAGGTCGATGTCGCCAAGGACAAGGCGGTCAAGGATCTCCTTGCGCGCCGAACCGCGCTCGCGGCCGGTGAGGATGGATACGCGGAGGCCGGCAGCGTCGGCGAGCGGGGCGATCGTTGAAAGATGCTGGCGCGCAAGAATTTCGGTCGGCGCCATGATCGCGGCCTGACGGCCGGCTTCGATCACGGCCGCAGCAGCCGCGAGTGCGACGACCGTTTTTCCTGATCCGACGTCGCCCTGCAGCAGTCGCAGCATCCTTTGGGGCCGCGCAAGGTCTGTTGTGATATCGTCGAGGGCCTTCTGCTGCGAATGGGTTAGCGCAAACGGCAAAGCATTCAGGATACGCGCGCGCAAACGCCCCTCGCTTGCGCTGCCGCGGCCCGGCTGGCGCCGCATGTGTGCCCGCACCAGCGCGAGCGCCAGCTGACCAGCCAGCAACTCATCGTAAGCGAGCCGGGTCCAGGCCGGATTATCCGGCGAAATATCGTGCGGATCGGCTGGCCTGTGGAGATGACGCAGTGAGGCGGAAAACGCAGGGAATTTTTCCCGTGCAACCCAACTTTCGTCCTGCCACTCCGGCAAGTCGGGCAGACGCGTCAGCGCACTCTCCATCGCGCGTCGCACATTGCCGAGAGCGAGCCCTTCCGTGAGCGGATAGACCGGTTCGACCAGGGGTAGCGTGGCAAACCCGGCTTCGTCGACCACCCGATCGGGATGCACCATTTGCAGCATGCCGTCGTAAAATTCGGCCGTGCCGGAGACATAGCGCAGCTCGTCGACGGGCAGGAGCTTCTCCAAATAGTCCCGACGCGCATTGAAGTAGGTGAGGGTGAGGTCCCCCGTCTCATCGTGTGTGTAAATGCGGTAGGGCGCCCGCGAACGGTGTGGCGGTGAGGGCCGGTGCCGATCGACCGTCACCGCGACAGTAACTACCTGTCCGGGCTGGACGTCACGCAATTTTGGCCGGGCGCGACGATCGATGGCTCCCGACGGCAAATGGAACAGAATATCGACGACGCGGGGCGCATCGCGGCCGAGCAGGCGCGCATAAACCCGATCGAGCTTTGCCCCCACGCCGGACAGGCTCGTCAGTGACGCGAACAGCGAGTTGAGGACGGGTGGCCGCATAGGCGTGAGTGTAATGGATTTAGTGAACGCGCAGCATCCATTGCGCTGTCATCACCGGGCTTGTCCCGGTGAACCCGGTTAGTTGAGCAGGACCTGTCCCCAGACGAGATGGCCGGGACAAGGCCGGCCATGACAAACGGGCACAAGCCCGCCATGACCATGACAAAGAACAAAGCACCCACTATATAAACCTCGCCCGGCCCGTCCGGGTTTTTGGCGTTGGAGATACGCGGTGAGCACCGGAACGCACCTATCGAGCGAAGGCCTGGATCCGCGCCGCCGGCGGCTGCTGTTCCGCTGCTGGCATCGCGGCATTCGCGAGATGGATCTCGTGCTCGGCCGATTTGCGGATGCGCAACTGGTATCGCTGAAGGACGACGAGCTTGGACGAGCTTGAGCGCTGGCTCGCCGTTCCGGATCAGAAGATTTTTGGCTGGATCAATGGAATGGAATCGACACCAAGCGAATTTGACACCCCGCTCTTTCGGCGTCTGCGCGATTTTCATGGTGAGAGAGACGCGTGAGCATCACTGCCAGATCGCCGGCCACATTGCTCCGGGCAGGCAAGCCGATAACCCTGGCGAGGGTTGCCGACGGCGCAGAAGGGCTGGTGCTTGCGGACCTCGCGCGGGCAATAGCCGCAGGCAAAGACGCGCCAGCCATTTCGCTTGCGGTGATCTGCCGCGATGGGCAGCGGATGGCGACCCTGTCGCGCGCGTTGGCCTTTTTCGGGCCTGATATCCAGGTGATGGAGTTTCCGGCCTGGGACTGTCTGCCCTATGATCGGGTGTCGCCCAATGCGGCCGTCGTTGCACAGCGCATGACGGCGCTGTCGCGGCTCGTGCGCGTCAAGGGACGCGACAAGCCTTCGGTCCTTCTGACGACAGTCAACGCTGCCCTTCAGCGGGTGCCGGCACGCGAATTTGTCGCGACCCATGCGCTATCTGTTGCGCCGGGAAATGTCATCGGCATGCAGGGCATCGTCGACTGGCTGGAGCTCAATGGGTTTATTCGCGCTTCGACCGTCCGCGAGCCGGCGGATTATGCGGTGCGTGGCGGCATTCTTGATCTCTCCCCGCCTGGCATGGATATGCCGGTACGCCTGGATTTTTTTGGGGATGCGCTGGAAACCATTCGCGTCTTTGATCCGCAAACGCAACGCAGTGAAGAGCAGTTGCGCGCGCTCGATCTGGTCCCCGTGGCCGAATTCCAGCTCATCACCGAAACGATCCGCCGCTTCCGTACAGGTTATGTCGCCGAATTCGGTGCAACCACTCCCGACGATTTGCTCTACGAAGCCGTCAGTGAGGGACGGCGCCATCCGGGGATGGAGCACTGGCTGCCTCTGTTTCACGACCGGCTGGAAACAATTTTCGACTATCTCCCGGCTACAGCACTGGCGCTCGAGCACCTCGCCGAGGATGCCGCCCATGAGCGGTTTTCGCAGATCACCGACTATTACGACGCGCGCCGAGAAGCCCTCAAGCAGGGCGTGACGCCGCCCTATAAGCCGCTTCCGGCGGATCGGCTCTATCTTGGCGAGCGGGAGTGGAACGGGCACCTGGAGTTGGCGGCGCTCGCCCGTTTAACCCCTTTTGCGGTACCGGAGGCGGCCGCAGTCGATATTGGCGCAAGAGCGGGCCGGGATTTCGCGGCCGAGCGAGCTGAGCCCGGCGCAAATGTTTTTGAGGCCGTCAGCAAGCACGTTACTGCGCTGCAAGCCGCGGGCAAGCGCGTTGCAATCGCGTTATGGAGCGAAGGTGCGCGTGAGCGCATGAGCCACGTGCTCGCGGACCATCAGCTTCAGAATCTCAGACCGGTTTCGGATTGGCTACAGGCGCTGAGTTTGCCTCCGTCCGTGGTATCGCTCGCGGTTCTTGGGATCGAGTTCGGTTTCGAGACCGAGCTTGCGGCGATCGTCAGCGAACAGGATATCCTTGGCGATCGGCTTGTGCGGCCACGCCGCGCCTCCCGCCGAGCCGAGAACTTCATCGCGGAGGCAACGAGCCTCGCCCCCGGCGACCTTGTGGTTCACGTCGATCACGGGATCGGCCGCTTCAATGGTCTGCAGGCAATTGAAGCGGCGGGCGCGCCGCACGATTGTCTGGAAATCCATTATTCGGGCGGCGACAAGCTGTTCCTGCCGGTTGAAAACGTCGATCTGCTGTCGCGTTATGGTGCGGAGGAGACCGCCGTCGATCTCGATCGGCTTGGCGGCGGCAATTGGCAGGCGCGCAAGGCAAGAATGAAGAGTTGCATCCGCGAAATCGCGGGCGAACTCATCAAGATTGCCGCGGAACGGCAGTTGCGCGAGGCCCCACGGCTGACGGTCGGCCCGGGCGCTTACGACGAATTCTGTGCCGGATTTCCTTATGAGGAGACCGATGACCAGCTCGCGGCGATCGAAGCCACGATCAAGGACCTGGGATCGGGCCGTCCGATGGACCGGCTCATTTGTGGTGACGTGGGTTTCGGGAAGACCGAAGTGGCGTTACGGGCGGCATTCATTGCGGCGATCGGCGGCAAGCAAGTTGCCGTCGTCGTGCCCACGACTTTGCTGTCGCGCCAGCACTTCAAGACGTTTTCAGAGCGTTTTCGCGGCTTCCCGGTGAATGTCGCGCAGGCATCGCGACTTGTGCCGGCCGCTGAACTTGCCAGGGTCAAATCCGGTTTGGCTGACGGAAGCGTGGATATCGTGATCGGCACGCACGCCGTACTCGGCAAGAATATCAATTTCAAGGACCTTGCCTTGCTGGTCGTCGACGAAGAGCAGCACTTCGGCGTTGCTCACAAGGAAAAGCTCAAGACCTTACGTTCCGAAGTGCACGTACTGACTTTGACCGCGACACCGATTCCGCGAACGCTGCAACTGGCGCTCACCGGCGTGCGCGACCTTTCCATCATCGCATCACCGCCGGTCGACCGGCTGGCGGTGCGTACGTTCGTATCTCCATTTGATCCGGTCACCGTACGCGAGGCCTTGCTGCGCGAGAAATACCGCGGCGGCCAGGCCTTTTATGTCTGTCCACGCATCGAGGATCTGGCCGGGGCAAAGGACTTCCTCGACAAGAATGTGCCGGAAGTGCGCGTTGCAGTTGCGCATGGGCAGATGCCGCCGACCGTGCTCGACGACATCATGTCGGCTTTCTATGACGGCAAATATGACGTCCTGCTGTCGACCACGATCATTGAGTCCGGGCTCGACATTCCGACCGCCAATACGCTGGTCGTCCACCGTGCCGACCGGTTTGGCCTGGCACAGCTCTACCAATTGCGGGGGCGGGTTGGACGCGCAAAACTGCGCGCCTATGCGCTGCTCACATTGCCGGCGCAAAAACCGATCACGCCGCAGGCGGAACGTCGGCTCAAGGTCCTGCAATCGCTGGACACGCTGGGTGCGGGCTTCCAGCTCGCGTCGCACGATCTCGATATTCGCGGAGCGGGCAATCTGCTCGGGGAAGAGCAATCCGGCCACATCAAGGAAGTGGGGTTCGAGCTCTACCAGCAGATGCTGGAGGAAGCGGTCATGAGCCTGAAGGCCGGGATTACGGCGCCGGTTGCCGATCGATGGTCGCCGCAAATTACCATTGGGACGGCACTGCTCATTCCGGAGGATTATGTTGCCGATCTTTCGGTGCGGCTGGCGCTTTACCGGCGACTTGCCGAAATCGAAGACGAGCGCGACATCGATGGATTTGCCGCTGAACTCGTCGACCGTTTCGGCAAGCTGCCGCTCGAAGTCGAACACTTGTTGCAGGTCGTCGCGATCAAGGCGTTAAGCCGTCGGGCGAATGTCGAAAAGGTCGAAACGGGGCCAAAGGGTATTGTGCTTTCGTTCCGTGACAATGTTTTCGACAATCCGGACGGATTGATTGCATTCATCCGCGAGCAGGGGTCGGCTGTCCGGATGCGGAACGATCCGAAGAATGCAAAAGCCCAGCAGCTTGTATTCTTCGAAGACTGGCCACGTCCAGAGGATCGATTGAAGGGCACAGCGGCTGTGCTACGCAGGCTCGTCGCGATTGCCGAGCAGGCCAAAGCGGCGTGAATCACGAAACAGCGATGGCGCCGGCGGATGCTAGTGAGGCATGCGAAGCACAGGCTTGATTGTCATGCCTGACGCTGATTCAACGGCTGCACGATTGATGTCGGCGAACGGATAGAACGTGATCATTTTCTCGACCGGAAAACGGCCGGCGACGATGTGATCGACGAGCAAGGGTATGAATTCCTGCGGCACGCTGTCGCCCTGGATGACGCCGCGCACGGTTAGGCCGTTTTGCAGGAATGGCATTTCGAGCGACGTTTCTGTTCCTTTGCGCGCACTGCCAAGCAAGATACAGGTACCGGCCGGCATGAGCGCCTCAACGGATTCGCGAAACACTGCCGGTAAGGCTGAGGTCTCAAGCGTGTAGCGGGCACCGAGACCGGTGACTTTTCGGATCTCGGAGACAATATCGGTGCGGCCAGCGTGGTTGATCGTGTGCGTGGCGCCAAGCTGGCGCGCCAACGCCAAACGGTGTTCGTGGATGTCGACCGCTATGATTGGATCGCAGCCTGCAATTTTTGCGGCCATCAGCCCGGACAGTCCAACGGCTCCAACTCCGAAAACCACAAAACTGTCGCCAGCCCGCGGCTTCATCACATTGAGGACGGCGCCAGCCCCGGTCTGGCCGCCGCAGGCGAGCGCGCAGACATGCTCAATTGCTACGTCGTTACGCACTTTCACGGCAAATCGTTCATTGGCGATCGTGAACGTGCCGAATGAGGATTGTTGGAAAAACGCGCTGTAGACCGGTTTGGCGTCCTTCGAATGAAGGGTCGAACCATCGGCGCGGGTCCCATTCATCTTCAGGTCGAAAGCGTTCAGGCAATAGGTTTGGCGCCGCGACCGGCAATTCGGGCATTCGCCGCACCACGGATAGGCCATCACGACGTGGTCGCCCGTGCGAAATTTCGTGACGGCGCTGCCGGTGGCACGCACGATTCCGGCCCCTTCGTGGCCAAATATTTTGGGAAATTTCGTCGGATAATAGGCGTCACGGCCATGCAGGTCGGTTGCGCACATGCCGCTCGCGATGACTTCAACCAGCAGTTCGTCGTCCCGCGGTTCGCAGAGGTCGACCTGCTCGATACTGAACGGTCCCGAGCGCTCGTGCACCACGGCGGCGGTAATCTTCATTTGAAAAAGTCCGAAATTATTCGGCCGCGTCGGCTGCTTGGGCAACGCGTGAAATGGCTTCGGCAAGATATTCCGGCGACTGCGCGCCGGAAACTGCGAATTTGCCGCCAAGGATGAAGCAAGGCACGCCTTCGATCCCGGCTTCCTTTGCGGAGAGGGCTTCACGTTCGATCTCCACAACGTCTTTGTCGCTGTCGAGTGCGGCGCGCGTCTCTTCCGCATCAAGCCCGATATCGCCTGCAGCCTGCGCCAATACGGCGTGGTCGCTCAAGTCGGCACCCCCGGTGAAATACAGATCCATCAGTTTTTGCTTCATCGCGGCTGCCTTGCCGATGCCGTCGGCCCAGCGGATCAGCCGGTGGGCGTCGAGCGTATTAGGCTGGCGGCTGATCTTGTCGATCGCGTAAGTGAGGCCTTCCGCCGACGCGGCCGCGGCAACGCGTTGTGCGATCCCCTTATAGCGCTCGGATGAGCCAAACTTTGTGGTGAGATATTGTTCCCGGGAAATACCTTCGCGCGGGATCCAGTCGTTGAGAAAATAGGGCCGCCAATGCACGTCCACCGGAATATCCGGATTGAGTGCAATCGCCTTTTCCAGTCTGCGCTTTCCGATGAAACACCAGGGGCACACAACGTCGGAAACGACGTCAATTCGGACCGGATCGCTGGACATGGCAGGCTCCTTTTCGAAGCCAGCCTAAGCCGCTGCCTATTCCGCTGCAACCATGCGGCTACCCACGACCCGCAACATCAGCGTATCGAGCGTGTCGCCGGCTTTCAGCGTTGCCAGCGTGACATTCCCGGCCAGCGGCGCATCGCGGCGAAGCGGGGAGAGGATCATGCTTTTGAGGGTGCCCGCGATCCGGCGAGCAATGACGTGGGTGCTGCGGAGATCGGTCTGCGTAAAAGCAACCAGAATCTCGCCCTCGTCGTCGCGGGTTGCAAAATCGATGTTGCGGATAAGACGAGACATAAGCCGTGCCGCATCAAGACTTGTCCGCTCATCCAGGGATCCGTCGAAGGAAAAGCGCGCAAGCGAAAGCGGCATGCTTCGATCTGCTGCTTCGGCGACGACGGTTCTCAAGTCTTCCCAGAATGAATTTCGGGTCAGCAGACTGGTTTGGGGATCGAACATGCCTTCAGCGTCGAGCGATTTGAGCATGCGCTTGAGACGAGCTTCGAATGCACGCATGCGCACGAGGGGCAGCATGCGCCCCACCAGCCGCGCGGGGTCGGCGGCAACCTGATCGATATTGGGAAGCGCGTCGGCGAATTCCGGCGGCGCCTCTCCGATTACCGCGACCGGTATGTCGCGAAAGCGCGGTTCTTGCGCAAGCACGGTTAGAAACGCCTCGACCATGCGCGGCGAAAAACCGTCACCGACGACGATGCCATCGATGTCACGGGCATTGAGATGCTTTGCGGCAGCTTCGACGCTAAGTGCGCCCGCGATTTTGACTCGTTCGCCCATCGCAACGCTCAGTGCAGGATAGAGCGGCCCGCGACCCGCAATCAGAACGGTGGCGTCCGCCAACGTGTCGCCAACCGGCAGCATCGGTAATTTTCCGTTTTGTGAGGTAAAAAGCTCGATGCGCCGCAGGACCGTCGCGTGCAATGCGCGCACGCGCATCGCGGATTGCAGACGCGCAAGAAGCCTCTCCACCGGCAAAGCGGCGTCGGCGGGAAGCGCGATCGGAATAGCTGCGTCCTCATTGCCGCAGACACTGGCGATAATCGGCACGATCGGTCCATTGAGCGTGGCGACCTGCAGGCACAGCATGCGCGCCGAAGCCTGAACTCGCGGGGGCGCCTGGCTCCGCGATGACCACAGCGGTCGGCTTGACCGTAAGAAAGGCAGCCGGCGCATCAGTCCATTTGGCTTCGACGATCGGGAAGGCGCCGGCGGCGCTGAGCGCTTTCACCAGGCCGGACGCCGGTTGCTCGGCGACCACGATGAGCGGACCTTGAAGCGACATCCGGGCGCACGCGCGGTTTAATGACGGTGTCTGACCCTACCGGCGCGCTGTTAATACCCGGTAACTAATTCGCAAACTTTTGTCTGTCTCAGAACATCAGCCATGGCCAGGAATTCGCGTCCTTTGTTGCGCTTCCGTGCTGGCCGCCGGTTGCTGATAATTTGCGTTCCCAGGCAGGTATATGCAAAAGTTATGGTCGTGGGAGGACCAGCTGTGGACCTGATCATCGGGATCGTTTTGATCGCAATCGCCGTATTCCTGATTTATATCGGGCGGCCCAACAAGAGTGGCCAGCACCTTCGTTTCCTTCGGTTTGATGCGATGGTGGTTCTGTATCCGCCCGTTATCCTTGTCTTTGCCGTTATGGGCGGAGCCGAAATAATTACAACGCTCGCTGGCATACAGAGATAGCGGCATTCGACTTAGGCTGAGCCGAAACGTGACTTTTCGCCACCCGCCTCCACTTATGAATTAATAGGGCCGGTGTCAGCGCGACCCTGCCGGCAGTCCAAATGCCCTATGCATTGCTGTGAAGCCCGCTACAGCAAACTCTCCCAACGGCTCCAGCTCGCGTCGGGAATGTTCGGCGAATTCCGCGGACAAAATGATCGTCCGTCCGAGCTTGGCCGCGAGCTTTTCGAGCCGTGCCGCAAGGTTCACGGCCGGGCCGATGCAGGTGAAGTCCAGCCGGTTACCGCTGCCGATATTGCCGTAAAGCACTTCACCGATATGGAGCGCCAGACCAAAACGAATGCCGTTCGCACTGCCGATGTTGTCGAACGTGTCGATAGCATCGATGTTGACCTCTGCCTCGCGCGCCGCGGCGAGGGCGCGATCACAGGTTTCACCTGCGTCCGCCGTATTTTCGGCTAAGGGAAAAATTGCGAGTAGTCCGTCACCCATAAATTTGAGTACCTCACCGCCATGTCTGAGAATTGCCGGAACCTGACAATCGAAGTAACGGTTGAGCAGGTCGACCAATTTCTGGGGTGGCAGGCGGTCCGCCATAGAGGTGAAGCCGCGCATGTCTGATAGCCAGATCACCGAATGGATCGTTTCGGTGTGTCCACGCCTGATCCGGCCTGCCAGTATGCGTTCGCCGGCATTATGGCCGACATACGTATCGAGTAGATTGGTAGCTGTCCGCTGCAATGCCCGGATCTCGGCGACACGCGCGAACGGCTTAACGATCGTCTCGATGGCGGCAATTTGCGTTTCAGTGAATCCTCCCGCCTGCTGCGTGGACCATGTTGCAACGTGAACGGAGCCGTTTGTGAAGATGAGGGGGGTGGCGAGGTAGTCGGTCGCTCCCTCCGCGCGGAGCTCACGGAATATGGAAAACTCCTCTGGACTGTTCTGATCCGCAAGCTGGCGCCTGATGGTCTGTCCCGATTTGATGACGGCGACGAACGGGCTGTTTAGAAACTGCTCCCTTTCCAGGAGATCAAATGATCCTTCTGTGATCGTGACACCGACATCCAGCTGCCAGATGAAGCGGCGCCCCATGATCTCCGGATGCAAAGTCCTCACAAATACTGCCACGCGCCACAGGGGAATGCCGGCTTGGCCAAGGCGATCGCACAAATCCGCAAGCACCATCTCCGGGCGTGGCACGGAGCGCGCACCGTCCGCGAGCCAATCGACGACAGCTTTTGTATCGCAAGCAATCATTCCGGACATTTTCGGCCGACCTGCGCACTCACCGGGCGCTCCCAAATTCTAACCCAGCTTCCAGGGGATTCGCGCCCTTCTTCGTCTCCGTTTTGAGGAGAGTGGACATGCAGCGACCATCTATGGTGCCGCGAGTGCAAAATCCAAACTACCGGCTTTCTGTCGGGAGGGGCTGGCATCGCGCCAATCTCACGATATTCTCTTCCGAACTTAGTCGGGGGATGATTATGAAGATTGTCAATGTTTGCATCGCCGCGTTGGCAGCGGTGACGTCTGCTGCGGTTGCGCCTCCTTCCGTTGCCCAAGACAAGCCACTTACCAAAGTGGTCTTTTCTCTTGATTTTGTCCCCTCCGGACGCCACGCGCCCTGGTATGCGGCGATTGCCGAGGGCTATTTCAAGGACGAAGGTCTCGACGTCACGATCATTCCGGGACAAGGGGGTGCAGAGTCGATCCAGGCTGTCGCCTCGGGAACCGCAAATCTTGGATTCATGGCTCCTCCCGCGGTCGCATTGGCGCGCGCCAACGGCGCCAAGGTCAAAATGCTTTCCGTGCTTTACCAGAAGATACCCATTGCGGTTTTCAGCCTGAACCCCGGCGCCAACGTAACCACAGCCAAACAGCTGGAAGGTCTGACACTCGGGAGCGGGTCCGGAAGCTTCACGCCGAAAATCTTAGCGGGGTATATGGCTCAACAAGGTCTCGATTCAAATTCACTGCGCATAGTGAATATCGCTCCTTCTGCCCGCGCGAGCGCCCTGATGGCCAAAACAGTGCCGTCAATTGAATTCTTCCTAATGTCGCAACCGGGGCTCGTGGCGGCCGCGAAAGACGTCCATGCCGGATTGCAGACCTTTTTTCCCGCCGACCATGGACTTGACCTCTATTCAAACGGCGTCGGGGTGAGCGAGGAATACCTTGCCAAGAACCGTGATGTCGTAAAACGTTTCATGCGCGCCGCCTTGAAAGGCTGGAAATTCGCGCTGGACAATCCAGACAAGGCGGTTGCCGACGAGGTCAAATTCGTTTCAATTCTCAAGCCGGACGTTGGTAAGGCGGATTTCGAGATTGTACGCAATCTTGTCGTTACACCGGATACACAACGTCACGGTCTTGGCTGGTTTGATCCCGCCAAAATAAAGTCCAATCTGGATTTTGTGATCAAATACATCGGAATCAGCGGCACGCCGCCGGACGCGCCTGATCTATATGCGCTCGGATATTTGCCCGATCCGCCTATCAAGCCTTGATCGTCCGACCGACAATTCAATCAGCCACAGAGTGAAGTCATGCCTCACGGCCCAATAATTGACGTCCATCAGCACCCGATTCCAGACCACTACAAGCGCGCATTGGAACGCGTCGGCATCCACGGCAGCGGTGAGAATCCCTGGGCCGATTGGAGCGTCGAGAGTCAGCTCGATTTGATGGATGAAACCGGTATCGCGGCGGCCGTCAATTCGATCGCGTCGCCGGGAGTGTTTTTTGGTGACAATGAATTCGCGATAAATCTTGCACGCGAATGCAACGAAGGCTCCGCGCGCATAGTTGCGGATCATCCGCACCGTTTCGGTGCGTTCGCAATCCTGCCTTTGCCCGATGTCGATGGCGCCATTCGTGCTGCCGAATATGCGCTTGATACGCTCAAGCTGGACGGAATCTGCCTGCTGTCGCATGTCGCCGACCGGCATCTGGGCCAGCCGGAGGAAGACGAGTTCTACGCGGAGCTTAATCGGCGCAATGCAGTCGTTTTTATCCACCCGTTGCGTAACCAGGCCACGAATATGCCGGCGTACAACTATCCGTCCGGTATGACCGAACTCGTGCTCGATACGACACGGGCAATTCACAATCTGCTGTGGAACGGTACCTTTCGCAAATTCCCGAACATAAAATGGATTCTGCCGCACGGTGGGGGGACGGTTCCATTTCTCCTCTATCGAATGAGTGCGATGGACGATCGCCCCAATGCCGCGGAGCGGCTGCCAGGGGGCAGCGTCGCGAGCGCGCTGCGGCGGTTGTATTTCGATGTCGCGGAAGTCTGTTCGCCAGGACCGCTGAAATGCCTGATGGAATTGGCTGACCCGACCCACGTCTTGTTCGGTAGCGACTTTCCATTTTCACGGCATCGTAATCCGGCCCAGGATGTCAGATCACTCGTCGCTGCCTTCGAGGCCTTTGATGGCTGGAACGGGACCGTCCGCCATGGGATCGAGAGCGGCAATGCCCTGCAATTGTTTCCAAGGTTGGCGCAGCGCATGGCACGCGCTTCATGATGCACTTGCGACCCTGCGCGGCCGAAAGGCACTCAAAATTAGCGGATTGACGCCGGCCGTTTGCAATTCGGCGTTGAGTCGATTGCGGTCGGCCGTCGTACCGGCGAGGCGCTGGCCGAGGTCAGTATCGGGCAGGGCGATGATGGTCGTTGCGGTGCCTGCTTTTGCAATGCAGGCTTCGATCGCCTTCTGGCCGAAAGGATAGCCGCCGACGGTGACGAGACCGGCCGGCGGGGCGGTGATTGAAAGGGATTGGGTCCTTCGATCGAGCCGACACGCGTAGCCCGTATCACGATAGCCGCTCTTGTCCGATGCCAGGCGCGGGACCGACCCCTCGTCGGGCACAGGCGGGAATGCGCTGGTTGGCACCATTGCCCCCCGCAATGTCAGCGTGCCCGCTTCGCTTCGCGCGGTTTCGATCACCGTCATTGCGCCGATGGCGCCGCGCGGCACGCTCGCCGCGCCGTGCGGAATAAGCGCGGGGATGCCGTTCCCGTCCCGGCGCGCAGCGACGATGCCGATGTCGCCAAAAGCCGCGACATCAACGACCGACGCAACAGTCCCCATAGGCGCCGCTGCGGCCAATCGTTCGGGTGCGCGCCAGAGCGAGATCAGTGTGCAGTTTGCATCCCGTATGAAGCCCGACTGTTCCAGGGCAATCGTCGCCGGTGCGGGCAGGATGACGACGCCCCCTTGCATCGCACGCAATTGCGCGCCGAACGCGTCAGGATCAAACCCTTGGTGCAGATGCAGTGAGCCGCCGGACAGTAGCCACGGCATCAGGGAGACAGCGATACCGGCAAAAGAGCTGATCGGAATCGTTGACAGGAAATTCTCGCCGGGCGGGGCACCGCATTCGAGGAACGGCGCCAAGCCGCCGGCGGTGAGTTCTGCATGGCTGCGCGCCATCGGAACGAGACCCTTCGCATCGACGCCAAATGTAACCGCGGCAAGATGCGCGGCGGCAGAGCCCGGCCGGACCGACATCTGCGGAAATTCGGAAGCGTCGGCGTCAAAAATGTCATCTAGTCCGACGGCCCCGTCAGGCAAATCGTCACCGAAGCTGCAAACGTGACGGATGGGAAAAACCTCCGCCGCTGTCTCCATCGCGATACTGGCGTGGTCCGCAGCACCGACACGCGATGTGGTCAGGATTGCTTTTGCGCTGACGCTGGCGAGCGCCGCCGCTATTTCATGCCGGCGCCAGAGCAGCGGCAACGGCACGGCAATCATGCCGGCGCGCAGAATACCCAGGAAGGCAACAACGCTTTCGACGGTATTCGGCAATTGCATCGCAATAAGGGAGTCAGTCGGAAGCCCCAGCGCCCGCAAACGCGCAGCGAGCGACGAAATCGCACGGTCCGCCGCGCCAAAAGTAAGGTTGCGGGCAGCGCCGTCAGTGAAACTCCCTCGATTGGGCGCGTCGACCAGCGCAAGCGCTTCCGGATCGTGAACGCCGGCGCGTCGAAAAAGATCATCAAGCGTCGCGGTGACACCGACTGTCGTTTGTGCATCACCGAGGATCATCGCCAGGTCCTCATGGCTTGATATCCGCTTGCCACCAGGTTTCGGGCAGGTAACCGAATAGCGATGTCTGTGCCGGTCGCGCGATACGCAGCCACCGCGCGACCCACTGTACCGGCGGGAAGTAGAGCGGCACCACGTAGAAACCGGACAGGAGGACGCGATCGAGCGCGCGGGTGGCGGATACAAAATCGGCGCGACCGGTGGCTCCAAGCATCGCAGCGATCATGGTGTCGACCGCCTTTGACTTGACGCCCATATAGTTGCGGCTGCCTTGTTGATCTGCTGCCGCCGAGCCCCAATAGAACAACTGCTCGTTGCCGGGCGAGAGCGATTGCTCCCAACGGTACTCCATCATGTCGAAGTCGAAGCCGATGCGTCGTCGCTCGAACTGCGTGGCGTCGACACTGCGAACGCGCGCCTCTATGCCGGTGCGTTTGAGATTGCGAGTGAAGGCAAGCGCGAGGCGTTCCTGATCGCGTGTCGTGGTAAGGATTTCGAAGGAAAGCGGTCGGCCGCTTGCTACACTCACCAGCTGCGTTCCCTTCAACTCATATCCGGCCGATTTGAAGAGGGCGAAGGCGCGCCGCAAGGTGGCATGGTCGTGCCCCGAGCCATCGGTAACCGGCGGTGACCATGTGCCGTCCATCATGTCGGCACGTACGGCATCCGGGAAAGGTGCCAGCAGCTCGCGTTCGCGCGCGTCTGCGGGTACACCGTGCGCAGACAGGTCGCATCCGTCAAAGTAGCTCGCGGTCCGTTTATACAAATTGAAGAAGTAGGTATGGTTTATCCATTCGAAATCGAACAGCTGGAGAATGGCCTCGCGTACGCGGATGTCCGAAAATATTTTACGCCGCGTATTGAACACGAAGCCCTGCATGCCTTTCGGCAGGCCATATGGCAGATCCTCTCTGAGGACACGGCCTTCGCGTGCCGCGGGAAAATCATACGCGGTCTGCCAGCGGCCGGGGTCAGTTTCGACGCGTAAATCGTAGAGGCCTTTCTTGAAGGCCTCAAAATGTGTGTTGCCGTCACGGTAGTAGTCGAACCGAATGGCGTCAAAATTCCACAAGCCGCGATTTATCGGCAGACTGCGTCCCCAATAGCTCTTGTCGCGGGTGAAAGTGACGCTTTCGCCGGGCCGGACATTGCTGATCTTGTAGGGTCCGCTGCCGAGCAGAGGTTCGAAGCTTGTGTCCTCAAAGGTCGGGAGATTGATTGCATGTTTCGCCAGTATCGGCATGAGGCCGATGATCAGCGGCAGCTCGCGGTCGTCGGCGCCGGTCAGGTCGAAACGCACGGTACGCGCGTCAATCGCTTCAGCTTTTGTGACCTTCGTGTAGTATGTGCGGAAATTGGGGCGGCCTTTGTCGCGCAATAATTCCCAGGAAAAAATCACATCTTGTGGCGTCACCGGCTTGCCGTCGGAAAAGCGGGCTGCCGGGTTTAAACCGAAGGTCACGAACGTGCGGCGAGTATCCGTCGAAACAGTATCGGCAAGCAGGCCATAGAGCGTGAACGGCTCGTCGTAGCCGCGTGCGAGCAGGCTTTCGACGACGTAGCCGCGGATATTGGCGGCCGACAGTCCCTTCACGATGAAAGGGTTGAGGCAGTCAAACGTGCCGAGCACGCCTTGTGTAAGCTGGCCACCTTTCGGCGCGGTCGGATCGGCGTAGGTCGGGTGAGTGAAATTGGGTCCCCATGCGGGTTCGCCGTGCATGGCAATGGCATGAGAGGGACGTTGCGCGCGCGCTTTGTCGGCGACGGTGCCCGACACCGTCAGCAGCGCTCCAAGCAAAGTATGGCGTCGTGTTAGACGCAATTGCATCAGCGCAGGGGCGTCAATTGTTGCCACGTGTGCCGTTCGAATGCGATTCGTTCCGATTTCGCCTGAACTTATCATAGGGCGGTCGATCGTCTGACCCGCGTTTTCCTGGTATTCGTGGCTTTATTGCAGGAGCGAATTCGGGTATCAGGCAGCAGTTGAACGTCACGCTCCCGCCGTATTTGACCCGGAGAGAGCCGGGCGACCCTATGCGGCAATGCGGGGAGCCGTTGGCCGCGGACGGGAATAACAAAGGAACAGTTACGATGGATCATCGGACCGCATCCGGCCGGCCGTGGGGCCGGGCGATGACCGCTACCGTGGCCGCCGCCATTACGGCCGCAGTCTTCGCCGCACCCGCGCTCGCCCAGCAGCCGCCCAAGCCGGGCGCTAAGCCGGCGCCGAAGCAGGCACCCGCGGCCCAGCCACTTCAGCCGGCACCGCCGCAGCAGCAAGCCGGCGCGGAGCAGCCCCAGCTCATGTATTCGCCTTGGATGAAGGTTTGCGGCAAAGGGCAGGACACCAACAACAAGCAGGTCTGTGTCATCACAAAGGATGGCAGGCTGGAAAACGGGATGCCGGTCGCGATCGTTCAGCTGTTTGAGCCGGAAGGGGAACCGAAGGTTCTGCGGGTCACCGTGCCACTCGGAATGCAGCTCGCGCACGGAACACGTCTGCTCATCGACCAGCAGCAGCCGGTACAGTCACCTTACAAGATCTGCTTTCCAGTCGGTTGCATGGCGGACTATCCGGTAACCGACGACATGATCGCCAAGATGAAAAAGGGCCAGAATATTATCGTTCAGGCGATCAACATGCAGGGCACGCCTATCAGTCTGCCGCTGCCGCTGAACGATTTTGCCAAGGCTTACGACGGCCCGCCGACCGATCCGAAGGTGTTCGAGGAACAGCAGCGGAAACTTCAGGAAGAGCTGCAGAAAAAGGCCGAGGAGGCGCGGAAGAAGCTCGAGGGTCAACAGAGCCAGGTGCCGGCCGCTCCACCGCAAAAGAAATAGCCAGCGTCGTTTAAGGCGCATTTGAAGTTGAAGGCGCGGCCCAGAGCCGCGCCTTTGCTTTTGGTCAGGTTGCCGTCAATGCATCTGGCTGCGGCGAGGCCGGTAGGCTCCGTCGTCGTCGCGCTCGAATACTTCAGCGACATCCGGATGCCGGATCGGCTTGCCCGAAGTGTCTGGCAAAAGATTTTGCTCGGAGACATACGCGATGTATTCGGTCTCAGCGTTCTCGGCGAATAAATGGTAATACGGCTGGTCCTTGTGGGGACGGATTTCGGCCGGAATGGACTGCCACCATTCGTCGGTATTGGTGAACACCGGGTCGATATCAAAAATTACGCCGCGGAACGGATGGACGCGGTGCTTGACCACCTGACCGATCTTGAACTTGGCGTTACGCACTTTTTCCATACTGTCTACCTTGGCGCTACAGTCCGTAGCGTTTGCCCATTTGCGGATCTTTGGCCGCCACGAGCCTTGCGAGGTCGAGAAGCACCTTCGCCTGCTTCCAGGTGGCATCATCTTGCATCTTGCCGTCGATCATCGCTGCTCCGGCACCATCCGGCATGGCTGCGATAATTTTCATTGCGAACGCCACTTCGTCCGGATCAGGCGAGAACACGGTCTTTGCGATGTCAATTTGTGACGGATGCAGCGACCAGGCGCCGGCGCAGCCCATAAGGAATGCATTTCGGAATTGCGTTTCGCAGGCGGCCGGATCCGAGAAATCGCCAAAGGGGCCGTAGAAGGGCTTGATCCCTGCCGCGGCGCAGGCGTCAACCATTTTCGCGATGGTGTAATGCCAGAGGTCCTGTTGAGATGTCTGCCGTGACGCATTGCCCTGCGCATCCGCGAGAACCTTATAGTCCGGATGGCCGCCGCCGACGCGCGTCGTCTTCATTGTGCGTGATGCCGCCAAATCGGCCGGCCCGAGGCTGATACCGTGCATGCGGGGGGAGGCGGCAGCAATTGCTTCGACATTATTGACGCCTTGTGCGGTCTCCAAAATTGCATGGATCAGAATCGGTTTGTGCAATTTGTGGCGCGCTTCGAGTTGGGCCAACAATTGGTCGAGGTAGTGAATGTCCCAGGCTCCGTCCACCTTCGGCAGCATGATGACGTCGAGTTTGCCGCCTACAGCACCCACAATTTCCGTAACGTCATCCAGAGCCCACGGTGAGTTGAGTGCATTGATACGCGCCCATAAACCGGTCGATGCAAAATCGACCGCCTTCGACAGCTCGATGAACCCTTTGCGCGCGGCGACCTTTGCTTCGACCGGGATCGCGTCTTCGAGATTACCGAGGATGACGTCGACCTGGCGGACGATCTCGGGGACTTTCGCACGAACCTTTTCAATATGCGGCGGAATGAAATGGATCATCCGTTCAAGCCGCACAGGCAGTTCGCGCAGCGGTGCCGGAGCGCCGATGGCGAGAGGAGCAAAGAACTGGCGTGGCAGCTTCATCGGCATCCTTCCAAAAGTACGGCTTGCCGTTTAGAGGAATGCGAGGGCCGCGCCAAGTGGGAGACCATTCGTCGCAACCCGGCGCCCGGGTTAGGGTTGGCCCGCAATCGTTCAAATTGGTGGCACATGCAGCCTCTATCCGGTGTTCTTGTCGTCGATTTCACCACATTACTGCCGGGACCGCTGGCGACCTTGATGCTCGCGGAAGCGGGTGCCGAAGTGGTCAAAATCGAACCCCCGGGCGGAGAAAATGCGCGGTTCTTTCCGCCACTCGTTAACTCTGAGAGCGTGGCGTTCGCCATGCTCAATCGTGGAAAGAAAAGCATTGCGCTGGACCTCAAAAACGAAGCCGACCGCGCTCGGCTCGCCCCCCTCATCAAGCGCGCCGACATCGTAACCGAGCAATTCCGTCCCGGCGTGATGGATCGCCTCGGCCTCGGCTACAGACAGTTGCAGGCGATCAATCCGCGACTGATCTATTGTTCCATCTCCGGCTATGGCCAGACCGGCCCACGCGTGCATGAGGCCGGGCACGATATCAATTACATCGGCAATACCGGCCTGCTCGATCTGCAGCCCGGCACAGTCAAACAACCTGTGGTGCCTCCCATGCTGGCGGCCGATATCGCCGGCGGCAGCTTCCCCGCCGTCATCAACATCCTTCTTGCGTTGCGGGCGCGCGACCAGACGGGACACGGTTGCCATATCGATATTGCGATGACCGACGCCATGTTTACATTCACCTGGGCGGCACTCGCGCTCGGCGCGGCGACGGGCAAATTTCCAAAGCCGGGCGAAATGTGGCTGACTGGCGGCTCGCCGCGCTATCAGATTTACTCCACCCAGGATGGCAAGCTGGTGGCTTGCGGAGCGCTCGAGCCAAAATTCTGGGCAGCGTTTACGGCCGCAATAAATTTGCCGAAGCAATTCATCGACGACGCCCGCGATCCGAAAGCGACACGAAGCGCCGTGGCAGAATTGATCTCTGCTAAAACCTCAGACGAATGGCGCCCAATTTTTGCGGCCGCGGACTGCTGCACGACAATTGTGGTCCCGCTCGACGAAGCAATAAACGATCCGCACTTCGTCGGGCGCGGACTCTTTGCCCATCAGGTTGCAATTGCGTCGGGGAAATGCATTGCGGCGCTGCCGATTCCAATTGCGCCGGACTTTCGCGATGCGGCTTCGGTGAAGAAAGCGCCGGATCTTGATTAGAGGCGCTCGCCGCGCATCAATCGCGGCTGACCCGACGAAGGTGCGAGCCCTTCGCGCATCACCGCGCGGCGCAGCGGCCCGATCCGATCGAGCATGTAAAGGCCGACGCCACGCGCGCCCTGTATGGGAAGAAAATCGCTCAACAAACTGCGATTGAGCAGATCCACGGCAAGTGTGCGACTATCGACGTCGGATCGCCGCAATTTATCGTATCGTGCGAGCAGGTCGGGTCCGCCGATATCGCGACCGTTTCGCTCGGCGGCAACGGCTAGCTCGCCGATCGTAGCAGCATCACGCAGACCGAGATTGAGCCCCTGCGCGCCGATGGGCGGGATCACATGCGCGGCTTCACCGACGAGCGCAATTCGTTTGCCGGCAAAATGCCTCGCAGTTGCAACCCGCAACGGAAACAGACCGCGTGCACTCTCCAGCTCGATCTTTCCGAGTATCGAGTGCGACGCATGTTCGATTTTTGCGGCCAGCGCGGCATCGGAAAGAATAGCGATTTCCTCGGCGAGGGCTGAATTGAGTACCCAGACCAGGCTTGACCGATTGTTGGGCAGCGGCACCAGCGTAAAGGGTCCGCTGGACGTGTGGAATTCAGTCGAGATGTCGCCGTGCGGCCGGGAATGGCGCAAGCAGACGGTCAACGCGACTTGAGGGTAGGTGTGCTCGTCGGTGTCTATACCCGCAGCGGCCCGGCAGATCGAGTTACGCCCATCCGCGCCGATTGCCAGTGCAGCGCTGAGGGTCGGGCCGTCGTTGAAGTTGATCGTCACTGCGTCCGGCCGTGCGGTCACGTCGGTTGCGTTATCATCGATCAGTTGCAGCAAGGGCAGGCTACGGGCCTTCTGCTCGAGTGCGCCGACAAGATGTTGATTCTCGATGTTGTAGCCAAACGCATCCAAGCCGATTTCATTGGCTGCAAATCTGACTTCCGGCGCACGCCACAGACGGCCGGTATCATCGATCAAGCGCATGATTTTCAGGGGTGCGGCCTGGTCTGCGCACAATTTCCAGACGCCAAGTGTCTCAAGCGCAGTTACGGAACCGGCGAGCAGGGCGGTCGTGCGGTTGTCGGTCTTGGCCGGTCGTTTGCTGGCGAGGGCGGTGGCGATGCCGCTTCCGGCAAGCGCGATTGCCGCGGTCAATCCGGCAGGGCCGCCACCGATAACGATTGCCGTCGGACTTTGGTTATATTTATCGCTCATACGGTCATTTGCCGAGGTTCGAGATTAACCGCACTACCACGCCAGGGCCGGCCCCGGAAACCAGGCGCGCGACTTGCGGTACCGCCACTACCTACAATGCGCTATGCAGAAGTCCGCCATGACCCACACCGCAGGCCACAATTTCGATCATTTGCCTTCCGCCGCAGCGGGTCTTGCCCAGGTATTTGCAAGGCCAAAAGCGATAGCGGCTGCCTGCGTGATTGTGCTCGCAGGCCTCGGCTGGCTCTACCTTGCATTGCTGGTGGCATATTCGGGCGGTTCGGTCGCCGGTTTCGGGGGAAGCCTTATACAAGCCCTGTGCCGTCCACTGCCGGACGGATCATGGAGTGCGGGCGGCGCAGTGCTTATCGCCTCGATGTGGTCGGCCATGACGCTGGCAATGATGCTGCCCAGCGCCGCACCAATGATTATGACCTATGCCGGCATTGCCGATACGGCGGCGCGCAAGGGCGAACGGATTGTTTCGCCACTGGTTCTCGCCGGTGGGTATGCCAGCATATGGCTCGGTTTTGCGCTCTTCGCGACCGCCGCTCAAATTGCGGTCGCGCAAGCGGCGCTGATTGACGCCGACATGACCTCAGTGAGCGGTCTGTTCTCAGGGGCAGTCTTTGTCGGCGCTGGTCTATATCAGTTTTCCGCGCTCAAGCATGCTTGCCTGACACGGTGCCGGCAACCGTTCTCATTCTTTTTTTCAAATTGGGCTACGACCACGCGTGGCGTATTCCGTCTTGGAGCAAAACAGGGACTTTATTGTCTTGGTTGTTGCTGGGCGATGATGCTTGTCATGCTGGCAGTGGGTGTGATGAACGCAGTCTGGATGGCGGCGCTTGGTGTGACCATGACTGTCGAGAAAATGTTGACGGGACGGCGCTTCACGCATGCCGTTGGCGCAGTACTGATTGTCGTCGGCGCGGGCATTATATTGGCGGCATTTGCGGCACACTGGCCGGCGCAAGCGCGGTGAGCCGGATACAAGGATAACGGGAGCGAAGATTTGTCAGAAAGCTGGAATCTGAAAGGTGAAATGGCGCTGTCTTGCAGCTGCACGGTTTTCTGTCCGTGCGTATTGTCGCTTGGAGAACATCCTCCGACCGAAGATCGGTGCCAAACCTGGGCCGGTATCCGAATCGATGGCGGCCATTTTGATAACGTCGACCTGTCGGGCATCAAGGTCGGGCTGATGATGGACTTGCCCGGAATTATGTCGCGCGGCAACTGGACCGCCGCATTATTCGTTGACGACAACGCATCGGTCCATGCGGTCAAAGGATTGACTCGCATTTTTACCGGCCGGGTCGGCGGCACCACACATTTGCTCTCAATCCTGGTAGGGCAGTTCCTTGGTGTTCGGCAGGTGCCGATTACCTATGAAACGAAGGGCGAAACCAGAATAATCCGTATCGAGAAATACGTCGACGGTGCGATCACGCCGGTACGCGGTAAGGAGGCCGGCGAGAACGTCGTCATACGCAACAGCGAATATTGGATCGGGCCGGACGTTATTGTTTCGCGCGCGGACAAATCGCGCTTCCGCGGATTTGGCCGGAACTGGAATTTGGCGGGACGGTCTGCCGAAATCGTCAAACTTGACTGGGGCAACAGCTAAGTGAATGGGTTTGAACGCGTCCGCGCTTTCACGGTTCACGTCTTTACCGCAACCGGTGCCGCGCTGGGCCTGCTGGCGCTGATCCTGGCGACGGGCGGACATTGGGCGGCGATGTTTCTGTGTCTGGGCTTGGCGTTGATTGTCGACGGCGCCGACGGCCCGATCGCCCGCGCCTTCAAAGTCAAAGAAGTGTTGCCGCGTTGGTCCGGGGAAACGCTCGATCTTGTGGTCGATTTCACGACCTACGTGTTCGTTCCAGCCTATGCGATTGCCGCGAGCGGATTGCTGCCGCAGTTTCTGGCAATACCGGCCGGTGTCGTCGTGGTCATCAGCGGCGCCCTTTATTTCGCGGATCGGGAGATGAAGACGAAAGACAATTATTTTCGCGGGTTTCCCGCGGTCTGGAATTTAGCGGCCTTCTATCTTTACCTCATCGAGCCTCCGGAATGGTTAGCGGCGGCCGGCGTCGTGATTCTGGCCGGCTTGAGTTTTGCTTCAATCAGATTTCTTCACCCGCTGCGGGTGCGGCATTGGCGCACATTTAATATTGGGCTTTTAATTTTGTGGGCGGCGCTCGCTTTTGCAGCGGTTATTCAGGATCTTTCTCCGAATATCTACGTCACCGCGCTGCTCTCACTGATCGCGGTTTATTTTTTCGTGGTCGGATTGTTGCGCACCCCTGCGTGATCGTGTTCCATCGGCGCCTCAAAAATCAGGAGTAGGTAATGTCTCGACCAGTTCTATTGATTGCCGGCGGCAGCCGCGGCATTGGAGCTGCCACCGCAAAACTGGCGGGCGCGCGCGGATATGATGTCGCAATAAATTACAAAACCAACGCGAATGCGGCGGCAGGCGTCGTCAAGGCCGTCGAGAAGAATGGCGGCAAGGCGATTTCCATTCAGGGCGATATGGCGATCGAATACGACATTGAACGCGTGTTCGATACGGCCAGCGATACATTCGGCTCGCTGACCCACTTTGTTCACAGCTCCGGGATTATTGGTGACAATTCCCGCCTGGACGATGCAAGCGCGGCAACGATGCGCGAAGTGCTGGATATCGATACCTTCGGCGCGCTTCTGTGTCTGCGTGCGTGCGTACGGCGCATGTCGACCAGGCACGGAGGTAAGGGCGGCGCCGTCGTAATGCTCTCATCAATGGCAGCTCCGCTCGGCGGTGCGAACGAATGCGTTTGGTACGCGGCCGCCAAAGCGGGCGTCGATTCGATGGTTATCGGGGTGTCCCGGGAGATCGCGAAGGAGGGCATGCGCGTCAATGCGGTAACACCAGGTGTCATTGATACCGATATTCAGCCGCCGGGCCGCGTAGAGCGCGTGACGCCCATGCTGCCGATGGGCAGAGCGGGGCAGGCGGACGAAGTGGCCGAGGCTGTCCTGTTTTTGCTCTCGGATGCGGCCTCTTACGTCAACGGCGCCAACCTTCGCGTGTCGGGTGCACGCTGACCCGCCTTGCGCTCGGCGTTTTGCCCCCTATTATCGCGACCGAAGTCCACCCCACACAACCAGCGTAATTGAGGAGTGAAACATGGTCGCGGCAGTGCGCGTTCACAAACCCGGCGGTCCCGAAGCCTTGACCTACGAGGACGTCCAAATCGCTGCACCTGGCCAGGGCCAAATCAAGATCAAACAGCATGCCTGTGGCGTCAATTTCATCGACGCCTATTTTCGAATGGGGATGTATCCCTCGCCGGTCGGTTTGCCCTTCATCGCCGGCAATGAGAGTGCCGGCGAAGTCATCGCCGTCGGCCCGGGCGTGACCGACGTCAAAGTAGGCGATCGTGTCGCCTTTGTCGGACCGCTCGGAGGCTATGCTGCGGAGCGCGTTGTCCCCGCCGACCGAGCGGTGAAGCTGCCTGACAACATTACCTATGATCAGGCAGCCGGCATGATGCTCAAAGGCATGACGGTGCAATACTTGGTCAACCGGACCTATAAAGTCGGCAAGGGCACCATCTGCCTGATCCATGCGGCGGCGGGCGGGGTGGGTTTGATCGCATGCCAATGGGCAAACCATCTCGGAGCCACCGTCATCGGTACAGTCGGCTCCAAAGAGAAGGCCGAACTTGCCAAGAAGAACGGGTGCCACCACACGATTCTCTACCGCGATGAGGATTTTGTCGCGAAGGTGAAAGAAATCACCAGCGGCAAGCTTTGCGACGTGGTCTATGACGGTATCGGAAAGACTACGTTTCCTGGTTCGCTCGATTGCCTTCGCCCGCTCGGCTATTTCGTGAGCTTTGGCAGCGCTTCGGGTCAGATCGATGCATTCAATATCAATATCCTGCAGACCAAAGGTTCGTTGTTCGCTACGCGGCCGACCCTCAATCACTATGTTGCAAAACGCGACGACCTGATCGCCACCGCGGCGGACCTCTTTAAGGTTGTCGGCTCCGGCGCAGTGAAAGATTCCGATCAATCAAAAGTATTCGCTCAAGGATGCCCCCAAAGCGCACAAGGAAATGGAAGGCCGCGACACGACCGGCTCGTCCATTCTTGTGCCCTAGCAGCTTGGGACATGTCAGCGCGCGCGGTGGCGATGATGATACTATGCGCCGCCGCGCCGCCCGTGCATGCGGGTAGTGTTGCCGACTCCGAGGTTCTGGCGATCGTTCGAAAACATTGCGTGATGTGCCACGCCGTAAGGCCGACGCACGAAAGTTTTCAGGAGGCACCGAAATATATCACGCTGGAAACGATAACCGATATCAAAAGATACGCGACGGCAATCTACGCGCAGACAGTCGGTAGCAAGGCAATGCCGCTCGGCAATCAGACCGGCATAACCGATGACGAGCGCAATATACTCGGCCGTTGGCTGAAGGAACTGCAGTGACAGTCGACGCAAAGCCCTGGGGAATTTTTGCGACCCTTGCGCTTGGGGCGATCGCGTTGCTGATCAGCCAACTGTCTGGCGTTGCCGCGCTGATCGAATGGTATGGTCTCGAGGTCCGCAATGTGCCGACAATGACTTAGCACGGCGGAGCCATTGTATTGTTCATTTTTGTGTCCGCTCCAATCCAGGTTGCGATGCTTGCGCTTGCGGCCAGTGCCAAAGGCAACATAGCCGAATACCTTGGGTACAAATTGCCAACTCGCGGCGAGCTTGTATTCAGCGTTGCGGTACTTGCGGTAATGATCGCGGCCGGCGATGCGGTGAGCTGGCTCGCCGGTCGAAATGTTGTCGACCGCTTTCAATCGGATATCTATCAGGCAGCAAGGAGCGTTAGCCTGCTACCCTTGTTGCTGGCCGCCGTAGCGGTTCTCGTTCCAATCAGCGAAGAAACCCTCTTTCGAGGTTTCCTGATGCGCGGCTGGCTACGTTCGCCGCGCTCGGCGTGGCCGGCAATCCTGATCACCGCGGCGCTTTTCGCCATCATCCATGTACAATACGATTGGTTTCTTATCGGTCAGGTGTTCGCCTTTGGCGTGCTATTCGGGTGGACCCGCTGGGCGACCGGTTCAACCATCTTGACGATGCTGCTCCACGCCATCGTCAATCTGGAGGGCATGGTCGAAACGTTTTTGAGCCTGAGCAGCTGACCGGACGCGGTTGGTCATATCACAGCAACGCCGCAATCCGCATGATGGCCGGGTGATGCTTGATACCGGCGGGAAGACGCGGCAGACCAACCACGCCGGCCGATCCGGCAAAACGCGCGATGCTGGCAACGGTCTCCTCGAGTTCGACCGTATCGCGATCGCCTTCACTTACAACAATCGCGGCAACAGTAAGTTTGCGTTGCGCGAGGACGTCGAGCGCAGTCAACGTATGGCTGATAGTACCAAGATAGCCGCCAACCACGAGCACGAGCGGAATATCGAGAACGGTCATCCAGTCGAGCACCGTGCGTTTGGCGTCGAGTGGAACCATGATTCCGCCGACGCCTTCTATAAAGAGTGGCCCCATCGCCGCGTCGATCGCGGTACGGCTGAACGCGATCAGCTCGTCAAAATCGATGTTGCGGCCTTCACGCGCGGCCGCTAGATCGGGCGATACCGGCGCGCGAAAGCGCCACGGCGCAATCCGGCTGACTTCGGCGGCCGTGACGGGACGGCCGAGTGCCGTCAGCAAAACTGCCGGGTCGCTGGTTTCCACTACGGATGAATCATATCCGCTCACCACGGGCTTGAGTGCGGCAACCGGCTGATTGGATTCCCGCAGGTGACGAATGAGCCCGGCTGTGACGAAGGTCTTGCCGATATCGGTGCCGGTCGAGGTGACGAAATAGGCAGACACAAGTTCAGCTCAATATTTTTTCGCGGACGAAATCCGCTAAATTATCGATTTTGTCATCAGGGTGCTGGGCCGTGAACGTCAGGCGAAGGCGGGCAGTTCCCGGTGGAACGGTCGGGGGCCGAATTGCCACCACGAGGTAACCCTCACTTTCGAGTAGACGTGAAGCAGCCATGGCGCTTTCTTCATCGCCAATCACGATGGGAACAATTGGACTTTGCGCTGGGGGAAGACCCGCCCGCTTTGTGAATGCCTTCGCCTTTTCCACCGGGAGCGCGGCGTAGGCGGGCTCCCGTTCAATGAGATCGAGGGCCGCAATCGCGGCGGCGACGCAGGCTGGGGGCAGGCCCGTCGAGTAAATCAGTGTCCGCGCACGATTGCGCATTAGTTCGACCACGGGCGCCGAGGCGCACAGATAACCGCCATATGACCCGATAGCCTTCGACAGCGTGCCCATTTGCAGAGGGACGGGGATATGCGCATTGGCGGAGAAACTCGAACCGCGCCCTCCGCCGACCACGCCGATGCCGTGGGCATCGTCCGACATCAGCCACGCGTCGTGGCGGTGAGCAAGTGTGAGCAACTCATCGAGAGGCGCCAGATCGCCATCCATTGAAAAAACGCCGTCCGTTACGATTAAGGCATGTGGATACTGTGAGCGGTGTCTTTCCAGGAGGTCGTTTGCATGATCGACATCATTGTGGCGGAAGGTCATCACCGTTCCGCGTGACAATTGCGCGCCCGCATAAATACAGGCGTGAGAGAGTTCATCGATCAATACGAGGCCGTCGTCACCGACCAATACCGGGATGATGCCGGTATTGGCGAGGTAGCCAGAGCCAAACACGCAAGCGGCCTCGGTTGATTTGAAATGCGCAAGGCGGGCCTCCAGCTTTGCATAAAGCGGGTGATTGCCGGTCACAAGCCGGGAGGCTCCCGATCCTGCGCCGTAGCTCTCTATCGCGGCAATAGCCGCTTGCTTTATCGCGGGATGCTGCGTCAAGTTGAGATAGTCATTACACGAGAACGAGAGAAGCTGACGCCCGTCTCGTTCAACCCAGATGCCGTCTTCGCGCAGCGTCTCGCTTAACGAGCGGTAGAGCTGCCGCCGTTTGAGATCGTCGAGTTTGTCTTGCGCGAAGCTATCGAGCGAGTGCATCAGTGACCTTGCCATGCCGCGAGCCAGATGCTTAGCACGATTGGATCGGGGAAGCGTCAATGCCGCACGAATTCAGCAAAAACAATGCGATGCCGGGCTGGTACGCGGCTGGCCTCGATCACGTCTGGCTTCCTTATACGCAGATGAAGACGGCTTCTCCGCCGGTTCCCGTGGCCTCCACGGCAGGCGCCCGAATCGTGCTTGCCGACGGCAGCGAACTGATCGACGGCATCGCGAGCTGGTGGACTGCATGCCACGGGTATAATCACCCATATATCAAACAGGCAGTCGAGGCCCAACTTGCCACGATGCCCCACGTCATGTTCGGGGGACTTGTGCACGAACAGGCGTTGCGGCTTGCACGGCGCCTTGCGCAAATGCTCCCCGGCAACCTGGAGAGGGTTTTCTTTTCTGATTCAGGATCGGTTGCGGTCGAAGTTGCCCTCAAAATGGCGGCACAGTACTGGGCGAACAATGGCGTGCGCGGGAAAAACCGGTTTGTCGCGTTCAAGAACGGCTATCACGGAGATACTGCCGGTGCGATGGCGGTCACCGATACCGGAACTGGCATGCGTGCGACATTCCAAGGTGTCGTGGCGGCGCATCACGTCGCGGCATTGCCGGACGAAAGGGATGCAATCGAGGCGTTAGAGGATCTGTTTGATAAGCATGACGATACGATCGCCGGCATCATTATCGAGCCGCTGGTGCAGGGTGCTGGCGGGATGAAATTTCATGATCCCGATATTCTTCGACGGCTCCGCACTCTGGCCGAGCGGCACGGCACGCTGCTCATATTCGACGAAATATTTACCGGCTTTGGCCGAACGGGAAGGATGTTCGCATGCGAGGAAGCCGATGTGTGCCCCGACATCATCGTCCTGTCGAAGGCTTTGACGGGCGGCACGCTGCCACTCGCAGCGACGATTGCCACGCGGAAGATCTTTGACGCATTTTGGTCGGACGACCCGAAAAAGGCGCTGATGCACGGGCCGACTTACATGGCCAACGCCCTTGCCTGCGCAGCAGCGAATGCATCCCTCGATCTTTTCGAGCGAGAGCCACGGCTGCGGCAAGTACGTCAAATTGCGGAAATGCTCGAAAAAGGGTTGGCGCCGTGCCGTGAATTACGACGCGTCAAGAACGTGCGCGTAAAAGGGGCAATTGGTGTCGTCGAATTGGATCGTATCGACGACCTAAATGCCCTGCGGCTTCAATTTCTCGGCGAAGGCGTATTTATCCGCCCGATCGAAAACGTCATCTACTTGACACCGGCATTCACAATTTCAGAGAACGAACTCAGCACGCTGACCGATGCCGTCTGTCGAGTTGCAGGCGCATTAGGCTGCCGGTGATTACGAAGAAAGCTTAAAATCCGACTGCCGTGCCGTGCAGGTCGTATTGATCAGCGCGCTCAATTTTGACCGTCGCAATTTCGCCAATTCGCAGTGGGCGACGGCTTGCAACATATACGGTTCCGTCGATATCGGGGGCGTCGGCCATCGAGCGCCCTTTGGCGACCGAGGGTCCTGTTTCGTCAATGATGACCTTCTGTCGTGTTCCGACCTTGCGCTTGAGCAGTCGCGCTGAGATCGATTGCTGTGTCTGCATGAAACGGTGCCAGCGTTGCTCCTTGATATCGTCAGGCACAGTTTGCGCGGTGCCGTTAGCGGCGGCGCCACTGACCGGTTCATATTTAAAGCATCCGACACGATCAAGCGAGGCTTGCTCCAGCCACTCCAGTAACAAGTCAAAGTCGGCGTCGGTTTCGCCGGGAAATCCGACGATGAAAGTCGAGCGTAACGTGAGATCCGGACACTGCTCGCGCCAGCGTGCGATCCGTTCCAATGTTTTCTCCTGCGCGGCGGGGCGGCGCATGCGCTTGAGAACGTCAGGGGAGGCGTGCTGAAACGGAATATCGAGGTAGGGCAACACTTTTCGGTCCGCCATCAGCGGAATGACGTCGTCGACGTGAGGATACGGGTAGACGTAGTGCAACCGGATCCAGATGCCCAGTTCGCCTAAAGCGCCCGCAAGGTCGACGAATTTCGCGCGGACTTCCTTGCCGCGCCATTGGCTGGCCGAATATTTGATATCGAGACCGTAAGCGGAGGTATCCTGCGAGATGACGAGCAGCTCCTTTACGCCCGCGGCCGCGAGTTTCTCCGCTTCGCGCAGAACGTCGGCAGCCGGGCGCGAGACAAGATCCCCGCGCAGCCTCGGAATGATGCAGAAGGTACAGCGGTTGTTGCAGCCTTCTGAAATCTTCAGATACGCATAGTGCCGGGGCGTCAGCTTGATGCCCTCGGGCGGGACGAGGTCCAGGAATGGATCATGCTTTGGCGGCAATGCCCTGTGCACTGCCTGGACCACGCTTTCGTATTGCTGAGGACCAGTGATCGCCAGGACGTCGGGATAGGCGGATGAAATACTCTCAGGCTCTGCGCCCATGCATCCCGTGACGATAACCTTGCCGTTTTCCTTCAGCGCGCTGCCGATAGCAGCGAGAGATTCAGCTTTGGCCGAGTCGAGGAATCCGCAGGTGTTGACGATGACAAGATCGGCGCCCTGATGTTGGCGCGAAAGCTCGTAGCCCTCGGCACGCAAGCGCGTGACGATGCGCTCGCTGTCGACAAGCGCCTTCGGGCAGCCGAGCGAGACAAAGCTGACCTTGGGTGCGGCTTCGGCAGCTTCGCGGATATCATCTTTCATTGGGGCACGGGCTAGCCGCGAATGGCGGCAAGATCAAGGGCGACAATCGCTGTCGTTCGAGAGAAACTGTGCGCCGGCGCAAATCACGTCGACAATGTGGGTCTAATCAGGCGTTACGCAAGGCTTCTGCCTCTGCGTAGAACTTCTTTTCCCAGGCCTTCTGGTTGTCTATGCCTTCGCGGATGAATGGGGTGAACATCGCAAGATGCAGCAAGAGCCAGTTGATCAGGTTGGCGGGAAACCTCAGCGGCTTGCGGAAATCGACAAACAGAACAACGCGGGTATGCGCCGTGCGATTCCAGGCTTCGTGTTCGTAGGCGTCGTCGAAAACGACCGCTTCGCCCTCCTGCCATCGGTAAAGCTCGTTCTCGACACGAATGCCGAGTTGTTCGCGGGGGTTGGGGATGATCAAGCCGAGATGCAGGCGAAGCACACCGTTATATGGACCACGATGCGGCGGAAGATGCTTGCCGGGTTCGAGGATCGAAAACATGACCGTAATGAGCCCAGGAATAGTTTGGCAAATGCGCCAGGTTTCCGGGCACTGCTTGATATTATTCTCGGAACGGAATCCGTAGCCCGCGAGAAGGTAGGTCTTCCACCCGCGATCCGTGCTGATGGTGGACACATCGGCGGCAAGTTCGTGGAAGCCGGGCAGCTCTTCCTTGCGCGTGAGCACCCGGTCAAGTTCGCTGCGGATCGCGCGCCATTCACGCTCGATCGACCGGGTCCACGGAAAGACCGCATTGCTGTAAATCGGCGGGTTGCCGACCTTGCTTTGGGCAAGATTGAGTTTTTCGGCCAATGCGACGACACGCATAAAAAAGCGCGTCACGAGGCTCGGCCGCTCAAGCGGTTTCAATCCGGTCGTGCCGAATTTCTGGGCGGGATTATCGTCGTGGCTGGGTTGCTGTTCTGCGACGGTACTCAATGCCAGTATCCTCCGCGCACCCCTTGGAATTACATGAGTTCTCTTGTCACAATAGCAAGGGGTCTGCGGGCGCGGAAGTTCTTACAATCTGGCGGGAGATGATTGGCGAAGTGGGGCGGGCAGGGCTATCGTATGATTCGGCAACGGATTTGACATGAATCGTTCTTTCATTGTGATTTGGCTGTTTTTCGCCGGCATTTTGATTTGCACCGGTCCAGCCGGCGCTGAAGACGCTAAGGTTGCCCCTTGGCGCTATAACAAGCACAGCCAGGACCTGCCGTTTCCGCGCAGTGAGCGTGCGGCGGCCGTATGGGCTTCCGGACGCTGTTGGAGTGAATGCGGTTCATACTGCGCATGGGGAATGGCAGGCTGCCTCAAAGTGGATTCACAGGGGCGCTGTCTCAAGTTAACCGATAAATGTGACCGCTATTGCCAGCGCGAATGCCGGACGGGGGGTGGACCACTCCTGTCAATCGAATTTCCCTGGGAATAGACAATCGCCTCAACAAAGTTGCATTGGCTAGAGCGAGCGATACGTGCGCAGTAGTTCGCGGCCGTAGTCGTTTCCATTGGGCGTGCGGACGAGAGCGTGCGCGTGCCGGCGATTGTAGCCGGTGTTCGGGAGCGCAACGCCCGGCTGATGATAAAATTCGATGAATACGATTGGACTGTAGATGCGATAGTAAAATGGGCTGACCGGGTCGAACTGTCCTATCCATGCAAAAATGGTGCGATCAAGATATCGCCGAGCCTCGTCGAGGCGCACTTCCGCATGGCCGGGCGGAAGCCGATCCGTATATAGCGCGATCAGATCGACGAACTGATCCTGCTGCGCCGAATTCATTTCGGCGAATGGCAGGCCTCGGTACGGAACGACAATGTTATCCTTAAATCCAGATGCAAAACCATCGAAGGGCAAATCCATTCCGATCATTGCTGTCGCGCGCTGCGCGGGCGTCAGCGCATTCATGAATTCCCAGCCTTTGGCCTCTTCCTCCCGAAGAACGGTGGTGCCCTTGTAGAGGCCGGATTCTGCGAGGACCGGCTCCGACCCCAGCAGCATCGGCGTGAGCACGATCTGATCACCCAGGGCGAAGCAATTGATGTTGCAGTGATGTCCGTCGACTTGCCAGCCCCAGGGCGTGATCGATGACGGTTCACCGAAGATGCTGAGCCAGTAGAAATGCTCGCCGAATTCGTCGGGAAGCCCCGTGAGCTCTGCGAGATGTTCGTTGAGCTTCATGGCATTGCGGGCCGTTTCGTAAGCGCGTGCGCCGGTGCCCGCCCGCAATAGTCCATATGCAAGTTCTCGCTGGTGATCGCTCAATTCGGCGAGGCAAAGGCCATGGCGCATCAGATTACGATGAATATTGCTCCAAGCCCGCCATGCCTCGTCGGTCACGTCGAAAAGCGCGGCCCTTCTCTGTACTTGGTCGAGCGAAGCGAGAAACACACTAGCGGCGTCGACCAGCGGTTGAGCCGTCGCGCCGGATTTGCGGATCGGAAACAGCGCGCGTTCGACCTCACCTGTTGCCGTCATTCCCCTGAATGGTTCCTTGAGCGCGATCCGCCAACCGGCGAACAGATCCTGTAGCGCCTGCGACACTTTCGTTTCGTCAATGCGCGGCGGTGCGCCGCGTGGGCGACGGGTCGTTGAGGGCGTGGTTCTGCTCATCGCGCGCTCTGGTTTGGCAATTCAAAGCATTGCCTGAAGGGCAAGCCAGCGCAATCTCATTGCCGGTCCGGCAGGCGTTCTCTTTGATTGGATGCCCCGCCCGCAATGTGCTGTATTGCCGAAAACACAGGGGGATATTGTGAAGCTTGTCCTTTTCCAGACATCACAAAGCGGGGAGTTCTTGCCGGGTGCGTTGACTGACCGCGGAGTGGTCGACCTTTCCGGTGCTGTACGGAAGAGCCACACGCCGCAACTGATGATGCAAGGAATCATCGATGAGTTCGACCGGTTGCGCCCGGCGCTTGAAAGGCTCGCGAAGGAGGGCCAAGCCTTTCCAATGGAGAAGATTCGCTTGCGGCCGCCGTTGCCGCGGCCCGGAAAGATACTTGCGTGCATTGCAAATTACTGGGAGCACGCGCAACGCGAAGCCCGCCCCCTTAATATGTTCATGAAGAATCCGGACGCGGTAATCGGACCCGGCGATACGATTGTGTTGCCCGAATACACCGTACCATGGATGTTCATGCACGAGGCTGAGCTCGCCTTGGTGATCAAGGGACCAGCCAAGATGGTAAAAGCCAAGAATTGGAAGAACGCCGTATTCGGATATACGACGATGATCGATGTGTCGGCGCGCGAACAGGGCCGTCGCACGTGGCCGGCGAAACCACATACGAGCTGGCTTGGCAAGTCATTCGACACATTTGCCCCAATTGGTCCCTGCATCGCCACTGCCGACGAAGTGAAAGACCCCAACGATCTTATTGTCCGCTTCTGGAACGATGGGCAGCTCCGTCACAATTACAATACCGACGACATGGAGCACCGCGTTCCCGAACTGGTGGAATTTGCAACGACGGTGATGACAATGAATTCAGGCGACCTAATCGCCTGTGGGACCAATCATGAAGGCCTGGGCGCGCTCCAGGACGGAGAAACCGTGGATATTGAAATTCAGCACATCGGCAAGATGACTCTAAAAGTGTGCGACCCGCTAAAAAGAAAATGGGAACGCGGCATCTATATGGGTGTCAACTCCACAAATCCCGATGCTGTTAAGCGCCACCGCCCTCACTAGCGCGCCTGCTCAATATTACTACGCACTGGTTGCAAGATGGTGCGAGCGCACTGTATCCGTCGCGCAGACCTATACTGCGCCGATGGACAACGCCGCCGCCTCCGGACATAATTTGCTCAAGCAAAAAGAAATGGGGGAGAGACATCATGCAGGCCTCCGCGAGTGCGGTACGTGCGCGCAAGTCGGCTATTGATTCGGACGAATGGAAGGTTCGCGTCGATCTCGCTGCCGCATTTCGGCTAGCTGCGCTACAAGAATGGGATGAACTCCTGTTTGCGCACTTGTCGGCGCGAGTTCCAGGCCATCCAAAGCAGTTTTTGATGCATCCGGCGGCAATCCTGTTCGAGGAAGTCACCGCTTCCAACCTGCATAAGCTTGATGAGCACTGCAATCACGTCGAGCCGAGCGACGAGTTGCCGCATAAATTCGCGTTTCCATTTCACAAAGGGATTTATGACGCGTTCCCTCAGGCCCAATGCGTCATGCACCTGCACACGAAATATGCAACCGCCGCCGCCATGCAGGAGCAGGGGCTGGTCCCCGGCAACCAATATGCGATGTGGCTCGGACCGATTGGCTATCATGACTACGAGGGCCTTCTGTCAACTGACGAAGAAGGCCAGCGTCTCGCCAGGAATTTTGGAAATAAACAGATTGTCCTGCAACGCGGCCATGGATTCGTGCTGTGGGGCCATTCTGTGCATGAAGCCTACATGCTGGCCTTTCTGGTCATTCGTGCCTGTGAAACTCAGGTACGGTCGATCGCAGGAGGCGTCAAACCCTACGTGCCGCCGCAACACGTCCTGGACGCAACCATCGGCCAAGCCAGGATCATTACGGATGGTAGCGCACCGTTCAACCAGATGACGTGGCGGGCGTTGTTGCGAAAGCTTGACCGTGACGCGCCGGATTACAAGACCTGAGATTTAGCCTTGCAATGAGTTGCCTCCACGACCGTTCGCGGAGAATTCACAACGGAGAATGTAATGTCGGTCATGGAGCGCCCGCTCACCGAGAGCTCGCTGCCCATCTACCACCGATCGATTGACTGGGAGGCCCTATATCGGCGCTATCCCGTTCCGGACGTGTTTGTAAATACACGCTGGAAATGGTCGCCCGACGAGATTCGAGCGTTCCAGAACGAACAATTTCTCGATCTGATGAAGGCCGGCTGGCAAAACGGATTCTATTCGCGCCGTTGGACGGCGGAGGGACTGGAGCCGGGCGACATCAAGAGCATCGACGATATCGTCAAGCTCCCGATGTTTGACTCCGGAGATATCAAGAAAGACCAGGAGGAGAATCCGCCGTTTGGACTGATCAACGGCGACGTCACTAAACGCATGCAGACGACGCCATTGAAGCTGCAGACGAGCGGCGGCACGACGGGAAAGCCGCGGCCGACGCTCTATGGTCCGCAGGAGTGGGAACTAAATGGACTAACGCATGCGCGCGTCCTGTATATCTGCGGAGTCCGCCCCGGCGACCGTGTTCAAATTCCCCATACGTGCTCGCTCGGCAATGCCGGGTGGTGTTGCTACAAGGCTTGCCACGATTACCTTGGCGCGTTGCCGATCACCACCGGCACCGGCGCCGTGACGTCGTCGCGGCGACAGATCGAAATTGCCCAGGAGTGGGGGACAAATGTCTGGTATGTCCGCCCCGAATACGCAACACAACTTGCCAAGGTCGCGCGCGATGAATTGAAGTTTGACGTGCGCAATCTCAAGACCAAGTTTCTCGGTTGCGGCCTGGGTCCCGACACGGACAATGCTTTTCGCAATCAGCTTGAGGACCTGTGGGGCTGCGACGTTTTCGACATGTATGGCACCCACGAGATGGGCATGGGCGCTTTCGAATGTCGGCACAAATCCGGAATGCATTTCCACGAGGACAGCACCTATTTTGAAGTCGTCGGCGTGGAAGACAATAAACCGGTCGCCAACGGTGAAATCGGCAACATGGTTTGCACGATTTTGCACCGTCGCCAGCAACCGATGATCCGCTTCAATCTGCGGGATCTCACTCGGATTATTTCTGTCGAGCGTTGCGAGTGCGGGAGTTGTTTTCGCCGCATGCAAAAGATGCTTGGCCGGAGCGACACTATGGTGCGGGTCCGTGGGGTCAGCATTTGGCCTCAGGCATGCCTGCCTGCGATCAAAAGCGACACCCGCACAACCGGCGAGTGGCTGTGCATCGCGGACCGCAATGTCAGCGACGGCGTAGTGCGCGACGAGATGACGGTAAAAGTCGAAGTCCGCGACGATGCTCCCGGATGGGATGGGCTCAAGGACCACATCGAAAAGCGGCTACATTCCGATCTGGGCCTGCGGCTCAATGTCGAACTGGTACCCGAAGACGCGCTGATCGAATGGTCGAACCGCGGACGCGAAGGCAAGCCAAAGCGCATCCTCGACCGGCGTTACGAGAAAAAGTGACGGTCTTCATGCGCTATTTTGATTGCCACTCGCATTTTTCCACCAAGGCTGGCCTGCATCATGCCTCGCAGGAAGATTATGAGCAGGCGCAGCGGGTATTCAAACGTAAGCGGACGTTCGAAACCGAGGAGCAGATGGCGGACGGATTTCGTATGCGCCACGTCCGTACGATCCTCGACATCTACCGAACATGGCGGATGACGGACGAGGACGAAATCCGGGCATCCAATGACTACGCCACTGATTTCGCGCACAAGAACGCGGACATCGTCTACGGGAACTGGCTCGCCATCAATCCGGCAATGAAGGATTTCTGGCTGAAGGAATTTGCCCGGCTCGCGGCCAAGAAATGCGGGTTCCTCGGCTTCTGCCAGAGCCAGAACAGTCTCGGCTACCCGGCGAGCGACCCGATATGGGATCCGTTCTACAAATTGTCGATCGACGCCAGTGCACCCGTGCTTCTGATGACCGGTTTGACCGGCATCGGGCAGGGAATGCCCGGCGGCAAGGGTATTCTTCTTGAGGACGGGCACCCCCGACACGTCGATCGGGTCGCCGCGCGCTTTCCCGAATTAAAGATTCTTGCCGGTCGGCCGGCCTGGCCATGGCAGGACGACATGATTGCGGTGCTGCTGCACAAGGCCAATGTTCACTATGAAGTGCATGGCTGGTCGCCAAAATATTTCACTCCTGCGCTGAAAAAGGAGATTGGCTGGCGTCTGCAGGACCGCGTGATGTTCGGTTGGGACTGGCCGACATTGACGCTGGAGCGGTTGGTCGATGACTGGCGGTCGCTCGGCTACACTGAGGAAGTTTATGAGAAGATCTTCCATCGCAACGCCGAGCATTTCTTTCCCGGCGCCCTGCCAAAGTGACGGTTTCCATGTCCGATATTGCGACGCTGACAAGTAAACTCCGGGCGATCGCCGGGGGTGATCGAGTCAGGCCTGAAAGCCTTTCGCAGATCGTTTCGGATGTCTTCGGACATTGCGGCGTTTCCCGGACGGATGCGGATATCGCAGCGGAAGTGGCGCTGTGGGCGCAAATGCATGGTTCCGATTCACACGGTGTCGTGCATCTGCCGTTATATGTGCGGGGATTGCTGGATCGCACGATCAAGGCGCGCCCCGACTTTTCGACGCAGCGGGCAATGGCCTGCTGCGCCGTGCTTGACGCTGATCACGGACTTGGTCTCGTCGTAAGTCAGCACGCGACGGATATGGCAATCGATATCGCGAGGGAACATGGACTTGGCGCGGTCGCGGTGCGTAACAGCAGCCATTTCGGCGCGGCCGGATACTACGCCGATCGCGCAGCCGAGCGCGGCATGATCGGCCTTGCATTCACCAATGCCATGCCGGCGATTGCCCCGACCGGTGGTACCGAAGGGCTGCTCGGCACCAATCCGATTGGGGTCGCGTTTCCGGTTCCGGGTGCTGATCCAATTATTGCCGATATGGCGACCGCAATGGTGGCGCGCTCGCGGATCCGCCATGCTTTAGCGGCCGGAGAAAAAAGCATTCCGGAGGGCTGGGCACTTGACCCCACCGGCCGGCCTACAACCGATCCCGCGGTCGCGGTCAAGGGTTCCTTGCTCCCGATTGGCGGGCCGAAAGGCTATGCGCTGTCCCTGATGGTCGAAATTCTTTGCAGCGCGCTTTCCGATGGCGAGCCGGGGTTTCAGGTGACCTACGAGAACATGGTCAAACGGCCCAGCAATATCAGCCAATTTTTCCTTGTGCTCAATCCGGCAGGCTTCGCCGGGAGCGAACGCTACGGCGCGCGCGTTGCACATATCGCGGCTGTGGTAGGGCAGGCGAAACCCATGGAAGGCGGCACGTCGCCACGTTTGCCGGGCGCCCGCGGCCATGCGGTCAAATCCAGAGCAACTGCCGAAGGGATCGCAATGTTCGGCAATCTGCGCAGCGCGCTCAATAATGTTGCGGGCATGCTGGAAACCCATGCAGAGCCGTCATGAGAGGTTTCCATCAACAGAGCGGCAAGCATTTCGGGAAAATCGTGATTTCGCTCGCCTGACGAGGCGGTTGGTGCGCCTAAGCGAGCAGATGCATGATCCACAGCGATATAGCGGGGATGTAGGTCACGAGCATCAGCGCCAGAATTGCGATTGCGACGAACGGTATAAGCCCAACATAGAGCGTGGCGGACGACGTTTTGAACAATGCCTGACAAACAAAGATGTTGAGACCGAAAGGCGGGTGGAACGTGCCGATGGTCAGGTTCATGACGACGATCACGCCAAAATGGATCGGGTCGATGCCGAGCGAAGCTGCGACGGGGGCGAGCAGAGGCGTGAGCATGATCAGTGCCGACGCCGGATCAAGGAAACAGCCGACAAATAGCAAAAAGGCATTGATGACAAGCAGCACCACCCACCGCTCGGAATGAAGTGCAGTTATTAGCGATACGGTGTCTTGTGCGATGCCACTGATCGTTAGTAGCCAGGCATAGAGACCGGCGACCGACACGATGATAAAAATAAGTCCGGTCAGATACATTGCCCGCGCGCCGGTCTCGAAAATTTCGCGCAAGGTTGTTTCGCGATAGATAAAATAGCTCACGAAAATTGCATAGACGCTGGCGATGCCGGCGGCTTCGGTCGGAGAAAACACTCCGGAATAGATGCCGCCGAAGATGATGCCGATCGCACCGATCGCCCAGACGCCATCGCGGGTGGCGACCAGGAATTCTCGGAGAGAAAACTTGCCGGTTTCCATGATCCCGACGCGCCACGAGTGATAGTAGATATAGACGCCGAACATTCCGGCGAGCAGAAGTCCAGGACCGATTCCCGCGGCGAATAGCTGGATAACGGAAGTGTCGGACGCAATTCCGTAAATGATCATCGCGATTGACGGCGGTATGAGATTGTCGAGAGCGCCCTCGGCGGTGATCAGGGCCGACGCGAATCGTTCGCTGTACCCTGCTTCGCGCATGCGCGGGTATGTCAAAGTGCCAATCGCAGCGGTGGCAGCGGTGGTCACGCCGGAGATGGCACCGAAGAGCGCCGCAAATCCCAGCGAAGTCATGGGAATGTGCGCGCGAAATCCGCCGATCATAGAGGCAACCCACCGCAGAAGCCGGGCCGAGATTCCGCCGCGCGACATGAGGTCGCCGGCAAAAATAAAAAAAGGCACGGCGAGCAGGGCGTATTTATTGAGGCTGTTGAAGATATCCTGATGTACCACAGCCATCGGGAGATCGAAGAAAACAAGCAGGATCACCAGCGAAGTGGCGAGCAGGAGGAGAAATATGGGAAATCCCAGCAGCAGCAGTACGAAGGGCAGGATAGCCATGACCCAATACATCGTGCTGCCTGTCAGTCGAACTTGCCGGTGATGTACGAGCGGATCCGCAGGATTGCCGCCACGGCCATGAAACTAAATCCGAACAGCAAGGCCGTATGAGGAATGACGAGCGGGATATCGGTGCCGGCCGTCACGCCGTGATTGCGATAGTGCAGCATCACCACCTTCCACGACTGCATTGCCGTATAGATCGTGCAGACGATGAGGGTCAGCGCTATCGCTATGTTGACGATACGTTTCCAGAATTGACTCATGCCCGAGTAAACGAGATCCATGTTCAGATGGCCGCCGCGGTAAGTGATAGAACCGGCAACGAGGAATACCGCCCAGATGACCAGGAAAATGAGGATTTCTTCTGCCCAGAATATCGGGTCCGAGAAGACGTAACGTGCAACCACGTTGATGACGTTGATGGCGGCGGCGAGAAAAAACAAAATACCGGCCGCAACATGTGGAATCTTGATGAAAATGAATTCTTCGACTTGCTTTGCCTTAAATGTCCTGGGTTCGTCGCTCATCCGTTCTCAGGCTCCGAAACAGCACGACGCTTTGCGGCCGGGCCTGAACCGTATCGCCCGGGTCGGTGGCCCAAGGTACCGGCGCGCGTAGGGAAACGCGCGCCGGCGAATTGATCTAACACTAGTATTTTTTCGCTACCGTCTGGATCTTTTCGTAGAAGGCTTTGAGCGCGGGATCACCCTTGGTCACTTCCGCGCCGATCGGCTTGAGACGCTTCTCAAGTTCAGCTTGGTCGGCGGGCGGCAAGGTCACGATCTCCCCGCCACGTTGTTCGATCCATACTTTGCGCAGCGCCGCTACTTCGTCGACCGCGGTTTGACGCGCCCATGGCTGCAATTTGCGGGCCTCGTCGACGATGATCTTGCTCAGGTCAGGCGGCAGCTTGTCCAGCCAGGCTTTGCTCAGCCCGCCGAAAGAGATCAGCAGCGTGTCGTGGGTTTCGAGCAGAGTCTTGCCGACATTCTGCAGGTTAAAGTTGGTGTAGATCGACATACCGCTCATCGTGCCGTCGATCACGCCATTTTGCAGCGAGGTGATCATCTCCGGCAGGCCCATTGGCACTGCGGTTGCGCCCAGCGCGCCCATGCGTGCGCGTTCAGCCGGCGTCGCATTGACACGCAATTTCATGCCCTTGAAATCGTCGAGGTGACGCAGGGGCTTCTTGGCGCCAAAGTAGAGCGACTCGGCGGCGACCGCGAGATTGACCCCGACGATGCCTTTGGCCTCCGCCATTTTCAATACGTACTCGTTGAACTCGGGATCAGCGAGCACCTTGTTGGCCTGCGCGGTGTCACGGAAGAGGAACGGAATGCTGAACTCTCCAAAACGCGAGTTGACTCCGACAAAAAAATCGGCCGGATTTTCGTAACCCTCGACTGTTCCAAGCTGAAGACCTTCGATCATGGCGGCCGGGCTTCCGAGCTGACCGCCCGGAAACACCTTTACTTCGACACGGCCATTGGTCGCTTTTGGAAGAACCTCGGCGAGCTTATGTCCGAATTTTTCCTGCATATCGCCGCGCGTGACGACGGCCCATTTCAGCGTGTACTCGGCGGCACGAAGAGGCAAAATAAAAGCGGCTGACGCGGCCGCGAAAACAACAAAGCCAGCTGCGAGACGAACACGGATTCTCATGACGTCCTCCCCAAGGACTGCGGCCGGTTTTTATTCTCTGGTCGCCGCACGATTTGCTAGTAGCATCGACACGATACAGACTATCCCAGCAAAGACCGCTGTCAAATGAGAAGCAGTCGATTTGCGCGGTGTATGGGGCAGCCACGACCGTGCGTTGCAAGCGCAATTCATGACCAATAGGGAGATCACTATATGAAAATCGGTCTGGTCGGACTCGGCCGAATGGGCACCGCAATGTCCCACCGCCTTCGCGAGCAAGGTTTTGACGTGGTGGGCTGGGATGCCAGTGTCGACAGAAACACAGCCCTGGCGGATGGCGGCTTGCCGATTGCAGCCAATCCGGCCGCGGTGGCGGCAGGGGCCGATATCATTATCTCGATCATCACCGAAGATCATGGCGTCCGTCGGATATTCAGCGGTGTCGGTGGATTTCTTGCCGGCAATGTAAAGGGCAAGCTTTTTATCGAGATGAGCACGCTGCAGCCGATGACCGGACGCGCTCTCGCACCCGAAGTTGAAGAGAGTGGTGCGCGGCTTATCGATTCCCCGGTTCTCGGCACAATCCCGCAAGTGAGGGACGGAAAGTTGTTTGCGCTGGTGGGTGGGCGCAATGAGGACCTCGACCGTGCCCGTCCCGTCCTGGAGAAGTTGACGCGTCGAATCGCACATATGGGACCGAATGGAAGCGGCTATGCAATGAAGCTCGCGGTCAATCTCGGCCTGGGTGCCTACATTCAAGCGCTGTCGGAATCGCTGGCGCTCGGCTCCAAGGAAGGTCTCACGCTGGATCAGATGCTCGACGTGCTTCAGGAAGCGCCTTATGCGAGCGGGTGGATGAAAAGCAAGATCGGCGTGATGAAGGGTGAGAAGCCCGAGATGACGCTCGACATCCGGACGCTTCGGAAAGACATCATGTCGGCTGTCGCGACTGGGGCGCTGCGGGGTGTGCCGATGCCACTCACGGCGGCAACACTCACGTCATTGTCTGCGGCGGTCGCCAATGGGTACGGCGCGGGCGATCTCGCCGAGATACCGAGATTCTTGCGTGAAGCAATGCTGCAGAATTTCGAATGAGACGAAAACTGGTGCGGCGTGCATGACCATGACCCAAACAAAGAGCGAAATTCGTGACGGAATGCGGATCGAGTGGGATGCGCCGATCACGATGGATGACGCCCTCGTGCTTCGCGCTGATATATTCCGGCCGGCAAAAGAGGGCCGCTTTCCCGTTATCCTGAGCTATGGGCCTTACGCTAAAGGACTGTCGTTCCAGGAAGGCTACAAGGGAAACTGGGCGCGACTGACGAAGGCTGCGCCCGAAGTTCTGGAGGGGTCCAGCAACAAATATCAGAACTGGGAACTCGTCGATCCGGAGAAATGGGTGCCCGACGGCTATATTTGTGTCCGCGTCGACTCGCGTGGAGCGGGCCGATCACCGGGTGTTCTCGACGTCTGGTCTTCGCGGGAAACGCAGGACCTTTTTCACTGCATCGAGTGGGCCGGGACGCAATCTTGGAGCAATGGCAAAGTCGGCATTAATGGCATTTCCTATTATGCGATGAACCAGTGGACGGTCGGCGCGTTGCGGCCGCCGCATCTGGCGGCGCTGTGCATTTGGGAGGGATCGTCGGATTATTACCGAGAGCTTTGCCGGCACGGCGGAATTCTAAGCGATTTTTTGAACAGCTGGCACCCGCGCCAGGTCGCCAGTGTTCAGCATGGCGTCGGCGAGCGGGGCGCGAAAAGCGTCGTGACCGGAGAGCCGGTCGCGGGGCCGGAAACCCTACCGAAGGAGGAACTCACCAGAAACTGTGCGGATTCGCCGGGCGAAGCCAGGCGCCGCCGCTTTATCGACGACTATTACACGGCCCGAACCGCAAAATTCGAGGATATCGAGGCGCCGTTGCTGTCGGCAGCCAATTGGGGCGGCATGGGTCTGCACCCGCGTGGAAACTTTGAGGGCTGGCTGCGTGCCGGCTCGAAGCAGAAGTGGCTCGAGGTTCACGGCGACACGCATTTCACGCATTTCTATAGCCGCTACGGCGAGGCCTTACAGAAAAAATTCTTCGGCCACTTTCTCAAAGGCGAGGACACCGGCTGGACGAAGCAGCCGCATGTATCGCTCAACATCCGGCATCCCGGCGAGAAGTTTGTAGTACGCGATGAAAAAGAGTGGCCGCTCGCACGCACGCAATGGACAAAGTACTTCTTGCAGCCCGACGATATGGGCTTGGGTATGCAAACACCTAAGCAGACGACTGCCGTAGCCTACGATACCACGGGCGACGGATTGACCTTCAGCACCGCGGCGCTGGCACAAAGCCTTGAGATCACCGGTCCCGTCGCAGCCAAGGTGTGGATTTCGTCTGAAACGATTGACGCCGATCTGTTCCTCGCCTTGCGCGTCTTCGACGCCGCCGGCAACGAAGTGACCTTCATAGGTTCAAATGACCCGCGTACGCCTATCGGTCTCGGCTGGCTGCGTGCCTCGCATCGAAAGCTCAATTCGGCACTTTCCCGGCCATACCGGCCCTGGCATCCGCATGACGAGGAGTGGCCGCTCACGCCGGGGGTAGCGGTTGAACTCGACATCGAGATCTGGCCGACGTCGATTGTCTTGCGTCCGGGCGACCGGCTCGCATTAACGGTGCGCGGAAAGGACTATGAGGTCGATGGGACCGATATCGCGCTGCCGAACGCGCCCTATCCGATGAAGGGCGTGGGGCCGTTTCTTCATGTCGACAAGGCCGACCGACCGACAGCGGTGTTTTCCTGCCGGAACACATTACATTTCGCACCAGGCCGGCAGCCCTACCTCTTGTTGCCGATCATTCCAGCGGCGTAGTCTTAAAGAAAAACGGTAGACCGGGAGGAGACGATAATGAGGCGCATTTTTGCCATCGCGTTGGCCGTTATCGGCACTGTTGCTGTTTCGATACCCGTTCGCGCCGACGAATATCCAAGCCGGCCTGTCACCATCATCGTGCCTTATCCGGCCGGGGGCCCCACCGATCAGGCCGCACGTCAGATCGCGAGCGGGCTGTCGAATCTGCTCAAGCAGAATTTCATCGTCGAGAATGTGAGCGGCGGCGGCACCATCATTGCCACGCATAAGGTCGCGCAGGCGGCGCCCGATGGCTACACACTCCTGCTGCACAATCTCCAGATTTCCGCGAACGTCACGCTTTACAAAAAATTGCCGTTCGATACCGAAAAAGACCTGAAGCCCGTGATGTTCATCAATCGCAATCCGCTCGTGCTGATCGGCCGCAAATCGCTTTCTGCCAAGACGCTTCCGGAGTTGCTCGCTTTGATGAAGACGACCACGCTCAAGGCCGCCATACCCGGTTACGGTGCGACCGGCCATCTCGCCACGTCGCTGCTTGCGCAGGAAGCCAAGGTGAAAGTTGATCTGATCCCTTATCGCGGGGCGGCACCGGCATTGCAGGATATCCTCGGTGACCATGTCGACCTGTTCTTCGCGACTCCACAGTCGGTCGAGCAGCAGGTTGCTGCCGGCCAGATGATCGCTTACGGGATTACGGCAAAGGAAAAATCTCCCAAACTTCCGAATGCCCAGAGCTTCGTTTCCCAATTTGGGCCGAAGCTCGAGATCCAGTTCTGGCAAGCCGTATTTGCACCGAGCGGCACGCCCGACGTGGTCATCAATAAGCTCAACGCCGCGCTTCAAAACGTCGTTGCCGACCCGGCTCTGCTCAAGATCTGGGCGTCAACCGACGTTGAGGCCTATCCGAAGTCTGAACAATCAGTCGCGGCGGCGAAAACGATATTCAAAAGTGAAATCGCGCGCTGGAGCCAGGTGATCCGCGACAATAATATTCATATCGATCAATAGTTGCCGGCGCCGCGATTCATCGCGCCGGCTGCAGAATTTGTTCGAGCCAGTCCCACATATAGGCCGAACAGATGCTCTGGTTGTCGATCTGGCAGTGGTGATAGCCGCCTTCTTCGCGGGTAAAAATCTTCATTGTTTTTGCTTTCGAGCCGACGGCGTCGAAGCATTTCTGCGCCTCGGTGAGCGGAATCTGTTCGTCACCTTCACCATGCACCATGAGAAAGGGGCAGGTGATTTTTTGAACGACGCCATCGAGCTTGAACGGCTCCAAGCGCTTGAGCACATCGTCCTGTGAAGTCGCGTTTAGTACCCAGGCGATATGCTGATGGGCAACCGAGAGCGAAGGGGTATCCGCCCGCGCCAGACGATCAAAGCGGTCACGCCAGATCTTCTGGTAGTCCCACTGGGCACCCCAGGCGAGACAGCAGGCATAGCGCGAGTCGAATGCCGCCGCGCGCGGCGCATAATAGCCTCCGAGGCTAATCGCCATGATGCCGATGCGCTTGGGGTCGACTTCTGGCCGGGCCGCGAGATAGTCCCACACCGGTGTCGCGTAATGCTCGGTGTCGTGGCGCAAATAGAAATCGCGGAACCGGATGCTTTCACCGTTTCCCGGCCCGTCGACGATCAGGCACGCTATGCCGCGGGCGGCGAGGTCGGCGACTCCTTTGAAGTACTGGATTTCCTTCGTGACATCGAGGCCATCGAAGAATACGACGGCCGGCCCTTTTTGTTTGTTGTTGGCGCGTTCGGCATGAACAAAAATTGCGGGAAGGCTCTTCCCCGCGTAAGGGATTTCGAGATGCTCGAGCCTGGGCCGTTTGATGTATTTGGCGGCGTCCCGAAGGCAATGAACGCCGCGCATATAGGCATCGAGCCCGGCCTTGCTCTTCGGCTGAAGAAACCTTTCGCCGACATGGTAGTAAGCGCTCGCCCGCTGGAGATATTGTGCACCGCTGACCGTACGGCCCTCGCCGACGCGTTGACGACCGCGCTCCTCAATCGCGCGGGCTTCCCGGCACCATTCTTCAAACCACGCGTCGTCATCCCCCATGCGACCTTTGAGCCTCAGCCCAATGCGATTGACCTCGCCGATTTCGGCGCCGCCCCAGGGGGCCATGTTGAGGCCGATGAGAAGACCGTGCGACCAGCGATAGTTTTCCGGAAAGTAGGTGAAGGATAGATCGCTCTGTTTTTCGTTCATGCAATAAGCCTGACCTGAGTGAGGGATGGGCGTTTGAGCTTGTTGCCGTATTCAGTCAATTTTTTTGCCGCGGTCACACGCTCAACTATTGGTGTCGTCCTGGGTAAGACCGAACTCGCAATTGGCGGGAGGGATTCAAGCCCTTGCCGGACCAATCCCATTATTCCATGATCCTAACCTTAGAACGATAGTGAAACGGGTACACTGGGGGAGCCGCGGCGACAATGGCTGACGCCGGCGCCAACGAAGATTTCCGGACTATGCTCGCGCGCATGGAACGCGACGGCCATCTACGCCGCGTAAAAAAGTCGATCCGGCCAGAACACATCACCGCGTTGTGTGGGAAGGCGCCGGCCGCGATAATGTGTGAAGCAGTCGAAGGCTATGAAATCCCGGTGGTCGGCGGCCTTTATTGGACGCGGCCACGAACTGCGTCGGCGCTCGGCTGGCGCGAAAGCGAGCTCGGCGCACGTTTTGCCGCAAGCGTCTCGCGGCCAATTGCGCCCGAAACTGTCAATACCGGCGTCTGCCAGGATATCGTCATCACAGGCGACGACATCGATCTGACAGCTCTGCCGATCCCGTTCATGCACGAAAAGGATGGTGGGCCGTATATTTCCGCCGGTGTTGCTTTCGCCAATGATCCACAACTTGGACCGAATGCGGGGTGCTACCGGTTGATGTTCCGCACGCAGCGCGAAATGGGCATCGATTTATTTACAGCGTCAGACTTGCGCAGATACTATCAGGCAGCGTTCGACAAGAACGAGGCGCTGCCGGTCGCGGTTGCGATTGGGGTGCATGTGTTCGAGCACATGGCGGCGGCGTACAAGGCGCCGGCGGGCATGAATGAAATGCACATTGCTGGCGGGTTGCGCGGCGAGCCGCTTCGGATGGTGCGAGGTAAAACCGTCGATGTGATGGTGCCCGCGAACGCCGAAATCGTACTTGAGGGCGAATTATTGCCGAACGGCTGGACAGCCGATGAAGGCCCATTTGGCGAATTCGCCGGCATGCAGGGCGATCTCAAGTACAATCCACTGTTCCGGGTCACCGCGATCACCCATCGCAAAAATCCGATCTTCTACGCGTTGCAGATGCCGTGGGAGAACGACTGGCTCAACGGGCCTGCGACGGAAGCTGCTTGCGCGCGCGTCCTTGGCCTTGCCGGCATCCAGGTCACCGCGGTGCGCGCGACTGAAGGCGGCTGTTGCGGCTGGTCCGTCGTGGCGGCGATAAAAAAACGTGCCGGCGAAGGCAAAAACGCAATTGCAGCACTGCTGTCGCTCCCGGTCGTCAAACAGGTGATCGTCACGGATGATGACATCAACATCTACAATTCCGACGAAGTGGAATGGGCGGTGACATTCCGTTGCCAGGCCGACAAGGATATCGTGGTTCTTTCCGGCATGAAGGGAAAGCACGTTGATCCAAGCGTCCGACCCTGGGAGCTAAAGCCCGGCGAGCTGCCGACTACGTCAAAGTTTGGCATCGATGCGACGATCCCCGAAGGCATTCCCGCGTTCCGCTACGAACGTATTGTTCCGGCGTTTCAAGCCGACATTCGTGCTGAGGATTACCTATGATGCAGGAAGCTGATGCACGGCTGGTGGCCAAGATCGTAGGGCTCTTACGGCAGCCCATGTTCTTTCGTGATGTGCTTGTTGCCGCACGCGATCATCCTTACCGCGCGATTTTGCGTGCATGGAGCGAGATTCGCACGAGTCACGCGCTCGCACGCGACGAGTTCGGACGATACTGGTTGGAAAAGCAATAAAATGTTGAAAAAACTCTTGGGAGGATTCCATGGCGTTTCGTCACATCGCAATCCTGATTATTGCAGTGCCGAGCCTTGCGCTCGCGTTGATCACGGGCGCGCAGGCCGAAACAAAAATCCGGTTCACGCTTGATTGGTTACCCGGTTCATACCATGCGCCGTTTTTCATCGCGCTCTACAAGGGCTATTACAAAGCGGAGGGGCTCGACGTCACGATCGATCGCGGCAAAGGCTCTGGTCAGGTTGTGCAGCAGCTCGCGACCAACGTTTATGATATCGGGTATCCCGATATCAATGTATTGATGGAATTTAACGCCAAAAATCCGAGCGTTGCGTTTCCAGAAGTTATGATTGGTTACGAGCAAAACCCGTCGGGGCTGTTTTTCCTCAAGTCGAGCGGAATCAAGTCAATAAAAGACTTAGAAGGCAAGACACTCGGACCGGTCGCAAACGATTCCACTTACAAGACGCTGCCGGTTTTTGCGAAGCTCAACCATCTCGATCTCAGCAAGGTGAAAATTCAGTATCTCGATCAGGCTTTACGCGAAGCATTACTAATCAAGGGTCAGGTCGACGCGATCACCGGGCAGTATTTCCGGTCCGTCATCGACCTGCACGGCCGTGGCGTGAAATACGAGGATATCGGCTCTTTCATGTACAAGGATTACGGTCTGGACATGTATGGTAATGGAGTGGCCGTCTCGCGCACCTTCCTGAAGGAACATCCGGACGCGGTGAGGGGCTTCCTGCGCGCCACTATCAAAGGCGTGAAGGACATGATCCACGATCCTGAGACAGCGGTAGAGATGGTCGCGAAGGCAGAACCGCTATTAAAAAAGGACATTGAACTTGAGCGTCTGAAGCTCGCATTAAGTTGCTGCATCGCGACACCGAATGTGCTCAAGAACGGCTACGGTGGTGTCGATCCGGTGCGGCTCGAGCGTACGATCGCACTTATCAGCGAGGGTTTTGGGCTGCCACGCAAGCTCACCCCGGCCGAACTGTTCGACGGTTCGTATCTGCCGCCGGAAAAAGAACGCATGGTGAATTAGCCAGTATGCGCCTTTGAGACACGAATAAGCGCAATATGTGGAGAGAAGCATCCTCGCGTCTGCCAACCGCTGGCGCTCCAGCGATGCATCATTTAGTTTATCCTGGAAATGTGTGAGGGAGTGGTGAGCAATGCAGGCGATGGCACCGGGCGTAACCAAGGCCAATTCGGGCCTCGATGGAATTGTTTGGAATATTCTGGGGCAGACCTACGTCCCCAAGCAGCTCACCGAGGCTTCATTCGCCTGGCATGCGATACTGCCGCCAACCACTTTCGTGCCGCCGCATATCCATCCAACCCAGGATGAATTCGTTTACATGCTGGAAGGGCGCATGGATGCGCTGATCGACGGCAAGGAATTCGCTGCCACCGCCGGCGACCTGATCAAGTTGCCGATGGGAATCCCGCACGGTCTGTTCAACAAGTCCGACCAGGTTCTCAAGTGCCTGTTCTGGGTGACACCGACTCGCAAACTCTACGACCTGTTCTGGGCGATCCATTCGATGAAAGAACAGAATCCGCCCGACGTCGTTGCGCTTTCGGCCAAGCACGAAGTCAACTTCCTGCCGCCGCCTCCGGGCGCTTAAGCGACCTTGCCTGTGGCGTTAACCTGCTCCTTGGCGAACCCGGCCTTGGCAGCATAGCCCCGCACGATCGCCTTGCGTTCCTCATACGACAGGATGTTGTCGATATTGTCGAAGCCGTCCGGCGCACGCTGCTCGACCGCATCGATGACCCCCTCAGGGCCGCCGGAACGATTTGATTGCACGATCTGCGCCGTCATTGGCAGTCGCTCGCGTTCATAGGCCCACAAAGCCTGGCCGATATGATCGGCCTCGCGTAAACGATCGGCCAGACAGCGCGCATCGAGGATCGCCTGCGAGGCGCCATTTGAGCCGACCGGATACATCGGGTGCGCAGCGTCGCCGAGCAGCGTGACCCGCCCATGCGACCAATGTGGGAGCGGATCGCGGTCGCACATCGGATATTCCCAGAACTCAGGCGTCGATTCGATGAGCGCCTTGGCGTCAACGAATGGAATATGAAAACGCTGTACGTGGGGCATGAGGTCTTCGAACCTGCCCGCGCGCGACCAATCCTCCTTGCGTGGCGGCGCGCCACCTTCGGCGATCTTTACCAGCACGGCCCAGTTGGTGAGCGGCCTGTCATCGCGAGCACCTTCGCCAATCGGATAAATGACCAGCTTGCCGGCCATGCCGCCGGCGATCACCATCGAGCGTCCGGTCAGAAATTTCGGCCAGTCGATCGCGCCCCGCCATAGCATCGAGCCGTTCCAGCGTGCCGGGCCTTCGTTCGGGTAGAGCGTCTCGCGCACGGTTGAATGGATGCCGTCGGCGCCGACCAGAATGTCACCGCGAACGGTTGTGCGGTGCGAGCCGTCGCGGCCAAAGAAGTAGCAGGTGACCCCGCCTTCATCCTGCGTGAAAGCGCCGAGCCGGCACCCCGTATGGATGCGGGATTCGCTGAGCCGCGACCGCGCCGTCTGGTAGATCACCGACTGTAACCGACCGCGGTGAATCGAGAATTGCGGATATTCGAAGCCGGCATCGGTGCCGCGGGGCTCGCGCCAGATCTCCTGGCCAATACGGTTCATATAGAAGAGTTCGTGGGTCCGGACCCCAACCTGGTCCAGCTTCGAGAGCAGCCCGAGTTGCGCCAGCTCCTTGATCGCGTGCGGCAGCGTGTTGATGCCGACGCCGAGTTCCCGCACCGCGTCAGCTTGCTCGAAAACCTCGCAGTCGATGCCCCGCGCGTGCAGCATAAGGGCCGTGGTTAGCCCGCCAATACCGCCGCCGACGATGATCGCCTTCATTGCCCATGCCCGACGCAAACAACAGAGGGCATCATGCGACGTGCTGGCCCCCGATGCAATTGGGCCGCGCGCGCGGGGTAGCGATTGACTCTCTTGGGCTTTATTGGACCAATAGGCCGGATAAAGGCGGGCGTATTGGGAGGAGCTGGATCATGCGGGCATTCGTATTCAGGTTAACGGCTGCTGCGGCACTTGTATTTGTAGCGAACGTTGCGGCTGCACAGGACAAGATCCGCATTGGCCTAATTTATACTCTGTCGGGCCCGGCTTCCGCGCTCGGGCAGCAGTCGAAGAATGGCTTTGAACTCGCATTGAAGGACCTGGGCGGCAAAATGGGCGGCAAGGAAGTGGAGCTCGTCATCGCGGATGATGAGCTCAAGCCCGATGTGGCGATCCAGAAGGTACGCGGCATGATCGAACGCGACCATGTCGACTTCGTAGTCGGTCCGATATTCTCGAACGTACTGGTTGCCATTCATAAGCCGGTGATCGACGCGGGCAAGATCCTGATCAGTACCAATGCGGGGGCGTCGTCGTTTGCCGGCGAGGCCTGCAATCCCAATTTCTTCGTGACGTCGTACCAAAACGACCAAATTTACGAAGCGATCGGAGAGGCCGCAAACAAGCTCGGCTACAAGCGCATCTACGCCCTGGTTCCAAACTATCCGGCCGGCAAGGACGCGATTGCTGGCTTCAAACGCACCTACAAAGGCCAGATCGTCGAGGAATCGCTGGTGCCGCTCAACACGACTGATTTCTCGCCCGAGGTTTCCAAAATCTCGGCATCGAAGTCCGATGCACTGTTCACGTTCATGCCGGGCGGGCTCGGCATCAATCTTCTCAACACGTATATCCAGGCGGGACTCAAGGGCAAGCTCCCGGTGATCTCTGCATTTACGGCGGACGAGGCCACGCTGCCGGTGCTCAAGGACAATGCGATCGGCGTCTATGGCGTGCTGACGTGGGCGCCAAATATGGACAATCCGGCCAACAAGAAGTTCGTTTCCGAGTACGAGGGAACCTACAAGGCCGTTCCCGCATCGTATGCCATGCAGGCCTACGACGCGGCGATGCTGATCAATAGCGCGGTAGCCGCGGTGAAGGGAAATCTTGCCGACCAAAATGCCGTGCGCGCAACGCTCAAGAAAGCCGCCTTCACCTCGGTACGCGGGCCGTTCAAATTCAATATCAACGGCTATCCGATCGAAGACTTCTATCTCACCAAGGTGGCCAAGCGCGCCGACGGCAAATACGAGACGCAGATTGCCGAGAAGATCTTCTCGAACTATGCCGACGGCTACGCCAAAAGCTGCAAGGTTCAGTAAGGGCGGCCTTTAGTCCGATCTTGTCCGCAGAAGGGGGCTTGCACTGGGCTGGACAATTGCTTTAAGTTTAAAATTTATAGGGTTATAATAATTAGGCCAGCTTTTCGGCAAAAAGACTGGATCTGCCCATGCGCGCGGTTTGTCTCGGCGGTGGTCCCGGCGGGCTCTATTTCGCGATCTCGCTGAAGCGGCGGGATCCGACGCACGAAGTCGTGGTCATTGAGCGCAATAG
>CAWHQF010000020.1:0-278087 GCA_963831475.1 uncultured Alphaproteobacteria bacterium
GACCGAGCGCATCCGCGAGTTTCTACGTAAGCGTAACGACGAAGGCCCCTGCCTGGTCGTTGACCTCGACGTCGTCCGCGACAACTACGGCGCCTTCGCGAAGGCGCTGCCGGACACGCGTGTGTTCTACGCCGTGAAGGCCAATCCGGCCCCCGAGGTGCTGGCCCTGCTGGCCAAGCTCGGCTCCTGCTTCGACACCGCCTCGATCCCTGAGATCGAAATGGTGCTCGCAACGGGCGCCACGCCCGACCGCATCAGCTACGGCAATACCATCAAGAAGGAACGTGACGTCGCGCGTGCCTATGCACTCGGGGTCCGTCTTTACGCCGTCGATTGCAAGGCTGAAGTCGAGAAAATCGCCCGTGCGGCGCCTGGCAGCCGCGTGTTCTGCCGCATCCTGTCCGACTGCGTCGGAGCGGATTGGCCGCTGTCGCGAAAATTCGGCTGCGAACCGGCGATGGCGGTGGACGTGCTTGAACATGCCCTCAAGGCAGGTCTCGAGCCGCATGGAGTGTCGTTCCATGTGGGCTCGCAGCAACGAAATCAGCACGCCTGGGACCGTGCCCTTGCCTCGGCGGCTGCCGTGTTCAAGGAATGCGGCGAGCGCGGCATGAATTTGTCGATGGTCAATCTTGGCGGCGGCTTTCCGGCCAAGTATCTGAAGAACGTGCCTTCCGTGAAAACCTACGGAAACGCGATTTTCAAGGCGCTGCGCAAGCACTTCGGCAACCGTATCCCGGAGACGATCATCGAGCCGGGGCGCGGATTGGTCGGCAATGCTGGCACTATTGAAGCCGAGGTTGTCCTCGTTTCCAAGAAAAGCGAGGAAGACGACGTCCGCTGGGTCTATCTGGATATCGGCAAGTTCGGTGGTCTCGCCGAGACCATGGACGAGTCTATTCGCTATCCGATACGCACTCCGCGCGACGGCGACGCGCTGGCACCATGCGTGCTGGCGGGCCCGACTTGCGACTCCGCGGACGTACTCTACGAGAAAGAGCCATATATGCTCCCCGTCAGCCTGGAGATCGGCGACAAGGTGCTGATCGAAGGCACCGGTGCATACACGGCGACCTACTCGTCGGTTTCATTCAACGGTTTCACGCCGCTGAAAACCTATCACATCTGACATCCCGGGAGCCGGCCCTGCCGGCTCCTCCAGCCCATCAACGACGCCCTTGGAGCGTGCGTTCGAACGCGCGCGCGGGCGCAAGCAGGTCGAGATGATCACGATCAGGAAAGAACGTCCTCCGGACGCCGCGGCGCGCGAAGCATTGCTCGATGAGGCTTTCGGCAAGATTCGCTGGCGCAAAAGCTCTCAACGCCTCCGGGATGGCCGCCTACCCGCAGAAGGTCTTGCCTTCGTTGCGACCGACGGAGTGCGCGTCGTGGGCACCGCCCGGCTCTGGACCATTTCGTGCGGTGCCGGCAAACCGGCCCTGCTGCTGGGACCGGTGGCAGTCGCGGCCGGCTACCGGAGCCGCGGTATCGGTGCAGCGCTCGTATCGCACGCCATCCATGAGTTCGCGCCGCCTGCGGCACACCGCCATCATTCTCGTCGGCGACGCGTCCTATTACGGCCGCTTCGGATTTTCGGCCGAGAAAACCGCGGCTCTACGGATGTCAGGGCCCTTCGAACGGCACCGCCTCCTCGGTCTTGAACTCATACCCGGCGCGCTTGACGGCGTGCGTGGCCTTCTGCGCGCTCGAAGGCACCCCGTCCAGGCCGCTTTGGCCGCATCAGCCGCCTGACAGCTCATCAAAATACCGTGGACGCCGGTGCGGCTTTTGCACGGCTGCTATTCCGTTCGTGCTCAGGCACAGATATGACGAGCCTTCCTGGAGAGGCTGACGATGCCCAAATGGCCAGTTCATGCCCGAATTGATGGGCCCATTGTCATGATCGGCTTCGGCTCGATCGGCAAGGGCACGCTTCCTTTGATCGAGCGCCATTTCAGCTACGACAAAAAGCGGTTCGTGGTCATCGATCCTGTCGATAAAGACCGCAAAATGTTGGATCAACGTGGCATCCGCTTCGTCCATCAGGCGGTCACCAAAGATAACTACCGGCATCTGCTGACACCGCTGCTCACCGCCGGCGGCGGACAAGGCTTCTGCGTGAACGTGTCCGTCGACACGTCGTCGCTCGACATTATGGAGCTGTGCCGAGAGATCGGTGCTCTGTACATCGATACCGTGGTCGAGCCCTGGGCGGGCTTCTATTTCGATCCCAAACTGGGACCTGAAGCGCGTTCGAATTATGCGCTGCGCGAGACAATCCAGGCCGCACGCCGCAAACGCCCGGGCGGCACCACCGCCGTATCGTGCTGCGGCGCCAATCCGGGCATGGTGTCATGGTTCGTCAAACAGGCGCTTCTCAACATCGCCCGCGATACCGGGCTGAAATTCAAGGAGCCTAAAACGCGCGAGGAGTGGGGCCGTCTCGCCCAGAAAGCCAGTATCAAGGGAATCCATATCGCGGAGCGTGACACACAGCGCGCCAAGCAGCCCAAGCCCTTGGACGTTTTCGTCAACACATGGTCGGTCGAGGGCTTCGTCTCGGAAGGCCTCCAGCCGGCCGAGCTCGGTTGGGGCACGCACGAAAGGTGGATGCCCGCGAACGCGCGCAAGCATAAATCTGGCTGTGGTGCGGCGATCTATCTACTGCAGCCCGGTGCAAACACGCGCGTACGTTCGTGGACGCCGACCGCGCGGGCGCAATACGGCTTCTTGGTCACTCACAACGAGTCGATTTCGATTGCCGACTACTTCACGCTGCGCCAGGGCCGCAAAACGATCTACCGGCCGACATGCCACTACGCCTATCACCCATGCAACGACGCCATTTTATCCTTACATGAGGTGTTCGGGCGGGCGGGTGAGCGGCAGAAAGACATGCACATCCTCGACGAACACGAGATCGCCGATGGGATCGACGAACTTGGTGTGCTGCTCTATGGCCACAAAAAAAATGCCTATTGGTATGGCTCTCAACTTTCCATCGATGAAACCCGTGAGGTCGCGCCCTATCAGAATGCCACGGGGCTGCAGGTGACTTCGGCGGTGCTCGCTGGGATGGTGTGGGCGCTGGAAAACCCGGATGCGGGCATAGTCGAAACGGACGAAATGGATTTCCGCCGCTGCCTGGAGGTTCAGCTTCCGTACCTTGGTCCGGTGATTGGGACCTACACCGATTGGACTCCGCTCACAAGCCGCCCCGGTTTATTTCCCGAAGACATCGATAAGCGCGATCCCTGGCAGTTCAGGAACGTCCTGACGCACTGAACGCTGGAAGCGCACCCAAGAAAGAATAACGGGCGGCCCAAGAGGCCGCCCGTATTGTTCTCGGGCCGCAAGTTGCTTGCCCCTATTTGTTGTCGACCGGCTTTTCTCCAGGCTTCGGTGGCGGCTTTTTCGGCGGCGGACCCGACCGTGGCGGGGGCGGCGGCGGATGCGCAGCCTGTGGCGGCGGCTGGACTTGCCGTTGCGCAGGCGGCGGAGGCGGAGGCGGCTGCACTTGCCGAGGCGGCGGTGGTGGCGGTGGTGGCTGCACCTGCCGCTGTTGTGGTGGCGGTGGGGGCGGCGGAGCCTGTGGCGGAATTGGGCGGACAATCGTTGGCTGCTGCGGAGGCGGCCCGCTTGAGCCAGGACCGCCCGGCGCGCCGGCGCCACCCGGCACGCGACGTTCCTGCCGCTCTACCGGTGCCGAATTGCCCGGCGGTGTTGTGGCTGACGGACCCGAACGCGGTGGCGACTGGATCGTATTCGCCGGCGGTGTCGGTGGTGGCGTCGTATTGAGCTGCCGCGGCGCCACGTTTTGTGACGGAGGAGAAGGAGGCGAAGGCGGCTTCGGTCCTGGAGGCGGAGGCGGCGCGATCGTCGCACCCTGCGCCGCACGCGGCGGCGTCGACCCAAGCCGTCCATGCTCGTCACGCCGAAGCGCTTCCGGCTGCGGTACCTTCGCCAATGGCTGCACCACGGTCTGCGTCGGCTGCAATGTCGCCTGCACCGGACTCTGGACCGCCTGGCCTTGGCTGGCCACGCTGGTGACGCGGGCCGCCTCGACTGAGATCCTGCGGGCGCACCTGCACGGCGCCCACAACGCCTTGCGTTCCCGCAACCACCCGCGGCTGCACGCGGAATGTGTGCACCGGCTGATGCGCAGATGCGGCGACAATTCCGGGTGCGATGCCCGGATTAACCGCAATGCGACCGCGGCGATCCCTGTGCTCGATCCGAACCGTACGATTAACGATCACGGTCCGGCGGAACACGGCGAATGAGCGTTGCGGCGGCAAGAAATAGGTGCGCACGCGCGGCGCAATCAGATAGCGCGGCTGCACGAAGATCCAATATGCCGGCTCACTGTCGTATTCCGCGATGACATCATCCGGCGGCAGCGGCGCCCAGCCCACAAAATCGTCACCGCGGCGCCAATCCACCCACGCTGGGCCCCATTCGTCACCGGGGACCCAGAACCACCCCAGCCGCTGATCATGCGCCCAGCGGCCGTAGTGGAAGGTTACCCAACCCCAGTCGGCTTCCTCATCATCTGATACCCAGTACCAACCCCAATCGTCCGTATAGACCCATCGACCATAGGTGTAGGGACGCCAGTCGGGTGGCAAATCATACGGCACCCAGACTTCGCCAAAACGCGGATGCGGCTGCCAGGTGCCATAGGCTTCGAGCGCAGCCTGAAATTCCGCCGACACTTGTGCCTGTGCGGGTGACAAGGTTGCAGCCGAGATCGAAACGGAGAGCGCCCCGATAGCGATCGAAACAGCGGCCAAGACCGGCAGAGCCAGCCGCCTGAAATAAGTTGTCGTCATGATCGCTCCCGCTTCCCCGCTCGCTTGGCCGCAGGTCGGAAAATACGCAGCATGCGGCTGGGTTCCAAATCGATTGCCGATCAAGGTAGTGCCAGAATAAGAACACCGGCAATCCACCACAGTGAGACGGCGCATTGCGGCGATCAGAGGGCGAGAACCCCGGCATCGCCGGATTCACAGCCAAATGCGAGGGTTTGGCCCGCAGCGTCCCAGCCCAGCGCACTCACGGTTTGACCGTCAGGCTGCCTTACCATGATGAGTGCCTCGTCTTCGATTCGCACCAGCTTCACCGCCCCATCGGCGTATCCCACCGCCACGACGGGCTGACGCGGATGACAGGCGACGTTTGCGACACGAACTTCGGCGCGCGCGAGAATTTTGGGTTGCCTGCCCATGGGGCCATCCTTTCCATCGAACGGCCAGAGGATGAGCTGCTCGGAGCCGGACGTTGCAAGAAACTCTCCGCCCGAAGTCCAGTCGAGCGAACGCACGCGTGCCGAATAGCCCGACATGCGCATGTGCTTGCTGTCGCTGAGCCGCCAGCCGTGCAACATCGGTTCCTGCATCGAGGTGACCAGGAATTTTCCATCGGGACTGACAGTCACGCCGAGATGAGACCCCTTCCACTCAAGGTGCTCCGGCGTAGCGCCCGCCGCATTGGGGAACCACAGCGACGCGCCATTGTAGTGTGCGACTGCCAGGCGGAAGCCTTTTGGCATGAACACCAGGCCAGCGACGGTCGACGGCGCGTCGAAAGTGCGCAGCTCGCCTTTTTTGGCTCGCGCGTAGGCGGTCTTGCCGGCCGACCACGCAACCGAACCGTCAGGCCCAAGCGCGACCTGATCGATCCAGCGCTTCTTCTCGTCGGCTGCGAACTCACGATGCCCGCCGTCTGCGGTGATCTCGACGACCTTGCCGTCGTCGCCCCCTGTGAGAACGCGCTGCCCGTCCGCGGCGCTTGCGAGGATGGCGCCGGAATGGATGCTCACCCGTTTTTCACCACTCTCAGCCGCAAGCAGCAATGCCTCCTCACTGAGGACGAAGACCGGCGTCGCGCCAAGAAAATGAACGCCGACGATCGGCGCGCGCCCGTTAAGCGGCCGTACACGATCGGCGAGTGAAGGAATTGAGAAGCCCGTTTCGCTCACGTTAGGCGATACAGCTTTCGAAGCCCTGGCGAATTTTATCCGCGGGCAAATTGCGGCCGATGAATACAATGCGGCTGTCGCGGGTCTCGTCGGCGCGCCACGGCCGTTGATGGTCGCCGTCGAGAATCATGTGCACGCCCTGGAACACAAAGCGCTCAGGGTCGTCCTTGAACGAAAGAATACCCTTTGAGCGCAGAATATTCTGCCCTTCGGTCGCAACCAGGTCCTGTACCCAAGGAAAGAATTTATCGGGGTTCAGCGGCTTGTCACTCCGGAGCGACACGCTTTGCATGTCTTCGTCGTGATAGTGCTTGAGACCGTTGCCATGATGATGGTGATGGGCGCCATGATCGTCATGGCTATGATCATGATGATGATCGTGGTCGTGGTCATGGTCTTCCCCTTCCAGAAAATTCGGTTCGATGTCCAGGATGCGATCGAGATCGAAGGCATTGCGGCCAAGCACCTCGGCGATGTCAACTTTGGCGCGCTCAGTCCGATGGATGCGCGCATAAGGATTGAGCGCCCGGATGTGCGCCTCCACATCGCGCAATTCCTCCGGTGTCACCAGGTCGGTTTTGTTGATCAGGATGACATCGGCGAAGGCAATCTGGTTCTTGGCCTCCGGCGCGTCCTTGAGACGGTCTTTAAGCCACATGGCGTCGGCGACAGTGACGACAGCGTCAAGCCTGGTCCTGGCGCCGACCGCCTCGTCCACGAAAAAGGTCTGTGCCACCGGCGCGGGATCGGCGAGCCCCGTCGTCTCCACAATGATCGCGTCGAACTTTCCCTTCCGCCGCATCAGCCCGTCGATGATGCGAACCAGGTCGCCACGCACGGTGCAGCAGATGCACCCGTTGTTCATCTCGAAAACTTCCTCGTCGGCGTTCACCACCAGCTCATTGTCGATGCCGATTTCACCGAACTCGTTGACGATGACGGCAAATTTTTTCCCGTGCGGCTCGGACAGAATGCGGTTGAGCAGCGTGGTTTTGCCGGCCCCGAGGTAACCGGTGAGCACGGTGACCGGGATTTTGTCGGCATTATTGGGCGTTGGCATTGGGGCAGGCACTCCGTTTGACGGTCATATAGGCAATTTTCGTCGAACTACCAAAGGGCGGATGATGCCGGACGGCTTTGATCGCTCGTCTCGCGAGGGCCGCCTAGTGCCTATGCCCAGATACCTGGCTCAACAGGGCCTGAGGGTCCGCGATAGGGCGGTTTCCCCGCCAGGCGACATATCGGTCGGGCCGTATCAGGGCGAGATCACAATCGTAAAGGTCGCGCGCATCGACATCGGCCACATCCAAAACCTCAAGCGGTATGTGCAGGTCAGCAGCTGCATCGACTATCGCTGACGCGGCCGGAGGCCTTGGCCCCAGCCGGAGCAACGTAAAGCCCCGGCCGAGCCGGTCATAGAGCGAGCTCCCCCGCCCTCGCCCCTCTCCAATCCACAGATGCGGTGTCCGCCCGCCAGGAACACTGGTTGGGGTATAGGCCGTCAGGCTATCGGCCGGCGGCGCCCCACCGTCAGCGATGACGGGGGAGCCGTCGTAACGTGCACCGAGCTGCACACCGATAGACCCAAACTGTTCGCTGAATTGCGCCAGCATAGCGCCGGCCGCGCGCCGCGCGCTCTCGCCCCCGGGCGAATCCTGCTCGATGGCGGAATCGATATCGGTTTCGCCAATATTGGCGGTAAGACGGCGTGCGGCCTCGGTATTGCGCAGCGCAATCGGCATTCGCTCGATTTCGTACGAACGCAGAAGCCTTCCGCCGCCCCACCCCTGGACCATGGCCGCAAGTTTCCACGCCAGATTGTCAACGTCATCAATTCCCGTGTTCATGCCAAAACCGCCCGTGGGCGTGAATAAGTGGACGGCATCTCCGGCAAGCAGCACGCGCCGGTCCCAAAATCCTTCCGCGACCAGTGCCATGCCGGCGGTCCAAGGCTCGTGCGCGATGACCTCCAAGCCGATAGTGGTTCCAACGCAGCGCCGCATGGCGTCGGCGACTGCATCGTCGTCCGGTGGCTGATCCGGCTTATCGGCGCGTGTCCGAAACAGAAATTCGTCACTGCCGTTGACGGCTATCAAACTCGCACGAATTTCGGGATTGACGGCCCAATACTGCCAGGCGCGCCGACTGCCAAGAAATTCACGATGGAGCGCCGGCGCGCGCACATATGTCGAGAACATGCGGCCACCGAAATAGCGCTGCTCCAGACCGGCCTCGCCGCGGAATTTGATGCCGAGCGCGCGGCGCACGCCGCTACGCCCGCCATCACATCCCACAACATATTGTGCACGCCAGCTTTGTCTCTCGCCGTTCGCCGCGCATTCGGCACCGAGCTGGACGCCCGCGTCATCCTGATCAAATTGTTCGACCTGCCAGCCGAACCGGATGACGACATTTGGCCGCGTCTTCACATAGTCGAACAGGAATCGCTCGACATACATCTGGTTGGCGCGATGGATCGGCTCCGGCACCTGATCGGTATTTTCGCATGCGGCGATTTTTTGAAGGGTCTCGGCTACCGACGGCATGTGCAGCCGCGCCAGTTCATGGCTGCCAAAACGCGTGAAATAAGCGACGTCGGTTGGATGATCTTCCGGCAATCCGAGCTTCCGGATTTCACCGGCAACGCCCAGCCGACGAAAGTGCTCCATCGTCCGGGCGCTTTCAGTGCTGCCCTTGGGGTGCCAACGCGTGGTTTCTTCGGTGTTGAATAAAACCGAACGCACCCCGTGCAGATCAAGAAACAAGGCGAGCATCAGCCCGACCGGCCCGCCGCCCACGATCGCGACGGGAATGGTATTAACGGCACCTTCAGGCATGGCGAATTACTGGCGTCGGATCCAAATTATAGGAGCGCATTATTTCTATTGACGCACGCGTGACCCAGGCACGCGAAACAGGCTGGAGAATACCGAGCGGATCCATTTGTTACCGGGTTCGCGGTGAAATCGATTGTGCCAATATTGATAAATTTCGATCTTTGGCAACTTTATCGGCGGCTTGACGATTTCGAGATTGAGGTCCTCGGCAAGCACGGTCGCAATCGACATCGGCAACGTGGCGATGGCGTTCGTATGCTTCGCGATCACCGCGGCAGCAATGAAGATCGGCACACGGCAGATGATGTTCTGCGGCGGGATCGCTGCTTCAACCGCGCGCTCGGCAAGTTTGTGCGCATGGCCGGTTCCGAGAGTCGAGACGAGCACGTGATTTTCGGACGCAAACTCGTGCGGCGTTGGGTTGCTCGAAACTCGCGGATGGCCGCGGTTGACGACGCTGACATACTCCTCGACCCACAGGAACTGACGCCGGACGCCTTTCAGAAGGCTCGGAAATGAACCCATGGCGAAATCGATGGTCCCCGTCTCCAGCCACGACTCCAGATGTTCGCCGTCGAGCTGAACAACGCGCAGCCTCACATTCGGCGCCTCGAGCATCACGCGATTGAGCAATGGGGGCAGCAGCTTGATGACGCCGGCATCGATGACACAAAACTGAAATGTGCGCGTGGAGACACGCGGATCGAAAACCACATGATCCCCGCGCAGGGCACGCATTTTGTCGAGCACGTCGCTGACCGGTTGCGTGAGCGCCAGCGCCTTCGGCGTCGGCTCCATCCGGTGCGATACGCGAACGAACAGCGGGTCGTCAAAGTAGCGGCGCAGGCGCGCGAGGGTTTTGCTCAGGGCGGGCTGCGTCACGTCCAGCACCTTGGCAGCGCGGGTCAGGCTGCGCTCGCGCAGCAATACGTCGAGCACCCGTATGTGCTGGAGCTCGAGGTCGGAGGAATAACTATTTGGAATGTAATTTATATCCATGGATTGATAGTATAGGCGGGCGCCCCGACCTAGGCTAGCGACAATGAGGCTGTGCCTGCCTTGCAGAGCCAGCGCTTTGGCCCAAGGGGAAACGCTACATGCTGCCGGCACTGCCGCAGGATCGCGTATTCGACGCATCGACGCGTTGCGTCCCACCGACCGAATTCCGAAATGCGTTGTCCGTGCTCGCCACCGCGGTCTCCGTCGTTACCACGGACGGCCCCGCCGGAACCGCTGGCGTCACCTGCTCCGCGGTCTGCGCCTTGAGCGATGAACCGGCGATGGTTCTGGTCTGCGTTCACGGAAAGAGCGCAACAAACACCGCAATCAAATCCAACCGGAACCTGTGTGTAAATTGCCTGCAGTCCCGACAGAGCGGCCTTTCACAGGCATTTGCCGGGATTGGCGACATCCCGATGCCTGAACGATTTGCGCTGAGCACATGGGACTCCCTCGTCACCGGCGCGCCGCACTGCAGAGAGGCATTGATTGCACTCGATTGCGAAGTCGCTGAAGTCCGCGATGTCGGCACACACAGCATATTTGTCGCGAAGGTTCTCGCGACAGCGGAAACATCACCAGGAGAGCCGTTGCTCTATCAGCGGCGCACCTATGTGACCACGTGTGCCTTGTAAAGAACTAATGCCCGGAACGGCTATGTGATGCGGAGATTGTCATGCTGCGAACTGGCGAGCACTATCTCAAATCATTGAATGACGGCCGCACCGTCTGGGTCGGCAATACCAAGGTCGATAATGTCGCCACTCACCCGCTGACGCGCGAATATGCGCGGCGTACGGCGGAATTTTTCGATCTGCACCGGCGTCCGGACCTGCAGGACCAACTCACCTTCGTCGATGCCGACGGCGTACGCCGCTCGATGATGTGGCTTCAGCATCGCAGCAAGGAAGAGCTGGTTCGCAAGCGCCGGTACCACGAATTCATCATGCGGCATTTCGTGGCGGCCTCCATGCCGCGCACGCCGGATTCGCAGAATTACATGCTGGTGACCTATATCGACGATCCCGAACCCTGGGAAAAGGCGTCGATCGGCGCGGAAGGTCGCGGCCTTGCCGACAATATCCGGAATTTCTGGCAATATGCGATGGATCACGATCTGGTCGTCGCACCGCATTTCGTCGACCCGCAGGCTGACCGCTCCGATCCGAACGCGCACGCAAACTCGCCGGCATTGCGCATCGTCGCGACCAACGACGAAGGCATCCTCGTCAACGGCGTCAAGGCGATCGGCACGGCGTCCGCCTTCGGCGACTTCCTGCATCTCGGCGTGTTCTTCCGGCCCGGCGCCAAGGGCGACCAGATCATCTATGGCGTCTGCCCGGCGAATCTGAAAGGCATCACGATCGTCTGCCGCGAAAGCCTGGTCGCATCCGACCCAATCGAACATCCACTCGCGTCGCAGGGCGACGAGCTCGACGCCACCGTGATGTTCGACAATGTGCTGATCCCGTGGAAATACGTGTTCCACATCGGCAATCCGGACCACGCCAAGCTCTATCCGCAGCGGGTGTTCGACTGGGGACATTATTACGCGCTGGTGCGGCAGGCAGTGCGCGCCGAACTGCTCGGCGGTCTCGCCATCCTGATGTGCGAGCACCTCGGCACCGCGAAGATCGAGGCGGTGCAGGCGCGGCTTGCCCGCATCATCGGCTTCCAGCAGTCGACCTATGCGCATGTGCTCGCTTCCGAAGACCAGGGCTTCTACACGCCGGGCGGGCTCTACAAGCCTGACATCCAGCTGTTCAACTGGGGCCGCGTCTATTTCCTGCAAAATCTCGGACCGATGGTGGACGAGCTGATCGATCTGTGCGGCCGCAGCGCCATCATGTTTCCCGACCGAGAAGCAGTGGCAGGACCCGGCCATGCGGCCGTGGTTCGAGAAATTGAATAAGGGCGCCACCGGCGAAGCCTACGACCGCGATCAAGATCGCGCGCGTCATCCGCGACCTCTACCTCACCGACTGGGGCAGCCGGCTGTTCATGTTCGAGAACTTCAACGGCACGCCGCTGCAGACTCTGCTTTCACTCACGATGAAGCGCGCCGAGTTCACCGGCTCAGGTCCGTTCGCGGAATTCGCGCGACGCGTCGTGCGGCATCGAGGCCAAGTGCGACACAATGACCGAGTACAAGACTGTCGCGGACTACGCCAAGGCACAGGATTCCGGCGCGCGGACCCAAACCCGCCGTTCAGGCGGCCGAGTAACCTCAACAACCCGAAGGAACAACAATGGCAAAACAACGCATCAGCTACGTACCGCTCGAAAAGATGACGCCGAAGATGCGGCAGGAAATGGAACGCTGCCAGCGCGAGGGAACGCCTCGACCTGAAAGCTCGGCGGTGCGCGCCCACGTGCGAAGCGTGCTTCTGGTTCTTCGCCAACTCCTGGAACAACATTTTCCGCAACGGGGTCCTCGACCACTCGATCAAGGAGCTGTGCCGCCTGTACGTTTCGCGTTCGGTGCAATGCGAGTATTGCGGCAATCAGCGCTCGGTTAAGTCGACCGTCAGTGGCGCGCTGATCGAAGATCATGTGCATGGACCTGCTGAATTTCGAGAAGTCCACGATCTACAACGAGCGGCAAAAGGCCGCGCTTGCCTATGCCGAGGCGATCACCTGGCATCTCGATACCGACGATGCGTTCTGGGACCGCATGCACCGCAATTTTAGCGAGCCGGAACTGGTCGAACTCGGCTGCATGATCGGTCTCACGCTCGGCCAGCAGAGCTGGCTGCGGCTGCTCAACATCGACCACCATGAAGTCCTGGCTGGAACCTCTGCCTCGATGGCGCCGGGCTACGAAGACGCACAAAAGCTCAAGGCGACCAAGTCTTCGTCCGAATACTGGGCAAAGGACAAAGCGGGCGCACAACCCAACAAGGTCGCATAGCAAGTCGTCTACGCGTCAATCGGGGGTTTTCGAAATCAGAGCTGCCTAGCGAGTGACATAACGGGACGCACCCGCATTTAACCGCGCCGGACAAGGGAGAATTCCCGCCGGCGCGGGCGGATCGCACACACGCTCACCAGGGAGGGGCGCATGATCGCTGCAAGTGGGAGGCAAGTCGACGCTGTCAGTATTGTGGACGGATCGGCTGTTGGGAAACTCATTATCGCCGTCGTCGCGTTGTGCGCCGGCGTTTCGTTCCTCGACGGATTCGACATCCTGGCTATTTCCTATGTGGCACCCGTCATCGGTGCTGCCTGGAAGCTTCCGAAGGAAGCCTTCGGACCGATTTTCGCCGCGCATTACATAGGCGCCGCGGCCGGGTCCGTGTTCTTTGGCTGGTATGCCGATCGCTACGGCCGGCGCATGGGCGTCATTATTCCAACAGCCATCTTCGGCATCTTCGCGCTATTGACGGTCTACGCCTACGATTTCCGATCATTGTTCATTCTGCGAATCCTGATCGGTATCGGATTGGGCGGAGCCCTCTCGAATGCCATCGCCATGGTCGCGGAATATTCGCCGCATCGGGCTCGCGCGACGCTGGTGAGCGTCATGTACGCTGCGTTCCCGCTCGGCGGGGTGATCGGCGGCCCGATCTCGGCAATCCTGATTGCAAAATATGGATGGCACGCTGTTTTCGTCCTGGGCGGAGTTCTGCCGCTGCTGCTGACGGCAATGCTGCTTTTGTGGCTCAATGAATCGATCCGGTTCCTCGTGCTGAGCAAAGCACCATCGGCAATGATCGGTGCCGTCCTCCACCGAATCGCCCCGTCATTCGAACCCGCTTCGACGGATGTCTATGTGTTGCCGCAGAGCCGCGGTGTCTCGACAAAACCGACGCGGGAGATATTCGGCCGCGAATTCGTGCGCGCCACCGTGCTCCTGTGTATCGCCGCCTTCGTGGCGCAATTGGTCATCGTTTATGTGGTCACCTGGATGCCGCTGGTCCTCGCATCGATCGGGATGCCGGTGACCAGTGCAATTCTGGCCTCCGTGGCATTTTCGGTCGGTGGAATCTTTGGCGCGATTGGCCTCGCCCGCATCATCGACAAGGACAAATCGTACCGCGGGCTGGTCGTGACCTTCTTTCTGTCGGCGGTCTCGATTGCCGGCATCGGATTTCTGGCAGCGAATTGGTATGGGCTGCTGGCAATTACCTTCATCACCGGTCTGCTGACAGTGGGTGCCAATATTGTGCTTTCGGCCTATTCGGCGACGGTTTACCCCACGTCCATTCGTTCAACCGGCGTCGGCTGGGTTGTCGGCTGGGGCCGTGTCGGAGCCATCGCCGGTGCGCTATTCGGAACGGCGCTTGTCGCCGCCGGCGTGAGCATTGAGACGGCCTATATGATTGCCGCGATTCCAGCGGTCATTGGCGGCATCGCTATCGCCCTGGTGCGCGCGCAGCATCAATCTGCCGTCGTTTACGCCTAACGGAGAGAGCAACATGCACGGCCTCTATCCCAACGACGCGTCCATATACGACACCGTGGGGCGTCTGCTGATCATCGCGTTTTTCGCGATTGTCTGGTTGCGAAACTTGTCGGGCCATCACATCGAAGACCATGTCAAGCGACTCACCTTCTTCAAGGCGCCACTACCGCGCGTAACTTTCTGGGTCGGCATGGTGATTGACGCGATTGGGTGCGTGCTGCTGCTGGTCAACTGGCACCCTGCGATCGGTGCGCTGTGCCTCATCGTGTTTACCGTGCTCGCATCGCTGCTGCTTCTGCGCTTCTGGGAAATGGACGACCCGATGAAACGCACCGGCATGCAAAATGGCTTTCTCGCCAATATTGGTGTGACCGGCGGCTTGCTGCTGCTGTTGCAGAACGTCATCTGAGCAGAATTCAAGTTATGGATGAGAAAATAAATCCTGAGCGGCTGGATCCCCTGCCGCCCGAAACGACGCCGGATATGAAGGAGGAATTTGATTTCTTCTTTAAAACTCTGGGTTTCGTGCCCAACAGCGTTCTGACCATGCAGCGCAAGCCAAAACTGGCGAAGGCGTTCGTCCAAATTCAACGCGCAATCTGGGATCCTGACAGCAAGGTGGACCGCGGATTCAAGCGCCTCGTCGCCCATGTTGCCAGCCGCACGGCGGGCGATCCCTACAGCATGGCGCATACCGCGAGTGGCGCTTTGCATTTTGGCATAGATGCCGCAAGGCTGGCGGCAACACGCGAGTATAAGCGAAGTACGAAGTTTAATGACGCGGAGCGGGCTGCGCTCGATCTCGCAGTCGCTGCAAGCTCTTCGCCGAATGCAGTAACAGACGCAATCTTTGGCGAGCTCAGGAAGCACTGGACCGATGAACAGATTGTCGAACTCGTCGGCGTGATCGCCGTTGCCGGTTTTCTTTCACGCTGGAATGTAACAATGGCGACCCCGATCGAGCCGGAACCAAATGAAATCGGGGAAAAATATCTTGCTCAGCTAGGCTGGAGCGCGGGACGCCACAAGCGAACGTGAATAGACGTCTTCCCCGCGGGGGCGGTTCAGGTTCGTGGTTTCTTTCGCCGTTCGGGCAATTCATCCACGACAACCGCGCGCCTCTTATATAGCCCGCGATCGCCGCAGGTAGAGCAACGGACTGAAAATTCGTTCGCCAACGCGGTGAGTTTGAAGACACGGATCGGCTTCCCGCATTTGCGGCATGCAACTGTACCGCGCTGGTAAACCGACTTTCTCGCCCTTTGAAGTTGAAGCGCCGACACGAAACGTCCTTCTTGCTATGCATTGCCGATGCTTAGAAACCATTAGCGCTCAAAAATCCTACCGCCACGTAAATTTTTGCCCTTCCCCACAAGTAGCGGCCCCAGTAGCGGGGTACTCCCGCGATCGCTATGCTTGCTTTTAAATGAAGCCCGGGCAGCCGGTCTGGAGACAACGGGAAGTACCATGAACTATTCTACCGAATTCCCGTCAATCAAGGATCAGGTGTCGGCGCAGGAATGGCAGGCTCGGCTCGACCTTGCCGCCTGCTATCGGCTGGTCGATGTCTACGGGATGACAGACCTGATCTACAATCACATCACCGCGCGCATCCCCGGAGAGAAAGATCTGTTGCTGATCAATCTCTATGGTCTTCTCTACAAGGAAATTACAGCGTCGAGCCTGGTGAAGATTTACGTCGACGGAGAAATCGTCTGGAAGCCGGACACCGACTACGACATCAATAAATCTGGCTACGTGATCCATGGCGCCATTCATAAGGCCCGCCCGGACGTCGCCTGCGTCCTGCACACACATACGCGTGCCGGCATGGCGGTCGCGGCAATGAAATGCGGCGTGTTACCGCTGTCACAGACCTCGATCCGTTTTGTCGGGCACTTGGGTTATCACGAATATGAAGGTCCGGCGGTCGAGCTCGACGAACGTGAGCGGCTGGTGCGCGATCTGGGGCCGCACGACGCCTTGATCATGCGCAATCACGGGCTGCTCACATGCGGTGCGACCGTCCAGCAGGCGTTCAACACGATGTATCAGCTTGAATTGTCATGTCGCTCGCAAGTCGATGCCATGGCCGCGCGCACTGAACTCACCATGCCAGGCGAGAACGTTCTTGCGCATACCGCGCATATGTATCAACCGGGCACGCGACGTCCCTACGGCGTGCTCGAATGGCCTGCAATGCTGCGACGGCTCGATGCCGAGCAGAAAAACACCGATTATCCGCCTTATTGGCATTAGGAAACATCGACTGCCGGGAGAGACCATGCCGACATTGCTGTCACGGCTGATCGCAGCCGCCTTGCTGTTTTTCGTATTCTTGCCGGGCGCATTCGCAGACGAATACCCGAACAAACCGGTGCGATTGACCATCCCATTTCCGCCCGGCGGGAGTAACGATGTCGTCGGCCGGCTGGTCGCACAGCAGCTCAGCGCAAAGCTTGGCCAGCAGGTGTATGTCGACAACCGCGGCGGCGCCGGCGGCACGATAGGCACGGAGGCCTGTGCAACAGCTGCGCCCGACGGTTATACGATCTGCGTCATATCGATCGCGCACGCGGTCAATCCCGCGCTCTACACGCTCAAATACGACCCGATCAAGTCGTTCACGCCGATTTCGATTTTTGCCACCGGGCCGAACGTATTGGTCGTCAATCCGACATCGCCGGTCAAATCCGTGAAAGACCTGCTCGCGCTGGCGAAACAGAAGCCGGGCGAGCTCAACTATGCATCGGCGGGTGTCGGCAGCTTCCAGCATCTGGGCGCCGAACTGTTCAAGCTGCAGGCGCACGTCAATCTCGTGCATGTGCCGTACAAGGGCGGCGGACCGGCGATGCAGGATGTCATTGCCGGACACGTGAAGATCATGTTCTCCTCGCTCGTTCAGACCACACCCTTCATCAAATCCGGCCAGCTGATTGCACTGGGAACCGGCGGAAAAAAGCGCAGTCCGGTTTTGCCTGACGTGCCGACGATCGCGGAGGCCGGCGTGCCTGGGTATGTGGCCGACAACTGGTGGGGATTGGCGGCACCCGCCGGACTGCCCAAGCCGATCGCCGAGAAGCTCTATTCGGCAACCCAGGCGGCACTCAAGGCGCCCGAACTGAAGGCCGCTTTCGACCGCGAAGGTGCGGCTGTCGTCGAGATGAGTTCGGCCGAGTTCGGCGATTACATCAAGACTGAAATCGTCAAATGGGCCCGCGTCGTCAAAGAAGGCAACATTCACGCGCAATAGTATATTTATACACGTTATACGTGCATGTCCGAATATCGGGCTGGATGTGAAAACGCGCCGAATCCATTGGCATCATAAGTCCCTTTGAGACTTGGTGATTTCGGCCGGCCAAGCCCGGCCGACCAACTTTACCTAAGCTTTACGGCCCACCGATATGGTGCGGGACGCATTTGGGGCGATCCCCGGCACTCAGTGGAAGGCGGCAGGAAGAATCCTGCCCAAGACAAGAAATGTCGCAGGCCGCGTCAGTTATCGACGAACTTGAACACGTTCTGGCCGCAGGCTCGAGCGATCGGCGCACCGAGATACTCAGACGGGTAACCGATCTTTTCCTTGGCAATGCCGCGGGCTTCAATCACGAGCAGGTCGGCCTTTTCGACGACGTTCTTGCTCATCTGATCCACCAGGTTGAAACCAAGGCGCTTGCCGAGCTCGGCACCAAGCTCGCGCCGATCGAGAATGCCCCCAGCGGTATCATCCGAAGTCTTGCTCGCCACGACGAAATCGTCGTTGCTGGCCCGGTGCTGAAACAATCGCCGCAGCTGACCGACGGCGACCTTATCGAGATCGCGGCGGCAAAGGGCCAGGACCACCTCGGAGCCATTTCCGAACGCGCGCGCCTCGCGTCGGCGGTGACCGACATTCTCATTCAGCGCGGTGACACCACGGTTGTTCGCAAACTTTCGCAAAATCAGGGTGCGTCTTTTTCCGATCGCGGATACGTCACGCTCGCGACGCGTGCCGAGACCGACGAAACGCTTGCGGAAAATCTCGGTGTCCGACTGGATATGCCGCCGGAGTTGCTGCAAACCCTGATGCAGAAAGCAACCGAAACGGTTCGTGCCCGGTTGCGGGCAGTCATACCGCCGGAAGGTCAGGCCGCAATTCAACATGTGCTTGACTCGGTTTCGGACAGGGTTCTGCGCAAGGCATCCTCGCCCCGTGACTTCGGTCGGGCGACGGCAGTGGTCGACAAGATGCAAAGCGATGGCCGCCTCAACGAACTGGCAGTCGCAGGATTTGCCCATGGCGGCCAATATGAAGAATTGATCGCCGCACTCGCACGGCTGTGCGCTGCGCCCATCGAACTCATCGAACGGCTGATGCAGAACTCACGTTACGACGGCGTTCTCGTCGCCTGCAAGGCAGCAGAGCTTCGTTGGCCGACCTTCAATGCCATCCTGAAAGCACGGTTCGCGCCGCATGAAGTGCCGCCGGGCGACCTCACCCAGGCGCGTGCCGATTTTCTCAAGCTTTTCGGTGGCAACGGCCAGGCGGATGTTCCGCTTCTGGCTCGTACGCGGCGTTGCCAAAGCTGACGCCTGACGTAAAACCGCAAACACGCCCCAACCGTAGCTGAAATACTCCCGGCCGCCCTGCGCAGCCTTGCCAGTCGAAATGTTATAATGTTACATTTCTTGATCACGGGGACGCAGGAAGATCCATTTGAACAAAGTCATTGCAGCAGCGCTTTCCCTGATTTTTGCGGTGGCACAGGCATTTCCGGCAAGCGCCGCGGGCGGCCCGATCGCTGTGGTGGCTGCAGAAAATTTCTATGGGGACATCGCGCGTCAGATCGGCGGAGACCGGATTGCGGTCGTCAGCATTATGAGCAGTCCGGACCAGGATCCGCACCTGTTCGAGGTCACACCGGGCATTGTCCGTCAGGTCACGACCGCGCGGGTCGTCATCCTGAACGGCGCCAATTACGATTCCTGGATGGAGAAGCTTCTGGCCGCGGCACCACGCCGCGAACGCTCAGTCATCGATGCCGCGCAACTCATCGGTTACAAAGCCGGCGGCAACCCGCATCTCTGGTACGCACCTGGGACCATGCCAACGGTCGCAACCGCGATCGGCGCGGCACTCGCGGAGGCCGATCGCGATCACGCAGAAGAATATGCTGCACGACTCAAGGCAACGCTCTCCTCGCTCGCGACCATCGCCCGACGTGTGGAAGAACTGAAAGTGAAACACGCGGGCACCGCGGTCACCGCCACGGAACCGGTCTTTGGCCCTATGGCCGACGCTCTCGCCCTGACAATGAAAAACCAGCGCTTCCAGCTTGCCGTAATGAACGATACCGAGCCCAGCGCTCGCGACGTTGCGGCGTTCGAAAGCGACCTTAACAATCGCAGGGTCAAAGTGCTGATCTACAACAGCCAGGCATCGGGCAAGCTGACCGACCGGCTGCGCAACATTGCGAGCAAGGCGAAAATTCCGATCGTCGGCGTCACCGAGACCATGCCCGCAAGTATTTCATACCAGAAATGGCTGCTTGAGGAACTCGAGATGCTCGATAAAGCAATCAGCGAGCCGGGCTCATGAGCATCATCGCCTTCGACAATGTCACGCTCCAGGTCGGCGGCCACACGGTGCTGCTGGACGTGAGCTTCGCGATCGAGCCGGGCGAGTTCATCGGCGTGCTGGGCCCCAATGGGGCCGGCAAGACGACGCTGATGCGGGCGATCCTGGGGTTGCTGCCGCCGAGCGCAGGAACATTGCGGGTCTTTGAGCGGGCGCCCCAATGCGGCAATTCGGAAATCGGCTACCTTCCGCAACTACGCACGATATTGCCGGACTTGCGCCTGCGCGGTCGCGATTTCATTGCCACTTCGCTCGGTGGCGAGCGTTGGGGCCCGCTGCTGGGCAGCCGCCGCGAACGCCGCATGGTTGAGGAAATGCTTGACGCAGTCGACGCGCGCGAGCTTGCGACGCGGCCGCTTTCCGAAATGTCCGGCGGTGAACGTCAACGGCTTCTATTGGCGCAGGCATTGATTGGCCGACCAAAGCTGCTGCTGCTCGACGAGCCGCTGATCAGCCTGGATGCGCGCCGGCAGGAAGCGGCAATCGACGTCGTGCGCAGGGTATGCCGCGAACGCAAAATCACCGTCCTGTTCAGCGCGCACGAACTCAATCAGCTGCTCGGTACGCTGGATCGCGTGCTGTATCTGGGCAGCACACAGGCTGTACTCGGCACTGTCGACGAGACCGTGACGGCGCCGATCCTTTCGCGGCTCTATGGCACCGATATCCACGTCGTGCGGGCGGACGGATACATCTTCGTGATGTCGCGCGGGCTCGATGTCGAACACACCGATCATCTGCACGACCATCATGGACATGGCCACGGCCAGCACCATCACTGACATGTTTGCCTATGAATTCATGACCAATGCCTTCGCTGCGGCCGGCATCGCGGCTGTGGTCTCGGGGCTCGTCGGCTATTTTCTGGTATTGCGCGGTCAAACCTTTGCCGGCCATGCGCTGTCGCACATCGGTTTTGCCGGTGCAACGGGCGCAGTCTTGATCGGCGCAGCGCCAATATGGGGCCTGGTCACGCTAACGCTAGGCGCTGGCATCGTCATGGGAGCGCTGAGCGAGCGCATCAGCAATCGGGACGTTGCAATCGGCGTCGTCCTCGCTCTCGCGCTTGGATTTGGACTGCTGTTTCTGCACTACTACACGTCCTTCGCCACGCAGGCGTCGGCACTGTTGTTCGGTAATGTGCTCGCAGTTGATCACACGATGATCGGGGTGCTCGCAGTGCTGGGCTCCATCTCTCTCTTGGCGCTGGCGATCATCATGCGTCCGCTGGTCTTTGCGAGCCTGCAGCCCGAACTGGCTGAGGCCAAAGGCGTGCCGATTCGCTTCGTCTCGACGGCATTCCTGGCGATCGTCGCGCTCGCCGTATCTGAATCCGCACAGATTGTCGGCGTGCTCCTTGTCTTCACCCTGATGGTAGGGCCCCCGGCCGCCGCGCAACGGCTGACGACGGGCCTGTGGAGCGGGCTGTTCGTATCGGCAGCGATTGCGCTTGGCGAAGCATGGGGCGGCCTCTCAGTCGCCTTCTACACCGATTGGCCGGTGAGCTTTTGCATCGCCTGCCTGAGCGCGCTCGGCTATTTTGCGACCCTTCCCGTAGATGCACGGCGCGCGCGAGCGGAAGCTTGAACAAAGCGGCTCCGCCCAAGCAGACCCCTCGCGTGCCAAATTGAGTGCGAACCTACTTCAGGTTCATGAGGCCCGGTTCAGGGCCGGCCAAGCAGCATCGCGAGCGCCGCGGCCAAAAATGGCAGCGGCAGCGATACCAATGCGCGTAGCCATACCACTCGCGCCGGCATCATCGGCACCTCCCAAATCACGAGTCGGTGGATCGCATAGAGGGCCCAGGCGGTCGAGTAAGCGATCACTTGCGGGGCACCAGCGCCGCTCTTGAGCGCAGCCGCACCAATTGAAAAGCCGACGACGGGTCCGCCAGGCGTAAGCGCGCCTCCGAGCGTGGCGAGGATCACACCGAAGAAACCAGACTCCGGCCCAAGCCACGGAGCTATCCACTCATTCGGCAATGCCTCGGCGATGAATCCGGAACCGATCACGCCAATGCCGATGCGCGGTAACAGGAGAACGAACTCCATGACGCCGGCGCGGATGCCGTCGTCGAGCAGCACGCGGCCGCGCATCATAGCAATGAATGCCAGAATTCCGACGACCAGCCACAGCAGGATGTTGATCGCGAGCGTCATTTCTCATCGCCGCGGTATTCGAAGCCCGCACGCACCGCAATTCGCGCAAGAAGACCGGCAATAATCGGCAGCGGTACTGCCGCTGCAATACGCCAGATCACAAAATCGGCGCCAAAGAAGGGAAGCTCCCATACAAGGGCGCGCGTGTAACCGATGAGCGTCCAACTGACAATGAATGCAACCACCGCTCCGGCGTCCGCACCCATAATGAGAAACGCGCCGGCCACGGGGTAGATTGTTATCGGGCCGCCGGGCAGCAGGAATCCGAAAAAAGCCGCGATCAGCAGCCCGGCGAATCCCGATTCATGGCCGACCCACCGCGCCACCAATTCACGCGGCAGCAGCAGCGTGACAAACGCACCGATCAGGCAGCCGGCCAGGACCTTCGGGAGCATTGCGGCAAAGAGCGATAAGTCGCCGCCGAGGATTTCGAGAAAATGATTGCGGCCGTCGCGGACATAGGCGGTGACCGCAGCCGCGATCGCCAAACCGGCGATGGTTGCTGTCGACCAGTCGAATGCACGCCGTCGACGGCGAGGTGGAGGCGGTTTCATCAAGATGGCGGGACACTAGACGAGTGCATCGGAATTGTCTGCCGCGTCCCCGTTGACCCTGAATTGCGTCACCGTTAGGTTCGATCCGATGGGGATGGGGTTCCCCCGATAACCGCCCGTCCGGGCTGATGACTCCTACCGCGCAACATGGCGGTGGGATCGACAAGTCGGCGCAGAAAATGACCGTCACCGTTGACGGCCAGGAACGCTACACATGGCCGGTTTCGACCGGGCGGGGCGGCTACGATACGCCGTCGGGCGAATTCCAGCCATTTCGCATGGAGCGTGACCATTTCTCACGCGAATGGGACGACGCGCCGATGCCGAACTCGGTTTTCTTCACGAAAGTCGGACACGCTATCCACGGAACTTTCGAAACCCGTAATCTCGGCCGGCCGGTTTCTCACGGTTGCGTTCGCTTGGCACCGCAGAACGCGGCAACGCTTTACGCACTCGTCAAGGACGAGGGGCTGTTCAACACACGTGTGCGCTTGACGGGAGATGCCCCGCAATCCAACGAGCCGGTTGCCAACCGAGACCGCTCAAAACGAAATGATCACGTCACCGCACGGACAGATACGTCGCGCACGAACGAAGCCGACACGGCACGCCCGCGAAATGTCGTGCGTAACGACAGGGCGGACACCAGCGACGACGACGTAGACGGAGACGCGCCGCCGCAGCGTACTTCTCAACCTCGCGGGGCGCGTGACACGCAATATAGCTCGCGCTCATATTATCGCGAGCGGCCTTACGAGCGTCGCTCATACGGCCGCGGCCTCTTCTTCCCGTTTGGCTGGTGACATGATCCGCAAGCTGTCCGATGGCAAATACCGTCTGTATTCGCGCAAGAAAAATCCCCGCACAGGCAAACGCCGAAATCTCGGCACATTCTCGTCGAAGAAGGCCGCACAGCAACACGAACGAGAGGTCCAGTATTTCAAGCGGCACTAAATTCCCGGCCGCAACAGCGGTCCGTTTGCTGGAGACGACTACCCCCTAAACGGCTTCCTCACTGCTCTTCCGTGACATCCTCATAAACATCCGCGTCTACGGTGCCGGGAAACATCGCGCGCCACGCCTGAATGAAATTCTGCATCGCCGGCTCGCTGGCAAATTTTTGCCGGTCACTTTCGACGGATGCGTCCGTCTCATATTCGATCATCTGAAGAAATTGAGCGCGGTCGTCGGCATTTCGTAACAGACGGATTTTTGCACCACCAAACGCCTGGTATAAAGGCGCTGCATTTTTAATCATTGAGAGGATGAGATTGGCCGCGTCCGCCGACGGTGCCTTGATCTTGAGGTAGAGAATTCGACTAGCCTTTGCTGTATTGGCTTGCATTCTTTTGCCTTCTATCATCGTCGTGGTCGCGCCTTGCCCCCGACACATTTCTCGACAAATCGGGCGCGATCTTTCATTTCAACTTTCTGATCCATCGCTAGCTTGTCACAGGCCCGCATTTTTGCCGCTTGATTTCTTGGCATCATTTTTTCCGGCGCAGTCGCTTTCATGGCTGAAGCATCTTGCGCCCACCCACCGAAAGTACCGAACAGCATGCCCAACGACAAAATTGGGGGAATAATCACAAGCTTTCGCATGGCGGATCTCGTCAACTATGCCGCCGGAAAATATTGCGCTCGTTGCACGCCGTTTACAATCAAGATAAAGCCCCGAATCCACCGCCAGCGCGACGCCTAGCCCTGGTGCGCTACACCTAATTCTTCTTCGCCACGGTCGAGGATGAGCGGCACGATCAGATCCTCTTCGTCGTCGAGGTGACGCACAAGTCCGTTCATCAATAAAGCACTGACAGTGGCATAATTCTCACTGCAGTGGCGCAATGCATCACCTCCGGCCCGCAGTGCCTGTAAAAGAGCATTCGCAGCCTCCGCGGTGCGGGCCATCTCGGCGTGAATGTGATGGTGATCGCCCTCAAGTACGTCGAAGCCAAGTGCAAGACGTGCTTCGGCAGCCTTGAAAATCGGGAAATAGTGCAGGTCCTCGATCTGGTGATGCACGTTGAGCTGGTCCAGCATAAATTGGAGGCGCGGCACGAATTGCTGCGCAAATTCTGCCGGCGGAAGGTGCCCGCCTCGGAATTGTATGGTGATGTCACCAATCGCAGCGGAAAGCTCACGGAACATCGCGTGCCGTGACAGCCAAAAGCGTGCCATTTCACCGAGATTAGTGTGGATTTCCCACTGTTCGCGCGGGTACCGGGCAATCAGCACGCGCAAATCCTCCGGCCAGCCGTTCCGGCTGGCAAGGGCAAGCGATTCGATCTCCGCGGCACGAGGTGTTTCTATCGACATGGCCGCTTAGATAGCCATTGTACGTGCGATTGCGAAGGGCAAAATTGCGCCGCATGGATTCGACCACCACAGTCGCTCACCTCCCCTGCGATGAACAAACCGCTCGCCGGCTGGCGGCATTTCTCGGCGAGAGCCTCGATACGGAAAACGCGGCCTGCGCCGCGTTCGAGGACAACCATGGACGCTGGCACGTGGCTATCCACTTCCGCGAGGCACCGCACGAGGCGCAACTGCGCGCACTGGTCAAAGTCGCCGCCGGCGATGTGGCCGCACATTCGCTCACGATCGAACCGCTCGCCGCTGCCGATTGGGTGGCGCAAAGCCTTGCCGATCTCAGGCCGATCCGGGTCGGCCGCTTCCTCATTCATGGCGCCCATGACCGCGGGCGGTTGAGGGCGAACGATACCGGCATTGAAATCGAGGCGGCGCTGGCCTTCGGCACCGGGCACCATGGGACGACGCGCGGCTGCCTCGCGGCGCTCAACATGCTGACGAAGGAACGACGTCTCCGGCGCATTCTCGATATCGGCACCGGCAGCGGTATCCTCGCAATTGCCTCGGCAAAAACCTTTCGGACCCGAATCGTGGCAAGCGATATCGACCGGCAAGCGGTTAACGTGGCGCGCCTCAATTCGCGCCTCAATCGTGTGGCGTCGCTCGTCGTTTTTGCGCACGCGGCCGGTACCGGCGCCCGCGCAATCAGCACGGGTGCGCCCTATCAACTGATTTTCGCCAATATCCTTTTGTCAACTTTGACGCGGCTTGCGGTCCCGCTGCGCAAGCTGGTCGCGCCCGGCGGGCGTATCGTTTTGTCGGGCTTGCCGCCCAGCCATGCCAATGCTGCGCTTTCGGTTTACCGGGCGCAGGGCCTGACGCTTGAGCGTCGGATCACCCTCGACAACTGGGTCACGCTGGTGACGCGCAGAAAAAGGGGCGAGAGAGTGCGGTAGTTGTCGGCTCTGCGGCGCAACAGGCGGCATGCTGCAATGCACAAAATTGAAATAAACAGCCAGTTTCGCGCCACATTACGATCGTTGATAAGAATTATCGAGAAATCGCGTCAGCCTGCGTTACCAGAATGGCTGCATTGCTGGACAAGCGTGGAAAGCTAGGGTGCGATCACCTCATGTTTGAAGCCCGCTTCCAGTCGTTCGACGATTTGAGCCTGCGCGCTCAAAGTGCTTCGCGCACCGCTGCGTTGCGCACCGAACTCAATCGACGTGGGCTTGATGGTTTTGTCGTGCCGCGCGCCGATCGACAGCAAAACGAATATCTTCCGGCGAGCGAAGAACGGTTGGCGTGGCTCACGGGGTTTACGGGTTCGGCGGGCACCGCAATCGTACTGGCCGATAGCGCGGCGCTATTCGTCGACGGCCGTTACACATTACAGGCCGACACGCAGATCGATGGAGCAATTTATTCCGTAGAACATCTGGTTGAACGCCCGCCGGACCGGTGGCTCGAAGAAAAACTCAAGAGCGGCGCAAAGATCGGCTATGACCCGTGGCTGCACACGAGCGACCAGGCCGAAAAGCTCGCGAACGCTTGCGCTGCCGCCGGCGCAGAGCTCGTTGCCGTCGATGACAATCCGATTGACGCCCTGTGGCGCGACCGCCCTGCACCGCCGGCCGGAACGGTAAGCATCCGCGAACTCAAGCTCGCGGGGGAGAGCGCACCGGACAAAATCAGCCGCATCCGCGCCGAACTGGCAAGGTCTCGCATCGACGCGTTGCTGGTGTCCGATCCACAAAATGTCGCCTGGGCATTCAACATTCGGGGCGCTGACGTCGCACATACGCCGCTCGCGCTAGCCTACGCATTGATTCCGCGCGATGGCCGGCCTGCGATCTACGTGGATGGGGCCAAACTCAGCAACAATGTTCGCCATGCCCTCGAGGAGTTCACGGACGTTCGCAATCCGGACGGTCTCAACCGCGACCTTGCGAACCTCAAGGACAAGACGGTGCGCCTGGATCAGACAAGTGCTGCCGACGCATTTGCGCGAGTGCTTTCCGCGGGGAGCAGCAAGCTACAGCGAGGTGCTGACCCGATTTCACTCCTTAAAGCGACCAAAAACCACGCCGAGATTGCAGGCAGCCGCAATGCGCACACGCGCGACGGCGCCGCAGTTGTGCGTTTTCTCGCCTGGCTCGACAGTGAAGCAGCCTCGGGCAAACTTACGGAAATCGATGTGGTCGAGGCTCTGGAGAGCTTTCGTCGCGATACCGGCGCCCTAAAGGACGTTTCCTTTCCGACTATCGCAGGAGCGGGAGCAAACGGCGCAATTGTGCATTACCGGGTAACCCGGACTTCCAATCGCCGGCTGGGGAAGAACGAGCTTCTTCTGGTCGATTCAGGCGCGCAGTACGAGGACGGCACCACAGATATCACGCGTACCATCATCGTAGGCGAGCCGAGCGAGGAAATGCGCGATCGGTTCACCCGCGTGCTCAAGGGGCACATTGCGATTGCCACCGCCGTCTTTCCTGAAAACACGACCGGCGCCCAGCTCGATCCCCTGGCGCGCACCGCGCTGTGGCAGGCCGGGCTCGACTTCGATCATGGCACCGGGCACGGGGTTGGCAGCTATCTGTCGGTTCACGAAGGCCCGGCGCGCATATCCAAGCTCGGCATGATCGCGCTCAGGCGCGGCATGATTCTGTCGAACGAGCCTGGTTATTATAAAACGGCGGCCTATGGCATTCGCATCGAAAACCTGGTGCTGGTGATCGCGGCGCCCGAGCCGGTCGGCGCCGAAAAGCCGCTTAATGCCTTCGAAACCCTGACCCTCGCCCCGATCGATCGCCGGCTGATTGACACCGGCCTAATGACCGCCAAAGAGTTCGCCTGGATCGACAGCTACCATAAGCGGGTTCACGAAGTGATCGGGCCGCTCTTGGACGCGCCGACCCGAAAATGGCTCGAGAAGGCGACGCGCCCACTCAATTCGAGCGACAAGAAGAGCGTGCGCCGCAAAACTCCGCGGAAGCGGAGAGCTCGTACGAAAAGACGCTCGTGAACCGTTATCTGCCGACCAACTTCAGCCACTCGTCTTCGGTCAGGATCTTCACGCCAAACTTTTTTGCATCAGCAAGTTTCGATCCAGCGCCAGGACCCGCAACGACATAGTCGGTCTTCTTTGACACCGAGCCCGCAGCCTTGGCGCCGAGCCGCTCTGCCTGCGCCTTCGCCTCCTCGCGTGTCATTTTTTCCAATGCGCCGGTGAATACGACGGTCTTGCCGGCAATTGCCGTATCTTTTTTCGGCTTTTCGGCATCAAGAATTTTCACTTCCCTTGTCAGGCGCTCGACAATGCCGCGATTGTGACTCTCCCCGAAATAGGCGGCGATTGCCTGGATCACCGTGTCCCCGATCTGATCGAGCGCATCCATTTCAGCGATCGTTTCTTCGTCACCTTTTGCGACCTTTAGGCCCGCATCATGGAACGCCTTCCATGAACCATAACCCCGGGAAAGTGCGAGCGCGGTCGTTTCGCCGACATGGCGGATACCCAGCGCATAAATAAATCGGTCAAGCGAAATCTCGCGCCGATGTTCGATTGCGTCGAACAGATTTCGGACCGACGTTTCGCCATAGCCTTCCTGTGCCTCAAGCTTGATCTTTCGATTGCGTTGGGGAAGCGTGAATATGTCGGCTGGCTCCTTGATCCATTCCTTCTCGAAGAAAAACTCGATCTGCTTTTCGCCAAGTCCCTCGATATCAAACGCGCGCCGCGAGCAAAACAGCTTGAGATGCTCGATCTTCTGGTAGGGACAGGCGAACTCGCCCGTGCAGCGGGCGCGGGCACCCTCCTCTCCGGCCGCCGTCTCCTCACGCACGATGTCGGTGTGCAGATAGCACGGGCATTTTTCCGGAAAATGATAGGGCTTAGCGTCCTTCGGACGTTTGTCGATCATGACATCGACGACTTGCGGAATCACGTCACCCGCTCGCTGAATAATGACCGTATCGCCGATGCGGATATCGCGGCCTTCCCGCAGAGGTTCGCCATTTCCGCCGATACCTTTGATGTAATCTTCATTATGCAAAGTCACGTTCTGAACGATCACCCCGCCGACCCCGACCGGCTCAAGTTGCGCGGTCGGGGTGAGCGCACCGGTTCGGCCCACAGTTATCAATACGCCGCGTACGACGGTTGTCGCCCGCTCCGCTGGGAATTTGTGAGCGATGGCCCAACGCGGTGATCGCGAGACAAAACCGAGCCGCTCCTGCCAATCGAGCCGATCAACCTTGTAGACCACTCCGTCAATGTCGTAGTCGAGCTCGGCGCGCCCCTCTTCGATCTTGCGGTGGAAGGCAATCAGTTCATCGCTCGAGCGGCGGAGTTTGGTCAGCGGATTCGTCTTGAAGCCACAGCTCTCGAACCACTTGATCATGCCCGTCTGCGTCTCGGAGGGCATCTCGCTCATCTCGCCCCATGCATAAGCGAAGAAGCCCAGGGGGCGTGAGGCCGTAATGGTGGGATCCTTCTGGCGCAACGAGCCCGCCGCGGAATTACGCGGATTGGCAAAGGTCTGCTCACCGGCGGCTTTCTGACGTTCGTTGAGTTCAAGAAAGGCCCTCTTCGTCATATAGACCTCGCCGCGTACGTCACAGACCTCCGGCACATTGCGGCCCTTGAGCTTCTGCGGAACGTCCTTGATCGTACGGATATTGGCGCTGACATCCTCCCCTTCGGTGCCATCACCACGCGTTGCAGCTGAAACGAGTTCACCTTCTTGGTACCGCAACGACATCGAAAGCCCGTCAATCTTCGGCTCGGCGCTGAACGCAAGCTTCTCCGAGTCGTCGAGTTTCAAGAAGCGACGAATACGGGCAACAAAGTCGACCACGTCCTGTTCGCTAAATGCATTGTCGAGCGAAAGCATGGGCACTGCGTGCCGTACTTTCTTGAACCGGCCGGAGGGGGCAACACCAACCTTCAGCGACAGCGATTCCAGGGTGCGCAAATCGGGAAAGCGCGCCTCGATTGCATTGTAGCGCGAACGCAGCGCGTCATATTCCGCATCGCTGACCGTCGGCCTGTCTTGCTGGTAGTAGCGCCTATCGTGCTGCGCGATCTCGCTCTGTAGTCGCGCGTGCTCGACCTTCGCCTGTTTGGCGGTGAGCAATTCGACTGGAGTTTTGTCGGTTTTGACTCTGGACATCGATGACCATTACGGCCGGACTTGACTCATTTTATTCAGCTCGCCGCCTTGATCAGCCGCTCGGCCGCTGCACGCGCTTCGCTCGTGATTTCCGCGCCGGCAAGCATGCGGGCAACCTCCTCGCGGCGGCGTTCCGCCACCAATTCGGTGACGCGCGTCGCAACACGTTTTCCTTTTTCCAGCGCGTCCTTGCTGATGAGATAATGGTGGTCGGCGCGCGCCGCCACCTGGGGCGCATGTGTGACTGCGAGCACCTGCACGCCGCGCGCGAGCTGCGCAAGGCGCATGCCAATTGCATCGGCCACCGCCCCGCCCACCCCCGTATCTATTTCGTCAAAAACGAGCGTCGGCGCGGATCCGCGATCGGCGAGTACGACCTTAAGGGCGAGGAGGAACCGCGCCAATTCGCCACCCGAAGCGACCTTCATCAATGGACCAGGGCGCGTCCCGGGGTTGGTTTGCACCCAGAATTCCACGCGGTCGATGCCGTTTGGCCCTGCCGACGCAGGGTCACTGTCGATTTGCGTCGAGAATTTGGCGCGCTCCAGCTTAAGCGGCTTAAGCTCCCCGCTAACGGCCTTGTCGAGGGCGCCTGCGGCCTTCCCCCGCGCCTTCGAGAGGGAATTGGAGGCGGCGCTGTAGGCTGCTTCGGCTTGCGCGGCCGCCGCCTCGAGTGCCTTGAGTTTCTGCTCGCCGGCATCGATCAGGGCAATATCCCCGTTGTACTTGAGCGCAAGCGCCGAAAGCTCATCCACGGGCACATTGTATTTGCGCGCAGCCGCGCGAAGCGCGAACAGACGTTCCTCGATACGCTCGAGCTCCGCCGGATCGTAGTCGGCAGCGCGCAAGGCCGCCTCGAGATGCCCGCGCGTTTCATCGAGCGCAGTCAACGCAACATCAAGCGCTTTCACTGTCGGCTCGATCAGACCTGGTGCCTGCGAGGTCCGCCGTTCCAATCTGCGAATGACCCCGGATAAGGCGGGAACGCTTGAAGCGGCGCCGGCGATGACCTCGTGTGCATCGCGCAAGTCCTCCGCTACCTTTTCCGCTTGCATCATGGACGTACGCCGTTCTGAGAGTGTCGTCTCCTCACCAGCCTGGGGTGATAGCTTGTTGAGCTCCTCTACTGCGTGGCGTAACCAATCGCCCTCCCGCCTGGCACGCTCGATTTCGGCGCGATGCGTCTCGACTGCGGAATGAGTATCGCGTCGCGACTGCCATAACACCTCGACATTCGAGGCCTGGTCCTCGAGCCTTCCAAAAGCATCAAGCAACCGGCGGTGGGTCGCTGCGTCGGTCAGTGCACGTTCGTCGTGCTGGCCGTGGATCTCAACCAAGGCCGTACCAAGCTGTTTGAGTACCTGAACGCTGACCGGCTGATCATTGACGAAGGCGCGCGTCCGGCCGTCGGCAAGCTGAACACGACGAAGGATTAGTTCGTCCTCGGCCGGAATATCGTCGGCCGAGAGCAAGGCGCGCGCGGGATGGTCGCGGTCGACGTCGAACACCGCCGTAACCTGCCCCTGCGCAAGTCCCTGACGCACGAGCGCCTGGTCCCCCCGACCGCCCAAAGCCAACGCAAATGCATCCAGGAGAATCGACTTACCGGCGCCGGTCTCGCCGGTAAGAACGGCAAGACCCTCGGCAAAATCGATGTCGAGCCGGTCAATCAACACGATGTCACGGATAGAGAGTCGGGAGAGCATCGGCGGCCGGTCCAGGAGCCTATGGGTTCGCCATCATTAAAGACCCGGATGGCCGGCACAAGGCTTGTGCAGGGTCAGGCCAAAGTAAATCGAATGTGGCGAGTTCAGCCTAGGCCGACGCCCTTGAACGCCTTGCTGATCCAGGAGCCTTCGTTTTCCTTGGGCTCCAAGCCGCCGTTCTTCACAAGGGCATAGGCGTGTTTGTACCAGGTGCTGTCGGGGAAATTGTGTCCGAGCACCGCGGCCGCGGTTTGCGCCTCCTCAACGATGCCAAGCGCCATGTAACTCTCCGTCAGCCGCATGAGCGCCTCCTCGACATGGCGCGTTGTCTGGTACTTGGTCACGACCACTTTGAAGCGGTTGATTGCGCCGGTGTAATCCTTCTTCTGCAAATAGTAGCGCCCAATCTGCATTTCCTTGCCGGCAAGCTGGTCGCGGGCAATTTCGACTTTTTGCTTCGCATTGACCGCATATTCGCTGGTTGGATATTTGCGTATGACTTCGTCGAGCGCCGCGAGCGCTTTCTCGGTCCGCGCCTGGTCTCGCGTTACGTCGGGAATTTCATCAAAGTATGAGGACGCTATCAAAAATTGTGCGTAGGCGGCGTCCGAACTTCCCGGATGCAACGTAATGTAGCGCTTGGCCGAGTTGACACAGTCCTCGTATTCGCCGGCCTGATAGTAAGCGTACGACGACATTAGGAGGGATTTACGCGCCCATTCGGAGTAAGGGTGCTGGCGGTCGACTTCCTCGAATTTTTTGACCGCTTCTCGCGGATCCTTCTTTGCGTTGAGGAGATAGAGGCCCTCGTTGTAAAGCCGGTCGGCCGGCTCATCGGGCGGCGTGTCGTCCTTTTTCGTAAAAAAATCAAAGCTGCTGCAGGCGGCGACACTTGCGGCCAGCAGGGCGATCACCAAGATGCGCGACAAGCGCACCCAGCGCACAGCTTTTGGCTGCGTGGTCATGCCTGCGCGGTCCCTCGTCGGCGCGACATCATTGGTTTTTTCCGGCCCGCACTCATCCACGCGAAATGCGTCGCTTCCCCCGAAAGCCGACTTTACAGAGACGGCCAAGTGCGCCCGTTTACCCGAAAACATGCGCTCTCGCCATGCGAGTAAGCCGACATTCGGCCCGGATTAAGGCGAAGGTTAAGGCAAAAATCTGAGCTTTTCAGGACACTTCCGGGCCATAGGCCGGAGCTGCAAGCCCGACAATAATGCCGGCGCGTCCACGAACCCGACGGACGGGTTCCGCGGCCTCGACCACCCGCCATGCACTCGGATCGGCCATGAGTGCGGAGAGCACCGCATGATTGAGCTTGTGACCACCGCGCACAGTTTTGTAAGCCGCAAGCAATGGCTGACCCGCAAGCGCAAGATCACCGATCGCATCCAGGACCTTGTGACGCACGAACTCGTCGGCAAAGCGCAGGCCTTCAGGATTGAGTACACGATCTTCGCTGACGACGAGCGTATTCTCGAATGACGCACCGAGCGCGTAGCCAGCACTCCACAGCTTGGCGACGTCTCGCATGAAACCGAATGTGCGCGCGCGGGCGATCTCGCGGCGGAATGAGTCAGGCTCAATATCGAGTGAAAGCGCTTGTTGACCAATCAATGGATGGTCGAATTCAATTTCAGCTTCGACGCGGAAGCCATGCCCATACGGCCGCAATTCGCCGTATGCGCCATCTTTGGCGACCGACACGGTCTTCGTCACCTCGATATAGCGGCGCGGAAGCGCGCGTGTCGTAAGGCCGGCCTGGTCGATGGCATCGACAAACGCGGCAGCGCTGCCATCCATGATCGGTACTTCCGGCCCGTCGATTTCGACGACCGCATTGTCGACATAGAGGCCACGCAGCGTCGCCAGCAAATGTTCGGCGGTCGAACAAAGCGGGCCCTTGGCGTCGCCCAGAACGGTGGCAAATTCGGTGGCGGTGACGGCGCGCACATCCGCGCGAATTTCGCGCTCGATTGAGCCGTCGGCGATTACGCGTTGAAATACGATGCCGGTATCATCGTCGCCGGGATGGAGAGTAAGTGTGGCCGGGAGACCCGAATGTACTCCGATGCCAGAAATGGCAACCGGGTGGCGTAGCGTTGTTTGCTTAGCGCCTTTCATCTACCCAATTCCCGCCGGCCGAAAGCAGGCCAGGCGGCCCCATCCCCTAAGGCCCCCAAGGGGCCACATTTTCGCCTTTAGTCCAAACCGCCCAGGTAGACCGGACGGCAACCCCCAAGGACTCAAAAAGTCCCTTTCACTCCTGAAACTTAGGCTATTGAACAGGTATCCTCCAACTCACGCTTTCTTACCGACTGTTACTCTTTTTTGCCGCATTTGACGGGCCTTAAGATCACCCTCTCGTGTAATTAGGCGGATAAATCGGCCGCCGTCTTTCCCGTCACCACAGCCGCGGCACACTCATTTGGCCGGTCGTTTGAAAAACACGTTGTTCTTCAAACAATTAGGACCAAGCCCCGGTCAACAAGCGACCCCGCCTCCATATGAAAGCGGGGCCGGTTTTCGGTCCATTCCGGCGTCAGTTGGCTTGGCGCCGCAGAAAGGCGGGGATATCGAGTTGATCCTCCTCGCCGGAATTATGCACAGGCGCATTACGACCATGGGGGTCGAGGCCATGCGGGGCCGCCCTCCGCGCATATTCCGACACCGGATCCGCGGGCCGACCTTCGGGGTGGCGGGCTGTCGGGCGCTGCTGAGGGCGCTCGAACTGCGGCACCGGTCGGGCAGTGCGCGGCATCGGTGCCGTTGCCGGTCCCTCCGTTTCCGCCCGGCGTCCTAGCCCGACCGAAGCAAGCCGCTGCATCAACGACATCCGGCGCTTCTCGGGATGATCGTCCGCGAGTTCGCCCCGTTGCGCTCGAATCTCGTTTTGCGCAGGGATTGGAAGCTCGTCGATCCGAGGCATGCGCGGCGTACGGGCCGTCATGCGCTCCGGCGCCGGCGGAATGAACGCGGCCGGCATCGGCGGGTCGGCGGGCCGCGTTTCCGCCTGGGCTGGCTCAAACAGCGACGGCTTCATCGGCATTGGCCGAATGGAGACGTCTTCGATCGCGGTTGGCGGCAAGATAGCGGCCGCCACTGCCGCATGCGCGGCAGACTCGACCGACGGCGCGACATGCGCCGCGGGCGCGCGCTCGATCCGATCCGCAATGCGACGGCTGTCGTTTCGAATTTTGCCGGCAAGCTCCCTGAGGGCGCTTTCGGCGGGCTGAGCGTGTCGTGCGTGGCCGGTGTTGTCGATCCCGGTAGCGACGACTGATACCCGTATAATCCCCTCGAGGGTTTCGTCGAAGGTCGCCCCGACGATGATATTCGCGTCCTGATCGACTTCCTCGCGAATGCGGGTTGCGGCTTCGTCGACTTCGTAAAGCGTCAAATCCTTGCCGCCGGTAATCGAAATCAACAGACCCCTCGCGCCCTTCATTGAGGCGTCGTCGATCAGCGGGTTGGAAATGGCGGCCTCGGCTGCCGTCAGCGCACGTTTTTCGCCTGACGCCTCGCCGGTGCCCATCATCGCTTTGCCCATCTCGCGCATGACAGCGCGCACGTCGGCAAAATCGAGATTGATCAGGCCTTCCTTGACCATGAGATCGGTGATGCAGGCGACGCCCGAATAAAGCACCTGGTCAGCCATGGCGAAGGCATCGGCAAACGTGGTCTTTTCATTGGCCACGCGGAACAAGTTCTGGTTGGGGATGATCAGGAGAGTATCCACCACCTTTTGCAGTTCCACGATGCCGGCCTCGGCAAATCGCATGCGGCGCTGGCCCTCGAACTGGAACGGCTTGGTGATCACCCCAACCGTGAGAATCCCCAGCTCTCGTGCGGTCTTTGCAATTATGGGAGCGGCGCCCGTACCCGTGCCGCCACCCATTCCGGCCGTGACGAACACCATGTGTGCGCCGGTGAGATGATCGCGAATTTCGTCAATCACCTCCTCTGCCGCGGCACGGCCTACTTCAGGCTGGGATCCAGCGCCGAGACCTTCGGTCACCTGGGTGCCCATCTGGATGATGCGTTCTGCCTTGGACATCGTGAGCGCCTGGGCGTCCGTATTGGCGACGACGAAATCGACGCCTTGCAGGCCTGCAGCGATCATGTTGTTGACGGCATTGCCGCCGGCACCGCCGACGCCAAAGACGGTGATGCGAGGTTTCATCTCGCGAATATCGGGAATCGTCAGATTGATGGTCATGTTTGCCTCATGATTGCACGGGCAGCAGGCTTTTGCCTTGCGCCGAAGGCGCTATTGCAAGTGCACGCCGCCGAACTGGGCCGGTCCGCCACCGGCCATTCGTGGTTCCGTTGATGAAGGGTCAGAAACTTTCGCGCAGCCATCGTCCGACCCGTGCCATGTAACCGCCCGTTCCTGTCATCAATTGCCGCGTTCGCCGCGGTTCGAAGTGTTCAAGATGGGCTGCTTGTGGATAGACAAGCAGCCCCGCTGCTACTGCAAAGGCTGGACCCTTCGCCGATTCCGGCAACCCGGCGAGCCCCAACGGACGCCCGATACGTACCGGGCGCCGCAGAATGCGTGCGGCGAGGTCAGCAAGGCCCGTCAATTGGCTCGCGCCTCCCGTCAATACGACGCGTCCGCGCGGTTCGGCCACGAATGGCGATGCCGCGAGGCGATCACGAACCATCTCGAGGATCTCCTCCACTCTCGGCCTGATGATTCGCACGAGCGAAGCCCGCGAGACGAACTGTGGCGGCTCGCGCTCATCATCCTCGACCGGTGGTACCGTGATCATGTCCCGTTCATCCGATCCGCCCGCTAAAACACTGCCATAAATCGCTTTGATTCGCTCAGCGTCGGCGACGCGGGTGTTGAGACCTCGGGCAAGATCCATGGTTACGTGGTTGCCGCCGAGGGCAAAACCATCGGCATGCATGAACTTGCCGGCGGAAAATACCGCCAAAGTCGTGGTTCCGGCGCCCATGTCGACAGCCGCCACCCCTAAATCGGCCTCGTCATCAGCGAGAGCCGCAAGCCCCGCCACATACGGGGATGAGACCATGGCTTCCACCGACAGATGGCTGCGCTCGACCGTGAGCATCAGGTTGCGCACAGTCGCCACGTCGGCCGTGACCATGTGCATATCCACGCCGAGCTGGTGGCCGAGCATGCCGCGCGGTTCACGAATGCCAGTAGCGGCGTCGACGGCATAGCCGATCGGTAGCGAGTGCAATACGGCGCGGCCGTCGCGTACCGAATGACGGCTCGCCGCCGCCAGCACGCGGCCGATATCGGCCTCGGTTACGGTCCCGCCGGCGAGATCAATATTTGCATTAAATCGCTCGCTTCCAAGCCGGCCACCGGACATCGAAACCACAACCGACTCGAGCTGCACGCCGGCCATGCTTTCGGCGATAGCGATCGCCTGACGGGCCATCTCCTCGGCCTCACCAAGATCTACGACTGAGCCGCCCTTCATGCCGCTCGCCGCCGTATGAGCAAAACCCATAAGCTGCACGCCGTGGCTTCTCCGGCGCAGCACGTCCTGCGGCGCTTGAGGTTCAAGCCGCGCGATCAGGCACACGACCTTGCTGGTACCAATATCGAGGCCGGCGACAACAGCCGTGCGTCTGGGCGATACCGGCTTCATCTTCGGGGTGAGGCCGAAACGCAGCACGGTCATGCCTCCCCTCCCTTGGTCGGCTTGGCCTTCCTTGCCTTTTCCAGATCCTTGAGCGCCTGTTCGCGCGCGGCCGCGGCTGTGTCGGATTGGCGTACTGTGACGCGATCAGGCAGCCGGAGGTCGACCGCAACGATATCGCGTGAGAGAAGCTTCTTGCTGCGGTCGAGATCGACAAGAATTCGAAGTGCCTGGTCGGCCTCACTTTCCGGCAACAAGACCTCCACCCCATTTTTCAGGTGCAAATTCCAGCGTCTTTCGGCGACCAGCACCGAAGACTCGGTCAATTGTGCAATCATCGGAAAGCGGGCAACGACATTAAGGAAATCGCGAGCGGTCTGCTCCGCGCCTTTGCCGACCACGAGCGGCAGCGTGGAGAAACGAGCCGGCACAGACGGTTCAAGGACAGTGCCGTCGGCGGCGATGAGTGCGATGCGGCCATCTCGTTGCCAGAGTGCGAAAGGCTTGCGCTCCTTGATCTCGATACGCAGCCGATCAGGATATAGCTTGAGAACGGCCGCGTTCTCGATCCACGGATTGGCCATCAAGCGTGCGCGAGCACGGGCGGCATCCAGGAACAGGAGAGATGAATGATCGCTGATGCCGGCCAGCATTAAAATTTCGTCACGGCTGACTTCATGCCCGCCAGCTAGCGCTATTTCGGAAATGCGAAAACCAAGTTCGTTGGCGGCCGCATCGCAGAGGTCCTGAACATTCTCGGCAATCTGCGCCTCGTGCCCTCCCCTGACCACCCCGTAGCCCACGCTTGCAAGAAGCAGCAAGGCAGCGGCCGAAGAGCCGGCACCGCGCGGTACATTCAAATTTACCAGAGCGCTAGTCCAGCGTCGTACCGAACGCAGCCAGCGCCAGTCATAAGACCGCGCCCACAACCCAGACGATGCACGCCGTTTCAGCCTGAGTGATTGAGCTACGCGTCCTCGGCCTTCCATCGCAACCCACTGTTCAAACATAGCGCCCCGCAGGGAACGCAAGCACCAACACGCGCATGACGCCGGTCATGCCCGGATATCCGGCTTCAGATGAGACATCCCCGTCCCTCAGAGGCCGCCGTCAGCGGTGAAGTCCGAACGCACGACTTCGCGGCAGCCGAACGCGGGCTGCGCCGCCAGCGCCTAGTCTTCGGCGTTATTGGTAAATGATTAGTAAAATTTGAAGGAATTCCGCGGCTTCTTCCGCAAATTGCAGCCTGGTCGAAGTGTCAGCGATCCAGAGAGGCGTCTTCGATCATCCACTTCAACAGTTCTTCGAATTTGATACCCGCGTGCAAGGCAAGCTCGGGAACCAGCGAAGTCTCGGTCATGCCCGGCTGCGTATTGACCTCAAGGCAGAACATGCCCTTTGCGATATCGGATTTGTCGTCAAAGCGAAAATCGGAACGGGTGACGCCACGGCAGCCCAGCGCGCGATGCGCCGCAAGAGCGAGGCGTTGAACTTCACGGTAAATATCCGGTGCGATCGGCGCCGGGAGAAGATGCTTCGAGCCGCCGGGAGCGTATTTGGCTTCGTAGTCGTAAAATTTGTCGGTCGGAATAATTTCAATGACGCCTAATGCTTGTTCACCCATCACGGCGCAGGTGAGCTCCTTGCCGGGTATATACGGTTCAACGAGAACGTCATCGCCAAATGCCCAGTCAGCACGCATCAATTCCTGTGGAGGGTGCTTTTGGTCATCACGGACAATAAAAACCCCGACGCTTGAGCCTTCCGAAACCGGCTTGATCACGTAGGGCGGCGGAAGCAAATGGCGTTTGGCTGCCTCGTTACGCGCCGCCGTCACTCCTCCCGGTACCGGTACACCCGCCGCCTTGAGGACTGTCTTGGCGATATCTTTTTGCATCGCAAGCGCTGAGGCGAGCACGCCGGAATGAGTATAGGCGATGCCGAGCACCTCAAGCATTCCTTGCAGCGTTCCGTCTTCACCGGGACGGCCGTGCAAGACATTGAGTGCGACGTCGGGTTTGAGGCGGCGCAACGTCGCCGCGACGTCGCGGTCAACATCGACACGACTGACTTGATATCCGCTCCGTTCGACAGCATCGGCACAGGCCTTGCCGGAGCGCAGCGAAATCTCGCGTTCCGCCGACCAGCCGCCCATGAGAACCGCGACGTGTTTCATTGACTCAGCTCTTAACTCCGACCCGTTTGATCTCCCACTCCAGGTCGATACCCGAATGCGCCTTCACCCTTTCCCGCACGGTTTCGCCGAGGGTTTCGATATCGTTCGCAGTCGCCCCGCCAAGATTGATCAGGAAGTTGCTGTGAAGATCGGAGACCTGCGCGCCGCCGATCGTGAGCCCACGACAGCCGGCATCGTCGACAAGCTTCCACGCGCTATGGCCCTGCGGATTCTTGAAAGTCGATCCGCCCGTCCGATTGCGCGGTTGACTGGCCTCACGTTTCTTCTTGATCGCCGCCATTTCCGTCGCAATTTTCTCGGGTTCACCTGGCTTGCCTTGCAAGACAGCCGTCGTGAAGATGACATCTTCGCCTATGCCGCAGTGGCGATATGAGAAACCCATATCCCCATTGCTGAAATTACGCAGATTACCCTGCCGGTCAACGCCGCGCGCCTCGACAAAAATGTCCTTGGTTTCGCCGCCATAGGCTCCGCCGTTCATGCGCAACGCACCACCAATTGTTCCGGGTATGCCGCTTAGAAATGCAAGGCCCGCCGTGCCAGCAGTCTGTGCCGCGCGCGCCACCATCACGTCTAGCATCGCCGTTCCCACAGTGGCGCGATGGTTTTCGATCCTCACCTCGTTGAAGCCCCGTCCCAGGCGGATCACCACGCCTGGTATTCCGCCATCGCGCACGATCAAATTCGAGCCAGCGCCTATCACTGTGACGGGAATCTCCGAAGGCAGATTGCGCAGAAAATAAGCAAGATCATTTTCATCATCGGGCATGAAAAAGGCTTGTGCCTGACCTCCGACACGAAACCAGGTAAATTCCCCGAGCGGCTGATTGGCCAGAAGCCGCCCGCGCAGTTCCGGCATCTTGGATTTCAGCTCTGGGACAATGTCGGGGAAGCTCATAGCGCTTTCAGTTCTGCAGGAAGTGCCTGCGCCCATTGAGTGATCGAGCCGGCGCCGAGACAAACTACGTAGTCGCCCGGCTTTGCCAATTTCTTGACCAGTGACGCAAGTTTTTCCGGACCTTCCAGCGGGATCGCGTTCTTGTGGCCGTGCGTGCGCAAGCCTCTGACCAAGGAGTCACGATCCGCGCCGGCAATCGGCTGTTCACCGGCGGGATACACGGGCGTAATGATCACAGCATCTGCATCGTTGAAACAGGTACAGAATTGTTCGAAGAGGTCGTGAAGCCGCGTGTAGCGATGCGGCTGCATTACTGCGATCACCTGACCTTTGGCGCTTTCGCGGGCCGCGCGCAGCACCGCCGCAATCTCGACCGGATGATGCCCGTAGTCGTCGATGATGACGGCCCCGTTCCATTCACCCACCCGCGTAAATCGCCGTTTTACGCCGCCGAATCCGGCAAGCGCCTTGCGGATCACGTCGCTCTTGAGTCCCAATGCGTGCGCAACCGCGATCCCAGCGACGGCATTGAGCGCGTTGTGGCGGCCCGGCATCGGCAACGAGAGATTGTCGATCGTGTGCGAGGTTTTCCCGTCCCGATCACGAAAAAGAACGGAGAATTTGGACTCACCATTGAGATGTCCGAGGTTGGTAAGCCGCACATCTGCCTGCGGATTCTCGCCATAAGTAACGATGCGCCGGTCTTCCAATCTGCCGACGAGCGAATGAACCACGGGGTGATCAGTGCACATTACAGCGAAGCCGTAGAACGGCACGTTTTCGATAAATGCCCGGAATGCGTCCTGCACGGCGTCAAAGGTGTGAAAGTGATCGAGGTGCTCGGGATCGATATTCGTGACAATGGCAATATCCGCCGGCAGTTTGAGAAATGTCCCGTCGGATTCGTCGGCCTCGACCACCATCCAGTCCCCTGCTCCGAGACGAGCGTTAGTGCCGTAGGCATTGATGATACCGCCGTTGATCACGGTCGGATCGAGCCCACCGGCATCGAGTAACGATGCAACCAGCGACGTCGTCGTTGTCTTGCCGTGAGTGCCTGCAATTGCAATGCAGCTTTTAAGCCGCATCAATTCCGCGAGCATCTCGGCGCGCCGTACGACCGGAAGGCGTTTGATCCGGGCGGCGATGAGTTCCGGATTGTCGCGCTTAATGGCAGAAGAGACGACCACGACATCGGCCCCGTCGAGATTTTCGGCTTTGTGTCCGATCGCGACCCTGACGCCCTTGTCACGCAGACGCTTGACGTTGGCACTGTCCACAACATCGGAGCCGGTGACACTATAGCCGAGATTGGCCAGTACTTCGGCAATGCCACTCATGCCAATGCCGCCGATGCCGACGAAATGCACCGGACCGATATCCCGCGGCAGCTTCATGAAAGTCGCCCTCAGCCTTTCTTGCAAGCGACCGGAACAGCCGGCCAGCCTGTCGATTGCGCCATGTCATGCAGGACGCGAAAGGCCGAAACAAGACCGGTCCGCAGTCGACGGCTATTTTCCCGCCACTTTTACTACCAGATCGGCAAGCCTGTCGGCAGCATCGAGGGCGCCGGCCGATTTGGCGGCCTGAGCCATGCGCACGAGCCGCGCCGGATCGTTCGAAAGCGTCGTGATTTCCGCAGCGAGCCGCTCGGCGGTGAAATCCCGCTGTTCGATGCGGATAGCTCCTCCCGCGGCCTCGAGCACACCGGCATTGGCCAACTGATCCTGATCCAATGCATTCGGCAACGGGACCATTATCGCCGGCCGCCCGATGGCAGAAAGCTCTGCAACAGTGGATGCGCCGGAACGGGAGACCACGATATGCGCTGCAGCTATTCGCGCAGGTAAATCCGGAAAGAATGACGCAACCTCCGCCGCAACTCCGAGCCGGGCATAGATGGCGCGCACGTTTTCAAGGTCTTCGGAGCGCGCCTGTTGGACAATGCTGAGCCTTGTTCCAAGCCTGGCATCGAGCAACGCAATCGCCGCCGGCACGACCTCGGACATCACACGCGCACCCTGGCTGCCGCCGAATACAAGCAGCCGGAGTTTCCCTTCGGCGGGCACCGCGTAAGGCGTCTTCGCCGCGGCGACCACTTGCGGACGCACCGGATTGCCGGTGAAAGTTAATTTGCTCTGCCAGTGCCGATTGAAGTTTTTGAGCGATCGGAATCCGGTCGCGATGGCGCTGACCCGCGGGGCCAGAAACCGGTTGGCGCGGCCCATCACCCCATTCTGTTCGTGCAATATGGTCGGGATCGCGCGCCAGCTTGCGGCCACGAGCGGAGGCACGGTCGGATAGCCGCCAAAGCCCACGACGACGACGGGCTTAATGCGGCCGAGCAACGTCCACGCCTTCGCGCTGCCAAGCGCGAGCAATAACGCGGCGCGTGCCAACGCGATCGGATCGCGGCCCTGCACTGTCGCGCTTGGAATGATATGCACGGCCCGCGCCGCAAATTCGAACTGGGCGGCGCGATGATCTGTGGCAAGGTCGACGATTATGCCGCGCTGACCTAGGGCGACAGCCAGGGCTTCCGCAGGGAACAAATGACCGCCGGTTCCGCCAGCCGCAAGAAGCACGAGCGGCGCGCCGCTCGCGGCCATTACACTGGACTCCCGGCCATCGCGAGATTTTGCGGAATCATTGCAGCACGCGGTTGCTCGCGCGTCAGTGCGAGCAGCATACCCATCGCGTAGGCGATCGAAATCATCGATGAGCCACCATAGGAAATGAAGGGCAATGTCATGCCTTTGGCCGGAATGAGATGCAAGTTCACTGCCATATTGATCGCGGATTGGGTGGCAAACAGGATGGTGAGACCGGCCGCCGCAAAGCGGGTGAATGGATCATCGTTCCGCATCGCACGGATCAGCATGCGGATGACGATGAAGGCAAAAAGTGCAACGAGCGCCAGGCAAAGCGCAATGCCAAATTCCTCCGCCGCGACAGCAAATACGAAATCAGTATGGCTTTCGGGCAAAAGACGCTTGACTGTACCCTCGCCCGGCCCTTTTCCGAACCACCCGCCGCGCATGAAACTTTCCGTCGCAATGTCGATATTGAACGTATCGCCGGAAGCGGGATCAAGAAATCGTTGGATGCGCCGCGCCACATGGGGCACCGTGTAATAAGCGCTGAGCAAGCCGATGCCGGCGAGACCCGCAATCCCTGCGACCCAAACCACGCGCATGCCGGCCATGAAAAAGAGTGCGCTCCAGACCAGCGCGATCAGCATCGTTTGACCGAAATCCGGTTGCACCACCAAGAGCGCGACGACAGTCAGCAGGATTGCGAGCGAGAATGTATTCGCTGGCATATCGGGGCGCTTCGACGATTCTCCGAACAGCCACGCAACGATGACGACAAAAGCCGGTTTAAGGAATTCCGACGGCTGAACGCTGACGCCAAGCAATACGAGCCAGCGGCGCGCACCCTTTATCTCGGGTCCGAAGAACGGCGTCGCCGCAACAAGGACGAAACTCACCGCGAACACGATCAGCGATAGCCGACGAATTTGACGCGGATTGAGGAACGATACGCCGAGCATTACGGCGGTGGACGGTATCAGAAATAAGATGTGCCGATTGACGAAATAGAACGGATCAAGACCGAGGCGGCCCGCGACGGGGGGACTTGCCGCAAGCGAGAGCACAACTCCGGCCAGCATCAGGGCACCGATCGCGGCAAGAGTCAGCCGATCGACTGTCCACCACCACTCGCCGATAGGCGTCCGTTGCGCACGCGAAAGCATCGTTTGAGTCCCCGTACGGCCCAAGCTGACGCTTCGCGGTTTAGGAAGCATTAACGGTCGTGGTCACCCCCGGCATTCCCAGCACGATGTCGCAGAAGGCTCTGCCGCGGACTTCGAAATTTGAATACTGGTCGAACGACGCACAGGCGGGCGACAGCAGAATCACCGGCTCCTGCAGTCCTGACGCAACGGCGTCACGAGTGGCTGCGTCTATCGCCGCTGATAAGTTGCCATTGATCTCATGCGGCACCCTGCCCTCCAGCGTCCTGGCAAATTCGGCAGCAGCTTCGCCGATCAAGTAGGCTTTCCGAATCCGCGGAAAGAATTGGCTCAGGCCGCTGATGCCACCGGTCTTCGGTTTCCCGCCCGCGATCCAGAATATGTCATGAAAGCTTGCAAGCGCTTTGGCTGCAGAGTCGGCATTTGTCGCTTTCGAATCATTGACGAACAATACGTTGCCCTTGCGCGCAACCTGTTGCATCCGATGTGCAAGGCCGGGAAACGTTCTCAGGCCTTCTCGAATGGCATCCACACTGCTGTCGAGCGCGATGCAAGCGGCAATCGCGCAGGCGGCGTTCTGGACATTGTGCAAACCACGCAGTGAGCCGATGCCGGCCAGGTCTGCGATCGTCTCGGCCTTGCCGTTTATAGAGCGAAGGATACGGCTGCCATCCGCGTAGTAGCCATCAAAAAGCGGCGACAACACCGAGACGCGCACGACCGTCTTGCCCGCGCGCTCGATTCGATCAGCCGCCGCACGCGTATAGTCGTCATCGATATCAATCACGGCTGTTTTCCCTGGCTCGACATTGGCAACGAGCCGCTCCTTGATGGCGGCATAATTTTTCATGTCGCCATGCCGGTCGAGATGGTCTTCGGACACGTTGAGCAGAATACCGACCGTCGGCGCGAGCGAAGGCGCCAAATCGATCTGATAAGACGAAACCTCGAGAACATAGGCCCGTCCAGGCGCGAACGGTTCGAGAGCAAGCACTGGCACGCCAATGTTTCCGCCCATTTGCGCATCACGCCCTCCGCTACCGAGCAGGTGCGTAATGAGTGCGGTCGTGGTCGATTTGCCGTTGGTGCCTGTGATCGCAATCAGCGGGCAGGCCCGGCCCGATTTCGCACGCTCACGGCAAAACAATTCGATATCGCCAATCACCTCGACACCGGCTTTGCGAGCCAGCGCAGCTGCCCAATGCGGCTCAGGATGCGTCAGCGGCACGCCCGGTGCCAACACCAGGGCCGCGACTTTTGACCAATCCAGACCGCGCAAGTCTTGCGTTTTCAGGCCGGCCGCCGTCGCTTCCGCAACTTTCTTGCTTTCATCATCCCATGCGACGACGTCGGCATGGCCCTCGGTAAGCGCGCGCGCGGCCAGCAAGCCCGAACTACCAAGGCCGAAGACCGCGACCCGTTTTCCCTCGAACGTGGTGACTGCGATCAAGACTCATCTCAACTTCAGCGTCGCCAAGCCTGCGAGCGCCAGCACAACTGCGACAATCCAAAACCGGATGACTATCTGCGGCTCGGTCCATCCCAACTGTTCATAGTGGTGGTGGATCGGCGCCATTTTGAATACACGCTTTCCTGTCAATTTGAATGAGACCACCTGTACGATCACCGACACCGCTTCCAGCACGAACAGGCCGCCGACAATCGCAAGGACGATCTCGTGTTTTATGGCAACCGCGACCGCACCGAGCAGTCCGCCGAGTGACAGCGAACCGGTATCTCCCATGAAGATCGAGGCGGGCGGAGCATTGAACCAGAGAAAGCCGAGACCGGCGCCGATCACCGCGCCGCAAAGTACGGCAAGTTCGCCGGTTCCGGCGACGTAGTGGATTTGAAGATATTCCGCGAATACCGCGTTGCCGGCGAGATATGAAATAAGGCCGAAGCTCGCCGCCGCGATCATTACGGGCACAATCGCCAGTCCATCCAGTCCGTCAGTGAGATTAACGGCATTACCCGCTCCGACGATAACGAATGCACCGAGCAATACGAAAGCCCAACCGAGGTTGATTACGAATTCCTTGAAAAAGGGGAATACGAGCGAAGTCGCAATGGGCCCGTGGCCGAGATGCGCCAGCGCAGTGCACGCGAGAACTGCGATCAAGCCTTCCACCAATAATCGCGTGCGCCCGGCGAAACCGGCATGGCTTTGCCTCGTCACCTTGAGATAATCGTCGTAAAACCCGATGAGACCAAATGACAGGGTGACGCCCAGGACAACCCAGACGTACGGGCTTTTCGGATTTGCCCAGAGCAAGGTCGACACCAGCAACCCCGACAAGATCATCAAGCCACCCATTGTCGGAGTGCCTTTCTTGGTGACCAGGTGAGATTGCGGGCCGTCGCTGCGTATCGGTTGTCCCTTGCCTTGCTTGAGGCGCAACACGTCGATGATCGGCCCGCCAAACAGGAAAACAAACACCAACGCCGTGACGATGGCGCCGCCGGTGCGAAACGTGAGGTATCGAAAAACATTGAGGAACGAAACTTTGTCGGAAAGCTCGGTCAGCCAGTAGAACATTGGGTCGAACCCTGACTAGTCAGCTTTGTGCCGGCGTCTGCTCGAACGCGGCTTGTTTGGGAAATTGCCGTTCCAAAGCCATCACGATGGAGCCCATTTTCGAGCCGAGTGAGCCCTTCACCATGACGACGTCGCCTGCACGAACGGCATCGAGCACTACCGGTTCCAGCGCCGCTGCCGTCTCGGCATAGCCGCCCCGCGCACCAGAGGGAAGGGCTTCCCAAAGCATGCGCATCAATGGTCCAGAACAAAAGACCAGGTCGATACCGTCGTTCTTCACTGCCACCGCCAGTGAGCGGTGCAAATCAGGGCCTAGAGGCCCCAATTCCAGCATGTCGCCGAGAACTGCGATACGGCGGCCCCGCGGGCCGATGGGCGCCTGACCGAGGAGCGCGATCGCCGCCCGCACCGACGCGGGATTGGCGTTATAACTTTCGTCAATCAATAGCGCGCTGCCGCCTGGCACTGCCAGAACACTGCGCGCGCCACGTCCAGCGGCCGGCTGAAGACTGGCGAGCGCGAGAGCCGCAAGCGCAAGGTCTGCGCCGACAAGCGATGCGGCCGCAAGAACAGCAAGTGAATTTTGCACGAGGTGGCGGCCTGGTGCACCGAGCTTATACGTGACGGCCTGTCCCAGTATATTTGCTTCAACCGTTGAAGAGTTCGCCTGCAGCGACACTGCGTTGAGCCGCGCGTCAGCGTCTTCGTGCTCACCGAACGAAACAATGCGGGCGATGCTTGCCGACCGGGCAGCCCGAGCCAGTCGCGTAAATAGGGGATTGTCGCGGTTGAGGACGGCCGCACCGCCCGGCTCGAACTCCGGAAAATATTTCCGCCTTGGCGTCGGCGATTTTTTCAAGGGTACCAAAAAATTCAATGTGAACCGGTTCTATGGATGTCACGATCGCCACGTGCGGCCGTACCAGTTTCGAGAGCGGAGTGATCTCACCAGCATGATTCATGCCGATCTCGAACGCGGCATATTTTGCATCCGCCGGGCAACGCGCGAGCGAAAGTGGCACACCCCAGTGATTGTTGTAGGACGCAACGGACGCATGCGTTTCGCCGTCTGCCGCCAGCGCGAGCCGCAAGGCCTCTTTTGTACTAGTTTTGCCCACGGACCCGGTGACCGCGATGACACTCGCATGCGTACGTGCACGTGCCGCGCGCCCAAGGTCACGCAGTCCTTCCAGAACGTCGGCGACCACCAGCAACGGCGCCCCTGAAAATCGCGAACGCTGCCTTTCGGCAACCACCGCAACTCCAGCGCCGGCGCTTAGCGCGTTATCTACAAACTCATGGCCATCACGGCTCTCGCCATGGATAGCAAAAAACACATCGCCCTTGGCCAGGGTGCGGCTGTCGATGGAAATACCGAATGCGTCTGCCGGAAGATCTCCCGACCGGTCCGCATGCATTGCCGCCGCCATCGCGTCGATCGTCCAAAGCCCGCTCATGCGACCTTCCCTTGCATGGCCGCAGCAACCACCTCATGGTCGGAGAACGGGAAAACGCGGTCGCCGATGATCTGGCCGGTCTCGTGTCCCTTTCCAGCAATCAGGAGCACGTCACCCGTCTTCAGCTCGGCAATCGCCCGCCTGATCGCTTCGGCGCGATCTCCAATCTCTACGGCCCCCATAGCATCCGCGAGTATTGCCGCACGAATTGCCGCCGGATTCTCGCTGCGCGGATTGTCGTCAGTCACAATGACCCGGTCGGCGCCCTCCGCCGCGATCCGCCCCATGATCGGACGCTTGCCCGCATCGCGATCCCCGCCGGCGCCGAACAAAACAAAGAGTTTGCCACGCACATAGGGGCGCAGGCTCTCAAGCGCCTTCTTCAGAGCATCCGGCTTGTGCGCGTAGTCGATGAATACGGGCGCGCCGCCGTGGACGCCGACAAGCTCCAAGCGTCCCTTTGCGCCGGTAAGTTTTTCGAGCGCGGCAAACACGCGGGGCGGTTCACCACCGGTAGCAATCGCAAGTCCGGCGGCTAGGCCGGCGTTTTGCACTTGGAATGCTCCGACCAATGGAAGCCTGGTAATGTGGATCTTGCCGCCATGGGCAAATTTGACGATTTGCGCGAAGCCATCGATTACACTGCTGCCGAACTTAATGTCGTTTCCGTGTTCTCCGACCGTCATCACCTTAAGTTCGCGGCGTACGGCCACGTCGATCACTTGTCTTGCATAGGGATCGTCGGCCCCGATCACGGCCGTGCCACCGGGCAAGATTAGACTGTCGAACAGCCGCAGCTTGGCAGCAAGATAGGCCTCGATGGTCGGGTGATAATCGAGATGATCACGCGAGAGGTTGGTATAGGCGCCGGCCTTTACTCTCACTCCATCGAGCCGATACTGATCGAGGCCGTGCGAAGAGGCTTCGAGCGCAAGATGCGTCACGCCTTCAGCGGCCATCTGATCGAGAGTGCGATGCAGCTCAACCGGATCAGGGGTCGTCAACGATCCGTAACGCTCTCCCTTGGGAGAAACGACGCCGACAGTGCCTATGCTTGCGGCATTTAACCCGAGCACGCTCCAGATTTGCCGCGTGAAAGCTGCGACAGAGGTCTTGCCGCTGGTGCCGGTGACTGCCGCAATCGTCTCGGGCTGGCGCGAATAGAATTTCGCCGCGATAAGTGCCAACGACAGGCGGACGTTTTCGGCGCCTATGAATACTACCGGGTCCGGCAGACCCTCCGGCCGCTGCCGGGAAACGACGGCCACAGCGCCCGCATCGGCTGCTTGCCGCGCAAAATGCGACCCATCGGCCTTGGCGCCCGCGATGGCAACAAAAAGAAATCCGGGTTGGACTTTGCGGCTGTCCGCTGTGACGCCCGCGATTTCGACCGCCGCCTGCCGCGCATCGATCGGCGCATTGGGCAAAAGATCGCGCAGCTTCACCGCGACTCCTTCACGCTCGCCAATAACAGCTGATCTGCCTTGGGCAAATCAAAGCGCGGCCGTATGTCGAGCAGCGGCGCAACACGCTCGATCACCTTGGCGCCGACCGGCACTGCGTTCCAGCCCGATGTCGTAAAGCCATGGGTTTCGGGCAGTCCCTGTGGTTCGTCGAGCATAATAAGCATCAAGTAGCGTGGCTTGTCGGCCGGCAGGATGGCGGTGAAGCTGGTTAGGACTTTGGTTTTGGAATAACGCCCGCCAACCACCTTCTCCGAGGTACCGGTCTTTCCGCCGACATAATAACCCAGAACATTGGCTCGGGTCGCCGTGCCTTTTTCAACGTTCAGGCGCATCAAGTATCGCATTTTCTCCGCAGTTTCGGGCTTGATGACCCTTTTTGCCAGCCGATCGGCATCGGCCTGGTTCCTTTTCAGGAATGTCGGGGAATCATCTTGCCGCCATTGACGAGCGCGGAAATGCCCATCACCGCCTGAAGCGGCGCGACCGACAAACCATGCCCAAAGGCAATCGTAACGGTATTGAGTTCCCCCCAATGCTTCGGGACCAGAGGTTCTGCACTTTCAGGCAGTTCGGTGCGGAGGCGGTCGAGTTGGCCAAGCTTCTTGAGGAAGGCCTTGTGGTAGTCGACGCCGAGCGCAAGCGCCATGCGCGCGGTCCCGATGTTCGACGAATAGGTAAAAATCTCGGGGACCGTGAGCACGCGTCTTTGTGCGTGGAAGTCGTGGATCTCGAACTTGCCGTAACGCAAGGGCATTCGCGCATCGAACGACGATGATAGCGAGATGCGGCCGCTGTCGAGAGCCATGGCGAGCGTGAGCGCCTTGAACGTCGAACCCATCTCATAGACACCGGTCGTGAGCCTGTTGAGATGATCGGGGTCGTTGGCATCGCGCGGATTGTTCGGATCGAAATCAGGCTCGGAAGCCATTGCGACGATCTCGCCGGTATTGACGTCGGCGATTACGCCGGCCGAAGCCTTCGCCTTGTACTTCTCCCGCGCGGCCGCGAGCTCATCACGCAGCGCAAATTGTACGCGCAGATCAACTGCGAGGTTGACCGGCCTCTGCAGTTGGTCAGAGGCGAGCCCAGCCATATGCAATGCAGCGAGGCCTTGCCCGTCCAGCCATTTCTCAATTCCCGCAATACCCTGATTGTCGATATTCACGTACCCGATTTCGTGCGAGACTATCGGACCGTTGGGATATACGCGCTTGTTTTCGGTGAGAAATCCCACGCCCGGAATACCGAGACGATGAATTTGTTGCTGCTGCTCCGGTGTAATATCGCGCTTGAGCCAGACGAACCCGCGTTTCGATGACAGACGTTCGCGAACCTCGTTCGTATCGAGATCAGGAAGGACGGCGGTGAGCAGTTCCACTGCCTCGTCCACATCGATGATTTTTCGTGGCTCGGCGAACAACGACGAAGTCTTTACATCGGTGGCGAGGATTTCTCCGTTGCGATCAAGAATGTCGGGGCGGGCAGTAGCAATCGCATCCTGCGTAACGCTGCGGCGGCCACCATGCCCATCGCTGACGGTTGCGAACATAACCAGACGAACGGCGATCACGGAAAAAATGACGGCGAACGCGACGATTGCCAATCCGAGCCGCGCTTTTGCCTTAACGTTACGGTCGACGTCGCGACCATAAAGGAGTGAGCGTAGCGCCCGCTGCCATCGGCTCTCCTGTCCTGTTTTTCCCCGCCCATGCATCGCGTTCACCGCGGCTGCCCTCGTGCTGGGATGCTGCCGGTCGTGTCTGGAGCCGCCGGCGCGAGCATGGCGCCGATCGGATCCGCACTGGGCGCAACCGCGGGACGTTCGGGCAGGTGATCGAGGCCGTCGAACTGTGTGGGCTCGACGGGCTGCAGACTCGAATGGCGATCGGCAAGTCCCTTGATGCGGCTGGGCGCATCGAGCCTTCCCCACTCAGCCCTCAAAACAGCGATTTCATTGCGTTCCCGACGCAGCTCGCCGCGGACCTTGGCGACCCGTTCGGCCTGAAGAGTAGAGACGAACTTGATCTTGTAGACGAAGGATGCAGCGACGATCAGTGCGCCGATGACGAGAATATTGAGGAGGCGCATGAGTCACCTCCCCTTCATGACATCTGCGAGAGATGGCAATTGCGGCAGCAGGCCTGAGGGAATTCCACCCCTCGCAGGCACTTGCGTACGCTCGGAAGCCCGCAATTTAGCGGACCGGGCGCGAGAGTTGAGGGTGACCTCTTCCTGGCTCGCACTGATCGGTCGCTTCGTAAGCATTCGAAAAGTCGGCAGTGGAGCTTTGACTTCGGGAGCATGACGAGAACCGCCGCGAGCCTGCGCGCGATCCGTCAAAAACGTCTTGACGATACGGTCTTCGAGCGAATGGAAGGACACCACGACAAGCCGGCCGCCATTTTTAAGGATTCGCTCGGCGGCCTGCAGCCCTGCGACTAACTCTCCCAGTTCGTCGTTGACGAAGATTCGCAACGCCTGAAAGGTGCGTGTTGCTGGATGGATATCGTGAGAGCGTGAATGCACGACTGAAGCGACAATCGCTGCAAGTGCCTTTGTCGTTGCAATCGGCCCGTCGGCCCGCGCTTTGATAATGGCTCGCGCGACCGCACGCGATTGGCGTTCCTCTCCGAGCGTGAAGATGATGTCGGCAAGTTCGCGTTCGCCGGCGGTGTTGACGACATCAAAGGCGCTAACGCCCTCGCCGCTCATACGCATATCGAGCGGTCCATCAAACCGAAATGAAAACCCGCGCTCCGCCTTGTCGAATTGCATCGACGACACGCCGAGATCGAGCACAATGCCATCGACCGATTCATATCCGGCCTGGCGTGCGATCGCGTCCAATTTGGAGAAACAATCTTCCACCAAGCTAAGCCGACCGCCTGCCTGTTCGACCATGTCGGCGCCAAGTGCAATTGCGCTCTGATCACGGTCGATGCCGATCACCTTGCATTTGGCCGCGGCGAGCATCGCGCGGGTGTAGCCACCGGCGCCGAATGTGCCGTCGATGTAAATGCCGCCGTCGCGGATATTGAGGAAGTCAACCGCCGGGCGGCCGAGCACGGGAATGTGGAGAGCTGGTCCGCCAGCGACAGCCGAACCGCCGCCGCCCGCCGTCATTCCCGTGCTCCGAGCGCGTTGCGCGCCGCCACCTGGGAACCCGGCTCTGCCTTGAGCGCGCGCACCTTTTGGGTGGCCTCCGCGAGCTCTCTGCCGAAACGTTCGGGCTCCCAGATCTGAAACTTCTGACCGAGACCAACAAACGCCACTGCATCGGTAATCCCAGCATGCCGCTTGAGGTTCTCGCTCAAAACCACCCGGCCCTCTCCGTCGACTTTCAGGGTCTCGCTCGTCCCGTAGAGCGCCAAGGCAAACTGCTCGCGCTCGTTGGAGAACGGCGCAAAGCGCCCAATCAAGGCTTCGATTTCGGCCATTAGCGCATTTCCGCCGGCGTCGATCGCGGGACGATCCAAAGCCGGATAGCAATAGAGACCCTCGAAGCCATCGCGGGCGAGTACTGAGCGAAACGGGCCAGGGATCGAGACGCGTCCCTTGGAATCGAGCCGCAGCGTGAAGCTCGCCACGAAGCGAACCATACCCCCCACTCCACAATGACTTGACGCAACCAGGGACGTTCTTGAGCCAAGCGCGGGGCACGGTCGGGCGGTTAGGGCCGCAGCCGGTCACGCCGAATGGGACGCTGTCCCAATTTGGGATTTTGTGGGATATCATGGGATTATGTGGCCGTCAAGAAATCGGGCCAAATCCTCCCGAGGTCCGGCGTTGCGGCAGATCAACGCCATTAACGACGGTTAAACTTAAAGAAACGTTGCCGAATTGCGGCCGCTCCAGCGAGACAGGTGTGGTGATGTGGATCGGTCTGTTCAGCGATATCCACGCAAATCGCGAGGCGCTTGAGGCCTCTCTTGCTCACGCCCGCCGCGGCGGCATCGAGCGCTTTATCTTCCTTGGCGACTACGTGGGCTATGGCGCCGACCCGGGTTTCGCGGTGGACACCATCATGCACGAGGTCGAGGACGGGGCCATCGCATTGCTCGGCAATCACGATGCCGCCATTGCAAGCGGAACCGGCGGAATGAGTTCGATCGCCGCGGAAGCGATTGAATGGACTCGACCTAATCTCGACGCTACCCAGCGTGATTTTCTCGCGCGGCTACCCTTGACCTTCGAAGACAACGGACGGTTTTTCGTTCATGCCAGCGCGCACGCGCCTGAGCGCTGGGAATACATAACGAGTGTCGAGAAGGCGGCGCGAAGTTTTATGGCAACGCGCGCACGCATCACATTTTGTGGCCACGTTCATGTGCCTCAGCTTTTTCATCTATCGCCAACAGGAAAGCTTGCCGGATTCGAGCCGGTGCAGGCCATCGAAGTTCCGCTTCTCATGCAACGGCGCTGGATCGCGGTAATTGGTTCGGTTGGCCAACCACGCGATCACAACCCAGCCGCCTGTTATGGCGCGCTCGACATCGAACGCAACGTACTGATCTATGTGCGCGTACCGTATGACACCGAGACAGCGGCACGGAAAATTCATGCGGCGGGCCTGCCGGATATCTTGAGCCTCAGGCTTATCGAAGGGGCGTGAGCTGTGGACCCACGCAACCTCGAAGCCGGACAGATCATTGATGGTTTTCGCCTTGTGGAACGGTTGCCTTCAGGCGGCATGGCGAGCTTTTGGCGCGTGACGCGCGATCAAGACAAACTGCCGATGCTGATGAAGATACCGTTCCTGCAGCCCGGAGAAAATCCGCTCACGATCATCGGTTATGAAGTGGAACAGATGATCCTGCCGCGGCTCTCCGGACCGCATGCGCCCCGCTTCGTTGCCGGCGGCGATTTCGAACGTCCTTATATCGTGATGGAATTCGTCGCAGGAATTTCGGTGAAATCGCTTCTGGAAAAGACTCCGTTGCCACCAAGCGAGGTGGCATCGATAGGAGCAAGAATAGCCTTCGCCCTGCATGAGATCCACCGGCAGCATGTCATTCACCTCGACTTGAAGCCGAGCAATGTGATTTTGCGCGCGGACGACGCGGTGCTGATCGATTTCGGACTTTCGCGGCACGACCAATTACCTGACTTGGTGCAGGAAGAAGCTGAAGGCCCGGTAGGAACAGGGGCCTATATTGCACCGGAACAAGTTCTTGGCGATCGGGGCGATCCCCGCAGTGATCTTTTTGCATTGGGAGTCATTCTTTATTTTCTAACGACCGGCGAGCGTCCATTTGGTGAGCCTGAGCATGCCGAAAATTGGCGCAGGCGACTGTGGCGGGATCCTGTCCCTCCGCGCGGCCACGTGGCCAGCGTGCCGGCGTGGCTTCAGGAAATCATTTTGCGATGCCTCGAGGTCAAGCCCGATGCGAGGTATGCAACGGCGGCCCAACTCGCTTTCGATCTGCAGCACCCTGATCAAGTCACACTGTCGGCGCGCGCCCATCGCGTGAGACGGGACGGCGTTTTTACAACCGCATGGAGACGGTTGCAGGCGCGCCGCAGCCCGATAACTGTTCAGCGGCGCGAACTCACCAGCCACCTTGCCAATGCGCCGATTGTGGTCGCTGCCATCGATCTCGAGCCGGGTCACGAGTTGCTCAGCCAGGCACTTGCGCATGCCGTTCGACGCGCACTTGCGACCGAGCCGAATGCGCGACTCGCCTGCGTCAACGTCCTGAAGATTTCGCGGCTTGCTCTCGATGCTTTAGAGGATGCGCAGGGGCGCAATCCCCATCTCGGCCGCCTGATCGAGCTCAAACACTGGGCGCGGGCCATACCCGTAGCGCCCGAGCGGATCACCTATCACGTCCTCGAAGCAACCGACCCCGCCGGCCAGCTTATCGACTATGCACGGAATAACCGCGTCGACCATATCATCATCGGCGCACGCGGAAGCTCGGCGTTGCGTCGCTATCTTGGCAGCGTGTCGGCGCGGGTCGTCGCGGAAGCACCGTGCACTGTGACGGTCGTCCGGGCTGCCGGAGATTCGGACGGCACCGCGATGGGTGCACCCCACTCATAGCGAGTTCCGAACTTAAATTTTTCGAAGTGTTCCGCCGAATGGAACGGCGACAATGGCCACGCGTTGTGGTGCTGGAACTGCATTGCGCATCGAAGGAGGCAAAAGATGCTAAAAAAATTGATGTTATCCACTGCGTTGAGCGCGGTCATGATAACCGCAGCCTGGGCGCAAACCTCAACTTCGCCAAGCCCATCCGCTCCGGCTCCGGCGACCCAAGCTCAGGACTCTGCAAATCCGTCGCAGTCCTCCGGTAAAATGAATTTCGTATCCTCGCAGAAGCCCGATCAGTGGCTGGCGACGAAGTTCAAGGGCACCGACGTTTTGGGCTCTGACAATCAGAAGATCGGCGATGTCAGCGACATCCTGTTTGACAAGACCGGGAAGGTTGAAGCCTTTGTCATTAGCGTCGGCGGCTTCCTTGGCGTGGGGTCGAAAGAAGTAGCGCTCGCGCCTAATTCATTTGACGTAGTCCCCGGCCAGAACGGCTCGGCCGACAAGTTGAAACTTGCCGCTACCAAGGATGAACTCAAGCAGGCACAGAACTTTGCGCGGTACGAGCCGCCCAAAGCATCGAGCACGACAGGTTCCGGAATGGGAGGCACGAAGCCATCGAGTGTGCCGCCAGCACGGCGTTAATCTCTCGAACGACGGACGAATAATTGGTGTCGCGGCCCGGAATCAGGATCCGGGCCGCGGTTGCATTGCGACGGTCTTGCTTTTTTTCCCCAGCGCGGCGAAAGATGCGTGCCCTCGTCCTAACTTATCGGTCTTGTCCGGCCCATGTCCGCCTTTTCGCCGGATTCATTCATTGTCACCGACGTCGTTGCCTCGCCGAATTTCGACGAGCGTAAGGACGGCCGCGCAAACATGATCCTGTTGCACTACACGGGCATGCAGACAGGCGAAGCGGCTTTGCAGCGCCTCACGACGCGCGATAGCAAGGTATCCGCCCACCACGTAGTTTTCGAGGATGGGCGCATTGTTCAATGCGTTCCGGAGGAATTTCGGGCCTGGCACGCTGGCGAATCCTCGTGGGCGGGGGATAGCGATATAAATTCGCTTTCGATTGGCATCGAGATCGTGAATCCGGGACATGAATTTGGATATCCCGACTATCCCCTCCGGCAGGTTGCGGCGGTCATTTCACTCTGCAAATCCATCATCACGCGTCGAGGGCCAATCAGCGCCGACCGCATTCTGGCCCATTCGGATGTCGCACCTGCACGCAAACAAGATCCGGGTGAAAAATTTCCATGGGGGTTGCTGAGCGAATCCGGGATCGGTCACTGGGTGCGCGCTGCCCCCCTCGATCTCGAAGGAACCGGGCTAAAGCCGGGCGACCGCGGCGACATCGTGGTCCGACTGCAGCGCGCGCTCCGTTCCTACGGCTATGGCATTGAAGAAACGGGGACCTACGACGATTCCACGCGCAATGTTGTTACGGCGTTTCAACGGCACTTTCGGCAGGCGCGAATTGATGGCGTGGCGGACGCCTCGACACTTCTCACATTGCGTGCGCTGATCGAGACTAGGCCGGCGCCACTTGGCTAGTTGGTGAAACGCAAAATTGCTGTTTTTCCGCCTTTTTAAGGCTGTCCAGTGACTAGCCTTGACGTTGTGACCGCACCACACCATTCCTATTACCGTCAGTCGGCCGGACGGCCGCTCCGCGCCAATGCCGAAAGGTGGCCGGGGAGGAAAGTCCGGGCTCCATGGACAAACGGTGCCGGATAACGTCCGGCGGGATGGGCCATTCGGGGCCTTCTCAGGGACAGTGCCACAGAGAACAGACCGCCTCGGCGCGTTGCGTTTAGCCGAGGCAAGGGTGAAACGGTGCGGTAAGAGCGCACCGCGCTTCCGGCGACGGAAGCGGCACGGCAAACCCCACCGGGAGCAAGACCGAATAGGAATGGCGCGGGAGCAATCCCAGATCTGTCCAGATCAGCCGTTCGGGTAGGTTGCTTGAGGCGCCGGGCAACCGGCGTGCAAGAGGAATGGTCGTCACGTCTGTGGCTCGCGCCGCAGACCATACAGAACCCGGCTTACAGGCTGGCTGATACGTTGTAAGGGGGCTCGGTGGCAAATCCGCCGGGCCCCCGCCAATTTCAGGTCACCGCCCCTTTCGATCGGCCGATCGAATGCTTTCGCTGGCAGCGGCTTACCGCAACGGCTAGCCTGCGCGCTCCTGCATGATGCCCACATCCCGCGGAAAACTTGGTCTGGCACTCGGTTTGGCAGGCGTGCTCCTGTTCGGCGGCACATTGCCGGCAACTCGTATCGCGGTCTCCACCTTCGACCCGTTATTTTTGTCGGCCATCCGCGCCGCGATCGCCGGTTCTTGCGGCGCTATACTTCTTCTCCTGCTGCAACGGCCACTTCCACCCCGGGAACTGTGGCCCCATTTCGCGCTTGCGGGTCTGTGCACGATCGTCGGGTTTCCCGTTTTCATGGCTCTAGCCATGAGTCACGTGCCGGCATCGCATGGCGGTGTCGTGCTCGGCATACTCCCGCTTGCGACCGCAGCTGCCGCGGCGCTCGTCGCGAATGAACGTCCGAGCCTCGGTTTTTGGCTTGCAAGCGCGGCGGGCGCATTCATCGTCCTGGTGTTTATGCTGAGGCAGAGCGGCGCCAATACAATTGCGGTGGGCGACTTCTATCTGCTCGGAACGGTCGTCTCCGGCGGATTTGGTTACGCACTTTCGGGCCGGCTCAGTATGAAACAGCCTGGCTGGGAAGTGATCTCGTGGCAGGTCGTGCTCTATCTTCCGTTGTCGTTGGTTGCCGCATTCCTGCTTCGGCCGCCGGCATTGCATGGCGTAGCGACATCGGCATGGATGGCGCTGGCATATGTTAGCCTCGTCAGCCAATTTTTTGCGTTTTTCGTATTCAACGCGGCTATGGCGTTGGGCGGCGTCGCGCGTATCGGCCAGTTGATGCTGCTGCAGCCCTTTGTAATTGTCGCGCTTTCGGTGCCGGTAAACGGCGAACGGTTCGACGTATCGACGCTGCTTTATGCAGCCGCGGTCGTCGCAACAGTCATCGTGGGCCAGCGCATGCAGGTTATGCGGCGCTGAGACGCTGTTACACGTCAGATCGGGTCGACACCCTTGGCTTTCAGGGTCGGTGCCGCTGCAGGCGCCGAAAGAAAACGGATCAACGCCTTGGCAGCATCGGGCTGCTGGGCGGAAGCGCCCAGACCGGCGGCAAATCCGATGCGCGTCTGCAAATCGGCGGGGATTGCTCCGACAAAATCTACTCCGGCCACATCGGAAATACGTGTCGCCACGACGACGACCATATCGGCTTCGCCGCGCGCCACCACTTCGACCGTGTCCTCTGCCGCCATTGGTCTGAGCTTGCCTTTCATCTCCGCTTTGATGCCCAACCGATCCAACAGGCTCACGAAATATACTCCGCTCGCACCCTTGCCGGGATACGCGACGGCTTTGGCAGAAAGCAGCGTGCGTTTGAATGCGTCAACCGTTGCTATATCGGGCTTCGGGGCGCCGAATCGTACGGCAACTCCCAATCCTGCATGTCCAATATCCGCCCGACTGCCCTCAACCAGCTTTCCTTCTTTGGTCAGCGCGTCGATCACCGGTGGATTGAGAACGGCAACGTCGAACGCCTCGCCGCTTTCAATCTTCTTTTTCAAATCGGCGTTGACCTCAAAATGAAGGCTTATCGTGTTGCCTGTCGCCCCTTCGAATTGTTTGCACAATTCCCGTACTGCCGCCTTGGCGCCGTTTCCACTCAAAACCTTGAGTTCGACGGCGTGCGCGGAAGAAGCCGAAACCAACAAGCCGGCCACTAAGGCCCAGAGTATCCTCATGTCATCACCAAATTTTCTTCCCCTCTTAGCCTAGCAGGCTTGTTTTATCCCGGACAGGCCGGACATAGTGCAGCTTCCGTAATTTGTTCAGCGCCATGTCGAAACAAGCATCACCGCAGCCCTGGGATTTCTGGATTGACCGCGGCGGCACGTTCACTGACGTGGTCGGCCGCCGCCCCGACGGGTCGCTAGTAGCGCACAAACTTCTTTCGGAAAACCCCGAAGCCTATGCAGACGCCGCAGTGCAGGGCATCCGCGATCTGCTTGGATTGAAACCAGGCGAAGCGATTGCTGCAGGCAAAATTGGCGCCGTCAAAATGGGTACAACGGTGGCAACGAATGCCCTGCTCGAACGCAAGGGTGAACGCACGCTGTTACTGATCACGAAAGGTTTCCGCGATGCGTTGAAGATCGGGTATCAGGCGCGGCCAAAAATTTTCGCTCGTCACATCGTCAAGGCCGAGATGCTCTACGAACGAGTCGCCGAAGTCAGCGAACGCGTGCGTGCCGACGGTGCCGTAGAACTCAAGCCCGACCTCACAACAGTACGCACGATTCTCCAAACAGCGAAGGATGATGGGATTAAGGCTGTCGCGATCGTCTTCATGCACGCCTACCGGTTCTCGGATCACGAAAAGCAGGTCGCCAGGCTCGCGCGCGAAATGGGTTTCGCACAAGTTTCCGTCAGTCATGAGGTCTCGCCACTGATCAAACTTGTCGGCCGAGGCGATACAACGGTCGTAGACGCCTATCTATCGCCGATATTGCGCCGCTACGTCGCCCAGGTCGACAAGGATCTCGACACGAAGCGTTCGACCGCACGCTTGATGTTCATGATGTCGTCCGGCGGATTGACGGCCGCGGAATTGTTCCATGGCAAAGACGCCATTCTATCGGGACCCGCGGGCGGCGTGGTCGGGATGGCAGAAACCGGCCGGCAAGCGGGTCTCGATCGACTTATCGGCTTCGACATGGGTGGCACTTCAACTGACGTGTCACATTACGACGGCGAATACGAACGCGCCTTCGAAACGGAAGTCGCCGGCGTGCGCATGCGTGCACCCATGATGATCATCCACACAGTTGCCGCGGGTGGCGGCTCGATTCTGCATTTTGACGGATCGCGGTTTCGCGTGGGTCCGGATTCAGCGGGCGCCAATCCGGGCCCCAAATGCTATCGGCGCAGCGGCCCGTTGACCGTTACGGATGCAAACGTAATGGTTGGAAAGCTCATTCCCGAATTCTTTCCAAAGATTTTCGGCACTTCGCAAAATCTTCCGCTCGATGCCCATGCGGTACGAAACGCCTTCACCGATTTGGCGCAGCAGGTCGGCGGCCGCAAGGCCGAAGAAGTCGCCGATGGCTTTATCAAGATCGCTGTCGAAAACATGGCCAACGCGATCAAGAAGATTTCGGTCCAACGCGGTTATGACATCAGGCGCTATGCCCTTAACTGCTTTGGCGGTGCCGGCGGACAGCATGCATGTCTTGTCGCTGATGCGCTTGGCATGACCCGCGTGCTCATTCATCCGTTTTCTTCGTTGCTTTCGGCCTACGGCATGGGTTTGGCCGATATACGGGCAACACGAGAGCAGGCGATCGAAATGCCGTTCGGCAGCAAGGCGCTCAGGGCGGTCGCGCGCACCGGTGCTTTGCTAGGCAAAGCGACCAGAGCAGAGGTCGTCAGCCAAGGTGTCCCCTCCGCAAAGATCAAAGTGTATGTGCGCGCCCACATCCGGTACGCCGGCACTGATACAGCGCTCGTCGTGGCTGCCGGCAGCGCAGCAGCGATGAAGCACGCATTCGAAAAAGCGCACAAGGCACGCTTCGGCTTCATCGACCGCACGAAGCAGATGGTGGTCGAGGCGGTTTCAGTCGAAGCGGTTGGCGGCGGTGCCAAATTCAGCGAAAGGTCGACGCGGCGTTCGCGCGCGCGCCTGCCAAAGCCGGCCCTGTGCACTAAATTTTTTTCCGGAGGCGAATGGCGCCCGGCGAACGTGTTCACGCGCGATCAGCTCAAACCCGGATCAAGGGTGAAAGGTGCCGCTATCGTCGTTGAGCCGCATCAGACGGTTGTGATCGAGCCCGGCTGGCAAGCCGAAATCACCGCAAAAAATCACCTAGTCCTGGCGCGGGTCAAAAAACTCAATCGCACGCATGCCATAGGCACCCATGCCGATCCAGTCATGCTCGAGGTATTCAACAATCTCTTCATGTCAATCGCGGAACAGATGGGCGTATCACTGCAAAACACAGCATATTCAGTGAACATCAAAGAGCGGCTGGATTTTTCCTGCGCTGTGTTCGCGCATGACAGTACTTTGGTCGCCAACGCGCCGCATATGCCTGTTCATCTGGGGTCTATGGACCGCGCAGTCGAAACGGTAATTCGGGAAAATGCCGGACAAGTTCGTCCCGGCAACGTCTACGCGATCAACGCGCCCTACAATGGCGGCACACATCTTCCCGATATTACCGTCTGCACGCCCGTATTCGACGATCGCAGAAAGACAATCCTGTTTTGGGTCGCGTCGCGGGGACATCATGCTGACGTCGGCGGCATTTCACCCGGCTCGATGTCGCCGAATGCCACGACCATCGAGCAGGAGGGCGTTCTGTTCGACAATTTCAAGCTGATTGATCGCGGCCGCTTCCGTGAGAAAGAGCTGATGGCGGCGCTGACCGGCGCAAAATATCCAGCGCGCAATCCCGTGCAGAATATCAACGACATCAAGGCCCAGATCGCAGCGAACGAAAAGGGAGTCGCCGAGCTCCGCAAGGTGGTGGCTCAGTTCACTCTTCCGGTGGTCAGGGCGTACATGCAACACGTTCAAGACAATGCCGCCGAAAGCGTGCGACGTGTCATCGACCGACTGCACGATTCGGAATTCAGCTACGAAATGGATCAAGGCACCGTGATCAAGGTGAAGATTACTGTCGACAAGGCAAGGCGGGAAGCGACTGTCGACTTCACTGGAACAAGCGAGCAGCAGCCGACCAATTTCAATGCACCGGAGCCGGTGGCGCGCGCCGCGGTGCTTTATGTGTTCCGCGTGATGGTTGACGATGATATCCCGATGAATGCCGGATGTTTACGGCCGATAAATATTGTGGTTCCAAAACGTTCGATGCTGTCTCCGGAATACCCTGCTGCCGTCGTCGCGGGAAATGTGGAGACGTCTCAGGCCGTAACCGACTGCCTCTTCGGTGCCCTCGGCGCCCTCGCTGCCGCGCAGGGCACGATGAACAATCTAAATTTCGGAAACAACCGGCACCAGTATTACGAGACGATTTGCTCCGGTTCGCCGGCAGGACCTGGGTTCGACGGTACCGATGCAGTCCACACGCACATGACAAATACTCGCCTGACCGACCCGGAGGTGCTTGAGTTCCGCTACCCCGTCGTGCTGGAGGATTTTCATATTCGCCGTGGCTCGGGCGGGCGGGGCCAATGGCACGCGGGCGACGGTATTCGCCGCACCATACGTTTCCTGGAAAAGATGGAGTGCACAATTTTGTCAGGACACCGACGGGTGCGACCCTTCGGTTTGGCCGGCGGCGAAGATGGCCAAATCGGGGAAAATTGGGCGCGGCGCAGGGACGGGACGATGCAGCGTCTGCAGGGGTGCGACGCTACCGTTATCGACGAAAATGAGGCAATTATTATTCAAACCCCGACAGCCGGAGGTTATGGGACCCCGTAAAATCACAAATTGGACTGACCTGTTACGCGGACTGTTAAGCATTCGCAGCGGCCGGCCTTGATTTTGGTGAGCACGGTGACAACTCTCCTGATCATGCGCAAAACAATCGTGACCGCGATGATGGTGAGCGCGCTCGCTGCACCCGTGCAAGCGCAGAATTATCCTGTTTCGGGCAAATGGGGCGAGAGCACCGGCTCCGAGCCCGGAGCGATCGATTGCACGAGCAGCAGCCGCGTAATTGAATTCAGCGGCGACCAACGCACCGACAGCAATGGTGGCGTACCCTCCTACCGAAACAAATCGGTGTCATCTGACGGCGCGTCGAGCTACCGCATCGTCGACGAATTCTCCACCGGGCAGATCAGCGCCGGGCAGAGCGCCTACACCCTTCGCAAGGTTGACCCTGACCACATCGAGATGAATATGGATAGCGGGTCTGTAAAGCTGCAGCGCTGCAAATAGACCTGATGCATTTCCGCTACGATTGCGCTCGGACTTGAGCAGGCACCATCCCGCACATGCCCGGTCGGCGAGCGGTTCCCGCATGCGGTGACGCCGCGCACCGACTAAAACTAGTTTCGCGCAATGATCTCGCGTTCACCGCGATGGACCGGCGTCCTTCTGGTGATCTTTCCCTGCCCGCGCCGTAGCAAAATTGAAGGCCGCCGCTTTTTCAGCGCGCTCCTGCGGCGACGACGCGGACGGGGGCGCTCGATGTGCAAATGCGCCAAGCGCGCATTTGTCGCGCCCCCGCCGCGCGCGAGAAGCAACGGCACGTTCAGCACTTCGCTCCAGGCCCGCCACTCGGCCAGGGCCTCGTCCGGATACGATGTCAGAAACAGCGGCAATGTCAGCGACGCGTCCCTATGTTCCAGAACGACTGCGAGCGTATCGGCCACCCCGCCCTCTCCCGGCACCAGTTGTAACGAGATCCCGTCGAAGGCCGCGAGCGGCATGTTGAGCGCCATGCGCATGCCGGCGAGCGAACGCCGCAGCACGACCCGCTCACGATGGAGTTCGATATCGCGCACCCGCCCGTCGGCGGCGGCATCGTTGGCGGAAAACCGCACAGGCAAGCCAAAAGGGTCGAGCCGCAGGGCGCGGCCCGACCCGGCGCATCCGCCACATCGCATTTGACGCCTCGAAACTCTCCCGCGCCCGGCTTATGCGTCGGGTCGCGAGGCAATCGTGGCAGAAACGCGTCCAAATCCGCTTAAAGTTCTGGGTTAACCGGTCGTATCGGGCGACACCTTCGACGGCCATGATTGACGCGGTGTTGCGAACCATGATTGACGAGGTGTTGCCGGGCTCCCGCAAATTTTAGCCCCGGCCGTTGAACGGCGCTGCCTTCGCGCCAATGTGAAAGTCACCCAATGCCCACGCCCCTTGATTCCCTTCTGGATTTGACCGTGTTGACTGACCGCGCCGAGCGGCTCGTCAAGGCCGCGCGCGCCGCGGGTGCGGACGCAGCCGACGCCGTGGCCGTGCGATCGATGTCGCTCGCGATCGAGGTCCGCGACGGAAAAACCGAGGAAACCGAGCGCGCGGAAGGAGATGATCTGGGCCTGCGCGTGCTCGTCGGCCGGCGGCAGGCCGTCGTTTCAACGAATGAGGTTTTGGGCAACAACGCCGCTGCACTTGCCGAGCGCGCAGTAGCCATGGCGCGCGCGGCCTCCGAGGACAAGTTCGCCGGCCTCGCCGACGAAAAATTGCTGGCGCATAAATTTCCCGATCTCGACCTCATCGAGCCTGACCTGCCGGGCGTCGGAAAGCTCGAGGCCCTGGCACGTGCCGCCGAACAAGCGGCGCTCGCGGTCAAAGGCGTGAGCAAATCCGGCGGCGCGTCGGCTTCAGCCGGAATTGGCGGCATGGTGCTGGCCACGAGCCATGGTTTTCACGGCGCCTACCTCGGCTCCAGTCACGGAGTATCGATGACCGCGATCGCGGGCGAAGGCACTGGCATGGAGCGCGACTACGACTACTCTTCCGCGCGTCACGCGGGAGACATGGAGTCGCCGGAGGCAATCGGCCGGAGTGCGGGGCACCGCGCGATCGCGCGCATTAACCCTCGCAAGGTCACCACCCGGAAAGTCCCGGTCGTTTTCGATCCGCGCACGGCGGGATCGCTGGTCTCCCATCTTGCCAGTGCGGTCAACGGCGCTTCTGTCGCGCGCAAGACGAGTTTTCTCAAAGACAAGATGGGCGCAAAGCTATTCACCGACGGCATTCGCATCATTGACGACCCGTTGCGAAAGCGCGGCCTGCGCTCGCATCCATTCGATGGCGAGGGTGTTGTCGGCAAAAAGCTCGCGCTGGTCGAAGACGGTATACTTTGCTCTTGGCTTCTCGATAGCGCAACCGCACGCGAACTCGGTCTAGTCACCACGGGCCACGCACAACGTGGAGCTTCTTCGGTCCCGTCGCCTGGGCCGAGCAATTTGCATCTCGAGCCCGGCCCGATGACCCCCGAGGCATTGATTGCCGACATCACGGACGGCTTTTACATCACCGATCTGATCGGATCTGGAGCTAATATGGTCACCGGCGACTACAGCCGCGGAGCATCCGGGTTCTGGATCGAGCATGGCAAGCGGACTTATCCCGTAAGTGAAGTCACAATCGCGGGCCATTTCCTAGAAATATTCCGGACACTGACCCCCGCCAACGACCTTGAATTCCGCTACGGTATCAACGCGCCGACTTTGCGCGTGGAGGGGTTGACGGTTGCTGGCCAGTGAATCAAGCGCTTTGCGCGAGTCGCTTGCGGGGGTCATGCGAGAGGCCGGGGAGATCGCTCGTGCGACCGCGCGCGGTGCGTTCAGGCACTGGACAAAAGGCGACCGCTCGCCGGTCAGCGAAGCGGACATCGCCGTGAATGAATTGCTGCACAACCGACTGATGGCACTGGTTCCGGATGCCGGTTGGTTGTCGGAGGAAACGGAGCAGATGCCTGATTCCGCCACACCGTTGGTCTGGGTCGTCGACCCGATCGACGGGACGCGCTCCTACATCTCCGGCCGTGCGGACTGGTCGGTTTCGGTGGCACTTACAGACAATGGCCGCCCAATAGTCGCCTCCGTCTACGTTCCAGTTCCTGATGAGATGTTTCTTGTATCCCGCGATGGAGGCGCGACCTTGAATGGCGCGTCGATCAAAGTCCGCGACGGCGTTCTAAGCGGCGCCAAACTCGCAGGGCCCCGCCGCTATCTCGACCGTTTTTCAGATCTCGCGTCGGGCACAATTCCGCAGCCGAAGGTCTATTCGCTCGCCCTTCGGATGGCGCGCGTTGCACAGGGGGAACTCGACGTCGGATTCGCGGGGCCCGGCGCTCATGACTGGGACCTTGCCGCAGCGGACCTTTTGGTGCACGAAGCCGGCGGCATGCTTAGCGACTTTGCCGGCCGGGCGCCGATATACAACAACAATCCACACGCTTTACAGGCCGCGCTTATTGCGGCCGGACCGGTGCGGCATAGCGCATTGATTGGCCTGGCTCGCGACCGCGGCATCGATTTGACGTAGGATGGGACCGGTTGGATCAACTTCGTTCGAAGTTTCGCCAGAGATCGAGTAATGTCGCCAAACCCCACCGCAGCTAAGCAGCAATTGCTTCACCTCGTGTTTGGTGGCGAACTAACCGAGCTCGGGGCGACCGAGTTCAAGGACCTCGATAAGCTGGATCTCGTCGGTGTCTATCCGAACTACGCGTCTGCGTATGCCGCCTGGAAGGCGAAGGCCCAACAAACGGTCGACAACGCCCACATGCGTTATTTCATCGTCCACATGCATCGCCTGCTCGATCCCGATGCGGATCGTGCGGCGCGTTAGAACGTGGATCGATGCTGTCACTTAAGCGTTTCACCGCATCACCCATCTTCCAGGAAATCATGGGCACGCTCGGTGCGTGGTATCTCCGGCTGGTGTGGTTCACCAGCCGACCGGTCGTCGAGCCCGAAGCCATGTCGATTTACGAAATCGCCGACACGCCCGCCATCATCGCCGCATGGCACGGCCAGCACTTCCTGATGCCGTTCATCAAGGATGCGAAAAGGCACCGCGCGAAGGTCCTGATTTCGCGGCACCGCGACGGTGAGATGAACGCGCGCGCAGCAGAAAAACTGGGCATTGGCACAATCCGGGGCTCCGGCGCGCACAGCGGAGAATTTCACCGGAAAGGCGGCGCTGTTGCCTTTAACGAGATGCTCGATGCGCTGAAGGAAGGCTACAATGTCGCAATGACCGCCGATATCCCAAAGATTTCGCGTGTCGCCGGCCTGGGCGTGGTGAAACTCGCGCAGCACTCTGGGCGCCCGATCTATCTGGTGGCGATGGCATCCAGCCGCCGGATCGAACTCGACAATTGGGACCACACGGCCATCAATCTTCCGTTCAGCCGGGTGGGGATCGCTGCAAGCGGGCCTATTTCCATTCCGCGTGAAGTCGACAGCGCCGCACTTGAAGCCGCCCGGCAAGGCGTGGAAGTCGAGCTCAACAGGTTGACGAAACGAGCCTACGAGCTTGCTGACAAGACAGGGAGCACCGCCCCGTGAGCAGGCTGCCCGCCGGGCTAATCCTTTATCGCCTGCTGTCCCGGGCCGCGGCACCATTCACATCAATCCTGCTGGCGCGCAGGGTTCGGCGTGGGAAGGAACACCTTCAGCGGCTTTCCGAACGCCGTGGCGAAAGCCGCGTCGCCCGGCCCGATGGACCGCTGGTCTGGCTGCATGGCGCGAGCGTCGGCGAGCTTTCCAGCGTCCTGCCGCTGATCGAGCGCATTCGCGCGCGCGGTATTGTCGTGGTGGTCACCACCGGAACGGTGACGTCGGGCGGGCTCGCCGAGCAGCGCCTTCCGCGCGAAGTCATTCACCAGTTCGTGCCACTCGACGTTCCCAGCTTTGTCGGCCGGTTCCTCGACCACTGGCGGCCCGATCTCGTATTGTTCGTTGAATCGGATCTCTGGCCCAATATGATCATCGAGGCCTCGGCCCGTGGCGTGCCCATGGTTCTGGTCAACGGGCGACTTTCAGAAGATTCATTCAGACGCTGGCGCCGCCTTCCGGGCTCGATTGCGCACCTTCTCCGCCAACTCGACCTTTGCCTGGCCGGCACTGCTGCCGACGCCACGCGCTTCGGAGAGCTCGGTGCGCCACAGGTCGTCATCACCGGCAATCTCAAGCTCGACGTCCCCGCTCCACCGGCCGACGCGGCAGCCCTGAATGCCCTGCGGGACGCGATCGGCGGGCGGCCAGTCGTAGCGGCCGCGTCCACTCACGCCGGCGAAGAGGGGGTGGTTGTGGAAGCACACGCCCGCCTGCGCACGAAATTTCCTGGATTACTTACGCTGGTCGCTCCGCGTCATCCTGAGCGTGGTCCGGGCGTTGCCGAAGTCGCCGCGGCGGCCGGATTCACCGCGACGCTGCGCTCGCGCGGTGAACTACCTAAGCGCACGACCGAAATCTACATCGCTGACACCGTCGGCGAGCTGGGCTTGCTCTATCGGCTCGCGCCCGCGGTTTTCATTGGCGGCTCTTTCGTAAAGCATGGCGGTCAGAACCCGATTGAGGCCGCCAAACTCGGGTGTGCCATATTGCACGGCCCCCATGTCTGGAACTTCGCGGAAATCTACGCGGCGCTGGATGGCGCACACGGCGCCGTATTAGTGGAGGACCCCGATCGCCTGGCTGCCCATCTTGCGGCTTGGCTCACCGATCCGAACTCCTGCGCCGAAGTTGCCAAAGCCGGGCATAGAGTCGTGGAGAAATTGGGCGGCGCCCTCGACCGCACACTGGCATCGCTCGATCCTTACCTGATGCAGCTGCAACTCCATGAGCGGGCTCGCCATGCGTGAGCCCGCATTCTGGTGGCGGAGCGCCGGAATTTCCTCGGCGTTGTTGGCGCCACTGGCGCTCGTTTACGGCACAATCGCTGGCTTGCGCCTGGCAAAGACAGGCTGGCCCACAAAAATACCGGTCTTATGTGTCGGCAATTTTACCTTGGGCGGCGCGGGCAAGACGCCCACGGCCATCATGCTTGCGCGAATGCTTGCGGACACCGGCGAACGCCCGTTTTTCCTGAGTCGCGGCTATGGCGGCACCATGTCCGGGCCGTGGCTCGTGAACGCGCGTAGCGATGTCGCTGCACAGGTCGGTGATGAACCTCTGCTCCTGGCGGAAATAGCGCCGGTGGTGGTCGCGCGGGATCGGGTAGCCGGCGCGAAATTGGCGTGCACGCACGGTGCGACGGTCGTAGTCATGGATGACGGATTGCAGAACCCGTCTCTTGCAAAAGATTTCACTGTGGCCGTCGTCGATGCGCGGCGAGGCATCGGAAATTCGCGAGTTTTTCCCGCCGGACCGTTGCGTGCGCCGCTCGCTGCGCAGCTCGCAATAACGGACGCCCTGCTGGTTGTGGGCGAAGGCGGAGGCGCCGAGGACGTGGTATCGGAAGCTCGCCTTCGCGACTTGCCGATCCTGCGCGGCCGTCTCGTGCCTGATCCAATCGCGGTCGCAGCGCTGAAGAAACATAAAGCACTCGCTTTCGCGGGAATTGGTGATCCGGAAAAATTCTTCAATACCGCCCGGTCAGCTGGCATCGCGGTGACGGAGTGCCAGGCCTTCCCCGACCATCGCTGCTACACCAGCGAGGACGCGCGGAACCTCATCATGCAGGCCGACCGCGCGGGGCTAATACTGCTGACCACGGAGAAGGACCGCGCGCGAATCGCCGGTGAGCCATCGCTCGAAGGGCTCGCCGCCCGCGCGCACGAACTGCCCGTGACGATGGTGGTCGATGAACCCGACGCATTGCGGCGGCTCGTAACGGCAAAACTGCGGCGCTAATCGATTATCAACCGGGCGGATTCTTTCCCGATGCCGCTGCAAGACGGCCTCCGGCGTGGCATAGGCTTCTTGCAGATCAACGCTCCAGTATTTGAGCTCCTCAAGCGGGATCGGAACGCCGGTGACCGCACAGCGCACGAACGCACCGGGGCGCACGACGCGGAAATCGCCATCAAGGTATTTCACCTCTGCCTCGCCGCTCATCGGCGAGGCCCGGTCATAGCGATTGAGCAAGATTCTTCTCCATTGCCCGCCAGGGCGTCTCACCAAACATAGTCAATCGAGGCGTCAGGCGAAACCCTCGATTTACGAACCGAACAGGCTTCCTTGCCCACCGGAACCGCTTCCGCGCGGGCGTTGCCTGGGCTTTACCGACTGTTGCGTGGCAGGGTCGATGTCCGCAGCGGCCCCAATGCGACCATCTGAAAACTCGATTTCCAACCGCATGCCGCCCGCAATCGAAGCGGCCGTGCGCAACGGACGCCCCTCGCCATCGCGGATGAGCGCAAAACCGCGCGCGAGGACCCCACGATAGGAATATGCGGTCAGCAGTTGCGCGGCGCTTCGGAGGCGCTGGACGCGGCGATCGCGAACAATCGCGAAAGCCCGCCGCGCACGCTCGCCGAAGGCTTCAGTCTGTTCCTTGCATCGATCGATGCGATGCACCAACAGCCGCGGCGACAATCGCGACGCCGCGCGTGTTAAATGCGTGTGGTGGATTTGCGGCATTGGCGCGCAAGGCGCGCGGCAAACGCCCCGAGGAGGCATCGAGCCGCTGGCGCGGGACCGCGAGCAGATCATCGAGCGCGGGCAGTGCACGTGAGAGAAGGTACAGCTCCTTTCGGTGCCGGTCGATATTGCGTCGCCAGCACGCGAATTTACGACTGCCAAGATCGGCGAGCGTAGCCATCAACTCGGAGCGTACCGGCACTGCAATTTCTGCGGCGGCGGTTGGCGTCGGTGCACGCCGATCGGAGGCGAAGTCAATCAGCGTTACATCGGTTTCATGGCCGACGGCAGAAATAAGCGGAATCATGCTCGCGGCAGCCGCCCTCACCACGATTTCCTCATTGAACGACCAGAGATCCTCAAGCGATCCGCCGCCGCGCGCAACGATGATCAAATCGGGACGCGGCAGCGGGCCCTGCTCGGGCAGTGCATTGAAGCCCTTGATCGCATTTGCGACCTCGGTGGCCGACGTTTCACCTTGTACGCGCACCGGCCACACAAGGACACGACGGGGAAAACGATCCTCAAGACGATGCAGAATGTCGCGAATCACGGCGCCTGTGGGGAGAAGTCACGACACCGATAACGTCGGGCAAGAATGGCAGTAGTTGCTTGCGCGCTTCGTCGAACAAGCCTTCGGCGGCGAGCTTCTTCTTTCGCTCCTCCAGAAGCTTCATCAGCGCGCCAATTCCAGCGGGCTCCAGGCTGTCGATCACGATCTGATATTTGGACGATCCTGCGAAGGTAGTGAGTTTCCCGACACGATAACGTCGAGGCCTTCTTCGGGCTTGACGCGCATCCGCCCGAACGTGCCTTTCCAGATCACCGCCTCGAGCACCGCCTTTTCATCCTTGAGGCGGAAATAAACATGACCGGAGGGCGACGACCCTTCGAACCCCGAAACCTCGCCGCGCACACGTACATAGCCATAGGCGTCCTCGACCGTACGCTTGAGCGCGGCCGAAAGCTCGGACACCGTCCATTCCACAACGTTATTGAGACCTTGCTCTGGCATCGGGATCGAATCTCTTGCGAGGGTAAGGCGCCATGCTACACCAACCGCCGTACATTCACTAAAGGCCGTAAGCTCGCCCCATGAATATCCTCATTCTCGGCTCCGGCGGACGCGAGCACGCGCTGGCCTGGAAAATGGCCGCCAGCCCGCTGATCGACAAGCTTTACTGCGCGCCCGGCAATGCCGGTATCGCGCGCGAAGCGGAATGCGTACCGCTCGATATTGGCGACCACGCGGCGGTGATCGCCTTCGCCAAAGAAAGAAAGATCGGCCTCGTTGTGGTTGGACCCGAAGTTCCGCTGTGCGCCGGAATTGTCGACGATCTCGAAGCCGCCGGCATCAAGGCTTTCGGTCCGACCAAATGGGCGGCGCGACTGGAAGGCTCAAAAGGTTTCACCAAGGACCTGTGCAAGGCAAACAACATCCCGACGGCCGCGTACGAGCGCTTCAAAGGCGCGGGCGCGGCGAAGGAATACGTTCGAAAAAAAGGCGCCCCCATCGTCGTGAAAGCGGATGGGCTTGCCGCCGGCAAGGGCGTTGTTGTGGCCGAATCGATCGAGGAAGCCGAAGCCGCAATCGACATGATGTTCGGCGGCGGCCTCGGCGCGCCCGCCTGGGAGATCGTGATCGAGGAGTGTCTCGTCGGCGAGGAGGCGTCGTTCTTCGCGCTCAGCGATGGCGAAACGGCGATCCAACTCGCCTCCGCGCAGGATCACAAGCGTGTCGGTGACGGCGACAAGGGGCCCAATACCGGCGGCATGGGCGCCTATTCACCGGCTCCGATCATAACCGATGACGTGAACCGGCGGGTCATGGATGAGATCATTCATCCCACTGTTCGCGCCCTCGCACGCGCCGGTGCGCCCTTCAAGGGCGTGCTCTTTGCCGGCCTGATGATCACGAAGGATGGCCCCAAGTTGATCGAATACAATGTGCGTTTCGGCGACCCGGAGTGTCAGGTGCTGATGCTGCGCATGATGTCGGATCTGGTACCGGCCCTGCTCGCAGTCCGCGACGGGCAACTCAAGAACTTTGATTTGCGCTGGTATTCCGACGCGTCGCTGACGGTCGTCATGGCCGCCAAAGGCTATCCTGGCAACTACAGCAAGGGTTCAATTATCGAAGGCCTCGACGCGGCGGCGCAGATCGAAGGCGTGGAGATCTTCCATGCCGGCACGAAATCCGAAGGTGGAAATATCGTCGCCAATGGTGGCCGCGTCCTCAACGTTTGTGCGCGCGGCAAGACCGTGCGGGAAGCTCAAAGTCGTGCGTATGCAGCGGTCGATCGCATCAAATGGCCGGATGGATTCTGCCGCCGCGACATCGGCTGGCGCGCGATCGAGCGCGAGAAGTAACCTGATAGTGTCGTCGTCTAACGCTGTACCGAGTGGCCCATGTCCAACCTCGCCGATCTTTTTCCCGGTTTTGCCTCGCATTGGATCGACACCTCGATCGGCAAGATATTCGCGCGCATCGCGGGGAGCGGACCCCCGTTGTTGCTCCTGCATGGCTACACGCAAACAAACGTGATGTGGCATCGCGTAGCCCCGCGTCTTGCGGGGCGCTTCTCGTTGGTCATTCCTGACCTGCCCGGCTACGGCTGGTCGGCGATTCCGCAGGCCGAAAACACGCACGCCCCCTACGACAAACGCTCTATGGCGAAGGTGATGATCGAAGCGATGGAAAAGCTCGGCCACGTCCGCTTTCGTCTTGCAGGTCACGACCGTGGCGGGCGTGTCGCCTACCGGCTTGCGCTCGATCACCCGGGTCGCGTTGAACGCGTCGCGACACTCGACATCGTGCCGACCTACGACATGTGGCATGGGATGGACCGCAACATGGCCATGAAGGTATGGCATTGGCCCTTTCTGGCGCAGCCCGAGCCGCTTCCGGAAATGCTGATTTCGAAAGCGCCGATCGACTACCTTGAATGGAAGATGGCTAGCTGGACCAAGGCCAAAAACCTGTCAGCCTTCGATCCGCGCGCGCTCGACCACTACCGCGCCGCATTTTCCGACCCCGCGCGAATTCACGCACATTGTGAGGATTACCGTGCCGGCCGCTATGCGGACCTCGCCGACGATGAAGCTGATCGAGCCGGAGGAAAAACGATCGGCTGCGCGCTGTTGGCGCTGTGGGGCGGGGCCGGCATCGCCAACGAGACCGGTGGCCCGCTCAAGATCTGGAAACAATGGGCACCCCAGGCGATCGGCCGGCCGATTGACTCGGGTCATTTTCTCACCGAGGAAAATCCCGACGCGACGTCCGGGGCGCTGGCGGGTTTTTTTGCGGACGTGTGAATTTCAGGAGATGTGAATGCATCCGGTGCTGCGGCTCTACGAAGACGTGCTTTCGAGCGCCGAAAATATCGAATTTCAATTGCCGCCGCTGCCGCGATTTATTTTTGTCGTCCACGGCTCGGCCACGGCCGGCGGCGCCGTCGTCAGTACGGGCGAAGCGTGGCAGGGGGAAGACGCGATCACCGTTAAGCCGGGTGCGGAGGGTGTCACGTGCTGGCGATGGGAGCTTACGCGCGGCGACCGGGGAAGCACTACCGCCAATGCGCCAGGCATGATCACGCATGAGAAGCTGACCGCATTTCTCGAAACCCTCCCGAAAGGCGAACTGCTGATGCGCGGCGACAGCGTCACGTTTCCCCCCGGTGGCTGCGCCTATCTCCACCGTCACCAAGGGCCGGGCATCCGTTGCCTGGTGGAAGGCGGCATCCGGATCGATACGCACGGCCGATCCACATCCTATGGGCCCGGCGGCGCCTGGTACGAATCCGGGCCTGACCCCGTGTTCGCGCAGGCGTCCCCCGATAAATCCAGCCGCTTCATTCGTGTAATGGTGTTGCCGCGGGAGCTCGCCGGAAAGAGCTCAATCCAATACGTCGATGAAGGCGACAAGACCAAACCGAAGTCGCAGCAGTACAGAATTTACGCCGACGCGCCGATTTCATGTTCATTCGCGGCGCGAAAGTGAGGTTATCGCGGCGATGATTTCGATCGATCGCCAACAGGCTTTTTCCGGCACGCGCGAGTCGGCACCGGCGCTCCGTCTCGATGCCGCGCGTCTCGAGCAGTATCTCGCCACGAAGATTGCACGCTTCGGCGGACCACTCACGATCAGCCAGTTCAAAGGCGGCCAATCGAATCCGACCTATCTGCTGCAGACACCGGGACGGCGCTACGTGCTGCGCCGCAAGCCTCCCGGCAAGCTGTTGCCGTCGGCCCACGCCGTCGACCGTGAGTACCGCGTAACCCACGCACTCCACGCGCAAGGATTTCCCGTCGCCGAACCGCTGCTCTATTGCGCCGACGACAGCATCGCCGGCACTGCGTTTTATGTCATGGACTTTGCCGATGGCCGCGTGTTCTGGGAGCCGCAAATGCCGGGCACCGACAATACCGAGCGCGCGGCCGTCTACGATTCCATGAACGCGACGATTGCGCGGCTGCACAGCCTCGACCCGGCGAAGATCGGGCTCGGTGATTTTGGCCGGGGCGAAAATTACGTCGCCCGCCAGGTTGAGCGCTGGTCGAGACAATATCGTGCATCCGAGACCGAAAAAATCGAGGCGATGGAGCGGCTGATCGATTGGCTTCCCAAACATATTCCGGCCAGCGGGCCGGTGCGTCTGGTGCATGGCGATTATCGGCTCGACAATCTGATCATCGCGCGCGATCGCCCGGCCATTGCGGCCGTTCTCGATTGGGAACTCTCGACGCTTGGCGATCCGCTCGCCGATTTCACCTACCATCTGATGGCTTGGCACATGCCGCATACCGAAAGCGCAGCCGGCACGGCGAGTCTCGTTGGGCACGACCTCAAGGCGCTTGGTATTCCGTCGATGCACGACTATATCGAGACTTACATCGCGCGCACCAAACTCGACCCGCGCCCTCATTTGCCCGTCTACCTGGCGTATAATTTTTTCCGGATCGCAGCTATTTTGCAGGGCATTATTGGCCGCGTACGTGACCGCACAGCTACAAGCGAATTTGCACCGGCAAAGGCAGCGATGATCCAGCCGCTGGCGGAAAAAGCCTGGAATTTCGCGCAGCAAGCGTGACCCCGCCCAAGACGGTCAACGAATCCTTTCTCGACCGGTTCGGAATCTGTGCGGCGTGGACGCGAATAATTGAGACCTGCGCCATATGTTTCCGCCGTAACTGGAAATGGCGTTCATGGCGTGCAGCAGTATTGGCATTCAGGTCATCATGCCGAAGACCGGGACATCACCCAAGGCATCGCCGCAACAGCAGGCCAACGAACGCGAGGCCGCGAACCAGCCCGTTGCAAGGCAGGCGCCGCCACCGCCCGGCATGGGCAAAATCGTCGACAAGACGGCGTAACTTAAATCTGACTCTGGATTCGCGCCGACTCCGGCACTCATCATTTCCAAATGCGGCGCGCGCCCTATGTACGGCGCGTCCTAAAAAACTCTTTCAAGAGCGCAGCACACTGACTTTCGTTGATGCCGCCATAGATCTCGGGCCGATGATGACAAGTAGGCGCGGAAAAAAACCGCACGCCATGTTCGACCGCGCCGCCCTTCTCGTCCTCCGCACCAAAATAGAGCCTTCGAATGCGCGCAAAGGACATCGCCGTGGCGCACATGGCGCACGGCTCCAAAGTCACATATAGGTCGCAGCCTGTGAGTCGTTCGGTGCCGAGCGCAGCCGCAGCTGCGCGAATGGCGAGTATCTCGGCGTGGGCGGTGGGGTCGCTGTCGGCGATGGTGCGATTTCCTGCGCGTGCGACAATTGCGCCATCGCGCACGACGGTGCAGCCGACCGGCACTTCGCCGCGCGCGCCGGCTGCACGCGCTTCTTCAAGCGCAATCTGCATGAAAGACGGCATAGCCATGAATGTTTTCATGCCCGGCCTTGTGCCGGGCATCCACCCCTTTATACACGGAGCGACATAGAAGACGTGGATGGCTGGGACAAGTCCCGGCGTGACGAAGTCTGCCAATGGCCGAAACTTCAGGAAAACATGTTCCCGGCGAGCGCATCGCGAAGGTAATCGCGCGCGCCGGCCTTGCCTCGCGCCGGGAGGCCGAGGCATGGATCGTAGCGGGCCGCGTCGCGGTCAATGGAGCCGTGATTACCTCACCGGCCCTCAATGTCACGCCCTCCGACCGCATCGCGGTCGACGGCACCCCCTTGCGTGCGCGCGCGCGGACGCGACTTTTTCTCTACCACAAGCCGCGCGGGCTGATGACGACGCATTCGGATCCACAAGGCCGCGATACGATCTTCCGCGCGCTCCCGAAGGGTCTGCCGCGCCTGATCAGCGTCGGCAGGCTCGACATCAACACCGAAGGCCTGCTGCTGCTCACCAATGACGGCGGCCTCGCGCGCGTTCTCGAATTGCCGGCAACCGGATGGCTGCGCAGGTATCGTGTGCGTGCGCTCGGCCGCGTGCAGCAGGAAGCGCTCGACCGGCTGCGCGGCGGTGTCACGATCGAAGGCATCCATTACGGGCCTATCGAAGCGACGCTCGATCGCGAACAGGGCGCCAATGTATGGCTGACTTTTGCCATCCGCGAAGGGAAGAACCGCGAGGTTCGCAAGGTCCTCGAGTCGCTGGGGCTGAAGGTCAACCGTTTGATCCGCATTGCCTTCGGGCCTTTCGAACTCGGAAATATCGATGACGGCGAAGTGAAGGAAATTGAGACCGACGCACTGCGCGAGGCGCTGGGACCGGAGATTATCGCGAAGGCAGAGGCCGATTTCGTCGCTCCGCTGACGATCGAAGAACCGCGCCAGGCCGCTGCCCGGCACCCCCGTGCAGTTTCTGGGCCCGATGGCAAAGCGCCGCCACGGAATGACAAGAAAAAGGCTCGCCGCCGCGATCGGTCCGGCGGTCCTCGTCCGAAATATCCGAGGTCACGCTGATGCGCATCGTCGGCGGAAAACTTCGCTCGCGTCCGATCGCGCGTCCCAGGTCGGCCGCAGTCCGCCCGACCAGCGACCGGCTGCGCGAGGCACTATTCAACATTCTCGCGCATTCCTACGACGATCCCGTCAGCGGGGCGCGGGTGCTGGATCTCTTCGCAGGGACAGGTGCACTCGGCATCGAAGCGATATCGCGCGGTGCCGCCTATGCGCTCTTCGTCGATGAAGGCGTGGAAGCACGCGCGCTGTTGCGCGATAATGTGAAATCGCTGGGCCTCGGCGGGGTTACGCGTATTTTTCGCCGCGATGCCACCCACCTCGGGCCGGCGCATCCACTCGACCCCTTTTCGTTGGTCGTGCTCGACCCGCCCTACGGCAAAGGTCTGGCGGATAAAGCCCTAATTTCTGCGCGTGACGGCGGGTGGCTCACGCCGCAGGCGCTGGCCGTGGTCGAGGAAGCGGGCGACGCCGGCTTCAAGGCGCCTGAGGGCTTCACCGAGCTCGAACGCCGTAAATACGATGACACCGAGTTCGTGTTTTTGCGGGCACGCTGAACTCGAGATTCCGTCGCCATGTTCTGGAAGCGCGATGGCCTCGCGTGTCAGCGTCGCCCAAACAGTCGCTCGATGTCGGTCAGCTTCAACTCGACATAAGTCGGACGGCCATGATTGCACTGGCCGGAATTGGGCACGGATTCCATTTCACGCAAAAGCGCGTTCATCTCATCAGGCTTGAGCCGCCGCCCCGCCCGGACCGAGCCGTGGCAGGCCATTGTCGACGATACATGCAGCAGGCGCCGTTCGAGCGGGAGTGAGTCATCCCATTCCGCCAAGTATTCGGCGAGGTCGCCGATCAGTCCCTTTACATCCGTCTCGCCCAGCATCGACGGCGTCTCGCGGACCGCAACCGCGCCGGGGCCGAAGGCCTCGATCACGAGGCCAAATCGTGCAAGTTCACCGGCTCGCGCGGTAAGCCGTGCAGCGTCGATCTCGTCGAGTTCAATGATTTCGGGGATGAGAAGAATCTGTCGTGCCACGCCTGATTTTTCCATCGCCGCCTTCATTCGCTCGTACACGATCCGCTCGTGCGCCGCGTGCTGATCGACAACAACCAATCCGTCACGAGTTTGCGCGACAATGTAGGTTTCGTGCAACTGCGCGCGGGCCGCGCCGAGGGGCCGAGCGATCTGGTCGGCGGCTGGCTCAGAGCTGCCGATAGCGGTGTCTGCCGCCGGTTCGCCGACGTCGAATGCAGCCTGGGCGGCCTCCGCGAGGCCTGACCACTGACCCGCCTGCACCGGAGCAAATCCTGCCGGTCGCGCAGGCGAGCGCCGCCAATCGTAATTGCCCCGTCGCGCGGCGGCCGGCCGAAATGCCGCGATTGTTGCGCCGCCACCCGTCGTTGCCGCGCGCTGTCCTTCGCGCGTCAATGCTTCCTTGAGCGCGCGCACGATCAGACCGCGCACCAACGCCCCATCGCGAAAACGGACCTCGGTCTTAGCTGGATGCACGTTGACATCCACCTCACGTGCGTCGAGCGAGAGGAACAGCGCCAGTACCGGATGCCGGTCTCTCGGCAGGTAATCGGAATAGGCCGCACGCACCGCACCGAACAAAAGCTTGTCGCGCACCGGCCGGTCATTGACGAACAGAAATTGCCCGAGTGAATTCGCGCGAGAGAGAGTTGGGAGCCCCGCAAAGCCTGTGACCCGCACGCCTTCCCGCTCGGCATCGATGGAAATTGCATTGGCGCGGAAGTCCGCGCCGAGGACATCGCCGAGCCGTATGAGCTGGTCGCCATTGGCTGCGGGGCCCCAAGTGACAGGCGCGCGCTCCTCGCCGGCGAGTGTAAAGGAAACGTTGGGCCTGCCCATCGCCAGCCGCCGTACAGTCTCGCGCACCGCTTCCGCTTCGCTGCGGTCGGTCTTGAGAAACTTCAGCCGTGCAGGCGTGGCATAGAAAATATCGCGCACTTCCACGGTTGTCCCCTGCCCGAGCGCTGCCGGTTTCACAACTGACTTTTCACCGGCATCAACGGTGATGGACCAGGCATGAGGTTCGCCGGCGTGCCGCGTCGTGATCGTCAGCCGCGCCGCTGCCCCGATGGACGGAAGCGCCTCACCGCGAAACCCGAGCGTCCGGATCGACAGGAGATCGTCACCCTCAAGCTTCGAGGTCGCATGCCGTTCGACTGCAAGCTCGAGGTCGGCGCGGGTCATGCCGTCGCCGTCATCCGTCACCCGGATCAGCCGGCGCCCGCCGCCGTCGGTAAGCACATCGATACGCCGGGCACCCGCATCGAGCGCATTCTCGACCAGTTCTTTCACGACGCTCGCGGGACGTTCGACAACTTCGCCCGCGGCGATACGATTTACGACGGCCTCGGATAGCTGGCGGACGGGCATGACACACGCCTGATTCGAAGTGCCTGGACTCTAACAGCGGCTAAGAATCAATCCCAGCCCTTGCCGCTGCGCAGCCGCTTGATTGAGGAACGGTGCTTTTTCCCCTCGAGCCGCTCGCGGCGCTGCGTCTTCGGCACTTTTGTAGGCCGGCGCGGAATTGGCCGCACGGCGGCCTTGCGGATCAAATCGAAAAGACGTTCCCGGGCATCCTCCCGATTACGCTCCTGGGTGCGATGCTGTTGTGCGATGATGACAATGATACCGTCCTTGGTGAGGCGCTTTCCCGCGAGCCGCATCAACCGCACGGCAACATCGTTCGGCAAGGACGGCGACTGCCGCACGTTGAAGCGAAGCTGCACGGCCGAAGACACCTTGTTGACGTTCTGGCCGCCGGGACCGGATGCGCGCACAAATGATTCCGAAAGCTCGGACTCCTCGATCGCGATCGCGTCGGTAATGCGGATCATATCTGGGCAGACTTTAGCTTGTCATTGCAGGCTGGGATTTTCACGATAAGAAATACACCGCCTTGCGTTTCCAGGCGAGATGCCAGAGACAAGCCCGACCACCACATCAGTAATACTCAAGAGCCGGTGAGATATCTTTTCGCAAGCACTTTGCCTTCTTCCACAGCCGGTTGGTCGAAAGCGTCGATTCCGAGAAGATGCGCCGCGACAATCGTCTCCAGCATGAAATGCATCATGAGTTCGCCTAGGGTTTCTTCATCGAGCTTGTCGATGTGAATGGTCCGCACCGGACAGCCATTCTTGGCCAGCGTCTCCGCCGTGGCGCGGGCTTCCGCCGCCACGAGATCGCCAATTGTCTTGCCGGCAAATCCCGGTTCGCCCGCGAGGCTTGCGAGCTCCCCATCCATGCGAGGGCCCTGCCCTGCACCATCGACGGCGATTACCGTGAACAGCTTGTCCCGCGGCCCGCCGATGAACAACTGGAGCTGGCTGTGTTGATCGACGGGTCCGAGTGCCGCAAGCGGCGTGGTTCCCTTGCCGTCCTTGCCGAGGCTTTCGGCCCATAACTGCACATACCAATGCGTGAAACGCTGCAGACGGTCGCAATAGGCCATGAGCACGCTGGTCGATTTGCCCTTGCTGGCCGCAAGCGTGACCGATAGCGCGGCGCCGACCGCTGCCGGGATTTGCGGTGCCGGTTTTTTCGCCAGCACGGGCGCCAGCGCAAGTTTGGCGCCTTCCCGTATTGCCGCAATGTCGAGACCAACCATCGCGGCCGGCAGCAGCCCGACATTGGTCAGAGCCGAATAGCGACCGCCGACGCCGGGGTCATGATCGAGAAAGGGTACACGATATTTTCCGAGCACATTCCGCAGGCCATTTGGCTTGCCCGCATTTGCCGGCTCGCTGATCCCCAGGAAAACATCGGGGATCCGTGTCTGCAGCCCGGCGTCCGTGAGCGCCGACACCGCAGCAATGGTTTGCATCAGCGTTTCGGCGGTGCCTCCGGATTTCGATATCGCAACAAATCGCGTGGTCGCGTGAGGTAGCCGGCCGAGCAGCGCACCAAAGCTTTCGGGGTCGAGATTGTCGATGAAATGCAGTCGCGGCGGTGCGCGCAAGGCACCCACGCCCGGCACCGCAAACCCTGCAAGTTGCGCCAGTGTCTGCCCGCCGAGACTAGATCCGCCGGTGCCGAGGATCACGATATCGGTCGCCCGGTCCGCCAGCGCCCGCGCGGTATCGCGGATTGTCTCCAGGTCACCGTGGGCTTCCGGCAAGCGCAGCAGCGGCAGGCCGCGGTCGGCATGACGGGCGCGCAGCCACTCAAGCGCGGCTTCCGCCCGCGTCAGCGCGGCATCGATCGCATCCGCCTTGACGCCATGCGGACCGACACGTTCTTCGCGCGCATTTTCAATGGAGTGAGTAAAACCCATGCAGGTATTTGCCTAGAGTTCGCGCGCAAGGCGCAACGGCAGACAGCAACGTAATGGCTATTCTGTGGTCCCGCTCGAGGTCAGCCCTTTTGGTCGGCCGGCAACAGTTACCAGCATGTTGCCACTATAAAGGCGGCGAGCCGCCGCCTTGGCGTCCTCGATAGTCACCGCATCAATGAGGGCGCCGCGACGCTGAATATAGTCCATGCCGAGATCGTCGATTTGAATCTGAGTCAGCTGCGCACCGATCTTGGACGAGGTGTCGAGCGTCAGTGCATAAGAGCCTTTAAGGAAAGATTTGGCCGCGACAAGCTCATCCGGCGTTGGACCATCCTTGGCCATCCGCTTGATCTGGGTTTCAATCACGGAAAGTGCATCGGCCGTCCGATCAGCGCGCGTGGCGGTGCCACCGAGCATCACGGCGGCACGCTGGAACCAAACCAGGCTGTCGGACACGCCGTAGGCCAGGCCGCGTTTCTCACGCACTTCCGTATAGAGGCGGGAAGTGAAACTACCGCCGCCCAAAATATGGTTCACGATATAGGCCGCCATAAACTGCGGATCGTGCCGCGAAATTCCTTGCCCGCCGAAAGTGACGACAGCCTGCGGAACATCGACATCGATTACGATCCGGCGGCCAAGCCCGCTGGGACTGGCATTAGGTACGGGTTTGAGATCATTTTTAGCCGGCAGGCCTGCGAAAGCATGATCAATGAGGGCACCGGCGGTTTTGGCATCGACGTCACCGACAATCGAAATCTTCAGCTCATTGCGTGCAAATACGCGGTGCACATAATTGCGCATGTCGTCAGCAGTTATGCGCGGCACGGTTTCCAAGGTGCCTTTGGTTTCCCGGCCGTAAGGGTGACCGGGAAAGGCCGTCTGCCACCAGCGGCGATTGGCAAGATCGTTCGGGTTTGTGGTGTCGCGCCGAAGCAAGGCGAGTTCCTGCTCGCGTACACGATTGACCGCGTCGACGTCGAAGCGCGGTTTCGAAAGCGCCAGCCGCAGCAGTTCGAATGCCTCGTCGCGATGCTCGTTTAGCGTCCGTAGCGAGCCATGCAGATAGTCACGCCCGACCTGGAAGGTGAGTTCGATGGCGTGGTTTTCGAGCCGTTCGTGATAGGCCTTGCTGTCCAGATCGCCCGCGCCTTCATCGAGCAGATCCGCAACGAGATTGGCCGTACCGGATTTGTCAGCCTCGTCCTGGGTCGATCCGCCATGAAATGCGTAATTGAGCGTGACCAGCGGTACCGCTTTTTCGCGAACGAGCCAGGCCTCGATACCCGAGGGACTGACGATTTTTTCGATCGTCATTGCCGATGCCGTGTTGGACCCGGCAGCAAGCGCCACGACGATCAAAAGAAACGACGCAAACCGGATCATGACCGCTTCTCCGCCCGCACGCTCACATCCTTGATCAGGTAACCGGTGACCGAGCGCCGCTTCTCAAGCCATTGCCGGGCGGCATCCCGAACCTGGTCGGCGGTTACCGCCCGAATACGGTCCGGCCAGCTTTGCACGTCCTTGACGGCGGCGCCCGTCGTCATCGAGGCGCCATACCATCGGGCCATGCTTGCCTGGTTGTCTTGTGCATAGACGGCGTCGGCGATCAGCCGGGTCTTGGTGCGCTCCAACTCTTCCTCCGTGACGCCCTTGTCGATCAACTGGGCAATCACCGTATCGATTTCCGCTTCAAGCTGCGGCAAGGTGACGCCGGGACGCGGCCCTGCCTGCACGCCGAATTTCGAATAGTCGAGTGCATTGGCGTCATACCAGGCGCCCGCCATGACGGCAGCCTGCTTGTCGACAACAAGCGCGCGATATAGGCGGCTGTTAGAGCCGCTGCCCAGAATATGCGAAAGCACCTCAAGCGACTCCGATTCACCCTTCTTGGCCGTCTTGAACGACGGGACCAGATATTCGCGCTGCAGGCTCGGCATTTCGACGCGCGGATCGGCGAGTGTCAGCGAACGCACCGCGACCGGCGGTGGCTCTTCCGGACGAACTCGCGGCAACATCGCGCCACGGCGCGCGACCTTACCGTAGGTCTCTTCCGCCATCGCTCGCGCTTGCGCAGGATCCACATCGCCGGCGATCACCACCACGGCGTTGTTGGGCGCGTAAAAACGCCGGTAAAAGCCGATAGCGTCGTCACGGGATAGCTGTTCCATCTCGTGGCGCCAACCGATCACCGGCTTGCCATAAGGATGATTGAGATAAAGCGCGGCATCGACCTGTTCGGTCAACCGGGCCGTCGGATTGTTGCCCACGCGCTGATTTTGTTCTTCAAGAATGACGTTGCGCTCCGGCAGCACCACGTCGTCGACGAGCTGCAGGCCGGTCATACGATCGGCTTCGAATTCCATCACGGTCTTGAGTTGGTCGCTCGGGACGCGCTGGAAATAGCCGGTGTAATCCTGCGACGTAAAGGCATTCTCCTGCCCGCCGATCCGCGCCACCACTTGCGAGAATTTCCCGGCCGGATTTTTCGCGGTGCCCTTGAACATCAGGTGTTCAAGAAAGTGTGCCAAGCCAGACTTGCCCGGCGTCTCATCGGCCGCGCCGACTTTGTACCAGATCATGTGCGTGACGACCGGCGCACGGTGATCGGGGATGACGACAAGCTCCAGACCATTGGGAAGCGTGAAGTCGGCAACATCCGGGCCAGCCGCCTCGGCGGCAATGGGCGCGCAGGCAAGCGCCGCGACCAGCGCGGCGTGCATGAAATTCGGCTTTGTGAGCAATGTGTCCAACCTGGCTTATGTTGCGATCGTGCGATGGCACAAGATCGGATTATTCCGCCAGCCACGTTGCTTAGCTGGATCGACGGGCGACACGCTAGCGAGGTAGCTCGGCACGAGTGGTGTAATTATCCGTCGCCTTCGGAGGCGGCGCCGTGGTGACACCGTAAGGCTGGTCCGGCGACGGCGTCTGGTAGCCGGTGGGCGGATCAGTCAGTGTCGAGCGCGGCGGCTCTCCGGTGAATTTAGCAGTTTCGTCCTTCTTATCGCCAAACATCGCACCGAAGAGGTTGCCTTTCCAGCCGAGTTCCGACGGAGACAATTGATTGCCGAATCCGGAAGCCGGGGGCTGGTATCCATCATCGGTACGAGCCTGCCTCTTCTTCGGACGACCACCTGGCGTCAGCTGCGCCGGCGATAAAGGATTTTGCTCGCGCTCTCGCTCATCGCTGACATTGCGATTTTTTTCCATGGCCGCCTCTAACTTGCGGCGCTCGACATCGGGGTCCTTCGGCCAGGCAGGATTGTTGGCGATGACGGCATCGCTGCTCACCGGCGGCGGCAAATCGCGACTCGGCGGAATCACCAGCGGCGCGCGTTCCTGGTAGTTGATTCCAGCTTCACCGTCCCGCTTGAGACCAAGCCCCTCCATGACGTTGCGCATGATCTTCTGATCGAACGAGACTTCATCGTCCTCACCCGCAATTGCGGGGGCGGCACCCAAAAGCGCGATCAGCCCGAAGGCGGCGCAAGTCGTGAAAAGCTTGTTTGGGCGCATTGTGCTCATCCGGAACCCGACTTGAGACCCCACTAACCTGGGAACCACGAATTTGTCGAGACTCTTGCGGCGGATCAGGGCGCTTTTGCGGCGCGGTCCATTAACAGTGATTCATACATCAGGCCAATAACCCCGGCAACGATAGCCACGTCCGCGAGGTTAAAAACGTACCAGTTGAAGTGCCAATTCGGCGTTGAAATGTGAAAAAACACAAAATCGGCGACCCAGCCGTAGGCTACGCCATCCACTGAATTGCCGATGGCGCCGCCAATGATAAGGCCTAACGCGACGGCAGTAAGCCGGTCTTTTGCACGCGCAAGCCAGATCCATAGCAGCAGCACGGCCGCGGCCTTGAATGCGAGCAATATCCACAGCCCAATCGGACCTTGGGTCTGAAACAGGCCGTAACTGATTCCCCTGTTGCGGGTGAGAACGATGTCGAAGAACGGGCCTAGCCGCACAGGCCCATTGGCGGCCAGATCGAACACAAACAGCAAATACAATTTACTGGCTTGATCGAGGAGGCAAGCGATCGCCGCGACGGCAAATCCAAAGCGGGTTTGGGGACCAACAAGCTGCAAGCGGTCACTCCGCCGCCCTGCGCGTGGCTTCCCATTCGCGCAACGCCTTTGCATCGCGCGGCGAGACGTCCGGATAATCCGGGTCGGCGCCAATCGTCGTCAGAATTTTCCATGAGCGCGCGCATTTGGTGCCTTCAGCAAGATTGGGCACTACGGCAACGCCCGCCACATCCGGCAAACGAAACGCCATACCAGGTCCATTGTCACGGACGAGCGTCGCGGCCGAGGTGATGCACACTTCGGCGAGGTCACATTCGACCACCGCCTCGTAAAGCTCCTCGTTCGATACATGCACGATCGGATGCGCCTCGAGCGATGAGCCAATGCGCTTCTGCGCGCGCTCGATCTCCAGCGCGCCGGTGACGACGCCGCGGACAATTCGTACCTTGCGCCATTTTTCGGCGAGCTTGTCGTCGCGCCACGCGGCCGGCACCTCGGGGAAGGTTTCCAGATGCACCGATTTGGCATCGGCGCCGTAGCGCGACAGCCAGCTTTCTTCCGCGGTGAAGCACAGCATCGGCGCCAGCCAAGTGACCGTGCAGCGGAACAGATGGTCGATCACGGTGAGGCTCGCCTTGCGCTTCACCGACGAGATCGGGTCGCAATAGAGCGCGTCCTTGCGGATATCGAAGTAGAACGCCGATAGGTCCGAGGTCATGAACGCCGAGAGCGCAGCGAAGATGCGCTTGTAGTCGAACTCGGCATAGGCCTTGCGTACCAGGACGTCGAGCTCGGCGAGGCGGTGCAGCATCAGCCGCTCCAGCTCGGGCATCGAGTCGTGTTTGACGCGCTCGTCCTCGTGGAAATGCGCCAGCGTGCCCAGCATCCAGCGGACCGTGTTGCGCAGTTTGCGATAAGTATCGGACGTCGTTTTCAGAATCTCCGGCCCGATGCGCAGGTCATCGGCGTAATCGGAGGCGCAGACCCACATGCGCAGGATGTCGGCCCCGGATTGCTTGATGACGTCCTGCGGCGCGGTGACGTTGCCGAGCGACTTCGACATCTTGCGCCCCGTCTCGTCGAGCACGAAGCCGTGGGTGAGCACGACGTCGAACGGCGCGCGGCCGCGCGTGCCGCAGCTTTCCAGCAGCGACGAGTGGAACCAGCCGCGGTGCTGGTCAGAGCCCTCGAGGTACATGACGGTGTCTCTGCCGCCGTCGACCTTGCGTTTGATACCGGCGAGCGACGAGAAATGTTTTGGGTCTTCCAGCACGAAGGCGTGCGTCGAGCCCGAGTTCGAACCAGACGTCGCAGATGTCGTCGACCTTCTGCCAGCCATCATTCGCCAACTTGCCGAGGAAGCGTTCGCGCGCGCCCGCCTTGTACCAGGCGTCGGCGCCTTCTTTCTCGAAGGCCTCGACAATGCGCAGCTCGACATCGGGGTTCTGCAAGATCTCGACCGAGCCGTCGGCTTTCGACTTGATGAAGACAGCGATCGGGACGCCCCAGGCGCGCTGGCGCGAGATCACCCAATCGGGACGGCCTTCGATCATGCCGGTGATGCGGTTTTCGCCCTGCGCGGGGACCCAGCGGGTATCTCTGATACCTTTGAGGGCCCGGTTTCTAAGCGTATCGGAAGAAGCCACCCCGGAATCCGGCGACCAACGTATGTGGCCGGAGGTGATCGGCTTATCCATGGCAATGAACCACTGCGGCGTGTTGCGGAAGATGATCGCCTTCTTCGAGCGCCACGAGTGCGGATACTGATGCTTGAGACGGCCGCGCGCAATGATCATGCCGGCCTCGACCAGCGCCTTGATCACGGCCTCGTTGGCATCGCCCTTCTCGCCTTTGTCGTTAAGCACGCGCTTGCCGGTGAAGCCGGGCGCGGCCTCAGTAAAGGCGCCATTTTCATCGACAGTGTAAGGAATTGCGGTTTCAATTTTTGCCGCATCGAGCAATGATTTATTGCTCATCCAGATTTCAAAGTCGTCGCGACCATGTCCAGGCGCCGTATGGACAAAACCAGTGCCGTCCTCATCCGTGACGTGATCGCCATCAAGTAGCGGCACTATGAAATCGTAACCCTTGCCGCGAAGCGGGTGCTTGAGCGTCATATGACCGAGCGCTTTCGCCGAGGCGTCGGCTACTCGTTCGAAAGCTGTCACTTTTGCATGCTTGAAAACAACAGCAGACAGCTTATCCGCGACTATGAACTCATCTCCGATCTTTGCCCAATTCTCTGGTGGAGCGTCAGTCACACGATACAGACCATAATTGATCCTCGCCGAATATGACACCGCACGGTTGCCAGGTAGTGTCCACGGCGTCGTAGTCCAAATTACGACGTAAGCATTTTTCAGCTTTTGATCATCGGTATGCGAAACTGGAAATTTCACCCACACCGTATCGCTTGTGTAATCCTCGTACTCGATCTCCGCCTCAGCGAGTGCGGTTTTCTCGACGACCGACCACATCACAGGCTTGGAGCCGCGATAGAGCAAGCCGTTGGCCGCGAACTTCATCAACTCGCGCGCGATCTGCGCCTCAGCGAAGAAATCCATCGTCGTGTAGGGGTGATCCCAGTCGCCCTCGACGCCGAGGCGCTTGAACTCCTCGCGCTGCACCTCGAGCCAATGCTGCGCATAGGCGCGGCACTCCTGGCGGAACGCCACCATCGCCGCCGGATCGGACAGGTCCGGTTTCTTCTTGTTCTTGGAGCGGTAGCGCTCCTCCTCGATCTTCCACTCGATCGGCAGGCCGTGGCAGTCCCAGCCCGGCACGTAATTGCTGTCGTAGCCGAGCATCTGCTGGCTGCGCGTCACCACGTCCTTGAGGATCTTGTTGAGCGCGTGGCCGATATGAATGTTACCGTTCGCGTAAGGCGGACCATCATGCAGGATGAATTTCTCGCGCCCCTTAGCGTCTGCGCGTAGCTGGCGGTAGAGATCGCCTTTTTCCCAGCGCGCTAGGATTTCCGGCTCGCGCTGCGGCAAGCCGGCACGCATCGGGAATTCCGTCTGCGGCAGGAACAATGTTTCGGAATAATCGCGTACGGGCTTCGACATTTTGAACCAAATCCTGGCGGGCTATGTAGCAGGCCGATTGGCTAAATGTCACCCAATAGCGGAAAGGCGTTGGTGGCGCGCTTGAGGGCGTCGAGGGCCTGGGAGGCGTCCGAAGCCATCTGGCGCTTCAGGATATCAACCGACTCGAATTTCTGCTCGTGGCGGATCCACCCGATGAAGGCGACGTCGATCGTCCATCCATAGAGATCGCCGTCGAAGTTGAACAGGAAAATCTCGAGCAACGGTGCGCCGTCGTCGAACATCGGGCGGCGGCCGAAGCTGGCAACGCCGTCGTGCCTTTTGCCCCCGACATCCACGCGCACTGCATAGATGCCGTGCTTGAGACCACAGGACGGGTCGAGCCTGAGATTGGCCGTCGGAAATCCGAGTTCGCGCCCTCGTTTGTCGCCGTGAATAACATCGCCAGACGCAAACCACGGCGCACCGAGGAGCTCGGTCGCCTCCACCACCCTCCCCGCCGCGAGCGCCGCCCGCACCGCCCCCGATGATACGGGTCGGCCCTCATCCTCCAGAGGTGGAATGACATCGACGGCGAAGCCCAGACGCGCACCCTGTTCAGTGAGAAACGCCGGCGAGCCCGCACGGTTCTTCCCAAAATGAAAATCGAAACCGATTGCGGCACCTCTAATGCCGAGCGCGCCAACGAGGATTTTTTCGACGAAATCCTGCGCCGAAGTGGACGCCAGCGCCGCATCGAAAGTCATCACGAACGCTCCGCTGAGCCCGCTCGCGGCCAGGAGGCGCAACTTGTTGCGTTCGCTCGAAAGCTGGAACAGCGGTTCCTGGGGCCGCAGGAACAGCCGCGGGTGCGGAGTGAAGGTCAGTGCCGCCGCCGCGCCGCCGAGTGCGTGTGCACGCCTTAGCGCGGCATCGATCACGGCGCGATGGCCGCGATGGACGCCGTCGAAGTTGCCGATCGCAACCACAGCGCCGGAAAGAGGGCCGCCATCGATGCCATGCGCACCGCCGCGCGCCACGTGGAATTGCTTCACTGGCATGCTAGCACAGGCCTAGTCCTCGGAAACTCGGAAGAAAGGGGGCGATTGCGTTCAAGACCGTGCATATATTTTCATCGCTGGAACATTCCGGCCAACAATACGGTTAGCGCGCCGTTAACAAACCTTCAAATTAACGGGTTATTCAAGGGCCCGCTGATATTTATCGCTATCTTTGGGGAGAGCCCGGTACGGGCAATTATGCCATGGCTGTCGATCTGACGAAGCCAGTTTTGGTGGTGGACGACTACAACACGATGATTCGCATCATGCACAACCTGCTCAAGCAGCTTGGCTTCGAGCAGGTGGATGATGCCAATGACGGCTCGACCGCACTCGCCAAGCTGCGCAAACGCGGCTACGGCCTTGTCATATCCGACTGGAACATGGAGCCGATGACCGGCTTCACGCTCCTGCAGGAAATGCGCGCCGATCCCTCGCTTGCGGAAATTCCGTTCATCATGGTGACGGCGGAATTGAAAACCGAGAACGTGATTGCGGCCAAAAAGGCGGGCGTATCGAACTACATCGTCAAGCCGTTCAACGCCCAGACGCTCAAGACCAAGATCGATGCCGTGTTCGACGAAGTCGAAATTCCGGCGCCGGCTGCCTGAGTTCTACCAACTCAACTCTCTCATAATTGCCTTTGGCATGCCGCCGGCCGCCGTAAATGTCGCTGTCAACGCGTCGGCGTCAGGACGCTCGCGGCCGCCGAGCTCTTCGGCGTGAATTCCAGACGTCACGAAAAGAAAATCGATCCCGACCGTGCGGGCGCCCTTGAGGTCGGTGCGCACCGAATCCCCGATCGCCAGAACACGGTTCAGCGCGACCTTGTTGCCGGCGGCGTGCTCGGCTTTGGCCAGCGCCATGTCGTAGATCGGCCGGTAGGGCTTGCCCGCATAGAGCACCGTGCCGCCCATGGTCGCATAGAGATCGGCGATCGCACCGGCACAATAGACAAGCGTCGAGCCGCGCTCGACCACCACATCGGGATTGCCACAGACCATGAAAAGCTTGCGCGTAAGCATAGCCTCAAGCCGTGCTCGATAGTCTTCCGGCGTCTCGATTTCATCGTTTTCCAGACCGGTGCAAACGACATAGTCGGCGCTTTCGGGCGGGGCAAAATTGACATTGCATCCGCTGAATATCGAGCGGTCGCGTTCCGGACCGAGATGGTAAAGCGTCTGGCCGTGTCGCTTCTCGATTATGCTGCGGGTAACATCGCCTGATGAGACAATGGCATCATATGTCTCGCGTGGCAGGTGCAGCCGCTCGAGTTGGCGCATCACCTGCTCGCTCGGACGCGGCGCGTTGGTGATCAGGACAACAACACCGCCTCGGGCACGGGCGCGCATCAGTGCGTCGCAGGCATGCTCGAAAATGGCAATGCCGTTGTGCAATACGCCCCAGACGTCGCACAGCAGCGCGTCATAGCCGGGCGCCAGCGCCGAAAATTTCTGGATAAACTGCGGCAACGCAGCGCTCATGCGTGGTGTCGATCTCAACTTCGGCGAATGAGCACATCCGCAATGGCGGGACAATAGAATTGCATCGGTAACAGGGCTTTTAGCCGGTGGCCAGCAGCGCGCCCGGGCTTTCGTCCATGTCCGGTTTTGTGGATTCGGCCGATCCCTGCAACGCCTCGGCCCGCACCGGGCGCGGCGGTGAGAACAGGAAGCCCTGTCCGAAACGCACGTCATAGTCGAGGAGATCAACGACCGTCGTCTCGGTCTCAACCCGTTCGGCGATCACATCGATACCCGATCTGGCCAGCAGGTCAGCGAGGTCTTCCGGGTCGATGTCGTTGTGCGCGCCGGCAACCTTATTGAGGAGCAGCTTGGCGGGCACCTTCAGGAACCGGAATGCCCGATCGGCAAGCTCTTTCGGCTCTATATGCAGATCGGTCACATGGTCCATGGAGAATCGAAAGCCTCGTTCGGCGAGCGCCGCCAGGGATTCGTGCTCGATGGCACCGAAATTGCGATAGGCCTCCTGCGTGAATTCAAACATCAGCGAGGATGCAAGCACCCTGTTGGCATCCATGAAATCGAGCAGTTGGCGGAACATCAGCGCGTCGTTCAAAGTTGCAGCACTGAGATTGCAGAACAGGCCAACGTCGCGGCTTTTCAGCAAGAGGCGGCGCACAACCTGCACACAGCGAAACACCGCGAGATTGTCGACCTTGGGCATCAGGCCGACGCTTTCGGCTACGTCGATAAAATCGACGGCCGGAATAATGTCGCCATCTTCGGTCCGCAGCCGCGACATCGCTTCATAGTAGCGCACCTTGCGCTGCGGCAGCGTAACGATGGGCTGAAGATAAAGGTCGACCCGATTGGATTCGGCCGCGCGGGAAATCAGGTCGGCGATGCTTTCGCGCGACAGCCCCCGGAAACGTTCGACACCGACGACGGCGGTGTTCTCACTCAACGCGAGCGTGCTTTCGACCGGACGTACGGAGTCCGCCAAAGGTGTGGCGGGGGCGGCACGCAATGCTCCCTGCTTTTGCAATGCCGCGGCGTGGCCGGCGACGGTCTGTGCAATCTGCTTCACCAGACCGCCGAGCTCGCCGATTTCAGCGGCGAGCGGATCGGCGCCGGCACGCGCACGGTTGGCGGGAGATGCAATCTTGTTTTCAACAGCATTGAGGCGCCGTGAAATTTCGCCGACCTGACGGGCGAGGTCGGCGGTACCGCGAGACAAATCGGCAATCTGGTCTCCGAGATCGCCACGATCGCGCAAGCGATTGCCGACGGTGTTGAAAAGCGCCATGCCGGTCAGCGCGGCGAGCGCCACGATTGCCGACGTGCTGGCATCGAATTTGAACCCGAGATACAGCACCGCGCCGATCGAGGCGGCGATAAGCATCATGCAGACCGCAATGAAAATGGCACTGATGCGACGCATGCTATCTATCCTGGGCCGAGCCCGGCGACCCGCACACCGCTGCCGATTCGCCCGGCCAATGACTAATGTTCATGACGGCGCGGCTCCGTGCAACTCGAAGTCCTGCTATGGTAGCGCGAATTCAGCTGTTATTCGCAGGAACTTCAGTCTGTCGTAGACCGCAAAGCCGATGCCGCCGCCCCAGCATTTTGCCATTGTCGACCGGATCGTAGCAGCCCCTGGGCGCGCCTTGGCGGCTATTTTGTTCCTGCACGCGGCGGTTTGGACAGCCCTTCCCACGCTGCTTTACGCCAATTTGCCGCTCGACCTGATCGAGGCGCTGACCTATGGCCGGGAGTGGCAGCTTGGCTATGACAAGTTGCCGCCTCTGCCCTGGTGGCTGGTCGAAATTGCGTATCGCGTCGCCGGTCACGACTTTGCGTACTACCTGCTGGCGCAAATTGCCGTCCTGGCCGCGCTGTGGCTGGTGTGGCTCACGGCAAGACCGCTCATCGGTCCTGTGGGAGCCTTGGTCGCCGTGCTGATCGTCGACGGATTGCATTATCTCAATTACACGGCGGCGAAATTCAATCACGACGTCGTCCAGCTGCCATTTTGGGCCCTGGCCGGCTTTGCCTTCCACCGCGCGCTGCGCGGCGGTTGGATCGGGCATTGGCTGCTGGTCGGCCTCGCGGTTGGAATGTCGATGTGGGCCAAATATTTCGTGGTGGTGCTGGCGGTTCCGCTTGCACTGTTCCTCGTGGTCGACCGCGATGCGCGCAAAGCCCTGGTAACGCCCGGCCCCTATGTTGCCGCAGTGGCGGCACTGATCGTAATGGCGCCGCACCTAGTGTGGCTCGTCCAAAATGATTTTCTACCTTTTGCCTACGCCGAACATCGCGCCTTGCCATCGCGAGGGTTCATCGACCATCTCTGGCATCCGTTGCAGTTTGGCGTTAGTCAGGCGTTCTTCCTGGTCCCCTCCGCGCTCATCGCGTTGCCGCTGTTTTTCCCGCGGGGAGAACCACAGACCGCTCCCGTGGACGAATTCGACTACCGCATTGTCGCGTGGCTTGCGTTCGGTCCCATTATTACGGTTCTAGCGACGGCAGCCCTCAGCGGGCGCGGCACCGTGGCGATGTGGGGCTATCCGCTCTGGCTGTTTCTCGGCCTGTGGGTGGTGCTCAGCGCGGGGCGTGGGCCCGACAAGTTCCGGCTCTCGCGCATCGTGGCCACTTGGGCCGTCGTGTTTCGGATGCCTTGCACTCGCCTTCGTCGCTAATTATGCGGTCCTGCCGAATTACGATCACCGCTATCGCGCGGTATTCTTTCCGGGCGGCGACCTCGGCCGCGAGATCTCGCAACGTTACCGCGCGGCGACCGGGCGCCCGATTGTCTACGTCATCGGCAGCATGTGGGATGGTGGCAATGTCGCCCACTATGCTCCGGAGCACCCGCGCGTGCTGATCGACGGCAAGCCCGAGCGGGCACCGTGGATCGACCTCGCCGATTTACGGACGAAAGGGGCTGTCGTTGTGTGGACGGCGGGTGACCTGAACGCCGTGCCTCCGGCATTGCGGAACGTCGCGGTCGATGCGGCCGTGCAGCCACCCTTGCAGCTGCAAGACCGCCGTGGCGATTCGATCATCCAAGTAGGTTGGGCGATCCTCCACCCGAGGCCGTCTTACGCTACCGGGCCTAGCCTCCGGCCCTGACCGGAGCCCGATGGGATTCATCGGCAATAACACGGCCATCGAGCAGTTCGAGATGGCGGTCCATGCGTTCGGCTAGGCCAAGATCGTGTGTGACTGCAACAACAGTCTTGCCGTGCTCTTCGACCAGATTGCGCAGGACCTCGAACACCTGCTCGCTTGCCTTAGAATCGAGCGATCCGGTCGGCTCGTCCGCGAGAATAACGGGCGGCTCGTTGGCCATCGCGCGCGCAACGGCGACCCTCTGCCGTTGGCCGCCGGAGAGCTGATCCGGACGCTTATTCATGTGATCACCGAGCCCGAGTGAGCCTAGCAGATCGCGCGCACGCGCGCGCATTTCTTGAGCCGACAGCCGCCCCAACGCGCGCATCGGCAGCATGACGTTGTCGAGCACGGCAAATTCGGGCAGCAGGAAATGAAACTGGAATACAAAGCCGAGCAATGTCAGCCGCGTCAGCGCGCGCTCGTCTTCGTCCATCTGCGCCGTGGCACGGCCGCGAATTAGCACCTCGCCGCTCGTCGGCAGATCGAGCAGCCCCAGCAAATAAAGCAACGACGATTTGCCAGAGCCGGACGGCCCGGTAATCGCGACAAACTCATTGGTGCGGATCGTCAGGTCTATTCCCTGCACCAGGGTGGTCGGCACAATGCCTGGCAGGATCCTCGTGATCCCACGCGCCTCGATCAGAGGTGCCGCAATTGCCGCCCTTGCCGCGCGCTCGCTCATGTCGCACCCCGGATAATCTCGACAGGATGAACGCGCGCTGCCTTTCGCGCGGGCTGGTAGCCGGCGACAATCGACGAGATTAGAGCGACCAGGCCCGCCAGTAGATAGTGGACGTAGCTGTAAGCCAGTGGCAGGTGGTCGGAATCGACAAACGGGTTGGTAATTTTGACCGCACCGAGCGCACGGCAGAGCAGGTAGCCAAGCAAGAAGCCGACAAGTGCACCAGCGAGCCCGATGATCAGCGCCTCCAGCACAAAAATCGAGCGCACAGTAAATTCCCTGAGGCCCAACGACTTCATAATGGCGATGTCGCGCGCCTTTTCATGGGTGATGGTCGAGATGATGTTAAAGGTACCGAAACTTGCGACCAGCAGAATCGCACCGACCACCGCGTACATGATGAGGTTGCGAATGATGAACGTCGATAGCAGGTCCTCGTAGGCCTCTTCCCAAGAGACCGACTTGTAGCCCGTGTCGTTTTCCACCCGCGAGGCGACCTCCCGCGACTTCAAGGGATCGGCAAGCCGAATCCGCAATTCATTGATCAGGCCGGTTTGCTGCGCAAGGATTTGTCCCGTCTTGACGAGAACATAGGCTGTGCCTTCGTCTTGCTGGCGTACGCCGGTATGAAAAAAGCCGACTACCTGGGCGGTAATATGGGCGCCTTGGCTCGTCTGCAATGTGATGTTGGCGCCAATTCGGGCTCCGATCTTCTCCGAGAGGCGGTCACCAATAATGATGGCGTTGGTCGTACGGTAAAGCGCGTTGAGGGTGGCGCCACGCATTTGCTGGGGTAAGTCCGACACTTTCCCTTCGCGCCGTGGGTCAATGCCGGTGACCGTCGTCGAGACATCATGGTTGGCGTAGCGGATGATGGCCTGCACCTTTACCGACGGCCCAATGTTGCCCGGAAGCCAAGCTTCCAGCGCCACCAAAGTAGCGAGCGGATTTTTGATGCCCGGCCGCCGCGCTTCCGGTGTCAAACCGTGAATCTCGGCGCTCGCGAACATTTTTTCGGCCGGCTGCGGAGGCGGATTGCGCCGCTCATCCGAGACGGTGATGTGCGCCAGCGTATTGACCAGTCGCCGGGTGAAATCGTTTTGGGAGCCCTGCATGAGCGCAGCCATCATGATTGAAAAGCCGACACCGGTGGCGACGCCGGCCACCGCAAAACCTGTCTGCCGCACGCGGCTCCGTACGTGTGTCCACGCGATATCGAGAACGAGATTCATGGGCTCACGAGGATGCGCACGCGGGCGCCATCCTTAAGGTCAGTCGCCGCCGGCGAAGCGACCCGCTCGCCATCCGCAAGGCCAGATACAATCTCGACCATGCGCGTCCCGCGGATGCCGACCGTGACCGAGCGTTTGCTGGCGCGCGCGTCGTCGACAACGAAAACGGCGGCGCCCTGCAGTGCATCGGCAGGCACCAGCAACGCATTCGGCTTTTCGCGCGTGATGATGTTGGCTTCCACGCTCATGCCTGGCTTGAGCGGCGTATCGTCGGGCAGCGCCATTTTTACGCGAAATGTCTTTGCTGCCACATCTCCCATCGGCGTGATCTCGCTGACTGTACCTTCCAGGCGCCCGTCAGGAAATGCATCCGTACGGAACAGAACCGTCTGTCCCAATGCAACGCGCGGAATGTCCTCCTCGTTGACCTCGGCTACAACTTGCAGTGGCTTGGGCACTCCGATGCGGAATAAGATCTGCCCCGCTTCGGCAATTTCGCCGATCTCACCGTCACGCCGCAGAACAACGCCGTCCATCGGTGCAAGGATGGTGTAATCGGCAATTTTTTCGGTCTGCACCGAAATCAGGCCCTGCACTGTCTGAAGGTCCATGCCGGCACGCTCATGAGCCTGCGTTGTCGCCGAGCCGCGCGCGATCAGTTCGCTCACGCGTGACATCTCGCGTTTGAGAAATTCTTCGCGGGCCTTGAGTTCCTTCAACCCCGCCCGCTGTTCACGGCTGTCGAGTTGAACCAGAACGTCTCCCTTGGCGACCGTTTTGCCTTCACAGTCGCAGATTTCAATAATGCGATCTCGGATGACGCTCGCGACCTTGGCCCAGTGCACCGGTTCAACGGCGCCGGTCGCGTAGACAATTTCCACCGCAGTGCCGCGTGTAGCGGCGACCGCTGCGATCTGGACGCCCCGCCCAAAAACCCACCAAACGGCCGCTGCAACGGCCAGCAAGATGATCAGGATTGCAACAAGAAATTGGCGACGCTTCATGCCTTTAGCATTATGAGCAAAAAAGCGGCGCGATATTGATGTATCGCAAGGTTCGTCGTGCCTGCTCAGGCGACGGCCTTGATGATCCGGCTGAGCTTATCGAACAGTTCGCCGATCTGACTTTCAGTGACGATCAGGGGCGGGCTCAACGCCAGCGTGTCGCCCACGGCCCGGAACATCACCTCGTGCTCGAAAAACCCCAGGTCCAGGGCCTCCATCCCGCGCTTGCCGACACCGTCGGGCTTGCTCGCGAGATCGACGCCGACCGTCATGCCGACCGGCCGGATATCAAGCACATTCGGCAAGCCTTTCAGTCCCATTGCCGCCTTGGCCCAGGATACCTCCAGCTTGTGCGCGCGCTCGAACAGGCCTTCCTCGCGGTAGAGGTCGAGCGTCGCAAGTCCGGCCGCGCAGGCAAGAGGATGTGCCGAATAGGTATAACCATGGAACAGTTCGATGACGTGTTCGGGGCCCTTCATGAACGCGTCAAAGATGCACTTGCGCACCAGCACGCCGCCCATCGGGACCGAACCCGAAGTGATGCCCTTGGCAAAAGTGATCATGTCGGGAACAACGCCATAGCGTTCGGCCGCGAATGCGTAGCCCAGACGGCCAAAGCCGGTGATCACCTCGTCGAAGATCAGTAGAATGCCATGCTTGTCGCAGATCGCGCGTAATCGCTCGAGGTAACCTTTCGGTGGCGGGAGGACGCCTGTCGAGGCAGCCACCGGCTCAACGATCACGGCCGCGATCGTGGAGGCATCATGCAGCGCAACGAGGCGATCGAGCTCGTCGGCAAGATGCGCACCCCATTCCGGCTCGCCGACCGTGAATGCCTGTTTCTCGCGATTGTAGGTGGTCGGCAGATGATCGACACCGGCAAGCAGCGCGCCGAACTGCTTGCGGTTATTCACGATCCCACCAACCGCAATGCCGCCGAACCCGACGCCGTGATAACCGCGCTCGCGCCCGATCAGCCGCACCCGCGACGCGTTGCCCCGCACATTGTGATAGGCGAGCGCGATCTTGAGCGCGGTATCGACTGCTTCAGACCCCGAATTGCAGAAGAACACATGATCAAGGTCGCCCGGCGCAAGCGCCGTCACGCGACTTGCCAGCTCGAAGGCCTTGGGATGGCCGAACTGGAAGGCCGGCGCATAATCGAGCGTCTCGGCTTCGCGTTGGATCGCAGCAACGATCGGCCCGCGATTGTGGCCGGCATTGGTGCACCAAAGGCCGGCCGCCCCGTCGATCAGCTTGCGCCCGTCACTCGCGACATAGTGCATGTCCTTGGCACCGACGATCAGCCGCGGACGCTTCTTGAAGGCGCGGTTAGCCGTGAACGGCATCCAATAGGGCTCAAGGTCGTTGGGAAGACCGATTTTTGCCTGCGATTGAGCTTGTGCCATGACCTGTCACCGTTTGGGGCCGTTTTGCCCGGCCTTGTGCCGGACATCCATTGCTTGTGCCATTTTACACATAAAGACGTGGCCAGGCGGGACAAGCCCGCCCCTGACGGGTTTACAGCGTTGCTGTAATACGCGCGTCTGATATGTAGACCGCAAATGGCAGACAAACCCAACAAGCCGCAAAAGCTCAAAGCCCGCCTGCCGCGCGGCCTTGCTGATCGGGGAACCGCGGAGATCGCGGCCACCCGTCATATGGTCGAAACGATCCGTGTCGTGTTCGAACGCTACGGCTTTGAGCCGGTGGAAACGCCGGCGATCGAATATACCGACGCGCTCGGCAAGTTCTTGCCCGACCAGGACCGACCAAACGAGGGCGTGTTTTCATTTCAGGACGACGACGAGCAATGGCTCTCGTTGCGTTACGACCTCACTGCTCCGCTCGCGCGCTACGTGGCTGAGAATTTTCAGAACCTGGCGCTGCCATACCGCAGCTATCGCTACGGCTGGGTGTTTCGCAACGAAAAACCGGGACCCGGGCGCTATCGCCAGTTCATGCAGTTCGATGCCGACACCGTCGGCGCGGCGTCGATGACGGCTGATGCCGAAATGTGCATGCTCGCCGCGGACACGATGGAAGCTCTGGGAATTCAGCGCGGCCAGTATGTCGTCAAGGTGAATAACCGCAAAGTCCTGGATAGCGCGATGGATGCTCTCCAGATTTCTGCTGAAAAACGCCTGACGACCATGCGCGCGGTCGACAAGCTCGATCGGCTTGGTACCGATGGCGTCAAAATGCTCCTTGGCAAGGGCCGCAAGGATGAAAGTGGCGATTTTACCAAAGGCGCCGAGCTTTCCGATCCTCAAATCGCGGGCATTGTCGCCGCAATTACCGGCCAGGAGAACGTCCATAGCGACGGAAAAACCGTTGGCGGGCAAGAGCTTTCAGAAATCGCCGCTCTGGTGCGCGCATCAGGTTATGAAGATCGTGTTCGCATCGACAGGACTGTCGTCCGCGGGCTCGAATACTACACCGGCCCTGTTTTTGAAGTAGAACTCACCTTCGAGATCAAGGACGAAAAGGGCCGGCCGGTACGATTCGGTTCTGTCGGCGGCGGCGGACGTTATGACGGGCTTGTCTCGCGCTTCCGTGGCGAGCCGGTGCCTGCGACCGGCTTTTCGATCGGTGTGTCACGACTGCAGGCCGCCCTCACCCATCTCGGCAAGATCAACGAAAGGTCGGCGCCGGGCCCGGTGATCGTGACGGTGTTCGACCGTGAGCGTATTGCCGATTATCAACGCATGGCCACGGTGTTGCGTGCCGCCGGCATCCGGGCAGAGCTTTATCTTGGAAATCCGAAGAACAATATCGGCACGCAGCTCAAATATGCCGACAGGCGCGGTTCACCTTGCGCCATCATCCAGGGCGGCGACGAAAAGGCGCGCGGTGAGGTCCAGATCAAGGATCTGATGCTCGGCGCTATGCTTGCTGATACCAAGGACCGCGACGAATATTTGAAGAAGCAGGCCGAGGCGCAGTTCGCGGTCAAGGAAACGGCGCTCGTCGATGCCGTACAAAGACTGCTCGCTCGCCATAAATCGGGCTGAGACAAAGCAGCCGCAGAATTGCGGTCGTGGTGTAAGCTCGCCCCGGTTTACGGGCGCCGTTGGGGCATGCCACCCGCTTTTTGCAGGTCGAGCACGTTCATCTTCATGCCGTTGCCCATCATGACATCGGCCCGTTTTTGGCCGGCCGCGCACGGCCCCAGCCATTTCGCGGCGATGGTCATGTGCGACTCGCCCGCCGCCGCGCCGGGAATCGGCCGACCGCCCTGCCGTGTGGAATTGATCTGGACCGTGTAGGCGCTGTTGAAATCGCCGCTCACTACCGCGTGCGAGGTCGTAGTTGCGTCGCCGAAGCTGCAGAACAGAGTCGACGGTGATGGTACCGCCGTTGGGGTGGATATCTCGCTTTTGGCAGTTTCGCTCGGCCGCGCCGCCGAAGTTAAAAGTCATCATTTGATCGGTTGCCGGATCGGTACATTGCTGCATGAGCTGCGTCGGAAGATTGCGACCCTGAAATTCCATCTTGAGTTCCCACAACCCCGCCTTCCGCATCGGCAGCTCCGATGCGAATGCAGGCAACCCGAACAGGACGCAGACAGCCGCCACGGCAGGATAGCGGCACATTGGATTTGCTCCGAAGCAGTTTCAATAATTTGCGGTGATAAGTTACGTCGCGAATCACATCTGCGGCTGTGACCACCGTCAAATGTCGGTCATACCGTGACTACGTTGCCTTCGACTCGATAGCGGTCATATGCTTCGAGATTATGACCGAGCATCTGCTCGGCCGCATCGAAGCTGTCGATGATCGATACATATTCGACGACCTTTTGATTGCGGAATTGAATGAAGTGCGCAATGCGATAGCTGATGGCGTGGCCGCCATCGCGCTTCGTCGCCGTAAGCCTGCCAAGTACCGCGGCGCGGTCGCCGTCGACCAGGGTGGCAGTCGATGTGAAACGCCGCCCCGATAACATCGTCGGGATATCGCTCACCAACAGTTTCATGACCACGTCCTTGCCGACGCGCTGACCGCAGAACGGCAGGATGTCGACCGGGCCGCTGATGGTCCAAACCACCTGGTCGTCGAGAAACTTCGCCAGCGTATCCATGTCGCGCGTCGCCAGGGCATGATAAAATGCCTCGACCACCGCACGCGGGACCGGACTATTCATGGCTTCGCCTCCACGACATTCCAATGAACGCCGGTTGTATTGAAATTCCCTTACCCGTCCCGCGACATGTGCTTTGGTACCCGTAATCCGGGCTTTCGCGACGCCCCAAGGATGGGCGCGCTGAAAATTTGTTAACGACGACAAACATTTGCCGGCTCTGACGGTTAAGACCAGCCGGCAAACATCGTCGAATCCTTAAGACCGCCATGCTAAAGGCCGACGCGCGAACCTCAGATTTGCAGTCGGTTTTGGAACACGAATGGACGCAAGCGTGACAACGCGTAGCACTGGACCCGACGCGCGGGCGGAGGCGCTGGTCGCTTCCTACGACCGCGCCGGTTACGCGCGCGTTGCGCCCGCCATGCTGCAGCCTGCGGAGCCGTTCCTCGACCTTTCCGGGGAAGACATTCGCCGGCGCATGTACCTCACGACAACGCCGGACGGTGACGAATTCTGTCTGCGGCCCGACCTCACCATTCCGGTATCGCGTGAATATCTCGCCTCGCCGCTTGCCGGAAAGCCGGCAGGCTACTGCTATCTCGGCCCCGTCTTTCGCCACAGCAAGGATGGGCCAGCGGAATTTGTTCAAGCCGGCGTCGAATCGTTCGGGCGTGCGGACAAAGCCGCGGCCGACGCGGAAATGCTTTCACTCGGCCTCGAGGCAACGGCACATTATGGCCTCAGCACACCCGACATCCAGATCGGCGACGTCGCGCTGTTCGCCAGCCTCATCGCGGCACTCGAATTGCCGCCGGCATGGAAGCGGCGGCTGATAAAGGACTTCAATCGCAAGGCCAATCTCGCCCAGGATCTCGAGCGCCTGGTGCTTGGCGGAAACAATGCCCGCCCCGAATACCAGGGCGTGCTTGCGGCTCTCGCTGGGTCCGACCCGAAGGGAGCGCATGCGCTCGTTACCGACCTGTTGTCGATTGCCGGCATTAACGCAGTCGGCGGGCGCTCGGTCGGCGAAATTGCCGATCGTTTCCTCGAGCAGTCTGCGCTCGGTGCCAGCACCCGGTTGCCGCGCGACATCCGCGGGCTGATTGAGCGGTTCCTCGCCATTCAAGGCAATCCCGACGATGCGGCTGCGGCACTGCACGCGCTCGCCGGCGAAGCCAAAATGACGTCGGCACTGGGCCCGGCGCTCGATCAATTTGAAAGCCGTACCGGATTCCTTGAGGCGCGTGGCGTCGACGTAAAGCGCGTGCGTTTCTCGACGGCGTTCAGCCGCGGCTTCGATTATTACTCCGGCCTGGTATTCGAATTGACGGATCCGAAGCGAAGCGGAGACCCACTGGTGGCCGGCGGGCGTTACGACGAATTGCTCGTGCGCCTGGGCGCAGCCCATGCCACGCGCTGCGGTCGGTTTCGCGATCTGGATCGAGCGGCTTGCGGTCTATGGAGCCAGATCATGAGCACGCCTTTAGTGCTTGCGGTTCCTGCCAAGGGCCGCCTGCAAGAGAATGCGGAAGCATTCTTCGCGCGTGCCGGTTTGACGCTGATCAAGCCGCGCGGCGCGCGCGACTATCGCGGCGCGATCGCCGGTCTCGACGGTGTCGAAATCGCGTATCTGTCTGCATCCGAGATCACGAGCCAGCTTGCTTCCGGATCTATTCACCTCGGGGTGACCGGCGAAGACCTCATCCGGGAAATGATTCCGGATTCGGACAGCCGTGTAGTGTTGATCGAGGGCCTTGGTTTCGGCTTTGCCAATGTGGTTGTCGCAGTACCACAGGCCTGGATCGACGTGCGAATGATGGCCGATATCGATGATGTCGCCACGGCGTTCCGCCAGCACCACGACCGCAAGATGCGGATTGCAACCAAATACATCAATCTCACGCGCGATTTCTTTTCCGCGCACGGCATCATTGACTATCGGATCGTCGAGAGCTCGGGCGCGACCGAAGGCGCGCCGGCGGCCGGCACCGCCGAGATGATTGTCGATATCACGACCACCGGCACTACGCTTGCGGCGAATGCCCTTAAGATCGTCGAAGACGGCACAATCCTGCGATCGCAGGCAAACCTCGTCGCGGCGCGCGGCGCTGCCTGGGGCAAGAACGAGCGTGATACCGCCCGCATCATCCTCGACCGCGTTGCGGCGCAGGCCCGCGCGCGCGCCTATCGCGAAGTGCGCGCACGCTTTGCCGCCGGCACCGACATGCTGGTCGAAAACGTCAGGCGCAAATTCAACATTGAAACGCCGTTCGGCGGCCCCACGTCTTCGGGGATGCTTACGCTTCACTGCCCTCCCGACCAGGTCTATGCGCTCACGAGCTTCCTTCGTGAGAACGGCGCCGAGGCGGTCGCGGTTGCCGAGCTTGGCTACGTGTTTTCGCGCGACAATCCGCTCTTCGCAAAGCTGGAAGCGGCGTTGTAGGCCGTCCTGCTCACAAACTGGCGTAATCAATTGCCTTGTGGCGGTCGAGCTTGCGCTCGATTTTCGGCAGCGGGTATTTCAGGCCGCTCGCACAATTAAAAAGCACGACTTGATCACGGCTCGTCACGCGGCCATCCGCAAGACTCTGTTTATACGCGGCGTATGTGGCGGCGCCCTCGGGGCACAATAGGAACCCCTCTTCGCGGGCCATCTCGTCGAGCGCCGCGCTGATCGCCTCGTCCGGCACCGCGATCGCAAATCCGCCGCTTTCGCGTACCGCCCGTAAAATGAGAAAGTCGCCGACCGCCTGTGGCACGCGGATCCCGGATGCGATCGTATGCGCATTTTCCCACCGCGGGGCGTGTTCCTCACCGGCCTGGAAAGCTTTCACCATGGGTGCGCAGCCGGCAGCCTGTACCGCGACCATGCGTGGCCGCTTCTTACCGATAAATCCGATGGCCTCCAATTCCGCGAAGGCTTTCCACATGCCGATCAGTCCCGTACCGCCACCGGTCGGATAGAAGATTACGTCGGGAACTTGCCAGCTGAGTTGCTCGGCCAGTTCGAGACCCATGGTCTTTTTCCCTTCTATCCGATAGGGCTCCTTCAATGTCGACGTATCGAACCAGCCGACTTTCGCCTTTCCTTCGCCGACGATCTTTCCGCAATCGTCGATCAAGCCGTTGACGCGATAGACTGCTGCGCCCTGCAGTGCGATCTCGCTGACGTTCACCTCTGGAGTGTCTTCGGGACAGAAAATCGTGGTCCTGATGCCGGCACGCGAGGCGTAGGCGGCGAGCGCAGCACCCGCATTGCCGTTGGTCGGCATCGCCATGTGCTTGATGCCGAGCGCTTTCGCCATCGAGACGGCCATGACCAAGCCGCGCGCCTTGAATGAGCCGGTCGGCAATCGTCCTTCGTCTTTTACGAGGATCTCGCCTCCGCCCAGCTTCGCGGAAAGGCGTGGCATGCGCACAATGGGTGTCACGACCTCGCCGAGGCTGACAATGTCTTCCGGTTTGCGTACCGGAAGCAATTCGCGATAGCGCCACAGATCGGGCGCGCGCGCGAGCCAGCACCTCCTTGCTCAGCGCCTTGCGCACGCCATCCAGATCGTAGCGCACCAGCAACGGCTTTCCGGCGCGCGACAGGTTGTGCACCTGGTCGGCTTCGTGCCGCTCCCCGGTCATGGCGCATTCAAGGTGGGTGACGAAACTCGGAAGCTTGGCTGTCAGATTAGTCGTCGTGTTGCATGGTGAACCAGTTCAACTTGTACGGCCAGTCGCGTCGACCTGCGTCTTCGCCAGGGCGGCGCGGCCGAAAGACCACAAAATGCGAGAGCGAAAAATTGACGACGAAGCTGACCAAGATCGATACGAGCTTTGCGGGCAATAACGGGAAAATATAGGACAAGCGCAAAGAGCGTCGCGGTACTGGCAACCATACCGGCGACACCGGATGCGGCGAAAGTCGCGTAGTCGCGCCAGCGTGAGCGTGCGACCGGATTCCGGCCCGAAGGTGATGAAGGAATTCATCACATATGAAAACGTACACGGCGACGAGCCAGGCCAGCACGTTGGCGGGAACCAGCGGCCAGTGCAGATAGGTCACGGTAGACCAAAAAACACTGAAATCGACGGCCGTATTGATGACGCCGACGAGCGCGAAGCTGGCCGCCTTGAGCGCGATAGCACGCTCGTGCCAGGCCACCGAAAGACGATCGAGGATGTTCTGGAAGGGCGCAGGGATCATCGTCCACGCACGCTTAGCACGACAAACAGCGGACCGGTAGGGCGGGCGCGACAGCGCCAGCCCTGGTGCGGTATAGATCGCGGACGAAACGGAAGCGACAGGTTAACTGAAAATGGCGGTGAAACCGACCAAATCAGGCTCGCGCGCGCGGATTTCCTCATCCGCGCCGGCGCTGTCGATCGTCGTGCCGCTGTTCAACGAGGCGACGGGCCTTGCCGCCCTGCACGAGCGCATCGCCGAGGTCGCGCGTTATCTGCAGGCCAAGCGCGGACTTGAGCATCGAGGTGGTCTATGTCGACGACGGCAGCCGCGACGACACCAGCGACGGTCGCACAATCGCTGCCGGCCGATGCCGCTCGACATCCAGGTCGTCACGCTGTCGCGCAATTTCGGCAAGGAGGCGGCGCTGCTCGCCGGCCTCGACCATGCGCGGCTCGGCGCCGTGCTGTTCATGGACGGCGACGGCCAGCATCCGCCGAGCACTGATCGAGACGCTGGTCGCGCGCTGGCTCGACGACGGCTACGACGTGGTCTACACGGCCAAGGCGCATCGCGAGAACGAGCCCTGGCTGCGCCGCACCGGCGTCACGTGCGTTCTACACGCTGCTCAATTGGGGCGCGCGCCACAAAATTCCCGGAGGACGCCGGCGACTTCCGTCTGCTGTCGCCGCGCGCGGCAGCGGCGCTGCGGCAGATGCCCGAGCGCAATCGCTTCTTCAAGGGACTGTCGAGCTGGATCGGCTTCCGCCAGGTGCGCGTCGACTACGAACCGGCGCTGCGCGCGCACGGCGCGACCACCTGGAATGTATGGACGCTGATCGGCCTGTCGATCGAAGGCCTGACGTCGTTCTCGGTGGCGCCGCTGCGCGTCGCGAGCCTGCTCGGCCTGCTGCTCGCCGTCACGGCGCTTGTTCTTCGGCAGCTGGATCGTGCTGGAGACCTTGCTCTTCGGCAAGGACGTGCCCGGCTATCCTTCGCTGGTGGTCAGCGTGATGGTGCATTGGCGGCGTGCAACTCATCCTGATCGGCGTGCTCGGCGAATATGTCGGCAAGATGCTGTCCGAGATCAAAGGCGCGGCCGGTCTATTTCGTCGCCGAACACAGCGTGAAGCGCGCAAGCGAGTCGGCCAAAGCGCGGCCGTCGGCATCTCGCGCCGCCGAATAGCCGACGTCACATGCGATCGAACCCTCGGCGTATCTGGCTCTGCGCGGATGACTATGGAATCTCGCCGGGTGTCAGTGCCGCAATCCGTGAACTGATCCTCCGGGAACGTATCAATGCGACCTCGGTGATGGTGTCATCGCCGAATTTCAACGCAGAAGAAGCCACCGCCCTCGATACTCTTAATTCAGGAAAGAAACGTACGGCAATCGGCCTGCACGTGACTCTCACCGCGCCGTTCAAGCCGATCATCGAAGACTTTGCGCCGTTGCGCCGCGGACGGTTTCTATCGCTCAACAAGATGCTGCAAGCGGCGATCGCGCGGCGTCTCCAGCCGGAACGGTTGGCCATCGAAATCGCAACACAACTGCGCACATTCGTCGAATTCTTTGGACGGCCACCTGATTTTCTCGACGGACACCAGCATGCCCACCTGTTCCCTCAAGTACGCGACGCATTTCTCAAGGTTGCCGCCGAGACCGCGCCGGAGGCCTGGGTCCGCCAATGCGGACGGACGAGCACCGCGGCTCAATGACCGCAAGGCGCTGTTGCTCGACATTTTGAGTCTCAGCCTTCGGCGCAAGGCGAAAAGGCTGGGCATAGCATTCAACCCGGCTTTCGCCGGTACCTATTCCTTCACGCCCAATGCCGACATCGTGAGACTATTCCCGCGGTTCCTGACTGGTCTGCCCAACGGCGGCCTCATCATGTGTCATCCGGGTTTCGTCGACGCCGAACTAAAGGCACTCGATCTGCTCACCACATTGCGGGAACGCGAATTTGCCTTTTTCAGCTCTGATAATTTCCCGAAGGTGCTGGCCGCCCAAAATGTCGCGCTTGAGCAGCCCTACTAGCGTTCACGACCGCGCCGCATAAATAGTCAATGAACGGCCATGGGAGGAATTGATGACTCCGCAAGAACGGCGGTTGATTGACGAATTATTTGACCGGCTCGCGCGGCTCGAAACCGCCCCGCGGGATGGCGAGGCCGAACGCGCGATCGCGGACGGGATTGCGCGGGCTCCGCATGCTGTTTATCCGCTGGTACAGACCGTTCTTGTCCAGGACGAAGCGCTCAAGCGTGCCGACACCCGCATTCGCGAACTTACGGGCGAAAGTTCCGGTTCGTCGTCAGCCGGTGGATTTCTCGACAGCATGCGCCAGGCCCTCGTCGGCCGCACGGGCACCGCTTCGGTGCCAAGCGTCCATGCAAGTGCATCGACTGAGCCCGATGCGCGTTGGAATAGCGGCGCCGCGGTCGCACCCGCTGCGCCGGCGCATGGTGGATCGTTCCTCGGCACGGCGGCGGCATCTGCAGCCGGCGTCATCGGCGGAGCGCTTTTGCTCAATACGATAAGCTCGATGTTCGGGCATCATGGCGCGAGTGCACTCGCTCCCCTCCCGCAAGGCAATTCGCCATGGGCCGGTGACGGCTCTGGTGGGAATCTTGCTCGCGAGGCCGGCATTGACGACATCGGAAACGGCGTAGGTGGCATTGCGCAATCTGCGGGCCTGTTCAATGACGACGACACATCGGACGCGGCTGATTTCGACGGCAGCAATGACGGCGATACCGGCGGAGATTTCGGCGGCGGCGACGGCGCCTGACCGCGCTAAAGCACAACGACCTTGGTGCCGACCTTTACGCGCTCATACAGGTCAATGACGTCTGCATTGCGCATCCGGATACAGCCCGACGAAACGTTTTTGCCGATCGTCCAGGGCTCGTTCGAGCCGTGAATACGGTAGAGCGTCGAGCCGAGATAGAGCGCACGAGCGCCTAATGGATTGCCAGGACCGCCAGCCACAAAATGCGGCAGATACGGCTGGCGCTTGACCATTTCGTCGGGAGGCACCCAGTCCGGCCATTCCTTTTTGCCCGAAATCGCGTGCACGCCCGACCACGTAAAACCGGGACGGCCGACACCAATTCCGTAGCGCATGGCCCTACCTTCGCCCTCGACCAGATAAAGGAAATGATTGGGCGTATCGATGATGACCGTACCCGGGGGTTCCTTCCCGCTGAAGGCAACCTCTTGGCGCAAGAACTGCGGATCCATTCGGCCGTCCCATCGTTGCTCGCCCTGCATGCGGTCAACGGCGGAAGAATTTGCGAACATCCGTGGCGCGTTTTCATCTGGGCGGTCGTCTGCCCGCTGGGGCGGCGGCCCATACCATTCCTGTGAGGGAGACCGCGGCTGCCGTGACGAGTCGCCAAACAGGAACTCGATGAACCCTCCGCCCAGATTGTTTTGCGGCGGCTGCGTCGCCGCGACTACCATGGGTGGCGCCGCCGCCGTTTCGGAAAAGACTGAAGATATCGGCTCTGCCGATGCGACATTCGAAAGCGAGAGCACTGCTATTCCGACGGCAATCGGACTACGCATCGACACACCCTGTTGGTTTCACTCAGCGCCGCCGAGTTAACGGGCAAACGCACACCGAATGGTAAATTGTCGTCAACCACGATTCCCTATGGTAAACGAGCGGTTTCCAGAGCTGCGCAACCCGGCATTAATGCCCGTTCTGTAAGTAGTCCCAGTCAGTCAGGCGAGAACACAGGACGTGCAGCGCAAGGTTTTCCGCGTCGAGCAACCGACAGGGGGGCGCAATACGAGTCCGGCGCAACCCGGCTCCGAGGATTTCATTGCCGTGAGCGAACCACGTCGTCTCGCGGAAACGTCCCCAGCAATCGACAACGAGCTAACGGCGATCCGGGATATCGTCGTGCGCACCAAGCGCGAACTTTCAGCGCTCATGAATGACGGCAATGATCGCCGGATGACACGAGCCGCGGGAGAACTTGCGGCCGCAGTCGAGTGCATGGAAACGGCAACGCAGAAAGTCCTTACGTCAGCCGAGACCATCGATGACTGCGCACGCGCCCTCGTCTCCGTCCTGACCGACGGTTACCACCATGGTCTGGCCCAGGATCTGCAGGACCATGTGGTCCGCATATACGAAGCTTGCAATTTTCAGGATCTCACCGGCCAACGCATCGGCAAAGTGATCGCAACCTTGATGATGGTCGAAGAAGAATTGGCGGGCATGATCGAACGCTGCGGCATCAGCGAAGGATCGGGCCGGCCAGCGCCGGCGCCTGAGCCGGATTCGAGCAGCCTTATCAACGGTCCGCGACTCGACGGCGACAGCGGTCACGCCACCCAGCAAGACATCGATTTGATGTTTGCCTAGGACGGGCGTCGAATCGAAAGAAAACACATGAGAGCGGCTGCAGCGAAACCAGCGGCAACGGCCAGGGCTGCGGGATCGGATGTATGTTCGACGACGAACGCCATGACCAAAGGCGCTGCCGACTGCACCAGCAGGAAAGGCCCGGCAAGCCGTCCCATCAAACGCCCGTAGCCGGACGCACCAAAAAGCGCCAGCGGTACGGCACCGCGCGTTATCGTAACGAGGCCGTTAGCTCCGCCAAACATCAAGGCAAAGGCAGCAGCGGTGCTTGTCGATACGCCCAATAGCGCCAGCATCACGAACGCACAAAGCAACGTTGCAAGGGCGAAACGGGCGATCCACAGCGGATGTAAATTCCGGCCGAATGCAAATTCGACAAGACGTGCACCCACCTGCGCCGGTCCAAACAGGGCGCCCACCCAGACGACGGTTCCCGCATCAATGCCTGCGCGCGAGAAAATCGCCAGCAGATGCGCCGAAAGGCCCGAGGGAACGAAGGCATATGTCGCAAACGCAGCCGCCACCAAAATAAATGTCAGGCCGTGGGGCGGCAGCGTCTTTACGGGCGTCTCTGATCCACTTTGCAATGCCGTACCGGCTTCGAAACGGCTGCGCGGCAACGCCAGAGCATGCAGTGGCGCCGACACGCATGCGAGTAGTGCCGCATACACAAGATAAGTGCCGCGCCACTCGACATGCTCGAGGAGCAGGTGCGTCGCAGGCCAGCTTACCGTCGAGGCAAATCCGCCAGCGAGTGTAAGTGCGGTGATCGGCCGGCGGGCGGCCCCGCCAAATATGCGGCCGAGCGTGGCAAAAGCGGAATCATAAAGATTTGCAGCCATGGCAACGCCAAGCACCATCCAGACGGCGTAGTACGCGACGGGATGGACGGCCCAGGCGATGAGGAAAAGGCCGAGCGCACCGACGAGCGAACCAATTGTCATGACAACATGTCCGCCAAAACGATCGATCAAACGACCGACGATCGGGGCAACCAGCCCGGCGATCAGCAGACCCACTGAGAACCCGCCCATGGCGAAAGAAATTGACCACCCACGCTCAGTGGCGATCAACGGCACGATCAGGACCGGCGTATAAAAAATGGTGCCCCAGGACAAAATCTGCGTCACGCCGAGAACAGGCACCGCGCGCCAGGGCCCGTAAACAAAATCTCGAATAGCTGCCATACCGGCACACCCACAGCCGAGACGCGGAACTTCATCCGCGCATAATGATGAGTTTGCCACGAATGGGCGCGTTATCCGGACTCAGGTTTTCCCGCCGCATCATGGGATGTCGGGCGAAGTCCGGCAATGATGACGCAGGGACTACTGCCGCGGCGGTGGCGGGGCCGGCGGTGCGGGCTTTGGTGCCGGTCTCGGCTTCGCGCCCGCTTTGGGTTTTGGCGGCCGCTTGGCACCCTCCGCTCCGCAGCGGACATAGACCATGGTGCCGTAGCGGCCTTGCACTTCGGAATCCATCCAGCGAAGGATCAGAACGCGGCCATCGAAAGTGACAACTTCCCGGTCCTGAGCGCCACCCGGCGGATCTTCCGCTGGCCCGATGAAGGTTTTCCCGCCCGGGGCACCTTTCAATCGCAATTCCGTCGGCGTCGCTTGATCGGCAAGGTGCATCATGACGCCGCCGCTCGGACCCAGCGTGATCACATAGGGCTGCTTGCAGCCAGCGACCGCTGCCGCCTCGGTACGCGAGCGATCCTCTTCCTTGTGATAGGCCGCCAAACCCCAGCGTCCGACGATATCCTGCGGCGGAAACGCAGGCGGCAGCGTCGGGACGATGGCCGGAGCCGCCGGCTGCTCGGGCTGCGGTCCAGTGGCGCAAGCAGAAAGGCCAAGCGCACACAACACAAGGACTACAGCACGCGAAATTGCGGGGCGATCTGGCAGGCTCATTCCGGCTCCTTGCGAGGCAGGCTTGCGACTTTGGAGGGCATTGGCGAACAGCGCAAGCGCCCAATGACGGCGTGGCCACTGCAATTGATTGCCGCATCAGCTTGACACCCCGGCACGGAGGCAATATTTCCCAGGCAGCAGTTGGCACTCATGACCATCGAGTGCTAAATGATTGATAAATCGACACTTTCTGTTTCATGAGACGCACACTAGCGCCACAAGGAAGCCCATGGCCAAAACCAAGTTTCGTCCCCTCCACGACCGCGTCGTTGTTCGCCGCATCGATGCGGAAACGAAGACCAAAGGCGGAATTATTATCCCCGATACAGCGAAGGAAAAGCCGCAGGAAGGCGAAGTCATCGCTGTCGGGCCCGGCGGCCGCGACGAGAGCGGCAAGTTGACCCCCATCGACCTCAAGCCGGGCAACCGAGTGCTGTTCGGCAAATGGTCGGGAACGGAGGTCAAGCTCGACGGCGAGGAATTCCTGATCATGAAGGAATCCGACATCATGGGCGTCATCGCCTGACATCCAATGGAATTCAAACGGAGTAAATTGAAATGGCTGCGAAGGATGTGAAGTTTTCAGGCGACGCGCGCGACCGGATGTTGCGCGGCGTCGATATCCTGGCGAATGCGGTGAAGGTCACGCTCGGTCCAAAGGGCCGGAATGTGGTCCTCGACAAGAGTTTCGGTGCTCCGCGCATCACCAAGGACGGCGTCACAGTCGCCAAGGAGATCGAACTCGAAGACAAGTTCGAGAATATGGGCGCGCAGATGGTGCGCGAGGTCGCTCAGAAAACCAACGATCTCGCCGGGGATGGCACGACGACTGCAACGGTGCTCGCTCAGGCCATCGTGAAAGAGGGAGCCAAATCGGTCGCGGCCGGCATGAATCCGATGGATCTCAAGCGAGGCATCGACATCGCGGTGACCGCGGTGGTCAAGGACATCGAAAAGCGCGCGAAGAAGGTAGGCTCTTCGGCCGAAGTCGCCCAGGTCGGCACGATCTCGTCGAATGGCGATGCGACGATCGGCAAGATGATCGCCCAGGCCATGCAGAAGGTCGGCAACGAAGGCGTCATCACCGTAGAAGAGGCGAAGGCCCTCGAGACCGAGGTTGAAATCGTCGAGGGAATGCAGTTCGACCGCGGCTATATTTCGCCCTACTTCGTCACCAACGCCGAAAAAATGCTCGCTGAACTCGAAGACGCTTACATCCTCCTCCATGAGAAGAAGCTGGCCGGACTGCAAGCAATGCTTCCGGTTCTCGAGGCCGTGGTGCAATCGGGCAAGCCGCTCGTCATCATTGCCGAAGATGTCGAAGGCGAAGCAATCGCTACGCTTGTCGTCAACAAGCTGCGCGGCGGTCTGAAAGTCGCGGCCGTCAAGGCCCCCGGGTTCGGCGATCGGCGCAAGGCCATGCTTGAGGACATCGCCATCCTGACCGGTGGTCAGCTCATCTCCGAAGATCTGGGCATCAAGCTCGAAAATGTGACCACGGCGATGCTTGGCCGCGCCAAGAAGGTGATCATCGAAAAGGAAAAGACCACCATCGTGCACGGTGCAGGCAAGAAACCCGACATCGAAGCGCGCGTGGGCCAGATCAAGGCACAGATCGAGGAAACAACTTCTGACTACGATCGTGAGAAACTGCAAGAGCGGCTGGCCAAGCTCGCCGGCGGCGTGGCCGTTATCAAGGTCGGCGGCGCCACCGAGATCGAGGTGAAGGAGAAAAAGGACCGCGTCGAGGACGCACTGAACGCCACACGCGCTGCTGTCGAAGAAGGCATCGTGCCTGGCGGCGGTGTTGCCCTCTTACGCGCCAAAAAGGCTGTCGGCCGCATCCACAACGAAAATCCGGATGTCCAAGCTGGAATCAATATTGTCCTCAAGGCGCTGGAAGCACCGATCCGTCAAATCGCGGAAAATTCCGGCGTCGAAGGCTCTATCGTCGTCGCCAAGATCACCGACCACAAGTCGGAAACCTACGGTTTTGATGCCCAGAATGAAGAGTATGTCGACATGATCGACAAGGGCATTGTTGATCCGGCCAAGGTGGTGCGCGCGGCTCTACAGGATGCTGGCTCGGTGGCCGGCCTCCTGGTCACCACCGAAGCTATGGTTGCGGAACTGCCGAAAGAACCCGCGCCGGCGATGCCACCCGGCGGCGGAATGGGCGGTGGAATGGGCTTCTGATCGGACCTTGGCTTTCAGAATGAGGGGCGCGGCGAAAGCTGCGCCCCTTTTTTTGCAATCAATGATCGCTCGCGCGGAACCGAAGCGTGGTCGTGCCCTCCAGCACAATGGCTTCGCCTTGCCGCCGCCACCCGGTCACCTGGCTAAAGGCCGCGAGAATTTCCTCGTCAGCTTTGACACGCTCCGGCGTGCACTGTCCGGCGCTCTGCATTGTCGGCAGATCTTCCGGCAACGGACCAGGTTCGATTTTGATGGCCATGTCGGAAATTTCCACACGCGCCGGTACCGTTCTGCACCACAGATCGAGTCTTGCCGTGCCGTTTTCCTCGACTGTAAGAATCGGCATGCGCTTACCAGGCCGCATCGGCGTCGCGTCGAGCAGAAGCTCACGATCGAAGGGGAACGAATTGGCTGCTACTGCCAACCCGTGCGCCGAAAATAGGAAAGCAGCAAACAATGCGCCGCGCGCCGAACTTTGGGTGATCATTCGTTCTCGGACAGTTTTCTCACCAGGGCCTGTGCCGTCCGCAACAGGCGCGCGTCGTCGCCGGACGGCCCGACCAATTGCACCCCCAGCGGCATTCCGCTCGCGCTGGTCATAAGTGGAATCGAGATTGCGGGCAAGCCGAGATAAGTCCACAAAGTGCAGAACGCCGGATTGCCGGTGGCGGTTCCTTTAGGCGCCGCGCCCGGTGATGACGGAGTGATGATGGCATTGCATTGCTGCTGAAATAATTGATTAAGCTCTGCCCTCAGCGCCTTTGCGCCGGACACCGCTTCGAGATAACGCGCCGCATTGGTCTTGCGCCCTTCCTCAATTAGATCGCGGGTGGTTTTGCTGATCATGTCGCCGCCCTGATCCACCAATCCGCCGAGATTGTATGCCATTTCGGTCGCCATGATCATGCGCTGGCTGTCCCAGGCAGCCGCGTAGCGGTCGGGCAGGTCGAACCTGAAGCAGGCTTCACCCAGTTCGCCTGCAAGTTCTTCAAATGCCTCTCGCGCATCGGGATCGGCCTTGTCCCAGACCGGCGTACGTACAAAGGCAAAGCGCGGCGCCAGTGGGAAATCGTCTGCCGCGATCGTGCGGAAATTTCGCGCGCCGACAGGACGGGTATCCGGATCCTGCGAATCGTATCCGGCAATGCTGTCGAGCACCAACGCAAGGTCCTCGATCGAACGCGCGAAGGGGCCGACATGATCGAGGGTGCGAGACAACTGCAGAACACCCGTACGCGGCACAAGGCCGTGGCTTGGCTTCATTGCATAGGCGCCGCAAAACGAGGCGGGCCGGATGATCGACCCGTTGGTCTGCGTTCCGAGCGCCAACGGTACCATTTGTGCCGCAACCGCGGCCGCCGATCCTGACGAGGAACCACCGGGGGTGCGCTCGCGGTCATGCGGATTGCGTGTCTTGCCGGGGCTGAAATAGGCAAACTCGGTGGTCACCGTTTTCCCGATGACGATTGCGCCCGCGGCACGCAATCGAGCGACAACTGTCGCATCCGAACCTGGCCGGCGGCCGGACAGGAAAGTTGAACCGCATTCCGTCGGATAGTCTGCTGTATCGATTATGTCCTTAATGGCCACCGGAATGCCGTGCAGCGGGCCGATTGGATGGCCACTCGATCGCCATTCGTCTCGTTCGCGCGCCTGCGCAAGAGCATATTCGGCGTCGAGATGCACGAATGCCTGCACTGTCGACTCGACCGTCGCGATGCGATCGAGGCAGTCCCGCGTGTATTCTTCCGCTGAAATCGCGCCGCGGGCGATTTCGGCTACCGCCTCACTCGCGGTCAGCGCAATTTGTTCGATACTCGCCAAGACGAACAATTCCTAAGAGACGACTGCGCCGATAAAATCATGTTCGGCGCAGCTCGTCGACTGCCGGTATCGCGTCAGACGCCGTAAAGATAGTTGGGCAGCCACAGCGTCATGCCCCGCCTCCTGAGGAAAGAGTTTCGGGTACGACGCTTACGCGGCTTTGTGGCCAGCACCGGCCAGTTTATTGACCAGCTCGGTGTCTTTCGCGAGCTCGGCGGCCTTGGCCGAGTGGACGACTTTTCCGTCGTCGAGGATGTAGGCACGATCGGCAATCGACAGAGAAAGCGGCGCGTTCTGCTCGATGAGCAGCACTGACAGCCCGTCCTCCCGCATACGCCGCACGACTTGCATGACTTCACGCACGATCAGCGGCGCCAGTCCCTGGCTCGGCTCATCGAGCAGCATGACGCGCGGATTGAGCAAAAGCGGGCGTGCGATGGACAGCATTTCCTGCTCGCCACCGGAAAGCTGGCGGCCGAGCTGCGATTTGCGTTCGGCAAGACGTGGGAAGAGCTTGAGCACACGATCCAGATCCCACGGGCCAGGACGTGCTTGCGGTACTTTGAGATTTTCCAGCACCGTCAGGTTTCCGAAAATTTTTCGCCCCTCAGGCACGTAACCAACACCCAATCCTGCAATCCGATGCGCCGGCCAGTGTGTCGTATTTTGGCCAAATATTTCGACGGTGCCCTGCCGTGGCGGTGTCAAACCAACGATACTGCGGACCGTCGTTGTCTTGCCGGCACCATTACGTCCAAGCACCGCAACGATCTCGCCTTCGTTCACTTCAAGCGAGATGCCATGCAAGATATGACTCTTGCCGTAAAACGTCTGCAAATCGCTGGCACGTATTACTACGGTCATTCAATCGACCCCAAATAGGCAGCGCGCACCTTTGGATCTGCGGAAATTGCGTCGGGTTCGCCGCTTGCGAGGACTTTGCCCTGGTCGAGCACGGTGATGCGCTGCGCAATCCCAAATACGATGTCCATGTCGTGCTCGATGAATAGGATGCTCATTTCCTGTTCTTTGTGCAGCTTGCGGATCAACCCGACCATGTGGTCTGTCTCATGGTCGCCCATCCCGGCCGTTGGCTCGTCAAGCAGCAACAGGCGAGGCCTGAGGCTCAGTGCCACGGCAACTTCCACCACTCGTTGATCGCCGTGCGCCATTTCGCCGACGATGCGTCCTGCCTTGCCGCCGAGATCGACAATATCAATAAGTTCATCGACTTTACGCCGAATTGCTATCCGTTCGCTGCGGCTTATCCATGGTTTTGCATTTAACCGCGCCGCTGTTTCGACGCCGACGCGAATATTTTCGTAAACACTGAGGTCAGGAAGAATTTCGGTAATCTGGAACGTGCGAACGATCCCCTTCGCAACGCGATGCACGATCGTCTGTTTGGTAATCGTTTCACCTTCAAAAACGACGTCGCCCGACGTTGGCGGCAACAGACCGCTGATCAGATTGAAAAATGTCGTTTTGCCAGCGCCATTTGGTCCGATCACCGCGCGCAATTCACCGGATGCCATGTCGAAGGACACGCCATCGACCGCCTTCAGCGTACCAAAGTGCCGGGACACGTTATCGAGGAGCAGGAACGGCTCACCCTTGGCCTGAATGGTGGTCCGCGCATTCGCCGGTGCGATTGCCACGTTCATATGGCCTCCGCGCGCCGGTGGAAGATGCCCAGCACGCCCCGTGGAAACAGCAACACGATGAGAACGAAGATCATCCCGATAAAACTCATCCAATTCCCGGTAACACTCGACAAATAGTCCTGCGCTACGACGAAAATAATCACGCCGAACAATGGCCCGAAGAAGCTTCGCATACCCCCAAGTACGATCATGATCACAAAATTGCCGGACAAAATCCAATGCAGGTCCTGTGGCGAGGTAAAGTTGAACAGCAGCGCATTCAGCGCGCCAGCGAAAGCCGTAATCGTTCCAGCGATGGCAAATGCTGCCCACACATAGCGCTCAACCCGGATGCCCAGGAATTCGATGCGCCTTCGGTTCTCACGGATGGCGACGAAGGTGTGTCCCAGCGGGGACTGCAAAATGCCCCACATGATTGCAACTGCCGCCGTAAAACCCAGCAAGACCAGGAAGTAGAAGTTGGTTTCCGTTAAGCGGTAGACAAGAGGGCCGAAATGAATGTCCTGCCGGCTGAAACCGGCAAGACCGTCTTCGCCTCCGGTCACCTCGTTCCACCGAACCATGACGAAATAGAACAACTGGCCAATCGCAATGGTGATCATCGCGAAATAAATGCCGCGCCGGCGCATGACAAGCGGCCCGAGCAAGGTTGCAGCGGCACCGCCGACGACGGTGCCGATAAGAATCGCCAGCGGAGTCGAGGGCGCGAGATATTTCAGCGTCATGCCCGCGCCATACGCGCCAAGCCCGAAATACGCCGCCTGCCCGAAGGAAAGGCCACCCGTAAAACCAAGGACGATGTTCAGGCCCATGGTCGCGATGGCATAGATCAGAACTTTCGAACCCAGCGCCGTGTACCCGCCAATCATCGGCAGCCACCATGGCAGGGCGAGGAGCGCGATCCACATAACGACAATCGAGGCGACACGAATCATTCGAATAAACCTTCTTCGCCGAACAATCCGCGCGGGCGTACGACAAGCACGATCAGCATCATCAAATAGATCACCGCCTCGCTTGCCGCGGGGTAATAAGTTGTCGCAATGCCGGCAGCCAAACCGATGATGAGACCACCGAGCACGGCGCCGAAGAGACTGCCAACTCCGCCGATAATAATGGCGACGAAGCTGGGCATGATCAGGCTGTTGCCCATCGGCGGCGTCAGGCCCAATACGCCGGAGGCGAGTACGCCGGCCAGTCCCGCAAAAAGGCAGCCAAAACCGAAATTGAGCGCACGCAATCTATAGATATTCACACCCAGTGCGGATGTCGTCTCCAGATCCCGCGTACCCGCACGGATACGAATTCCAAGAAGCGTGTAGCGAAGCAATAAATAAAGACCGATTGCGGCGGCAGCCGTAATGGCCATCACGAACAGCCGATAGCCGGTGACGAAGAAATATACGTCACTGATCGGCGAGTTGATGATGTCGGGTACCTCGAGCGGCAGCCCCTGCGGCCCCCAGATGGTCCGCGTCAAGTCCTCGATGATCAATGCAAGTCCGAATGTGAGCAGCAGGCTGTAGATCGGGTCTGTCCGCTTGTAAATCGGACGGATCAGGACACGTTCCACGATGAGGCCAATGCCCGCCGCAAGGATGGGGCCGGCGATCAGTGCGCCCCAGAAGCCCAGATACGGACTGAGTGTGTAGGCAAGGTAGGCTCCGATGACCAGAAACCCGCCATGCGCCATGTTGATCACGGAATTCAGGCTCAGAATCAGGGCGAGGCCAAGCGCCATAAGCGCGTAGAACACGCCTTGAATGAGTCCGTTGAACGCATTGAACAGAAGTAGCTGCATTGCGGGCCGGCTGTCTTATTGTTTGATTTCAAGCCGCACCGCACCGCCCCTTGTTGGAGGCGGCGCGGAGTTAGCCGATGACGAATATTTTGTTCTGTGTATTACGACTGGTAATCGAGCTTGCAGCCTGTGTCCTTGACCGAAAGCGCGATCTTGTCGCCCGGCACGATATCCGCGACTTTGAACAGTTTCGGATAGGTGCCGTCCTGGATGATTTCGCCAGGGAATTCGCTCGACATCAACTGATGATCGCCGGGCCGGAAGTAGACCTTGTTCGGCTGCAGCTTGATCTCGGGCGGGAGTTCGAGACCCTCCAGCGCCTTCGCGACCTTCACCGGTTCAACCGACTTCGCTTTTGCAACGCCTAACGCCAGCGAATGCAGCCCGGCATAGCCGAACCAGGTGCGCGCACTTGGGTAGGTGCCGTCGGTGTGGGCCTTCTGGTAAGACGCGACCCATTCCTTGACGTGAGGCGTATTCGGCTGGTCCCACCACCATTCGAGCGTCCACCAGCCCTGTTTTGCCTCTTTTGGCAGTGCGCGCAGCACTTCGAGTTCACTGAGGCCGCCACCGATCGGGAACTTCTTCATTAGTCCAAATTGTGCAGCCTGCTTCATCGAGTTCACGAGATCCTGGCCATCGCACAAATTAATCAGCACATCGGGCTTCGATTGCTGGGCCTTAATTAGGTATGACGAGAAGTCAGTGGTGCCGAGCGGCGACAAGGAGTTGCCGAGAACGGTACCGCCCATCTCCTTGAGAAGCTTTGCGTAAGATTCCTGGAGCGTGTGCCCGAACGCATAGTCAGGCGTGATGAAATACCATTTGCCGCCGAACTTTTTGTACAGCGTAGCGGCAAGGCCTGCCGCCAACATGTACGTCGTCGTGCAAATACGGAACGTCGTCCAGTGACATTGTGTGCCGGTCACCGGATCGGTGTGGCCGCCGGTCACCATGTAAACCATACCTTTTTCGTGCGCTACCTGGTTGACCGACAACGCGGTCGCCGAGGACACCGCGCCCATGAGCAGGGAGACTTTATCCTGCTCGATCAGTTTATGTGCTTTTTGTGCTGCAAGACCTGCGTTCGCGGCGTCATCTTCGATGACAAGATCGACTTTGCGTCCGAGCATGCCGCCCTTGGCGTTGATCTCGGCAAGGGCCATGTGGGCGCCGCGCACTTCGCTTTCGCCCTCTGCCGCGTAAGTCCCGGTCAACGGGTCATGCATGCCGACTTTGATCGGCGTCTCGCCCTGCGCGAATGTCAGAATCGGCGGCGAAAAAACCGCCGACGCACCCAGTGCGGCGCCCGTCTTGATGATGGTTCTCCGATCGGGCCTCCAAAGCGACTTGGTCATTTTGATCCTCCCTCACACTTTTTTGTGCGTCATTATGAAATGCGACGGGAGACACACGCACATGCCGAACGCCGTCGAAGCGTGCGACATGACGTCATCTCCCCCGGAGTCATGCTAGTGTGACGCTACAATCGCACGCAAGCGCAAAGAGATTTTGCCGCGCGCTTCTCTTGCGCGCCCGATATCATCGGATGATTTTGGAACTTCTGGCGGCGATTGGGAAAAATAATCTTTTGTCTAAGAAGCCTCCGTAAATCACGGAAACAAACGAAGAATCATGAGATGATTGTTTATTACTATCGTTTCAATGCACAAGGCAATCGAGACAGGAGAGTTTTGTGAAACGTCACCTCGCAACGCTGGCTACAATCTGGCGCATCGCCAGTCCCTATTTCCGTTCCGAGGACAAATGGCCGGGCCGCATTCTATTGGCAGCCGTGGTCGCCATTGAGTTGTCGATCGTCGGGTTGAATGTATTGCTCAACTCTTGGAACAACAGCTTCTACAACGCGCTGCAGGACAAGAACTGGAACGCGTTCGTCTACCAGCTTGGATATTTCTGTGTGCTGGCGACGGTCTTTATTTTGCTCGCTGTCTACCAACTCTATCTCAACCAATGGCTCCAAATTCGCTGGCGGCAGTGGCTGACACGAACCTATCTCGACCACTGGCTGGAGGAATCAAATCATTACCGGATGCAACTGCTGGGCGACGCCGCCGACAACCCGGATCAACGCATCGCGGAGGATATCAAGGGATTCATCGACGGCGGGATTCTTCCGATCGGATTGAGTCTGCTGAACGCGGTTGTCACACTCGGATCGTTTGCCGTCATTTTGTGGGATTTGTCGGCTGCGGCGCCGCTGCATGTATTTGGTGCAACATTCGACATCCCCGGCTATCTGCTGTGGGCGGCGTTGATTTACGCAATTGTCGGAACGGCGTTCACCCATCTTATCGGCCGCGCGCTGATCGCACTGAATTTCCAGCAGCAACGGTACGAAGCGGATTTCCGTTTTAGCCTGGTGCGCGTACGAGAAAACTCCGAACAGATCGCTCTTCTCGACGGCGAGCACGCAGAACGCGATCGCCTGCTCATGCGATTCGGCAATGTCGTATCCAACTGGATGGCGATCATGTCGAGGCAGAAAAAGCTCACATTTCTGACAGCCGGATACAGGCAGGCCGCCGTAGTGTTCCCCTACGTGATGGTAAGTCCCGCGTATTTCGCCGGCGTAGTCCAACTCGGCGGCCTCATGCAGACAGCAAATGCTTTCGGCCAGGTCCAGGAAGCGCTGTCTGTTTTCGTCAATGTGTATCGTCAGCTGGCCGAATGGCGTGCCGTGATCGAGCGACTATCGGGTTTTGACCAATCGGTGGCGGCGGCACGCGCGGTTGCTTCGACGCCTCCCGCCATCACCGTTGCGGCGACCAATGCAAGGGCCGTCAGCTTCAGAAACCTGGCCGTTCGGCTGCCCAACGGCGCGGCCCTTGTTAACGCCAATGACCTTTCAATCAAGTTCGGCGAGCGCGTGTTGGTAAGCGGGCCATCCGGCACCGGTAAGTCGACGTTCTTCCGCGCAATCGGCGGTATATGGCCATTCGGCAACGGCGAAATAACAGTTCCGAAAAACGCCCGGATGATGATCCTTCCGCAACGGCCATATTTTCCGATCGCGCCGCTTGCGGCCGCCGTCGCCTATCCTTCCGAGCCGGGAAGCGCCGATACCGGCCACATCGCCGAGATCATTGCTGCGGTCGGGTTGCCCGCTCTGGCTTCGCGTGTGGAGGAGGAAGCACATTGGAACAGGATGCTTTCACTTGGCGAGCAACAAAGGCTTGGAATTGCGCGGGCGCTGATTTATTCGCCGGACTATCTGTTTCTTGACGAGGCGACCGCCTCGCTCGACGAACCAGCTGAAGCGGCGCTTTATCACTTGCTTGAACAGCGGCTGCCCAACGCTACAATCATCTCCATTGGCCATCGGGCGACACTTGCCGCCTTCCACCGGCGACGACTGGCCTTCATACGCGAAGACGGGCACTCAGTCGTGCAGGAAGCGAGCTTGGCGCCAGCCGGCTAGGCTAGGCGCGCCGTGACAAAAGAAAGGGCGGCAGCCAATCGCGGCAGCCGCCCCGTCTGGGCAGATTCTGGGAGACTCAGCCTACTTCAGGCTGCCGAGAGTTAGGTCGGCAGACAGCTTGGCGATGAACGTCGCGCCGCACCAGCTCGAGCCTACACCACCTGGATTGATGGCAGTGATGTTAGTGGTGCCGGTGGCAGTCGGATCGCTGGTGAACGCGTTGCAATCACCCTTGTTCAGATCGGTGTCGCTGTAACGCAGATCCAGCGTGAACACTTTCCAGGTCAAGCCGAAGCCGATGTTCCAGGTGTCGTAGTCCTTGTAGTTGATTCCGGTCAGACCAATGCCGGGAGGGTTGACGCCGTAAAATGCGTCGCTGGTGCCAAGCCACTGGCGTCCGAATTCGCCCGAGACGTACCAACCGAATGGCCCGAGCGCGATCTTGTCGGGGGCGGTGAATTTGATCGTGCCGGACGCATACTCGCCCTCGGCACCGGTGTTGAGGAAGTTCGGGGAATAATAGAAATTAGCCCCGAAGGCCCACTCGTTCAGCGTATAGACGACTTTGCCGTAAATTTCATAGAAACTGGCGACCTTCTTCGCGGCATTGCCATTCATGGGGATGCCGCCGCTGACGCAGCCTGGGTCGAGAGCCTGCGTCGGGCCTTGGCCGAAACACTGGCCGCCCGGATAATAATAGTACCAATACCCGAAATCGAAGGCCAACGGACCGAGCGTCGGGCGAACGCCACCATAAAGATCGATTTCGGCTGCGGCGTTATTCGCGAACTTGATGCTTTCACCGGCAACGCCCGCATAGAGCTGAATTTCCGGCGTAATGTTATAGCGCGGCTCAAAATAGCCGGCGACCGACGGCTTATGTCCCGATTGGGTGATGCCACGGAAGACATAGTCATTCATGACAGCCGCGCCGAAGGCGATGTCCCATGGACTGGGCGCTGCAGCAGGAGCTTTGACGGCTTTCACCGGCATATCTGCCGCGAACGCAGGCGCGGCAGCCGAAACTACAAGTACCGCCGCAACCGACAACACAACTTTGTTCATTGAGTCAGCCCCTTAAGTTCGACCGGCTTACGAATTTCACCGGTCCCCCTTTGCCCGTCGCCTGTGCCCAAAGCCGTAAATTTCCCCGGCTGCGATCGACCCGTGCGCTTTTTGACGTGCAATATCTGCAAATTTAGACGCCTGACGCCCAATTGCGGCAAGGCGAAAACAGGGGCAACTGCTGCCTTTTTAGGCGATTAGGCACTCTATCGACAGAAAAATGACGCATGTTGCGCGAATGTCACAAACCAACCGTTCGAACACTAACAGTCAGGATTCCACGACATTATAAAATCTGCGGGCGGACTGAGTTTTCCACAGCCCGCCCGAACTCGCACCAATTTCCTACAGCGCCCGGCGAGACGACTAGGCGGCGGCTTTTTTCCGGTTCGCTTCAAGCCGGGAGTTCGACCAGCGCCACGATTTCATCGATGACCGGATTGCTGAGGCCTTTCTGCTTGGCGATCAGCTGCACCAGTTTGTCGGCGCGCTCGATGTTGGGCGCTCCGTTCTGCAAAGCGCGGGCGGCCGATGCCGGACGCGTCAAGCTTTGCGCAGCCGCGGCATATTTTTCGAATGGCACTAGGTCGCTCGGCGCGGCCCCGAGCTTAACGCAGAGGTCGAACACGAAATTATATACCGAACGTGACTCCTCGATGTTCGAGTGCACCGCCTCTTGCGCCGTGCGCATTCCGTCCTTCGTGATGCAGCGATAATTGCCGGCCAGCAGCATCGCCCACTTGGCAAGGGGCACGAAAATCGAATCGTGCACGCGTAATTTCACCGGCAGCTCTATCTTCCCTTCAGGAGTGTCGAAACGAACCGCATCAATATCTTTTTCGAGTTGCCGTAAAATGGCCGTGTAGATGTCGTTCTCGAACTTGGCCACCTTGAAATTGGTCGGCAACGTGACCTGCAACACGTTTACCTTTTCGTCAGGCGGCCGGATTGCCTGCGGGTCAGGACTGCACAGCGTCAAAAGGCCAGGATCGAAATTATCCCACACGCTCGCGTCTGTGTACGCCGCTTTCAGCGCATCGTAGTTGAGCCCGGGAATACGCTTGATGTACGGAAGTGGCGGCATGTTCATAATCGACATGCAGGGCACTTTCGATTTCGCCACCGCATCAAGCAACTCCCGGACGCCCGGAGATCGGTATTGCGGCTCCTGCATGGCGAGGCCGACCAGGTCATAGTCTTTTGGGTTGACCCCCGCCGCGCCGCCAGCAGTCACCTTGCCCGGAAGTTTACGAGAATCGATTTCGACCTGGTCCTTGCGGCCTTTCACCGGCAAACGTACGCGGAATCCCTCGCCATTGATCAGGTCTGCTTCCGCCGGCAGGCAAACCAGATGTACCGAATGGCCGCCGAAAAGGATCTTGGACGCGAGCAACGACCCATAAGAAGCGCCCATGATCAGAATTTTGTAAGTTGCCGGCATTGCGGCCTCCCTTATTGTTTATTCAAGAAAATCATAAAGAGTTCCGGCCTTTAAGGCCACCTCTTCGCCTTATGCTAAGCGGCCAGGGGTATCGATGCAATCGGGCCACCAATCTATGCATGCATAGGGTCAGGCGGGCGCTGGCTTGGCAACGAGCATAGCTGCAGAGAGGGCCTCCGGTGCGGGGCCGCCGCTCGCCCAGTCGAGCAATTCAACCGTGTGCACCACTGGAATTGTGGTGCCCGTGGCCAGTTGCGTAATGCAGCCGATGTTGCCCGCCGCAATGACATCTGGCTCAAGCGGCGCGATGTTGTTGAGTTTGCGCGTTCGCAACCGGTCCGCTAACGCGGGCTGGAGAATGTTGTATGTCCCTGCCGAGCCGCAGCACAAATGTCCCTCCGGAATGTCCATGACGACAAACCCGGACTTACGGAGCAGTTCGACCGGCTCGCGTAGAATTTTTTGCCCATGCTGCAGCGAGCAGGCGGCATGATAGGCGACCGTCAGACGCGCTGGAGCCGTCCCCCCCAAATCGAGCGTCGCGAGATATTCTGTCACGTCGCGCCCTAGTGCCGCGATACGCGCCGCCTTTTCGGCATAGGCGGGATCGTTGCGCAACATGAAGCCGTAATCCTTGATCGTCGTGCCACATCCGGAAACCGTCACGAGAATGGCATCGAGACCCGCACCTTCCAGTTCGCGGGTCCATGCGTCGATATTATTGCGCGCCAGCGACAAGGCCTCATCTTCGCGGCCCATGTGATGGCCCAGCGATCCACAACATCCCTCACCAGGAGCAACAACCACCTCGATGCCGTTACGATTAAGCAACCGGATTGCGGCTTCGTTGGTTGACGGCGCAAGGACCGGATTGATGCAACCGGCCAGCAGCGCCACCCGTGCGCGACGTTGCCCGCTCGGCGCATAGACCTTTCCGGTTCGCTCAACAGGAGGCGCAGGCTTACGGTGTGGCGTAAGACGCACCATCGCCGCCATACGGTGGAGGCCCACAAGATCAAAGACCGGCGCAAGCGGCCGCGCGATAAATCCCGCGACCACGGCAAGCCGGAACAATCCCGGGTTGGTCAAAACACGCGCAAGCAAACCGCGGAAAGCGCGATCGACCAACGGACGTTTGTAGGTCTTTTCGATATGTTCGCGGGCGTGATCCACCAGATGCATATAGTGGACGCCGGACGGGCACGTCGTCATGCAGGCGAGGCAAGACAGGCACCGATCCACATGCTTGACCACCTGGCGTGTCGGAGGCTTCCCCTGCTCGAGCATGTCCTTGATCAGGTAGATACGCCCGCGCGGCGAATCGAGTTCGTCGCCCAGCAGTACATAGGTTGGGCATGTCGCGGTGCAGAATCCGCAATGGACGCAGGCGCGCAAAATCTTCTCTGACGACGCGACTTGCGGATCCAGCAGCTGCGCAAGGGAGAATGTCGTTTGCATTAGAATTGTACCGCATTACCAGTCATCATGGGTGACCTTGTCACGGACATGACCAAGCGAGGACGACAAACATTCTACACCCCCGCCCACATGCGGCCGGGATTGAGCACGCCCTTGGGATCGAAGCTTTCCTTCACTCGCTTGCCGAGCGCGCGCATTGCAGCGTCCCCGGCTTCGAACACGTCAAGTGCAGCGCGAACCGCAGCGGGCGCCCTAATGAGCGTGGCGTGACCACCGATTTCCGTAACCGCACGGCGGACTGCCGTCGCGTCTGGCTCATCGGCATAAGGCATCGCAACCCAGACGAGGCCGCCGGCCCAATCGTAGAACATTTGCGCCGCAGGCGTAAGCGCAGCGGCAATTTCGTGACCGCGGCTCGGCGCAACCGAGATACGCCACAGCGGCCGCGCTCTCATGGTATCGGCAATGAATGGTTTGACATGTCGCACGCTCGCCCACAGCACACGCGAGCTTTTTTCGTCGAGGATCGTCACCGGGCCGTAACTCTTCAGCGTTTCGGCGATCATTTCCTGACGGCGGGCGACGGAAGGAGCAAATCCCTCGAGGCGGAGCACTGTCGAGGCCTGTACTTTCGGCAATCCGTCGAACCACGACGCGATATGGTCGGGCAAATGTGCCGCGCCCGAGACGTCACACGGCGAACCCATCGCCGCCGCCATTGCCGCGCACGCGCGCATGTCATCGAGGCCTGCCACCAGGACGGTTGCCTCGGTTTCCGCCTTGGGCAGCACCTTGACGGTGATATCCGTCATGGCTGCGAGCGTGCCCCACGATCCCGCCAGAAGCTTGCAAAGATCATAGCCGGTGACATTTTTCACAACGCGGCCACCCGATTTGAAAGTCTCGCCGCGTCCCGTAACCGCCGTTACCCCCAGGAAATGGTCTCGCGCAGCACCTGACTTGATGCGTCGCGGTCCGGAGAGGTTGGCGGCGATGGTACCGCCCAGCGTTCCCCGATTCGCCTCGCCACCCAGCAGCGGCCCGTAGTCCATGGGCTCAAAGGCGAGCTCTTGTTTGTTTTTTTCCAGCAGCGCCTCAATCTCGGCGATCGGGGTGCCGGCGCGGGCTGAGAGGACGAGCTCCGCCGGCTCGTAAAGCGTCACACCGGTGAGGCTCGAAAGCTCGAGCGTCAAGTCACTCTGACTGGGCCTGCCAATTATGCGCTTGGTCCCCTGCCCGGCCAATTCCAACCGCTTTTCGTTACCGAGCGCCCAGCGCACGGCTTCCTCGACTTCCTTGGCATCACGTGGCTTGAGACTCGTTTCCGTCATGGTCGGACTGATCCCGGCCAACGCGATTGCGTGGGCACAGCTCCGCCGACGCAACCGGCATCATCGGGACCAGCCCCGTGATGACTACTTTGAATGCTTGAAACAAAATACATGACCTGTTGGCCTCATTCGGCCGCGCGCGCGGTTGAACTCGTGCGCAAAGGCAGGCATGAGCTCGCGCGCGAATCGACGTAACTGATTGGCACCACCGGCAATCGTCAGCAGCACATAGCCAACTCCGGCACCGCGAAGCGATTCGAGCATGCGGGCAATCTCATCAGGTGTACCAAAGAGTGCATTTTCTTCGGTAGCGCCCGCGCGGTCGGCATAAGCGAGCACATGCGAGCCAGGCTTGCCGTCAGGCATCCGTGCGACATTGACTGTTCGCTTTGTGTACTCGGCCTGGCGCGCCAATGCGGCCTCCTTGTCGGCCTTGTCCTTTGCGACATACAGCTGACGGGCAACCGCCACTTGCATTGAATCGAAACCTCGCCCGTTCGCCTCACGCCCGGCTTTGTATACGGCGATGCGCTCATTCAGGCTTGCAGGCGAGGCATACTGGTCGAGGATAAGGTTGAACCCGCGCGCGGCGGCGCGCTTGATGGAATGAGGATTTCCCGCAGCCACCCAGAGGGGTGGATGTGGATTCTGCGCGGGCGGCGGTTCAACGACGATATCCTCGAAATGCCAAAAGCGGCCTTGGTGCGAAAAGCGGCTGCGCGTGGTCCATGCGCGCCTCATGATCTCGACCGCTTCCTCGAACCGCGCTTCGGCCTCATCTGGCGAAATCTGGAAGCCCTTGAATTCACTGTGCCGGTAGCCCTTGCCGATACCGAGGTCGAGGCGACCATGCGACAGGAGATCGAGAGTCGCGGCCTCCTCGGCGAGCAGGACGGGATTGTGCCACGGCGGAACGATCACCGCGGTGCCAAGCCGCAGTGTCGTCGTGCGCATTGCGAGCGCAGTGAGAAGCATCAGCGTTGAGGAAACCTGGTTCCAGCCGCTGAAATGATGCTCAACCGAGAAGCTTGAATGATACCCGAGCGCCTCCGCCTCGACATTGAAGTCGAGGAAGTCGAAAAAGCCGCGGCCGGTCTCGGGACCGAAGCCTGGAACGTCGGCTTTGGGCGAACAGAATAACCCGAAACGCATCGCTAGAACCTCGGAATGTCGGGAAACGGCAACTTGCCGGCGTGAACATGAAGTCGGCCAAGCTCCGCGCAGCGGTGCAGCTGCGGAAACACCTTGCCGGGGTTGAGCAGCCCCTTGGCATCGAAAGCACATTTGACGCGCTGCTGCTGATTGAGATCGATTTCCGAGAACATTGTCGGCATCAGGTCGCGCTTCTCGACACCGACGCCGTGCTCGCCGGTGAGCACGCCCCCCACCTCGACGCAAAGCTTGAGAATCTCGGCGCCAAACTCCTCGGTCTTTTCCAGTTCACCCGGAACATTGGCATCATACAGAATGAGCGGGTGCAGATTTCCGTCACCGGCGTGAAAGACATTGGCGACGCGCAGGCCATATTTTGCCGACAGCTCTTTCGTGCGCTTGAGGACCCGCGGCAATTGCGCCCGCGGAATAGTTCCGTCCATGCAGTAATAGTCGGGCGAAATGCGGCCCACCGCGGGGAATGCCGCTTTGCGTCCCGCCCAGAACAAAAGCCGTTCTTCCTCCGAGCGCGAGGCCTTGCACGAAACAGCCCGACAGTCGCGTGCGATTTTTTCGACGCGCGCGATCAGATGATCGACCTCCGCCGCAGGTCCATCAAGCTCGACGATCAACAAGGCTTCCACATCTAGCGGGTAACCCGCATGGACAAACTGCTCCACGGCCGCGATCGCGGGGCCATCCATGATTTCCATGCCGCCCGGGATAATTCCGGCGCCGATAATTCGCGACGCACATTCCCCTGCGTCTTCTGATGATGGAAAGCCGACCAACAGCGCACGCGCAGTTTCCGGCTTCTTCAAAATACGTACCGTGACCTCTGTCACAATGCCGAGTAGCCCTTCGGAGCCGGTAATTATCCCGAGTAGATCGTAGCCGGGCGCATCAAGATGCTTGCCGCCGATACGCAACACCTCGCCCGTCATGAGAACGATTTCGCATCCGAGAACATTGTTGGTGGTCATGCCGTATTTCAGGCAGTGCACGCCACCTGCATTTTCCGCCACGTTGCCGCCAATCGTGCATGCGATTTGCGACGAAGGGTCGGGCGCATAGTAAAAGCCGGCATGGGCGACCGCACTGCTCACGGCGAGATTTGTCACACCCGGTTCCACGACGACCGCACGATTTTCGAAGTCGATTTCCCGGATGCGGCTGAACTTGGCCATACCCAGGAGGACCCCATCAGCGAGCGGTAGTGCGCCGCCCGACAGCGAGGTCCCGGCGCCGCGCGGCACCACCTTGATACCCTCGTCATGGCAATAGCGCAGGACCTCGGCGACCTGCTGGGTTGTCTCCGGCAGCACCACGACCATCGGGAGCTGGTGATAGGCGGTCAGGCCATCAGTCTCATAGGGGCGCATTTCCAGCTGGTCAGCAATCACGCCCTCCCCGCGGACAATGGCCCGTAGGGCAGTGATTATGCGGCTTCGGCGTTCCAAGACCGCGCCATCCGGATCCGGCATGCGTACCGACATTCAGTCAGCTCCGATGTTGATCTAAAAGACGATATCAGCCATTTGACGGCTTACACATAGGGCTGGCAGAAACCATTGGAAACCAGGTGGTGCTCGCGTGCACCGGCCTGGGGCCACTGCCGAACATGCAATGGGAGCAATATAATGAAACTGGTATTTGCGGCCTCCGTGATCGTGGCTGCGATGACTCAAGCCGCGCAAGCGCAGGATGTGGCTGCCGGCGAACAATCGTTTAAGAAGTGCTTCCCGTGCCACTCAATCGGCGAAGGAGCAAAGAACAAGGTTGGTCCGCAACTCAATGGCATCGATGGCCGCCATTCCGGCACGGCTCCCGACTATAGCTATTCCGACGCCAACAAGAATTCCGGCATCACTTGGAATGAGCAAACCTTCAAGGAGTACATCAAGGACCCGAGGGCCAGGATCCCGAATACCAAAATGATATTCCCGGGGATCAAGAATGAGAAGGAGGCGGGCGATCTCTGGGCCTATCTTAAGCAATTCGGTCCGGACGGCAAAAAGAAATAGAACCTCGATCTGCGATCGAGCCAAAGAATGGATTGACCGAGGCAAAACGCATTTGACCTTGGTCAATGTGTAAACCGGGGGCGATGAGCATCATGTATTGTCGAGCGGTAAAAAGCTCGGATTGGAGTGTCGCATCATGATTAAAGATATTGTCGTCAATCTCGGGCTGGGCGCACATGATCCCGCCGGCATATATGCGGTATCGGCCGCGGAGACCTTTGGCGCCCATTTGCTCGGAGTGGCGGTAGCCTACGAACCTGTCATCCCCGGAACGGTCATGGGCGGGATTCCACCCGAAGTGATCGAAAGCCAGCGCGAGGAATCGAACAAGAAAGTGCGCACGGCTATCGCCCGTTTTGAGCAGCTTGCAAAACGTACCGGTATTTCATTCGAGACCCGCCCGATCAGCGCCAGCATATCCGGCGCCGCCGATCAGATCGGACGTATCGGACGCCGCTTTGATCTCGTAATCGTGGGCCAGCCGCAGCGAAGTGACTCGCTGCCGGATGACGTTGTCGACGAAGGCGTGCTGTTTGAGTCAGGGCGTCCCGTCGTTTTCGTGCCCTTCATTCAGAAGGGTGGCATGACACTCGACCGCATCATGGTGTGTTGGGATGGCGGTCGCGCAGCCGCCCGTGCAGTTGCCGACGCAATGCCGCTGTTGAAAAAGGCAAAGCAGGTTGAAATCGTCATCGTTTCCGACAAGCGCGGCAGAAATGATGAATTGCCCGGCGCGGATCTCGGCCAGCATCTCGCTCGTCATGAACTCAAGGTCGACGTGAAACGCATCACGTCGCCCGATATCGACGTCCCTTCGACGATCTTGTCATATGCCGCGGATTCTTCCGCTGACCTGATCGTCATGGGAGGTTACGGCCATTCGCGCTTGCGCGAGTTCGTGCTTGGCGGCGCGACCCGCGGCTTGCTCGAGGCCATGACCGTACCGGTGCTGATGTCGCACTAGAGCGCTGCTGCAAGGCCAACTCTTCTGCCGTCTCCCGGTAGCGACCAGAGCCTATACGCCGATGAATTTCGCGCCCGGCCTCGGCTTGCTTCGGCCGGACGAAAGCGGAGACGCCATTGCTCGAACGCCATGTCGTATTGCGCGATGGGGAAAACGTCTTGATCCGGCCACTGAGGCCGGAGGACGGCACGTTATACCCTGATTTCCTCGTCGAAGTTACTGCGGACGACCTCCGTCTGCGCTTCTTCGCGCCAATGCGCGAAGTCAGCCACGAACTCATCGACAAGCTCACCCACTATGACCCACAGCACGCCATGGCCTTCATTGCGATCGCTGAAGCGAGTGGGAAGATGCTCGGCGTGGTACGCATCCACGACGACGCGAGTGGCGAAGGTGGCGAATTCGCAATTCTTGTGCGTTCTCAACTCAAAGGTCACGGGCTGGGCTGGCTGCTGATGAAGCACATGATCGCATATGCGCAGGATAAGAGGCTGAAAACTGTGCATGGTCAGGTGCTTTCGGAAAACTCCACCATGCTCACCATGTGCGCAGAACTAGGCTTTCACGTTGCTGACGACCCAGGCGAGCGTGGTGTCAAAGTGGTTACACTGCCCTTGGAAGAATTGCCGGCACTGACGTCTTATTGATTGACTATGGCAATTCGCACTGGGCGACGAGCCCCCGCGCACGCGCGTCCACGACGCCTAACGCACGAAGTGCAAGCAGCGTTATGGTCTGCACCAAATCGCGCACGCCACCGCCCGTAGCCGCAAGCGGCCCGATAAGCCCTTCCAGCAGCGCACCGACAATGGCAGGCGCGGCCACGCGCGCGTCCTGGTCCGGCAAATGTCCGCCCGCTATTGCATTATTAATTCGGCTTTCCAGCTCGGATGCAATTGCGCGCCGGAATTCCACACGCAAAAGGTCGATGTTGGCGTCCACGGGCTCAGCCAATACCGCCCATGCGAGCCGTCGATCGTTCAACGCGCGCGCAGAAAATGTGGCGAGACAGGCGGCGAGCGCCGACAGCGGACCGGGCGCGGCGTCGGCCGCGGCGCGCATAGCCGCAAGCTCGCGCTCGGCCGTAGCGGCAATCACCTCGGCGACGAGGTTGTTCTTGGACGGAAAATATCGGTAGACGGTACCGGCGGCGATATCGGCGCGTTGCGCAACCGGCGCAATCTGCACCGCGCCCATGCCACGCTCTGCGGCAATTGATTGTGCCGCGTCGAGTATCGTCTGCTCCCGTGCTGCAAGGCGACGGACGACGTTTTCGGTGCGACGATAGACCATGCAATCAATGAACGCTGATTCAGGAGAGGAAGGCAAGAGGAAGCAAGAGGAAGCAAGAGGAAGTCGGAGATCTTCAGCGCCGGCCCGTCAGCGATTTTTCCCTGATGGCCGCAAGGGTCGTCGACGGTGTGATCGCTTCCGGGTCAATCTTGAGATGAATGATAGTCGGCTTTCCGGAAGCGCGCGCGGCGGCGAAAGCGGCGGGAAAATCCGCAGTCTTCTCAACCACCGCACCATAGCCACCAAAAGCCAGTGCGTAGGCGACAAAGTCCGGATTGCGCAGATTGGTAGCGATTACGCGGCCTGGATACTCACGCTCCTGGTGCATTCGGATTGTGCCGTAAATTCCGTTGTCCGCGACCAGCACTATCACGGGCAGGTCATACTGCACGGCTGTCGCAAAATCCTGTCCGGTCATCAGAAAATCGCCGTCGCCGGCGACGCAGACGACCGTTCGATCGCGGTAGACGCACTGCATCGCCAGGGCCGCGGGCAAGCCATAGCCCATCGAACCTGAAGTTGCGCCGACGAGCCCTCCGAATTTTCGTACGCGGTAGAAGCGATGAACCCACCCGGAGAAGTTGCCGGCGCCCTGCGTCACGATCGCCTCTGCCGGCAGGTTTTCGCGCAGCCAGATCATGATTTCGCCGAGATTGACCGCGCCCGGCACCGGTGTCGCCTTTTCTCCCCAGGCCAGGTAATCGGCGTGAGCCGTAGCGCTCTCGCCACGCCATGCGATTTCTTTCGGCGGCTGCAATGCATCAAGTGCGGCGCAAAATGCGGTCGGCGTGGCATTGATCGCGAGATGCGGGTGGTATACGCGGCCAAGTTCGTCCGCACCGGGGTGCACATGCACCAACTTCGTTTGGGGCTCGGGGATGGCGAAGACGCTGTAGCCCTGCGAAGGCATTTCGCCGAAACGCCCGCCGACCAACAGTACGAGGTCGGCGCCCTTGACCCGCGCGAGTAGTTTTGGATTGGGGCCGATGCCGAAATCCCCGGCATAACAAGGATGCATTGCGTCGATCAGATGTCCACGTCGGAACGTCGTGGCCACAGGAAGCGCGTAACGCTCCGCAAAATTCATGAGTTCCGCACTCGCCTGCTCGGTCCAGCGGCTGCCGCCGGCAAGCACCACCGGGCGCTTCGCGTCTCGCAACAAGCCCGCCAGCTGTTGCATTTCGGACTGACCCGGCCAGGTCTCTACAGGTGAATACGCGGATGCGTCCGCGACCGAAACGCGTTCGCGCAACATATCCTCGGGCAGCGCAATCACGACGGGCCCTGGGCGGCCGTTGCAGGCCGTATGAAAGGCTCTCGATACCACTTCGGGGATGCGAGACGGGTCGTCGATCTCCGTGGCCCATTTAGCAACGGTACCGAAGACCGCCCGGTAGTCGAGTTCCTGGAACGCCTCACGATCGCGCATGTCGCGGCCGACCTGCCCGACGAAAACGATCATCGGGGAAGAATCCTGCCGCGCAATATGGATTCCGGCGGATGCATTCGTGGCGCCCGGCCCGCGCGTAACGAAGCAAATGCCGGGGCGCCCAGTCACTTTTCCTACCGCTTCCGCCATGATGGCTGCAGCGCTTTCGTGGCGGCATACTATGAGGTCAATGTCGCTTCCATAGAAAGCGTCGAGCGCGGCAAGGTAGCTTTCGCCGGGCACGCAAAATGCCTGGCGCACGTCATGGATCGACAACTGGTCGATAAGTATTTCCCCGCCTGAACGGGCATTGTCCTTGCCGCGCATCGAGACTACTTCACGATTCTTGCCGGTGAAATCTTGGGCGCAAAACCGACCGGCACCATGAGAACATTGCGCTGCTGCACGACGTTTCCAGCTTTGGCATTTTCGGCAAGGTAGTGTTTCCACTCAGGATCTTGCGCCATGCTTTTGCGCTTGGCCTCGCGATCGGCGGCGCTCTCATAGACCCAGCCATGCACCAACGTATTGAGCTCGCCGCTTTCCGCCGTCATGTAGTAGTGCGGTTCACCCATGTACCGCAGTTGCACAGGATAGCCGAGCTTGCTGTAGAGCTCGATTTGCGCCGGTGTGGTTCCGGGCCGAACGGTATAAGTACGATGATCGATGAGCACGCGCTCCTCCTTGAAAAATCGCCGCCTGATGCGGGTCACGCATGCACTTTTCCGGCAAGCGGGGCGCCGGTCAATAGACTTCAAGCGTATCCGGACGCATTGGTTGCTTGTCGACGACGTGGTGCTCGGCACGCTGCTCGGCCGGTTTTCGATAATGCGCAAGGTTGCTTGCGGTGTTCACCAGGGCCAGATGCGAAAAGGCCTGCGGGAAATTGCCGACGAGTCGCCCTGAACGCGGCTCATACTCCTCGCTCAGCAGGCCAACGTCGTTGCGCAAAGACAATAGATAATTGAATAGCCGCCGGGCGTCATCGCGGCGTCCCAGCATCAAATAGGCATCCACCAGCCAGAAGCTGCACGCAAGAAACACCCCCTCGCCTGCCGGCAAGCCGTCGGCAGCCGTCGCGCTGTCATAGCGAAGTACCAGGCCCTTGACCAACAGCCGGCGCTCGATAGCCGAAATCGTGGAGACAATGCGCGGATCTTGCGGCGGCAGAAATCCGATTGCCGGCAGCAACAGCAGGCTCGCATCGACTTCCTTCGAGCCATAGGAGCGCACGAAACTCCCAAGGTCAGCGTCGAAGCCACGCGTACAGACGTCGGCATGAATCCGCGCCCGGATGCCTTTCCATTCCTCGATGGGCCCCGGCAACTTGAACGCTTCTGCGCTGCGGATCGCGCGATCGAAAGCGAGCCACGCCATTGCCTTTGAATGCGTGAAATGCTCGCGCCCGCTGCGCACTTCCCACAGACCCTCATCGGGCTCGTGCCAAATGTGGGCCAGGTGCAGCAGAAATTCTCGTTGCATGGCCCAGCCCGTCTCGTGCGCCACCAAGCCACCTTGCCGTGCCTGATGCAGCGCATCCATGACTTCACCAAATATGTCGAGCTGAAGCTGGTTGTGTGCAGCATTTCCGATACGAACGGGATGCGAATTCTCGTAGCCGGGAAGCCACGGCACTTCCCATTCCGTCAAACGTCTTTCTCCGCCCAAGCCGTACATGATCTGGATCTGACGCGGACTGCCGGCGGCTGCGCGCTGCAGCCATTCCCGCCAGTTCCGCGCCTCGTCATAGTACCCGGCGTTCATCAGCGCGAGCAGTGTCATGGTTGCATCGCGCAGCCAGCAAAAACGGTAATCCCAGTTGCGTGATCCGCCGATACATTCGGGCAGCGATGTCGTCGGCGCCGCAGCCATGCCGCCGGTCGGAGCGTAGGTTAACGCCTTAAGCACGATGAGCGAACGTGTCACCGCCTCATCCCATGGACCCTCGATTTTGTTTCGACCTGCCCAACCGGTCCAGAATTGCTCTGTTGCCGCCAAGCGCTCGACGACATCGACCGGTTCAGGGACGTTCAGGTGCGAGCGTGCAAAGCCCAGGACAAAGGGCACTTCCTCCCCCGGAGTTACGCTGAACTCTCCGACGGTCTTGAAATTTTCGCCGCGCATCCGCGTAGATGAGCGCAAGACCGCCATGTCAGGGCCTGCAATAGCGCGCAATGTCGTATCGTCCACGCGGGTCATCCACGGCACAATGGCGCCATAGGCAAATCGCAAAATGAGCTCGCTGCGGAAAGTGACCTTGCCGCTCTCTCCCCTGACGATGCGAATCAGCTGCGAGTGGTCCTTGCGTGGTGGCATGAAGTCGATCAGCGTGGCCGCGCCTTCATCCGTTTCGAAGCGCGTCTCCAGAATTAGGGTGTTGGGCCGGTAACGCCGCGTCACCCGCGGGGCGCCCATTTCGGGCGCAATCAGCCACCGCCCATGCTCCGGCTTGCCCAGCAAGGCAGCAAAACACGCGTCGGAATCGAAACGCGGCCAACAAAGCCAATCGATCGAGCCGTCGCGCCCGACCAGCGCGGCCGTGCCGAGATCTCCGATCATCGCGTAATCTTCGATTTTGGATGCCATCGTCCTGCCGCTAGGCCGTAAAATCGACGACGACCTTGATGTCGTCTTCGCATCGCTCGAATGCTTCTCGCCAGCGCGGCAACGGCACGCGACGGCTTATCAATCCGGTAAGCCAGCGCCGATCGGCGCGGGCAAGTGCATCGGCCGCTTCGCGGTAGTGCCGACGATTCGCGTTGACCGAACCGAAGACCATGTCGTTCTGCAATACCATCGTGCGATTGAGGTCGCCGAGGTCGAATTGTATCTTGTGGCCACCAGACGAAACGCCGGCCAGACATACAATACCGTCGGCCGCTGTCCTTCCGATGACGTCGAGCACTACTGAAGCCGCGCCTGTACATTCGATGACGATATCGGGACAGAGGTTCCCGAGCCCACCACAGTGATAGGTTGCGCCAAGGGCTCGCACGAGCGCCGGCTTGGGCCCTTCTTCGACACGATCGAGCACATGCATTTCAAGGCCGCGCTGTGTACCCATGAGTGCAGCCAGAAGACCGACCGGACCGGCGCCGGTCACCAGTGCAGTGCGTGGACGCCATGACGTGCTACGTTCACCGATGCGAAAAGTTTGTTCCCATGCCTTCGCAACGACACTTGTGGGTTCGAGAAGCACGCCCAATGCACCGAGACCGGGATCGAGTTTCACCAGGAATTCCGGCTCGACGCGGAATCGCTCGGAGCCATAGCCGTTACGTTCCTTGATGCCGCGTTCGGTATATCGACCGTTGCGACACATGTCCCACTCACCGGCCGCGCAGGCAGGGCACGGGACCGGATCAGGCCGACGCACGATACCGACGACAAGATCACCACGATCAAAACCAGATTGAGCCGGAGCATCTTCGACCCGGCCGAGCGATTCATGGCCGATGATCAATCGCCCGGCACCTGGCGGCGCCGAACCATATAGACCTTCGATGATTTCGTGATCGGTCCCGCAGATGCCCATCGCCAAGGCGCGCACCTGCACGGACCCGTCGCTCAGGGGCGGCGGTGGCACGTCATCAAGTCGGATTGAATGAGGTTCGCCTGGACTGACGGTCAGGGCATGCATTGAGGTAACATTGCGAGGGCCGCCCCGTCGCCATGTTACACAACGCGCATATCAGGTTGCGGGTTCCACCGACGCCACCTGATAGGTGTGGGTCTCTCCATCGTCGTTCCGAATTGAGACATATTCGCCCGGCCTGAAGGCATGCGCCCCGAAACGATAGCCGCTTTCGTCATCGTCGTCGGCCGTCTGATCATAGTCGAATACCCAACGCGCGTGCTCGGGACCGCCCGGCTTATGGACCAGAAAGCCGAGTTCGTCCGCCTCGCCCTCCCAGAACCGGCGGACACGGCAATGATCGCGATGCGCTTTCCAAAGCGTTGCGTCGATATGGCTTTTACCGTCGAGCGGCGCGACAAATTCGTAGCCGTGCTTTGCCGAGCCTTGGGGAAACTCCTTGGATCGGGCGAGGTTGAGCCTGATGCGCTTGAATGAATGCGGCAGGGTCGTCACGGTCTGATCTCCTTGATCACTATAATATAAATGATCATGCCGCAGATGGCCCCGGCCGTTTTGATCTGGATCAGCCCCTCGTTATTGACCCTTGTCACGATGGTAAGGATCGAAGGCGCCGCACAATGATGGCAGAAGCCTCGCAAGAACCGGTGATCGCTTTCCTGGGCGATCCTGCCAACCACGCCGGCCAGCCCGTCAAACGCATCGATACCCACGCCGCCATGGTCTTTCTTGCCGGAGGACGAGCCCTGAAGATCAAGCGCGCAGTCCGCTTTCCTTTCCTCGATTTCTCGACCCTTGAAAGGCGCAAGGCGGCCTGCGAAACCGAGATTGCAGTCAATCGCGCCCATGCGCCCGCCATTTACCGGGGAGTCATAGCGATCACGCGCGAGCGAGACGGCCGGCTCGCATTTGGCGGAAAAGGGCAGCCGGTTGAGTGGGCCGTCGAGATGAAGCGCTTCGACGAGAACCAGACGCTCGATCATTTGGCCGAGATTGGCCGCATCGATGTGGGGCTGGCCGACTCGCTCGCGCGCGCGGTCGCAGCTGCGCACCGAGCGGCACCGACAGTCGCAAATTCGAATTTCATCGAAAGTCTCGTCGAGATCACCTCACAGAATGAAGCCGAGCTCGCGGCGGAGCCGGACCTGATTCCTCTCAGGGATCTACGCGCCTTTGCTGCTTCAACCCGCAACGCACTCCAACACCTGAAACCGTTGCTGCTGGCGCGCGAGCGTGCGGGACTTGTGCGGCGCTGCCACGGCGATCTGCACCTGGGCAACATCGTGCTTTTTTCGGGCCGACCGGTTTTGTTCGATGCGATCGAATTCAACGACAGAATTGCCACTTGTGATGTGTTCTATGACCTCTCCTTTCTGTTGATGGATCTGATCGAACGTCGTCTTCAGCCGGCAGCCAACATCGTCCTCAACCGTTATTTAGCCGATACGGGACGCATCCATGATTTCGATGCACTCTCCGCGCTGCCGTTGTTCATGTCGATACGCGCCGCCATCCGCGCCAAGGTCATAGCGGCACAGCGTAGGCAGGAACCTCAGCGCACGGACCTTGCCCGCAAGGCGCACGACTACATTGTTTTGGCGCAAAAACTACTTGCGCCTGTCAAACCGCAACTGGTCGCCATTGGTGGCCTCTCGGGGACCGGCAAATCAATGCTCGCACGTGCCTTAGCACCCGGGATTCAACCGCTGCCGGGGGCAGTGGTTTTGCGCAGCGACATCGAGCGCAAGACTTTGTTGCGCGCCGGCGAGACCGAACGGCTGCCTCAATCCGCTTATACGCCGGAGGTCACGGCTAAGGTCTACGCAGCGCTTGCGGAGAAAGCCCGGCGTTCCATCGCCGCCGGCCATTCTGCCATCGTCGACGCAGTGTTTGCACAACCCGCCGAACGCGCGGAAATCGCCGAAGCCGCGGGAAGCGCCGCCTTTACGGGACTCTTCCTCACCGCCGACATGAAGACACGCATCGCCCGCGTCGACACGAGAACGGGCGATGCTTCAGATGCTGATGCAAACGTCGCGCAATTGCAGGAACAACTGGTGCTCGGCCGTGTCACATGGACGAAAGTTGACGCTTCAGGCACGTCTGAGGAAACACTGATCCGCGCACGAGCGATGCTCAAGCTGGAATGATCAAGCTATGCACTGGCCGACGCGCTGTTCCGCCCCTTGACCCCGTGGCGTTCGTTGCGGAACCGATGCATAGGTTTCCTTTACGATAACCTCCTGAAAGCTGATCCCCCACGATGAAAGCCGCCAAAGCCCGAACATTTTCCGCGCGCCACCTCGCGGTTGGGCTCGCGGGTTATTGCGCCTTCATCAATCTCTATTCGCCGCAGTCGATCCTGCCCCTGCTTTCTCAGGAATTTCATGCCAGCGCCGCGGAAATATCCACAATCATCACCGTCAGCACGCTAGCAGTCGCGCTGACGGCGCCGTTCACCGGCACGGTCGCCGACGTGCTCGGCAGGAAGCGCGTCATCGTGGCTGCGATGTTTGTGCTCGTCATACCGACATTGATGGTCGGACTGGCGACCACCCTCTCGCAGCTCATTTTCTGGCGTGCGGTGCAGGGACTCGTGCTGCCGCCGATTTTCGCTGTTGCGGTCGCTTATATCGGCGATGAGTGGAGCACCAAGGAGGCAACCACTGCCGCCGGCATATATTCTTCGGGCTCGAGTCTCGGTGGCTTCAGCGGGCGGCTGGTGACCGGTTTACTGGCCGATTATATCGGTTGGCGCGCCGGCTTCGTTGCACTCGCCGGCATAGCTTTCGCTGGCGCCATCGCAGTGGCACTTCTGCTGCCTTATGAGCGCAGATTTGTACGGTCTGAAGGACTGCTTGCCTCCGGCCGGCAGATGCTGGCGCATTTCCGCAATCGTCAATTGCTTGCCACTTACGCCGTCGGTTTCGGCGTATTGTTCAATTTCATCTGCACCTTCACTTTTGTCAGCTTTCATTTGGCGGCCGCGCCTTACAATCTCTCGGCCAGTTGGCTCGGCGCAATTTTCGTGGTGTATCTCGTCGGCTCGGTACTCACTCCATGGACTGGCTGGGCTGTCGGGCGGTTCGGGCGCCGTGCGTTCATGGTAGGGGTGATCGCGCTGTGGATCGCCGGCATCGCCCTGACGCTCGCACCATCGCTGCCGGTGATCATCGCCGGCCTTGCGCTTGGCGCCGGCTGCGGACTGATCTGCCAGGCGGTGTCGACCGGCTATGTCACGACGACCGCCAAGGCCGGACGCTCCTCGGCAGTCGGTCTCTATGTCACGTCGTTCTATATCGGCGGCAGTTTCGGCGCGGCGGCCGGGGGCATCGCATGGACACTCGGCCGCTGGCCGGCCTGCGTCGCCATCGTCGCGGCCATGCTCACCGTGATGGCAATGATTGTCGCTTTCGCATGGAGCCAAACCGGCAAATCCGGACCACCCAGCGCAATCGAACCGGCGTGATCTAGCATCCCGCGCCGGCCCAGGCCGGTTTACGGGCGGCGAGCAGCGGACCATAAACCAGCACGAATATTGTAAAGCCCACGATCCAGGCGAAACCGGAGAATTCGAGAAGTTCGATGGAGCTGGTAAAGGCCGCAACAATGCGTGCCAAGGCTGAAATGAGAACCGCCAAATAGATGGATTGAGTCGCGTATCCCGCTTGCAGCGGCTGACCGGTGTGCCCGAGGCTGGCCCGTGTCATGATGGCAAGTGTCATCAATCCGATCGCGCCCGCCGTCCAGGCGTGGACCCCGGCGGTCGACGGAACGGTTGGGGTCCATGTCGACAGGCCGATCAACAGGAAGCCGAGCGGCACGAAGGCGTAGCCGACATGCAGCACGAGCACGAGCCTGTCGGAGAATGCGCGGTCGCCCGCCCAGCGTGTCAGCCGCGTTGATTGTAGGCCGCCAGCCAACACGAGCAGCGCGCCGGTAACCAAATGGGCCGGGCTTGCGATCCACGCGATGAGCGCAAGTGCACTGGCCACGATTGTTGCGATGTCGAAGCGCGAAAATGGCACCGGCAGGCGGCCCGGATTGTTGCGCGTGAGCCAGTTGTTGGTGAAGCTCGGCACGACGCGGCCGCCGATGATCGATATGAGCAGAATGACCGCGGCGATGCCAATGCGAATACCGTAATTGGCGGCGCCGGCCAGCAAGACCTCGGAATGAAAGACGACGTTGCCGAGAATAAGCAACCCGAGGACGACCAACACGCGAAGATTGCGCCAGTTCTTTCCCGCCACGATCTCGCGCGAAGCGACGGCGGCGAGCGTAATCAGGAAGCTTACATCGATCAGCGCGGCCAACAGCCCCCCGATTTGAGCCGAACACAGAAGCGCCACGCGGCCGGCAATCCAAAGAGCCGCAAGGGCCGCAAGCGGCCATCCGCTTACCGGCAGCCGCCCGGTCCAGTTCGGTATCGCCGTGAGCAAGAATCCGGCGACGCTTGCCGCGACATAGCCGTAGAGCATCTCATGAATATGCCAGTCGAGTGCGCTGAAATGGGTCGGGATGGCGATCGCGCCCATGTATTGCGGCAGCCAGAGTAAGATCGCTGCAGCCGCCCAGAATCCGGCGGCCAAAAAGAATGGTCGAAAGCCATAGGAGAACAAGGCGGGACCCGCATAGTCGCGGCGGCGCTGCAAAGCGGCTGGCATCGACATCAATAGGCCTTCGTTTGGCGATTTTTTTGCACGATCCGTGAAGCCGCGATTTGACATGGATCATAAGCCAACGCGGCACATCGCCGCGCAAATCAATGCTGTGCGCTGGGGTGCCAGAGCGGCGTGTAGCCACGCATGAGCACGGAAAGGATCGAGGGCGGCGTTAGCACTTCGACCTCCGTGCCGCACGACGGCGGGGGCGTTGGCGAATAGCCCGCCGGGGTCCATCGAAGCGCGCGGCTCCCCTTAACCGCAAAGGCTCCGCCGTCCACCAAAATCATTGCGCCTTCGGGAAGCGAGGCGAATTGCCGAAAATGCGTGCGCTTTGCCTTGCCGATCAAGCGTTCGGCGTGAAGTATTTCATCCATAGCCGCGGCCGATAAGCGCGGCTTCCTGCCGGAGAACAGTTCAGCAAACCGCTCGGCATCCTTGCGCCGGCATTCGAAGCAAGGTCGATGGCCGGCGGCAAATGCCGTCACTTCGTCGAGGAAAAACAATTCGGTGTAGTGACGGCCCCAGACGTTGCGGTGCCTTCCATGAAAATCGAGAACGCAACAAATCCACTGGCGTGAGGCCCAGCGGCGGCTCGTTAGCGTTCTTTCGTCCGTGTGAAACTTCCCGCCGCGGTTTCCCATGAGTGTGCCGCGCGCGGTTGTCGCACATAGTTCGCCGAACGGGGAAACACGGTTCGGAAGCGGCATTCAGCCACCCGTCATCGCCGCACTTATCGCCAAAAGCCGCTGCTGCGAGACCTCAGGCCTGCGGTTGCGGCGCGACTTCACCGGAAGGCGGCTCGGGCCGCGGACGCGGCTTGCCAGCCGGAGGCACGGCGGAAGATCGCGGCGTGCTCGGCTCGATCACCGACTCGCGCACGGGCCGCTTGCCCGCCAGCAGATCGGTGATTTCTTCGCCGGTCAGCGTCTCGAATTCGAGTAAGCCCTTGGCGAGAACTTCGAGATCAGCCCTTTTGTCGGTCAAAATCTGCGTCGCCTCGGCGTAGCCGGCCTCGACGAGGCGGCGAATCTCGCCGTCAATCTTGCGTGACGTCTCTTCGGAAATATTCTGCTGGCGCGATACCTGGTAACCAAGGAATACCTCGTCCTGGTTCTCACCGTAGGCAACGGTCCCCAGTTCGTCGGACAGACCCCAGCGCGTCACCATCATGCGGGCAAGCTTGGTCGCCTGCTCGATGTCGGAGGCAGCGCCTGACGTCACCTTTTCCTGGCCGAAGACCATTTCCTCGGCCACGCGGCCACCCATCATGATGGCGAGGCGGGAGGTCATCTGCTCACGGCTCATCGACAACTTGTCGCGTTCCGGCAGCTGCATGACCATGCCGAGCGCGCGGCCCCGCGGAATGATCGTTGCCTTGTGCACCGGATCAGTCGCCTTGACGTTGATGGCCACAATGGCGTGTCCGCCTTCGTGGTAGGCTGTGAGAAGCTTCTCCTCCTCGGTCATCACGAGCGACTTGCGCTCGGCGCCCATCATCACCTTGTCCTTGGCATCCTCGAACTCGGCCTGCGTGACCATGCGCTTGTTGCGCCGCGCCGCCATCAGTGCAGCTTCATTCACCAGATTCATGAGATCGGCGCCGGAAAACCCAGGCGTACCGCGCGCAATGGTCTTGAGATTCACATCGGGCGCAAGGGGCACCTTGCGCACGTGGACCTTCAGGATGTTTTCGCGGCCAACTACGTCGGGGTTCGGCACCACAACCTGACGATCGAAACGGCCGGGGCGAAGGAGCGCGGGATCGAGCACGTCCGGACGGTTGGTGGCGGCTATGAGAATGATTCCCTCATTGGCCTCGAAACCATCCATCTCAACGAGCAACTGATTGAGAGTCTGCTCGCGCTCGTCATTGCCGCCGCCCAGTCCTGCGCCACGATGGCGGCCGACCGCGTCAATTTCATCGATGAAGATGATGCAAGGCGCATTCTTCTTCGCCTGCTCGAACATGTCGCGTACGCGCGAGGCGCCGACGCCCACAAACATTTCGACGAAATCCGAACCTGAAATCGTGAAGAACGGTACGTTTGCCTCGCCTGCAACGGCGCGTGCGATCAGAAGTCTTGCCAGTGCCCGGCGGACCGACCAGCAACACACCGCGCGGGATACGTCCACCCAGGCGCTGGAATTTTCCGGGATCACGCAGGAACTCGACGATCTCCTGCAAGTCCTGTTTTGCTTCGTCGACACCGGCGACGTCGTCAAAGGTGACGCGACCGTGCGCTTCAGCGAGCAGCTTCGCGCGCGACTTGCCGAAACCGAGGGCCTTGCCTCCGGCACCTTGCATCTGGCGCGAAAGGAAGATCCAGACGCCGATCAGTGCAATGAATGGCAGCCAAGACACCAGCAGCGAGACAAACCACGGGACGTTGTCCGATGGCGGCCGTGCGGTGATCGAGACTCCCTTGGAGTATAGTTTCTGCACCAGGCCAGGATCGTTGGGCGCATAAGTTTGGAAGCTGGTGCCGTTGGCGAAGGTGCCATGGATGTCCGGACCCTGGATCACAACATCGCGCACCCGGCCTTGGTCAACTTCAGACAGAAGCTGGGAGAATGAAATGTCCTGCGCAGTCGTGCGCTGGCCCGGGTTCTGGAAAAGCGTGAACAGCGCCAACAAAAGCAGGACGATGATCACCCAGAGAGCGAAATTGCGTAGATTAGCGTTCATCAGCCGTCCTGACCCCGCCGCGCGCGCATCGCGGCTGTATTCCCTGCATCGATTCGTGGCGACTTCGCGTCGGACTCGCCAACCAATGTAGGCAGCGTCAGCCCCCAAGAAAAGGCCTGAAGTCTTAATATTCTAGCGTGGTTTCGGCCGACCGGACCCGTTGGGTCGGCGCTTGGTTAAGGCCTTGGTTAAGGCCTTGCGACGCCGCGGTGGAGCCCGTTCGACAACAATCCGATTGCCCGTAAGCGTCACAATTGCCCCCGCCAAAGTCCGACGAAACCGTGGATTCCGGGCTTTTTGGGCCTCGTCGAGGCTGGATTTCAGGGATTCGAGCTTTCCGAGCTCGATCGGCCCCTCGTCGCCATTTTTGGCGATCGCGCGCCCGAGCAACCGCAATGCGACTTCGGTGGGCAATTCAACAAAACGGCCAGCCTCGATTGCCATTGAACGCCCGACGGACAACTCAGCCACGAATTCCACAGCCGCATCGTCGACGCCCGACTCGATTGCCGCATCCGCTCGTTTGAACCGCCGTGCGAGCCGCGCCAATCGGGCAGCGTTGAGACCTTCCGCAGCGAGTGCAGCCATGAGGCCACGCATCCGCACGCGCGCAAAACGCGGATCGAGATTAGATGGGTCATCGACATACGATATTTTTTCGGCGCGCAATGTCGCAACGAGGCGAGTCTTTGGGATGTCGAGCAGTGGACGAACGAGCGTGATCTCGTCGAACCCCGTTGAAGGAAGCGGCGCCAATCGAGACATCGCTCCCAATCCGGTGAGACCGCTGCCGCGACTCATACGAATGAGAACCGTCTCGGCTTGATCGTCGAGGGTGTGGGCCGTCAGAACATGCGAGGCCCCGGCCTCACGTGCCGCATCACCGAGCATGCGATACCGTGCGGCGCGCGCGGCTTCCTGCAAGCCGGTCGCGGGTTTGCGGCCAGTCCAACATAGCGTGCGATGGGGTACGCCAAGCCTGCGCGCCATTCGAGCGACGTCGGCAGCCTCGCGTTTGGATTCTTTCCTCAATCGGTGATCGACTGTTACTGCAACCAACTTAGGCTTCACTTTCAGTGAGCGACGCCATCGCGCGGCCAGCATCAACAGAGCGGTCGAATCAGATCCGCCGGACACGGCGAGCACGAGCGCGGGAAAATTCTGCAATTCGGCAAAGAGAGCTTTGGCTTCCGACGCCGAGACGACCGCCGGCTCAGCAGTGCGCACGCTTCTGTTCCTGGGCCACCCCGCGCTTCACGCCGGCGGAAGCGCGAGGATATTTGCGCCCGACCTCGGCGAGTGTCGCGCAGGCCGCCTCCTTCTGGTTCATAGCGGCAAGCGATTGCCCAAGACGCAGCAATGAGTCGGGAGCCTTGCCCGCATGCTCGAATTTGGTCGAGACCGCCAAGAATGATTCCGCCGCGTCGCGGTAGCGCTGTTGCTGGAATAAGCTCTCGCCCATCCAATATTGCGCATCAGGAACAAGATGTTCGTTCGGATATTTTTTCAGGAAATCTCGAAAGGCCTGCTCTGCGAGTGAGTAGTCCTTATGCAGCACATAGCCGTAGGCCAGGTCGTATTCGTCCTGCGGCGATGCCGAAGGCGGAAGCGTCGCGAGCTGCGGGCCGGCCGGAGCGGCCTCACGCACCTGGGAAGGCGGCAACTGCTGTGGCATCGGTGATGTCGGCACCGGAATAGGATTTGTCGAAGCAACCGCCGCGGACGACGTGGCCGGAGGACGCGGCGCCTCGTTCCCGGCCAAGGTCGAAAGATCAAGCGGCGCGCCAGCGGCGCGACCGCCGGGAGCGCCAATGGGCGCTGCATTATCGCGTCCGGGCTCTGGCGCGGCGATACCGGTCTGATTGCCGAGCACACGCGGAACGCCGGGCGCATTCGGGTGCTGCGTCGGATCGAAAACATCGGAACGATGGCCAGCAGGGCCGCCCGGCACATTCCCTGGCGCCATCGGCGCGGACTGCGCCGGCATGCCGCCACCTTTCGCGCCAAGCTGCTGGAACCGATATTCGGTATCGTCCTGCATCCGCTTGAGCTGCATCTCGAGTTGCTGATTGCGATACTGAAGTTGCTCGATTGTGCCGGTCAGCTGACGGAGCGCATTTTCGATTCGGTCGAGGCGGACGGAAGGATCGCCGGAGTCGGCCTGCGCAACTCGGCCAGACGGTGGGGCCTGGGGAGCCTGAGGCGCCTGGGGTGCTTGGGGTGCTTGGGGTGCTTGGCGCGACTGTGCCGTAGGTTCGCCGCGGCCGAAAAGATTGTCCAGGAAATTGCCGGACGAACGCTGGTCCTGAGCGAGTGCAATGCCTGCAAGGAACGGCACCGCCGCCGCCGCGACAAGAAGCTTCAAAACATAAGTCGGCCAGAGCCGTGTGCGTGTCATCGGCGAATTTTGAGCCAAATCGGCGTTTCTTTGCGCATGTTCTTTTCCGAAAACAGGTCCCCACGTTTCGGAATACGCGCCGGTGTCGGTGATTGCAGCGGCTGCGTAGCATAGCACGGCGAGTTCGACCAGAATGTGGCTGGCAAGGTCAAAAATGCCTCCGGCGTGGGGCTTTCCGCCTCACGCCGCGCGGCCGAAAGTATCTCAATCGTTGTTAGACGGGCGGCTGCATGGACCCGCCGCCCGTCAAGCTAAGCGCCGCACGTCTTATGAGCTGGCGCCGAGCACGGTGACCGCGCGGCGGTTCTGCGACCAACAGGAGATATCGTTGCAGACGGCCACTGGCCTTTCCTTCCCGTACGAGATTGTGCGCATCCGTTGCGCCTGGATACCGCGGGAGATCAGATAATCACGAACCGCCTGTGCGCGACGCGCGCCGAGCGCGATATTGTATTCGCGAGTCCCGCGCTCGTCGGCATGCCCCTCGATGGTGAACTGGCCGTACTGGCTGTAAGTGTTGAGCCATTGCGACTGCTTGTCGAGCGTCGCGCGCGACTGCGCCGTGAGCTCGGAAGAGTCCGTATCGAAGAACACGCGATCGCCGACATTGACAACAAAGTCCTGCTGACTGCCAGGCGTTGCCTGACCTGCAGCGTTGGCCTGCGCGTCCTCAGCCGACTTGTTGGCACAGGCTGAGATAGCCAGAGCCGCCGCCAAGACAGCAGCTAGACGAGCGACGTGCAGCATTTTTCTCATATCGATCATTTCCGGTGCCTCCATTTCACGCGTCCTGACCGGAGCTTACGTGTGGGTCTAGCAGGCCGTTCGTTAAGCGAACGTTCCATCAACCTTGATGGAACCTTGCGTGGGTCGATTAAATCTGCCCCAACCCCTTAAACCGTTTCTGATGGTTAAGACACGGTGAAAATGAGGCCGGTTTGCGACAACTAAGATAATAGCGGGGACCAAGCCGGATCGGATGCGTAACTGGGTGTTGGAACCTTAAGTTCGTTACGCCCGGTAATGTCGATCGTGTAGAGAGAGGGTCCCTGCCCGATGTCGCGGAAGAACATCAGCACTCGCCCATTTGGTGCGAAGGTCGGCCCTTCGTTGTGGAAACCTTCAGTCAGCACACGTTCGCCAGAACCATCAGGCTTCAGGATCCCGATCGAGAAATTGCCACGCGCCTGACCGGTAAAGGCGATGTAATCGCCGCGCGGCGACCAGACCGGAGTCGAGTGGTGCCCCTCGCCAAAACTAATGCGTTGGGCCGCGCCCCCGGCTGCCGACATGACATAAATTTGTTGCGTGCCGCCCCGGTCGCTCTCGAAACAGATACGGCTCCCATCAGGCGAATAGCACGGCGCCGTATCGATGGCCGGCGTATCGGTCAGCCGCGTCGTCTGTTTCGAACGTAAGTCCATCACGAACAGATTGGCGTTTCCACCCTGCTGCAGACTCATGATCACCCGTTGACCGTCGGGTGAAAACCGCGGCGCGAAAGTCATCCCCGGAAAGTTGCCGACAATTTCACGCTGACCCGTCTCGATATTAAGCAGATAGACGCGCGGATCACCTTGGCCGTACGACATGTAGGTGATCTCTTGAGTCGACGGATTAAATCGCGGCGTGAGCACCAAATCATCGCCGCGCGTGAGGTAACGCACGCTGGCTCCGTCCTGATCCATGATCGCCAGGCGTTTCACGCGGCGTTCCTTCGGTCCCGTTTCGTCGACGAACACGATGCGGCTGTCGAAATAGCCTTTTTCGCCTGTCAGGCGCTCATAGATTGCGTCTGAGATAATGTGCGCAATACGCCGCCAATTGTCGGGCGTAGTGAAATACTGCTTGCCGTCCAGCTGTTGGCCCGCGAACACATCCCAAAGCCTGAACTCCGCCTTCAATCGCCCGTCGCCCTGCCGCGTAATGCGACCGGTCACAAGAGCCTGCGCGTTGATTGCACGCCAGTCCGGAAAGCGCGGCACGCTGTCGGTATTGGCTATTCTTTCAATGAAAGCAGCGGGATTGATCGGCGCAAAGAGGCCGCTGCGCTGAAGATTGTTGCTGATGACAGCGGTGACATTGCGCCCGGTATCGCCCTCCGACGGTCCGCCCGTCAGGAAATCGGGAAGCGCGATCGGCATCGGCCGCACATTGCCTTGATTGATGTCGATATTGAGCACCGCGTTGGCGGGGCGCGCACCGATCACTGCAAGCGCGCCGGTACCGATCAGCAGGCTGCGGCGGCTCAGTCTGGATTGGGCGTTTTCAGTCACGAGATTGCACTACCTTGCCGGAAGATCATGAAACATCTGCTTGGTATCGAAAGTGAAGTCGATTTCTTTCCATTGGTCGTAGTGGTCGGGGCGCAGCATAGTGTACGGCTGCCCTACAAACACCGCGCGCACGGCGCTGTCGCGCATGGCGTTGAACTGTGCGCCGGTCCCGGCCGTAAGCACCTGGGGTCCGATTGCCAGCGTGCCATCCCGCCTGAACCTGATCCGAATGGTGACTTGCGTCTGATTGGCATCCTGCATGCCGACCGGGGGATTCCACAACGCCATCAAACGTGCGCGTAGCGCATCGATCTCGGATTGCGACAGCTGAGCAGCCATGCCGCTTGCTGTGCCAAGCGACGGCGTAGCGTTCGCTTCGTGGCCCGTCGCAGCATTGCGCTGCGGGTCGCGCTTGTCGAGCAGCGCCGCAATCTTGTCGGCATCGAATTTGGGTTGCTGCTTTTGCGGTGGTTTCTTCGGCGGCAGCGGCTGCGGCTCGACCTTCGTTTGCGGCTTAGGCTCATCCGGCTGCTTGATCTTTTCGGCAATCGGGTCGGGCTTGGACGGCTGCGGCTCGGGTGGCGGTGCCTCTTCCTTGGCCGCCTGAATTTCTTTTTTCTCGGTGATTTTTGCCTTGGAGTCTTCGATCGGTTTCGGCGGCTCCTCCGCCTTTTTCTCTACCAGCGGCTTTGGCGTCTCGACTTTCTTTGCATCCTTCACGCCTTTGGTGATCTCTGAAAAGTCCTTATCACTCACCAGGTCAACGGGAAGGGATTCCGCCGGAGTGACATCAAATGTCTTTCCGGAAAACGACAGCGTCGCCCACAGCAGCACCGCCGCATGCAGGCCAGCCGAGATCGCAGTAGCCTTTCTCATCACTGCGCTTTCGCGCCCTGTTCGAATTCGGTGACCAATGCCACACGATGAAAACCGGCCGAGGACAGTCGGCCCATGACCTTCATCATGGTCCCATAGTCCACTTTCTTGTCGCCCCGCAAATAAACGCGAGCCTCGGTGCCGCCCCTGGCTTCGGAGACCGCCTGCATCTTGGGAACCAGATCGTCTATGGCGATCTCGCTATTTTGCAGGAAAACCTGCCCTTTGTCGTTGACCGAGATCGTAAGTGGTTCCTTGTCCTGCTCGAGACTCTTGGCCTGGCTCTGCGGCAGGTCGATCGGCACGCCGACGGTAAGCAAGGGCGCCGACACCATGAAGATGATCAGCAGCACCAGCATTACGTCGACCATCGGCGTAACGTTGATCTCGCTCATCACCCGCTGGCGATGATGCTTGCGCCTCCCGATCACCGGCGTGCCGGCATTGGCAGCCATTAATGTGCCTTTCGCTGGTACATTGTCTTACCCAGAAACCGGCCACTGCTTTTCGGGATCATGCGCTAGCCGCGCTCGTCGATCTGCCGCGACAGGATGGCAGCGAATTCATCGGCGAACCCCTCCAACCGCTGGGCCTGCTTGTTAACGTCGGCCGCAAACTTGTTATAAAAAATGGTCGCCGGTATGGCGGCGACAAGGCCGAGTGCGGTCGCAAAAAGCGCTTCCGCGATCCCGGGCGCCACAACGGCCAAGGATGTGTTCTTCGAAGCTGCAATCGACTGAAAGCTCGTCATGATGCCCCAGACGGTGCCAAACAAGCCGACAAACGGCCCTGCCGAGCCGACCGTGGCGAGAACCAGCAGCCGTCTTTCAAGCCGCTCGACCTCGCGGGCAATCGTCACTTCCATCACTTTCTCGATCCGCATTTGGAGGCCGCCAATTGCGCGCGTGCTGCCTTCGAAACTGCGTTTCCATTCGCGCATGGCTGCGACAAACAAAGCGGCCATCGAATGCGCGGGGCGCGTCGACAGCGTCCGGTAGAGTTCATCGAGCGATTGGCCCGACCAAAAGGCCTGTTCGAAACGGTCCATGGCCCGGCGGGACCGGGCGTACAGGACCGTCTTATCGATTGCGATCGCCCACACCCAGACCGAGCAGACCAACAGTCCGATCATCACCGTTTTGACGATCCAGTGCGCGTGCCAAAACAATGTGAACAGCGAAAGATCTGATGAAGTCAGCGGGAGCACCGACTGTGCCACGTCGGCAGGATTCATGGGCACGTCCTTTCCGCTTGGTCCGGTTCCGTCGGTCGAACCGGCGCGGCGCAATTTCCTAAATTAACGAGCGCGCGCGACGATGGCGCCTACACGCCAAGCTGAAGGCCAAGGGTCCCGCGAAATCCGTATGTCCCGTCCACCGGCAACCTACGAAATTCCCGCGAAACTTGGCCAAACTTGGGCGCGGAAGCGGGCTATCAGTCACTAAACAGCGCTGATTATGGTTAAGGAGTCGTTACTTTGGCGGGATGGCCTGCCTCCGGCGTCGAAAGGCCGCCCTTAGGGGCGGCCCGTTCGCACAGCGGTCGCTTTACAGGTTACTTTGATTTCAATTCTGCTGCTGGCCTGACTCGGCTGCCGGCCGGTTACGCCGCTCGGCCATGAACTGGTCGAACTCCGTTTTGTCCTTGGCAAACCGAAGACGATCGAGGAACTCGCGGAATTCACGCTGCTCTTCTTCCAGTCGGCGCAAGGTATCGGCGCGATAATCGTCGAAAGCCCGGTTGCCACTCGACGGCCCATAATTCCAGGGGCCCCCACTCATTCTGGACCGCATCCAGTCCATCTTGCGCTGCATTCGTTCCATTTTGTTTTGCCAGTGGCCGTAATGCCCGCCGTGATATCCGCATCCCATTCGCCCGCTCCCGATCGTGAAGGCGAGGACGACAAGGCCCAGCGGCCACCAGGCCATAAAGCCCAGGACAATCAGCGCGATCCATGCGGGTTTACCGAAAGAGTCGAGTTTCGCTGTAATAGGCATTGTCGGCCTCGCGTGAATGTAAATAACATTTACATAACTAGGCCCGTGCAAGGGCCCTGTCAAGAAGCGCTAAAATTAAATTAGGGAGCAACAGCGCAGGCGCCAGTCCAAGGACGACCGAATCTGCAGGACACACGGGATCAAAAAAAGTCAGTCCCCTTCCTTGCACCGAGTGGCCATAGTTTCAGCGCCGGCCCGACGCCGCACTCAGCCCCAGCCCTCGCAGGTAAATCAGCACGGCCGCTTCCAGCAGTTCTTCCGGCGACATTGGCAGCGTACGGCGTGCAGCATCGCCGCGGCCAAACAGCGACGCTACTCCATGGGTCATTGACCAGATGTGGAGCGCGACCATCAAAGGCGGCGGCCGGCCTTGCGACGGCATCAGCATGACAAGCTTTTCGGCGGCAGCGCGCAGCACCGCGAATGCGTTCTCGCTTGCTTCACGAAGCTCGCGGTCCGAATCAAGCGGTACACCGGCCTCGAACATTGCCGAGTAATATGCGGGCTCGCGCTTCGCGAAATCGAGATAGATTTTTCCGAGACGGTCGAAGGCGGACATCACGTCCGGCTTGCCTTCATCCCAACCATTCGCCAATGCGGCGGCGAAGAGTTCGAATCCGCGGCGCGCGACATCGGCAAGCAACGCGTCCCGATCACGGTAATGCCGGTAGGGCGCTGCCGGGCTCACGCCCGCCCACCGAGCGGCATCGGCAAAGGTAAAGCCCGCCGGACCTTTCTCCGCAATCAGTTCGAGCGCGGCACGCACCAAGGCTTCTTTCAGATTGCCGTGGTGGTAGCCGCGCGCCGCGTGGCCGCGCTTGCCCCATCTCATGTGAATCACTTTTACATTAAGACTCGAGCCGCGTCGATGCGGCGGCCTACGATGGGCGCCGCCGACGCTTCACAGCTAATGGCAAATGATCAAACAACGTCGGTCCATTCGGCTGCGCACCTTCGATGGTCAACAACCTCAGCTTGGTGACCACACCACCGCTGGCAGAAAACCCGCCGGTTTTACTCCCGGCGGCGAGTACTCGATGGCACGGCATGATGATCGGACAGGGATTTTGCCCTAACGCCGTGCCGACCTCGCGCGCCAGCATGCGATCGCCGAGCCGTTCGGCGATTTCGCCGTAAGTCAATGTCTGGCCCGGCGGAATTTTCCGGGTGATGGCATAGACGCGGGCATTGAATTCCGGCGTGCCCTCGTCGTCGATTGTCACGGTGCTCAAGTCGATTGGTTTCCCACTTAACAACGCAATAACGTCGTCGATCGTGCGCTTTATCCCGGCCGGGGGCGGCTGTTCCCGTGCAGCAGGAAAACGTTTGGCGACGCGCGCTCGCGTCGCCCGCGCATGCAACTCGGGCAACTGAAAGCCGGCCACACCGCGCGCGGTCCAAACGATGGCGCAGTGCCCGATGGCGGTCTCAAACAATGCAAAAGCAAGGTCGCGCATGGCAACACAATCCTACCACACGCGGTCAGGCGCCGCCGCCCGTTTCCTGGTTTGCCTTCATAGCAATACGGGTTGACGTACATCAAACGCGCTTTCGTATAATGCAGTAAATTTAAAAACAATTGGTGCGTGCGCTGCTTCGATGGGAGGACGCGTTATGAGGAAGAAGATCTTCAAAATTCTTGCGACAAGCCTCGCGCTCGGCGCGATCACTTTTATCGGGATTGAACTTGCCGTGGCGCGCGGTGGAGGCGGAGGCCATTTTGGAGGCGGCCACGGCGGCGGCGGCGCTGGCGCGCACTTCAGTGGAGGCGGAGCCCACTTCAGTGGAGGCGGGGCCCACTTCAGTGGCGCACAATTTCGTGGCGTCAGTGGCGGTGCAACGCGATTTAGCGGCACGCATTTTCGCAGTTTCAACGGCGCCCGCGTCAGCGGCGCGCGCGGTTTAGCTCATCTTTATGGCACTCATACTCGCAGCCTCAACGGCGCGCATTGGTCGTCACGCTTCGCCCGCATGAATGGCGCACATATCAGTGGTGCACGCGGCTCTCACGTTGCGTGGAACCATTGGGGCAATCACGCCTGGCGAGCCGGCTGGAATGGCGGTTGGGGTGGTTGGCATGGCGGCTGGGGTTTCTGGGGTGGATCAGTTTTCTGGCCGTTTTTTTACGGGGACCTTTTCGCTTTCGCATTCGGGCCCTGGGGCTATTACGATCCGTTCTGGGCTTACGGCGATGTTTTCATCTGGGACGCGATGTTCTGGCCAGGACCCATCTATGCCTATGGCCAAGGTCCCTTCGATGTTTATGCCTACGGCGGTACCGCTCGAGTGCGCAACACACGATCGCGCAATGATGATCGCGACGTCACCGGCTCCACAAACAGTGGCGATCTCGCACAGAATTGCGGCGGCTTGGCCCCGGGTGTGACGGACCTTCCGATCGATTCCATTGAACAGGCGGTCCATCCGACGGATGCGCAGCGCGCGGCGCTCGCCGCCCTGAAAGCTGCGTCGTCGCAGGCAAGCGATGCTCTCAAATCATCCTGTTCGAACGAGGCCTTGCTCACGCCGTTGGGTCGGCTCGACACCGTGCAGAAGCGACTCGACGGGATGATCCAGGCGTTAACGATCGTTCGTGGGCCGCTGGACAACTTCTACAATTCGTTGAGCGAAGAGCAGAGGCGGCAGTTTGCGGCGTTGGGCGAGAATGTCCGGACAAGCCGCAACAGGGCCACGAGCAAAGACCTGGCGGAACTCTGCAGCAGCCGCGCAGAGAGCTTCGCGCAGCCACCGGTCGACCGCATCGACCAAGCGGTAAAGCCAACTCCCGAGCAACGAGACGCCTTCGCCAGGCTGCGGATCGCATCGACGGAGGCAGCCAACCAGTTGCGGGCCTCCTGCCCTAGCGAGGCCCCGCGATCACCCATGGATCGATTTGACGCGCTCGCAAAACGGCTCGACGCCATGGCAGCGGCCATCAAGACAGTGCGCCCCACGCTTGCAGACTTCTATGGCTCTCTGACTGACGAGCAAAAAGCGCGCTTCAATATGCTGGGGCCGCCGCAGCAAGCTGCATCGTCTCGCCAGGAACGCGTTCGCTGACGCGCATTGCAACGAGGGTGGCAGTCTTGGATCAGTCTGCCGGGCTGTTCGACAGCTACCACTAAGCCTGTGTCGTTTTGTACGGGCATGCGCGAAATACTTAGGGCCGCTCTTGCCGCGACCGGCGGTCGGCTTCCATAGCAGTGCGCAGCGATTTGGGGATCGGCTTGGCGCGTCCACCGGAGACAAAGGCGACCTGCACACGGGCTTCGACTAATAAGTCCTCGCCGCGTATGACTTTCTGGTTCAGCGTGACCGATGCGCCTTTGATTTCGTCGGGCGAGGTGATGATGTCGAGAACGTCGTCCATGAAAGCAGGCTTCCTGAAATCGATGCTCATGTGACGCACTACAAAGGCGAAACCGGGCGCCTCCTTCTCCGCCTGCTCGAATAACGCCCGATGGTCGGCACCGATTAGCCTCAGGTAGTTGGTGCGCCCCCGCTCCATGAAGCGCAAGTAGCTGGCGTGATACACACGCTGACTGAAATCCGTGTCCTCGTAATAGACGCGCACACCTTGGTGGTGGTGACCATCGCGAATTTCACCGTCGAGTGCATTGCTCATCGCCACGGCACTTCCCGCTGCATCGCGTCTTCCCAATGCCGCCCGTCGAAGGTCCGCACCGAGAGCTCGGCCAGATTGACGTCATCGAGGCACCGTACATTCACGTCGATTTTGTCCGGATCCGAACGGGGCACATAGAAGGCATGAATACCGCAATGCTTGCAGAACGTATGTTTGGCTATGCCCGTGTTGAAAGTGTAAGTGGCCAGCTCGTCCTGGCCGCCCAGGAGCTCGAACTGCTCCGGCGGCACGATCAGGTGCAGAAAGCCCTTTTTCGCGCACATCGAGCAGTTGCAATATGTGACGCGATCGAGATTGGCGGTCACGCGGAAACGCACGCGACCGCAGTGGCAACCGCCCTCATGGGTCGCCGGCATCTAGTCGTCATCTCCAAACAGACCGAACTGGCTCGGATCGCGTGCGGGTTCGGGCAAGCCGAGGTGCTGGAATGCCAGCCCCGTGAGTAAACGACCGCGCGGCGTGCGCTGCAGGAAACCTTTTTGGATCAGGAACGGCTCGATGATGTCCTCGATCGCATCGCGCGGTTCGGAGAGTGCCGCTGACAGCGTATCGACACCCACCGGCCCGCCACCATAATTTTCCGCGATTGTCTTGAGGTAGCGATGGTCCATTGCGTCAAGGCCGACACTATCGACCTCGAGCTGGCGAAGAGCCCGGTCGGCAATCTTGCGGTCGATGCGTTCGGCCTTTTCGGCATGCGCAAAATCCCGCACCCGCCGCAGGAGGCGGCCGGCGATGCGCGGGGTACCGCGCGCGCGGCACGCGATCTCGTTGGAACCATCTGCGGTCATGCCAATGCCAAGCACGCGTGCGCCGCGATTGACGATCTCTTCAAGCTCTTTCTCGGAATAGAAATTGAGTCGAACAGGAATGCCGAACCTATCGCGCAAGGGATTTGTCAGCAGTCCCGCGCGCGTTGTTGCCCCAACCAAAGTGAACGGTGATAGATCGATCTTCACGGATCGCGCCGCGGGCCCTTCTCCGATAATGAGATCAAGCTGATAGTCCTCCATGGCGGGATAGAGGATTTCCTCGACCGCTGGATTGAGGCGGTGGATTTCGTCGATGAACAATACGTCACGCGGCTCGAGGTTCGTCAGCAGCGCCGCGAGGTCGCCAGCCTTGGCGATCACCGGACCTGACGTAGCGCGAAAATTGACACCCAGTTCGCGCGCGAGAATTTGCGCCAAGGTGGTCTTGCCCAGGCCGGGAGGGCCGACGAAGAGCACATGATCGAGCGCTTCCTTCCGCGCGACCGCTGCATCGATAAACACCTTCAGATTGGCGCGCGCCTTCTCCTGTCCGATGAAGTCGGCAAGTCGCTGCGGACGCAGGCTGGCATCCGCGTCGTCGTCGCGTGTTCCGGACGTGACAAGGCGTGGCGCGCTGCTCATTTCGCCAATTCCTTCAGGCCCTGCCTGATCAATGTCGCGGCGTCTGCGCCCTCACCCGCATTTCGAACGGCCGCGGCAATGGCGGCGGCGGCCTGCGGATGCCCATAACCAAGATTGATCAGCGCTGAGACGGCGTCGGCCATGGGTCGCGGCGCGCGTTTCTCGTCGAGCGCTCCCGCAAGATGCACCACCGCTGGATCGATATTGGCGAATGCGGGCACCTTGTCCTTCAGTTCGGTGACGATGCGCTCCGCTACCTTTTGTCCGACGCCGGGCGCGCGCGCCACCATTGCCTTGTCGCGCATTGCGACCGCCGACGCGAGTTCGGAGGCCTTCAGCGTCCCCAGCACTGACATTGCGACCTTGGCACCGACGCCCTGGACGGTCTGCAGCAAACGGAACCATTCGCGCTCCACGTCGCTTGCAAAGCCAAACAGCTTGATCTGATCTTCGCGGACATAAGTCTCAATCGACAGCGTGGCGGGTTCGCCGGGCGACGGCAGCGCCTGTAGCGTGCGCACCGAGCAATGCACCTGATAGCCGACGCCGCCGACGTCGAGGATAATGTAATCCTCGCCATAGCTATCGACGATGCCCTTGAGTTTGCCGATCATGACGTCGCTACCCTGAGGACCGCGCTAGCTCGATGATGCGCGTGGCACACCGCAATGGCCAGCGCGTCGGCAGCATCTTCGGATTGTGGATCGGCCTTCGGCAGCAGGACACCGATCATCATGCGAATTTGCGCCTTCTCTCCGTGACCGGCTCCGACGATTGTCTTCTTCACCAGGTTAGGCGCGTATTCCGCGACCGCCAGTCCGGCCTTTGCGGGTACCAGCATCGCGATTCCACGAGCCTGCCCCAGTTTGAGTGTTGCCGCCGCGTTCGTATTGACGAAGGTCGCCTCCACCGCCGCCTCGTGCGGATGAAATTGCTCAATCACCGCGAGCAGCCCGTCGTGTATGGCGAGCAAACGGACGCCCAGCCCAGTCCGATCGCTCGTTTCGACCGAACCGCAGCCGACGTGAATCAGCCGGTTGCCGTCGGCCTCGATCAGGCCCCAGCCGGTACGGCGGAGCCCCGGATCGATACCGAGAATGCGAATCGGATGCCGAGCCATGCTCCCGTTGATAGCCCCGCCTCCGGCCCTCGCCTAGCGTGTTTTGCGCCACAGTCAGCCCGGTTATCCCGGCCATTCCAGATAGTTACGATGGACAGCATAATATGAGCGTCTATGGTTCGCGCCATGTCGAGTTCTGGGCCAACTCGCCGCCGTAACCGACGGGCCGTCATCATTGGCGGTTCTATGTCCGGTTTGTTTTCCGCGGCATTCCTGCGCCAGATCGGCTGGGATGTGGACGTCTACGAACGGTCCAACGTGGAGCTCGTTGGCCGCGGCGCCGGCATCACCGGCCACCCTGAACTACTGGAAGCTTTGGAAGCGAGTGGCGCCGGCACCGAGATGCTAGGCATCGAGGTGCCCAAACGCATCGCCATCGATCGCGACGGCCGCATTACAGACGAGCGGCCGCTGCGGCAGGTGCTCACGTCATGGGATCGCCTGCAACAACTCCTGCGCGCGACCATCGACGAATCCCACTATCATCTCGGCTGGAATTTCGAGCGGGTCGAACAGGACGAACGCGGCGTGCACGTGCAGTTTTCCGGCGGCCGCACCGGGCACGCCGATATTCTGATCGGCGGCGATGGAGTTCGCTCGAGCGTGCGCGCGCAGATGGCGCCGGATGTGCAGCCAATCTACGCCGGATACTACATCTGGCGCGGCGCACCGAACGAAGCCGACCTCGCGCCGGAAACGCTGAGCAGTATCTATCCGCTATTCACTTTCTACCTACCCAAGCAGCAGCAGGTGATCACCTACCCGATCGCCGGTTTCAACGACGATCTCACTCCGGGCAAACGCCGTTTCAATTTCATCTGGTACCGCGTCGCCGATGCCGCAAAGTTGCGTGAGATGAATGTGGATGAAAACGGCGTTCAGCACGAATACTCGGTGCCCCCACCGCTGATCCGCAAGGACTTGATCGCGGGCATGTACAAGGACGCGCGCGAGATCCTGCCATCCGCGTTGCTCGATGCCCTGACGAAGATCAGGCAGCCTTTCGTCACACCGATCTACGATTTCACATCGCCCTCGATCACGTTCGGCCGGGTCGCCATGGTTGGCGATGCGGCGGCGAACGCGCGGCCGCACATGGGATTCGGTATGGCCAAAGCCGGTATCGACGCGATGGCTTTGGCGAAGCATCTGGACCGGCACGAGGATGTCGACAAGGCGTTGGAAGCCTACAATGCCGAGCGTCAGCCCATCGGCAACAATATCGTCATGCACGGCCGCAAGCTTGGCACACACCTCGGTGTCAATCTGAAAACCGAGGAGGACCGGCGCATGCACGCACTGCTGCAAAGCGATGGGGCCATGCTCGACTGGATTGCCGTGCCGCATTTCATGGATGCATACAAATGAGCCACAAGCGGACGTGACGAATGGCCGGACTGCCGAAGCCTGATTTCGCACGGAACATGCGCATCGTCGGTCACACCGACCAGGGCGGCCGCCCCGACGGCGTTCAGGTCATGGTGCACCGAGGCTTCGCATATATCGGCCATATGTTCTCAAAGGGATTTTCCGTCATCGACGTGCGCGATGCAAAAAATCCACGCGCCATAAATTATGTCGCCGCACCGGCAAACACCTGGAACATCCACCTCCAGGCGCATGACAATCTGCTGTTGGTGATTCATGCCAAGGACATGTTTGCCGCCGCGGAATTCGCGGACGAACGTGCCTATTACAGCGGCGCACTCGGCAAGACCGTCGGCACCGCCGAAGCCATGCGCAAACGCGACTGGAGTGCGGGACTTGCGGTCTACGATATTTCCAAACCCGAGGCGCCGCAGCGTATCGGTTTCATGCCGGTCGAGGGCGGTGGCATTCATCGCGCCTGGTACACAGGCGGGCGTTGGGCCTATGTCTCCGTGCTGCTCGACGGCTTTACCGACTACATCTTCATGACGGTGGATATGAGTGAACCGTCGCAGCCACGCGAGGCGGGACGTTGGTGGATACCGGGCATGAATCTTGCGTCCGGAGAGACACCGCCCTGGCAGGTTACGCGGCGCTACGGTCTGCACCACCCCATCATCGACGGCGATACCGCTTACGCTGCGTGGCGAGATGCCGGCATGGTTGTGCTCGATATCGCGGACCGCACCAAACCAAAATTGATCGCGCACAAAAACTGGTCGCCGCCATTCGGCGGTGGCACGCACAATTGTCTGCCGCTACCTGATCGCGACCTCCTGGTCGTATTGGACGAAGCGGTCCTCGACCATCAGGAAGATGGACTCAAGCTGATCTGGGTCTTCGATAATCGCAGGCGAGAAAATCCGGTCAGCATTTCCACGTTTCCCACGCCGTCGGATGGTGACTACAAGGCCAAAGGCGGTCATTTCGGGCCACACAATATTCACGAGAATAGACCCGGCAGCTATTCCAGCTCGCAATTGATTTTTGCGACGTACCAAAACGCGGGCATTCGTGCATTCGATATCTCAAATGCTTTTGCGCCCAGGGAAATCGGCGCCCTCGTTCCGCCGCAGCCGAAGACGCTCGCAGATACGCGGCCGAACCGCGCGCGTGTTATTCAATCGGCAGATGTTTTTGTCGATGCCGGCGGGCTGATCTACGCAACCGATTACAATGCCGGCCTTTACATTGTGGAATTCAACGGCTGAGCCACGCGACAAAGAAGTGCTAGGCACTCAATTTCTGCAGCAACGCGTCGGAGACTTCGAAGTTGGCGTAGACACTCTGTACGTCGTCACTGTCGTCGAGCGACTCGATCAGCTTGAGCACCTTTTCACCAGCCTCGTCATCCAGCATCACGGTATTTTGCGCCTTCCAGAGCATTGACGACTTGCGTGGTTCGCCAAACTTTGCCTCAAGCGCCTTGGCGACGTCATTTAACGAATCAGGCGTCGTGATGACCTGATGGCCGTCCGCGTTTGACGTCACATCCTCTGCGCCAGCCTCGATTGCTGCTTCGAGCATCGCGTCGGCGCTTGCCGCCTTTGCATCGTATTCAACCACGCCGACGTGGCTGAACATGAACGATACCGCGCCGGTCTCAGCAAGGTTGCCGCCGTTCTTCGCAAAGACCGCACGCACTTCGCCGGCGGTTCGGTTCCGGTTGTCGGTCAGTGCTTCGACAATAATCGCGACGCCGCCGGGGCCATAGCCTTCGTAGCGGATCTCATCGTAGGTCTCCGATTCCGCCCCTTGCGACTTCTTGATCGCCCGTTCGATATTGTCTTTCGGCATGTTTTCAGCGCGGGCCGCCAGCATCGCCGCACGCAGGCGAGGATTGAACGCGGGGTCAGGCAGGCCCAGCTTGGCCGACACGGTGATTTCACGCGCGAGTTTACCGAACAGCTTGGAGCGCGCTTTATCCTGGCGCCCCTTGCGGTGCATGATGTTCTTGAATTGTGAATGACCAGCCATAGGAAAAATACGATACCTGTTGGTTGCCGGCGGCTATATAAGCCGCCTGCGCCGGAAAATAAACAGTTCAGTCCGTTCGGGGAAGCGCGGGGCCCGAGATGCGGGCCAAGAGCCTATGCCGCTACCGCAACGTTGCGCAGGATTGCCCCGATGCGCGCGCCAACCTGCGAGACATTCTGGCGGACACGTGCCTTGTAGCGAGCCACCGCGTCGCGGTCGACGAGGAAAAACTTCTGCTGCGGATAGGTACGACCGAACACATCGATCAACATGCTGCGGAACTGGCCGGCAGCGAGATCGGGCTGTTGAGTCGATATCTCGGCAAACGCCGCAAGCTCGGCAGAAGTGAGCGCGCACAGCAACGCCGCCGGAATGGTCGAATAGACCTGCTTGTGTTGTTGAATGGTCGCGATTGCGCGATCGAGCGCAAACTCCTGTCCCAGGTCGCCGTTGATGACCAGAGGCTCGTCGTGAACCGGTCGCGCAAGCGGGATTTGATCAATCAGCCAATCACCGATTTGGACGACATTATTGCGCCCGCGTCCAAATGCCAGCACATCGTCCTCATAGCGCGCGAACCAGGTATCAAGCCTATCTACCAGACGATCAAACGCGGGGCGCCCGATAAGCTCGCGACCCTGCGTGCCAAAGATACCGATCGTCGCTTTCGCGCGGGATAGCACATCGAATATCCCCTCGCCCAGCAACGGCGGAAAAAGGCCGCCGCCGGTGCCAAGGATGACGAGATCGTAGCTTTCGCGCGCGGCGTCGAGCGTGTCACATGTAATATGGTCAACTTCGGCCTCGCCTGGCAGCAGCGCATTGATCATGTTGCGGCCAAGCCGAACTCCAAAATCGCCGACATTGTTGCCGGAGATTACGGCGATGTTGCATGGTGCAATCGGAGCAAGGTGCTCCGTTGGGGTTATCCGCATCAGGACCTGCGTCTCGTCAACCGGCGTCGTGCATTCGATTCGAAATCCGAATCGATCGAACAGGCTCGCCAAGTCATAGAAGCTCAGATGGTTGACAAAGCCTTGTGCCGCGCGGTCGTTGTCCCCGGTCAGGTTCGTAGGTGAGTAGCTGAGGATGATGTCGCGCTTGCAAAAACGAAGATGGGTGAAGAGGGTTTCGATGTCGACGAAACGCTCCAACACGCCTAGCATCACAATAATGTCGCTTTGTAACGCCGCGTCAGTTGGAAAATCACCCGCCGCCATATCGCCGGTATTCGCTCCGCGCTTCCTGCCGGGCTTTCCGATCGCTCGATAATGGCAACCGCTCGGCAACAGGCGCTGGAGCGACTGATTTCCGCCCAGGTCGAGAATATTTGCGCCGTAAGGGATGAACTGGGCGGCGAGACTGCCGCGCGGATCGGCTTCCGCCCTGGCCGGCGCCGGCTGGGACTCAAGGTCCGACGGCAACTCCAGCGCAAGATTGCTGTTGATCTGTAGATTCATGAGCTCCGTGCCGAGGTCACAATGCCGGACCCAGCACATGCCGGCGAATCAATATCCCTACCGAATCATCGCCGCGATTCGAGGTCAATCACGCAATTGAAAATTCAGCCCCAGAATGCCGGCCGCGCTTCCTTGAGAACGCCTCCGAGCCTCACGGGTGCAACTTTAAGGGCGAGCCCGCTTTTATCGTCCGTTTCGACCGCAAGGCCGCACAGCGTCGCCGGCCCGCTCGACGCCTCGAATTTCGCGCCCGGAAGCTTGCGCAGAAAACGATTGAGCGGCTCGTCCTTGTTCATGCCAATGATGAAATCGTAGTCGGCAGTCATGCCGACGTCCGATACGAAAGCCGTTCCGGCCGGCAGGATTCGATCGTCGGCTGTCGGCGCATGGGTGTGCGTTCCGACAACGAGGCTTACGCGTCCGTCGGCAAAATAGCCCATCGCCTGCTTCTCGCTCGTCGCCTCACAATGAAAATCGATAATGATCGCGTCGGCGCCGGATCCGAGCGCGCAGGCAGCAAGCTCCCGCTCGATGGCCGCAAAAGGATCGTCAAGCGGGTCCATGAAGATCCGCCCCATCGCGTTGATCACGAGCACCCGCTTGCCGTTTTTTGCGTCAATCAATGCGGCCCCGCGCCCGGGCGTGCCCTTCGGGTAGTTCAGTGGACGAATGAGGCGCGGCGCGCGCTCGATGAATACCAGTGCCTCGCGCTGGTCCCAGGCATGGTTGCCGAGCGTGACCGCATCTGCACCAGCGTCAAGCAGTTCGTTGTAGATAGCTTCCGTGATTCCGAATCCGCCGGCGGCATTCTCGCCGTTGACAACCACGAGATCGAGCTTCCATTCGGATATAAGTTTCGGAAGCCGCTCGACGACAATGGCGCGTCCCGAGCGGCCGACAACGTCTCCGATGAAAATAATACGCATGCAATTACTTTTCGCGGAAATCGATCACCTCGTGCTCAGTTAGCACGAGATCGAGGCGCGCGTCGCGCTCGGTGGCGGGAACAAGCGGAATCTCCTGCGCGGCGAATGCAATGCCAACAGCGGTGACGGGTTTTTTGCTGCGTAGGGCATTTATGGTCATGTCGTAGTAGCCTGCGCCAAAACCGATGCGATGGCCTTGGCGGTCGAACGCGGCGAGCGGCACGATGAGAATGTCGGGCGCAACATCCGGCGCATCGGGCATCGGTTCGCGTATGCCCCACTGACCCGACCTGAGTGCATCACCAAATGTCCACGCTCGCATGATTAGAGGCTTGCCGCGTCCAGCAATGACCGGCAGCGCCAGACGCGCACCGGCATCCGCGAGCTTGCGCATGAGCGGAATCGGGCTGATCTCGGATTTCATCGGCGAAAAGCCGGATACGACCGTATCGTGCCCGACGCTGACGGGGAACGGACGCTTGGCGATTGATTCCGCTGCGGCAGCGCGCATTGCCGCCGGAAGGGCCTCGCGCAATTCGAGCGCCGTTGCGCGCAGCGATTCCTTTGATGGATTTCCAGCTGTCAGATTCAATATCGTTATACCTTCAAGGCGCGACCGACCCCTCGCCCATCGAGATGACGGCAAGAGATCGGTCAGAATTTGGTGCGGAGCCGCGATGGCCGTCGGAGCATCGATCCCGGGTTCCCTACGAAAGTAGGTGGGCGCCATATGTCCGAGCCCACGAGCCCGGTCAGGGACAGCTCCCTTAGAGATCGATAAGGCCCCGGGGATACTGTCTCCTGACGCACCCCGCAGCCCCGCGAGGACCGAATGTAATGGTTATAGCGAGACCGCGCCACTCGTCGCGAAACCCGTTAACCGAGTGCGACGCCGCCATTGCCAACGGTCTGATTGAGTTTCTTGGTAATCCCTTCGATCCGCTCGGCCGCCGAATTGAAGGCCCCGACGACCGCATCGGATGCGGCCTTCGCACGGTCAGCGGCTACAAGACGCGCATCCTGCAAGGCCGCTATTTCTTCGTCCAAACGCCGCATTTTTTGCGTCGCTTCGACCAATTGATCGGCGAGCATCAAAGCCGCCATCACGGTGAGTCGCGTGTCGCCGATCTCGCCGAACTTGCGCCGCAGATCGATTATGCGTTGATCAATGTCCTTTGCGAGCGACTGAAGGTGGTCTTCCTGACCGTCTTCGCATGCGAGACGGAATTGGCGACCTGCAATGGTGGCGTTGACCTGTGCCATCACGTCACTCGTTCAAATCCAGAACCGATTGAATCGAGGTAATCGCGGCATCCAGTCGCTCGGCGATTTCTCGATTGGTCGTTTCAAGGCGGCGCGAACGAGCAGTCTCGCCGTCGAGCGCGGCCGCAAGACGCGTGCGGTCGAGGCCCAGTGCCTGAACCTGGGCAGCGAGTTCTTCTTCGCTCCGATCAGCCTGCTTCCGCCGCTCGACCGCAGCATCGAGAGCGTCGAGCGCAAGCGCGAGACGCTTCACTGAGGCATCGATTGCACTTTGCTCCGACATCGCTTCTGACCCGCACAAAAACTCTTGTAGCGGCAGTCATTTAGACAAAGAATCTTACGTGCTGCGCGACCATGACGTCAACGCTTGGCGGACGATTTGCCCAGCTGTTTTCGATCCCTGTGAATGGCGGATCGAGACCATGCCGGTCACATTGACTCAAGGGCCTCACATGCTATCCACCCGCTAAAAGGCCCATTCCATGAGCGTAAAAGCCTCGCCGATGGCAGCCGCGACGCCCAATGAGCGCCGCGACCAGTCGGTCGCTAACCCCGCCGTTGCCCATGCGAGCATGGCGAACGCCATCCGCGCTCTCGCGATGGACGCCGTGGAACAGGCCAAATCGGGTCATCCCGGCATGCCAATGGGGATGGCCGACGTGGCGACCGTAGCCTTCACCCGCTTTCTGAAATTCGACCCGGCCGACCCGGCTTGGCCCGACCGAGATCGCTTCGTGCTCTCGGCCGGCCACGGTTCGATGCTGATGTATGCCCTGCTCTACCTCACCGGCTACGAGGCGATGACGATCGAACAGATCAAGCGCTTTCGCCAGCTGGGCTCGAATACGCCCGGACATCCCGAATATGGCCACACGCCTGGCGTCGAGACCACCACCGGTCCGCTCGGACAGGGACTCGCAAATTCAGTTGGCATGGCCATTGCCGAGAAACATCTCGCGGCGACCTTCGGAGGCGAAATCGTCAATCACAGGACGTACGTCATCGCCTCGGACGGCGATCTGATGGAGGGAATCAGTCAGGAAGCGATTGCGCTCGCGGGTCATCTCAAGCTCAACAAGCTAATCGTCCTGTTCGACGACAACGGCATCTCCATCGACGGCGCCCTGTCGCTCGCCGACAGCGTCGATCAAGTCAAACGTTTCGAAGCCGCAGGCTGGAATGCCTGGCGCATCGACGGGCACGACCCGGCAGCAATCAACGCAGCACTTGAGAAGGCGCAGACGTCCGAGAGGCCCGTGCTGATTGCCTGCAAGACCAAGATCGGATTCGGCGCGCCGACAAAGCAAGGCTCGGAAAAATCCCACGGTTCGCCGCTCGGCGCCGAAGAAATTGCGGGCGCGCGCAAGGCACTCGGCTGGACATTCGCGCCTTTCGAAGTGCCGGCAGACATACTGAAAGCCTGGCGAACGGCGGGCGCGCGCTCAAGGCATGTGCACGCTGAGTGGAACAAACGTCTCGCCGCGCTCGAGAGCGCGAAAAGAAACGAGTTCGAACGCCGCATGAAGGGTAACGTGCCGATGCAAGCGCTCGCAGATGCGGCATGCGCGGTGAAAGCCAAACTTGCGGCGCAGCCAAAGGACATCGCGACGCGGACCGCTTGCGAATTCGCGCTCGAGAGTCTGATCCCGGCACTGCCGGAAATGGTCGGCGGCTCGGCTGACCTCACGGGCTCGAACAATACGCGCATCAAGGGCATGAAGGCGATTTCGGCGGACGATTTCTCGGGCCGCTTCATCCACTACGGCGTACGTGAACACGGAATGGCGGCGGCCATGAACGGCATGGCGCTGCATGGCGGTATCATCCCCTATTCCGGGACGTTCCTTGTGTTTTCGGATTACTGCAGACCGGCAATCAGGCTTGCCGCGCTGATCGGCAAGCGGGTGATCCATGTCATGACGCACGACTCCATCGGTCTTGGCGAAGACGGCCCGACGCATCAGCCCGTCGAGCAACTTGCCGCACTTCGGGCGATTCCGAACTTGCTGGTATTCCGCCCTTGCGATGCGGTCGAAACCGTCGAGTGCTGGCAACTTGCTCTCGAAGCCGGTGGCAGGCCAAGCATACTTGCGCTCACACGCCAGAATTTGCCGCAGTTGCGCAATCGGCTCGACGAAGAGAATATTTGCGCACAGGGCGCTTACGAAATTGCCGGTCCGGACGGGCACTCGGACGTTTCCATTTTTGCAACCGGCTCCGAAGTCGCAATTGCCGTCGATGGCGCAAAGCTCCTCGCAGAGCGCGGCGTTGCCGCGCGCGTAGTTTCGGTTCCCTGCTTCGAGCTTTTTATGGAGCAGAAAGACGAGTACCGCCGCGCGATCGTCGGTGACGCGAAGGTCAAGATCGGCGTTGAAGCCGCGGTGCGCCAGGGCTGGGATGCAATCATCGGCTCCGATGGAATCTTCGTCGGCATGAATTCTTTCGGCGCCAGCGCGCCGTATAAGGAACTGTACAAGAAGTTCGGGATTACCGCGGAAATGCTCGCCGGCGCTGCGCTGGCAAAGCTTGGGAAGATGTAGTCAATGACTATATGTCATGCCGTGATTACTAGCGGCCGTGGCAGATTGAATAAGCCGGGAGTAAGTCCATGACAGTACGGGTTGCCATTAACGGATTTGGCCGTATCGGCCGCAATATCCTGCGCGCCATTGCCGAAGCCGATCGTAAGGACATCGAGGTTGTTGCCATTAACGACCTCGGTCCGGTCGAAACCAACGCGCATCTGCTGCGATATGACAGCGTGCACGGCCGCTTTCCCGGCAACGTTACGGTCAAGGGCAACTCGATCAGCATCGGAAACGGCGCCATCAAGGTCACCGCCGAGCGCGATCCGTCAAAGCTGCCGTGGAAGGATCTCGGCGTGGACATCGCGCTCGAGTGCACCGGCCTGTTCACCGCTAAGGACAAGGCGTCAGCACATCTGACCGCAGGCGCAAAGCGTGTGCTGGTCTCTGCCCCCGCAGACGGGGCCGATCTTACTGTTGTCTTCGGCGTCAACCATGACAAGCTGACCAAGGATCACAAGGTCGTCTCCAACGGCTCCTGCACAACCAATTGCCTTGCTCCGGTTGCCAAGGTGCTCAACGATGCGGTCGGCATCGAGACGGGATTCATGACCACGATCCACGCCTATACGGGCGACCAGCCGACTCTCGATACAATGCATAAGGATCTCTACCGCGGGCGTGCGGCCGCATTGTCGATGATCCCGACCTCGACCGGTGCCGCCAAGGCCATCGGGCTCGTGTTACCGGAACTCAAGGGCAAGCTCGACGGCGCCGCCATCCGAGTGCCGACGCCGAATGTCTCGGTGATCGACCTGAAGATTGTCGCAAAGAGGCCGACGAGCAAGGAAGAGGTCAACGACGCCATGAAGCGGGCTTCGGAGCAGCAGCTCAAGGGCATCCTCACTTATACAAACGATCCAAATGTCTCGATCGACTTCAATCACGATCCGCATTCGTCCACGTTTCACATGGACCAGACCAAGGTCATGAACGGCACGCTGGTGCGCGTGATGTCCTGGTACGACAACGAGTGGGGCTTCTCCAACCGCATGGCGGACACCGCCGTCGCGATAGGGAAGCTGATTTAGTGAACCCTTGATTTTCGTGCGCGGCCTCGTGCCGCATATCCACGTCTTGCGTTTGCTGGATTTGCGAAGACGTGGATGGTGGCGACAAGCCCGGTCATGACGACTGAGTGTTGCAATGGATAAGTTTCGTACCCTCGACCAAATCGATGTAAAGGGAAAACGCGTTCTCGTGCGCGTCGACCTCAATGTACCGGTGGAAAATGGCGTGGTCACGGATGCAACGCGCATCGAGCGCATAGCGCCGGCGATAACCGAAATCGCCGACAAGGGCGGCAAAGTCATTCTACTTTCACATTTCGGCCGGCCGAAGGGGCGCGATCCAAAACAATCGCTGAAACCAGTCGCCGCGGAAGTCGCGCGTATTATCAAGCGCCCGGTTAAGTTTGCAGACGACTGCATCGGTGAGCGGGCGGCCCGCGCGGTGGCCGCGATGAAGCCGGGTGACATCCTCTGTCTCGAAAACACGCGGTTTCATGCCGGCGAAGAGAAAAACGACCCGGCATTCGTGGACGAACTGGCAAAGCTCGGGGACATCTGGGTAAACGATGCTTTTTCGGCTTCACATCGAGCACACGCTTCGACCGAGGGCCTCGGCCATAAACTCCCGGCCTATGCAGGGCGGACGATGCAAGCGGAGCTTGACGCACTTTCGAAAGCTCTCGATCACCCGGAGCGGCCGCTGGCTGCAATTGTCGGCGGCGCGAAGATTTCAACCAAGCTCGATTTGCTCGGTAATCTTCTCGACAAAGTCGATACGCTGATCATCGGCGGAGCGATGGCCAATACTTTTCTGCTCGCACAAGGAAAGAAGACCGGCAAGTCGCTGGTCGAGTCCGACCTTGCCGGTACCGCGCGGGAAATCCTGGCCAAGGCCAAGACGGCGAGACGCGAAATCGTTCTGCCAGCCGACGTTGTGGTGGCGGAAAAATTTGCGGCACACGCGCCCTCACGTGTCACCGATATCGACGCGGTGAACGACAACGACATGATCCTTGATATCGGGCCCCGCAGCGTCGAGTACGTCGTCTCTGTGCTTGAGCGCGCAAAAACATTGGTATGGAACGGTCCATTCGGAGCCTTCGAAATGGAACCGTTCGACACAGGCACGATTGAAGTTGCCGAAGCCGCGGCGGAACTCAGCACAGCCGGAAATCTTGTCTCAGTCGCAGGCGGTGGCGATACGGTGGCCGCCCTCAATGCCGCTGGCGCCGCCGATCGCCTCACCTATGTTTCGACCGCCGGCGGCGCTTTTCTGGAATGGCTGGAAGGCAAGGCCTTGCCGGGAGTCGAGGTGTTGCGGGTAAAATGATATTGAGCGGAACCATCCGGGGGGAACGGATGCGATGGAGGGAAGCATGAATCTCGATGAGCTGAACAAAATCGCGCAAGCGATGGTGGCGCCCGGCAAGGGCATACTGGCCGCAGATAAATCATCCGGCACCATCAAGAAGCGCTTCGATGTCATTGGCGTCGAATCAACGGAAAACAGCCGCCGCGATTACCGCGAGATGCTCTTTCGTTCAGCCGATGGAATGAAACACATTTCCGGAGTCATCCTCTATGATGAGACTATCTGGCAGAAGGCGCAGGACGGCACACCGCTCGTCGAGCTGATCAAAAGAGCGGGTGCAATTCCCGGCATCAAAGTCGATGAAGGGACAAAGCCGCTTCCCTTCTGCCCTGGCGAGGTCGTCACGGCCGGGCTAGACAAACTTTCCGAACGCCTGCCGAAATATTATGAACAGGGCGCGCGGTTTGCAAAGTGGCGCGCGGTGATCGACATTGGCGCCGGCATTCCGACTTACACCTGCATCCGTACCAACGCGCACGCGCTGGCCCGCTACGCCGCACTTTGTCAGACCAATCAGATAGTGCCGATCGTCGAGCCGGAAGTTCTTATGGACGGCGACCACGACATCGACCGTTGTTATCAAGTGACCGAACTGATGCTCAAGATTCAATTCGAGGAACTCTATTTTCAGCGCGTCGCCCTTGAGGGGATGGTGCTGAAGCCGAACATGGTCATTGCCGGCAAGAAAAGCGCTAAAAAGTCGGGGGTCAGTGAGGTCGCAGAGAAGACGGTGAAACTCCTGAAAGCCTGTGTACCGGCTTCAGTTCCCGGTATCGCATTCCTGTCCGGCGGGCAAAGCGACGAGGAGGCTACCGCACATCTCGATGCGATGAACAAGATCGGCAATTTGCCATGGAAGCTTACGTTCTCGTATGGTCGCGCCCTCCAGCACGCGCCACAGACGACATGGAAGGGGAAAACTGAGAACGTCGCCGCCGCGCAGCGTGCCTTCTCACATCGCGCCAGGATGAACGGGCTTGCCGCGCTCGGCCAATGGAAATCCGATATGGAGAAAAAGGCGGCATGACGTGCAAAAGGCTGCGCCACAGCGCAGCCTTTTGGCTTTTTGACCCCGTTGCGTGCGGGATCAGTCGCAATTGGTTTTTTGTACTGTCTTCGAACCGGCCTCGTCTTCCTTATGCACGGTCTTGGATGTGCAATCGCCGGAGCCATAGGTCTCCTTGGTTATGGTCTTCTTTTCCGCACTGGGAAGGGCCTTGTGCTCCTCCACAGTGACCGGGGCGCCGGGATGGTCGTGCTCGATCACAATCGCGGGATCGTGCCTCTCCTCGATGACCGTCTGTGCATTGGCGGAAATCATGCCGGCCGCACTCGCGGCTAGCGCAAGCGCAAGGACGTTGAGCTTCATGGTCGCCTCCTGCTAAGAACCTCGCCTGTCAACGCCTCCCCCGCCCCGACGTTCCGAATTTTCCAGCACAAGCAAGGACACGAAACGTGATTGATCTTTACACTTGGACGACTCCCAACGGTCGCAAGATTGCAATCGCTCTCGAAGAATTGGGGTTGCCCTACACCGTCCATCCGATCGACATTTCCAAGGATGAGCAGTTTTCTCCGGAGTTCCTGAAGATTGCGCCGAACAATCGCATTCCCGCTATCGTTGACCGCGACACAAATATTGCACTGATGGAATCAGGCGCGATTCTGATCTACCTCGCGGAGAAAACCGGCAAGCTGATGCCGAAATCCGGTGAAGGGCGTTACCGCGTGATCGAATGGCTGATGTGGCAAATGGGCGGGCCAGGACCCATGCTCGGTCAGGTGCACCACTTCGTGAAGTACAACAAAGGGAAGGCTCCTTACGCCGAGGAGCGTTATCTCAAGGAAGCGCACCGCCTTTACAAGGTGCTCAATACTCGGCTTGAGGGGCGCGAATTCGTCGCCGATCAGTATTCGGTCGCCGACATTGCGATTTGGCCGTGGATATCACGATTTGAATGGCAAACGATTGATATGAAGCAGTTCCCCAATGTCAGGCGATGGTACGAATCCATTGCCGCCCGTCCAGCTGTTCAAAAAGGCTACAGGGTGCCAAAGGACATGGGTCCTATTCCAATGCCGGCCTGACAGCCGCACAACCCGGCTTGGACGAAAGGTCCACAGACGAATAATCTCTCCTATGATTCGCCGGCGGCAACGCCGGCGAGGTGATGTCGCGTTCGGACCGAATTCGGCACGTCGTCGAGGCCATGGCCAAGCCGCACATCAACGCACCCTCCGGAACGGTTGAAATTGGCGATACGGTGCGAAAAGCCGTCGCACTTCATCGGCTTGGTCGCTTGGATGAGGCGGAGGGCTCTTACCGTGAAGCCCTGAGTGTCCAGCCGGATAATTTCGACGCGCTCCATCTCTGCGGCGTCCTTATGCATCAACGCGGAGACCATGCGGAAGCACTCAAGCTGATCGGACGCGCACTCAGGACGAATGAGCGGTCAGCAGAAGCATATTCAAACTACGGCATTGTCCTGGCATTGCTCGGGAAACATGAAGATGCGGTAGGCAACTATGATCGTGCGCTTGCGCTCAAGCCCGATTTCGCCGAGGCACTCAACAATCGCGGCAATTCACTGCGCGCACTTAAGCGGCCGCAAGAAGCGGTTATGAGCTTCGAGCGGGCCATTGCGGCCCGCACCGACTACGCGGAGGCATTCAACAACCGCGGGAACGCACTATTCGAGATCGGTCGCATCGAAGATGCGCTGGCAAGTTATGATCGCGCGCTGGCGCTGCACCCTTCGTTCGCAGATGCGTCGATCAATCGCGCCAATGCGCTCCGCACGCTTGGCCGAAACGAGGAAGCTCTGCGCGCATTTGATCTGGGGATTGAGCTCAAACCCGATCTTGCCGGCAACCATCTTGCGCGCGGCAATGTCCTGCTCGATCTCAAACGCCCCGCGGATGCCGAGAAGAGTTACGAAAGAGCGATCGCCCTGAACCGGCAGGCGATCGAACCGCTTGTCAATCGTGGCCGTGCGCTTTGCTCGCTCAAACGTTTCGATGAATCCATTGAAAGTTACGACCAAGCGCTCGCGATCAGGCAGAACGATGCCATTTGCCTGGTGGGGCGCGGCAACACGAAACATGCAATGCAGGCCTATGGGGCGGCACTCGCGGATTACGACCTTGCTATTGCGGTTCGACCGGAATTCGCTGAGGCGCACGGCAACCGGGGCAACGCTTTGCGCGAGATCGGCCGGCACCGCGAAGCGTTGGAGGCGTTCGATCGTGCTCTCGCGCTAAAGCCCGACTACGACCAGGCCTACAACAACCGTGGGAATGCGTTGATTGAACTCAACCGCCTCGCGGAAGCACTTGCCGATTACGATCGCGCAATCGCGATCTCACCTGAAAACACATACGCGTGGGTCAATCGCGGCAGCGCTTTGGGATATCTCGATCGTACGGAAGAAGCGATTGCAAGTTTCCAGCGTGCAATCGAACTGGATCCGCAGCTCGTCGAGGCGCATTGGAATAAGGCGCTCCTCTTTCTATCAACCGGCGATTTCGCGCGCGGGTGGGCGGGCTACGAGTGGCGCTGGCAGCGCGAAGGCGAGACGATGCCGCGTGAATTCGTGCAACCGCAGTGGCGCGGCGAAGACCTGACTGGAAGGACCATCCTGCTTCACGCCGAACAAGGCTTCGGCGACAGCATTCAGTTCATTCGCTATCTGTCGATGGTCGCCGAGAGGGGCGGCAAGATCGTGCTGGAGCTCCCCGACAGCCTCGCCCCGCTCATCGACAATGTTGATGCCGTAATCAGCATTTGCCGCCGCGGCGACGCCTTGCCGCATTTCGATGTGCACTGCCCGCTGTTGAGCCTGCCGCTCGCATTCGGCACGACGCTCGAAACTGTCCCCGCGCCGCTACCCTATTTGCGGCCACCGGCCGAGCGCGTCCAAGACTGGCGCGCGCGGCTCGACGGCATTCGCAAACCCCGCATCGGCCTGGTTTGGTCGGGAAAGCCCACGCACAAGAACGATCACAATCGCAGCATCGCGCTGAGCCGTCTTGAGCCGCTTTTATCGGTCCCCGGCATTGAATTTGTGAGCTTGCAGCGTGAATACCGCGATAGCGACGGTCCGGCGATCGCGCGCCTGCCTCTCATGCGCCTTGACGACGCCCTGCGCGATTTTGCGGACACTGCGGCCGTGATCGCGGAACTCGACCTCGTGATCTCAGTCGACACGGCTGTCGCCCATCTTGCCGGAGCGATGGGCCGGCCGCTTTGGCTTTTATTGTCGCATATCCAGGATTGGCGATGGTTGCGTGCGCGCTCGGATAGTCCTTGGTATCCGACTGCCAGGCTGTTCCGGCAACGGTCTGATGGCAATTGGGATGATGTGATTGCACGCGTGCTGAAAGAGCTCTCAGCCTTCGCAATCGATTGGTCAGCCGCGACCAAGTGACGACCCGGGTCAATATTCCGCCCGATTGAGCTAGCATGGCGACGTCATGACTTCGCGACCAAAACAACCAACCGCCCGACCCGCGCCACGCCTTTACTTGATAACACCGCCCGTGGTGGATGCGTCCACATTTGGATCACAATTGAACGCGGCCCTCGATGCTGGAGACATCGCGGCGATTCTGTTACGTCTTGCCGACGCCGATGAGAGAACATTGATCAACCGTGCCAAGGCGTTATGTGCATTGGCACAAGACCGTGGAGCGGCTCTGCTGCTCGACGGACATTCTGAACTTGTTGCGCGCACGGGCGCCGACGGTGCCCACATGACCGGCATAGAGTCATTCACCGAGGCGATCGGGCAACTCAAGCCCGAACGTATTGCAGGCGCCGGCGGGATGGCGAGCCGGCACGATGCCATGCTTGCCGCCGAACAAGGCGCCGACTACGTGATGTTTGGAGAGCCTGACGCATCGGGCAAATGCCCGGCGTTCGCGGCGGTAGTGGAGCGCGTCGAGTGGTGGGCGGAAGTCTTCCAAATGCCGTGTATCGGCTATACACCGTCGCTCGACGGCATTGCGCCGTTGGTTTCGGCCGGAGCTGACTTCGTCGCACTGGGGGACGTCGTGTGGCGTGATCCTAACAACATCGCGGACACGATACGCGAAGCGGGACACTACCTGCAGCTCCCGGAGGCGACTACATGACGCCGCGGCTGCACTGTTCTCTCGTATTTCTCGCCATCCTCGTAAGCGCGTTGGTGTCGCCGGCGACAGCGCAATCCAGAAATCCGCTGCCAGCACCGCAACCGGCTCCTGCGCCGCAAAACACGCCAGCAAATGGGGATCAGCCCAACGTCGACGTCGCCTACGGAGCTTTCCAGCGCGGCTTTTATATCACGGCGTTCAACGAGGCGACCAAACGTGCACAACAGAACGATCCGGCAGCCATGACGCTGTTGGGAGAACTCTACGCGCAAGGGCTAGGCGTCGGCCGCGATGATTCGAAGGCGGCACAATGGTACAAAGTCGCGGCCGCCAAAGGCGACCGCGACGCCTTGTTTGCACTTGCGATGTTCGCCTACGAAGGACGCGGTGGCGCACGCAACCTTGAAGAGGCCGCGCGCCTGCTGGATGCTGCGGCCAAGCTTGGCCATCCAAGCGCTGCTTACGATCTTGGGCTTCTTTATCTGCAGGGCCAGCAAGTACCCCAGGATTTCAAACGAGCAGGTGAGCTTTTTTCGGTTGCCGCTGAGGCCGGCAATTCGGATGCGCAGTACGCTCTCGCTACCATGTATAAAGACGGGCGCGGCATGCCAAAGGACATGAACAAAGCGATGCGGCTCATGCAGCAGGCATCGGTCAGCGGCAATGTCGACGCGATGGTCGAATTTGCAATTGCTCAGTTCAACGGCGAGGCGGCCCCAAAAGACGAGACTGCAGCCGCAAAGTTATTCCTCAAAGCTGCCCACCTCGGTAATCCCGTCGCCCAAAACCGCCTGGCGCGGATCTTCATGGCCGGTCGCGGTATGCCTGCTGATCCCACGGAAGCGGTGAAGTGGCATCTCGTCGCCAAAGCCGCGGGCGACAGCGACCCAGAGTTGGACACCTTCGCGTCCAAACAGACGCCCGCTGTGCGCGCTGCAGCGGACGCGGCGGCCAAAAAATGGCTTTCGACCGTGGCGGCGTTACGCCCTTGACGCCGCCGGACTTCACGGGCAGACCGCACGCTTCATGCAGCATTCCGCCATCCTCAATGTCATGATCGCTGCCGCGCGCAAGGCCGCGCGCGCGATCAAGCGTGATTTTGGCGAGCTGGAAAAGTTGCAAGTGTCGCTGAAAGGCCCCGCCAATTTCGTGTCTGCCGCCGACCGCCGTGCGGAGGAGACGCTCTACACCGAGCTTAACAAGGCAAGGCCCGGTTATGGCTTTCTCGGCGAAGAAGGTGGACACCGCGATGGTGCAGACAAGAGTCACAGGTGGATTGTCGATCCGCTGGACGGGACCACCAATTTTCTTCATGGGATTCCGCACTTTGCGGTCTCGATCGCGCTTGAGCGCGAAGGTATCGTCGTAGCAGGCCTAATTTATAATCCTGCGATTGACGAGTTGTTTGTCGCCGAACGCGGCAAAGGCGCCTTTCTCAATGAGCAACGCATTCGGGTTGCCGCGCGTAAGCGGTTGGCTGAAGCCATCATCGGTTGCGGAATTGCGCACTATGGCCATGGCGACATGCCGCTCTCGCGCAAAGAAATCGGCGTGGTACAGGAAGATGTGGCCGGTTTGCGCCGTTTTGGAGCATCCGCGCTCGACCTTGCATGGGTCGCAGCAGGCCGACTCGACGGCTATTGGGAACGCAGCCTGAACCCTTGGGATATCGCCGCCGGCGTAATCCTGGTGCGAGAGGCCGGTGGTTTCGTCACCGACTGCGACGGCCGCGAGGAAATGTTCGCTAAAGGGCATGTCTTGGCCGGAAACGAGACTATCCACAAAGAGCTTCTGGCTCGACTCAAGGCCGCCGGCAAAGCCTAACCGACCTAATTTCAACTTATTCCACGGTTTTACCGGACCCGCTGCGGTTCCCGCACAACTGTTTTTCCCTGTCACGGGTCTGTGCCATAGTGGATGGCAAGGGCTGCATTTGGCAAAATCTCGAAACACATGGCCAAGGAACTCGATCCACTCAAACTATCGTCGCCACGCATCTTCCTGATCAGGATGCTGGTCTTCGTCGTGCTGGTCGGACTTATCGCCTTCGTACTGCATAAGCAGATCGAGGTCGCGTTCATGTCCAATCCCGGCCTGAACGCATTGATTATCGGCGTTGAAGCGATCGGTATCATTCTTTCAATTCGTCAGGTGCTGCGCCTTTATCCCGAGATCGCCTGGGTCAATAACTTCCGTCTGGCCGATCCGGGGCTTGCAGTCGAGCGTGCACCAATACTCCTTGCACCGATGGCCACGATCCTGGGAAGCCGGGTCGGCCGCATGGCAATGTCTTCGCAGTTGATGCGCGGGATCCTCGATTCAATTGCAACGCGGCTCGATGAGGCGCGGGACATTTCCCGATACATGACCGGTCTGCTGGTGTTTCTCGGGCTGCTCGGCACATTCTGGGGTTTGATTGAGACAGTCAGTTCGGTCGGCAACGTTATTCAGGGCCTCAAGGCGAGCGGCGATGCAGGCAGCATGTTCGACTCGTTACGCGATGGGCTCGCTGCACCGCTGTCCGGCATGGGAATTTCTTTTTCATCCTCTCTCTTCGGTCTTGCCGGCTCGCTCGTGCTTGGGTTTCTCGATCTGCAATCAAGCCAGGCGCAGAATTGCTTTTACACCGAATTGGAGGATTGGCTCTCGACCACCGTCTACGATCAAGCTGCCGAACCCGCCGTCGCGACCGGTGTCACAACCGAGGTGCGCTCCGCGATCGAACGCCTGCGTGAGGCGGTCGACCAGGCCGGTGCGGGTAAAACGGCGTCTGCGGCAATGGCCAACCTGGCCGAAGCAATTCAGGGCCTTGTGCACCACATGCGCACGGAGCAGCAGATGATCCGTGACTGGGTTGATTCACAGGCCGACCAGCAGCGCGAAATCAAGAAGCTGCTCGAGGTGATGGTGCGCGAGAACGTAAACCGTTGAGTTGAAGTCAATGGCTTTGGCGCGAGCACGCCGCGGCGAAAGCGGCATGAACTACTGGCCGGGTTTTGTCGATGCATTATCGACATTGATCCTTGGCATCATCTTCTTGCTCACGGTTTTCGTGGTCGTGCAATTCTACCTGCAGCAGGAAGTTGCCGGAAAAGACACCGCGCTCGGCCGGCTCAATGCGCAAATTGCGCAGCTCACCGAACTGCTGTCGATGGAGAAATCCGGAAAGACCGATCTCGAGGATCAGCTTGCGCAATTGCGTGCTTCGTTGGCCACAGCCGAAAGCGAACGCGACAACCTGAAGGGCACCGCCGAAAGCGCGGGCGCCGGTGCCGCAGCCGCGCAGGGAAAGGTTTCCGAACTCTCCGGTCAGCTTGAAGGCGAGAAGAAAATCTCGGCGCGGGCTCTGGCGCAGGTCGAGGTGCTCAACCAACAGATCGCAGCACTGCGCCGCCAGCTGGCTGCCCTTGAGCAAACACTCGACGCCGCCGAAAAAAAGGACAAGGACTCCCAAAGCCGCATTACAGAACTCGGCCAACGCCTGAACGTCGCATTGGCCGAGCGGGTGAACGAACTCAAACGGTACCGGTCGGACTTCTTCGGAAAGCTGCGTGAAATCCTCGGTAACCGTACCGATGTCCGGGTGGTCGGCGACCGCTTCGTCCTTCAATCCGAGGTTTTCTTCGACACCGGAAAGGCCGATCTCAAGCCGGAAGGCCGCGCGGAACTCGACAAGGTCGCGAGCGCCCTGCTCGAATTAGAAAAGCAGATTCCGACCGACATCGCCTGGGTCCTGCGTGTCGACGGCCATACCGATGTGCGACCGATCACAGGCGGAATCTTCAAGTCGAACTGGGACTTATCGGCTGAGCGGGCGATTTCGGTGGTGCAATACCTGATCGGCAAAGGCGTTTCGCCGCAAAGGCTGGTTGCTGCCGGCTTCGGGGAATTTCAGCCGATCGATCTGGGCAAGTCCGAGGATGCCTACAAGCGAAATCGCCGCATCGAGTTCAAGCTGACCGAACGGTGAGCGCGCACAACTTTACACTGCGCCCCTACACGGCCGCCGACGAAGACGCGGCAATCGAGCTGTGGCGGCGCACGTGGTCAAAGCACTATCCGCATCTCGATTTCAACGCGCGTCAGCCCTGGTGGCGCGAACGCTGGCGCAATGAATTGGTGCCGGTCGCTTGCATTGTCCTCGCAGAATTGAGCGGCATGATCGTCGGTTTTGTGACGGTTGATCCCAAGAGCAAGTACCTCGACCAGATCGTGGTCGCACCCGAACATTGGGGATCAGAAATTGCGAATTTGCTCCTCACGGAGGCAAAACGCCTGTCGCCTCAAGGGCTGGATCTCCTCGTCAACAAGGACAACTATCGTGCCATTCGATTTTATGAAAAACACGGCTTTTCATATGCCGGCGAAGACAAGAACCCCGTCTCGGGTTTGCCGGTAAGCCGAATGGCCTGGCGGCCTTAGCCGGACGCCATTTCGAATTGCAATTTCGCCAACCGTGCATACAGGCCGCCTGACGCGGATAGCGAGGCGTGAGTGCCCTCCTCGACGATCCGGCCGTGATCCAGCACCAGGATGCGATCGCACGACTGCACGGTGGCTAGTCGATGCGCAATCACGATGCTGGTCCGATTGAGCATCAGTCGTCTGAGAGCTTGCTGTACCAAGGTTTCACCCTCGGCATCGAGCGATGAAGTTGCTTCGTCAAGCAGGAGCAATGGAGCGCGTCGCAGTATGGCTCGCGCAATTGCGATGCGCTGACGTTGGCCGCCTGAGAGTGTCACACCGCGCTCGCCGATGGGAGTCGCATAACCGAGCGGCAGTCGACGAATGAACTCGGCTGCGTGTGCTGCCTCCGCAGCGTTTTCGATTTCGCCGTCGGTGGCGTCGGGCCGGCCGAATTGGATATTCTCGCCCACGCTGGTGCCGAACACAGTGGCGTCCTGGGGCACGAGAGCGATCTGGGCACGAAGTGCAGCCGGGTTCACTTCATTCAGACGCACACCGTCGAAGCTGACGCTGCCCGAAACCGGATCGTAAAAACGCAGGATCAGCTGAAAGATCGTACTCTTCCCTGCCCCTGACGGACCAACCAGTGCCAACTTTTCGCCTGGCGTAACACGAAATGAAAGATCTTCGAGTACCGGCACATCGGGGCGGCCCGGATACGCAAAGCTGACATGACGGAATTCCACCTCGCCCCGTGCCGGCCGGGGAAGCGCAAGCGGCCGTGCCGGCGATTTGATCGCGGGTTCAATTTCCAGAATCTCGAACAGCCGCTCGGCGGCACCGGATGCTTGCGCAATCTCGCCCCAGACCTGACTCAGCTCACCGAGCCCGCCGGCAGCGAACACCGCGTAAAGAATAAATTGTCCAAGGCGGCCAGCCGTGATGCTCCCGGCGACGACATCCTGCGCACCAATCCAAAGCACGACCACGATACTGGCAAAGACCAGGAAGATCACAACCGCCGTTAGTACGCCGCGCGCCTTGGTCGCTTCGCGCGCGGCCGCATATGCTTGTTCAACCGCTGCACTAAAGCGCGCCTGCGCCAATGTCTCATTTGTAAATGCCTGCAAAGTGCGTACGGCACCCATCAGCTCGTTCGCATAGCCTGACGCGTCGGCCAGAGTATCTTGCGCCGCACGGCCGCGCCGCCGGACCGCGCGCCCAAAGCCGACAAGCGGCAGCACAATGACTGGGATCGCGGCCAGTACAAATAAAGAAAGTCGCGGACTCGTAACAACCATCATCCCCGCGCCGCCGAAGAACAGGACGAGATTGCGGAGTGCAATCGAAATTGAAGCGCCGACGGCGGACTTGATCTGAGTCGTATCCGCAGTGAGGCGCGAAATGATCTCACCAGTTCGTTCGGTATCAAAATATGCGGGCGACAGTTGCGTGAGATGGCTGAAAACATCGGACCGCAAATCTGCGACAATGCGCTCGCCCAAGGTGGTCACGAGGTAAAAGCGAAACGCGCTGGATGTTGCGAGTACCGCCACCACGAGAATCATCACCGCGAAATAGCTGTCGATCAGCTGTACGGCTTTATCGGAGAAGCCGAAGTCGATCATTCGGCGCACCGCCACAGGAACGACCAGAGTGGTGAGTGCGGCTATGACCAGCGCAACCAGCGCCGCGGTCGCGCGACCCCGATAACGCGAGATATAGGGGAGCAGCCGGGTCAGCGGCTTGAGTTTCAGCTTTGGGCGCTCCGCGGACGCGGGCGCGCTGGAAACATCAAGCCCCCGTCCATCGCTCGAAAAACTCATGCGATGCCTCTTACGCCCCGCTAGCGGGACCCTTAATGCCCCGCGACCTTGGTGGTGGTCAATTGCGGCGGCTTGCCGCCTTCGCCTGGCTCCTGTATAGGAGCCGCAAAATTGAGCTTATATCGGCGCCTTCGAGCGCCCCGGATCCAAAGCAATGAAACAAGATATTCATCCTGGCTACCACACGATCAAGGTCGTCATGACGGACGGCAGCGAATTCACCACCCGGTCGACCTGGGGCAAGGAAGGTGATGTCCTCCATCTCGACATCGACCCAAAATCACACCCGGCCTGGACCGGCGGCCAGCAGCAAATCCTGGATCGTGGCGGCCGCGTGTCACGTTTCCAGAAAAAGTTTTCCGGCTTCCTGAAAACGGACGAAAAGAAATAGACGCCGGCGTCGCCGACAACAAAACCCCCGCAGGTGCGGGGGTTTTTGCTTTATTCGTGCGCGAGCGGTTCGACCCCGGTCGGGCCAAAGGCAGCCTTTAAGAGTCCCAGTTGGCGCTCAACCGGATTAACCGCCGCGGGTCGATCTCCCGAACCTTGATTGTAAATCGTCGCATCCAGACGACGTACCTTCCCATACAGCTTCTGCGAGCGCGCGATAAGATCGCGCAACGTCGGCGGCAGCAATTCGAGATTGGTCGGGTCGTGCGAATCGGCAGCCGAGAGCTTGACCTTGCTCTTTTCCTTCCCTGCCTGGGCGAGCGACATCTCGCCCTCCTTCACCGCCCGGTGGAGCAGAAGCCAGGAAGCAAGCTGCATCAGCCGCGTGGTGAGCCGCATGCTTTCGGTTGCGTAAGCCAATGCTGCGGCGCGTTCGAGTCTCTTGGATTGCTGCCTGCCCGGGCCGTCGAGATAGGTCGCGGTTTCTTCGACCAGAGCCATGCCATCACGGAACAGCTCTGCGAAAGCCTGCGAGCCCGCGAGGCGTTCCCCGAACTGTACAGGTTGCGCTTCGCTGAAACTTTTTTCTGACATGACGCAACGCACTCCCACTCACGGAACCGCATTTGCTCCGTATACGATTGAGTAAGCATGGCGCGCGCGGCCAGGCCCTGTCCAGACTGCGATATGGTTAATGTGGCGATATAGTTGCTGCGTTGATCGGCGGACACAGGGGGATCGCCGGGAATTTGCCCCAGATTGGGACAAAAAAGGAGCCGCCGTTGCCGGCGGCTCGAAGTTGATAACAGGGAGGCGTCAAACAGAGTGGACAGGAGCCACTCAATGTCCACATGAAGATGGACAATGACAGTAATGGTCGAGAAAGCTTAACGACAACTTAAGAAACTGCGCACAAAGCCAATTAATTTCTGAGTACCCGGTGTGACGTTACCGCTGGCCTCGGGCGACAGACTTGACCGATCGTCAGCGTTTGAAGAACTGGTCGGCCGCCACGCGAGACGTTTGTTTTTGTACTATGTCCGCTTCGAGTCGATTGATCTCGTCATGCAGCAGCTTCACCCGCGCACCAAGCTCTTCGACTGAAAGCAAAGTGAGATCTTGGCCGATCTCATGCGCGATTTTCTTCTTTGGTTTGTCGTCGTCATCGATTGCCGGCATCGTGAGCCTCCTGCGGCATGAAATTTAGCTGCCGCCGGCGTGGTTGTCACATCAGCAATGGCCGCCTAAACAGTGCTTCGGATCGCAAAATACGAGGAACCGATGGCTTCTCTTCCGACCCAAATGACAGTGATTGGCATCAAGGCCGCCGGCGGCCCGGACATGCTCGTACCGATTCGGCAATCGGTTCCCCTTCCCGGCGCCGGTGAGATTCTGCGTGAGGGTCGCGGCCGCCGGCGTGAATCGGCCGGATGTCATGCAGCGTATGGGCCTCTATCCGCCACCGCCCGGCGCATCCGATATTCCCGGTCTCGAAATCGCCGGAGAAATCGCAGCAGTCGGGGTAGGCGTCAGACGCTGGAAGACCGGCGACCGCGTCATGGCTCTCGTGGTCGGCGGCGGCTATGCCGAATATTGTCTGGCGCACGAAAGCCATGCATTGCCTACTGCCGGCCTCACAATGATCGAGGCGGCTGCAGTCCCGGAAACATTCTTCACCGTCTGGCACAATGCATTTGAACGGGGTGGATTGAAAAGCGGCGAAACGCTGCTCGTCCATGGCGGCTCTTCCGGCATCGGCACCGCCGCCATCCAACTTGCAAAGGCGCGCGGCGCGCGAGTCATTACAACTGCCGGCACGCCGGAAAAGTGCGAAGCGTGCAAAAGGCTCGGCGCCGATGTTGCCATTAACTATAAGGCCGAGGACTTCGTCGCGGCGACCAAGGCAGCGACGGTGGACCGAGGCGCAGAGGTTATATTGGACATGGTCGGTGGAGATTATATCGCGCGCAATTATGAAGCCGCCGCCGTGGAGGGGCGAATCGTGCAGATTGCATTTCAAGGTAGCCCGAAAGCGACGGTGGATTTTCGCCGCATCATGCTCAAGCGGCTGCACCATACAGGCTCAACGTTGCGTTCGCGCTCAATTGCCGACAAGGGCGCCATTGCACGGGCCGTTGAAGACAACGTGCTGCCGTTGATTGGAGATGGAAAGGTCAAGCCGGTCATCTACAAGACATTTTCGCTGCAGGATGCGAGCGCCGCACATACACTCATGGAATCAAGCACACATATCGGCAAAATCGTGCTAACAGTTTGATCGAATGTCCGTTTTTTCAATAGCCGCGAAATCGGCGCAATGTCGGACTTAAAACTTAACAGGGTACGATTGTTTGCAGCTTTTCACCGTAGGCAAGGCCGTGGTTACGCGCTTCGAAGCACTGCTGCGGGCGGGGGACTTGGCTTGATCATGACGCGTGGCCTGACGACGCTAGCCATAGCGTTCTGCGTGTCTCTGCTGGCAGCTGCTTCCGCCAACGCAGTGGATGCGATCAATGTCCGAATCGACGCGTCGGCTATCGATTTGACGGCCGCTACCGAACTGCAGAAGACCGACGGCGACCGCATTCAGGTGTCCACCGCGCCTGGTCCCGATGGGATCGTACGACGAATCGAAGTGCGTGCGCGTGAAGGCAACAATAATTGGGCAGTGTTCGCGCTCACTAACAACAGCGACGAGCAGATCGATCGATTAATCGTCGTGCCCCACTACCGGATGGTCGGGTCCGGACTATTCTGGCCCGACCTCGGACTCTCGCGCATCGCAGCGATCACGCCGTCGACCGGCGACCGTCCCGTGCGGCAAGAAGGGGCCACGGCGGATGTGTTCCGTATTACCCTGGACCCGGGCACAGTCATCACGCTCGTCGCAGAACTACGCACCGACAAGCTTCCGCAGATCTATCTGTGGGAACCCGATGCTTACAAGGACAAGGTCAATTCGTTCACCCTCTACTATGGAATCGTAATCGGGATCGCCGGACTGCTGGCGCTGTTCCTCACCATACTTTTCGTGGTGAAGGGCTCAATCATGTTTCCTGCGGCCGCAGCCCTTGGCTGGGCTGTGTTGATCTATATCGGCATCGACTTCGGTTTCTGGGGCAAGGTCTTCGACATGTCTGCCGGCGCGGAGCGCGTTTGGCGAGCCTGCGGTGAAGCTATCCTTTCGGCAACGCTGCTGGTGTTTCTGTTTGCCTACCTAAATCTGTCACGCTGGCATGTGCGCTATGCCCACATCACGATCGCCTGGCTGGCCGCCCTCGCCGCGCTGATTGCTGTTGCCGTGTTTGATCCGGCCGTCGCCGCCGGCATCGCGCGCATGTCGCTCGCCGGCATTGCCGTCTTTGGCCTCGCCCTCGTCATCTATCTTTCCACGCATGGATTTGACCGTGCGGTGCTGTTGATTCCGACATGGCTGTTACTCGTTGTCTGGACCATGGCCGCCGGACTGGCCGTGACCGGCCTGGTGACCAACGACATTATTGGCCCGGCGCTGCTCGGCGGCCTTGTGCTGATCGTGATGCTGATCGGATTCACGGTCATGCAACATGCCTTCGCGGGCGGGATTACGCACGGAATCGTTTCCGACGTTGAGCGCCGCGCGCTCGCGCTCACCGGCGCCGGTGACCTGATCTGGGACTGGGATGTTTCCGCCGATAAAATTTTCACCAGTCCCGAAACTGAGCACATGCTCGGCCTCAAGCGCGGCGCGCTCGAAGGACCGGCGGCGGCGTGGCTCGAGGTGCTGCACCCGCTTGATCGCGATCGATTTCGCGCGTCACTCGATAGCGTGGTCGAGCAGCGCCGCGGCCGACTTACTCAGGATTTCCGGCTGCGAACCGCCGACGGCCACTATCTCTGGTTCGCGCTCAAAGCACGCCCCGTCGTCGGTTCCGACGGCGAGGTCGTGCGGTTGGTTGGAACGCTCACTGACGTGACGGATATTAAGAATGCCGAAGAACGGCTGCTTTTCGACGCAGTCCACGACAATCTCACCGGATTGCCCAACCGCGAGCTGTTCATCGATCGCATGGAGGCGGCTTTTGGCTTTGCGCGGGCCGATCCGCAGATTCGACCGTCGATCGTTGTGATCGATCTAGATCGCTTTAAACAGGTAAATGACTCCGTCGGTATCGCCGTGGGTGATTCCATCTTGCTCACGATCGCGCGCCGCCTGTCGCGATTGCTCAAGCCACAGGACACGCTCGCAAGGCTTTCGGGCGACCAGTTCGCGTTGATCCTGCTGTCCGAGCGCGAACCCGCGCGCATCGTCGCATTTGCGGAAACGATCCGACGCACCTTGCGCGCGCCGATTGCATTCAACGACCGCGAAATCTTCCTGACTGCCTCGATCGGGCTCGCTCTCGCGGAGAACCAAGCGCACCGTACCGACGAAGTTCTCAAGGACGCCGAGCTGGCGATGTACTACGCCAGCGAATCGGCGGAGATCGCATCGAAATATTCAAGCCGGCCATGCGCTCCCGCAAGACCGATCGGCTGACCATGGAATCGGAGTTACGCCGCGCCATCGAACGCGAAGAGATCAAGGTCCTATTTCAGCCGATCGTGCGCCTGGAAGACCGGGCGATTGCGGGCTTCGAAGCGTTGGCGCGGTGGGATCACCCCAAGCTTGGGCGTCTCTCCCCGGCGGAGTTCATTTCGATTGCCGAGGAAATTGGACTGATTGTCGACCTTGGCCTTTTCGTGCTCGACTACACCGCCAAGCAGCTGGCCCAATGGCAGGCCGCTACGCGCGCTCGTGAGCCGGTTTTTGCGAGCGTAAACGTGTCATCGCGTCAGCTCCTGCGTCACGATCTGATCCAGGATCTGCGCGGCGTACTTGGCCGCACGGCGCTGGCACGGGGCACGCTGAAGCTCGAGATCACTGAATCGCTGGTGATGGAAAATCCGGAGCATGCCGCCCAGATGCTGACACGGATCAAGGAGCTTGGCGCCGGATTGTCGCTGGATGATTTTGGCACCGGCCATTCCTCGCTGGCATATCTGCAGCGCTTCCCGTTCGACACCATCAAGATCGACCAATCCTTCGTAAGAACAACATCGCGCGGCACGCGGCCGGTCATCCTGCGCTCGATCATCGCACTTGCACATGATCTCGGGATGGAAGTGGTCGCCGAAGGGGCGGAAACCAATTCCGACGCGGTCGAGCTCTACCAGCTTGGCTGCGAATACGCGCAAGGGTTCGCATTCGGGGAGCCAATGACCGCTGATGCCGCCCGCGATTTGCTGATCGACAAGCCGAGCAGGCTGCGTGCGCTCAAGATTGCCTCGGAGTAAATTCGAGACTTACGCGTGGCCTGCTTCGCTCGACAACATGCCGAGGTCGATGCCGATCTTACGTAGCGCTTTTTCGTATTTTACGTCGGTATTCTGTCCGAAAATCAGCTCGGGATCAGCGGCGCAGTGCAGCCACCCGTTTTGCTGAATCTCCTCCTCGAGCTGGCCGGGTGCCCAGCCAGCATAGCCGAGGGCGAGAATAGCACTGGCCGGTCCGTTGCCGCGCGCGATCGCCTTGAGGATATCGAGCGTTGCGGTCAGGCAGATACCTTCATCGATCGGCAAGGTCGAATTTTCGATAAAAAAATCCGCCGAATGCAGGACGAAACCGCGTCCTGTCTCAACCGGGCCGCCTTTGAGCACCTTCAAATCTTCGGCACGGTCGGGAAGCTGGATGCGCTCGGCAGCCGGTATAACTTCAAGCTGAACCAAGAGATCGGGAAATTTGATGTTCTGTGCCGGATGATTGACGATGATTCCCATAGCGCCTTCGGTTGAGTGGGCGCATACGTAAATCACCGCCCGCGCGAAACGTTCGTCGTTCATCGCCGGCATCGCGATTAGCATCTGGCCGTCGAGATAGCCGCGGGCCGGAGGGGGTGTTGGCTCCGCCGCTTTGCGTGAAATCTTCATGGCAAAAGGTTACCCGATAGATCCGTCTTTGCAAACGAAGCTTGCGGCCGAAAGTTCAATCGTTCACCGTTATAATTTAATACGACAATTGTGGCGGCGGCCCGGCCAGTGGTGTTCAACGCCCGCTCACGATGATTTCAGTGGCGCGGCATGCCGTTACCAACTAGATCGTCCTGAATGAACGATATTCACAGAACATTTTGCGTAATTTCGGTTTCGTGCCTGTTTGTTGCCCTGACAGGCGCGCTGGCGCAGGCTGCGGACGAATCACCCTGGAACGAGGACGTCCGTTCGGCGGTGCGGCTGATTGCCGGAAGCAATACGAGCAGCACTGCCACATTGCGTGCCGGCGTCGAAATTAAATTGCGCCCCGGCTGGAAAACCTACTGGCGCTATCCGGGCGATTCCGGCGTGCCGCCAAATTTCGATTTCTCCGGCTCGGAGAATCTGAAACGTGCAGAGGTTCTTTATCCGGCCCCGCACTTGTTCACCGACGAGACCGGCCAATCACTCGGCTACAAAGGCACGGTGATTTTTCCGCTCGCCATCACACCGCAGCAGGAGGACAAGCCGGTCCGCCTGCACGTGAAGGTCGACTATGCAGTGTGTGAGAAATTATGCGTTCCAGCTGAGGGCACTGCCGAACTTGTGCTTAACGGCGGCGAAAGCTCCCAGAATACGACGCTTATGACCGCGGAGGCGCACGTACCCAAGCGAGTTACTCCCGCGCAACTTGGCCTGACCCTACGGCGGACCAAGAGCGGTCCAAAACCGGTAGTCACCGTCGATCTCGGTGCCCCTGCCGGCAAACCAATCGAGCTGTTTGCCGAAGGTCCGACGCCGCAGTGGGCACTACCCATTCCAAAGCCCGTGCAAAATGCGCCGGCGGGCCGCGCCCAGTTCACATTCGAACTCGACGGCCTGCCACCGGGTACGGACCCGAAAGGCCAATTCGAATTGACCTTTACCGTGGTCACCGGCGAACGCGCGGTCGAGGTCAAAAGCCGTCTCGACTAATGGGCGGCAAGGGCGTAATTACCGAGCCAAGAAACGAAAATTATCCGCAACGCGAGAGGACAACCATGCCTATCAAGGTCGGCGATCGTTTGCCCGAAGCCAAATTCCGCGTGATGACAACCGAGGGGGCCGCCTGGAAGACAACCGACGATATTTTCAAAGGTCGCAAGGTCGCCTTGTTTGCGGTGCCGGGTGCGTTCACTCCGACCTGCAACAATCTTCACATTCCGAGCTTCCTGAACAACGCGCCCGCCATCAAGGCAAAGGGCGTCCACACGATCGCGGTCACCAGTGTCAACGACGTGTTTGTCATGGAAGCCTGGAAGAAGTCGACCGGCGCCGATGGCAAGATCGATTTCCTCGCCGACGGTAACGGTGAATTTGCGCAGGCCATCGACATGGCGTTTGACGGTTCCGGCAATGGCCTGGGCACGCGTTCGAAACGCTACTCGATGCTGGTCGACGACGGCGTCGTGAAGAAGCTCAATATCGAAGACGCGCCCGGCAAATGCGAAATTTCGGGCGGACAGGCGCTTCTGGCGCAGCTGTGATCCTCGCCGGATGCTGACAATATTGCCGTGATGGCCGGGCTCGTTCCCGGCCGTTTCGTTTTGTGATGCTACTTTGCTTTCATCGCGCCGGCGGCGCCCGCGCGCGCGGCGACAATGCCCTCACGCGCGAGTTCGTCGGCCCGCTCGTTCATGGCATGACCGGCATGGCCTTTGACCCAATGCCAATGCACCTTGTGGTGGGCAAGCGCGTCATCGAGACGCTTCCATAAATCGACGTTTTTCACCGGCTTCTTGTCCGCGGTACGCCAGCCGTTCTTCTTCCAGCCATGAATCCAGCTGGTAATGCCATTCTTCAGATATTCGCTGTCGGTGTGGAGATCGACGACACAGGCGCGCTTGAGCGCTTCCAGCGCGGCGATAGCCGCCATCAGCTCCATGCGATTGTTAGTCGTATGCAGCTCGCCGCCCATGAGCTCTTTTTCGTGGTCGCCGAAGGTGAGAATCGCTCCCCAACCGCCGGGTCCGGGATTCCCCGAGCAGGCACCATCGGTGTGAATGGTGACGCGAAGCTCCGCCATCAAATTCCGTAATCCTCGACGGTTTTCACCGATTGGTGGAACCGCAGTTTTCGGTAATATTCGAGCGGATCCTTCGGCCGAACCAGCGCCCCGTCCGGCACCGCCAGCCAATCGACCAGCCGCGTGAGCAGGAATCGCACCGCCGCGCCGCGCGCGAGGATCGGTAATGTCGACCGCTCGGATGACGAGAGGGAGCGCACCTTGGCGTAAGCGTTGAGCAAGGCGCGGCCCTTGGTGACATTAAAGGAATGATCCGTTTCGAAACACCATGCATTGAGGCTGATCGCGATGTCATAGGCGAGCATATCGGTGCAGGCAAAATAAAAGTCGATCAGCCCCGACAGCCTGTCGCCGAGAAAAAACACGTTGTCTGGAAAAAGATCGGCGTGAATTACGCCTTTCGGCAATGCGTCCGGCCACGATTTCGCGAGGGAGTCGAGTTCATTCGCGATCTCAGCGCAAAGTCCGGGCCGCACGCTGTCACCGCGCGCTTTTGCATGCTCGTAGAGCGGCCGCCAGCTCGCAAGCGACAATGCATTCGCGCGGGTCGGTCTGAAATCCGCGCCAGCAAGATGCAGATGGGCCAACGCTTCTCCTACTGCCGCGCAATGACCCGGACTCGGGCGCCTGATCCACACTCCTTCCAGAAATGTAACCATCGCTGCGGGCCTGCCCGCGACTTTGCCGAGAGTGCCGCCCTGCTTGTTCTTCACGGGTTGTGGGCAGGTGATGCCGCGCGCCGCCAGATGTTCCATGAGCCCAAGAAAAAACGGCAGATCGGCCTCCGCCACCCGCTTCTCATAAAGCGTGAGAATGAAATTTCCGGTGCGAGTGTGCACAAGGAAATTCGAGTTTTCCACGCCCTCGGCAATGCCCTTGTAAGAGAGCAGTTCGCCAACGTCGTAGCCGGAGAGAAAGCGGGCGAGATCCTCCGCCGTCACATCAGTATAGACCGCCATGGAAGCGTCACTCCGCCGGCTCGTGCTCCCGCAGCGGCCGCGGCAGCGGGAAAAAGACACCCTCCTCCATCGCCGAGACCGTTTCAACATCGAGCACATAGCGCTCGGCGAAAGCGCCCATGACTTCCTCGACGAGGACTTCGGGCGCGGAAGCGCCGGCGGTGATGCCGAGCCGTGTGACCCCGGCGAATTCGCTCCAGCGAATATCGGCAGCTCGCTGCACCAGCAGCGCGCGCGGACATCCCGATTTTTCCGCAACTTCCTTCAGGCGCTGCGAGTTCGACGAATTGGGGGCGCCAACGACGATCATTGCATCGACGATGGGGGCGACACGCTTGACTGCTTCCTGGCGGTTTGTGGTCGCGTAGCAAATATCTTCCTTGTGGGGACCGACGATTCCGGGGAAGCGGCGCTTCAGGCATTCGACGATGGCCGCGGTATCGGCCACCGAGAGCGTGGTCTGAGTCACATAAGCCAGCTTGTTGACATCGCGCGGAGTGAAGGTCTCGGCGTCATGCATCGTTTCGACCAGCGTAATGCTGCCAGCCGGCAGCTGGCCCATCGTGCCGACAACTTCCGGATGGCCGGCATGGCCGATAAGAACGATCTCGCGTCCACGGCGGTAATGAATCTCCGCCTCGCGATGCACTTTCGTCACCAGCGGACAAGTCGCATCAAGCGTGAGAAGGTTGCGCCGCGCGGCCTCCTCGGGAATCGTGCGCGGCACCCCGTGCGCCGAAAAAATGACCGGCGCGTTGTCATCGGGAATTTCGCTCAGTTCCTCGACGAAGATCGCGCCTTTTGCGCGCAGGCTGTCGACAACATAGCGGTTGTGCACGATTTCGTGGCGCACGTAGACCGGCGCTCCATAGATCGAAAGCGCCCGCTCAACCAATTCAATGGCCCGTACTACGCCCGCGCAAAAACCCCGCGGTGAGCAGAGTACTACCTTCAGGACGGGCTTTGACGGGTTTGACGGCATCGATTTCCCCGAAACCGCGCATTTTCTGCGCACATTTCTGCCCTCGACATGGGCCGCGCCGGGCGCCCCTGTCAAGCGGAACGGTTGCATGGCCCGGAATCTGCCCCTATATTCCGGCCACTTTCCGATCATCACCGATGATCTGGTGCTTCGCCCGAGGGCGGTCGAAGCGTAGAGGAGATTTTGCCATGGCGACCGCAGCACCCCTGATGCCGAAGGCGACAGCCGTCTGGCTTCTGGACAACACCGCGCTGTCGTTCGACCAGATTGCGGAATTCTGCAAGCTTCACCCTCTCGAGGTGAAAGCAATCGCCGATGGAGATGCCGCGCAGGGCATCAAGGGCCTTGATCCGATTCTCACCGGCCAGTTGACCCGCGAACAGATCGCCGAGGCTGAAAAGAACCCGGATAGCCGGCTGAAACTGACCGAATCGAAAGTTTCGGTTCCAACCGCCGAACGCGGAAAAAAGGGTCCGCGTTACACCCCGGTTTCTCGGCGCCAGGATCGACCCAATGCCATCTTGTGGCTTGTCCGCAACCACCCGGAGCTCAAGGACAGCGCGATCATGAGGCTCGTCGGCACCACCAAATCGACAATCGCCTCGATCAGAGACCGCACGCACTGGAACTCGGCCAATTTGGCGCCAATGGATCCGGTGACGCTCGGTCTGGCATCCCAGATCGATCTCGACCTGGAAGTTCAGCGCGCCAATAAGGAAAAGCCCGCGCCGGTCGATACGGGTGCAACCTTGCTCCCGGCGGCCGAGACCACCGCGCGCAAGGAGGCCGAAACGGCCGCAACCGCCGAGCCCGAAAAAAAGGGCGGCGAACTCGATGTCGGCGCGGTCTTCGCCAAGCTCAAACAGCTTGGCGGCAAGGGCGACAAGGACGGCGAGTAGCCGCCTGCAAATTGTTCCGCTATTGCGATAATTTCGACGCAAATATTCGCGCATCGCGTGCGGGTATTTCGGTGTGGAAATCGCAAATACAGATCGCAATAAGTTGAACAACTGAATTCGTGCGTATTCTTTGAAGTTTCGCGATTCAATTGCGCAGTAGAATTATTTGCAAATTCCCGATTAAGTCTACCTTCACGGGTGTGGCAGACGATCGCGGACATGGACGAGCATAGCGGCGACCTACCGCGGCAGATTGCTCGAACATGTGGCTGTGATGTTGCGCCTCACGGGGCGTCACTCACCCGGCCGTGCGGACCGCCGATCTCCCACCCGGCGTCCGCGCGGCCGGTTTAATTTTGGGCGCCGAGAGTCCACGACACTGGTTTTCCGCGGCGAGCGGACCCTGCATCGTATCGATGCGTCAATATCCCCTCGTGCCCTCGATCGCGGCGACGTATCGCGCAACGGATTTTTCGAGAACGTCCTTGGCACGGCTGGGGATGACGCGATCGAAATAATGACCGTAGACCGCGTCGAACTTGAACGGTGCCAGTGCCTTGCCAATATGCTCCACCTCGCCCTTCGACAATGGAATGAAATTCGGATAGCTGCGCATAAATGACAGCCATTTGCGGTCGGTGGTCACGGTCAGGACGTCACCAGCGCACACGACACCGGCACCGCCGGCCCAATGCATCACCGTCCCGCCCGGGAAATGTCCGCCGCAGCGCACCAGCGTAACGCCATCCCAAAGCGTGAGTGAGTCGCCTTCCCACAGCTTGATCGCACCATCCTTGCGCATGATCCAGTCGCGGTCCGCAGCATTGAGATGGATCGGACATTCAAAGGCATGCGCCCATTCGACCATCGTCGTGTAAAAATGCGGATGCGAAATTGCGATTGCTTTGATCCCGCCGAGACCCTTGATCATGTCAATCGTTGCGGAATCGAGCGTGGCTATGCAGTCCCACAACACATTGCCGCCATTCGTGCGCACGAGCAGCGCGCGCTGTCCGATGGCGAAGGACGGCTGCGATCCGACCCCAATGATGCCCGTATCGTATTCGCGAAAGCCGTTCATATGGCTTTGCGCAAGCGCCTCAAGCGTCGTCCACCCCTGCCCTCGTGGCGGCACATATTGGCGTTCTTCCTCGCAAATCGGACACTGCGCGGGCGGCTGGACAGTGTCCGGGTATTGTGTGCCGCACGCGGTACAGATGAAGAGGGCCATGCATGTCCCTGAATGTTTCGCTTTCGCCTGTCCGCATTGTCCTCATTCGCGATGCATTTTTCCAGTCGATGCTTGGGCCGGATGCAGAGCCTGAAACGGTGACCGAGGTCCCCCGGTGAACCCGGGATACCGACGCCAGTCACTGCCGAACGGCCTCAGGTAATGGGCTGGAGGGGCCCTCAATCCTGCGGCGGCCGCGGATGTACATGCCGATGATGATGATAGCGCCTGTAGGCATAGGCACTGTGCGCCGAGCGCGATACCCCCGGCGGCCTGGTCGCGCTGGGTGGTTTCCCAAAACTGTCGCCCGTCGCCGGGGCGTTTGGGCCGTAGTTCGGCATGCTTTGGGCCAGGCAAACCGCCGACGCGCTCAAGAGCACGGCCGCTGCCAAAATGAATGTTTTCAAAGGCATGGTTCAATCTCCTTTTTTGATGTTCTAAGAACAAGACAGACAGGCATTTGGTTCAGTCACGACGCCGTGCTTCAGGCGCAAAAATCATGCGGCCGGGCGGACGGGTCAGTTCACCCGCCGGACCTCAAACATCCGCGCGCCATTCGGTTCATTGATATATGGCGAAGATTTGGTAGACTTGAGTTGGGGAAACTGCAGCCTCCCCTCCAGATGGCAATCCATCCAAGCGCTGCTCGCCTCTGTTTGGTGCGAGCGCCGGATGGGCTTCAGAACCTCCGCACATCGTCGTTGCAAAAGCTTGCTGACGCAGGCCTGTCCGCCTTTGCGCGCCAAGATTCAGGAGAAGCAAAATGAAATGGATCACCCGAGAACATGTCAAGGTCGATCGCGTTGCATGTCCCTGGCTCATCAAAAAATTCATCGACAAGGATGCGGAATTCCTTTTCGTACCTCCGGACAAAGTGATGGACGAAGCAAAACGTTTGGGAGCCATTCCTTACGACGTCAAAAACGTCGAACTGGGTCACCACGGTCAGGAATGTTCGTTCGAGGCTATCCTCAAGAAATACAAACTGGCGAGTGATCTTGCCCTCGTGCTGCTTGGAAAGATTGTCAATGGCGCGGATACCGACAATTCGCTTTATCGCCAGCCGGAGGGTGCCGGACTTGAAGCCATCGCAGAGGGTTTCCGCCATTTGGGATACAAAAACGACCACGAAGTGAATGCCGCAGAATGGATCGTCTATGACGCGCTCCATGCCTATTGCCAGGCAATGGTGCGGGCCGGAAAACCGGACGGCGATTTCAAATAATGCCGGTCCTACGTGCGCTCTTCGGGGGGCTTGATGTGACGGAACGAGATCAGCAACGCGAGATCGTAAGCGATCTTCAGAGTCCCGCACAAAATGAGCGGGAGACCCAGAAATGATGTCGTCATCAATGCGCCGGCGAGTGCAGGACTGAGCGAAGACGCAAGGCTGCGCGGAACCGCGGTCACGCTTGCCGCAGCCGGGCGCTCAGGCGGCGTGACGACGGCCATAACATAGGAGCTCCGCGTCGGAACATCCATTTGCGACAACGCAGACCGTACAAGCAGAAAAGTCAGTGCAACCGGCAGGCTGGGCGACAGCGCGGCCAGGATAAGGCAGATACTCGAGGGGATGTGCGTGAAGACCATGGTATTCACGAGGCCGATATATTTTGCGATGTGTGCGGCGAGCGGATATGAGAAGGCGCTCAGCACAGTCGCCCAGAAAAAGAAGATGCTCGCCGCCGTCAGCGACATCTCGAAACGCTGGAACAACCAGACCGCCAGCAACGACTGGACGACAAAGCCACCCGCGAACGCATCGAGGCTGAACAGGGCCGCCAGCCTGTAGACAACGCCACGCGATTGGCGCAGCGGCGCCGCCGCAGGTCTTTGCTCGACATGCGCATGCGGCAGGCACAAATAAATGATCGCGCATGCAAGCCCCAGCACGGCATAACCGTAAAACATCAGTTTGAATGCGGCGACCTGTGTATAGCCGGTCGCGACCAAAGCATCCGGCGCGGCCGCAGCAAGCGCACCCACGGCCATCGACAGAGCGCCGATCAGACTATAGCGCGCGAAGATCCGGGTGCGGTTTTCGTCGGCCGCGCCATAAGTGAGCATGGCGTGTTCGACGGGAATTAGGATACCGATATCTCCTGTCGAAGGATTCACCGTACCGAAAAATGCAGCGGCGATGAAAAAACCGATGGCTTCGGCCTGCGCGAAAGCAAAGCCGGTACAGATCATCAGGATGGCACCCGCGATCAGCAGGCTTCTCAGATCGCAATGCGGAGCAACAAAGCCGGCCGCGAGCGTGAACAGCGCGGTTCCCAATAGTGCGGCTGCTGCTACCAGCCCGACCTGTGCGGCGTCGTACCCGATCGCCGACAGATAGGCAGGCAGCACGACAATGGCAAAACCATCGCCGAAACCGCGCAAGGCGCGTCCGGAAAAAAGCAGAAAAATGCTGGAAAACCGTCGTTTGCCGTCCATGCGCAATCACCTCGAAAACCCGAGCGTTGCGCAGCGCTTGAACGGCTTGACCGTCTGCGGGGGAGACTGCGTGCCCCCCTTCTTGAAGATAGGTTAGCGGCCTCGGCGCGTGGCCACAAGTTACAGTCTATGATGTTTGCCCGACCCCATGCCCCTTCAGCGCGTTCCCAATCTCATCCAGAATAGCGGGGTCGTCAATCGTCGCAGGCATCGTCCATTTTTCGCCGTCGGCAATTTTCTTGATAGTGCCGCGGAGAATTTTTCCTGATCGCGTTTTTGGCAAGCGCGCGACGGTAATCGCGATGCGGAACGAAGCGACGGGCCCGATCTTCTCTCGCACCAGAGCGACAATCTCCTTCTCGATCTCGGACGGTGGACGGTTGACCCCGGCCTTGAGCACAATGAAGCCGCAAGGTACCTCGCCCTTTAGATCGTCCTTGATGCCGAGGACGGCGCATTCCGCGACATCCTCGTGTGATGCCAGCACTTCTTCCATGCCGCCGGTTGAAAGCCTGTGGCCGGCGACATTGATGATGTCGTCGGTGCGGCTCATCACATAGACATAGCCGTCCTCATCCTTGTAGCCGGCATCCGCCGTCTTGTAATAACCCGGAAATTCCGCGAGATAGCTTTCCTTGAAGCGTGCGTCCTGCTCCCACAGCGTCGGAAAACAAGCGGGCGGCAGCGGCAGCTTGACCACAATGGAGCCGATCTTGTTGGCAGGCTGCACCTTGTTTGCCTCATCGACGATATCGATCGTATAGCCGGGCATCGGCACGCAGGTCGAACCGTAGCGCACCGGCAATGTGCCGAGACCAACCGGATTACCCGCGATGCACCAGCCGGTCTCGGTCTGCCACCAGTGATCAAGGACCGGAACCTTGAGGACTTCCTCGGCCCACTGAATCGTCGGCGGGTCGGCGCGCTCGCCGGCGAGGAAAAGCGTGCGGAATTTCGAGAGATCGTATTTCCTGATCAATTCGCCTTTCGGGTCTTCCTTCTTGATCGCGCGGAAGGCGGTGGGCGCGGTGAACAGCGAGACCACCCCGTGCTGGGAGATGACGCGCCAGAAAGCGCCCGCATCGGGCGTGCCCACCGGCTTGCCTTCGTAGAGGATTGACGTGCAGCCATGAAATAAAGGCGCGTAGACGATATAGGAATGGCCGACCACCCAGCCAATGTCGGAGCCCGACCACCAGACCTCGCCCGGCGAAACGCCGTAAAGATTCTGCATCGACCATTTGAGAGCGACCAGATGGCCGCCATTGTCGCGTACCACGCCTTTCGGAATTCCAGTGGTGCCGGACGTGTAGAGGATGTAGAGCGGGTCGGTGGCGGCAACGGGCACGCATTCGCTCGTCTTGGCGTAATTGACTGCATTCTCCCAGACCTTGCGCCAATCATGATCCCGGCCCGCTGTCAGCGGCGCCTCGCATTGGGGACGCTGAAGGATCATGCAGGCCTGCGGCTTATGGTTCGCCAGGTTGATGGCTTCATCGAGCAACGGCTTGTAAGGAATGACACGCGCGCCTTCGATGCCGCAGCTCGCCGAAAGGACGACCTTCGGCTTGCAGTCGTTGATGCGGGTGGCGAGCTCCTTCGGCGCAAAGCCTCCGAACACCACCGAGTGCACGGCCCCGATGCGTGCGCAAGCCAGCATCGCCAAAACCGCCTCCGGCACCATCGGCATGTAAATGATGACGCGATCGCCCTTTTCGACGCCGAAGTCGCGCAGCATCGCGCCGAGCAATTGCACCTCGGACAGCATCCGGCCGTAGGTGAACGTCTTCACCGTATTGGTAACGGGCGAGTCGTAGATCAGCGCCAGCTGATCGTTGCGCCCCGCAAGCACATGCCGGTCGAGCGCATTGTAACATGTGTTGCAGGTCGCACCGGAAAACCACCGCCCGTATATCCCGGCGTCCGGGTCGAATATCTTCTTCGGTTTCTCGTACCAATCGATCTCGGCCGCAGCTTCCGCCCAGAATATCTCGGGGCTGCGCTGCCAATGGGCATAGACGTCGTAATAACGGCTGGCGCGAGCGTCCATTTTTTCCCTCAGACTTTCTCACCCGGAGGAGCCCGCCCAAGGCGGGCGTCTCGAAGGATGAGGGCAGATCTCCCGGCGCGATTGTGGAACGTCGGCCATGCGCAAACAAGTATGGCACTTGCCGCAGGGCTGAGCTTTGATCCGGCTCAAATTCTTGCCACAGCCCTACGCCACCCCGTGACCCTCATCACCGACCCGCTATTTTACGCGCTGGCAGTCCCTGCGGTGATCGCACTCGGCCTGTCCAAGGGCGGCTTCATTGGTCTCGGCCAAATGGCCACGCCAGTGCTGGCCCTCGTGATGCCGCCGCTCGAAGCCGCCGCAATCTTCCTGCCGATCATGATCGCGCAGGACGCCGCCGCCGTATGGGTTTATCGCAAGCAATGGAGCGGACGCATCGTCGCGATCGTGCTGCCGGGCGCGGTGATCGGCGTCGGCGCCGCCTGGCTCCTGGCCGCGCATATTTCCGATGCCGCCGTACGGGTATTCATCGGCGTGACGACGATTGCGTTCGTACTCTACAACTGGTTTGGGACCAAGCCGGTCCCCCATGAAGGCGCGGCGCCTATTGTCCCCGGCCTGGTCTGGGGTTCGATTTCCGGCTTTACATCGACCATCTGCCAGGCGGGCGGGCCGCCCTATCAGATGTACGTGCTCGGCATGAAGCTGCCGAAGATGGTCTATGTGAGCACCAATGCGATTGTGTTCGCCGCGCTGAACTGGATGAAAGTGCTACCGTACTTCGCCCTGGGCCAGTTCTCGACCAAAGGCATCTCAACGTCATTGGCGCTGCTGCCGCTCGCCATGCTGGCCAACTGGCTCGGCTTCTGGGTGGTGCGCGTGACGCCGACCGAGCTGTTCTATCGCATCACGCTGATTATCCTGTTCCTGATCTCGCTCGAGCTGGTGCGCAGCGGGATGGCGGATATTTTGCGGGGCTGAAGGGCACCGTGGCTCAGCCATCGACTGAGCCAACGATGACAAAGACCTGATTGGCCGCTAGCCTTTGCCCCGAAGGGGAACGGCCATGGCGAAAACGGCCTACGATATCGATCTCGAGCGCAATCCGGCTAATTACCAGCCGCTAACGCCGATCGGCTTTCTTGAACGCGCGGCCGCGGTCTTCCCGAACCACACGGCCATCGTCCATGGGACAATGCGACGGTCATACGCCGAATTCTATGCCCGAAGCCGCCGCCTCGGCTCCGCGCTTTCAAAACGCGGCATCAAGCGTGGCGATACAGTCTCGGTTCTGCTTGCCAATACGCCCGCGATGCTCGAGTGCCACTATGGCGTGCCGATGTGCCAGGCCGTGCTCAACACGCTCAACACCCGCCTTGACGCAGCCATCATCGCCTTCTCGCTCGATCACGCAGACGCCAAAGTGGTGATCATCGACCGCGAATTTTCCAAAGTCATGAAAGAGGCGCTTGATCGATGCAAGGTCAAGCCGCTCGTCATCGACTATGACGACCCCGAATACGCCGGCGATGGCGACCGGCTGGGAACTATTGAATTCGAGAAATTCATCGCGCAGGGCGACCCAGAATACTCATGGAAAATGCCCGATGACGAATGGGACGCCATCACGCTCAATTACACGTCCGGCACCACCGGCGATCCCAAGGGGGTCGTCTATCACCATCGCGGTGCGCACCTGCTCGCCCTGGGGAATGTCGTCACGTGTTCGATGGGCAAGCATCCCGTCTATCTCTGGACTCTGCCGATGTTCCACTGCAACGGCTGGTGTTTTCCCTGGTCGCTCTCGGTCGTCGCCGGCACGCATGTCTGTTTGCGGGCCGTACGCGCGCAGGCAATGTTTGATGCGATCGCCAGTCACAAGGTCACGCATCTTTGCGGCGCGCCGATCGTGATGGCGACACTGCTCAATGCGCCGGCGAACGAAAAGAAGCCTCTTCCGCATGTTGTCGAATTCTTCACCGCGGCGGCACCGCCGCCGGAAGCGGTGCTCGCCGCAATGAAAGAAGCGGGCTTCAATGTCACCCATCTCTATGGATTGACCGAATGCTATGGCCCGGCGGTGGTCAACGACTGGCACAGTGAGTGGGATGCGCTGCCGGCTGCCGAGCAGGCGGTAAAGAAGGCGCGTCAGGGCGTGCGTTATGCGGCGCTGGAAGCGCTCGGTGTACTCGATCCAGAAACGCTGGCTCCCGTAGCGCCCGATGGGAAATCGTTGGGCGAAGTCATGATGCGCGGCAACGTGGTCATGAAAGGCTACCTCAGGAACAAATCGTCGACTGAGGCGGCGTTTGCCGGCGGCTGGTTCCATACCGGCGACCTCGGCGTCATCCACGCCGACGGCTATATCCAGCTCAAGGACCGTTCCAAGGACATCATCATCTCGGGCGGCGAGAACATCTCGTCAATTGAGGTTGAGGATGCACTCTACAAGCATCCTGCGGTCGCTGCCGCCGCGGTTGTGGCCAAGCCTGACGACAAGTGGGGCGAGACGCCCTGCGCATTCATCGAACTCAAATCGGGCACACACGCAAGTACCGATGAAATAATGCAGTGGTGCCGCAAGCAACTCGCGAGCTACAAGTGCCCACGCTTCGTTGTGTTCATCGAGCTCCCGAAGACGAGCACCGGCAAGATCCAGAAATTCAAGCTTCGCGAAATGGCGAAGGCGGTTTGACCTCTCGGCTGTCGAGCTGCCGTCGCAGGGATTCCAGCCACCCCGCAAAAGCGTCGCGGAAAACTCTGACCCGCTCGTCGTGGCGCTCCAGGTCGCAGTCGAATGTGGCCCACCATTCGACAAAGGCGAGATCGCCGTCGACAACCGGAGTGACGCGCAGCGTCGCCTGAAAATTACTGGTATTGAGCGGCGTCTCGCTGACAAATCCGTAGGTTTGCGACCGCTCGACATCGCTCAGGGACAGCAATTTCTGCCGGCGACGGACACCGTTGTACAGAACATTGCGTACCGCCCCCACAGAATCGCCTGACTTGCCGGTTTCGATCTCGCTCTCTCCGGCGCCATCGATCCATACGGGATAGTTGTTGAAGTCGCGAATGACATTCCACACTGCGTCGGCAGGCTGGTCGAAGATCGTACTGTAATAACTTTTTGCCACGTCTATCCTCCTTGTCGCTGATGTGCATGATTGGCAAGGAGAGTGGCCCATAACCACCCGATTTCTGTGCGGGACACCGGAATGCCCGATATCGTCGTCAGTCATGAAGGTCCGATCCGCAAGATCCGGATGAACCGGCCCGAGAAGAAGAACGCGCTGACGCTTGCCATGTACGAGTCCATGGCGGCCGCTATCGAGGACTCTGGCAAGACAGAAAGTGTGAAGTGCCTCTTGATCGCCGGCGCGCCCGACGTCTTCTGCGCCGGCAATGACCTCAATGATTTTGTCGCGATGGCACGCGCCGGAGGTCTCGGCGCACCGATCATTCGGTTCCTGCACGCCCTGGCACGGTGCGAGAAACCCATCGTTGCCGCAGTGAGCGGTGCTGCCGTTGGGGTCGGTGCAACCATGCTGCTGCACTGCGACCAGGTCATTGCGAGCGACAACGCGATATTACTGACGCCGTTCGTCTCGCTGGGCCTTTTGCCGGAGGCGGGTTCGAGCCTGATCGCGCCGCGGCTCATGGGTCACGTGCGCGCTTTCTCGCTGTTGGTGATGGGCAAGCCATTGACCGCCGAAGACGCCAAAGACGCGGGCATCGTCAACAAGGTCGTACCGGTCGGCGAGTTGGACGCCCTGTCACTCACTACCGCGCGCGACATAGCGGCTCTGCCGCCGGATAGTGTTACGGCCGCACGACGTTTGATGCGCGGCTCTGTTGACGAAATTGTTGCGCGGATAGACGAAGAGGCCGAGGCCTTCCGGACGAGGCTCGCCTCGCCTGACACACAGAAGGCGCTGGCGGCCTTCCTCAGCAGGAAGCGATAGCGCTCAGCGGCCTTCGCGGGCGTAGGGATTGAAAATATTGTCGGTGTTGTAACGGTCGCCGAAGCCGCTTTGCTGCCCGAACTGGAATGTGGTGTTGCCCTGCTTGAGCGTGGTCTGACCGTTTTCTGTCCCAAAGCGTGACACGGGAAGGTTGCGGTCCTGAAGTCGCCGGTTTGTCCAGGTCAAGATAGCCTTGGCCGCCGCTGCTGCCGGCCTGATCCTCGATTGTGAAGGCTTTGGCCCCGGGTGCGACATAGAGCGCTGCGAGAAATGCGGCGACTGCGACGAACGCACGAGCGATTGCGTGATATGTCATGGCGGCCTCGATAGGACGTTGTTTCAACGAAATCTCGCAGGACAATATGGCTGCACGGCGGCAGGAGGCTATTCTACCTTAAGTCCAAGCTTTTTCACCAGCCCGCTCCACTTCCTTTCTTCCTTATCAATATCAGTGACGTATTCGCCGGCTGTAGATGTCATCGGGTCGCCGCCTTCGTTGTGGATCTGCTTCTGGACCTCCGGGAGGTCGACGAGCTTACGCAACTCGTCGCTGAGCCGATCGACTATTGCCTTCGGCGTGCCCGCGGGCGCCAGCAGGCCGTAATGCAGAACTGCTTCAAAACCGGGCAATCCCGACTCATCGAAGGTCGGCACGTCCGGTAGCAGCGAGAAACGTTTTTTGCTGGTGACGGCGATCGCGCGCAGCTTGCCGGCCTGGATATTGCCGAGAGCCGGAGGCAACACGCCGAACGCGATCGGAACATGACCGCCCAGGAGGTCGTTCATAACCGGCGCTGTGCCCTTATACGGAATGATTGCGACATCGATATCGGCCTCGGCCTTGAACAATTCGGCGCACATGTAGCTACCGGTGCCAAGTGCTGACGTGCCGAGGTTCAGCTTGCCCGGCTGTCCCTTGGCTAACGCGATAAAATCGGCAATCGACTTTGCCGGGAACGACGGATTTGCAAGCAACGCGACCGGCATCGACGCGACGAGTCCGATCGGCGCGAAATCCTTGCGGGGATCGTAACCGGCGTGGACGTATAGGCTGGGATTGATCGAGATGGTGCCCGTGTGTCCCAGCAGGAGGGTGTAGCCGTCGGGCGCCGCCTGCGACACCGCCCGCGTGCCAATGGTGCCGCCGGCACCCGGGCGGTTGTCGACGATGAATTGCTGATGGAAGGCGTCAGAGAATTTGGCGGCGACGACCCGCGCCATGGCGTCGACGCCGCCGCCGGGCGGATAAGGCACAACCAAAGTGACCGTCCGGGACGGATAGTCGGCGCCCGCAGCCCCGCAACAGACCGCCAACAGGAAGGCAATCGCGGAAACGCAAGCGGCAGCGAATCGGGACATGGCGCTATTTCCCCCTCAGCCCATACGCTCTCAAGGGGGTATTATACCGAATAATCATCGGCTGCCGACGGGGCTGACGAGGATCCAGCCAGCACAAAAAATAACAGCCGAACTCGGGGGCCGCCCGAGTCCGGCCTTAAGCCAAATAGATGAACCAAAACCTAGCCTATCAGTGAACGCTGGCGTGCCCGTTGAGGCGCAAACGTTCGATCTCGTCCTTCACCTGCAGCTTGCGTCGCTTGAGTTCCACGACTTTCAGGTCGTCGACCGCGGGATGAGTCAGGCAATCGTTGATTTCGTCCTCGAGCGCCTGATGTCGTTTCTCCAATTCCGCAAGGGGCGATTGCATCGACATGCGGTATGTCTCCTCAATCAGTGGCTCTCCACGATTTAAGTGTAGCGCAGACTCGACACAAGAGCGACCGTACACCTGCCTCGACGGCGCGGCAAACCAGCGCAAAGCCATTGATTGGCGTCGATTTTTCCCACAACCTTGAACGTGGTTGTGGAAAACGCAATAATTGCCCCGCTTCTGCCGATCCCGACCGGCCGAGCTCAAGCAAATCAGCGGTGGCGATGACCGACGAGGACGAACGCGCGTTGCGAGAGCAGCTGGCGCGACTGCTACAGGAACACTGCGACCTGGATGCGGCCATTGAAGCGTTGGTGACTTCACCGGGTTCCGACCTGATCCAGGTCCAGCGGCTGAAGAAACGCAAGCTCGTTCTGCGCGACAAGATCCGACGGATCGAAGATCAGCTCACGCCCGATATCATTGCGTAGTTGGATACCGGAAGGTTCGGTTACTCACCCCATTTTACCGGTGCGGGCAACCCTCGCCTTTCGTCCTTTCGGGCATACATCGCCCTGTCAGCAGCAGCGATCACATCGCCGGGAACAACATCGGCAGTAAGCGGTGCCGCTCCAACGCTGGCGGCGACATCAACGCGCGCCTTCCCGTGCGTAACCCCCACGCGGGCGATCAATCCCTCTAACTCACGCGCCTTCGCCGTGGCTTGCGCCTCGTCGACGCGCCAGATCAATATGCCGAATTCGTCGCCCCCGAGTCGGCCGACCACATCGGAAGAGCGAACGTGCGAAACGAGTTCGCGGGCAACGGCCTTGAGCAAGGCGTCACCGGCGCCATGGCCATACCGGTCGTTTATCGCCTTGAAGCCGTCGAGATCAACGAACATCAAAGCAGCCTGCGTGCCGTAACGTTTCATATGGGCAAGTGCCCGTTTGAGTTCACGCTCAAAACCGCGGCGGTTGAGAATGTCGAGGAGTGGATCGATGTCGGCGCGCGCCTCGAGTTCGCCTATCCGCGCACGCGCGACGGCAAGCTCACGTTTGAGTCGCTCATTTTCGGCCAGCAGTAATGCTGCCGGTGGAAATTCTTCGTCGACGCGTGGTTGCGGAAGACCCATGTTTTTTCAGTTCTCGCGAATCTTAACCCTGCTTCGGAGAATACCCCTTTCGCCTTGCCAGTGGGGGCCCTCAACCTATAATCCCCTGCTTCCTTCCGCGGCGTGCGGCGAATTCGGGGAGCAAAATGGCGTCAAAACCTGTCGCGATCATCATGGGCAGCCAGTCCGACTGGCCCACGATGAAGCACGCCGCAAAGACGCTCGATGCGCTCAAGATCGGGCATGTCGCCCGAATCGTCTCCGCTCATCGAACTCCCAAACGGCTCTATGAGTTCGCCGGGAATGCACGCAAGAACGGCTTCAAGGTCATCATCGCAGGCGCCGGCGGCGCCGCCCACCTGCCCGGAATGGCTGCCTCGTTGACGCCATTGCCGGTACTGGGCGTCCCCATGGGAACACACGCGCTGGAAGGCAAGGATTCATTGCTGTCGATCATGCAGATGCCGGGCGGAGTTCCAGTCGGCACGCTCGCCATCGGCAAAGCGGGTGCAATCAATGCGGCACTCCTGGCGGCTGCCGTGCTGGCCCTGTCGGATACCAAGGTCGCAAAGCGGCTGGACGCCTGGCGTGCGCGCCAGACCCGCACCGTGGCCAAACGGCCAAAAGACTGACCCTTGCTCAAGCCAGGCGCGACAATCGGAATACTCGGCGGCGGGCAACTCGCGCGCATGCTGGCGCTGGCCGCGGCGCCCTTGGGCCTGCGCTGCCACGTCTATTCTCCGGAAAAGGATTCCTGCGCGTTCGACGTCGTACATGCGGGCACCTGCGCGCGTTATGACGATGAGGCATCTCTCGGGCGATTTGCCGGCGTGGTTGACGTCATCACCTATGAATTCGAGAACGTACCGGCCCCGACGGCCGCGTTCCTTGCCAAACGCAAACCGGTGATCCCCGACGCGCGCGTGCTCGAGACGACGCAGGACCGGCTGGCGGAAAAAACATTCATTGCCGCCCTGAAGATCGCGACCGCTCCCTACGCGCCCGTTCATAGCGCCATGCAACTGGAAGAGGGTGCGAACGCCGTCGGATTGCCGGCGGTACTCAAAACGCGCAAGCTTGGCTACGACGGAAAAGGTCAGGCCAAGATCGCCAAAGGCGACGATCCAGTGGCCGCGTGGCGATCGGTCCAGAATGCGCCGTGTATTCTTGAGGGCTTCATTGATTTCGACCGGGAAGTCTCGGTGGTGGCTGCCCGTGGCCGCGACGGAAAGGTCGAATGCTTTGAGGTCACGGAAAACGAACATCGTGACCACATTCTCAAAACGTCGCGGGTTCCCGCGAAGATCACCCCGGCCTTGGCCCGCGACGCACGTCAGATCGCAACTCGCATAGCCAAAGCCTTCGATTATGTCGGCGTTCTCGCAATTGAAATGTTCGTGGTGCGCAAAGGCCGCAAGCACACTTTGCTTGTGAACGAGATCGCTCCGCGCGTGCACAACTCCGGTCACTGGACCATCGACGGCGCCACGGTGTCTCAGTTTGAGCAGCATATCAGGGCCGTCGCAGGCTGGCCGCTGGCGAAGCCCATCCGCCTGGGCCGTCGTGTCGAAATGGTGAACTTGATCGGCTCGGAAGTGAACGATGCCCCACGCTGGCTATCGGTGCCGGGCGCCTCGGTTCACGTCTATGGCAAGGGCGAGGCACGACCTCGCCGAAAAATGGGGCATGTCACACGGGTCTGGAAGGACTGAGCGCTCGCAGTCGCTCACCCCGCCCCCACATGGAAAAGGCAGCTGCAGCGGGCATCTTTGGGGTGTCCGAATGGACTCTTAACGCCTTTTCTGCTAGAGCCGCCCGAACTCAAAGCCCCCGTCTACGGGGCTTTTGCCTTAAACCCGTCCGAGCAACAACTAAGGAGCAAGCGTGCAAGTTCTCGTTCGCGACAACAATGTCGACCAGGCTCTCAAGGCGCTCAAGAAAAAGATGCAGCGCGAGGGCATTTTCCGCGAGATGAAGCTCCGCGGTCATTACGAAAAACCATCGGAACGAAAGGCGCGGGAAAAGGCGGAAGCGATCCGCCGGGCCCGTAAGCTCGCGCGCAAGAAGATGCAGCGCGAAGGCCTGCTTCCGGCCAAGCCACGGCCAACTCCCGGACAGGGTGGGCCCGGCGGTGGTCATGGAGGCCACAGCGGCCATGGCGGACATGGCGGACACCGCTCGCCCCGAATGGGCTGATCGCGGGTTATAAGAGTTCAGATCGGTGGCGCGGGCCTGAAAATCCCGCGCTATTCTTTTTCAAGGCCATTTTTGCCGAAAACGCGCGGCAACACCCATGGTGGCGTCCAGCCATCGGTCGGGCTTCTACGCAACTGTTTGTTATTTTTGTTCGCGTATTCGTCGCAGCGACCATGCGGAGGTTGTCCGTGGCGCGCGTCGATTTTGACCAATATGCCGGGCAGTACGAGGCAATTCTCGCCGCGCAGACGAATTTCTTCGACGGCGACAGCAACTACTTCGCCCGCTACAAAATTGAACTTGCCCACCAGCTCGTGGGGGAAGTCGCGGCGGTTCTCGACTTTGGCTGCGGCATCGGCCGCAGCATGTCGCATTTACGCGAACTCTTTCCGCAGGCCGACATTGTCGGATGCGACCCTTCCGCCGACAGCCTTGCGATCGCGCGCGAGCAAAATCCGACCTGCCGCTTTGTGCAGATGGACGAACTTGGCACCGACACCAAGTTCGATCTGGTGATCGCTTCCTGCGTATTCCATCACATACCACCGCAGGACCGGCAGATGGCGATACGCTATTGCTACAGCCGTCTCAAAGAGGGCGGCCATTTCATCATTTTCGAACACAACCCGGTCAACCCGGTGACCCGTCACCTCGTCAAAAACTGTCCTTTCGACACCGACGCCGTGCTGTTGAGCATGCGCGAGACAATCGAACGTATGCGCAACGCCCAGCTGGCCATCGACAAATCGAGCTACTGCCTGTTTTTCCCTCAGCAGCTTGCGGCGCTTCGTCCGCTTGAAAAATATCTCCGATGGCTGCCAATGGGAGGCCAGTATTTCGTCTGTGCATCGATCCCGAAAAGCGATACGGCGCGTCACCTGACGCACGCCGCCTGAGACGGCCTTCCGTGCCATTTAAAGCGCCGCCAGAAAATCCTTGACCGGACCGGCGGCGCCGAAGTCGTCAAGATTGACATGGCCCCCCAACGGAAAGCGCACCATCCGCTTGGGTTCGTGCGCAAGGCCGAACAGCCTTTCGCCGAATACGATCGGCACGATGCGGTCAAGCTCGCCATGGAGCACAAGCAAAGGCGCCTTGACGCGGCCGATGCGGTGAACCGAATTAAATGCGTCCTTGATGAACCAGCGAACCGGTACGAAAGGAAATGCCGCGGCGCCGACATCGGCCGCCGAGGTGAAAGGCGCATCGAGAATGATCCCGCCAATGGCGTGCTCGGCTGCAAGCGCGACGGCAACACCAGTGCCGAGTGACTCACCCCACGCAACGATGTGCTTGATTGGATAGCGCGCGACAGCAAATTCATAGGCCGCAGCCGCATCGAGCATCAGGCCCTTCTCGCTTGGCTTTCCGGTCGACCCGCCATAACCGCGATAAGAGACCGCCACGAGGCCATTCCCGTCGGCAACCAGCCATTTGAATCGCCCGGCGCGGAGATCAAGCGCACCGGCGTTGCCGTGGAAATAAAGAATCACGGGCTTCAACTCGCGAGGCGGCACGTGCCAGGCAACCAGTCTTTCGCCATCGCCGCTGGGGATCATCAGCTCTTCGGCCTCGGGCAGGCCGGCCGCCGCCGGTGACGTCCGGGCGGCATCGGGAAAATACATCAGTGCCCGTTGGAAAACGTACATCAGCGCAAGCACGCCGCCATATGCGAGCGCTGCAATCACCAGAAGCCATTTCAGGACGCCCATGTACCCCCCAATACCAGACGCCACTCTTCACTGGCGGCTGGAACTTGTTAAGGATATCCACTGCTTTGGCCGAAGATTTGTGTCGATTGAGGCAACCATTTGCCGGACGCCGCGTTGCACATGCGAGTTCAAAGGCCAAAGAAACGGCCAAAACGTGCGTGCGGGGCTGGAGCTTGTCGGGGGAATGGACGAACCCATCGGATTTCTCGAAAGCGAGTTCGAACGGGCAGTATTCGCATTAGGCGACGCGCCCGCTGCCGATAACGTCATTCCCATTGCCGAAAATCTCCGGTCGCGGGCGCATCTGCGTGAACGGGAACGGCGCTTCCGTCGTTTGCTCGATGCTCTGCCCGCTGCCGTCTATACGACCGATGCGGCTGGCCGGATCACGTACTACAACGAGGCTGCGGTTGTTCTTTGGGGTCATCGCCCCCCTCTCGGCACGAGCGAATGGTGCGGTTCATGGAAGCTGTTCTGGGCGGACGGCATGCCGATGGCGCACAACGAGTGCCCGATGGCTATTGCACTCAAGGAAGATCGGATCGTTCGTGGCATGGAGGCTACAGCGGAACGCCCGGACGGTACGCGGGTGCCGATTATTCCCTACCCAACGCCCATTCACGACGAGTCCGGCAAACTGGTCGGAGCCGTCAACATGGTCGTGGATATCAGCGACCGCAAACGCGCGGAAGAACAGCAGGCGCTTTTGGTTCGAGAACTCCATCACCGCGTCAAGAATACGCTCGCGACTGTCCAGGCGATCATGGGTTCAACCGCGCGATCGGTCGATAACATTGAAGACTTCAAGACCGCCTTGTTCGGCCGCATCCAATCCCTCGCCAAGACCCATCTCCTGCTCGCCGACGACGACCGAGCCGTCAATTTTTACGAAATTCTGCGCGGCGAGCTCGGTGCTTTCGACGACGGCAGCAAAAATCGCGTCGTATTGAGCGGACCCGAAGTCCCGCTTCCGTCGCAGCTCGCGGTTTCGCTGGGCATGGCCATCCATGAGCTGACCACCAACGCCGCAAAGTTCGGTGCGCTTTCAGTCTACGGCGGGAAAGTCGCAGTCGCATGGAAGGTAACTATCGGCGCCACACGCCGGACATTGACATTCGACTGGGTGGAAAGCGACGGGCCGCCCGTTGCGGAGCCACAACGGCACGGTTTCGGTTCCCGCTTGCTGGATTTTGTATTGCCGGGCCAGATTCAGGCGAAAACGCGAATAGAATACGCGCCCCAAGGCGTGCGCGTGTCTTGCACCTTGCCGCTCCCGACACAGCCTGAAATTTAAAGTTTGAACTAAAACGGCGCGCGGAGTTGTGATCGGCGTCCGCGTTCAAGCGGTAGTATAGTTCGTTTCGATGGCTCGTGACGTGACGCGATCAGGGGCCGGCAGCAAACTCGATACGGCAACCAGACGCGACGCCCTCCGGGCCAAAAAACCTCGGGAGGTGACGCATGGCATATTCGAACATTCTGGTTGGTGCAGGAACCCGCCCCGCGCATCCCGTAATCCGGAGCATAGGCTTCGCGGATTTACGCGACGCGCTGGCGAAGGGCATCGACGATTTCTACGCGATGCCGACGCATGCCATGTTCCTCTGCATCATCTATCCCATCGTGGGTTTCGCACTTGCGCGATTGATCTTCGGTTATTCTATCCTGCCGCTGCTCTATCCGCTGGCGAGCGGATTTGCCCTCATCGGGCCCGTGGCCGCGCTCGGACTTTATGAGCTGAGCCGGCGCAGGGAAACCGGTCTCGAAGCGCCCGCTACTCGCGCGCTTGACGTTCTTGAATCATCTTCAATCGGCGCGATAACTGCGCTGGCGCTTCTGCTGCTCACCATTTTTGTGATTTGGGTCGCGCTCGCGAAGGCCATTTATATCGGCAATTTCGGCTACGCGGCGCCGGAATCGATTGAGACATTTTTTAGCGACGTATTCACGACCCGGGCCGGCTGGAACCTGATCCTCGTCGGTAACGGCGTCGGTCTGCTTTTTGCTATTCTGGTGCTGGCTATCAGCGTCGTATCGTTCCCGCTGCTGCTTGATCGGGACGTGGGAGCGGCCGTTGCACTGCTGACATCGGCGCGGGCGGTCCTGCGTAATCCCCTAACGATGATGCTATGGGGTCTGATCGTTTCCGCGCTGCTGATTGTTGGCTCGGTGCCGCTGTTCTTCGGCCTCACGGTGGTAATGCCCGTGCTTGGCCACGCCACCTGGCACCTCTACCGGAAAGTCGTCGAACCCCAGGCGGCTCCGCCGCCAACATTGCCGGATCCGCAAAAAGAGCGGCGTTATGCGGCGGACTTTCCTGCCGTATTGTTCCCTTGGGCAAGATAAGTTCTCTGGGCAAGATAAGATTTAGGTGTCTGCCGATTTGCAGCAGACATGATGCGGTGTGGCGGGCGGCGACGCCCGCCGGCGGCGGCCTCCGCATTGCATTAGCCTTGCAGGCCTTCCGCTTATCCGCAATTCGCTGGTAATGTCGCACCCGCTAGTGACGGCGGGGCATGACATTAAAATCGACCTTGACGACTGCGGCGGCAGGGCGCCGCGGTGAGATTGCGTGGGCTTTCCCCCGGACAGGCCGGCTTGCCTATATCGATGGCATGCGTGCCATTGCGATCATTGCGATTGTGGCGTTTCACGCCCGCGTCCCGGGATTTCAAGGCGGCTTCGTCGGTGTCGATATTTTTTTCGTCATTTCGGGCTTCCTGATCACGCATCAAATCGTGAGTCAAAGCCTGGGTGGCCGTTTCTCAGTAAAGGACTTCTACGCGCGACGCATGCTGCGCATCCTGCCCCCTTTGCTCCTTGTCACAACCGTCACACTCGCCGTTGCACCGTTTTTCCCGCTTCTTCCGCATGAAGCGCGTGAACTGGCGAATTCTGCCGCCGCTACGGCTGTGATGGCCTCCAACTATTATTTCACGTCGGGCACGGACTATTTTGCGACGAAATCAGAAATCATTCCGCTGCTGCATACCTGGTCGCTGGGTGTCGAGGAGCAATATTATCTTCTGGCACCCGCGTTCATCGGCGCGGTCGTGGCCATCTCCGAACGTCGCAAGCTGCGGCCATTGACCGTGCTCGCGATTTCCGGTTTCGCAGTAATCGCCGCGTCATACATCGTCCTTGCGATCTTGACGAAAACCGATCATCGCCTGGCTTTTTTTTCGATCATGTCGCGCGCCTGGCAATTTGCCCTGGGCGGCGGCCTTGCCATTTCGATTCTCGATGGCAGTGCGGTGCCGGTAAAGGCACGCACGGCACTCGGAATCGTCGGGATTCTAGCCATTGCTGTTTCGGTTTTTTATTTCGACGCGCAAATGAGTTTTCCGGGCCTCGTTGCTGGAGCCGTCCCCACGCTCGGCACATTGCTGCTCCTGGCGTCGGGGCTGGGCAATGAGAGCGCGCCCCTCGCGCGAATCCTGGCGAGCCGCCCCGCGGTCACGATCGGCGTCCTGTCGTACAGCTGGTACCTGTGGCATTGGCCGTTGACGGCTTTCGCTCGGACGCTGCCGATCGCGCAAGACAGCATTTGGAAAGATGTACTTGCGTCCACCGTAGCGCTTGTCTTGTCGGTCCCGACCTACCTCATCATCGAACGGCCGATGAAGAGGTTGCGGCGGCCGCAAATCATCCGCCAATTCAGCGGACGCATCATCCTTGCAGGTATCGGTGGCTCTTTACTCGTCGCAGTGTTGGCGCTTGTTCTTGCGCATAGTCCGGTGTTTGTCCCGGAAGCCACCGGCAATCGCACTCGGGTCGCCGTCAAACCGTTACAAGGGTGCCGGGCTGACAGTACCGCGCTGGTGTTTCGTCACGTCGTTCCTTGCATCGTTGGCACCGGCGGTGAGCCGAGGGTGGTGTACTGGGGCGATTCCCACGCGCTTGATGTTGGCGCCCTTGGCCGAATGGGCGACGGACGCCGACGGTCAGCTCGGCGGCTGTGGTTGGGAAAGACGTCGTGTCCGCCACTGTTGGGAGTCGAAGTCGATTACTTCGTCACCCAAACCTGCGCCGCGAGTAACGACCAGGTTCTTGAATGGCTCAAGAACGAGCCGTCGATCACCGGCGCGGTGTTGGCCGCGCGTTGGGTTCTTTACAGCGGCCGGGAGACCCCTGACGGCGAGGTCGACGTGCCGCGCCTGCTTTGGCGTCGAGGACAACCACACTTCCGCCAGTTACGCCGAGATCCTTCGCCGCAGCTTAAGCGATACGCTCAAAGTGCTATCGCCGCGCCGTGTGCTGATCGTGGCACCGGTGCCGGAGCTGCGGCATGCCGCCGTGAATTGTCTCATGCGCGCGCAAATCAGCGCACGACCGCGCGAGACGTGCGCCGCCGACAGGACCATGGTCGAGGAGCGGCGGCGCGAAACCGTCGCGGTCCTGCGGCAGGTTTCAGCTGCGTTTCCAAACGTCAAACTGATCGATCCATTGGACGTATTCTGCAACTCCGACACCTGCAGGCCCTTCGGCCCCGAAGGGGTCTACTATTCGGATGCGGATCATCTCAGCCCGCTCGGCGCGGAACTGCTTTTTCGCCACTTCGAGCGTGAGTTTATCTGGGCGTCCGGCGAGAGATGACGCGCGCAAATCCCTCTCGTCGTCAGGCCACCGCTGCGTAACGGCGCGACAGGATGTCTTTCTGGAACTTCCGCGGGGCCATTGGCTTCGCAAACATGTGCCCTTGCAGCAGGTCAAAACCGAGATCACGGACCGCATGGAAATCCGACTGGGTCTCCACGCCTTCTGCGACCGACCGCGCCCCCGTATCTCGCGCAATCGCGACAATTTCGGCACAGTGAGCCTGCTTGATCCGGTCGTCGGCGCACCCGCGGATATATTTGCGGTCGACCTTCATTTCGGTGACCGGCAGGTCGCGGCGTCCTGCGATTGAGGCGCCGTGGGCATCGACGTCGCTGATCGCAATTCCGATATTTCTCGTTGCAAGCTGCCCAGCGATCCCGCGCACAAGCGTAAGGTCGTTGACCAGATCGACGCAATCCACCGTGATCAAAAAGCCGTTTTCCCGCACCTTTTCCGGGAGGTGCTCCATCATCCGATCCATGAACTGGATGTTTTCCAGCGCCTGCAACGGCAGGTGGATAGAGATCTGCACCTGATGATTTGCCGAAGCGAACTGCATGGAGTCCGCCAGCACACGCGCGATCACGAACTGTGACAGGCCGTGCAGAAATGGGTCGCTTGATCCGGGGATGAAATAGGCCGGCGGCACGACACCCCATGTCGGGTGACGCACGCGTACAAGAGCTTCGGCGCCGCGTGGCACGAGCGAACGCGGATTGATCTTGGATTGATACCAAAGCTCGAGCCAACCATTGCAAAGTGCCTCGTCGACGTCGACCGGCAGCGGCGGCGCCGGACGGACGGGCAGAAAACCGGCCAGCATCGCGCCGAGGTCGCGATCGCGAAACGGCGTGCCCAATGGTGGCACCATGGCGAGCCCGGTGCTCTCGCCGAATTCGTGCGTGCGGATAAGCGTCGCCGAGCTGCGGCCGCCGAACAGCATCACCTTGCCGCCATAGCCTTGCGCCAGCAGTATCTGCAGCACCGCTCGCACTTGAGCGCCGCCGCCCAGCGGCCCGAGCACGATCAGATCTGGCCGGAATTCGCGGAGAGTGGTTCTGACGTCGAGAGCGACGGCCTCGCGCGCGATGAATCCGAGCTCGTCGAGCATCTCGGCGAGAAACATACGCACATGCGTCTTGTTCTCGACGATGCAGGCTCTCGGCGGAATCGGCCTGCGGCCAAATTGTATTACCTCTCCTCGCCCCAGTTCGCTGCGCTTGTTGGTCATGGCTGCGGTCCCTCCCAAAAATTTGCCACGCGGCAATTCGCGGCCCGCATAAAACATTTATTGCAGCGCACTCGTCTACACTCCGCGTCGCACAATCCTCAAACGCCTCCTCCCGCGGTTAACAGGACGATTGTGCAGTTTTTCAAATTTGAATCAGTTCGGGAATTCGACGCGTGTGCGCGAACGCGCTCACATCGCTTTGACAATACTCTCGGTCATTTTCTTTGCATCGCCGAGCAACATCATCGTGTTGTCGCGATAGAACAAAGGATTGTCGATTCCAGCATAGCCGGATGCGAGCGAGCGTTTGATGAACATCACCGTACCTGCCTTCCAAACCTGCAACACCGGCATACCGTAGATGGGCGACGTTTTATCTTCTTCCGCTGCTGGATTGGTGACGTCATTTGCACCGATTACAAAGGCGACGTCGGCCTGCGCAAATTCGGAATTGATGTCCTCGAGTTCAAACACTTCGTCGTAGGGTACGTTGGCTTCCGCAAGCAGCACATTCATGTGGCCCGGCATACGGCCGGCGACCGGATGAATTGCGTACTTGACCTCCACGCCTTCCTTTTTCAGCTTGTCAGCCATTTCACGAAGCGCATGTTGCGCTTGGGCGACCGCCATGCCGTAGCCCGGTACGATGATGACCTTCGACGAGTTCTTCAGGATGTAAGCGGCATCCTCGGCAGAGCCGAGCTTGACGGGGCGCTGCTCGACGCCGGCTCCCGGCCCCGCGGTTTCTCCGCCAAAGCCGCCGAGGATGACGGAAATGAAGGACCGGTTCATCCCCTTGCACATAATGTAGGACAGAATCGCGCCCGAAGAGCCGACCAGCGCGCCGGTGATGATCAACGCCGAATTGCCGAGGGTGAAGCCGATACCGGCAGCCGCCCATCCCGAATAGGAATTGAGCATGGAGATCACGACCGGCATGTCGGCGCCGCCAATCGGAATGATGATCAGTATGCCGAGGGCGAGCGACAGTGCGACGATGATCCAGAAATCCATCGCGCTTTGGGAGACGAAGAAGCCGTAGATGAAAAAGATCAACGCTGCGGCGAGCGCGAGATTGACGACATGCCGCCCCGGCAATGTGATTGGCTTGCCGCTCATGCGTCCCGACAGCTTGAGGAATGCGATTACAGAGCCGGTGAACGTGACGGCGCCGATCGCCACACCGAGTGACATTTCGATCAGGCTTTGCGCGTGGATATGGCCTTGGCTGCCGATATCGAAGGCCGCGGGAGCGTAAAAGGCGCCGGCAGCCACCAGCACGGCGGCCATGCCAACCAGCGAATGGAAGGCCGCGACCAGTTCCGGCATCGACGTCATCGGCACGCGCCGCGCGATCACCGCGCCAACTCCGCCTCCGACCGCAATCCCGCCGATTACGAGCCCCCAGGAGACCGGGCTCGCCGGGGGGTGCGATCCCAGAGTCGTCAGGACCGCGATGGTCATGCCGATCATGCCAAACAGATTGCCGCGGCTGCTGGAATCCGGGCTCGACAGGCCGCGCAGGGCCAGAATGAACAGGACGCCGGCGACCAAGTAAAGCAGCGCGACGAGATTGGGGCTCATGGCAATGCCTTTCCCAGCTTTCGGCTGCCATCACCGGGCCTGTCCCGGTGATCTCGCTCAGGAAGGCATGGCCATGCATCCCCCAGGGGGATGGCATCGCGCAAAAATGTGCCGCAAGTCGAATATATCCGACTTGCGGTGACAAGCCCGGCCACGGCAAGGCGGGTTGCGTTGCGAGTCATCGTCATCATTTCTTTTTCTTCTGATACATCGCCAGCATGCGCTGCGTGACCAGAAAGCCGCCGAAGATGTTCACGGAAGCAAAGACGAGCGCGACAAAACCAAGCGCGCGCGCCCACATAGGGCCGTCATCATTGGCAGCCAGCCCGACGCCGACCGCAAGCAAGGCGCCGACCACGATCACAGAAGAAATTGCATTGGTGACGGACATCAATGGCGTATGTAATGCGGGCGTCACCGACCAGACGACGTAGTAGCCGACAAAGACCGCAAGAACGAAAATCGAGAGCCGGAAAACAAACGGGTCAACTGCGCTTGCCATCTGTTCCATCTCGTAATCTCCTCAAGCCGGCGTCTTTGGCTGGAAATTTGGGTGCACGACGGCGCCGTCGCGTGTGAGCAACGTTGCCTTGACGAGTTCGTCGTCCCAGTTGACGGCGAGCTTTTTCTCTTTCTTGTCGATCAATGTCTCGACAAAGGTCAGCAAATTCTTTGCATAGAGCGCCGACGCGGAAGCCGCGAGCCGCCCCGGCACATTGAGATGGCCGACAATCTTGACGCCGCCGGCTTGCGCCACCTCGCCGGGCTTCGCGCCCTCGACATTGCCACCGCGTTCGACAGCGAGATCAACGATCACCGAACCGGGCCGCATTGATGCCACCATCTCTTTCGTGATGAGCCGCGGCGCCGGGCGTCCGGGGATCAGCGCGGTGGTGATGACAATGTCCTGTTTCTTGATGTGCTCGGCGGTAAGGGCCGCCTGCTTCGCCTGATATTCCTTCGACATTTCCTTCGCGTACCCGCCGGCGGTCTGGGCATTCTTGAATTCCTCGTCCTCAACCGCGAGAAACTTTGCGCCAAGGCTTTCGACCTGCTCCTTGGTGGCCGGACGCACGTCCGTCGCCGTGACGATGGCGCCGAGACGTCGCGCCGTCGCGATGGCTTGCAAGCCGGCGACGCCGACGCCCATGATGAACACCTTGGCGGCCGGCACGGTGCCCGCGGCGGTCATCATCATCGGAAGCGCGCGGCCATATTCCTCTGCCGCGTCGATTACGGCACGATATCCGGCGAGATTGGCCTGGCTCGAGAGAACATCCATCGATTGCGCGCGCGTGATGCGCGGCATCAACTCCATCGCAAACGCGGCGAGGCCTGCATCGGCAATTTGCTTGAGCGCCGCTTCATTGCCGTAAGGATCCATGATGGCAATGACCAGCGCGCCTTTTCTGTATGCCGGCAGTTCGTTCGGCGCGGGTCTACGCACTTTCAGGACGATGTCGGCATCTTTCGTAACGCTGTCGGCAATCTGCGCGCCTGCCGCCTCAAATTCAGAATCGGGGATGCCCGATGCAACCCCCGCGCCGCGCGCAACCGCGACCTCGGCACCGAAGGATTTGAGTTTCTTGACCGTTTCAGGTGACGCCGCGACGCGAGGTTCACCGGCGTCGGTTTCACGAGGTACGGCAATCCGCATTCACGCCTCCCCGCTCGGCCGGATATCTGTCAGTGCGGCGAGAGACCGGTGAAGGCAAAGATCAGGAAGCAGGTCACGAAAGAGACGTAGCTCGGCGTTGTCGCCCCGCTCAGCAGCCCGGGGATCGCGCCCAGTAACCCAATGACAAAGATGGCCGCTGCCAGGAACCAGTGATCCAACACCCCGCCCGTCGCCAGGCCGAGAAGGATCGTCACCACATACAGAATGCCAACCAGTGTGAAATGCACAAACCGCTCATAAGAACTCTCGTGCGCGGGATAGTCGTTTCCGGTTGCGGTGGCGTATTCAACGGTGCCGTGGTCGGCCATGGGGAAAGCTCTCCGAGTCGCTCAATCAAATGCGGGCGCAGAGGGGTTAGCGCAATTGCGGCTCAAGGGCAACGCCGCGCGCCTCAGCCTTTGGTGGACGACTGGAGGCCCACCTTGGCAAGCGCGGCGGCCTGACGTGCCGCAACGCCGTCAACCGCAAAATTTTCGATTGCCTCATTGAACAATCGATAGAAATTGAGTTCCGCCGCCAGATGCAGGAACACCGCGCCGAGGCCAATGGCCGCACGATCCATGAACACGAATTCGCGCGGCACCGTGACCGGACCACGTGCCTTGAGCGCCTGGTGCACCCGGAAGGCTTCCTTGCGGCCATATTCGGAAGGCTTCACCCCGTCGGCGATGCTGCGCACGCGATCGTCCAGCAGGGGTCCGTAGATGAATCGCGCCCAAATATTGAGCGCATCGATCAGTTCACGGCTGAGCCGTTTGAAGCCCCAGGTTTCGTAAGCGTGCACCACCAAAGCGTCGTCGCCGCGCAATAATCCACGATACAGGTCGACAACACCGCCGACAAAACTCGGCGGAAATATGCGGATACAGCCATAGTCGAGCAGATTGATCCCGATGGGTGTGCCCTCAGGGTCGTCGAAGACCGTGTAGTTTCCGAGATGTGGGTCGCCGTGGATGACGCCAAAGCGGCTGAATGGAAACCACCACGCGGTGAACATCGCGGTTGCGAGGCGGTTACGGGTTTCGATCGAGCCGGCCTTGTGCTCGAGCAGCTTGCGGCCGGTAAGCCAGTCAAGCGTGAGCAGGCGCCCGGTTGAAAGCTCGGGCCAGACACGTGGCACACGGATCGCATCTTTGCCGCTCAGCATAGTTTCGTATAGCGCCACATGTTTTGCTTCGCGGAAATAGTCGAGCTCCTCGCGCAGGCGCGCTGCGATCTCGACTGCAATCTCGCTCGTGTCGATCGCCGGATCGAAACGCTTGCGGATGGCAAAGAGCAACTGCAATTGGCGAAGGTCGGCCTCCACCGCCGACTGCATGTCCGGATATTGCAGCTTGCATGCAAGCCCGCTCCCGTCCAGCGCACGCGCGCGATGCACCTGCCCGAGCGAGGCGGCCGCGGCGGGGTGATGCTCGAATTCGGAAAACTTCTTCTGCCAATCCGCGCCCAGTTCCGCACTCATCCGGCGTTTCACGAACGCCCATCCCATGGGCGGCGCCTGACTCTGCAGCTTCATCAGTTCGTTTGCATATTCCGGCGGCAGCGCATCGGGGATGGTGGCGAGCAGCTGCGCCACCTTCATGATCGGACCTTTCAGGCCGCCAAGCGCGGCAGCGAGTTCCAGCGCACTCGCAGCGCGATCAAGAGGGACGCCGAAAAATCGTGCCCCTGCAAAGCGCGCGGCAGTCCCGCCGAGCTTGGTGCCGACGTTGGCGTAGCGGCGGGCGCGGGCCGTAAAACGGTTCTTTTCGCGGTCGGTCGTCATGAACCTCGATGCACCGGTGTGCTACGAATATAGGGGTCGCCTGAGATGAAACGAGCCATGTCGAGCATGTCAATTCGCATTATCGCATGCATAGCCGCAGTCGCGGGCATGGTTGCAATTCCAGACGGCGCGTTTGCCGGGCGCAAAGGCTGTGGCGGCGACTAGCGGCTTTCCAGCAATTCCAGTTCGTCTATCAATTTGGCGATGACGCCCAGGCCGCCATCCCAGAACTTCGGGTCACGCGCATCGAGACCGAACGGCGCCAGCAGTTCGGAATGATGCTTGGTGCCGCCCGCCGAAAGCATTTCCAGATAGCGCTCGGCAAAGCCGTTCGCGGATTTTTCATACACCGCATAAAGCGAATTCACCAGGCAATCGCCAAAGGCGTACGCATAGACGTAGAAGGGCGAATGGATGAAATGCGGGATGTAAGCCCAGAAAGTTTCGTAGCCAGGCTTGAGCTCGATCGCCGGTCCGAGGCTTTCGCCTTGCACCGACATCCATAGTTCACAAATCTTGTCGGCGGTCAGTTCGCCGCTGCGACGCTCGGTGTGCACTTTGCGTTCGAAGCTGTAGAACGCGGTCTGGCGTACCACCGTGTTGATCATGTCCTCGACTTTCGCGGCGAGCATGGCCTTGCGCTGCTTCCTGTCGGTGGTCTGCGCAAGCAGCTTCTTGAAGGTGAGCATTTCTCCAAAGACCGATGCCGTTTCGGCGAGCGTAAGCGGCGTCGGCGCCATCAGTGGCCCATTAGGCGCTGCCAGCACCTGGTGCACGCCATGGCCGAGCTCATGCGCAAGCGTCATCACGTCGCGCGGCTTGCCCATGTAGTTGAGCAGGACGTACGGGTGCGCCGACGGCACGGTCGGGTGCGCAAATGCACCGGGTTGCTTGCCGGGGCGCACCGGCGCATCGATCCAGCTTTTCTCGAAGAATCGGTCGGCGACTTCCGCCATCCGGGGCGAGAAGGCGCCATAGGCCGTGAGTACCGTCGCGCGCGCATCGCTCCAGGGAATTGTGCGCTGCGCCACTTTGGGCAGAGGTGCATTGCGGTCCCAATACGGCAGCGTCTTCTTGCCGAACCATTTGGCCTTCAATGCATAGTATCGATGCGACAATTTCGGGTATGCGGCTCGCACGGCTGCGACCAGTGCTTCCACGACCTCCCGCTCGACGCGGTTCGACAGATGCCGCGCGTCGGCGATGTCCTTGAAACCGCGCCAGCGGTCGGAAATTTCCTTGTCCTTGGCAAGCGTGTTGGTGATCAGCACAAAAGGCCGAAGATTTTCCTTGAGTGTCTTGGCCAGCGCTTCGGCGGCTGCCTTGCGCTTTTTGCCGTCCACATCCTGCAGCAAATTGAGTATCGGTTCGATTGCGAGCGATTTTCCCCCAACCTTGAAGCGGAGGCTTGCGATGCTCTCGTCAAAGAGACGGTTCCACGCCGAATAGCCGGTCACCGATTTTTCGTGAAACAGTTCCTCGACACGGTCCTCGAGTTGGTAAGGCTTTTCCTTCCGCAAATCTTCGATCCATGGCCGGTAATGGCCAAGCGCGGAATCACGCATTGCGGCATCAAGTTGCGCGTCGTCGATGCGGTTGAGTTCGAGCGCAAAGAACAGAAGATGCAGCGATGCGGCCGTAATGCGCTCCTGCACATCGCCGTAGAATTTGGCGCGTGCCGGGTCCGTCGTGTTCCCCGCATAGACAAGGGAAGCATAAGAGATCAGGCGGCCGAGCCGGTCATCGATGGCTTCATATCGCTTGACCGCCGCAGCGAGCGCGCGGCCCGCACCCTCGCCTGAGGCCAGCCCGGCAAGGCGCCCTTTGAATTCCTGCTCGAAAGACGCGCAGTCGCTGTCGGCCTGCTCAAGGTCGCGCTTGAGTTGGGGGCTATCGATACCGGGATAGAGGTCGCTCAGGTTCCACTCGGGCAATGCACCGAGCTTCGGATTCTTGTTCGGCTTTCGCCGGGCTGTGGTCTTGGCCATGGGGGGCAATCTTTTGGGAAAAAGAGAAAAAAGAGGGCCTCATCTAGCGCATGTGCTCATGGCGGGGCGATGGCAGCGCCGGGGTTTTCAACATGCCGCGACCCGGCCGGCGGTCTCCAAAGTGGTGCCTAAGGCCGTATCAGACCCACTTAATGACCCATTAAGGCGGAGCGGCGACATTGCACCAATTCGGCACAGAAGTGCGTGAGGGGTCTTATGTCTGAAGTGGTGCTTATCGTAGACGATGACCCGGTCCAGCGCCGGCTGCTCGACGCCATGATCCAACGTTTTGGCTATCGGACCATGGTCGTCGAAAGCGGTGATGCCGCCGTGAAGCTCATGGTCGGCCCCGATGCGACTCGCGTCGATGGCGTGGTGCTGGACCTCGTGATGCCCGATCTCGACGGCCTCGGTGTCCTCGCGCGCATGCGCGAAGCCGACATCCACATTCCGGTGATCGTTCAGACGGCCCACGGCGGCATCGACAACGTCGTGTCCGCAATGCGCGCCGGCGCCACCGATTTTGTGGTCAAGCCGGCTAGCGCCGAACGTCTGCAGGTGTCGTTACGCAACGCCTTGACCACAAAGGCTTTGGCAGGCGAGTTGCAGCGGCTCAAACGCCGGCGCGAAGGGACACTGACAATCGCGGATGTGGTCACGCGTTCGCCTGTGATGCAGCCGGTCCTCAAGGCTGCGGAGAAAGCCGCCGGCTCGGCGATTCCCGTTCTGATCGAAGGCGAGTCGGGCGTCGGCAAGGAACTGGTCGCGCGCGCAATACACGGAACCGGCTTGCGCCGCGCGAAACTTTTTGTTGCGGTCAATTGCGGTGCCCTGCCTGAGAATCTCGTCGAGTCGATATTGTTCGGGCATGAAAAGGGTGCATTCACCGGCGCGACGGAAAGGCACACCGGAAAATTCGTCGAGGCCGATGGTGGCACGCTGTTTCTTGACGAGGTTGGCGAACTTCCGGGGCCCGCGCAGGTGAAATTATTGCGCGCATTGCAGGAAGGCGAGGTCGAGCCAGTCGGCGGGCGCAAGAGCGTGAAAGTCGACGTACGAATCATCTCCGCCACCAACCGCGACCTCATCAGCGACGTGAAGGCCGGCCGCTTCCGCGAAGACCTGTTCTACCGTTTACATGTGTTTCCGATTTCGGTGCCGCCGTTGCGTCTGCGGCGCGATGACATACCCGAGCTTGCACGCCATTTTCTGATGCGCATCGCGGCAGAGGAAGGCAAGCGCATACGCGCCATCAGCCCGAGCGGCCTTGCGCTTCTTGCCGCCCACCATTGGCCCGGAAATGTGCGCCAGCTAGAGAATGCCGTCTTCCGCGCGGTCGTGCTCGCGGACGGTGACGAGATCGGCATTGATGAGTTTCCGCAAGTGGCGGCTCAGGTGTCTTCAGATGCGGAATCTGCGCCGCCGTTGCTGGAGCCCTCGCCCGCCATGGCGGCATCATGGCCGGACCCCGATGGCGCGAGGGGCATTGGCCTTCCGGCAGCGGACCCTGCGTCGGCGCGTTCGCTGCCGCTGACCGACGCAAGAGGCGACGTGCGCCCGCTCGACGATATCGAGCGCGACACGATCCGTTTTGCCATTGCCCACTACCGAGGGCAGATGTCGGAAGTCGCGCGCCGGCTCAAGATCGGACGTTCGACCCTGTACCGCAAACTGGAAGGGCTCGGGCTCGACCAAAATGAGCCCGTTGATGGCTGACCCCTACGGAGAAGCGCTGGCCGGGGCCACGAAACCAGGGCCTGAGCCGGACACCTCCATTTTAGTATGGGAAATAGCCCTTTTAAGTTCCGCAACGCCCCGTTTTCGGCCCAATTCCCCGGTTAGGGAGAGGGTGGACGGGGGACCGGCGCTAAGTTCTCATTAACCGATCCCGATAACACTCACGGGGCTGCCGTCACGGCGGCCCGACGGGGACGTGACGGCGACGTGGGACGGGTATCTTCACGGGACACCGCTTTGATTTTTGACTCGGCGCGCGAGCGCTCATTCGCTGCTGCTGTGGCACGCGCCGGTGCGTGCGTGAGCATGGCTGGCTTTTTTCTGCTCGGCGCCAGCAGTTCACTGCAGAACGCGGTTGCAGAGGGCGACACGCGCACGATCTCTTTTCATCACCTGCACACCGGCGAAGACATCACGATCACCTACAAGCGCGACGGCCGTTATGACGAGGCCGCACTGAAGAAGCTCGACTGGTTCATGCGCGACTGGCGCAAGGAGCAGTCGACTCACATGGACCCGCACCTGTTCGACCTGGTGTGGGAAACCTATCGCGAGGTCGGCGCCGCGCGGCCGATCGATGTCGTGTGCGGTTACCGTTCGCCTGAAACAAATTCGATGCTGCGCGCGCGATCGGGCGGCGTCGCGCAGTTCAGTCAGCACATCAACGGCCAGGCGATGGATTTCTTCATCCCCGGCGTTCCGCTGGAAAAAATTCGCGAGATCGGGTTGCGGCTGCAGCGCGGCGGTGTCGGATTTTATCCGACATCGGGGTCGCCTTTCGTGCATCTCGATACCGGCACCATTCGTCACTGGCCGCGGATGACGCACGACCAACTCGCGAGGGTATTCCCCGACGGGCGCACGGTGCACATTCCGTCCGATGGTCAGCCTTTGCGCGGCTATGCGCTCGCCCTTGCCGACGTCGAGCGTCGCGGCGGCAGACCTTCGGAGATCTCGCTGGACACCGCGCGCGAGGCAGGCGTGATCACCGCGAGCGCCGAACATGCGGCTGAGAAACCGAAGCGCAGCCTGCTGGCGCGGCTATTTGGCAGCGGCAAGGATGCCGACGAAGTTAGCGAGGAGACTGCAACGAGACACGCGCGTGCGCCAATGACGGTCGCAAGTGTAACTCCGCCGAAAATCAGGCCGGCCAGTGTCGAACACAGTGTCGAACACCTCGTTCCGCTGCCGACGGCGCGGCCGAAGACCTTCACGGTCGCCGCGGCCCTGCCGAAGCAGAGCAAGCCCACAATCGTCACCGCCTCGCTCGGCAGCAGCCTGATTGACAGCCGCGGGTACTGGCACGGAGCCGTTCAGAGCGGTCAGGATTTGCCCGCCGCGAAATCCACGCCGGACCCGTTTGAGACCGCAAGCGCAGATGCGAGCGCGACCGGCAGCTCGGTCCTTGCTTACGCCGCGGAGTCAGATACAGCGGAGCGTGCCCGGCCGGCACGGCCGATGGGCGCGCGGATTCCGCGCGTGGCGAAAGAGGCCAGCGTCATGCCGGCCCGTGGCAATACGACTGTCGTGGCAAAGCCCCCGCTCGCTGCCGCCTTGCCGGGCGATGGAATCGGCACGGACAGCCCCTGGCTGCGGGCTGCAATGCTCGCGCCGAGCGTCAGTACCTACCTGACGACCACCCGGCTCGGCGCAATGGACATGCGGCCGTTGCATGAGCTTCTGTACAAGCCGTCGATGTCGATCGTGATGACGTTTTCGGCCGATCCGCATCTGGGCATGGTGACCGGCCACTTCGAAGGGCCGGCCGTGGTGTTCGTCGCCACCACCACATTCACGCGACAGTCGACCGCTTCGCTCAGATAGACCGCGGTCGCAGGCTCAAGCCGCGGCCGGGCCGAGACCTACTGCAGCATTCCCAGCGCATTCAGGTAGGTGTCCAGCACTTCCTGCTGCTCGCGGCGCTCGTCGGTATCCATCTTTCGCATGCGCACGATCGTGCGGAGCGCTCTGGTGTCGAAGCCGGTGCCTTTCGCTTCGGCATAGACGTCGCGGATATCGTCCGAGGTTGCCTTTTTTTCTTCTTCAAGCCGCTCGATCCGCTCGACGAACGCTTTGAGTTGATCCTTGGCGAAGCGGGTTGCCGGTTGTTCTTTTTCAGCTGCGGCTGATGCTGGCATTGACGTCTCCTTGACACGCAGGACGGGCGGGACCCGTCACGTGGCAAGAAGCTTTCGGAATTGGACGCCCTCCGGTCAAGATGCAGACCGGTTCATCCACGCTGTTCACAAGCAAACGGTGACAATCAGTGCCGGGGGCTGGACTTTTCGAATGCGGCTTTCTGGTCCGGCGAGGCCTCTTTCTGATGTTTTTTTCGCCATTCCTCGTAGGGCATGCCGTAGACGATTTCGCGGCTCTGATCCTTGCTCATCGTGACGCCCTTGGCGTCGGCCGCATCTTTCATCCAATTCGACAGGCAGTTACGGCAGAAGCCGGCGAGGTTCATCAGGTCGATATTCTGCACATCGGTACGCGACCTCAGGTGCTCGACGAGGCGCCGGTATACGGCGGCCTCAAGCTCGGTGCGGGTCTTGTCGTCCATAGTGGTGTCCTCCACTGTAGGGCAACATAGACATTCCCTCCCCTCGTTTGAAGGCCCCCTTCAGCCGGATGCAGGCAAATTAGGAGCGCGCGCCGTGAAGTTCGCCCATTTTTCACATGTCTGGGGCAAGCCGGGCATGAACCCGCACCAGCGCTATGAGCAGCTCTGGCGCGAACTGGAGCTATGCGACGTACTGGGTTTCGATTTCAGCTTCTGCGTTGAACACCACTTCCGTCCGGACGAGAGCTGGATTTCATCACCGAGCCTGTATGCCGTCGGCGCCGGTGCGCGCACGCGCCACCTGCGCATCGGACCGATGGGCTATGTCGTGCCGCTCTATCACCCGCTGCGCCTGGCAGAAGAAATTGCGATCGTCGACCAGATGCTCGGCGGGCGCATGGAGCTCGGGCTGGTGCCGGGAATCAACGCGGACTACTTCAAGCCCTTCGGCCTCGACTACAATCTGCGGAAATCCCCGACCCTCGAATTTGTCGACTACCTGCGCGCGGCATACGGGGAAAAACAGCCGTTCTCTTTTCACGGCGAGGTGCACCACACCGAAAGCGCGCAGCTGGCCGTGCCGCCGATGCAAAGGCCGCATCCTCCGTTGTGGATGATGAGCCGCGACCCGCAGACGCTCGAATTTTGTGCACGGGAGGGAATTAACCCGGGATATTTTCTGGTCTACCCGCGCGCCGACGCAGCTCCGCGCTACCGCAAATTTCTCGCGGACTGGGCCGCCGCAGGTCATTCGCACCCGCCGAATATTGCATATTGCACCATTGTCCATGTCGATGAGTTGGATGAGAAGGCCCTCGACGCCGCGCTCGTCCGCGCCGCCCGCGCCTACGAGGGATTTTTGCCGCCGCCACGTCCGGGTGAAACCTTCGAGCAACGCGTGCGCGAACACGCCAAGAAGTTCATTGGACGCGGCGAGCCCGGGGCCTCCGAAATCATGGCCAATCTGTTCGACGCCGATTACCTGATGAAGCACGAGCTGGTGTTCATCGGCTCGCCGGAGACGATCGCGAGGAAAATCCAGGCCGCCGCGCAAGCCGGCCTGTTCAATGTCTTCATGGGCGAATTCAACTTTTCCGACCTGCCGGCAGACGACCTCATGCGCTCTATTCGCCTGTTCGGCGAGGAGGTCATCCCCGCCTTGCGCGGCTATGAGCCGTTCTGAGCAGCGCCGGCAATCTCAGACCGGCACCTGCGCAGCCCGCAATTCGGGATGCGCCTCCAGGCGAGCCTCGTTGAGTTTCCAGACCGCAAAGCAGACCACAGCGCCCACGGCGAAAGGCAACGACGACCACATATACAGGTGTGCAACCGGCAACCCGACGAACAGCGCGCCCACGAGCGGCCCGATGATCGAGCCGACACGGCCGACGCCTAGCTGCCAGCCTGAGCCGTTGGCGCGCAATGAGGTGGGGTAAACCAGCGCACCCGCGACGTTGATTCCGGTCTGAATGCCGAGCACGCAGAAACCCGCGCAGAACGTCGCGACGGCCAGCGCCACGGTTGATGTCTGGCCGGCATAGCCGATCGACGCCACCACCGGCACCGCAACCACGAATACAATCGCAATTGCAAAAAAGCGGCGGCGTTCAATCCAGCGGACAAGGACAAGCGAACCGACTGTGCCGCCAAGCTGGATCATGCCGCCCGCAAGTGCCCCCACGGTCGGCGGAAGCTTCAGAACCGCCATCAATGTCGGTGTCCACGACAACAGAAAGAAATAACCCATCAGGTTGAGCGCAAAGAGCAGCCACAGGAGTGGCGTTACCAGCCAAAGTCCCTGGCCGAATAGGTATTTTGGATTGAATCCGGGGAACTGCTGTTCGTCCTCGATGATGAATTTCGCATTGGCCGGCACCTTGAAGTCGGGGTTGATCGCGGCAATGGCCTTCTCCATCTTGGCGCGCTGGCTTTCGTGCAACGCCATGAATTTTATGGATTCCGGGAGCGTGAACAGGCCAATCAGCGCCAGCACGATCGGCACGACTCCGCCGATGGAGAACAAGATTTGCCAGCCGTGGGTCGGCACCAGGGTCGCAGCGACGACCCCGGGAATGGCACCGCCAATCGGGACGAATCCTACGCCGATCAGCGCCAGCGTCGCCCGAAGTCTGCGCGGCGAGGACTTGGTGTTGATGGCGACAACGTTCGGAATGACGCCGCCGATGCCGAGGCCGGCGAGCAGACGCAGCCAGAACAGTTGCTCGAGATTCGTCGACCATGCTGCGGCGAAAGTGAAGACGCCGAACAGCAGATTCGAGGTGATGAGTGCGGTCTTGCGCCCATAGCGGTCACCCACCCATCCGAATGCTGCCGAGCCGAACAGAATGCCGATAAGGCTCGCACTGAAGACGGGGCCGAGCGCTCCGGGCTTGAGACCCCATTCGCGCACGAGGTGCGGTGCAGCGAAGGCAATAGCGGCGATATCGTAACCGTCGATGAGCGACAGCAGAACGCACCAGAAAATCAGATTATAATGGAACGAACTCAGTCCGCGTTCATCGAGCAGCCGTGAGACCGGAACGACCTGGTCCGCCATGATTTCCTCCCCTGGGCAAATTTTTATCAATCTGGGCCGTCATTGGCCCTTGGACGAATGCTATGCCACCGGTGCGGCAATGAAAAGCACGGCCGCACTTTGGTGGTTTGCAGCATGACCTCCCCGCTCCGCGCATTCCTGGCCGACCTATTCCGCACTGCGGTCGCGGCGGCGCATCCGAACGCGTGCCTGCCACCATTACTGCCGGAGCCGCCGGCCGGCCGGCTGGTCTTGCTCGCGGCGGGCAAAGCTGCCGGTTCGATGGCCGAGGTCGCCGAAGCGCATTATCTCGACCGGCTGCGGATCCCCGCCGAGCGCTTGAGTGGCGTAGCGGTCGCGCGCCACGGCTACGCTCGGCATCTTCGTCAGGTCCATATGATCGAGGCCGGCCATCCGATTCCAGACGCCGCAGGCGTCGAAGGCGCGCAGCGAGCGCTGAACCTCGCCGACGGCACCGGCGCCCATGATCTCGTGCTGGCGCTGATGTCGGGCGGCGCATCTGCGAACTGGATTGCGCCCGCCAACGGTGTTTCACTTGACGACAAGCAGGCGTTGACCCGCGCGCTGCTGCGCTCCGGCGCGGTCATCGGTGAGATCAATACGGTGCGCAAGCATTTATCGCGCATCAAGGGCGGACGGCTGGCGCGTCACGCGCATCCGGCAAAACTGCTGACGATTGCGATATCGGACGTGCCGGGCGATGACCCGTCGGCAATCGGTTCGGGGCCGACCGTGCCCGACCCCACCACGCTTGCGGACGCGCGCGCGATTGTCGCCAGGTACAAACTCGAAATTCCTGAATCTGTCTCGCGCGCGCTCAATGATGTTAAAAATGAATCACCGAAGCCCGGCGATCCCGTCTTTGCCGGGAGCAAATTTGTATTGGCTGCACGGCCGGCCGACGCCCTGCGGGCCGCCCAGGCTGCCGTGCGCGCGGCCGGCTACGAATGTATTTCGCTCGGCGACAGTATCGAAGGTGAAGCACGCGACGTTGCCGCCGCGCACGCCCGCCTTGCGCGTGACTTGCGGTCACAGCGAAAACGCGCGGTGCTGCTCTCAGGCGGCGAACTCACCGTCACCATCCGCGGCAAGGGTCGCGGGGGCCCGAATCAGGAATATGCGCTGGCGCTCGCGATTGCTTTGGCGGGCATGCCTGCGGTTGCCGCACTTGCCGCGGACACCGACGGCACGGACGGCGGCAGTGGCTCTGCATCCGACCCCGCCGGCGCTTCGATTGATGGCGAATCGGTGGCCCGTGCCGAGGCGAAAGGCCTCGATCCTGCCGCCTTCCTTGCCGACAACAATTCGAGCGCATTTTTCGAGGCCCTTGGCGATCTGCTTGTCCCAGGGCCGACCTACACCAACGTGAACGACTTCCGTGCCATCGTCGTTGACACGCAGTGATCGATCACGCCAAAACCGCCCATCGCCCGGAACTATCTACAATCGTGACCGTATTGCCCTTCATCGCAGCCAGACGCCGCTTTTTTAATATTTGTGCCGGCACCGCATTCCTCGTGATGCTGCTGGCCGGCACCGCATATCCCGCCAAAGCGGATTTCCGCCTCTGCAACAACACCGGCAGCCGGGTGGGCGTTGCCATCGGCTACAAGGACAACGAAGGGTGGACAACAGAGGGGTGGTGGAACGTTTCGTCACGTTCTTGCGAAACACTGCTGCGCGGCGCACTGGTTGCGCGTTACTATTACATCTACGCGGTCGATTACGATCGCGGCGGCGAATGGTCAGGCAAGGCCTATATGTGCTCACGTGAGAAGGAATTCACCATTCGCGGGACGGAGAATTGTCTGGCGAGAGGTTACGACCGGACCGGCTTTTTCGAGGTCGATACCAGCGAGCAGCGCTCGTGGACGGTGCAATTGACGGACACCGCCGAGCAAGCACCCGAGCGGCCATTGCCGCCGCGCGCGCCGCTCGGAAACTCCCGCCCGCCGACGACGCTATCGCCGCCTCCGCCCGGGGGCGGCAAACAATGAGACGTCTCCGCCGCGCCAAAATTGTCGCCACCCTGGGACCCGCATCGTCGAGCGCCGACATGATCGCAAGGCTGTTCGAGGCGGGCGCCGACGTATTTCGCATCAACATGAGCCACACGAGCCAGGATCGCATGCGCGAACTTGTGGCCATGATCCGCACCGTTGAACGCGATACAGGCCGGCCGATCGGGGTCCTCGTCGATCTGCAGGGGCCAAAATTGCGGCTCGGCACATTTTCCGGCGGTTCCGTGGCGGTGAAAAACGGCGACACCTTCGTGCTCGACGCCGATGCGGCAGCCGGGGATACGAAACGCGCTTATCTCCCGCACCCGGAAATTTTCGTCGCGATCAAGCCCGGTCATGTGCTGCTTATCGATGACGGCAAGGTCAAGCTCGTAGTTACCGAAACAGAACCAAAGCGCATTTCGACCCGCGTCGTGGTCGGCGGAAAATTGTCCGATCGCAAAGGGGTCAGCTTGCCGGACACGACGATTCCATTCTCGGCCCTGGCCGATAAGGACCGCTCCGATCTGGAGGCGGCACTTGAAACGGGGATTGACTGGGTCGCACTTTCATTCATTCAACGGCCCGAGGACATCGCCGAGGCCAAAAAGATCACGCGCGGGCGCGCGGCAGTGATGGCCAAGATTGAAAAACCGCAGGCGGTGACCCGGCTGGCCGATATCATGGATCTGGCCGACGCGTTGATGGTTGCTCGCGGCGACCTCGGCGTGGAAATGCCGCTGGAAAAGGTTCCGGGCGTCCAAAAACAGATGACACGCGCCTGCCGCGTTGCGGGGAAACCGGTCGTCGTCGCAACGCAGATGCTCGAGTCGATGATCACTGCACCGGTACCGACGCGCGCCGAGGTCTCGGACGTCGCAACGGCAATTTTTGAAGGTGCCGACGCGGTGATGCTTTCCGCTGAATCGGCGGCGGGCCAATATCCGATCCAGGCCGTCGCAACGATGAATCGTATTGCCGAGGAAGTTGAGGGCGACCCTCTCTACCGCAACATCATTACGTCGCAGCGCGCGGTACCGGAGGCAACCGGTGCGGACGCAATTGCGGATGCCGCGCGCCACATTGCCGATACGCTTGATCTCGCCGCCGTCATCTGCTGGACGTCATCGGGTTCGACCGCCCTGCGGGTCGCGCGCGAGCGGCCGCGGCCGCCGATCGTCGCCCTGTCACCGAATATTGCGACCGGCCGGCGTTTGGCCGTCGTCTGGGGCGTCCATTGCGTGGTCACCGAAGATGCGCACGACCAGGATGACATGGTCGACCGCGCCTGCCGCATCGCCTTCAAGGAAGGATTCGCGAAAGGCGGTCAGCGCGTGATCGTGGTGGCCGGAGTGCCGCTCGGGACGCCGGGTGCAACCAATATGCTGCGGATTGCGTATGTCGGCGGGGATTCAACCGGCGACTAGATATCCCTGCCCTCGACCTTGCTCTGAAGCGTCTTCACAAGGTCGGGAATTCGCTCCATGCGCGGATAGAGAGTGAGCACGCGGCGATAGACTTCAAGCGCCTGCTTGTCGTCGCCGATGTCCTGCATGATCAGTCCAAAACCAGCTAGGGCGCCGAAATGGCGCGGCTCACGCTTGAGGACTTCGCGAATATCGGCCAGCGCACGACCATAATCTTTCTTCATGTAGTAGATCGTCGCGCGGCGGTTCCAGGCTTCCACGTAGTCGGGCTTCACTTTGATGACCGCGTCGAGAAGCTGAATGGCCACTTCGAGATCTTTTGACTCGATCGCCGTCTTGACGCGGGTCATGAGAAGATTGGCGGTATCGCTGTGCGAAACCGTCCACAGTGCCCAGATACGGTGTTCGATCGCCTTGGCCGTAATATCGTCGGGCGCAAGTTTGAGCGCGCCGAACAGAAAATCGAGATTCTGGGTCCGGTCTCCGGAGCCTATGTGGGGCAATTTGTCAGGCGGCTTGACCCAATCACCTGACTGCGCGGCGGCGGGCGCCGACAAGGCAGCGGTCGCAATCAGCAGCGCTGCAAGGAATCGAGTGCGCATGAGCGGAGCATAGTGTCTCCGCGGTTCGTGGCCAATATGCGGCGATGGAACAGCGCCCGCAGGGCGCCGAAATCAGCCCTGACGGGCCTTAAAACGGCGATTGGTCTTGTTGATGATGTAGACCCGGCCCTTGCGGCGCACCAAACGGTTGTTGCGATGCCTGCCGCGCAGCGATTTCAGGGAATTGCGGACTTTCATGACAATCTCTGGCTGATATTTGCCGGGTACATACGCAGCCCACCCCGACCTGTCAACGTAAGCGGCACGGCGGTGGTTACCGGCCTTACCCTGCTTTACAGTCTGCCGCCTGGGGAGTTCGAGCCGTGCAGCGCAGCCGAGACCGCTTTCTGACCACGCATACGGGTAGTTTGCCCCGGCCGGATGACCTCATCCGCATGATGTACGCGAAGGAAGAAGGTGTGCCGGTCGATGCCCAGGCGCTGGCGGCGCGCGTGGGCTCCGCGGTGGCTGATGTCGTCAGGAAGCAGGCGGATGCCGGCGTCGACCTCGTCAATGACGGCGAATTATCGAAGCCGAGCTATGCGACCTACATCAAGGACCGGCTCAACGGCTTTGGCGGAACGGGCAACACGTTCGTCTACCAGGACCTCGCCGATTTTCCGCGTCTGGAAAAACGCGTGTTCGGCGATCCCGGCCGCTCGCGCCGGAAAACGCCGGCGTGCAATGCCGCCATCAGTGTGCGCGACAAGCAGGCGGCCCAAACCGACGCCGATAATCTCAAGGCAGCATTCAAGGGCGTGAAGGTGACCGGCGGATTCATGAGTGCCGCCTCGCCCGGCGTTGTGTCGCTGTTTTTCCGCAACGAATATTACAAGGATTTCGAAAGCTATATATACGCGATCGCGGATGCCATGCGGCACGAATACGAAACGGTCGCCAGGGCCGGCTTCGTCCTGCAGATCGATTGTCCCGATCTCGCCATGGGGCGTCACATTCAGTACGCGGATCTTACATTGCCGGAATTCCGCAAGCGCGCTCAACTTCACATTGAGGCGCTCAATCATGCGGTGGCAAACATCCCAGCCGAACAGCTGCGCATGCATCTGTGCTGGGGCAACTACGAGGGCCCGCATCACCGCGACGTGCCGCTTGCCGACGTCATCGACATCGTCTTCACGGCCAAGGCGACGGCGATTTCACTCGAGGCGGCCAATCCTCGCCACGCCCACGAATGGACCACATTCGAGAAGGTAAGGCTGCCGGACGGCAAGGTGCTAATTCCCGGCGTCATCGAGTCGAAGTCGAATTTCATCGAACATCCCGAACTGATCGCGCAACGTATCGCTCGTTACGCAAATGCTGTGGGGCGCGAAAACGTGATCGCCGGAAGCGACTGCGGCTATGGCACCTGGGTTGGGCAGGCGGCGGTCGATCCCGATGTCGTTTTTGCGAAATTCAAGGCCATGGCAGAAGGCGCCGCGCTGGCCTCGCGGCAATTCTGGAAATAGGAATGCCAGATGACTTCTTGAAATACCGCACGCAACGCGGCCCGAGGAGGTTGGCCTTTCGTCCGAGCGCCTGAAGCGGCTAACCGACACTCTGCAATCCGATATCGGCAAGGGGTTGGTGCCCGGCGCGGTCGTGCTGGTCGCGCGGCGGGGAAAGATCGCTTGCCTGGAAGCGCTCGGCTATCGCGACCGGGAGGCTGGCGAACGAATGCTTCCCGATACGATATTCCGTATCGCCTCGATGACAAAGCCTTTCACCTCGGTGGCCATCATGATGCTGGCCGAGGAAGGCAGGCTGTTGATCTGCGACCCAGTGGAGCGATACATCCCGGAGTTCGCCGAGCTCAAGGTCGCTGTCGATTCCGATAATGCGTCGGCAAAAAAGTTGGCAAAAGAGCCACTGAAGCGACCGATGACTTTGCAGGATCTGCTGCGCCATACCTCAGGCCTCACCTATGGCCAGTTCGCCGGCCCGCTTCTCAAGGAAGCTTACCTGGCGGAGGATGTCGGCAATGAAGGTCACACCAACGCCGAATTGATGACGAGGCTCGCAAGGCTGCCTCTTGCGCACCAGCCGGGCACCACCTTTCAGTACAGCATGTCCACCGACGTGCTCGGGCGCGTCGTCGAACTTGTGAGCGGAATGGAGCTCGATCGCTTCATCGCCGAACGCATCAGCAAACCGCTCGGCCTTACCCACACGACCTTTGGCCCGATCGATGCCGGACGCGCCGCCGAACCGCAAATTGATCCCGCAACCGGCAAGCGGCCGGCGATGGTACGCAGCATCGGCGGCAAACCGGCGTGGATTTCCGGCGGCAGCGGCCTGCTGTCGACCGCTGCCGACTACGCCCGCTTCTGCCACATGTTGCTCAACGGCGGCGAGCTTGGCGGCGAAAGGCTGCTTTCACCGACCACGGTCGCACTGACGACCTCCGACCATCTGCCGCCGGAATCACGCTATGGGGCGCTCACGCGCCTCCAGTTCGGCGCATTGGCACCGACACCGGAACTTGGGCTTGGCTTCGGTCTCGGCTTTGCAGTGCGCACACATGCCGGCCGCAACCCGCTGCCGGGTTCGGTCGGCGAATATTTCTGGAGCGGCGTGACCGGTACCTATTTCTGGGTGGACCCGAAACAGGAATTGATCGCAATCCTGCTGATGCAGGCGCCGGCCCAGCGGCTGCACTACCGATACCTGATGCGGACACTCGTCTATCAGGCGATCGTTGAGTGAGACCTCGCCTTCGTTGCTGCTCTGGACAGGCAATCAATCTGCGCCACGCCAGGTGGGATCATCAAATTTCTGAAGTCTTCAGTCGGCTACACGAAGTTGTCGGAACAGATCGCATAGCCCCCTGTCTCTCCAACCTGCGGCACGGCCAGCGCGCGAGTTTCGCGCGCACCGCCGACCCTTCGCCGCGCTTCAAGAAACGCACCCAGGATTGCCAGCGGCAATACCGGGTGGCTGGCGTCTGCAGTATCGTCAAATTCTATCGGCAAGGCGGGTTGTCTGCTCAGTGAGCAAAACCATTCGCCATCTTCATGGGCCAATCGACGAATGCCCCAGTGTGGAAGCTCAATCTCGACTAGAGCAAGTGTCGCGTCGCACCAAGCGCCGATCTCGATTAAGCGCTCAAGGCCGATTGATTTTCCGGCTTTTTTCATCGCCGGAAATCGTGTGCAGGCATCGGTGATGACTTTGCGAATGAGATCGGGTGTTAGCGCCGTCTCATTTTTGAGTTGGCCCGCCAACGTTTCAATCCCGCTCGCATATTTTTCATCATACAGCATGACACAACCTCACCCTAACAGCGCTTTGAACCGATGCTGTCGCGGATCGATGCTGTAGTTGGGCACAAAGCTGGTCCGACGGTCAGCGGCGGCAGCACGGACCTTCACGGCGCGAGTGCTGCGCGCGCTCGTCAAGCCAGACGTACGCTTGGTGGGTACCAACCCTGAGCCTTTTCGATTTTCGCCCGCGAGGTGCGAAAGGCCAATGACGGAGCCGACCAGGAGAGCCAGTAGAATCAGCTTCAAATTTTGGAGCAGTAGAGCAGTCATCGGAGTCACTCTGATTGCGGCAGCCCGCAGGCTTCCGCATCCGATATCTGTCCCTCCCCGCATAGAAATTCGATTGGGAAATCGCAGCAGCCGCATAAGAGCGTTATAAGGACCGTGTCCGCGCGCTACCCGCGACGTGCGGACGGCAGCCCTTTCCAAAGGTCCCCTCGCCATCTTTTTTTCGGCAAAACCCGCATGGGCCGGTAAGACCCGCCTTGGTCGGCTCCCGAGTCAACTGCTGCTTCGAGTGCACGTTTGAGACGAGAGTCTTCGATCCGGGCAATATGTCGCCGCAAGATAGCCGTGCGTTCCGGATTGTTTTTGTCGGAAATGGCATCGCAAAAATCGAGGCTGGTTCGCGTGAAGAAGGCAAAATTCGCCCTCGTCGAGTCCGTCCTGGGCCGATCGAGTTCGTGGGCAATCTTTAGGACGGCCTCTCGATCGGTCTGCTCCAAAGTGACGGCAAAACGCAAGATCGCCAGCAGCCAATTCCTGGCTTTTTGGGCCAGCTCGTCCTTGCCCGCCACCTCATTCATTGCAGGCATCCGGCCTTATACGGCTACGGCCTCTGAGAGGCTGAGGCTACGGGTCGATCCGATTATTTGGTCCGGATAGATGCGACAAATTCTCGCCAGCGTGGCCGAGACGACAGCACGCGATTGTTCGGTCAATTCCACCAAAGGCAAGCGGACTCTGGTCGACATGAATCCGAGAAGGCTTAACGCATATTTGACCGGCGCCGGATTTGCTTCACGGAATAGCGCCGCAGTCAGTTCCGCAACCGGGGCCGCGAACTGATGCGCCTTGCTGCCTTGCCGTTGTCTGCAAGCCAAATACATAGCGCGGCACAGGTTTGGCGCGACATTGGAGGTGACCGAGATACAGCCATGACCTCCTGCCTCAATGAAAGCCAATGCAGTGGCATCGTCACCTGATAGGAGCCGGAATTGCGAGCCGACGAGTGACCGCAGATGCAGCGGTCGTTTCACGTCCCCGGTTGCGTCCTTGATGCCAATAATTTGCGGTAGCTCGGCAAGCCGAGCAATCGTCTCATCAGCTAGCCCACACGCCGTCCTCGACGGGACGTCGTAAAGGATGATCGGCAATTCGGTCGAGCGAGCGATAGCACTGAAATGAGCATATAAACCGGCCTGAACAGGCTTGTTGTAGTACGGGACCACCGACAGGATCGCATCGGCGCCACCCGCCGTCGCGTCCTTCGTCAGTTCGATGGCGTGTGCAGTCGAATTGGATCCGGCTCCCGCGATGACCGGGACTCGTCCGCATGCCACGTCAACCGCAATACGAACGAGGACGTGATGTTCTGCGGGGCGAAGTGTCGGTGCTTCCCCCGTTGTCCCGCAGACGACGAGCGCGGTGGCACCTTCACGGATTTGACGTTCACAAAATTGTTCGAAAGCCGCGGTGTCAAGATTTCCATCGTCGTTGAACGGTGTCGGTACGGCGGGCGCGTAGCCTGAAAGCATCGAGACATGTCGGCCGGTCAGTGTTGTCATTACTCGGCGCCCCTGAAACAGCACTCAGGCGACTTTCCGCTGGCCCGAAAGTTTGCCGTTGACCGGCGGATGATTCACAGAGGCGATACGATTCGTATCGAGTTCGAAAATCCCAGGCACCATAACGACCGCCTGCGGTCGACTTCCGTTTTCCAGCATCGCAAAGCGAAGTGCTTGAGTGCGGTCGACAAAAAGCCCGCCACAGAGGCCTTGGTCGTCCTGGACAACCCAGTTGCCGTGGCTGTCCTTGCCGATCTGGAATTGCAAAGGCCTCGAACATGGCACCATCGAGGGAGGTTCAACCTGTTTCACGACACAGCTCCTTTTTAATGGATGTTGGACAGCTGACACGGAGCAGCGGCTTAGTGCCTAAAAGCCGGCAGCCACACCACAACGCGCAGGGCGATGATTGCAGCGAAAACAGCCGCGAAAAGCGCGAATGCGACCAGCACTGTTTGAGCGCGTTTGCGGCTCGTAATGCCTTGCCCATTTGTACGCACCGTCCTAACCGCGGACGATAGATCGGATGTATGTCTCCTCGGGAGAACGACCGGCAGATCATCGTCATTCTTCGACGTGTAGATGTACCGTTTGCCGTACAACTCGGCTTCAATTATTGCCTTCTGCAAGCGTGCTTCCGCGATCGCCGTGTGCATGCTGCTAAACAACCGTCCAGCAGTCGCCAAGGCCTTCCGCAGACGGTTGACGAAGGTCGAGGTGACGCCAGACTTGGCGTGCCTCTCACCTTCTTCAGACACACGACTGAATGGCGTCGACTTATTCAAACTTGGATATGTGACGAGCGACATGACCCGCTCCTCTCCGAAACGGTGGGCCTTTCGCTGGCCCACGCCTGAGGCTGTACCGCCTCGCAAGCGCATATCTGTGCGCTGCCGCATAGGAATTCGATTGGGAAAACAAAGCCCACCTATAAAGACGTCATAAAGACCCAGTATCAGGGCGGCATCTGGCGCGCGTCTTTATTTCTTCTTGATGTAGCGCAAACGCGATTCACATCGCTTCTTTATGCTTCGGCCACTATTTGAATTTTTGCTCCAACGCATCACGCGCTTGAAAGGAGCACGCAATGCTCGACCTCATTTTGCTAGCCCTCGGCCTCGGCTTCTTCGTGCTGACGATCGGCTACGCCTATGCCTGCGACCGGCTCTAAGGGGGCTACCATGATCTTCGACTATTCGCTCGCCGCCCTCGTGACCGCGGGGCTGATGATCTACCTCGTCTACGCTTTGCTTAAGCCAGAGCGGTTCTGAAAGGGCGTGTCATGACCACCATCGGCTGGATTCAAATTCTTCTCTATTGCGCGATCATTGTGGCAATCACGCCCGTGCTCGGCGCTTACATGACGCGCGTATTCAATGGCGAGCGCACATTTCTCTCGCCCATCCTTCGTCCGGTAGAGAGGGCGCTATACGGGATGGCGGGCGTCGAAGAGAAAAGTGAACAGGGCTGGCTCGCCTACACCGTGGGCATGCTGCTGTTCCATGTCGGCGGATTCCTCGATTCTTTACGGGCTAATGCGCTTCCAGGCGATACTGCCGTTTAATCCAGCCGAGCAATCCGCCGTGGCGCCGGACTTGTCATTCAATACCGCCGTCAGCTTCATCACGAATACCAATTGGCAGAATTACGGCGGCGAAGGCACGTTGTCGTATCTCACACAGATGCTCGGCCTGACGCACCAGAACTACCTGTCGGCGGCAACCGGCATTGTGCTCGCGGTTGCGCTTATTCGCGGCTTCGCGCGCGCCTCAGCGAGAACGGTCGGCAATTTCTGGGTCGATATTACCCGTTGCACGCTCTACATCCTCATGCCGATCTGTATCGTCGCGGCGTTGTTCCTCGTGTGGCAAGGCATGCCGCAGACGCTCGGACCTTATGTCGACGCAACCACGCTCGAAGGTGCCAAGCAGACCATCGCAGTCGGCCCCGTCGCGTCGCAGGTTGCCATCAAAATGCTGGGCACCAATGGCGGCGGCTTCTTTAACGCCAATGCCGCGCATCCGTTCGAAAATCCAACCGCGCTATCGAACTTCCTGCAGATCATTCTGATTTTCGCTATCGGCGCGTCGCTCACCAACGTGTTCGGCCGCATGGTCGGCAACCAGCGCCAGGGCTGGGCCATCCTCGCTGTGATGGGTGTGTTGTTCATCGCCGGCGTCGCACTTGCCTATTGGGCCGAAGCGCACGGTAACGACATCATGAATGCAATGGGCCTTACCGGCGGCAACATGGAAGGCAAGGAAGTTCGCTTCGGCATCGTCGCCTCGGCGCTGTTCGCGGTGATTACTACCGCCGCCTCCTGCGGCGCTGTCAACGCCATGCACGATTCCTTCACCGCGCTCGGCGGCATGGTACCGCTTATCAACATGCAGCTTGGCGAGATCATTGTCGGCGGCGTCGGCGCCGGCATGTACGGCATGCTGCTGTTCGTCATCATTGCGATCTTCGTCGCTGGCCTGATGGTAGGCCGCACGCCGGAATATGTCGGCAAAAAGATCGAAGCCAAGGAAGTCAAGATGGCGATGCTCGCCATCCTGGTCCTGCCGCTGATGTATCTCGGCTGGACGGCGGTGGCTGCAGTCAACCCGGATGGCGTCTCGCAGCTCGGCAACGCGGGACCGCACGGCTTCTCCGAGATGCTCTACCTGTACACATCGAGCACCGGCAACAACGGCTCGGCCTTCGCGGGCATTTCGGCAAATACGCTGTTTTTCAACATCACCGGCGCGGTCGCGATGTTCGTCGGCCGCTTCTGGATGATCATTCCGGCCATGGCAATTGCGGGTTCGCTCGCCGCCAAAAAGTCAGTGCCACCGTCGCTTGGCACGTTCCCAACCACTGGCGGCCTGTTCGTCGGTCTGGTGGTGGGCGTGATCGTGATCGTCGGTGGCCTAACGTTCTTCCCCGCGCTCGCGCTTGGGCCGCTCGTCGAGCAGTTCGCGATGACCGCGGGCACTGTGTTCTGAACCGGATTTTTCGGAGTTACGATTATGGAAACTTCAAAAATGCGCAAGCGGATGCCGGTGGCGACGCTGCTGGACCCTCAGATCGTATTCCCGGCGATCAGCCAGGCCTTCGTCAAACTCAATCCGGCCACGCTGGTTAAAAATCCGGTGATGTTTGTGCTTGAGATGGTCACCGTGCTGACCACCGTCATATTAGTCCGCGACCTCGTGACCAGTGGCGGTAGTATCGCGTTCGAGTTCCAGATTGTCATCTGGCTGTGGTTCACCGTGCTGTTTGCCAATTTCGCGGAAGCGGTGGCGGAAGGGCGCGGCAAGGCTCAGGCCGACACCTTGCGCAAGGCGCGTACGGAAACGCGTGCCAAGCGCATCCAGTCGCCCAGCAGCTACAAGAAGTTCGAAACGGTCGCTGCCGACAAGCTCAGGGCCGGCGATCTGGTCGTATGCGAGGCTGGCGACATCATTCCAGGTGACGGCGACGTGATCGACGGTATTGCCTCGGTCAACGAGGCCGCCATTACCGGTGAATCAGCGCCCGTGATCCGCGAATCCGGCGGCGACCGTTCGGCGGTTACCGGCGGAACTACCGTTATTTCCGACCGCATCATCGTCCGCATTACGTCTTCGCCCGGTTCATCGTTCCTTGATCGCATGATCAAGCTGGTGGAGGGCGCCGAGCGGCAGAAAACGCCGAACGAAATCGCGCTCAATATCCTGCTGGTGGGTCTGACTATCATTTTCGTGTTTGCGACCGCCACGATCCCAAGTTACGTGAGCTATGCAGGTGGTGTTGTCTCGGTGGTCATACTGGTAGCGTTGTTCGTCACCCTCATCCCGACCACCATTGGCGCTTTGCTTTCAGCCATCGGCATTGCCGGCATGGACCGGCTCGTGCGTTTCAATGTGCTGGCGATGTCGGGCCGCGCGGTAGAAGCCGCGGGCGACGTCGATACGCTTCTGCTCGATAAAACCGGCACTGTCACCTTCGGTAACCGGCTGGCGACCGAAATTATTGTAGTGCCAGGCGTCACAGAGCACGAGGCTGCCGAAGCAGCACTGCTTGCAAGCGACGCCGATGAGACTGCAGAGGGCCGCTCCATCATCACGCTGATGCAGGAGAAATATAATGTGCGGCGGCAGGTGGCGCCCGCGAATGCCAAATTCATCGAGTTCTCGGCGACGACCCGACTGTCCGGCGTCGACATTGGCAGCCGCAAGTTGCGCAAGGGCGCTATCGATTCTGTGCTCCAGTTCGCCCGCGAACAGGCCGGGTCGAATGTTGCTGAGCCGCCTGCCTTCCGCGCCGCCGTCGACAAGATCGCCCGTTCGGGAGGTACACCACTTGGGTTGGTCGACAACGGCCGCATCCTCGCTGTGATCCACCTCAAGGATGTGGTGAAGCCCGATGTGAAGGATCGCTTCGCCGCTCTGCGGCGTATGGGTATCAAGACCGTAATGATCACCGGCGACAACCCGGTGACCGCCGCCGCAATCGCCTCCGAAGCCGGCGTGGATGATTTCATCGCCCAGGCGACGCCAGAAGACAAGCTGCGTTATATCCGCGGCGAACAGTCGAACGGGCGGCTGATTGCCATGTGCGGCGACGGTACCAATGACGCGCCCGCGTTGGCACAGGCCGATGTCGGCGTCTGCATGCAGACCGGTACTCAGGCTGCGCGCGAAGCCGGCAACATGGTCGATCTCGATTCCGATCCGACCAAGCTGATCGAAGTCGTCGAAATCGGCAAACAGCTGCTCATGACACGGGGCGCACTCACCACGTTCTCGATTGCCAATGACGTGGCGAAGTATTTCGCCATCATTCCGGCGATGTTCGTGGCGTTCTATCCGCAACTGCAGGTGCTCAACGTCATGCACCTCGCTAGCCCCCAGAGCGCAATCCTGTCGGCGATCATCTTCAATGCGCTGATCATTATCGCGCTTATTCCACTCGCTCTGAAGGGCGTCAAATATCGTCCGATTGGTGCCGCGGCGCTGCTGCGGCGCAATCTTTGGATCTATGGCGTGGGCGGCGTCATCATTCCGTTCGTCGGGATCAAGGCCATCGACCTTGCGGTCGGCGCCCTGCATCTCGTCTAAGGAGACTGACTATGTTGAAAGAAATTCGGCCCGCCATTGTGCTCGTGATCGCTTTGACCCTGATCACCGGCCTCGCCTATCCGCTTGTGATGACCGGGATCGCCAAGACCATCTTCCCATATCAGGCACAGGGAAGCCTGATTGAGAAGGATGGCAAGGTTGTGGGTTCTGCCCTGATCGGTCAGGTGTTCACCGACGACAAATATTTCCACGGCCGTCCGTCGGCGACAAATGCGCCCGATCCAAAGGATTCGACCAAGACGATCGACGCACCTTACAACGCCATCAATTCGATGGGTTCGAATCTTGGTCCGACCAGCAAGGCTTTGATGGAGCGCGTCAAAAGCGATATCGACACGCTCAAGAAGGAAAACCCGTCGGCGGCGGTCCCGATCGACCTGGTGACCACGTCCGGCAGCGGGCTTGATCCGGATATTACGCCGGAGGCGGCATTTTTTCAGGTGCCGCGCGTCGCCAAGGCGCGTGGTCTGCCGGAAGCTCGAATCCGCACCTTGGTAGAGAACCAGGTCGAAGGGCGTACCCTGGGTTTGCTGGGCGAACCCCGCGTCAACGTGCTCAAGCTCAACCTCGCCCTGGATGGCGTGAAGTCGTAGTCGCGTGACACCATCCCCGACTGCCTGCCCCGGACGCAAGTTGGGCGCAGGCTTTTTCCTGTATGATGCGCTAGAGGAGCCGTATGCCTGGCGACCAAGCGCAAAGAGCCTCGCCCGACGCGTTGCTGTCCCTCGCCAAGAAAGAAGGCCGGGGGCACCTGAAGATTTTCCTTGGCGCTGCGCCTGGCGTGGGCAAGACCTACGCCATGCTCACCTCCGCCCGTATAGAGAAATCGGGCGGGCGCGACGTTGTTGCAGGTTTGATCGAAACCCATAGCCGGCGCGAAACGGAGCAGTTGACCGAAGGCTTCGAGGTTCTTCCACGCACGTCAATCGTCTATCGCAACCAAGTCATGAAGGAGTTCGACCTCGACGCGGCATTGGCGCGCCGGCCGAAGCTCCTGCTGGTCGACGAATATGCCCACACCAATGTCCCCGGCAGCCGCCATCCGAAACGATGGCAGGACATCGACGAGCTTCTGTCAGCCGGCATCGACGTGTGGACCACCCTCAACATTCAACACCTGGAAAGCCTCAACGACGTCGTCCAGAAAATCAGCAAGGTCAGGGTGCGCGAGACGGTACCCGATACGGTTTTCGATAAGGCCGACGAGGTCGTGCTGGTTGATTTTCCGCCTGACGAACTGCTCAAGCGGCTTGCCGAAGGCAAGGTCTATGTTCAGGACACCGCCGCGCGCGCAGTGGAGCATTTCTTCAAGCCTCAGAACCTGACGGCCCTGCGCGAACTCGCCTTGCGGCGCGCGGCCGAACGGGTCGATGCCGAGCTTGTCGAACGCATGCAGGCGCAGGCAATCGAAGGGCCATGGGCGGCGGGAGAGCGCATTCTGGCTTGTATCGGGCCCGATCCGATTTCTCCAACGGTCGTGCGCACGGCCAAGCGTCTGGCCGACCTGATGGACGCACCCTGGATTGCTGTCACGGTTGAACGGCCAGGTACAAATCTCGATGCAGCTTCGCGGCAGAGGCTGGATGAAGCAATGAAGCTGGCCGAAAGCCTGGGCGCGGAAACGCAAACGCTTACAGGCCCGGACTTACCGGCGGAATTGCTGAGATTCGCGAAATTCGAGAACGTTACCCAGATCGTGATAGGCCGTTCGCGCGGCAGCTTCGTCAGCGAACTACTCCGGCGATCCCTGCCACACGAGCTGGTACGCCGGACGCAGGATATCGCGATCCACCTTGTCACGCGGGAAACGGAAGCGCCCGGGAGGAAACCCTGGTTGCACTGGCCGAAAATGCTTCCGGTCGTACCCTTGCATTTCCTCTATGCGACATTCGCCGTCGCGGCGGCGCTGGTCGTTGGCGAGGGACTCACTGAAGTCACCCCGATCCCTAACCTTTCAATTGTATTTCTTCTGGCTGTCCTCGTGAGCGCCATGAGCTGCGGCATATGGCCGGCGATCTACGCATCCGTGCTCTCATTTCTCGTCTACAATTTCTTTTTCATTCCGCCGATCTATACCTTTACGATTGCCGAGCCGTACGAATTGCTCGCGCTGGTTATTTTCCTGGTGGTGGCCGTTATCAGTTCAGCGCTGGCCGGCCGGGTCCGCGAGCAGGCAAGAATATCCGGAAGCCGCATGCGCGCGATGCGGCGGCTTTACGAGTTTACTCGTCGCTTGTCCGGACTGGCGACACTCGACGCGGTCGCAGAAGGCGCCGCCAGCGAAATCCACGCAAGCCTCGGTCGTTCGGTTGTCGTCATGCTTGCACATGGCGACAATGTGACGCTCGCAGCGGCTTGGCCGCCGGAGGATACACTTGACGCTGCCGCCATGACTGCCGCGCGCTGGGCATACAGCCACGTCGAGCCGGCCGGCACCGACACCGGCACTTTGCCGATCATCCCTTGGTATTTCGTACCGCTCAGTGTCGGCACCAAGACGCTTGGGGTGGTCGGCGTGGCGAAGGAAAAGGATGCAGCGCCGCTCGACTCCGAGGCCCGCGCCCTCCTCAATACGCTTGTTGAACAGACCGCAGCCGCTCTCGAGCGCGCCTCGCTCGCGCGCGAAATGGTGAGCGCGAAAACCGCCACCGAGACCGAACGCGTCCGCAATACGCTGCTGGCATCCGTTTCACACGATTTCCGTACCCCGCTGTCATCGATCCTCGGTTCCGCCACGAGCCTCATTGACTACGGCGACAAACTCGATGCAGCCGCGAAAAAAGACCTGCTCCGCCAGATCAAGAAGGAAGCCGAAGATCTTGATGAAATGGTACGCAATCTCCTGGCTATTACTCGCATCGATGCCGGTGCTCTGGAATTGCGACGCGACTGGATTGATCTGCGTGAAACCTGCGAACGCGTTGTCAGTGCCGCCCGGCGTCACGGCGCACGGCAACCAATCGAGATAAATCTTCCGGTCGATCTTCCATTGGTGCGTGCCGATGCCACTTTGGCCGAGCAAGTGATAGGAAACGTCGTTGCAAATGCTGTCGTTCATACGCCGGCAGAGACGCGCGTCGTCGTCGATGCAGACCTGGCCACGAATGGAATCGCGCTCCGCGTGACAGATGATGGACCGGGTATTCCGCCGGATGATCTCCCGCGCATTTTCGAAAAGTTCGTGAAAGGCGATGATGTCGCGCGGTCTGGCGCGGACGGCAGCCAAGGCACTGGCCTCGGGCTCGCAATTGCAAAAGGCATCATGGAAGCTCATGGGGGGAAGATCAGTGCAATAAGCCCGGTCACAAATGGGCGCGGCGCTCGTTTCACGATGACGTTCCCGCGCGAGGAGACGCCGACATGAGCGCCAAAATCCGCGTTCTGGTCATTGACGACGAATCCGCGATCTTGCGCTTCCTAAGACCGGCGCTTGAGGCCAACAATTATGAGATGGAGAGCGCCGGTACGATTACTGAGGGTGTCAAGCGCATTGCAGCCGAAACGCCGGATATCGTCCTGCTCGATCTCGGGCTTCCGGATGGCGACGGCAAGGATGTGCTCAAGCGCGCACGCGAATGGACTGATGTTCCGATCATCGTTCTGTCGGCGCGCGAACGGGAAGCTGAAAAGATCGAGGCACTCGACCTCGGCGCGGACGATTATGTGAACAAGCCTTTCGATATCGGCGAACTCCTTGCTCGAATGCGGACAGCGCTGCGGCATCGCATGCAGCGAAAGGCAGAAATTCCCGTACTGCGGGTCGGTGATCTCGAAGTGGATGCGGTGCGTCATCGCGCGACCCGCGCCGGCGCCGAGTTAAAGCTTACGCCGAAGGAATTTGAGCTTTTGTCGTTCCTCGCCAAACACGCCGGCCGCGTCGTCACTCACAAACAGATTCTGACCGCCGTGTGGGGTTTGGCGCATACCGAAGATACGCACTATCTGCGCGTATATATTGGTCAGCTGCGCCAGAAAGTCGAAGAGCAGCCGGCAGATCCGCGGGTCATTTTAACGGAGCCAGGCATTGGATATCGAATTGCCGAGAGCGGCTGAATATCGTCTTCGGAATCGCCGAGCCAGGGCCAAAGTCTTTGATGAAATGGTGGGCGCGACAGGGATCGAACCTGTGACCCCCTCCATGTCAAGGAGGTGCTCTTCCGCTGAGCTACGCGCCCTTAAGCCGGGATTGATCTATCGGCTCCAAACCGGCGAGGCAAGGCCGCACGAAAGCGCTAGGCCGCCAGCAATTTCTGCACTTCGGTGACCAGCTCGCGCAGGTGGACCGGCTTGGAGAGGACCTTCGCCTGCTTCGGCGCATTGGAGTCCGCATTCAGCGCCACGGCGGCAAAGCCGGTGATGAACATGATCTTGATGTCGGGATCGAGTTCGGCGGCCCGGCGGGCGAGCTCAATTCCGTCCATTTCCGGCATCACAATATCGGTGAGCAGCAACTCGAACGGTTCCTCACGGAGCCGGTGATAGGCGGACAGGCCATTGTCATACGACGTGACATCGAAACCGGCGTTCTGCAGCGCCTTGACCAGGAAGCGGCGCATATCCGTATCGTCTTCCGCAAGGAGGATTTTCGACATACTCACCCAATACCCCGTCCGGCCACCCTGGCCACCGCAGCGGATCGATTAAGACTTATGCCCGGTAAATAACGGGTGAACCAAAAGCATTACTTGGCTTTATGATCCACCCATGAACAATAGACGATATAATGGAGTGTTAAACCGGCCCTGGCCCTACTGGCGCAAGGGCTCAGGCAGAGGTCCCGGAATGGCCGTTCATCCATGAGTGAAGTCCGCGACGAACTAGACCCGCCGTTCGAGATCCTCGAACCCACGACATGCCAGGGGCCGGTGCTGTTCAATTCGCCTCATAGCGGATCTACCTACCCGCGCGATTTCCTGGTGGCTTGCCGGCTCGATATCGCCACGTTGCGGCGCTCCGAGGATAGCTTTGTAGACGAACTGATTCTGGGTGTCGTGGACCACGGTTATCCGATGATGCGGGCGCATTTTCCGCGCTGCTTCGTGGACGTGAACCGTGAACCTTACGAACTCGACCCTCGGATGTTCGAAGGACGGTTGCCTTCGTTCGCCAATACCCGCTCGATGCGGGTGGCCGGCGGGCTTGGAACAGTTGCAAGGGTGGTCGGCGACGCGCAGGAAATCTACGACCAGCGCATTCCGGTCGACGATGCGCTCCGGCGGATTGAGAGCCTTTACAAGCCCTATCATCGGGCTTTGCGGCGCCTCTTCAGCCGCCTGCACCGCGATCATGGTGCCGCGGTCCTGATCGATTGCCACTCCATGCCATCGACGGCTGGCCACAAGGACGAACGGCCGCGGCCGGAGTTTGTCCTCGGCGACAGGTATGGCACGAGCTGCGTCGGGATCGTGGCCGAGACCGTTGAAAGAACGCTGCGGTCCCTTGGCTATACGGTGAGCCGTAACAAGCCGTATGCAGGGGGTTTCATCACAGAACACTACGGCAACCCCGCCGCCGGCCTTCATGCCATCCAGCTCGAAATAAACCGGGCTCTCTATATGGACGAGCGCCGCTATCAACGCTCGGCCGCCTTCAACCACCTTGCAGCCGATATGGACACTTTAGCGAAGCGTCTGGGCGAAATCCCGCTCGAGCAACTGCGCCCTTATCGAGCGGCCGCCGAATAGACCGGCACCGGACAAAAAAAGGGGCCGCTAGCGGGTGCGAGCGGCCCAAGTCTAGGGAGGAAACGCCCAAGGAGGGCAGCGGTAGCTCTCGCTACCGCACTGCAATAAGCTACACCGCGACGCACAAAAATCAAGGTTCTAAGGCCTATTTTGCATGCAAATTTTGCATAGCTGCCGCCCTTTGGCCGCCCTTTCAGCGGATCCATGCAGAAAGGCACGACCGTAGCGTCAGCGGGCGGTTGCCGATCAGGCCGGTCTCCGATACGTCCGAAACCCGAACCAGGCAGACGGAATGACGGCCATCGACTTCACCAGCTTCGTCGATCAGCTCGCCACGGCATCCGGCGATACCATTCTGCCGTTCTTCCGGACCGCGCTCGCAATCGAGAACAAGAAAATCGGCGGTTTCGATCCCGTTACCGCCGCCGACCGCGCTGCCGAACAGACCATGCGCGCGCTCATCCGCAAGCAGTTCCCGGGCCACGGCATTCTCGGTGAAGAATATGGTTCGGAGCGCACCGACGCTGAATACGTGTGGGTGCTCGACCCGATTGACGGCACCAAATCATTCATCACGGGCATGGTGGCCTGGGGCACGCTGATAGGGCTCATGCGGTTCGGCGAACCGGTCTTCGGCATGATGAACCAGCCATTCACGCACGAGCGTTTCTCCGGCGACGGCGGCGCGGCGCATTACCGCGGTCCCGGCGGAAAACGCGATCTCCATGTCCGCGAGTGCGCCAGCCTGGAAGACGCGCTCTTGTCGACAACCAGCCCGCTGCTGATGAACCGAGATGACCGCGCCGCATTCGCGCGGCTGGAGGATAGAGTAAAGCTGTCGCGCTATGGCGGTGATTGCTACCAGTATTGCATGTTGGCGGCGGGCCTGATCGATCTCATCATCGAGACCGAAATCAAGCCCCACGACATCGTGGCCATCATACCGATCGTCGCCGGCGCCGGCGGCATCGTCTCGACATGGGAGAACGGCCCGGCGCAGAACGGCGGCCGCGTCATCGTTGCCGGCGACAGGCGTGCACACGCCGCAGCCCTGGAAATACTGGCTCGCTAAAACCTCGGCGTCCCGGGCACAAAGGCATCAAACGCAGCCCAGAATTGATCGCGATATTGGTCCTGTTCCTGCAGGATTTCATGCTTGGCGCCTGCAAGGATCAGGTGACGTCCCGCAAGCAGGTTCTGGCCGAATGTCTCGATGGCCGACGTCGACACCACCTCGTCGCGCCCGGCCGCGACCATCAGAATTGCCTGGCGGATACTTGCAGGATAGGCGGGGTCGGCAAATTGCTTCATCTGCCGTAACGCGCCGTCGGCCCAGGCCACGGTCGGGGCTCCGAGACCGAGCGCGGGTTCCACTTCCAGCACCGCCGCATTGCGTGCGTAGCGGACGGGATCGGAAGTGAGCACATTGCCGATGAAATTTTCGGTGCCGGTCGCCGCGGAATCTCCGGTCGGCACATAAGCACCCCCGCTGCCGATCAACCGCATCAGCCGCGTCAACGGCCCGGCGACACGCGTGAGGCGCCCGGCCGGCAACGCGATCATCGGCGCCGACAGCACACTCCGTTCGAACCAGCGGCTACCCTCATGGCAGGCCCGGATCAGCACCGCCGCACCCATCGAATGAGCCAGTGCGAAGAACGGCGGCGGACAGTCGGGCAGAACAATCTGCTCCATCATCGCTTCAAGGTCGGTGATGTAGTTCGGAAAACTCCGCACGTAGCCTTTTTGGCGGTTGGACAGTGCACGATCCGACAGGCCCTGCCCCCTCCAGTCGAATGTCGCGACGGCGAATCCCCTGGCGCGCAAATCGCGCACCGTTTCGAAATATTTTTCGATGAACTCGGCCCGGCCTTGCAGCACGACAACCGTGCCTTTGCGTCCCGGCGGCGGAGCCCAGCGCGCGAAGCGGAGATTGACCCCGTCTGGGGTCTTGATCGCGCCGGTCACCACATCTTCGGGCGCCGGATTGGCAGGAATTGAAATGAGTTTCATGAGGCCGGGAGGTGAGCCGGACGCGGCGCCTCGCGCCTTATAGCAGGGCCATGCGCGGGCTCAATGCATCGGCTCAACGGCATGCGGGGCGAATGCCAGAAAACACATATTTTTCAACGCCTTATCAGCAGCGGCCTGAGGTCTTGCAGGCATAAAAAGCGCACCCATATCAGTCGTGCGCAGGCCTCATGGCTGCGCACGGTTTGGTCCGGCCATTCGGCGGGCCACCGCATGTCGCTCAACAAAGGAGGATATGCCATGCGAACTTTTGATCTTGCTCCCCTCTACCGTTCCACCGTCGGCTTCGACCGTCTTTTTTCAATGTTGGACGGCTTCGAAAGCGCTCCGGGCTACCCGCCCTACAATATCGAGCGCACGGGTGAGAACGATTACCGCGTCACCGTCGCCGTTGCCGGTTTTGCGGAGAACGAATTGTCGATCGAAGCGAAAGAAAATACGCTGACGATCAAAGGCTCCAAACAGACCAAGGAAGAGCAGGACGGCGAAGTGCTCTATCAGGGCATTGCCGCGCGCGCCTTCGAACGCATCTTCCAGCTTGCCGACCACGTCCAGGTCAAGAGCGCGAGCCTCGAGAACGGGTTACTGCACGTCGATCTCGTGCGCGAAATTCCCGAGGCCAAGAAGCCGCGCCAAATTCCAATCGGGAACGGCAATGGCAAAGCCCAGGTAATCGAGACCAAGGCTGCGGCCTGAATTGAAACACTTGCGAGACGGCAGCGCCCCGGAATTCCGGGGCGCTTTCGATTCAGGAGTTGGTCTTTATCCGCCGTGACGACTATTTTTTCTTCTCGTCGCTTTCGCCTGGCTGCGGCACGTGGATGACGTGGGCGGCGCGAATATAAGGCGGCGTCAGCGACGCATTAAACGCCGGCTCCATGAACAAAATATCGCCGAACTGCGCATCGGCAACGATCCGGAGTTCGATGCCGGTGCCGTCAAAGGCATGCAAAACATAGTAGCCATCACGCCTGACCACTGCGCCTTCCGGGTCGAGCCCGAAATAGCGGACCGCGGCAAGAATGTCCTCGGGCGGCAGTATCCCGACCAACGGCGTGTCGGGGGCCCATGCCCCTGCATGCGCGAGCGGTAACCCCGCCACGAGAATTCCCGGCAGCATCAGCGCCGCCATCACCTTCAACGGCAATCGTCCCCAGTTTTTCATGGCCCATTCCCTGTCTATTCACGCCTGTCCCGCCAGCGGGTTAGACGGTTAACGGGTGACCCGTCTCGTCGAAGCGCGGTGGCGCAATGACGTTGCGCGGATGTTCGCGCAGCGGGTGGCTTCCGGTCAGACGGCCGGGCACCGGCGCAATAAAACGTAAGATTTCGCTCAATCCGGCGTGGACCAGCCTTGTTTATCAGGGCAAAATTTGGCATGGTCTATTAGGACAGTAATGCTGTCCTAATGGCGGTGGCCTCGGTGGCGGCCTTAAAATGCGGGCAGACATCGGTGGCGCCCAGTGGGAGCAGCCACGGGCGGCGACAAGCCGGACAAGGCTGCCCTTCTCGAGATCAGTTACGCGTTGACCGCGAGCGACATGCGCGCGCGGACGAGGCGGGTACGCCGGAGCGCATCTCGCGCCGGCGAGGCAGGATGAGAATGAGCAAGGAGAAGCGCAGCAACGAATTCGCGGCACGCGGTTCGACCGCCGATCCGGGCGTGCCGTACGCGCAGGGTCTTTATGATCCGGCACTCGATAAGGATTCGTGTGGCGTCGGTTTCATCGCGGATATCAAGGGCCGGAAATCGCACCAGCTCATCGAAGATGGATTGCGCATTCTTTGCAATCTCGAGCACCGCGGGGCGGTTGGCGCTGATCCGCGCATGGGTGACGGCGCCGGAATTCTCGTGCAGATTCCGCACAAGTTCTTCGCGAAGAAAACTGCCGCGCTCGACATCAAGCTTCCTGATCCAGGCGAATACGCTGTTGGCTACCTCTTCATGCCCCAGGATCCGAACTGGCGGCAAATCATCCGCGACATTTATGCTGAAGTCATCGCGCGCGAGAAGCTCACGCTGCTCGGCTGGCGGGACGTGCCGACGGATAACTCGACGCTCGGTGAATTCGGTCAAGCCGACCGAGCCCAAGCACATGCAAGTCTTCATCGGCCGCGGCAAGAAGAAGATATCCGAGGATGAATTCGAGCGGCGGCTCTATATCCTGCGCAAGTCGATCTCCAACGCAATTTACAAGCGGCGGGAACGCCGCACGTCGGGCTACTATCCGGTTTCGATTTCCTGCCGCACTGTGATCTACAAGGGCATGTTCCTCGCCGACCAGCTCGGCACCTACTACCCTGACCTGCACGATCCCGATTTCGAAAGCGCGCTTGCGCTTGTTCACCAGCGCTTCTCGACCAACACGTTCCCGACCTGGTCGCTGGCGCACCCGTACCGCTACATTGCGCACAATGGCGAGATCAACACGTTGCGCGGCAACGTCAACTGGATGGCCGCGCGGCAGGCCTCCGTATCATCGCCGCTGTTCGGCAAGGACATCAACAAGCTCTGGCCGATCTCCTACGAAGGTCAGTCTGACACCGCCTGCTTCGACAACGCGCTCGAGTTCCTCACGCAGGGCGGCTACTCGCTTGCCCATGCGATGATGATGATGATTCCGGAAGCATGGGCGGGCAATCCTCTCATGGACGAGGAGCGGCGCGCGTTTTACGAGTACAATGCCGCCTTGATGGAGCCGTGGGACGGCCCTGCGGCAATCGCCTTCACCAATGGCAAGCAGATAGGTGCCACGCTCGACCGGAACGGTCTGCGGCCTGCACGTTATCTGCTCACACGCGACGACCGTATTGTCATGGCGTCCGAAATGGGCGTGCTGCCGATTCCGGAAAAAGACATCATCAAGAAATGGCGGCTCCAGCCCGGCAAAATGTTGCTCGTGGACCTCGAGCAAGGCCGGCTCATTCCTGACGAGGAACTAAAGGCGACCCTCGCAAAAAGTCATCCCTACAAGGAATGGCTCGGGCGCACGCAAATTGTCCTGGAGGAACTCCCGGGCACCGCCAATCAGGCGCCGATTTCGAACCTGTCGCTGCTCGATCGGCAGCAGGCCTTCGGTTACACCCAGGAAGACCTGAAATTCCTGATGACTCCGATGGCGACCACGGGGGAGGAAGCCATCGGTTCAATGGGCAATGACACGCCGATTTCGGCGCTGTCCAGCAAGCCGAAATCGCTGTTCACCTATTTCAAGCAGAACTTCGCGCAGGTCACGAACCCGCCGATCGATCCGATTCGCGAGGAACTGGTGATGAGCCTTGTCTCCATCATCGGCCCGCGCCCGAATTTGCTCGACCACGAGGGCATGTCGAACACAAAACGCCTCGAAGTTCGCCAACCGATACTCACCAATGAGGACCTCGAGAAAATCCGCTCGATCTCGGAGATGAGCGGCGATCATTTCAAGTCCCATACGTTTGACATCACGTTTCCCGCCGAGCACGGCGCCGACGGAATGGGCTGGGCGATCGACGCATTGTGCGAACGCGCCGAGGAAGAAGTGCGCAACGGCTGCAACATCATCATTCTCTCGGATCGAAAGGCCGGCGCCGACCGGATTTCGATTCCGGTGCTGCTGGCCTGCGCCGCCGTGCACCATCACCTGATCCGGAACGGCTTGCGTACGTCGGTCGGCATGGTGGTGGAAACGGGCGAGCCGCGCGAAGTGCACCACTTTGCGTGCCTCGCGGGTTACGGCGCGGAAGCGATCAATCCATACCTCGCGTTCGAGACCCTGATCGCCATAAAGGACGATCTGCCGCAGAAGCTTGAGGAAAAAGAGATCATCAAGCGCTACATCAAGTCGATCGACAAAGGACTTCTGAAGGTCATGTCCAAGATGGGCATCTCGACCTACCAGTCCTATTGCGGCGCTCAGATTTTCGACGCGGTCGGGTTGCGCCAGGACTTCGTCGACAAGTATTTCACCGGCACGCACACGCGCATCGAAGGCGTCGGACTAGCCGAGATCGCCGAGGAAGCCGTGCGCCGCCATCGCGACGCGTTCGGCGACGCACCGATTTACCGTGCGATGCTCGATGTCGGCGGGGACTATGCGGTGCGTATGCGCGGCGAAGACCATGTCTGGACGGCGGAAACGGTGGCCCGTCTTCAGCACGCGGTGCGCGGCAATTCGCTGGACCACTATCGCGCGTTTGCACAGATTGTGAACGAGCAGAGCGAGCGGTTGCTCACCATACGAGGCATGTTCCGGCTGAAGGATGCCGAGGAAGACGGCCGCAAACCGGTCGCGCTTGAGGAGGTTGAACCGGCCAAGAACATCGTGCGCCGCTTCTCGACTGGCGCCATGTCGTTCGGCTCAATCTCGCGTGAGGCTCATACCACGCTGGCCATCGCCATGAACCGCATTGGTGGAAAATCGAATACCGGCGAAGGCGGCGAAGAAGCCGATCGCTTCAAGCCGTTGCCGAATGGCAACTCGATGCGGTCCGCCATCAAGCAGGTGGCCTCGGGGCGATTCGGCGTCACCGCCGAGTACCTGGTCAACTCGGACATGATGCAGATCAAGATGGCGCAGGGCGCTAAGCCCGGCGAAGGCGGCCAGCTGCCCGGACACAAGGTCGACAAGACAATTGCGAAGGTACGTCATTCGACACCTGGCGTCGGCCTGATCTCGCCCCCGCCCCATCACGACATTTATTCGATCGAGGATCTGGCGCAGCTGATTTTCGATCTGAAGAACGTCAACCCGGCGGGCGATGTGTCGGTGAAGCTTGTGTCGGAGGTCGGCGTCGGCACAGTCGCCGCCGGCGTCTCCAAGGCGCGAGCCGATCACGTGACCATCGCCGGCTTCGAGGGCGGCACCGGCGCAAGCCCCCTGACCTCGATCAAGCATGCCGGGAGTCCTTGGGAAATCGGCCTTGCTGAAACGCATCAGACGCTCGTCATCAATCGTCTGCGCGGCCGCATTTCGGTGCAAGTCGACGGCGGCATCCGCACCGGCCGCGACGTCGTCGTGGGCGCATTGCTCGGTGCCGATGAATTCGGCTTCGCCACCGCACCACTGATCGCCGCCGGCTGCATCATGATGCGCAAATGCCATCTCAATACCTGCCCGGTCGGGGTCGCCACGCAAGATCCGGTGCTGCGCAAACGCTTCAAAGGCCAGCCGGAGCACGTCATCAATTATTTCTTCTTCGTTGCCGAAGAAGTGCGCGAGCTCATGGCCGAGCTTGGCTTCCGCACGTTCGACGAAATGATCGGCCAGATGCAGATGCTTGACCGCCGCAAGCTGGTCGAGCACTGGAAGGCCAAGGGACTCGATTTCTCGAAGCTGTTTACGAAACCCTCGGCGGACAAAGGCACCGCGATCTACAGGTGCGAAGCGCAGGATCACAAAATCAAGGACATCCTTGATCGCAAATTGATTGCGCAATCTCAGGCCGCTCTCGACCGCGGCGCTCCCGTACGGCTGCAGGCCGCCATCCGCAATACCGACCGGGCCTGCGGCGGAATGCTTTCCGGTGAAGTGGCCAAACGGTACGGCCATGAGGGCCTCCCGCACGATACCATCCATGTGCGTTTTGCCGGCACCGCCGGACAAAGCTTCGGTGCCTGGCTGGCGCGCGGCATCACCTTCGAACTCGACGGTGACGCAAACGATTATGTCGGCAAGGGGCTTTCGGGCGGCCGCCTGATCATTCGCCCGCCGGCCGACTCCGGCATCGTCCCGGAGGAGTCCATCATCGTCGGCAATACCGTGCTGTATGGCGCAATCGAAGGCGAATGCTATTTCCGCGGCGTCGCCGGTGAACGCTTCGCCGTTCGTAATTCCGGTGCGATCGCCGTGATCGAAGGAGCCGGCGACCATTGCTGCGAATACATGACCGGCGGCGTTGTGGTTGTCCTGGGGCGCACCGGGCGCAATTTTGCGGCGGGTATGTCGGGTGGCATCGCCTATGTGCTGGACGACGACAGCACATTCAAGTCGCGTTGCAACATGGCGATGGTCGAACTCGAGCCGGTCCCGGACGAGGAACAGATCGCCGAACAGGAATTCGGCGTTGATCTCGAATCGCACGGCCGCGTCGACGTCATGTCGGACCTGACGGTCAAGGACGCCGAGCGCCTCAACCTGCTGATCTCCAACCATGCGCGCTATACAGGTTCAAAGCGCGCCGCCGAAATACTCGCCAACTGGAACCATTACCGCCCGCTGTTCCGAAAAGTGATGCCGGTCGAATATCGTCGCGCGCTCGCTGAGATGGCGAAGGAGAAGGCCGCCACGATGCAGGCCGCGGAGTAGGCATGGGCAAGATCACCGGGTTTCTGGAAATCGAGCGCGAGGATCGCGACTATCAGCCGGTCGCGGAGCGCATCACGCATTGGCACGAATTCGTATTGCCACTTCCCGAAAAGGATGTCCGCGATCAAGCCGCACGCTGCATGGATTGCGGTGTGCCCTACTGCCACGGCACAAACCGCATCACGGGCGCGCCGACCGGCTGCCCGGTCAACAACCAGATTCCGGATTGGAACGATCTGGTCTATCGGGGCAATTGGGACGAAGCAGCCCGCAATTTGCACTCGACGAACAACTTCCCCGAATTCACAGGCCGGGTCTGTCCGGCGCCCTGCGAAGCGTCGTGTACTCTCAACATCGACGAGAACCCCGTCACCATCAAGACAATCGAATGCGAAATCGCCGACCGCGCAATCGCACAGGGTCTCAAGCCCGAGAAGCCGCAACGCAAGACCGGCAAGAAAATCGCCGTTGTCGGGTCGGGACCGGCGGGGCTCGCGTGCGCACAGCAACTCGCCCGGGCGGGCCATGACGTGCATGTCTACGAGCGCTGGGCAAAGGCCGGCGGCTTGCTGCGTTACGGGATTCCCGACTTCAAGATGGAGAAAGTCCACGTTGATCGCCGTGTCGTGCAGATGCAGGCGGAAGGCGTCGTCTTCCACTACAACGCCGATGTCGGCGTCAATGTACCGGCCGACAAATTGGTCAAGGACCACGACGCGGTCGTGCTGACCGGCGGCAGCGAAAAGCCGCGCGATCTGACGATCCCCGGCCGCGAACTCAAGGGAATCCATTTTGCGATGGATTTCCTGCCGCAGCAGAACCGCCGCGTCAGCAATGAACCGCTGGGCGATGTTGCACCGATACTCGCTACTGGCAAAAAAGTGGTGGTCATCGGCGGCGGCGACACCGGTTCCGACTGCATTGGAACCTCGATCCGCCAGGGAGCAGCATCGGTTACAAATTTCGAGATCATGCCGCAGCCGCCCGATCACGAAAATAAAATGCTGACCTGGCCGGACTGGCCGCTCAAGCTGCGCATTTCCTCAAGTCACGAAGAGGGCGTCACGCGTGAGTTTGCCGTTCTGACGCAAAAATTTACGGGCGAAAGTGGCGAGGTCAAAAAGCTGCAATGCGTGCATGTGGACGAGAAGTTCAAGCCCTTACCCGGCACGGAGTTTGTGATCGAGACCGACCTCGTGCTTCTGGCCATGGGTTTTGTGCATCCGCTGCACGAAGGAATGCTCAAGGCTTTGAATATAGCGCTTGATCAGCGCGGCAATGTATCTGCGGATACCACCGCCTATCAAACTTCTTTGCCGAAGGTCTTCACGGCCGGCGACATGCGCCGAGGCCAGTCGCTGGTCGTGTGGGCGATCCGCGAAGGTCGCCAGGCCGCCCACGCAGTCGATAAATTCCTGATGGGATCGACGACGCTTCCGCGCTGACGGCACGTCGCGAAAATAGAAACCGTCGCTAGCGGAAGGTGCCAAATAGTCCGCCGCCGGACCGATAAACCGGCGCCGGCGGACGCGGAACATCGTCCTCACGCGGTGGCCGCAGTGACTTGGGCTTGGGCGCGTTTTGCGTGGTCTTTCCCTTGGGGCCGCTCTTCGGCGGCGGCTTTCTTTCCGGCACAGGCGCCGGTTCCGCACGCGCGGCTTCCGGCGGAACGGCGGCTATGGCGGGCGCGGGCACCGACGCCGGAGCGGCAGCCTGGCCGTCCTTGTCCCGGCGCAAAGTGAAATCATCGGCACGACCGGAAGGCGCAGCGACAGGCTCGCCATTGACGAGCACACGTGTCGCGATGGCATCTCCGTGCGGAGAGCTGTTGCCGGCGCCACCGAGCAATTCATCCGAATTTCCGGGCGTGACGGTCAACGGAACGACGGGGCCCGCCACCGGCCGCGCCGCCGGCTTTCCATCCGGGCTCGCTGGTGCGATCGGTCCCGAAGGCAAGGCGACCGGAGTTGCTCGGCTGTTCATGTAGCGGCGAATTTCCCGCTCCACATAGTGCGCGAGCTTGAGCGCACCATACTTCGTGAAGAATACGCCGTCGCTCGAGCGTAGGCGGCGCATTTGGCCTTCGTAATCAGGCCCAAAATTCGAATACTTGCCCGCTTCGTCGACGAACCCGTCCCAAATGTCGATATAGACCACGCCCGCACGCTCGGCGCGTGCGCGATAGAGATCGTTCAGATAGACCGCGTCCGCGGTCGACTTGGTGCCGCGAATTGACGGCAGCCCGACCCAAAACACCGGCACGCCCTTGCTCTTGAGGGCAGCAATCGTTGCGTCAATCCGCTTTGAGTAAATTTCCGCCCACTGATCCGTTCGAAATTCGATGACACCATTGGCATTTTTAGCCGCCGCCGACTCCGGCGACACAATCGAATCCAGCTCCTGGTCCTCGGGCTGTTGCGGGGTCTGCGCGTTCTTGTCTGCGGCAAGTTTATCCGCTTTATCCTTTTCCTTCTTCTTGTCGGCTTCCTTGGCGAGGTCCTTTTCGCGGATGTTTTGCCGGTCGCTGACGCCCAGCATCATGACGACATAATTTGCTTTTTCCTGGGTGAGGATGTCGTGAGCGACATGCCACCAATCGAGATCGCCCTTCCCTTCATAGCGCAGCAAGCCGGAGTGGGTCTTGTTCTTGCGCAAGATGGCAACTTCCGGCGAGTCGCCGAATGCATCTTCCAGGCCGTAGGCGAGCCAATCGGCCATCCCGTCACCCATGACGACGATCGAAGTGGTCGGCGCGACCGCGTCGGGCTTTGCCTCTACCTTTCGAGGCGGCGGCGCGCGCGAGTTATCGACGGGTGCCTGTTGCTGCTCGTAACTGTTGTCGTAAGGGTGTTGAGAGCCACCGAAGAACCCGCCAAAGAATCCGCTGCCTGAACGCTGCGGCCGCTGCCGGCTCAGGAATGGAAAGCGGTCGTCACGGAATTGCGCCTGCGCCGGCGACGTAAGGGCAAATTCGACCGCGGCCAGACCCGCGCAATCGATGGCGGCCAACAGGGCCGCTCCGAGCAGCCAGCGCGAAAAACGATTCTTGCCAACCATGCAGCCGCCAAACCTGAATGACCGGTGACAGGCCTACCGCATGCAGGCCCTCGCCGCCATGGACCAATAGCGCCTAGAAAATGTCAACTCAAAGGTGACGGGGCGTCTATCCTTAACGCGTGCGCAACTGGTCAAGCACGCCGACTGAGGCAAAACCGTCGGGAATCCGCCCGCTTTTGGCCTGGAAATCACGAATTGCGGCGCGTGTTCTGAGGCCAAAATGGCCATCCGGGTCGCCGATATCGTAGCCATGCCGCGAGAGCAATTGCTGCAGTTCCAGCCGTTCGGTGCGTGACAATACGCGCTCGTATCGTGGCCACTTCTGGACGAATGGCCCTCCACCGCGCAGACGGTCGGCCAGGTGGCCAATGGCCAGCGCGTAGGCCTCCGCCGGATTGTATTTCATGATGACGCGGAAATTTTCCAGCATCAGGAAACCTGGGCCCTGCACGCCGGCGGGTATGAGCAGGAATGCCCGGTCATCCAGCCGTGGAAACGGCTGACCGTTCGGCCGATTGATGCCCTGCCGCTGCCAGTCACGCATGGTCATCGACCGCCCGCGGTCGGCAAGCAAGAAGTTGAATGTTGCCGGCACAACGACTTCGTAGCCCCAGGTCTGTCCTGCGACCCAGCCATCCTTTTTCAGATTGTTCGCGGTCGAAGCGACAATGTCAGGTACGGAGTCGACGACGTCGCGGTGGCCGTCATGATCGAAATCGACCGCGTAGCGCTTGAATGCCGTCGGCATGAACTGCGTGGGTCCGAATGCTCCGGCCCACGAGCCGACCAGTCGGTCAGGCCGGATGTCGCCGTGCTGAAGGATTTCCATCGTCGAGAGGAATTCCTCACGGAAATAATTCTGCCTGCGGCCGACGCAGGCAAGGGTTGCGGTGGAACGCAAGACCGGCCGGTCGCCGGCCAGCGTGCCGTAGTTCGTCTCGACACCCCAGATGGCGGCGATGATATACCGATCGACGCCGTAGGCGCGCTCGGCGGCTTCAAACACGCTCCGATATTTTTCAAGCAGGGCGCGCCCCTGTTCGATGCGCTCATCGGTGACCAGGATATCGAGGTAATCCCAAATGGACTTTGTGAATTCGGGCTGGTTGTCGAGCAGATCCATGATCCGCAAGTCCGGCTTCAGCGAGGCGGTGTAAGCCGTAAAGACACTTCGCGAAACGCCGCGCCTGGCCGCTGCCGGCCACAGGCGCTCGATGCAGGAATGGAAATTCGCGGCCGCGGCGCGAATGGCGTCGGCGGTCATCAACGGATGGCCGGAGGAACCCGATTCCCCGCTCCATTGAATAACCTGCTGGCGGGTCGGCTGCGAAAGGGCGCCGGTGGTGATCGGGTAGCGTCCATCACGCGCCTCCTGCGCAGCGGCACCGCCGGCCGCAAAAAGGCCCGCAATGATGAGTAATGGCCACGCTCTGCGCATGTCCGTCTGGTCTCCACCCTTCAATCCCGAACCTATGGGTGCCCCGATATCATTTCAGCGGCGTTAATGGTCGATTTTCGCAAGGCGCATCTGGACCCCCGCCCCGGCCCGTGCTTTCTCCACCGGGAACTCCTGCACGACTCACCAGGTTATTGAAGATTCTCGCATGACCCGCATTCGCAAAGCCATATTTCCGGTGGCAGGTCTGGGAACCCGCTTCCTGCCCGCAACGAAAGCCATGCCCAAGGAAATGCTTCCGGTCGTCGACCGGCCGTTAATCCAGCATGTCGTCGACGAAGCTCGCCAGGCCGGCATCGAACATTTCATCTTCGTTACGGGGCGCAACAAAAGCGTGATCGAAGATCATTTCGACCGCCAGTTCGAACTCGAGTTAACGTTGACGGAGCGCGGCAAGAAGGCCGAGCTTGCTTCGCTTTCGCAGGATCTGCCCGAAGCGGGAACCGTCAGTTTCACGCGTCAACAATCGCCGCTCGGCCTCGGCCATGCGGTCTGGTGTGCGCGCGAGCTGGTCGGCCACGAGCCATTCGCGCTGTTGTTGCCTGACGTGCTGGTTCAGCATTCGCGCGGCTGCCTGACGCAGATGATCGACGCCACAAAAGAGCTCGATAACAACGCCAATATTGTTGCGGTGGAAGAAGTGCCGGCGGAGCGGGCGCATATGTACGGCGTCGTCGGCATTGGCGGCGTCGCCGCAAAGGGCAAAGCCTTCGCCATTACGAAAATGGTGGAGAAGCCGAAGGCGGGCGAAGCGCCATCAAATCTCGCCATTACCGGACGCTATATCCTGCAGCCGCAAATCTTCGAACTTCTGGAAAAGCAGGCGGCCGGCACCGGCGGCGAAATTCAGCTCACCGACGCCATGGTCGCGCTGGCTCGCACGCAGCCATTCTATGGATTGAAATTCGAAGGACGCAGCTTCGACTGTGGATCCAAGATCGGATTTCTTGCCGCGAACGTGGCCTATGGCCTGCAACGCGCCGACATTGCGCCCGAGCTGCGTACTGAAATACGCCGTCTGCTCGACGGCAAGTAGCTAGCGTTGCAGGCGCAGACCAAGCATGAACACGCTGGCCGTGTAGCTCGCGCCCGCTGCATTCGATTGCAGCCAATCCTGACGGAATTCGCCCTTTATCTGCACTGAGCGGTTGAGCTTGTAGGTCAAACCGGCGCCCGCTGAATAGCGCTTGTCGATGCGGCCATCGCCGACATAGTCATCGACGCCAAAGCCGAACTTGAGACTGGCAACCAGCCATTGCCTGAATGCGTGATCAGCCTGCAATCCGATGTCGCGGTAAAGCACGCCGGATACGCCGGGAATTGTCGATTCCCCGATTGTCGATCTGCCGGCCAACTTGACGGTCGTCAGCGCGCTCGCAGTCCAGATCAGCGATGCGTCACCGATCAGGCCGCTTATGTTCTCGAGCCGAGGGTCTGCATAGACGCGCTGAACATAGCCGATGGCGGCTTCGCCGGTCATCAGACGGGTAAGTTCGAATTTCGCTCCCACTTTGCCCGTCAGCCCTTTGGAATCGCGCTGAAAGCCGGACGAGTCCGTATCGAGATCGTGCACGCGTGAATCGGCCGCGAACTCGCCGAACGGCGTCAATCCTGGCGACAGCTCGTAGCTGCCGCGCATTGTGCCGGTATATTGGTCGTAGTTGCGGTCGTCGTTACTTGCCGTCGTCCCGTCAGTTAGTGACGACGGCTGATATATCGTGCGCTCGACGTCACCCTTGATTGAAAGGTCGAACCGATTGAAGCGCTGGCCAAGCCCGATCGTGCCGCCGGCCGTCGTGAAAATCGGCAGTCTGGAAAGCCCCGCCTGCAGGTTGGGGCTGCCCGGATTGTCGGTAGAAACAAGGATGCGACCACCGGCATCGACGCGAGTCTCGTGCGTGATATCAACGCGGCCATCAAACTTGCCATTGAGATAAGGACGGCTCAGCGAAGGCGTTTCGTCGGGACTGTATCCCGTATAGCTGCCGCGCAGGTCGGCCTTGAATTCATGACGGGACCAGTTCGAGTGGGCGCGGAACTCGGGCGCGATTGTGTAGAACCAGGCGCCTTTGCCATTCGGCGCGCGCGCGGGATCGGAATCATGGCCGCCAATGAATTCGACGGCGGGGAAAAGATCGAACGCACCGGTCCGGATTCCAAGCGGAGCATATGGATACTCAGGCTCGGTGTGCGCCTTGCGTTTCTTCGGAAATGTGCGGATCGGCCCCAGCTCCACCGGCGGTTTTCCCGGCGCGCCGGCCGCAACACTGCCGGTGACGTCGGCCGGTTTGCCGTAAGGCGAGATCACCGCTTCGGCCGGTGCCCCCGGCGCAACGGCCTGAGCGTCGGTTGTCGCTTTTGATTTTGCTTTCGCTCGGGTCTTGCGGCTGTTGGTTGAATCAAACCCGGTTGCGCCTGCGCCAGACCCCGCCGGCGCAAATGTCGTCAACCCGGCTAAGTTCGCGAGCGCCGCCCCGTCAGATTTCTGGAAGCGCGGTGGATTGCGCGGACCGGTCTGAAGCTTCGGCGTCAACACGTCTTGGAACGATGTCTCCGCCGATTGCGCCATCGCGCGGCCGTGCGCCAGAACGACGCATACGGCAATCAGCACAGTGGCGCCGCGTGGTCCTGGTGGACATGCATTGCAAAAAGGCGCCACCGTTGAAGCCGCTCCTCGTCGAGTCCCCACCAACCTCCGCACGCCGAAGCCGGAGCGCGCGCCCTCATCGGGCAGCCGCACCCGCCGAACCACGAATTTTGGTTAACGGAAGTTAAAATCTTATGGTTAACGAGGAGTTGACCTGCCCCGATGCGGGGATTTAGCGCCCTAAATCCAGCCCTTGAGCTCGCGAGCGACAACGTCGCGGATCACGGCCATACCGGCCGGCGTATCGTTGAGGCAGGGAATCGCAGCAAAGTTTTCCCCGCCCGCGTGCCGGAAAATTTCGGCATTCTCCATGGCAATTTCTTCCAGTGTCTCCAGGCAGTCAGCGGAAAAGCCCGGCGTAATCACCGCAACTTTCTTCACACCCCGCTCAGCCAGCGATCTCACGGTTGCGTCGGTATAGGGCTTGATCCATTCAGCGGTACCGAAACGCGATTGGAAGGTCATGATCAACCGCGACTCGTCCAGCTTGAGCTTCTTGCGAAGAAGCGCGGTCGTCTCGCCGCATTGTTTGAGATAGGGATCGCCTTTGGCGACATAGTCCTCCGGCATCCCGTGATACGACGCAACAATGATCTCCGGCTTGAACGGGAGCTTTGCAAGTGATGCGTTGAGCGAGACGGCAAGCGCGTCGATATAGGCAGGTTCGGCATAGTAAGGCGCTGCAACTCGGACAGCCGGCTGGAAACGCATGCGGCTCAACACGCGGAAGACTTCGTCGCAGACCGTGGCGGTTGTGGCGGCCGCATACTGCGGATAGAGCGGCACGATCAGGACCCTGTCGCAATCCTGCGCCGCCAATGCCTCGAGGCGCGACCGGATCGATGGATTGCCGTACCGCATCGCCCAGTCGACGCGGATGCGCTTGTCGACCTTGTCCAGGATTTCATCCAATTTGTCGGACTGCGAACGCGTTATGGTCTTCAGCGGAGACTCGTTGCGGTCCCTGTTCCAGATTTTTTCGTAGTCGCGCCCCTTGCGGCCCGGTCGAACAGTCAAAATAATGAAGTTGAGGATCAGCCACCATTTGAGCCGGTTCTCCTCGATCACGCGCCGGTCGGACAGAAACTCCTTCAGATAACGCCGCATCGACCAATAATCGGTTGCGTCCGGCGTACCCAGATTGACCAGCAACACACCAATGCGGCCGCCGGCAGCCGGAACCATTCCTGGACTTATCGTTGGCGCTCGTCGGCAATCAGCTTGCCGTCGTTTGGCAACGTTCCGGGTGCAATGAGCTTCACTGCACCCTTGAGCTTGGTGATCGACTGCAGCGTCGCAGCAACCGCGGTTTCAAGAACAGCGTCAGGCGGTGCACATTCGGCCAACAACGTCATCGTGTCCTGCTCGGCCTTCCGGTCGACGACCAGACGCAAGCGCTTGAGCTCCGGATGACGCGCGCCGATCTCGGCAATCTGTTTGGGGTGGACGAACATGCCCTTCACTTTCGCCGTCTGATCGGCACGGCCCATCCAGCCCTTGATGCGCGCATTGGTGCGGCCGCAGGAAGAAATGCCGGGCATCAATGCAGACAGATCGCCCGTGGCGAGGCGGATCATCGGATAGTCGCGATTGAATGATGTGACGACAATCTCCCCGACCTCTCCCTCAGGTACCGGATCCCCGGTGCCCGGCCGCACAATCTCGACAATCAAGGTCTCATTCACAATCATGCCTTCGCGCGCCTCGCTCTCATAAGCGATCACACCCAGTTCGGCGGTCGCGTAGCACTGCAAGACGGCCACGCCCCGCCGGCCGAACTCTTCGCGCAGCGAAGCCGGCAGTGCCGCACCGGATACAAGGCCGCGCCTGAGCGAGGAAGCGTCCTTTCCCGTTTTTTCCGCGGCGTCGAGCAGGATCTTGAGGAAGTCTGGCGTGCCGCCATAGCCCGAGGGCCGGAAGCGGGCGATTGCTTCGAGCTGCTGCTCGGTGTTGCCGACCCCGCCAGGAATGACCGGACAGCCAAGCGCCTGCGCGCCGGAATCCACGATGAATCCTCCCGGCGTCAAATGGTAAGAGAATGAATTGTGGACCACGTCGCCCTTGCGAAATCCGGCGGCATAAAGGGCGCGGGCAGCCCCCCACCAGTCGGAGCCGCTACCCTCCGGCTCGAAGATCGGGCCCGGTGACATCAAAAGCCGCTTCGCGCCTGTGACCGGCGTGACATTGAATCCGCCGAACGGGGGGAATTTGTTTTGCAGCTCTGAGAATTCCGCCTTGCGCAGGACCGGCAGCGTCGCCAACGCAGCACGCGTGGTAATGCGCTTTGCATCGACTTCGCCCAGATGGTTCGCCCATCCGGGCGCGATCTTGGCGTGCTCGATGGCCTCACTCAACCGCGCAGATTGTTCGCTTTCGCGCGCTGCCGGGTCACGGGTTTCGAGGGAGTTATAGTGTCCGGGCATAGCCTAGGCCAGCCACCTCTTGCGCCGGCGATAATGTTTGCCTTCGCGTCGAGGAGGTGCAAAGCCGTAGCGGCGCCACGCGGCCGAAGCTCGAGAAACAAGGCGCGGCGCAGCAGCTCGTCGAGGACGTCACCAATGCGCTCACCGGCGCGTGGAGCGACCTGGTGCAGCTCACGAGCTTCTTGGGCGAGGTGACGGCGGGCCTCGGCCGCATGATCGCGCAGCCTTGGCGCTTTCGCCCCACCTCCTTCATCCACCACCTCGATCATGCGGGCTTGCGGGCCGTGCCGATCATCGGGCTCATCTGCTTCTTGATCGGCGCCGTGGTCATGCAGCAGGGCGTGGTTCAGCTGAAGCCCTTCGGCGCCGAGCCCTTCGCCGTCAACATGGTCGCCATTCTGGCGCTCCGCGAGGTCGGCATCCTGCTCACGGCCATCATGGTGGCGGGCCGCTCGGGCTCGGCCTTCACCGCCGAGATCGGGTCGATGAAGATGCGCGAGGAGATCGACGCCATGCGCACCCTCGGCATCGACCCGATGGATACGCTGGTGCTCCCCCGCGTGCTGGCGCTGATCGTGGCGCTGCCGCTGCTCACCTTCCTCGGCGACATCACCGGGCTGATCGGCGGCGGCGTCATGGCCATGGCCGTGCTCGGCCTCGACGTCCACACCTATATCGACAAGCTGCACGATGCGGTGGACTTCCAACATTTCATGGCAGGCATGATCAAGGCGCCGTTCGCCGCGATCATCATCGGCCTGGTCGGCTGTCTCGAAGGGCTGAAGGTCGAGGGCAGTGCCGAGTTGCGCCATACCCATGTGACCAGCGCCGTGGTCAAGGCGATCTTCCTCGTGATCATTCTAGACGCGGTGTTCGCCATGTTTCTGTCGGGGATCGGGGTGTGACGAACGAGAACGGCCGAGAGGTGCTGATCCGGGTCCGCGGTCTCGCCAAGCAAGGGCCATCAGATCTGGGACGGCCTCGATCTCGACGTCTATCGCGGCGAGATCCTCGCCATTGTCGGCGGCTCCGGCCAGGGCAAGTCGGTGTTGCTCCGCGTCATAACCGGTCTGGTCAAGCCGGAAGCAGGCGAGGTCGAGCTATTCGGCCGCAACGCCAAGACCCTGTCGCGGGAGGATCGCCTCGACATCGAAAGCCGCTGGGGCATCTTGTTCCAGGACGGCGCGTTGTTCTTCGCTCACCGTGCTGCAAAACATCCAGGTGCCGATGCGCGAGCATCTCGAGCTGCCGCAGGCGATGATGGATGACCTCGCATTTCTCAAGCTCACCATGGTCGGGCTGCCGCCGGAGGCCGCGCATAAATATCCCTCCGAGCTTTCGGGCGGCATGCGCAAACGGGCGGGGCTCGCCAGGGCGCTCGCTCTCGACCCCGAGATCGTGTTCCTCGACCGTAGCGCTCAAGCTTGCCGTAGTTGCGGAACGTATCGCTGCTTCGTAGAACGCGTTGAGGCGGGCAGCGAAATTCTGGTTGATGGCCTGGCCCGCATCGATGGAGATGCGGCGGTCTCCGTAGGATCCGGTCTGCACGGTTGCTTCGTAGATTCTTGTGCCGTCGGCTTCCTTGAGCGTTCGATTGAGGATGCCGCCGCCGGCGCCACGGCCGAAGGTCAGCGCACTAGGCCCCTTCAGGATCTCGATGCTCTGGACGTTGTAGAGATCGCGGTAGTATTGCACGTCGTCACGAAAACCATTGACGAAGAAGTTCGCGCTTGAATCCACTGCCGCGAATGACGAGTTCATCGCGGTTACCTTCGCCTTGATGCACGGCGACACCGGGGACGTACCGCGTGACATCTGTGAGACTCTGGAAATTCTGGTCCTTGATGAAGTCCTTCGTCACGACCGAGATCGACTGCGGAATGTTGATCAGTGGCGGTATTGGTCTTGGTCGCTACTGATGTGCTGATTTGCGACGTAGCCATCTGTCTGGCCGGCGTCGCCCTGGACGTTGATGGTATCGAGCGTGATCGCTTGCGCGTTGACGTCGCGCGCCGCCTGCGGCGGCGGTCTGCTCCTGCGCGGCTGCCGGCAAAACTCCGGCGTCCGTGCCCACCACAAGAAATGTCGTCGCCAGCAATGCAGGAATGTGCCGGCTTGCCCCCGTCTGACGCATCGTGTCCTCCACCCATCGGCTTTTTTTGCGCGCGCACGCAATGTGCGATGCGCGTTGCCCTGATGCGACGTAGGGGGTCGTAAAAAAATACTGCAATATCAATGATTTAAAGGCGTTCCAATGTGAAATTAGAATACTTCGAGAAGTGCCTTTAGTGCGCGGCAATCGCTTCGCTTTTGCGACTGTGTCCGCGCAGAGAGCCATACAAAAAAGTTTTCGCGTTTGCGTGTAGAGCGCTGTTGAATCGCGCGCTCCTTGTGTGCAACGAACACACGCGAATTTTTCCTTGAAAGGACTTGCCTCTCATGCCCTTCACGATGTCTCAGGCGTCTCTCCCGGTCTTCGAGATCGGTCTCAATGCTCTGTCAGGCGTGCTCGACAAGGCCGCGGCCCATGCCGACGGCCAAGAAAGTCGATCCGTCGGTGCTTCTTGGCTGGCGGCTCGCGCCCGACATGTTCGCGCTGGTGAAGCAGGTCCAGGTTGCCTGCGATCAGGCCAAGAATGGCTCCGCCCGTCTCGCCGGCGTCGAGCCGCCGAAGATGGAGGACAATGAAGCGAGCATCGATCAACTCAAGGAGCGCATCGCCAAGACCATCGCCTTCCTCAAGACGCTCGACACCAAGGCCATCGATGCGGCGGTTGATCGCGACATCACGTTTCCGCTCGGACCGAACAAAGGGCAGATGAAGGGCGGCGACTATCTCAATCATTTCGTTCTGCCGAATTTCTATTTCCATCTCACCGCGGCTTACGCCGCCGCGCGGAATTTCGGCGTGGATGTCGGCAAGCGCGATTTTCTCGGCGCCATTCCGCTCAAGCGCATCTGATCGCTCCAAAAACGAAACGGCCCCGGGATGAATCCGGGGCCGTTGCGCCGACTAGAAGAGTAGCGGCTATTTCAGGCGCTTGGCGGCTTCCTGCGCCAGGCTCACATCGACATATTTCTTGATGTCGATCTTCTTTTTCACGAAGCCCAGGTCCTGCGTCATGTCGACGTTGCGCTGCAACGCCTCGACGTTCGGCAGCAGGTTCGGATCGCGATAAGTATCGGCCTTGGTGAAGAGCCAGCCGAAGCGCTCGGGCGGCACCTTGGTGATGTTGGACGCGATCTTGGCCGCTTCGTCGTGGTTCTTCGGGTCGAGATACCAGCGCGTGATACGCAGCATGTCTTCCATGAAGTCGACCATGGCGGCGCGGTTCTTGTCGATGAAGGACTTGCGCGCCGTCCACACGATCATCTGCGTGATGCCGATGGCTTCCCGTTGCTCGAACAGGACCTTGCCTTCTTCCTTGAGCTTGGGATTGAGCGCGAAAGGCAGCACGGCCGGGACGAGGTCGGCTTTCTTGTCGGAAAGCACCGCCGCCATTGTCGGCAACGGCGCCTCGATCATCGTGTAGTCGCGTTTTTCCTCAAGGCCGTGCTTCTTCAGCATGGCGCGCATGGCAACGTCGACGGCGCTGCCGCCGCCATTGGTCGCGATCACCTTGCCCTTGAGGTCTTCGACCTTGTTGATGCCGCTGTCCTTGCGGACGTAGAACTGCTCGCTGAAATAACCCGGGACGCCATCCTGGAATTCGTCGGCGATGACGCGGATGTCGTCGAGACCGGCGTTTTCGATCGCGATGGCAAGCGAGGAATAAGCGAGGTTGGAGACTTCCAGTTCGTTATTGGCGATCGCCGTGATCATTTGCGGCGTGCCTTGGTAGCGGACGGACTCGAGCGTGTAGGATTTGCCCAAATGCACGGCCAGATCCTTTTTCTCGAGAATGATCGAGGCCCAGTTTGCGACCGGCGCCACCCATGACATGCGGATTTTCACGGGCTCGGCGCTGTTGGCCGGGCTGAGGCCGACGAAGCCGAGCGCACAGGCGCCGGCCAGCGCGAATTTCAGAAAGCGCATGGTTTTCCTCCCACTGTCGCCGGGCTTGCTTGGTGCATCCGCAAGCTTCTCGTCGCGAACTGGCAAGATTGTCGGAGGTCCAACGGATTTTGGCAAGTCTTGTGACCTGCCTGTGACCTGCCTTGATGACGCGGCCAAACGCCCACCATCCGGTACAGGCTTGGCCAAGCCGCTACGCTTCCCGCAAGGCGCCCTGATCGCGATAGGCCCAGAGCGCTTCGCGCGGCAGCGAGACCGGGGCATCGGTCCCGATATCGTGGCGTGCCGCGGTGCCCAGTTCGAGCACCTCCAGGTGGTGGCCGGCAAGGTCGATGTCGTAGACTGTTTGCGTGCCCTGGTAGCGGCGATCCAGCACGCGGGCGCGAAACGCGTTGCTGCTGCCGTTTGCCCCGAGTGCAATATTTTCCGGCCGCAAGGCGATGCGCACTTTTTCGCCGGCACCGACGCCGTGCAGCAGCGTGGCCTCGACGCGGTTGCCGCCGCCGATATCGACCACGCCGAAGGCGCCGTTGCGCTCGAGCAAGGTTCCGGTGAGCTCGTTGGTGGCGCCGGTGAAGTTGGCGACGAACAGGTCGGCCGGCCGGTTATAGATTTCGTCCGGTGTGCCCATTTGCAGCAGCTTGCCTTCGCGCATCACCCCGATGCGGTCGCCGAGCACGACCGCCTCGGCCTGATCGTGCGTCACATAGAGCGCGGTCATGCCGGCGGCCTTCAGAATTCGCCGCAGATCGTCGCGCAGCCGCAGGCGCAGCTTGGCGTCGAGATTGGACAGCGGTTCGTCGAGCAGCAGCAGTTGCGGCCGGTAGACGATGCTGCGCGCGAGCGCGACGCGTTGCATTTGTCCGCCCGACAGCGCCACCACCGGACGGTCGGCGTATTCCGACAGGCCGACCAGTTCCAGCACTTCGTCGACCATGCGGTCGGCATCGGCGCGCGCGATTCTGCGATGCTTGAGCGGATAGATCGACGTTCTGCCGCACCGTCATGTGCGGCCAGACCGCGTAGGACTGGAACACCATGCCGATATTGCGCAGCCGCGGCGGCAGCAGCACGCCGCGCGCGGGCGATGACACCACGCGACCGGCGATGCTGATCGTGCCCGCGGTCGGGTGCTCCAGTCCGGCGACGCAGCGCAGCGTCGTGGTCTTGCCGCAGCCCGAGGGGCCGAGCAGGACCACGATTTCGCCGGCCGGCACGGCGAAAACTCACGCCGTCAATGGCCGGCCGGCCGACCGAGAACTGCTTGCGCAGCTCGCTGACTTCGAGCGTCGCCGTCATGGGGTCACTTTTGGCATCACTCTGGTGTCACACGCGCGCCGCGTTCACTGCCGGTAGCCGAAGGTCTTGTCCCATTCGGCGACCCATGGTCCGTGCAGCTTCACGTACTCGTCCATGTTCGGCAGCCAGACCTTGACCACCTTGGGATCGAAGCCCTCCGGATAGACCGGCACCTCCTTGAGCGAGGTGAGGTTGCCGAGCTCCTTGATCATGAAGGTCTGGCCTTCTTTCGACAGGCACCAGTTGAGGAACAGCTTTGCGGCGTTGGGATGCGCCGCCGTCTTCGGAATGCCTGACGCGTAAGGGTTGACCGGCACGCCTTCGGGCGGGAAGAAAATTTTGACCGGCGCGCCGTCCTTCTGCTTCGGATAGATCGCGTTGTAGAGCAGGGGCCCCATCGCGACTTCGCCGCGCACCATCGCGTCCGACATCGGCGCGCCGGACGGATAGAGCACCGGGTGGGTCGCTGCCTGCTTCTTCCAGTAGTCTTCGCCAAGCACCTGCCGCTCGAACATGATGCGGGTCCAGGTGGTGCCGCCGGATTGCGCGAACACTTGCGCGGTCATCTTGTCGTATTCCGGCTTGGTCAGGTCCATCCAGGTTTTCGGCGGATTTTTCACCAGCTCGGTGTTGTAGGCGATCGACCACACCAGCGTGGCGCGCGGCCACAGGTTGGGCGAGATCTGCGCATCCTTGCGATAGTCGGCCGCATTGGGCGGCGCGTAGTCCTGGAACAGATCGACCAAAGGCAACATCAACGCGCGGTCGGAATGGTCGATCACGTCGGCGGCAAGCTTGCCGGCGGCGACTTCGGTCTTCACGCGCGTGATGAGCTGGCCGCCCGGTGCGCGCACCATTTCGACCGAGATTTCCGGAAAGCGCTTGTTGAACGCCTTGATGACCTGCTGTTCGACTTCGGCGAAGTTGGCGGTGTAGTAGACCAGCTTGCCTTCCTTTTTGGCGGCCGCGATCAATTCGGGCGAGCCAAATTCCTGCGCCTGCGCCGGCACGACGGCGAGCGCGACCAGGCCGGCAAAGCCGGCGACGATGCTTTTCATCATGACCAATCCTCCCATGTTTTCTTATCCCGTCCGCGCGACGCTGCCTTGCGCCGCGCCTCTGGATAGCCAGTTAGCGCCCCCTATCAGCACTCCAAGCAGAACTATTTGCACCAGGCTGAACGCAGCGGTCTTTCCGAGATTGCCGCCTTCGTAGTAGTCGAGCAGCAACACCGACATCACCATGGTGTTGCTGGTGTAGAGAAAGAGCGAGGATCCGAGTTCGCGGATCGACAGCACGAACAGCAGCGTCATCGCGGCGATAACGCCCGGGCTTGCCAGCGGCAGCATCACGGTGCGGATCGTGCCGAGCATGCCCTTGCCGCAGACCCAGGCCGCTTCCTCGAGTTCACGATGAATCTGGAGGAACGACGTCGAGAGCGATTTCACCGTGTCGGGCAGGAAGCGCGCGATAAAGGCGAGCGCGAGAATCCAGATCGTGCCGTAGAGCCCGCCGGGAATGCCGATCCATGCCCACAGATAGGCAACGCCGATCACCAGGCCGGGGATCGCCACCGGCAAGGTCGACAGCAGATCGATCGATCGTCGTCCCGGCAGATGCGAACGGTGGATGGTGTAGCCGATCGCGAAGGCGAGAATGCCGCCGAAAAACGCGGTGATGATCCCGACCTCCACCGCGTTGTAGATCGAGTTCATGGTGAGCGGATTGTCGAAAATGCTGTGGAAGTGCATCAATGAATACTGGCGCATGTCGAACAGGCTGGCGGCGTCGCGGATAAACATGAATTTGCGGAAGGCCGCGACGATGAGCGCGAGCGTCGGCAGAATGACGACGACCAGCAGATAGAGCGCGCCGAAGCCGAAGGTGAACCAGCGCCAGCGTCCGAGATCGAGATTGCGCGGGCGGTAGGCCTTACCGGCGACGGTCGTGTAGCTGCGGCCCGACAGCACTTTCTGTTGCAGGAACACAAGCAGCCCGGTGACGACCATCAGGATGATCGCGACGGCCGCAGCGGTGTTGTAGAGCGGGGGCGACCAGTTGGTGAGCTTGAAGATGTAAGTGGTGAGCACGTTGATATTGGCCGGCGCGCCGAGCACCGCCGGAATGCCGTAGATGCCGAGCATCACGATGAATGACAGCAGCATGCCGGAGACAATCGCCGGCATGATCAGCGGAAAGGTCACCGTGAACAGCGTCGAGAACGCGCTGGCGCCGGCGATCTCGGCGGCTTCTTCCAGGCTCGGATCCATGTTGCGCAGCGCGGAGGCGGTGAACATGTAGACGTAAGGCGCGTAATAAATGCCGAACACGAAGATCAAACCCGGACAGCGAATAAAAATCGACGTGCCAGTCGAGCCCGGCCCATTTGAACATCGTGTTGATCAGACCTGTCTTGGGCGAGCCGAGAATGGTCCAGGCAACTCCGGCAACCAGCGGCGGCGCGAACAGCGGCAGGATGCCGGCCGCCGCGATGAAGCGCTTGAACGGCGTATTGGTGCGCACGACGATCCATGAAAACGCAAGCCCGATCGCCACCGCGATCGCGGTTCCGCCGGCGCAGGCCACCAACGTGTTGATCAGGGCGTCGGCGACGTTCGGGTTGGCGAGCACGGTGAGGAAATTGGCGATCGACAGTCGCGCCAGGCTGAAGCCCTCGACCACCGGGTTGGTGTCGGTGAGGGCGCCAAGCAGCAAGGTGAGAACCGGATAGACGACCAGGAAGGTCAGGATGGCCAGCAGCAGCCAAATCCAGGAGTGGCAAGGACATTGCGGCTTTTGCCGGCATGCCCTTCCCGCACCGCGCCTTGCAGCAGCGTTGCCGTCTCGCTCAAGCCGTTTCCCCTGGCGTGCGCTTATTTTTGTTATCGCCCACCCCGTGATTTCACAGGATTAGTGGGCAGTCCGCAATGATTTAAAATTACGCCGTGGTCGGCTCGTTGGCTTCCTGGTGCCAGATCAGCAGCCGGCGGCGGGTCAGCGCCATAATCTTCACCAAAGCGTAGCCAACGACGGCAATCTCGACGATACCGGCAAAAACGCCCACCGAATTGGCAAAACGCGAGGCGGTCATCATGGCGCCGCCGAGGCCATAGCCGCCCATCAGCATTTCAGTCACGACCGCAACAATCAGCGACAGCGGGAGCGCCACCTGCAAGCCCGTCATGATTGTCGGCAGCGCCGCCGGCAGCACGACCTGCCACAGCAGCTCGCGCTCGCCGGCCCCCATGTTGCGGGCCGACCAGATCAGTTCACGTTCGACACCCTGAATGGCGATGATGGTTGCCGCCACAACCGGAAAAATGGCGTCGAACACAATCATGGTGATCTTGGAAACGTCGAACACGCCAAGCCAGAACATGACGACCGGCAGAAAGGCGATCTTTGGCATCGGAAACCCGATGGAAACAATCGGGTCGAAGAACCAACGCGTCAGCGCATTTCGCGACATCGCGAGGCCCAACGCGACGCCGCCGACGGCCGCAATGACGAAGCCGACCATGGCGCGATAGAGCGTGACGGCCGTGTTGAGCGCGAGATCGCCGGAGAGCGGCATCGTCCCAGATCCGCTCCAGCACCTTGCTCAGTGCCGGCAACTGGAAAGGCGTCACAACGCCGCTGCGCGCCACCAGCTCCCACGCTGCCAGCAGCGCGACCACGGAAACGACGCGGGCGCCCATCCAGGAAATGGAGACGGCAAGCCGCGCCGCTTTCTCGGGCAAGCCGTTCGGCACCTCATCTGTTGCTACTCGCGCCATGCCAGCGCCCGCTTTGTAATCAGGAGATAGATCCGGTCAGCCGCGAATCCGAGAAATGCAACGCTGAACACCACCGCATACATCGCGTCATAAGTGCCGTTGGCGCCGAGAAAGCCGATCAGGTAGCCGAAGCCCTTCTGCGCCACGATCAATTCGGAAGACACCAGCAGGATGAACGACAGCGCGAGCGCGGTGCGGATGCCGTTGAGCAATTCCGGCATGGCGCTCGGCAGCACCACATCCCACAACATGCGCAGACGGCTCGCGCCCATGCTGCGGGCCGACCACACCAGCACCTGTTCGCTCGAGCGCGCGCCATTGAAGGCGCCGATCGTGACCGGCAGCATGCAGCCGAGAAAGATGAGCAAGATTTTCGATCCGTCGCCAAAGCCGAGCCAGATCACGGTCACCGGGATGAGCGCGGATTTCGGCAGCGGATAGAATATCTCCACGATCGGCGCGACGATGACGTTCACCGGTTTCCACCAGGCCATGCCGATGCCGAGCAGGGTGCCGACGATGATTCTCGATTTCGCGCCAAATGGC
>CAWHQF010000021.1:0-8280 GCA_963831475.1 uncultured Alphaproteobacteria bacterium
GGAATGACTTACGCCGGCCTTCGGAGATTCCGAGGTAGAATTCCTTGACGTCTTCGTTTTCAGCGAGTGCCTTGGCTTCGCCATCCATCACGACACGGCCATTTTCAAGTATGTAACCGTAACGAGCGAAGCGCAGCGCCATATGGGTATTCTGCTCCGCCAGCAGGAACGAAACGCCTTCACTCTCGTTCAAATTCTTCACGATGCCGAATATTTCCTCGACGATCTGCGGCGCAAGACCCATCGACGGTTCGTCGAGCAAAATCATCTTCGGTCGCGACATCAGCGCCCTGCCGATCGCGCACATCTGCTGTTCGCCGCCCGAGGTATAGCCGGCAAGCGAGTTCTTTCGTTCGCTAAGCCTGCGAAAATATGAATAGACCAGCTCGAGGTCGCGCTTGATCGCAGCCTTCCCGTCACGCCGCGTAAATGCGCCGGTAAGCAGGTTTTCTTCTATGGTAAGGTGGCCAAAACAATGGCGGCCTTCCATCACCTGGATGCAGCCTCTGCGCACCAGTTCGTTGGGCGAAAGGTCCTGCACCTCCACTCCCTCGAAGACAATCGAGCCTTTGGTGACGTCGCCGCGTTCGGCATGCAGCAAATTCGAAATTGCCTTCAACGTCGTGGTTTTGCCGGCACCATTTGCGCCGAGGAGCGCAACGATCCCGCCTTTGGAGACTTCCAGCGACACGCCCTTTAGAACAAGGATCACGTGATCGTAGATCACCTCGATATTATTGACCGAGAGAATTCGTTCGTTCTGTGCGACGGGGTGTGAAGCTGGTGCGGCTGTATTCATCGGCTGCATCTGGCTCCGGCTGCATCTGGCTCCGTCGATCCTCCCCGCTAGGCGGAGAGGATGGCGCATTTGCGGATGTCATCCGCAAATGCGCATGGTGAGGCGATACCGTGCACTCCCTCTCCCCTAGGGGAGAGGGAGCGGAACGGCCCGATCAGGAAGATTTATCGCAGCTTTCCGTGCGCTTCGGCCAGCCAGTGTTTTTCTCGACGTATTCCTTTGCCGCTTCTTCAAGCAGTGGCCGTACTTTTTCCTTCATGGGCTGAATCCAGTCGGAGACTTTTACCCATTTCGTCCCGTCCCACTGCTGCATGTAAGCGGGCTGGTGCCCGTTATGATCGGTGCAGCTGATGCCGGTAAGCGGCGCAGCAAACCCGGCAAAACCGAGTTCTTTCCACCGCGCATCCGTGATGTGCAATGTCTCGAGGCCGCGACGCACGTCTTCACCGGTCACGACCTTTTTGCCCGAAAGCTTTTGTGCGTTGCGGATCGCTTCCGCCACGAGCGCCGTATTGTAGACGCCGCGGTTGTAGAAATTGTCCGCGAACTTGTCCTTCTCGACCTGGCTCTTTCCCTTGTCCACGACATATTTCTTGATGTCCTGGATGGCCGGATAGTTTGAGCCAAGCCCGTTGAAGTTGAGCGCCAAATAGCCTTTGGCCTGTTCGCCACCGCCGCGTGCATCATCGTCAGAACCTGACCACCACACGCCGACGAAATGATCCATCGGGTAGCCATTTTCCGCCGCGCGTTTGACCGCTGTCGGGTTCATGGCACCCCAGCCCCACATGATCATCCAGTTCGGACGATCGCGGCGAACGGCGAGCCATTGTGCCGATTGATCCTGCATTTCCTTGCCGGCAACCGCATAAAGCTTCACGTTGAAGCCGTAATCCTTGGCGAGCTGCTCGAGCAGCGGGATCGGCTCGCGCCCGTAACCGGCGTCGAGGAAGATAAATCCGACCGTCTTGCCCTTGAGCTTGTCGAGGCCGCCTTCCTTGCCGCCGATGTAGCGAATGATCATCGACATGCCGTCCCAATAGGTGGCCGGCGGATTGAAGATCCAGGGGAAGTCGTTTCCGACTGCTGAAGCCGACAGGCCGTAGGCCATCGAAAGAATTGGAATCTTGTCGACGGCGGCTTTTGGAATTAATTGCAAAGTTATGCCGGTCGAAAACGGATTGACGACGGTCGGGTGCTTGCTTTTTGTCGATTCCCAGCACTGCACACCCTTGTTGGTGTCGTATCCCGTTTCGCATTCTTCTATGTTCAGTTTGACGCCGCCGATGCCGCCATCACGTTCATTAAGCATGGTGAGATAGTCGTGCATGCCGTTGGCAATCGGAATGCCCGAATTGGCATATGGGCCGGTCCTGTATGTGAAGAGCGGCACGTATATGCTGTCCTGTGCTTGCGCGGTGCCCGCGAGCACGGAGGCACCCAGCAAGGTCGCGCAGGCCATCCCGGCCAATAGGTGTCTAGTTTTCATCATCGTTCCTCCCTTTGGTTCGCGCCCGACCAGGCGTGCCTCTGGTTTCTATGTTCGCTCGACGCCGTTAGGGCGGCGAGCGATCTTGGAGCCATGGTTGGCGCCATGGTCGGAAATTGGCTCCTATCCTGCACTATCAATACGGAAACGGCCACACCCTCAATTTTTGCTTTCCGACCAACCATAGGCGGGCAAGCCCGGCGGGCTCCACGATCAGGAACAGGATGATCAAAATCCCCACCACCATGAAGGTGATATGCTCGACCGTGGCCGCCTGCAGCGGCAGCCCCAGAGCGGGCGGAACGAAGCGAAGGACGATCGGGAGGATATAGATCAGGGCCGCGCCCAAAAAAGAGCCCAGCAGGCTGCCCAATCCGCCAATGATAATCATGAAGAGGATCGTGAAGCTCTGATTGATATTGAAGACACTCGCCTCCGACCCGCCATACCAGAGGAACACCATCAGCGCGCCCGCAACGCCGCAGTAGAACGATGAAACGGCGAAGGCGAGCAGCTTGGTGGGCAACAATCGAATTCCCATCAATTCGGCCGCGATATCCATGTCGCGGACCGCCATCCACATGCGGCCGATACGGCCATGCACCAGGTTCGAGGCTACCCAGGTCATCAACACGACGAGCATAAGAACAATGTAATACCGCGTTTGAGCAGTCGCCCTCGGGCCGGTGATGATGACACCGAACAATTCGCGTTGAGGCACTTCGATCGCACCCGACACATTGTTATTGTAAAGCCAGGGAATACGGATGAAGCACCATTCCAGGAAGAATTGCGCCGCCAGCGTCGCAATCGCCAGATAGAATCCTTTGATTCGCAGCGACGGCAGACCGAATATTGCGCCGACTGCGGCCGAGAAGAATCCCGATGCAATCACCCAGATGATGATGTTCACATTCGGGAAGATGGTCGTGAGCTTGTAGCAGGCATATGCGCCCACGCCCATGAAGGCGCCGGTGCCGAGCGAGAGCAGCCCGGTGTAGCCGGTGAGCAGATTGAGCCCGATCGCCGCCAGCGAAAAAATCAGAAACGGGATCATCACCGCGTTGACGAGGAAATCGTTTCCCGTGAGCGGAATAATGATGAAGGCGATTGCAAGAATGATCGCGATGCCGATGCGATCCTGCAAAATCGGAAATACCGCGAAGTCGCTCGCGTAGCTTGTCTTGAATTGCCCGGCCTCGCGGTAGAGCATCAGGTCATCCTCACACGCGCTCGATGATTGTTTCGCCGAACAGGCCTTGCGGACGGAACAGCAGGAACACCAGCGCAATCACGTAGGCAAACCATGCATCGGTGCCGCCGCCGACCAGCGGGCCCCAGTAGAACTCCCCGAGTTTTTCGCCGACGCCGATGATCAGGCCGCCGACGATCGCCCCCGGGATCGACGTAAATCCGCCGAGGATGAGCACCGGCAACGCCTTCAATGCGATCACTTCAAGTGCAAAAGAGACGTCCGAACGCGCGCCCCAGAAAATGCCGGTCACCAGCGCGACAAGGCCTGCCGCGAACCAGACGATCACCCAAATCTGTTCGAGTGAAATGCCGACAGACAGGGCCGCCGAATGGCTGTCGGCCACTGCGCGCAACGCCCGGCCGATCCGCGTCTTTGAAAAGAAAATGCCGAGAGCGGTCACCATAATCGTGGCCGTGATTGCGGCGACAATGTCGAGCTTTTGCAGTTGCACGATTCCGCCGAGGGTCTTGTAGGTGATGGCTCCCTTCGGCAGGAACAGACCGTCGGTCACCATCACTTTCGGATCGCCGCCGAAGACGAATTCGCCGAACCCGATGAGGAAATATGTGATGCCGAACGTCGCCATGAAAAGAATTATGTCCGGCTGATTCACGAGCGGGCGCAGCACCGCCCGTTCGACGGTAAATGCGAGCAAAAACATCACGACGATAGTCAGGCCAAGCGCAACAAATGCAGGCAGACCGGCATCATAAAGCCCCACGAGCGTCAGCGCGGCAAATACGACCATGATGCCTTGCGCAAAATTGAACACCCCGGACGCCTTGAAGATCAGCACGAATCCAAGCGCAATGAGCGCATACAGCATGCCGCCGACGAGCCCCTCCCACAGTGTCTGCACAAACAAGTCGGGCGCAGTCGCCATCTGCACAAATGGATCGATGAAGATTTGGTAGAGCAGCCCCATCAGACCCTCAATGTGCCACGCCGAGATAGGCGTCGATGACCGCTTGGTTGCGCTTGACCTCGTCCGGCGTGCCGTCGGCGATCTTGATGCCGTGATCGAGCACCACAACGCGATCCGAAAGATCCATCACCACGCCCATGTCGTGTTCAATCAGCGCGATCGTCGTCCCAAAGTAATCGTTCGCGTCGAGTACAAAACGCGACATATCTTCCTTTTCCTCGAGGTTCATGCCGGCCATGGGTTCATCGAGCAAAAGCAGCTCGGGCTCCATCGCAAGTGCACGGCCCAGCTCCACGCGCTTTTGCAAACCATATGGCAGCCGGCCTACCGGCACCCGGCGGATTTCCTGAATCTTGAGAAAATCGATGATTTCCTCGACGTTTCGCCGGTGCTCGACTTCCTCCTGCATCGCCGGCCCATAGCGCAGGAGCTGCCAAAAGAAGTTGCTGTGCATCTTCAGCGTACGGCCTGCCATGATGTTATCGAGCGCCGTCATGCCACGGAACAGCGCGACATTCTGAAAGGTACGCGCGATCCCTCCCATTGCCGCCTCGTGCGGGCGCATCTGGGGGCGCGTCTTTCCTTTGAATGTGATGCGGCCCTGCTGAGGATGATAGAAGCCATTGATGATATTGAGCATCGACGTCTTGCCGGCGCCGTTCGGCCCAATAATTGCGCGAATCTCGCCCTTGCGGATGTCAAAGGAGACGTCGCTGACTGCTTTCACGCCGCCGAAGGACAACGAAACGTTTTCCACCGAAAGCAGAACTTCACCGGCCGCGACTTCGGGTCCGCCCGGCGCCCTCATGCAGCTTTCCCCATCGGGGCGGCGACCGGTTCGGTTTGGACGTCGCGAATTTTGACGCGCGCGCTGATCACGCCCTTGCGGCCGTCTTCGAAAGTGACTTCGGTCGAGATGTCGGCTTCCTTGGAGCCGTCGTAAAGCGCCGTAATCAACGGCGCGTAACGCTCGGCAATAAAACCGCGACGAACCTTCTGTGTGCGCGTGAGTTCGCCGTCGTCCGCATCAAGTTCCTTGTGCAGGACAAGGAACCGCTTGATTTGCGCGCCTGCCATTATCCGGTCGGCAGCAAGCGAACGGTTCACTTCCGCGATATTTTTTTCGATCATGTCGTAGACGAGCGGATGCCCGGCGAGTTCCTGATAGGAGCCGTAGATAACATTGTTGCGCTCCGCCCAGCTGCCAACCGCCGTAAGATCGATATTGAGCATCACGCACACAAAATCGTGCTTGTCGCCAAGCGCCACGGCCTCGCGGATGTTTGGAAAGAACTTGAGCTTGTTCTCGATGTACTTCGGCGGAAATAGCGTGCCGTCGTTGAGACGGCCGACATCCTTGGCGCGGTCGATAATCTTCAGATGCCCTGTCTTTTCATCGAAAAATCCGGCATCGCCCGTCTTCACATAACCGTCCGGCGTCATCGCTTCGATCGTTTTGGCATCGTCCTTGAAATAGCCCGTGAACATACCCGGCGACTTGAATTGCACCTCGCCGTCTTCAGCAATGCGGATATCGACATTGGGGCAGGCAGGGCCAACCGTGTCTGAATAGATTTCGCCGTCGGGCTGCGCGGTCACGTAAAGGAAGGCTTCGGTCTGTCCATAGAGCTGCTTGAGGTTCAGCCCGATTGAGCGATAGAAATTGAACAAATCCGGGCCGATTGCCTCGCCGGCCGTATAGGCCACGCGCACGTTGGAAAACCCCAGTACGTTCTTGAGTGGTCCGTATACGAGGAGAGAGCCGAGCCCGTAAAGCAACCGGCCCGTCAATGGCACCGGCTGTCCGTTGAGGATGCGTTCTCCGTAGCGGCGCGCGACGCCGATGAAGTAGTGAAACAGCTTCCGTTTGACAAAACCGGCATCTTCCATACGGATCATCACGCGCGTGAGCAACAATTCGAGCGTGCGCGGCGGTGCGAAATAAAAGGTGGGTCCGATCTCGCGCAGATCCTGCATCGCAGTATCGGCGTTTTCCGGGCAGGCGGTACAAAAGCCCGAAACCATCCCTTGAGCGTAATTAAGGTAATGATCACCGACCCAGGCGAGCGGCAAATAGGCGAGCGCAACATCGTTCTCGGTCAGCTTATCGAATTCGACCGTATCGGCCGCGGCATTGATCGATCGCTCATTGGTGAGCACGACACCTTTGGATGCGCCCGTCGTGCCCGAAGTGTAGAGGATGATCGACGGGTCCGCGCCTTTGCCGGCCGCGATCTCGGCATCGAGCCATGCAGAGACTGATGGGTCGGCGAGTGCCTTGCGGCCTCCTTCGATGACGTCGTCCATTGAATGCAGACGGCTATGGTCGTAGTCGCGCAGCCCGCGTTTTTCGTCGTAGATCATCAATCCAAGATGCGGAACACGCTCCGTCACCGAGAGTATCTTGTCGACCTGTTCCTGGTCTTCGACGGCGGCAAAATGTACATCGGCATGGGCAAGCACAAAGGCCAGCTCGTCGGCCACGGCATCGGCATAGACCGGCACGGGTATGGCACCGAGCATCTGAGCAGCCATGACTGACCAATAGAGCCGCGGCCGGTTGGCCCCGACGATCGCAATCGTCTCGCCGCGCTTAAGGCCTAGCCGATGCAGGCCCACGGCATAGGCGCGCACGATGTCGAGCACCTGGCTCCAGGTCCAGCTCTGCCAAATCCCCAGATCCTTGTGACGCATGGATGGCCGCGCCCCGTAAATCCGGGCATTGCGGACCAAAAGCTTCGGAAATGTATCCGCACCCGCGGCGGCAATAGGCGCCACAGCCCAGTCCTCCCATGCGGCCGCGCTCCCGCTGCGCGAACTCTATACCCCTCGCCGTCTTATTGAACGATCTTCTTGTCTCGATATGAAAACACCGCCGAAAGGCGGTCAAGTACAGATAACAGGAAAGAACGCTGGGCAGGGCTTTCGGGCTATTCCGCCGCCTTAAGGACCGGTGCGGCGCCGGCAAGAAACTGATCCCGCAAGGCCGCCTCTTCCGCCTTTGCCGCGGCCAGATGCCGCTGCTTGACCGGCCCGAAGCCGCGGATTTTTTCAGGGACTGCCGCGAGCGCGACTGCGACATCGTGGTTGGCAGGCGTCAGGTGCTCGGATATTTCGCCGAGCAGCCGCTCATAGTCGTCGACCAATTGGCGTTCGATCTGTCGCTCGTGCGAATAGCCAAATGGATCAAAAACCGTACCACGCAGAAACTTGAACTTCGCGAGCACCGCAAAAGCCTTAAGCATCCAGGGACCGAAAGACATCTTCCGCGGTTCGCCTGTCGCGGGATCTCGGCGCGCCAGCAATGGAGGCGCCAAATGAAATTCAAAACGCAACTTGTCTCCGTCAAAACTCGATTTTATGCGATCGAGAAAGGACGTTTCGCTGTAGAGCCGTGCGACTTCGTATTCGTCCTTGTACGCCATCAGTTTGAACAGATAGCGGGCCACTGCTTCCGCCAGGCCGCAGCGGCCGGGCGCCTTTTCGGCTTCAACCGCTCGAATCTTTTCTACCCAGTTGCGGTAGCGGCGGGCGTAATTCTGGTTTTGGTAGCCGGTAAGGAATTCCGTGCGGCGGTCGACAGTCTCGGCAAATGATAACGACAGCCGGAGAGAATCGTTTTGGTCTTGCGGCCGCGGCTCGATCAGCAGTTCGAGTGCCTTTGGATCTACGACAGCGCGGCGGCCATAACGAAATGCCGCAATATTCATCGGAACCGCTTCACCGTTCATTTCGATCGCACGCTCGATCGCTTCCGCCGACAGCGGGAGCGCTCCCAGCTGATAGGCATAACCGAGCATGAACATGTTGGC
>CAWHQF010000022.1:0-91439 GCA_963831475.1 uncultured Alphaproteobacteria bacterium
GTCGTTAGGATCCGAAGCGGCCATCTCCGACTTTTCATCACGTCAAAGCTATGTGATACGCTTTTCGGGTCAAAAGTTGGGGATACAATGTCCAAATTATTACCAATCCTGCTGACGTTGGGGTTTATCGCAACATCCGCGTCGGTTCCCGCGTTTGCACAGAAGCAATCGTGCCAAGACTTCTGCGCGAAGCGCTGCGAAATGTCGAGTTATGGCAAAAACCTGTGCATCCCGAATTGCATGGCAAAGTGCAATCAAAAACGCAGCGAGAAGAAATAGCGCTGCGCTCTAGGTCTTAACGACGTTGTTACGGCCCCGCGTTTGCACCGCACATGTCGGCTTGTGACCCAAAGCGGACATTCGTTGCCAGAACCGGAGCGAATGTCCGGCAGTATTCCGTTACAATACCTGAAACACCTGGATGGTCCGCTCGCTCGCGTTACGCGAGCCAGTAGCAATCGAACAGATGCGGTTCAACCAAGCGTACTTTTGCGAGCCTGTTTCAAAGTATGGCGTGGTGCGGAAATAATAAGTCGCCGCGTCGACAGTCTCGCCGCGATTGACGCGATCAATGATCTCCTTCGGGCCGTGGCGAAGTCCCTTCCAGGTCACGTAGATTTTCTCATTATCGTCGGTCTCGAGCGTCAACCGCGCTTTGATCTCCAGGACGTCGTCGTGACGTGTGAGCGCCGTGCCACCTCCGCCTGGCAAAACCGTACCCTTGAGTTTCGGTCCTTCGAAATTGCCGCCATCGAACCGAAATATGCGCAGGCTCCCATGGGGCGTGTCGCCGACCGTGAAGCCTTGCACCTCGAGAGCAATCGAGAGCAGAAACTCGGTCTTGATTTCAGGCATGGAGGTCACCCTCATCTCGCATCCCAATCACCATTAAGTCTATTTGACTACGCGCTCGACCGATACCATTCGAGGTCCGCTTTTGGCCATTAGCAGACATTGGCTTGTGCACTGCACACGTCCGCTTTCGGGGGTAGAGCGGACACGAAGCCGCACTTGTCGCTCACCCTTGAAACGCGATCAGCCCGGCATACTTTGAAGGAGAAGCTGGACGCCTATGCCCCCCCAATCCCCAACGTCCAGCAGAGTGTGACCCCAGCGGTTAACCCCTCCGTCTGGGGTCTTTTTTGCTTACAATTCGCCCCTGTGCGGACGCTTCACAAATCGACTGACGTGGCGCGAACTGGTCGCGCTCTATCGCCTAACGGCGCCGGCGACACCCGAGCGCAATCTGCCCGCGCGCTACAACATATGCCCGACACAAACAATCGACGCGGTGATGGAGCGCGACGGCAAGCGCGAGCTGCTGCCGATGCGCTGGGGTCTGGTGCCGTCGTGGTGGAAGAAGAAGGCCAAGGAGACGCCGGCAACATTCAACGCGCGTGCCGAGACCGTGGCCGAGAAGCCGATGTTCCGCGCGGCGTTCAAGCGCAACCGCTGCCTGATCCCCGCTTCGGGATATTACGAGTGGATGAGCACGCCGGACGGCAAGCAGCCGTACTACTTCTCGACCGAGAACGGTTCGCCTTTGACCATTGCCGGGCTGTGGGACGAGTGGAAAGACATCGAGACGGGCGAGCCGCTCAAGTCGTGCACGATGATCATCACCGCCGCCAACGAGTTCGTGAGCAAGATACACGACCGGATGCCGGCACTGCTGACGCCCTTTCAGTTCGACGCGTGGCTGTCGGGCAGCGCCGGAACGGAGCTGCTCGTGCCTTGGGTGCAGAGGTCGCTGCAGGCGTGGCCGGTGTCGCGGCGCGTCAACAGTTCGCGCGCGCCGAGTGATGATCCGACGCTAATACAGATCATCTAGTTGCTTTTGACCCAAAGCGGACATTCGAGGGACACCAGCCCGTTCGGGAAATAACTTTTCGTCGTTGAGCTAGATCAATGTGGCGCTATGTAATTTGCGAAATTGTTACCAATGGAAAAAGCTGTTTCCAACGCTGCCTGGCAACCCATCACCACTGCTCCTGCAGACACGCAGCTGGAGCTATGCATCTACGATGGCGGGGAATATCACGCATTGGCGTTTCCATGCCGACGCAACGGTGTGGGCTGGTCCGATGTGACCCGCAACAGGATGGTACCTATTCGGCCTTCCCACTGGCGGCTATGGGAACGCGGACTTTAGTAGCAAGCCCCGCCTAAGCCTTTGTGGATTGCACGGGCCGTTAGGGAAGCATACCCGCCAACATCGCGCGCGACACCAGCAGCGATCCAATCTCGATCACAACGATCATGGCCAGCATCAAAACCCAGATCGAAGCGATGGCGACGTCCGAGTGATGGTCTTGGGCTTTGGGTAAAGTCTGATTGTTTGTCATGGTAATCGCCTCCCAATGGCGATGATTACCACGCGGTCAAGCGGGCGCAGCGTGAGCTACGTCACTAGGCCTTGAACTTATTGGCGAATGCTGCGGCTAAACTGGCATCGGCGAAACACCACCGGATGACGGCGCCGTCGGCATCGTGCTTGCCTTGTCCGCGCTGCGGCTTGATGCCGTGCTGAGCGTGAAACTCGTACATCGCGTCAAGTTTTGTCCCCAAGCCACCGGGCGGGACGCTGATGTCGACGTGGTGCGGAAATTCCAGCTCGGTCCGCGTTGCTTTTTGTTGGCCTTTGTAGCGGGGCATCGTCTGTTCAATAGTCTCGCAGCTTCAATGAGTGTCAAAATCATTGTAGCGCGTCCCCAACACGACCGCGCAATAGATTTCCAGCAGTGCCTGCTGGTTTGGCTCAGTTTCTTCTACGTACCGATAGTCCATGGCCCGTATGCGAGCCTTCGCCGCTGCGAACGCTCGACGAAGTCCGGCTGCTGCATGAGCCAGGCGCGGCTGCCCTCAGTCTTGTAAGTCGCTTTAGTGTTGTTTGTCATCTCGCGCGCCAGCTGAAATGCGAACGCGGCCTGCTTGTACGTAGCGCCGGCTAGACTAATGCGGGCCGTAACGACCCCGCAGATTATTTGATCGGCCAACATACAAATGTCTTTTGCCTTCGGAGAAAAGATAAACACCACATTTCGGCATGTCGCGCGTTAGCCTTCCATTTGCGACCGGCGACATTGTTCGCAGCAATTGAAGCTTTGGTTCAAGGTGCTCAATCAGCGCGCAGAATTTGGGGTTCATAGCTAGGTTGGCCAGATCAGTGCAGCGATCAAAATGAATCACAATGGGCCGTATTGCCGTAGTATTTGCAGTTAATCGTGCGCCCGTCCTGCGCTCTTGCTTTGGGACAGATGCGGTGACTTGAAGCGCCTCGTGCAGTTCAATCGGCTCCGTTACCATCTTCACAAGATGGCGTTTCAGCTTCGCTGGAAAACTTGCCGTTCCGATAGGCCACCAAGCAAAACCAAGTATGATGGGTTTCGCCCATTGTCTCATAGAGAAAACAGCCCTGAATAAGCAACGCTGCCTGACTAGCTGCGACGGCGGGCGTGATCATCCTTTGCGGATAAATTGTCTCGCGCCATGAACGACCAGTCGGGTCACTATTTGGAAATACCGGCCAGCTATCGGCTTTCAAGGCGAGTCCCTTACACGTATTGTTAGTCCCTCCGCGCAGCGGTTCGTATGTTTTTGGATTTGGATCAACCGCAGTCACGGCATTGAACGCTGGCGTCAAGTTGAGTGCGGGGCTGTGCCCAAGATTGCGGTAATAAATCTTTAGCGAAACATCCTCGCTGCCATCAATTTTGCCCTGAGCCGCTATCCCCATCGGGGTTATCCATGCCCGGTTTGCCTCAACAATTGAATTCTTCGTGTCTTTGCTCGTCACAACGATCGCGATTACAGCGAACTATTGCGGCCGCCCATATGCCAATTGTCGAAAATCGTTCCCAGCATCGTTTGCTCCGGTGCAGCGGTGAATTTTCATCGTTGGCTGAATGCAGTCCCCGACCATCCGATCAATTTCATGGCTTAGGCCTTCACCGTCTTTCTCTTTGGTTTTTTCATCGCCTCCGGACCTAGTGCGGCTGGTCATGATACGGCGCGAGTTGCGGCTCGGGTTCTGGCGCAGCTTGCGGTGTTGATACTGGCGGAGGCGGCGGTTGAGCCGGCACGGCTGTTGCCTTCGCGCTCCGAGCTCGAGAGCGCTTGGCAGCGACCGGAGGAGCGGGCGGTCCTGCGCACCTCTGCTCGGCCAGCACCGTGAGATATTTCTGCCGGGCTTCAAGAGCCGCCGCGTCTTTGCCTGCGGCATCTTTGAAGTCCATGCCGAACCACACGGGCCAGATCACAAGGCCGACGACACCAGCGCCGACATTCTGGGCGACCTTCCATCCTTGCTCGTTCGCGAGCTGCGTCACCTTCGCGTTATTTGCTTCGATCTCGGCGCGGATCATCGTGCAATCTGAGTACTGATCCTGCGCCTGCACGGTCGCTATCGGCTGCGGGTCACGACCCGCGCAGCCGACTAGCACGATGCCAAGCATCGTGACGCCAAAAACCCGACGCATCAGAAATCCCCCAGCCCCTGGGGCATCATCGGACAACCATTGCGCGAGTGCAAGAATCACCGATAGGATTAGACAAATCAAAAGGTTGTCGACCCGTGCCCGAGAAGTATCGCCGTCCACATAGCCAGCGCGTCAAAGCCGTCGAGCGCATGAGGCGCCAATGCCGGGCATAGAGACAGGCCGTCCTAGCGAGCCTTCGTTGCTTCTAATTCCGCGAGATTTGTCCCCATCCGACAGTAATTGATGAAGTCGGTCCGCCGCGGCATTTGCGCTTTGGAGCGACTGTGTAGAAGCCTCTCTCATCCATTGCGCCTGTGCGATGTTTTGCGATGCTTGTAACTGATCGGCCGTTGCGTTTTGTTGATAGAATTGCGTCAGGAAGTTACCGATTTCCGCCCTTTTTATAGAAACGTTGTTTGTGAACTCGCGCAGTTGGCCTCGCGTTTGAGGCGGAGAAGCAATGATGTGTTCGCGATTTCGCCCGAACACGCCTAGCTCTACATCCAACAACACCAAAAAATCATGTTGGATTAAATTGGTGCGACCTCGCAAGTCGTGAAGGTCACGGATTATTTGCGAGAGATTTTTCACAAGTATCGAATTGAGAACGTCCGCACTAATTCTAATCGTAGCCGCCGTTGCGATCGTTCTTGCAGCCGAACGAGCAGCACACTGCCGAGGGCAGTAAGAACTGCGCCAATGACGATGCCCCAAAAAAACTCGCTCTCAAAAACGCGAATAAGCGTGTCGATCATTTGTGGGTGCAAGGAAATACGTCCCGAACTGGCGGTTAAAAACCGACCTTACCATGGTTTGCATGGGACCGCTCAGGCGCTCGGTGTTCACGGCGCTTTTTGTCCCTGATTATCAATGAAACGATACGGTGGCCCGGCTGCAAAGCCAGCCGTCAGCAAGCCACGATTTAAGTCGGCGATGTCCGTTGCTAGCCTTCGTAATCGGACAAAGTCGGCTTTCCAATTGAATGGGATTAACCCTTCTTTTCTATTCGTTTTGAATTCTTCTGCTGGATTGGGGAGCATACCGGCATCTGTCGTCGGAAGACCGGCGGCGGATGGCGACATCGCCTCCATTCCTCCTCCCCACATCCTGTGGACTACCTCATCGCGTTGCGCGCTGAGGTCTTTAAGTACGACTAATTAGGGGGAGGATTGAGGAGCGGTAAGGATCTTTCGCGCGCTCCTTAATCTGCGTCTCCCAAAAAGAAACGATCTGCTGGAATCCACGGAGCCTCTTAAACTCATCAAGTAAAGGATTGTCGCTGCCGACTACCTGATGAGTGCTCATATCGATGAAATATTCCGTCATCGACCACTGCACGCAATCATACGCAATCGCCCAAAGTTGGCGATCTGGAACCGCCGGATCGTAGACAAAGCGAGCTCGGGACGGAAAGCTGAGAGGTTGTTTATCGAGCATGGCAGCCCTTCGGCGGCGAGCTGGGCGTCGGACAATGAAAGCGGGCGGCTGGGCATGGCGTGTACGCCGAGCGTGAGTTCGAGTCGGCCGCCGCCGCAAGGCTCAGGCGCATGGGGCGCGGTCCGAGACGCCCGGAGGGCGCTAAAAATCACCCCCGCGTGCCCCAAGAGTGGCCGGTTGGTGCGTCGGGCGGCCCTCAAGGGACCTCTCCCGTTGCCAGCGACGCCGGATTGTTACCCCGGGTGTTACCCCTGCCAGAAAACTGTTTAGCGCTTCTTTGCTAAGTCTTTGATTTCTTGGCAGGAGTGGCAGGACTCGAACCTGCAACCCCCGGTTTTGGAGACCGGTGCTCTAGCCATTGAGCTACACTCCTCCGTAAAGCGGATACGGCGGACCATATAAGGGTCCGCCGCCGCGATGTCATGCATTATACATGGCGTTAATGCAAGGGAAGAAAACCCGGGCATATGGCTCATCCCGACCAAGGGGGGCCCGAAAGAAATCGATAATCCGTTCTTCGCCGCTGAAAACGGGGGCATCCCGGCCCGGATACCGCTGGCGCGGGAAGGCGGCCTATTCAACGATCTGGCCTGCGTAGCCTGCCGGTACGATTGGTGGAGACTGGAGCGGGTGAACGGAATCGAACCGTCGTCATCAGCTTGGAAGGCTGTTGCTCTACCATTGAGCTACACCCGCAACTGCCGAGAACCTTGGCAGAATTTGCGCTGCCCGTCCTCCTGCCCTTCCGGGCAAAACGGGGATGGGACGTCTTTAGGGCGCGCAGTGGCCTGCTATCGCAGATGCAATACGAGGGCAAGAACTACCTGCCGCACCGAGAGTATCTTCCGTTCCCAACGACAAGATCGACGATTTTCTTTCTTGTTTTCGGCTGGCGAGTGATGCCCGGCCCGTGCGGATGGCCGCTCCGGTTCGCACCTTGCCTCGGTCCATTCGGCAGTAGCCGGCCAGGTTAAAGCGGCCAGTGCGCCATGGACTCGTCTCGAGAGGGACTTGCCAGTCATGGGTCGAGATACAGCAGTATGGGTTTTCACCATGCGGGGATCACAGTATCCTGACGCCCGCGTAGCATACTGTAGGGGTGACCACGATGTTCAATCCTACGCAAATCGTCATCGAAAGATTTGTCGGTGAGCTCAGGCTTATGTACGAGCGGACTTATGGATTGCTCGAGCCTAACTATCCCGACATCATTGGCTTTGTCGCCCGGCTCGCGCTCGAGAACATTGCCACCAGCGACGCTGCTTACCACGACGTCAACCACACCATCATGGTCACGATGGTCGGGCAGGAGATTCTCCGCGGCCGGCACGTTAGCATCGGTGGTGTCACCCCACAGGATTGGTTGCATTTCGTCGTCTCACTCCTGTGCCACGACATCGGATACGTTCGGGGAATTTGCCGGGGTGACCGAGACGGTCGGTATGTCAGCAGTTTAACTGGCGATACGGTGAGCGTGCCGGAAGGCTCGACCGATGCGGCATTAACCCCCTATCACGTCGTTCGATCCAAGCTTTTCGTGCGCGAACGCTTCGGCAAAATCGGTCTGAGTCATCTCAATAGCGTCCAGATCGAGACAAATATTGAGCATACTCGTTTTCCGGTTCCCAAGGACGAGGAGCATGCGGCGACGGACGATCTTCCCGGGCTGCTACGGGCAGCGGATCTGATCGGCCAGCTCGCAGACATCGACTATTTGCGCAGGACGTCCGCGTTGTTCACCGAGTTCCGCGAGACAGGAATGGCTAGCATGCTCAAGTACGAGAGCGCCGCCGATCTGCGGGCGAATTATCCGAATTTCTTTTGGCAGGTTGTCCGACCTTATATCGAAGATGCTTTGCGGTACCTTAGAGTTACCCAAGAGGGAAAGCAGTGGATCGCCAACCTTTATGCAAATGTGTTCTCGGCAGAGCATAAAGGGGAGTACATCTAGTCGCTGCAATTGCGCAGCATGTCCTGCACATGAATCCCGTAATCATTTTCGGCGTACTCGCGGGCGCGATGACCGCCGACGCTGCTGTCACCGGGGCCTGCGAAGTCGCCGAATGCCAGGCGCCATGGCCAATGTCGTGCTGACAATATTAGGACCAATCATCGTTGGTGTTACAGTAAAGGGAACCTCGCAGCCACGAACCCGGGACGCCTCCCCTCACGATGAACGCGGGTGGAGCGATGCGCCGGTCGCAGCAATTTCTTTGTATACCAAAGTCCTTCTTTGTATACTAAATTCAATTGTTGGCGGCGGGGAAGACGTCACCGGTTTTCAAAACAGCAAACCCCTTACGCCGATGTCCGTCGCGCGTGCGATCGGCGTGCAACTTCAGCGGGAGGAGCGAACGAAATGACCAGGTTAAGAAACGCAACGTGTGCGTCGATATTCGCAATCACACTGGGTCTGTTGTCGAACCAGAAATCGTTAGCCGACGATGCGGTCACGTTTGTCACAGATTTCGGCTTCAATGGCCGGCACGCGTACTACTACGTCGCTCTCGACAAGGGCTACTACAAGGCCGCCGGGATGGACGTTAAAATCGTACGCGGCCAGGGCTCGACGGATGCCGTCAAGCAGGTCGCCTCCGGTACCGCGCAATTCGGTTTTGCCGATACATCCGCAGTGATCTTTGCCAAGGCCAATGATGGCATTCCGATCAAGCTCGTCTCCGTGATCTATGCCAAGCCGCCGCATGCAATTTACGTGCTGAAAGAATCCGGAATTTCAAAGCCGAAGGATCTCGAAGGCCGCAAACTCGCCGACACCGCCTTCAGCGCAATGCCGAAGATGTTCGGCGCCTATGCCAAGGCCGCCGGCATCGATGCATCCAAGGTCACGTGGGTCGTCGCCGGCAGCGACGCCCTGCCCGGCATGCTCTCGCTCGGCCGCGTTGACGGCATCGGCCAGTACACGGTCGGCGAACCTCTGCTCAAGAAAGCAGCTGCGCCGAAGGATATCGTCGCCCTCGCCTATGCCGATGCCGGCCTCGACTATTACGGCTCGGGCATCGTCACCATGGACAGCACGCTCCAGTCCAACCCCGACCTGGTGAAACGGTTCGTCGCCGCAACGCTTCATGGTCTCAAGGACGCCATGGCAAATCCGAAGGAAGCCGGCGAAATCATGCACAAGTATCACCGCGAGGTCGATGAAGGCGTCGCCCGCGACGAGACCGTGAAGGTCGGCCAGCTGGCAGTCGTTTCCGGTGCCCCGCTCGGCTCGATTGATGCCGCCCGCCTTCAGCGGACGATCGACGTCGTTGCCGGCGCCTACGCGCTCAAGAACACCGTCAAATCGAACGACATCTTCGCGTCCGACATGGTCCCGAAGTAACACATCTCTCCGAGAATTCCTGACGGCGGCTGCCGCGCTTCGCAGCCGCCGTTTGTTATTTCAGCGGAGTGGATCAATTGATGACGAAGGGCCGATCGATCGGGAATTTGTCGGACAGGAGGCGCGGTTTGCCGCCTTCGATCACGATCAGGTCCTGGATATGCCAATGCAGCCGCTGCGGCTCAATGGCCAGGATCATCCCATCTTCCAGCACGGTCTCGCTTCCGTTGCGCAAGACCGGCTCCTGCTGATGGAACCAGGCGCCCATACTGTGACCGACCAGTGACGCCGGATACTCGATGCCGCGTTTTTTGAATTCATCGACGACAAATTGAAAGACGTCGCCGGCCGTGCAACCGGCCGTGCAGCGTTCGATGGTGCGGCGATGGATATCCAGTGTCATCGCGTAGCCCTTCTGCTGCTCTTTATCGGGCGTTCCAAGGATCGCCAGCCGCGACTGATGGCCCGCATAACCCTTGTAATAAGCAACGTAGTCATTGCGGACGAAATCGCCTTTCTGGAATTTTACATCGCTTTCGCCGCCATACATCACCGGGTTCGTACTTGCATTGAGAATGCCGTGGACCCAGCCGAAACCGTGCCGCAGGCAGGATTCGACGATGCGCGCATGCACCGCGCGCTCGGTCTCACCCGCACGGATGGTGGGGAAAATCTCGGCCAGGACATCGTCGAGCATATCGGCTGCGGTCTTCTGCAAAGCAATCTCGCCAGCCGTCTTGATCCACCGCACCTCATCCATCATGCGGGAGCAGTTGATCATCTGAAGCTTGGGCAATGCACTCTGGATTTCCCGCCAATGCGCCGCGCTCAGGCCGTCCTCCTCGAAGCCAACGCGCGCGCTGCCAAGACCAAGATCCAAAAGGACCTCAGCAACCCGCGTGTACAGCGATTCAACATAAGCCTTGTAAACGACCGCCTTTCCGACCCAGGAGTCGCGCAAGACAACTTTTTCGGCAAAAGCGTCAAGCACGATGATCGGCTCGCCCTTGCGCGGCCAAACCAGCATGAAGCCGCGAACCGTGCTGGCAAGGTCGAGGTGCCGCGCCAATGTCCCCGGCAGCGCGACACCGGCGAGATAAGTAAAGTTCGCCCCAGTCCGCACCGCAATTGCGTCGAGGCCATTCGCGTCCATGTAGCGCTCAAGACGCGGCACATTGGCAATGATCTTACGTGCTGACGCCCCCATCGAGCAGCTCCCTGTCTGAAATCCGGCAACCGCCCGATCAACGCATGTATCGGACTTCAAGCGTGGTGACGCCCTCCTCCGTCCGGTAAGGGCCGTGCTTCATGCCGGGCGGCCGGCATGCGTACATGCCTTTTTTGAAAAACTGATCCCCGTCCCATTGGCTGCCTTCCAGGATGTAAACCTCTTCCCAGAAATCATGAACGAAGGTTTCGGTGCTGCGGCAGCCCAGGATCGACTTTCAGCATCCGGGTGACGAACATCTTGTCCGGGTCTTCGGTCAGAATTTTCTGGTAGTGGCCTGGAGGCGCGCCGGCAACCGGTACCCAGGGGATCGTGTCAACTGGAAAAAACTCAAGCTCCGGCTTGGGCATTGCTTTCTCCTTGGCAGACAAAAGACGGACGGGAACGCGGCTCAATTTCAGTTTTTGCGTTTCTGCAGCTGGAGCCGCATCGACAAGGCGCGGCGCACATGGCGGCGCGCCAGCATTTCCGCGCGTCTCGCGTCGCCATCACGAATAGCGCGGATGATCTGCATGTGCTCGCGCCGGGCGAGTTCGATGCTGCCCGGCAACACAAACGTCGAATGACGCAAAAGGCCGAGCGTATCGACAATCGTCGTGAGCGACTGCAGCAGGTATTGATTGTGCGCGGCGCGGTAGATCACCTGATGCAGTTTGGCGTTGATGACGACAAGCCGCGACGGCTCGCGCCTTTCCTTGGACTCGGTTGCGGCGATACCGAACATTGCGCGCACTTCCGCCGGAGTTGCGTTTTTGGCAGCAAGCGCAGCCGCCGTGCCCTCAAGCGTTTCGCGTACCGCGTACAGGTCGACCAGCTGCTTTGCGGTCAATTCGGCGACCATCACCCCGTTCCACGGGCCGATGGTGAGCAGGCCCTCAGAAATGATGCGGTGGAATGCTTCTCGGACCGGCGTGCGGCTGATTTTCAGCCACCGCGCCACATCCAGCTCGCGGATATGCGGCCCGGGCGCGATCCGGCCGGCGCGGATGGCATCGCGCAAGGCGCGATAGGCGAAATCACCCAGCGACTCCCGCGCACTCTGCACCGGCGGCTCAGTTTTGAACAAACCGACGGCCCGGTGCATGTTCTGGATTTTATCTTTGATGTCCGGCATTTCCTGGTTTTTCCAACTCTAATTTCTCGGCGCCCACGGAATGACAAGCCGTTCTATCAGCTCCACCGCATAGTAGAGTACGATACTCATGATCGTAAGCAGCAAGAGCGCACCGAACGCAAGCGGTGTGCGCGACTGCGACGTTGAGATCAGAATCAAATATCCCAGACCCTGATCCGATCCGACAAATTCTCCGATCACGCCGCCGATGACGGCAAAAGTGATCGCAATCTTGAAGCCGACAAAAATATGCGGGATCGCGGTCGGGAATCTGATTTTGATGAAGGTCTGGTACTGCGTCGCTGAAAGCGAGCGGATGAGGTCCAATAATGGCGGCGGCACGGCCGAAAGGCCGGAGGCGGTAGAAACAACGATTGGAAAAAAACAGACGAGGAAAACCACCAGGACCTTCGGCAGGACACCGAATCCGATCCAAAGCACCAATAGCGGCGCGATCGCGACCTTTGGCATGGACTGCAGCGCAAGCAGGATCGGATAAATCGTGTTTTGCAGGAACGGCGAATAAACCACCGCAACCGCAAGCGGGATGCTCACCACTATCGAAAGCGCAAAACCGACCAACACTTCATACAGGGTCACCATGAAGTGGACCGTCAGTTCGCCCCGCCAGTCGACCATCGCCTCGCCGATAGCGCTTGGCGCCGGCAGCAACCAGCTCGGGATTCCGCTCCAGCGCGCCAATACCTCCCACAGCACAACCAGTCCCAGTAACGTGACGGTCGGCCCCACGAATGCAGCAATCGCCGATTTGCGCTGCTCCAGTTCCTCTATCTCATCGCCCGATTTGGTGGTTTCCACAGTCATCGCGCCGGCGTCCCGTGGTGGTAAATCACGGACCTGATCTCGTCCGAGTAGGCCTTGAACTCCCGCGTGAATTCCATATCGAGCGTTCGCGGACGCGGGAGATCAATCTTCAGGATTTTTGCAATACGGCCCGGGCGCGGCGACATGGCGATCACCCGATCGGCAAGCAGGATCGCTTCACCGATATTGTGGGTTACGAAAATAACGGTCTTCTTGTAGGTATCCCAGATGCGCAACAGTTCGAATCCGAGCTCTTCGCGCGTCATGGCGTCGAGCGCCGCGAACGGCTCGTCCATAAGCAAGACCGACGGGTTGTGAATGAGCGCGCGGCTGATTGCCACCCGCTGCTGCATTCCCCCGGAAAGTTCGCGCGGATAGCTCGATTCAAATCCCTTCAATCCGACAAGGTTCAGCAGGTCCATGGCGCGTGCGCGGCTGGCACCCGCATCTAGGCCGAGGATCTCGGCCGGTAACAGGACATTATCTATTGCCGTGCGCCAGGGGAGCAGAACCGGCTCCTGGAAAACGATGCCGACATCGCGCGTCGGTTTCAGCAACGCCTCATCGTCATAGAACAGATTTCCGCGTGACGGGCGGACCAGCGCGCCGATGACCTTGAGCAATGTCGACTTGCCGCATCCCGAAGGCCCCGCCAGAGTGATGAATTCGTTCTGGTCGATTTCAAGATTGATGTCCTCGAGCGCGGGAATGCGGCCGCTGCGCGAGTTATAGATTTTGAACAGATTTTCAATCTTGATTTTCGGCATTGCGGTCCCGCGCGTTTATTGTGCCGCAAGTCCGGCGACAACGCGAGCGCCTGGATCGGCGCCGACAGACGAGTGATTTGTCACTGTCGCATTTTCCTCTGCGATTGCACGACAGCCGTTTCAATGCCGCAGATGTCTTGAGGATGGAGCCAGTTGAATTCCAACTAATTTAGTATACAAATTATCAGGGGGCCAACAAGCGCAATCCTGCCTGCGCCGCCGCCCGATACAAGCCCGAGGTATCCTCGCCGTCCGTTGTCCGAATTATGAGCGAGCCTGCTGATCTGGAGTGGAGGAAAGATGCTCCCTGAAAAGATGAAAGCGTCCATTTTCGAGAAATACGGCGGGCCCGAGGTCCTCACTTACACCGACGTCCCCGTTCCGAAGCCGCGCCGCGGCGAAGCGCTGGTCAAGGTGCATGCGGTGGGCCTCAACGGCTATGACCTGATGGCACGCGCCGGCCGCTACAAGCCCAACAAGGGAAAATTTCCGCATATCCTCGGCGGCGATTTCGGCGGCGAACTGGTCGCGCTAGGGCCTGAGACACCCTGCGATTTCGCGCCCGGAACGCGCGTAACCAGCTGGTGGATCCTGCCTTGCGGCCGCTGCGAGCAGTGCATGGCCGGCAACCACAATCGCTGCGCACGCGACTATCGATATCTCGGTGCACATGAACATGGCGCCTATGCCGAATATGTCCGGCTGCCTGCCGATCACCTCATCGCCCTGCCGGAAAAGGTCAGTTATGAGTTCGCTGCCGCTTTTCCAAATGCCTTCGGCACGGCCTGGCACATGCTGATCGATCGCGGGCGCCTGCAGGCAGGCGAAACCGTCCTGATCAACTCGGCCAGTTCGGGTGTCAGCATGGCCGCAATTCAGATCTGCAAGCTCGCGGGCGCCTACGTCTATACGACGTCGAGCGCGGACTGGAAATTGCAGAAAGCCAAGGAGCTCAAGGCCGACGAAACAATCAACTACAACGAAGTCGACTTCGTTGACGAAATAATGAAACGCACCAACAAACGTGGCGTTGATGTCGTCGTCGAGCATGTCGGTGGCGATTTCCTTGACAAATCCATCCGTTGCCTCACGCGCGGTGGCCGCCTGATTACGGTCGGCGGCACCAAGTCCTACGAATGCACCATCGCGGTCAATTATATATTCCACAAAGAGCTGCAGATTGTCGGATCAAACAGCGCAACCAAACATGATCTCGAAGTCATGATGCCGCTGCTGGCCGAGGGCAAACTCAAGACCGTGATCGATCGCGTGTTTCCGTTGAGCGAAGCAGCCGAGGCTCACCGTTACCTCGAATCCGCCAAGCAATTCGGCAAGGTCATCTTGCGCGTTCAGCCCTGACGGCGCGTTCCTTCGCCGAGGTCAATCATGCCGTCATGCCTGAACATCTGAACTTGGCCGCAGCGACAGGCGCAGATTTCGCGAGGAATGGGTTTTTCTAGGAGTTGGCAATGCGGGATATTTCGGCGCTCGTGGCGCCCCGCTCAATAGCAGTCATCGGCGCCTCATCGAACCCCACAAAATCCGGGGGCGTATTGTTTGCCAATCTCGCCGGCGGCGGATTCAACGGCTTGCTCTACCCCATCAACAAAAGCGCCGCGGAAATAATGGGTCACCGCGCCTACCCTGCTCTCGGCGAAGTGCCGGAAACCATCGACCTGGTTTATATCGTCCTGCCGCAGGTGCATGTTGCCGATGCGATAAGGCAATGCGTGGCCGCGAAGGCGCGTGCCGCCTGCATCATCACGGCAGGATTCTCGGAAGCGAGCGAAAAGGGCCGAAACGATGAGAATACCCTGCGCGAGATAGCGCAACCGTCGGGCCTTCTTCTGGCCGGCCCGAACACGATCGGCATGGTCAATGTCGATTGCGGCATGATGGGAAGCTTTGTGAACTTTCCCCGCTGGGAAAAAGGCGGCGTGTCATTCTTCACCCAGACCGGAATATTCACTGGCGCCGTGATGCTTCACGTCATGAGCGCTGATACGCAACGGCTGCCGGTATCCAAAAGCATCGATGTCGGCAACAAGATCGACGTCGACGAGATCGACTTTCTTGAATACATCGAGAACGACAGCAACACGAAAGCGGTGGGGCTTTATATCGAAAGCGTGCGTGACCCGCGCCATTTCCTGGAGACGGCGCGCCGGGTGCGCAAAAAAAAGCCGATCGTCCTGCTCAAACCGGGCCAGACCCGGGAAGGCGCGCGTGCCTCCGCCTCACACACGGGCTCGGTCGCCGCAGACGACAGGGTTCTCGATGAGGGTTTACGTGCGTGCGGCGTCGTCCGCGCCGAAGATGAATCCGATTTCCTCAACGCGTTGCGCGCGCTCATCATGTTGCCCAGACCGAAGGGAAAGCGCGTCGGGATCGCGACCACGAGCGGCGCGCTTGGCGTTATTTCAACCGATCTCGTGGTGCGGAGCGGCCTCGAACTCGCCACGTTCGAGCCGGCCACGATCGCGGCGATGCGGACAATTTTGCCGGACTGGCTGGAGCCCGCCAACCCGTTTGATTTCTGGATCGGCATCGATGTGAAAGGCGCAAAGGAAGCACACGAGACCGGCCTGACCGCGATATTTTCCGATCCGAATGTCGATCTGGTGCTGTGCACCCTGCTCGCACCGGCCAATGCCGACTTCGAGGGCTTCGGTGAATTGATGAAGCGGCTGCGACAAACCCACAACAAGCCGGTCGCCGTCGCAATTTACGGAGGGGCCGCCCGCGCACGATGGGTCGCGGGCCTGGAAGGCGCCGATGTGCCGGTTTTCAACACGACACGGGAAGCGGCGCGCGCACTGTCGCTGCTGGTGCAGGCTACGCTCTAGGTGCCGGCGCACATGAGCCTAAGGGCGGCCCGCGCGTAGATCTTGGCGCAATCCATGACATCCTGCTCGTTCGCATAGTCATCGATGCCGGCCGAAAGCATGGGCTGCGGCCCATAGCACACAGCCGGAACGCCTAGGTCCCGCCACCGGCGCGCATCGCTCCCCGGCAGACGAACGACATAATTCGGTTTCTTCCCGCGCACCGCCAGCGCAGCGGCAGCAAGCTCGACCACGACCGGATTTTGCAACGCCGCCCAGTTCGCATCCCATGCCTTGGTCACAGTCACGCTTATGTCTGGATCGCCGGCACAGGCGCGTCGGATCTTCTCTTCAATGTCCTTTGCCGAAATCCCCGGCGGCAGCCGAATGTCGAGTTGCGAGCGAGCGCGTGTCGCGATCTGGCTGCGCACTGTTCCGGCGCTTAAATTTCCCGCATTGAGCGAGACCCGCAGGCCAAGATTGCCGTCGCCGCCCGTAATCCCCGTAAGCTCCTTGGGCGGCGTGGCGTAAAGCTCGTTGATCGCATCGAGGCGAGCCAGCACAGCAGCGAGCTTCATCACCGCTGTGCTGCCTGCAAGCGCGCGCGAGGAATGCCCGGCTGGGCCCCTCGCTTCGATGTCGACCCATAACAGGCCCTTTTCCGCGACGGCAAAATCCATGAAACCGGGCCCCTCGCCGCTGATCATGAAATCACCGGCGAGATCCGGCCGATTTTTCAATAGAAACACGGCGCCACGTTCCCCGAACATCACCTCGTCCGACACCGCGGTCATCGACAGGCGCCCGCGCCACGTATCACGCCGTCGGTGCAGCGCCGCGGTCGCAACACACATTGCAGCCAGCGCGCCTTTCATGTTGCCCATACCCAATCCATAAAGCCGGCCCTGGGCCTTGCTGAGCGTAAAGACGGGAACCGACCACGCCGATTCGTCGCCCGCTTCCATCGTATCCATGTGTGCGTTGAACACGACATGGCGGCCGGGAGTTGTTCCAACAACCTCGCCAACCACATTGGGCGCTTCGTCGTCGGCCTTGATGACTTCGACCGGCAGTCCCTCGCCTGAAAGATAGGCACGCACAACTGCCGCCACTCCCGCGGTCCGGCCGGGCGGATTGACACTGGGCGCCGCAACGAGGCGCCCACACAGTTCTACGAGCGTCGCGCGCGCAGCGTCGATGTCGCTGCACACGGCATTCGTCACATTATCGAGTTCACTCATCTAACCAATCCCCAACGCGATGCCGTCGCGCCGGCCATCGGCGCCGCCCCGCAGCAGATCACGCTCCCAATCGATCCAGACCGCCTGGGCGGTGCCCAGAGGATTCTCCGCGCGCGTAACGTCGTGCCCCAATTTGCGCAGGCCATCGACCACATCCGCGGGTACCGTGCCCTCTACATTGAACTGGTCGCCGCGCGCATAGATACGCGGCTGATCGATCGATTCCTGGATGCCCATCCCGTAGTCGAGGATGTTCGTCATGATCTGGATTTGACCGAAGGGCTGGAAATGCCCCCCGGTCACGCCGAACGGCATGATTGCCTTGCCATTGCGTGTCAGCAGCGCGGGGATAATCGTGTTCAGCGGCCGCTTGCGCGGCGCGATCGCATTTGGATGGCCGGGCGTGAGCACAAAACCTCCGGCGCGGTTGTGAAAAATCACACCCGAACCCGGACTGACAATGCCGCAGCCGAAATCGTCGAAAATCGAATTGATCAGCGCAATCGTGTTGCGATCCTTGTCGACAACCGCAAGAAAAGCCGTATCGCGGTGTTCGGGCAGCGGCACTGGAGTGAGATGTTCGATGCGGCGCCGAGGGTCGATACGGGTGCGCATTTTCGCCACCCGTTCGTCTGCGATCAGTGCATCAACCGATGGCGCACCCAGGCGCGGATCGCCGACAAAGCAATCGCGATCGGCATAGACTTGCCGGGCAAGTTCGGCCATGACGTGATAGCGCGCGGTGGAATTCTGTCGCCATGCCGCAGGATCGAAGCCTTCCAGGGCTTTCGCCATCAGCAGCGGCGAGACGCCTTGCCCATTGGGCGGGCATTCCCACAAACGATAGCCGCGATAACCGGCACTCGCGGCTGTAACGTATTCGGGGGCGAAGCTCGCGAAATCATCAAGTGTATGGAGCCCGCCCAGGGCACGCAGCGTTTCCACCATGTCGCGCGCAACCCAGCCCTTGTAGAAGCCTGCCGGACCTTCGGCGGCAATGCTGCGCAGGACCTTGGCAAGCGCAGGCTGTCGATGGATCGTGCCGGGCAGCGGCGCCGCCCCGTCGAACAGAAACGCCTGTGCCGCGGCGCGATTGCGTGCGAGTTTCCCAACTTGTTTGGCCCAATCGCGTGCGACGCGTTCGGTGACTGGATAGCCTGTCTCAGCCGCCTCGATTGCCGGCGCGAGCAATTCGCCAAAATCCATCGTCCCGTGATCGACCACAAGGCGGGCCAAGGATGCGACCGCGCCGGGAACAGAAACCGCATGCGCGCTTTCTGTCTCGATCGCGGTGATCCCTTTGTTTTCATAAAAAGCAACCGTCGCCGCTTGCGGCGCCCAACCGGAACCGTTGAGGGCGATCACGTCCCCCTCGCCGCGCCGCATCAGCAGGGCAAAACAATCTCCGCCGATACCGGTCTGGGTCGGTTCGATCACACCCAAAAGCGCCATTGCCGCCACGGCAGCATCAACGGCATTGCCGCCCTTGCGCAGTACCTCGATCGCAACCAGCGTCGCGGAAGGATGCGAGGTCGATGCCATTCCGCGTGTGCCCAATGCCTCGGAACGGCCGGGTCGTTCGAAATCACGCACGGTCAGAGTACCGCGAGGCTCGCGTTGCGCAGATCGGTAATCAGCATCGAAGAAGGCGCGTGCGTGATGCACAATGGCGGCTTTGCATTCTTGACTGCAAGCTGCGGCGTGAGACCGCACGCCCAGAACACCGGCATCTCTCCTTCAGCCACATCTCCGTCGCCGACGTCCTGGTAGCGCTTCGAAAGGTCAACACCAATCGCCGCCGGATCGCCGATATGCACCGGCGCACCATGGACGTTCGGAAAACGAGAGGTGATTTGTATCGCGCGAATTGCATCGGCCGGCTTGAACGCGCGCATCGTCACCAGGAGCGGCCCGCGAAAAGGCCCGGCCTCGACGGTGTCGACATTCGTCACATAGACGCCGGCGACGCTGTTCTTTTCGAGAAATTTCAGGCGCAGCCCCGCTTCCAGCATCGCTTCTTCGAAGGAAAACGAGCAGCCGAGCGCGAATGTCACCAGATCGTCGCGCCAATAACGGGTGATATCCGTCACCTCTTCCACGAACTGGCCGTCGCGGAAAATGTGATAGCGCGGCACGTCGGTTCGAATGTCGAGATCTGCGGCAAGCGTCGGTAACCGCGGGTCGCCGATATCCGAGCGCGCAATCAGCGGGCAAGGCCTCGGATTGCGCTGGCAATATAGCAAAAAATCGGCGCTCCAGTCGCGCGGCAGGATGCAGATATTGGCCTGCACATAGCCCGCCGCAATCGCGGCCGTATAACCCGTATAGCCACCGGAGCGGATAGCGCGGCGCGCCGCGCGCGGATCCGCCCTGTCCCAGGTGACAACGTTTCGAAGCGGTGTGGCCGGCATCTGATGTCCTGCTGACTTGCCCCCGGCCGCGCGTTCGTCCGGGCTGGCGGCCACGGCGGCAAATCGGCCGGAATGGGTTTGCAATTTTGTATACTAAATCATACGATTTCAGCCCTCGGGTCAAGCCACCCGCGCGACGTCAACCGTCGACGCAGCGGTGGCGGGAGGACAATCAAATGTATGCAGGAATTTCCTTTCGCTCAGCGGTGCTGACGGCCGCGTTGCTTCTTGGCGCATCCGCGCAAACTGCCGCAGCCGCCGACGCGGTCACGTTGATCACGGACTTTGGATTTAACGGGCGGCACGCCTACTTTTTCGTCGCTCTCGACAAGGGCTACTACAAGGACGCCGGGCTCGACGTGAAGATCGTCGGGGGAAAGGGATCGGTGGACGCAATCCGTCAGGTGGCAGCAGGCAATGCCAATTACGGTTTTGCGGATGCCGGATCATTGGTGCTCTCGCGCGCCAACGACAACATTCCGGTCAAGCTGGTTGCGGTGGTCTATGCCCGCCCGCCTCAGGCAATATTCTGCACCGAGGAATCGGGGCTGAAAACGCCAAAAGACCTCGAAGGCAAGTCGATCGCCAACCCGGCGGGCGGCTCGATCCCCGACATGTTTCCGGCATTCGCGAAAGCTGCCGGCATTGATGCGGCGAAAGTGAACTGGGTCGTCGCGGCAAGCTCGGCGCTCCCGGGTCTGCTCGCCAGCGGCAAGGTGCCGTGCGTCGGCCAGTTTACCGTGGGCGAGCCGCTCCTGCGCGCGCAGGCTGCGCCGAAAAAACTGATCCGCTTTGCTTATTCCGACCCAGGCCTGAGCTACTACGGAAATGGCCTCATCGCCACCGAGCAAACGCTCAAGGACAACCCCGATCAAGTCCGCCGTTTTGTTGCAGCCACGATCAAAGGGTTGAAAGCCGCGATCGCCAATCCGGCCGAAGCCGGGGCGATCATGCACAAATATCATCCGGAGGTGAGTATTGATGTCGCCAAGGGTGAAACGGAGTCCGTCGCTGAACTGGCGCAGGTCAAGGGCAAAACGCTCGCGGAAATCGATCCGGCGGGAATTCAGGCCACGATCGACGTCGTCAATGGCGCTTTCAAGCTAAAGTCACAGGTGAAGGCCACCGACACCTACGTGCCGGGTTTCGTCACGAAGTGAAACAGCGGCGCAAACAATAACGCGCCAGCGGCAAACGAGAGGTCATCTTTGCAGTTAACCCGTGTTGCGGTACCGGATCTCGTTTCTAACTCTTATTTTCCAGCCATCGCCGCCATCGCTCTCGGCAATTTCGCCAAGGAAGGACTGGACGCAGAACATCGCCTGATTTTCCCGAACTACAAGGCTTACGAAGCCCTGCGGGAAGGAGAAGTCGACTTCGTCGCGGGGCCGGCGCATGTCGTATTGCTGGCATTCCCCGAATGGCAAGGCGCCAAGCTTCTCGCGGCGCTGTCGCAGGGCATGTATTGGCTGCTGGTGATGCGTGCTGATCTCAACGTCAAGCCTGGTGATGTCGGCGCGGTCAAAGGCCGGACCATCGGCGCCGCGCCCTTGGTGGAACTGACCTTCAAGCGCCTGTTGGTGGAAAACGGCGTCGATCTTGATCGCGACCACGTGAAGATTGTCGACGTAAAACGCGCTCACGAACGCGGCGTCTCATTTGGAGTCGCAGCGGCAAAAGCACTCGAAGACGGACAGATTGACGGTTTCTGGGCGAACGCGATGGGTGCGCAGAACGCTATTCGCAGCGGCGTCGGCAAGGTCGTGCTCGATGTCCGGCGCGGACTGGGGCCCAAAGCGGCGTTTCACTACACTTTCCCGGCACTGGTCACGAGCGATCAGCTCATTGCCCGCGATCCCGACATGGTTGCCGCAGGCGTCCGTGCGGTGGTCGCGGCACAACGCGCACTCGTCAAGGATGTCGGCCTCGCAGCAAAGGTCGGAGAGAAATTATTCCCGCGACCGGAAGCCGACCGGATCGCCGACGTGGTTGGACGCGACCTGCCATACTACCGGCCGGACATTTCCGACGAATCGCTTGCGGGGCTCGTTCATTTTTCGCAGGCCAGCGGCCTATTGAAGGGATCGCCGACACGGGCGCAGATGGTTGCATCGCAATTCGAGCATTATCTTACGGCATGAAGACGAGGACGAGATGGGTCGATGGAGCCAGCGCGAGCCGGACATTCTATTTTTTCCGGCCCGATGACCGTCGTGGCGGAATATCCGCGCTGACCGTATGAGCGAATCCGCACCACATTTTGTCTGTCACGGCTGCGGCGCCACTGTCGATATCGCGCGCGAGTTTCCGTTTTCTTGCCCTAATGCAGGCCGGGCGAACGACGATATCGATCATGTGCTTGTTCCGGCGCACGCAAATGATGGTTTCGGCGGAGGAAAAGAGCCCGATCCATTTATCCGGTATCGGACGCTTCTTTCCCCCTACCGGCTGAGCCGTTTTCTGGGTTTGCCGGATGACTCCTGGTTCGACATCGTGGGAACGCTCGAAGAGCGTTTGTTGGCCACAGACGGTCGGGCTTTCCGCCGCACACCCATGGCGCGCCAACCCGCGCTCGCCGCGGCGCTCGCGTCAAAGCCGCGGCTCTGGGTGAAGGACGAAACGGGAAACGTTGCCGGATCCCATAAAGGCCGGCATCTCATCGGCGTGATGTTGTATCTGCGCGTCCTGGAGGCCGCAGCCCATCCCGCCGCTCAGACATTGCGCAAGCGCCGTCTTGCCATCGCGTCCTGCGGCAATGCCGCGCTCGCGGCCGCTGTCGTGGCGCGCGCCGCGGAGTGGCCCCTCGATGCCTTTATTCCAGCTGACGCAAATCCATCGATTGTCCGCAAGCTCAAGCAATTGGGCGCCGCTCTTCATGTTTGCGAGCGGTTGCCGGGCGAGACGGGTGATCCCTGCATGCGCGCGTTTCGCAAAGCCGTGCACGATGGTGCAATCCCGTTCAGCGTGCAGGGCCCGGATAACGGTCTGGCCATCGAAGGTGCGCGCACGCTCGCGCTTGAAATGAGCGAGGATTTCGCCGCCGCCGCCGATAGTCCCGATGCCGTCTACGTCCAGGTCGGCGGTGGCGCACTCGCCAGCGCGGTCGCACAGGGGTTTTCGATCGCAATACGTATCGGGCTATTGTCGAAAGTGCCGAGGCTGATGCTCGTACAGACGGCGGGATGCGCGCCGGTTGCGCGCGCCTGGACGCTCCTGTCGGGAGCAAGCCTTGACGATGCGGTACGGCATCGGTCTCGCTTCATGTGGCCATGGGGCCAAACGCCGTTTAGCGCCGCAAGTGGAATTCTCGATGACGAGACCTACGACTGGTGGGAGGCGGTGAAGGGTGCGCGCGAAACGAGCGGCGCGGCCATCGTCGCCGATGAAGCAACCGTCGTGCGCGCCTGCAATATGGGAAAGACCCACACTACGATACGGGCATCTGCAACCGGCACCGCGGGTCTTGCGGGACTTATGACAACGGGCGCAGCCGGCGAATCTGCCGCGGTGATATTTTCCGGCTCGGATCAATATGCTCCCTAGCGCCGCCTCCAAACGGCATGCCCTCGGCACCGGTTGCCAGGGTGTCCCTATTCCCGCTCATTGTGCAATCTTGACCTCCGCGGCGCAGACCAGTTGAGTTGAATCATGCCAGAGCCGAAGACGACGTATTATCTTGACGATTTGTATGTGGGACAGCGCTTCAAGAGCGCAACGCACGTGGTCGACGCGGCGCAGATAAAAGCATTTGCGTCCGACTTCGATCCGCAGCCGTTCCACATGGACGAAAAGGCCGGCGAGACCAGTCTGTTCAAGGGACTGGCGGCGAGCGGCTGGCACACAGCGGCGATCACAATGCGCCTGAACGTGGACGGTGGCCTGCCCCTTGCCGGCGGCATTATCGGAGGCGGCGGCGAGTTGACCTGGCCCGCGCCGACCAGGGCCGGCGACATCCTCCGTGTCGAGAATGAAGTCCTGGAGATCACGCCGTCGCGGTCCCGCCCAGATCGCGGCCGGGTGACGGTCCTTGTCCGGACTTCCAATCAACGCGGCGAGATCGTGCAAACGCTCAAGGCGAACCTGGTCGTCCCGCGAAAGGCAGCGCGCTGATCCGCAACGGCCACCGGTCAAAGCATCGGATAGCAATAAGGGCAGGCCTCTTCGGCCGTGCGGCCGAGCGGATCCCATTCCGGCAAGGTCTGCCAGATGGTTTCACCGGCCGCCTGAGCGTCCTCGCGCAGGCGCCGGAAATCGACGCCCGGGATGACGCCGTTTTCCATCCGGACCTTTCCGTCGACAATGACTGTATCGACGTCGTCACCAACCCCGCATTCAATGACACTTTTGACCGGATCCCATACCGGTCCGTAGCGCAATGAATTTCGTCCCGTGAGGTCGACGATGACGATGTCGGCGAGCGCGTCCGGCGAAAGTCGTCCGAGATCGTCGCGACCGACCGACTTGGCGCCGCCCAGAGTGGCGGCTTCGAACACTTCGCCCGCGGCAGCGGCAAAATAAGTGTGCGTCATGATTTTGCCGAGGTAGGAGGCCGTGCGCATGTTCATGATCATGTCACGCGGATACGTATCCGAGCCGATGGAAATATTGACGCCGGCATCGCGATATTTCTTCCAATTGTCGAGGACGCGCGCGCGCCGCACAATGTTTATCGGACAATGCGAAATCGTTGCACCCGCCCTGCCCATCAATTCGAGATCGTGGCCCGACGAATAATTTAAATTCGGATTGTCGGCGATGAAATTTCCGTGCCCGATATTCAGGGTCGGCCGCAACATGCCCAAGTCGTCGAGTAATTCGATCGGAGTCATCATGTACTCGCGTACGATGTCCTGAAACTCGAGGACGCTATAGGCTGCATGCGTGGCCATCGGCAGTTTGCGCGCATCCGCCTCTTCGCGCGTTCGCCGCAGGAGTTCCAGGCTGGCCGTCTCGACTTCCCGAGGCACCAGAATTCCGCGCACGCGCCCCTCCCCTGCGCCGTCGTGCCGTTCGATCCATTTGAGCGCTGTCGCCAGGCCGCTCAAACCGAGTTCGTCATTGCGAACCCGCCTGAGCCGCCCTTTTTCGTCGCCGACCCATCGGCCGCAGTCGTAACCGGGGGCTAAATAGGCGCGCGTGCCGAGTCTCGTGACCTCCTCCAGCAGCGCATCCTGGACGCGTTCCTGACTGCCGAATTCGACGAACGTGGTAACGCCGTTGCGCAGCAGCTCGGCCACCGTGAACCTGGCGTTGAGCTCGAAAGCGGCCTGCGATCCCGCGTCCCCGTGTTTCAGGTATCGAGGGTCACCCTTGACGACCTTGCCCTCTCTCGGAACGCTGATTTCGAGGAACGGCTGGCCGTAATACATCGGCCTTCCGGTGTCGGTGATCAGCCGGTGCGACGCGCGATGCCCGGAATGAACATGCGTGTCGATAAACCCTGGTGCGACGAGCTTTCCCGTGGCGTCGATCGTCGTGTCGGTCCGACCATCGAACGTCTTGCCGACATGCAGGATCCTGTTGCCCTCATAGACGACGACGCCGTCACGGATCAACCGATGACGCCCGCCTTCATGGCCGACGATCCAGCCCCCCCGAATTAAAGTCCGCATTGCCACTCCATGTCCGCTTCAACCGCCGATGGCGTGCTCCAAGCCATTGCCGCGGACCGACCACGACGTAAAGTGCGCTTCGAGCAGCGCAAAGATTGCATACATGCCGATGCCCATCGCGCCGACAACGATGAGTGCAGCGAAGATAAGTGGAACGTTGAAGTTCGAACTGGCAATCAGCATTACATTGCCGATGCCTTGATTGCCCGCGATGATCTCCGCAATCACCGTACCTACGAAGGACAAGGTGATCGAGATTTTCAGCGATGCGAAAAAATATGGGAGCGAACGCGGAATACCTATCTTGACGATCATATCGCGCCTGGTTGCGCCGAGCACGCGGAGAACATCAAGCAGTTCCGGCTCGATCGTAGCAAAACCCGTGGCGACATTGACGACGACCGGGAAAAACGACAGCAGAAACGCGGTAATGATGGCCGGGATTGTGCCGATACCGAACCAGATGACCAATACCGGAACCAGCGCCGCTTTTGGCACGCTGTTGAAGGCGATCAGCAGCGGATATAACGCGCTGTACACAAGTCGGAACGAGCCGACCACGATCCCCAGAACGAGACCGAAGAACACCGAAAACGCAAAGCCCGCAAGCGTCGTTCCCAACGTAGACAGTCCATGCGTCATGAGCGGGTAGCGAAATTCGTAGAGCGCGGCAAAGGCCTCCACAGGCGATGGTAGGACGAAATTTTCGATGTGAAATATTTTAACGACCAGCCACCACAGCGTCAGGAAGATGAGTGCCGTGATCCAGGGCGCGAGGCGCTCGACTTTCGTTTTGTTCACGATGTCTTACCCAAACTGATATGGTGGCGGCATTCGTGAACGAGATCCACGAAGTCGGCCTGGAATGTCATGTCCAAGGTTCTGGGCCGCGGAAGAGGTATTGTGCGCGAAGCGACTGACGCGGCCAGGCCGCGCGCTCATGATGTGGACAGTGTCGCAGAGAAAGACCGCCTCCCGCAGTTCATGGGTTACCAAGACAACTGTGCACTTTTTGTGCATCCACAGGTTCTGCAACACCCCCCACAAGTCCTCGCGGGTAAAGGCGTCGAGCGCCCCGAATGGTTCATCGAGCAGGAGGATCGAGGGGCTGTGAATTAGCGCGCGGCAGAGCTGGGCCCGCTGTTGCATGCCGCCGGAAAGCTGCCATGGCATGCGGTCTCCGAACTCCGCCAATCCCACGGTCGCCAGCAATTCGTCGGCGCGTGCACGCTTTTGTTCGTTGTTTCGGTTCGCTCCGATAAGGCTCGACGATCTCAAGGGGAAGCAGAACATTGTCTCTGATGTTACGCCACGGCAGCAAAGTTGCATTTTGGAACGCCATGCCGACGTTCTTTAAGGGCTTTGTGACCTCCGCTCCGTCGACATAAACGGAACCCTGCGAGCTTTTGACGAGGCCGGATACGAGTTTGAGAAGCGTCGATTTTCCGCAACCGCTCGGGCCGACGAGGGCAACGAATTCATTCCGGTCGACCGACAGATTTGCCTTTGACAATGCAAGCGTCCCGGTGCCGTCACCGGCACCGGAACGATTGCCATAGATCAAATCGATATCGGCGACTTCAATAAAATTCATTTTCGTCCCTCGCCGTCGAAACAGGATGGCTACTTGACCATTCTGTCCTTCGCAGGCGGCAGGTAGGACGAGTTAAAGATGTCATCGGCTTTAGGAGCGTTCGGAAGCTGGTAGCCGTCTGCGACAATCTTGATGCCGCGAGTAAGGCGACCCTTGTCGACATCGCCGAATCCCGCCTTGAGAACGTTCGGCGTGACGATGCAGCATTCCATCGCAAGTTTCAGCCGATCGCGCTCGATATTCGCATTGAGCAGTGGCTCGTACTTCAATGTCATCTGCACGGCCATTTCCGGATCTTTGACCATGTCCTGCACGCCCTTGATGGTCGCGCGAATGAAGGCCTTCACCGCATCCGGGTGCTCCTTCAGGAATGCCGGCGAAGCGGCCACGCCGTTGCCGTAGAGATCAAGGCCATAGTCCCGATACATGAACGATCCGACCTGATCGGGATTCACGCCCTTCGCTTTGAGCTCCAGCATTGTGTTGAAGATTTGCCCGATGATGGCGTCCACTTCATGCTTTGCGAGCAGCGTTTCGCGCAATTTCGGGTCTATAAATTTGATATTCACTTTCGTCGCATCGATGCCCGTATGTTGCGTAAACGTCGGAAACAGCTTGAAGCCGCCGTCGTGCGCCGCTGCCCCGAGAGACTTGCCCTCGAGATCTTTCGGCGACTTGATCGGTCCTGATTTCAGGTAGGCAATGCCGGCGGGCGCCTGCTCGTAGCCCATCATCAGGACCGGAAACCCCTTGTCCGGATTTTTGGAATCGAAATCCTCGACGACGCTGATGTCGGGATAACCCATATCGTAGACGCCGCTTGCCATCTGCTGAACCAGGCCAACCGAGCCCTTGCCGCGATCGATGACAACGTCGAGTCCTTCCGCCTTGTAGTAGCCCTTGTACAACGCGATAAAAAACGGCGAATGTACGGACCCCGGAATCCAGTCAAGCGAAAAACGAATTTTCGTTTCGGCGCGGGCCGACACGGCCGCACCAGCGCAGATCGCCGCCGCGACGACTAAGGTAACGAAGCGAGCAATGGTCTTCACGTCCACCTCCTCTGTTTTCCCGGCCTAGTCTGAAGTTTTCTTTACGTAGTTATTTTATGCCCCGTTAAGCTTCATCCCGGCGCCTTCGAGTATTTTCCGGGCCTTCGCACGCTGCTCATCGGAGATGACCAGCCGCTCGGCAAAATCACGCCCCGACGGACGTGTAGCGTCGATACCCATCTTGGTGACGGTGAAATTCTGAGGGTCGGAAGTCGGATCGAGGATCGCGGCCTTGGCGCCTGGAATGAAGAAAATGTCCTTCTCGGCGCGAACGCGCGTCGCCACGGCCCACATCACGTCATTGAGGTCGAAAATATCGACGTCGTCGTCCACGACGATAACGTATTTCGTGTAGAGCTCCGTGCCGAGGGTCGCCATAACGGCCATTTGCGGTTCACCGTCCGCTGTCTTTTTCATCGAAATGAATGCAACAAACGCGCCGCAAGTCGTGTGCGGCACGTGCACATTCTTCACATTGGGAAGATTGCGCCGCAGTGCATTCAGGATTTCGCCCTCGCGCGTGACGCAGGAGACCAGGATGTGGTCCTTCGACATGCCTGATGTGACGCACTGATACATGGCATCGGCGCGCATCCGGACGCGTTTTGCAACAAAGACATTCTGCGTGCTTCGGTAGGATGCGTAGCCGGTGAATTCGCCGAACGGGCCTTCCGGTTCGTGTACACCGGCAAGGATTTCGCCCTCGATGACGATTTCGGCGCCCGCCGGAACTTCGAGATCCTCGATGCCGCTGCGCGCGAGCCGGTATGGCTCGCCGAATAGACCTCCAATGATCTCGAACTTCCGCACATTCGGCGGATACGCATAGACCATCGAACCCATGTAGTGCAGAGGATGTGTGCCGATGGTGATTACAGCGGGCAGCGATTGGCCACGCTCTTCGGCGCGGCGATGAAACTCGTACATCCGCCGACGCGAATGCAGCGATACACCGAGCCGGTTCTTGCCCTTGAGCATCAGGCGATGAAATCCGGTGGTGTCGACTCCGGTTACCGGATCGCGCGCGGAAATCTGGCCCGGCCGTGATATAAGGCGCCCCGTCCACTGAAAACTGCAATGGAATTGGAAGTTTATAGAGATCGACATCTTCGCCTTCGATCACAACGTCATTCCATGCCGCCTCCGACACGACCTCGCACGGCAGGTATTTTTGGCAACGTTCGCGGAACGCGGTCGGCAGTTGACCCGGTTCGACGCCAAGACAAGCCGCAAGCAGTCGCCGATTTGCGGCCACGTTGGTAACAACCGGAATATTAAAGCCGGCCGGTTTTTCGAAGATGATCACCGGATTTTTGCCGGCGCGTTCCAGCTCAAACACGACCGAAGTCATCTCGAAGCGAGTATCGACCGCCCCGCTGACGCGCAAGATCTGGTCCGGATAGTCCCGCTCGACCATCTTGAGAAATCCGCGCAAGCTTTGCGTGTCAACATTGTCAGCGCGGACTGCCATAGGCGCCTATCCCCAAATGAGCCTAATGTTAGAACAATGATAAGACGGTCGTCCCGACAGGGCAACCACCGAATGTGGCGCACGTCTAACGGGCAAGACCATTCGCGGCTTCGATCAGTTTTCTCAATCGCGCTTCATCATCAGCAACTGCCTCGTTGGTGGCGTGCCGCATATAGGCGCGAACGTTCGCCGTGATCTTAGATGATCGTCCCAGGCCGTCTTCAGGCCAACGCTCGCGCGCAAAAATGTAGAGAGTGGCCTGCTCGATCTGCTCGGCCTCAAGCTCGATTGCCTTCACCTTCCGCCGGAAGCCGTCATGATCCGTTTGCGTTTGCTTCAGAGCCTGCCGCACTGCGCGCAACGGACGAACGACGTGGTTTTGCCAGCTCTCGACGGTTGCATCCGCAGCGCGGATATCGTCCTGCGTGATATTGATTCCGCGCTCAGCCCCGACCCATATGGAAAATAACAGCAGATTGACGTCGATACCGAATTCCTGCTGCAGCGCGAGGCACTCGTCTGCGACGCCGTCCGCCGCGTAGACCGCGAGCGAAAAACGCCAGAACGTATTGTCGAGTTCCAGTTCTGCAGAATCCATGCAGCCCGTTCGACTTCACGAAGAGTGGGTCAGGTCCATATCCCGGGCAGTTTGCGACGAGGATTTGGAGCGTCCCTTTCCGCCCGACCATCGGCGAACGGCGCCGACATCGATCTCAAAAAGGTCGAGCACCCGCCCCAGAGTGTGATCGACCATATCCGCAATCGACTTTGGCTGCGCGTAGAAGGCCGGCACCGGCGGATAGACAATCGCGCCAGCCTCGGTAACGGCAGCCATGGTCCTGATATGGCCGAGATGCAATGGCGTCTCGCGCAACATCAGTACGACCCGCCGCCGCTCCTTGAGCGCCACATCGGCCGCCCGCGAAATCAGATTCGCCGTGTTACCTGTTGCGATTTCGGCCATTGTCTTGATCGAGCATGGCGCGATGATCATCCCCATCGTGCGGAATGATCCGCTTGAGCAGGCGGCGCCGATATCATTGTTGGGATGTACGACGGTGGCCAGCCTTTCCACGTCGGCAAGCTTGAGTTCAGTTTCATAAGCCAACGTAAGCTGGGCCGCTCGCGATACAATCAGATGTGTATCGATGCCCCCGGCCTTCAGCAGTTCCAGCAGCCGGATTCCGTAAATGGCTCCGGATGCGCCGGTGATGCCGACAATCATCCGCTTTTTCTGTTCTCCGCTCATGCCAGCCCTCGATGCATTGAGTTTCGGCGCGCAAGTCGTCAGCAAACAGCACGGTTGTAGGCTTGCCGCTAATCCTAAGGCAAGCTCGTTGCGCAAATCAAATCGCCCGCCTCAAATGACGGCGACCAATAGGCGAAAATCGAACCTTCAGAGTACAGATTATGCTTAATTTCCGAGCAGCGATGTGACGGTGCAAGATCCGGTTTCAGGCACCGCACCAATCGTAGATGCTCAGCGCCATCACCTTGATCGCCGCCAGATAGTCCTCGATTGACACATATTCATCGTCCGCATGCATCACGGCGGTCGACCCGGGACCAAATATCACGGTCGGCGTTTTTCCGTAAAGATTCAGGAACCGAGTATCGGCTGCGCCCTGCCGGCCGCTGATTTCCGGCTGGCGGCCGGTTACTTCCGTATAGTTCTTGCTCACCGTCTCGACGATCGGATGTTTGACCGGAATTTCCGAGGCCTGCGCGTCATAACCGACGAACCGCACCTTCGGCGGATGGTCTTTCATCCACGGATCTTCGGCTGCCGCCTTTGCGATATGCTCGACCAGGCTGCGCTTCACACCTTCATGGTCTTCGCCGGGAACCGTCGCCATGCTGCCCTTCAGGAGACAGGTGGCAGGAAATGAACTGGGAAAGTTGCCGGAGTGAAACGCACCGATCATGCACGGGAGAGCGTCGATTGCCTTGGGATATAGCGGGTGCTTGACCGTTGCTACACGCTTTGCCTCGAGTGCTTCGACCGCTTTGGTGATTTTGTACCCAAGTTCGATGCCGCTGACACCCTGATATCGGCGCTGGATGCCCGCGGCTTTGCCTTGAATTTCGATCTCGAACCAGATCCGGCCGATGCAGGCCGGTTGGACTGCCAGACCGCTGGTCTCGCCGGAAATGCCGGCATCGGCCTTGTAGCCGCGGATGACTGTGTCGAGCGTACCGTGACCACTGACTTCCTCATCGATCACTATATTAATGAGGACATCGCCTTTGAGCTTAATTCCGGCGGCCTTGAGAAGTTCGACTGCAAGAATGTGGCTGGCAACGCCACTCTTCATGTCGCAGGAGCCGCGGCCATAGATGCGGCCTTCCTTCACCTTCGCGGACCAAGGGTTATCGCTCCAGCCCTCGCCGTTACCCACCGGGATGACGTCGGTGTGTCCGTTCAACAAAAGCGAACGTCCGCCACCCGAGCCCTTCCACGTCGCGACAATATTGGGCCGGCCCTCATAGCCCCGTTCGACGGGGATGTAGCCGGGGTGTTTCTTCAGCTCTTCCCAGCTCAATTCCCACATATCAACGTCGAGACCGACATTCTTCAGATAGCTGTTGAGGAAGGCCTGAATCTTGCCTTCGTCGCCGGTGACGCTCGGAATCGCAACAATGTCCTGAAGAAACTTGATCGCCTTTTCCTTGTTGGCGTCGATAGTATCCAGGATCTTCTTTCTGGCCTCGGTCATCGGAATTTTCTCCCTACGCAAGTACTTGATTGATGTCGTTATGCCGGCTGACGGCCGAAGAGCCGGCGTAAGCCCGCTTTGATCCGGTTGACGAGCACCGAAAAGAACAACCCGCCCGCATTGAGCTCAGCCGATTGCGTGCCGGTGCCAGTTACTTTGCCGCTCAGCCGGGCTTCGACGTTCTGCGCGAAGGCTTCGATGATGCGGCTTGCAATATCGTGCACGAGGTCGGACCGGCTAAACTGAGCAAGCGGTCCCGTCAGCCTGTAGCCGACGTCGAGGTCGACTTTTGTAGAACCGCCGGGTTGTGGCACCAGCCGATAGCGTATCACGCCCCGTGTTGCCGAGCTGCTGCGCTGGTCGCGCCCACTGCCTTGGATTTTTCCGGAGTGAGTTGCAGCGTCGCGATCGATTTCCGCCACGCCGTTAAATTCGGCGGCGATAGGGCCGACCTTGATCCGCATTTTTCCGCTGACGTTGCGCGCCGTAGCGTCACCGATCAGCGAAACCCCAGGAAGACAGGATGCGACCGCTGCGGTATCCGAGAAAAACTTCCAGACAGCATCGATCGGATGATTGACGTTGAAGCTTTGTTCGAAGCTTGCTTGCGGTTTCCAATCGGCCAAATTTTCCGTATTTATTGACGGCGACGCGCTCGATGCGACTGGATCAACGCGCCGGGTGCCGACAACGGTACCGGTTGCCTCGCCGTGTCCCGAACCGGCCGGACCTAGCGCCACACGCCCTGCGCCCGGCACCGCGGCGATGCCGCGGGCGCGCCGGTCAGCAATGACGTTCTGGATTGCTCGAATAATGCCGACATAGCCGGTGCATCGGCAGAGATTGCCGCTCATCGCGACCCGGATATCGTGTTCGGATGGTGCCTGGGCCCGCAAGACCACATCGCGCGCCGACACCAGCATGCCCGGCGTACAATATCCACACTGCAAGGCATGTTCACGTGAAAAGGCAGTTCGCAACTCCTTGCCGATCTCGTCATCGTCGAGGCCCTCAACGGTGGTCACACGCGCGCCGCTGCATGCCACGGCGTAGGTAATGCACGAGCGAACCGGCACTCCGTCAACCAGCACGGTGCACGCGCCGCAAACGCCATGCTCGCAGCCGAGATGCGTACCGGTCAAAGTCTGGGTCTCGCGGATGAAGTCGGCAAGATGGGTGCGCGGTTCAACTTCCGCACTGGCGGCTCGCCCATTGATGGTGAGGGAGACCATACTCATGTGCGCCGCGCCTGCTCGACCGCCCGCCGCAGACAGGCAAAATGAATTTGTTGTTCGATCGGATCGGCCATCCCGGCTTCTGTCATCGCGCGTTCCGCGACGCCGCGATTGACCGCACCGTCTGTTTTGCCGTCGAACAGAGCCGTCGCATCGCTAAAGACGATCGGCTTCGTCCCGGTAGCACCAATCACCGCGCGGCAAATTGCGCGTGCAGGATCGTGCAGATAGGCACCGATGGCGTGCGCGAGCTCGCCGGTCTTTCGGCAATGCTTGAAATAACCCCAGCGGGCATCAGGCGACAGACGAGGCACTTCAATGCCCGAGAGAAGTTCGCCAGCGGACAGGCTGCACTCAAAAACACCAGTCATAAGGGTCTCGACCGGCACCCTGCGTTCTTGCCGCAGCCCGCGAACGACTGCCTGTGCGCCGATGACCGATAGTGCCGATATCCAATCCGCCGACGGATCCGCGTGAACGAGGCTGCCACCAATTGTCCCACGATTTCGTACAGCGCGGTAAGCGATACTCGACGCCACTGCGCGCATGGCACCGCCAGTCACGTCAGGTATTCGTCCGTCTTCAATGTCGGCGTGGGTGACACATGCGCCGATGAAAAGTACATCCGGCTTTTCTTCGACACGCTTAAGCTCGGCAATTGCGGTGATATCGATCAACAGATCCGGCTGTACAAGGCGCAGATTGAGCATCGGTCCCAGCGACTGGCCGCCGGCAATGAATTTTACCATCGCGGTGTCTCGTGCACTCAGGGCAATGGCGGCCGAAAGATCGGCCGGGCGCGCATAGTCGAAGTTGACGGCCTTCACGCCGCACCCCGCGCCGATCGGGCAATAGCAGCGAGCACTTGTCGGGGAGTCATCGGCGACACTAACAACTCAGCGCGCAACGGCCGAAGTGCATCGTTGACCGCATTGGCGATTGCCGCGGGCGGCGCGATGGCTCCCCCCTCGCCGATCCCTTTCACCCCGAATTCGGTATGCGGCGATAGCGTCTCCATATGGTCGATGCGCGCGGCCGGCACTTCGGTCGGCCCCGGCAACAGGTAATCGGCGAAAGTCGAGGCCAGCGGCTGGCCGGCCGAATTGAACGGCATTTCCTCATAGAGCGCGGTTCCCACGCCCTGCGCCAATCCACCAAGGATCTGGCCGTCCACAATCATCGGGTTGACCAGCCTGCCGCCATCTTCAACGACGACGTAATCGAGAATTTCAACATTGCCGATTTCCGGATCGACAGCGACTAGTGCGGCATGAGTGGCGTAGCTGAATGTGCCGCTGTCCGGTGACGGCCGGTAACCGACGGTCGCCTCCAATCCGCCCATATCGACGTCGCTCGGCAAATTTTGCGGCTTGAGATACCAGGTGCGTGCAATCTCGACGAGCGAGATCGATGCTTGCGGGCCAGCAACCTCGCCGCCACGGACGACCACATTGCCAACCTCAGTCTGCAGCAACTGCGCGCCAATCCTCGCAGCGCGTTTGGCGATTTCCTTACAGGCAACCGAAACCGCGCCGCCGGCCATCACCATGCAGCGTGAACCCCAGGTTCCGGTCGAATACGGGGTCATGGCGGTGTCGCCATGAACGACCTTGATCTTGTCAATGTCGATGCCGAGGATTTCGTGCGCCACCTGGGCGAGCGTCGTTTCCAAGCCCTGGCCGTGCGACTGGATCCCGACGCGAAGTTCAAGTCCGCCGTCCGGTGTAAGGCGCGCCGTAGCCTGTTCGAATCCGGGGACCATCGGAATGCCCCAGCCATGATAGACAGACGTGCCGTGCGCCGCCTGCTCGCAATAAGTTGCCATGCCGACACCGATCAGACGACCATCGGGTTCACCGCGCTTCTGGCGCGCGCGTACCGCACCGACATCGATCGCAGCCACGGCGCGGCGGAGTGATTCCGGGTAGTCGCCGCTGTCGAACCACTTCTTGGTGATGTTGGTGAACGGCATTTTTTCAGGCTTCACCAATATTTTGGCACGCACCTCATGCGGCTCAACACCCGCCTCCCGCGCAATGGCATCGAGCACAAGCTCAAGAGCAAAGCAGACTCCCGTGCGCGCAACACCGCGATACGGAAGTATTGGGCATTTGTTGGTGGCGACCGAGAACGTGCGGCACCGGTATGCCGGGAAGTCGTATGGTCCCGGCAGAATGCTCGCAACTTGCGCCGCCTCGAGACATGCCGAGAACGGATAAGCCGAATATGCGCCGGAATCGACGGTCGCTTCGCAATCGATTCCAAGCAGACGACCGTCGCGGTCGGCGTAGCCGGTGATCCGGTAGTAATGCTCGCGGCAGTTGGCGCCAGCGGTCAGGTGTTCGCGGCGATCCTCGATCCAGCGCACCGGGTGCCCGCAACGCATGGCGAGCCAACCGAGACAAATCTCTTCAGCCAGAAGGATGCCCTTGTACCCGAAGCCGCCGCCGACATCTGGTGCGATGACGCGTACCTGCCCCTCGTTCAGGCCGAGACATTCCGCAAGACCGGTGCGCACGATATGAGGCATCTGGCATGCGGAATAAACCGTAAGCTGCTCCTGCCGGTTGTCCCAGATCGCAACCACGCCACGTCCTTCGATTGGCGCCATGCACTGACGCGCCGTTCGGATTTCTCGAGTGACTTTGATTGGCGCATCGAGCGCCTTTTCAATATTCACGTCGACGAAGGTTTCCAGAAATACGTTGTCGCCCCAATGCTCATGCAACTGCGCCGAAGCAGGCTCGCGCGCCGCCAGCATGTCGTGCACCGCCGGCAATTCCTCGATGTGGAGCTGGACTGCACTCGCCATGTCTTCGGCCTGCGCGCGATTGGACGCGACGCACATAGCAACGAGCTCGCCGACGTAGCGGACCTTTTCGGTTGCAAGGGACGGCTGGTCTGAGACTTTGAAGCCGCGCAGCGCCGATACCGCGCGGATCGGATTTACGCCCTGAAGATCGGACGCAGTGAAGACTGAACTCCTAAATGCTTCCGGTACATCAATGGCGCGAATGCGACCGTGCGCGAGAGGGCTTCGCACGAAGGCGACATCTTTCAAGCCGGCAAAGCGAAGATCAGCGACGAATTGCCCCCGACCGCGCATCAGACGGTCGTCTTCCTTGCGAAGGATACGCGCGCCGACGCCCTGCCCTGTCACAACGACTTACTCCGGTCTCATTAATCGGTATGGCATGCACGGCGACAGCGGCCGCGAACGCGTTGCGTCCGTGCAATCCGGCGCTCTAGTTCTATGATGCTAATCTTAGTACGACATCAATTGCAACTGCGAAGCACCGCCGCACCGCCGCCCGCCCTGACCTTCGCGGCACGCCCGCGCGCCGAAGCGCGAGCCCCCGCGAACAAGTCGATGTGCAACTTAATGGCGTCGCTGCGGTAGATAATGTCAGCGACGTAGATTGCGACGCCTTTGTCATCAATCACGACGCACCGGCATTCCGCGATCGGTGCTCCCAATTCGATATGCAGCAGCCCAGCCGTAACAGGATCTGCGCTGCCGATGACGACGGTCTGATGTGCGTCTTGAACTTCAATGCTCTTCATTCCGGCAAGTACCGACAGAGCTGGATGTTGGCGGAAATCGTCAGGGGCACGCCGATACACGCTGTCCGCGAGATGGACGCTGACTATCCCGTAAGGTTGACCGTCCTTGTACTGAACGCTGCGCATAAAAATGTACTTTGACGCAAGCTCGCCTTCCTCCTCGCGCAGCGTGGGTGCGGGCGGCGGAGCATCAACTTTGATGCGCTTGAGTACATTGTCTTTGATCGTGTCGACGAGTACTTCCCAGGTCGTTGCGAGCTTGAACCAATGGCGCGAGACCGGCGTGTCGGCAACAAAAGTTCCGCGGCCTTGCTGCGAGTGTAATAGCCCCTCTTCCCGCAAAATATCGATGGCCTGCCGAATGGTGACGCGCGCTACCTCGAACTCGCGCTCCAATTCGACCAACGTCGAAATCTTTTGGCCGGGCAGCCATTGCTTCGTCTCAATGCGTCGCCGCATGACCGAGGCAACCTGGATGTACAGCGGAACGCGGCTGCGATCGTAAACTTTCGATATTTCGGACATGGCCCCTTCGATCGTTGATCCGCGAAATACGCTTGATCTTATTCTTCCGTTCCGGGATGTGTCACCAACCGCACGCAATACGACTTTCTAGCACGAGTGCGCCCCGGACGCGCGCCCAGTTTCGTCGTGAACGTCGCGCCGCTCCGCAAAAACATCGACAGCCCAGGCTGTTACAACCTTTCCGTGTTGCTATCAATCTAAAAACAAGCACAATATGCGGCCGGTTTGAAGTCTCTTCTTGGCGGCGAAAGCAGACCTGATGGCAAAGTTTGGAATTGGCGCCTCAGTTCTTCGCAAGGAGGACGACCGGTTCCTACGCGGGCGCGGGCAATATGTCGGCGATTTTCGCCTCGCCGGCACGCGCGAAGTGGCCTTTGTCAGAAGCCCGGTCGCCCATGCGCGACTTCGTGGCATCAACGTCCCTGAAGAATTTCGTAACGCAGTATTCACCGCAAAGGACATGAGCGGCGTCAAGCCGATCGTTTCAGCTCCGCCGCTCAAGGGCTTTAAATATTCGGTCGAACCCATCTTGGCTGTCGACAGGCTGCGTTTTGTCGGCGAGATGGTCGCGATGTGCGTCGCGCCCACCCGTGCCGAGGCGGAGGATATTGCGGCTGCCGTCGCGCTCGATTTTGAAGAATTGCCGCCCGTGACCGACATGCTTGCGGCGTGCGCGCCGGGCTCCACACTGGTTCATGAAGAATGGGCCGACAATATATTCGTTGAGTTCAATGAAGGAGCCGCGATCGATGCGGTCACCAAAGCAGCGGCCATCAAAGTAAGCCGCAATATTCGAACCGCCCGCCATTGCATGTTCCCAATGGAGGGGCGCGGGGTTCTGGCTTACCGCGACACGCGGTTGCGATACCTCACGCTGATAACTTCGACGCAATTTCCAAACTCCGTACAGACCGGACTGGCCGAATGCCTCGGCATCGAGCATGGCAAAATCCGCATCATCTCACCCGATGTCGGCGGCGGATTTGGGTACAAGGGGTTGCTTTGCCGCGAAGAAGTTGCCCTCGGTTGGCTGGCCTTGCGACTGGATCACCCGGTGCGCTGGCTAGAAGATTGCCGCGAGCATCTGACCGCAAATGCGAATTGCCGCGAACATCATTACCAGATCACGGGCTATGCGGACGCTGATGGTAAATTGCTGGCAATCGAGTGCATCGGGTTGGTCGATGCCGGCGCTTATTCCTCATACCCGATTTCGTCTTCTGTCGAGGCCGCGCAAATTGCCAACCTGTTGCCGGGCCCTTACATTTTCTCTGCCTACCACTGCCGATCAGCCGCGGTTGCCACCAACAAATGCCCGGTAATTCCGTATCGCGGCGTCGCGCGAACCGGTGTGTGCCTTGCAATTGAGGTGGTCATGGACGCTATCGCGCGCGAGGCTCGATTGGAGCCTTACGAGGTCCGCCTGCGAAATATGGTGCAGCCTGAGCAGATGCCGTTCAATAATGTGGTCGGCAAGCATTTTGACAGCGGCGACCATCCTGAATGTTTGCGGCGCGCGGTCGATGCAATCCAGCTGACGAAAATAAGGGAGCGGCAAAAGCGCGCCGAGCCGGACGGCCGAATGATCGGCGTCGGCCTATCATTTTTTGTCGAGCAAGGCGCGCATGGGACTTCGGTGCTCGCGTCATGGGGTCGGCCGATTGTGCCTGGCTACGAGCAGGCAAACATCAAGCTTACCGCAGACGGCGAAGTCGAGATCCATGTCGGCACTCACTCGCATGGACAAGGACATGAAACGACCTATGCGCAGGTTGCGTATGAAATTCTCGGCGTCGATTTTGACAAGATAAAAGTAATCCAGGGCGATACGCTTCACACACCCTACTCGACGTCGACCTGGGGTTCGCGCTCGATGGTTCACGGCGGCGGCGCGGTCGCCACCGCATCGCGGCTGCTGGCGAAGCGTGCCGCCCATATAGGCGCCTGGCTCTTGCAGACCGACGCGTCGAATGTGACGGTGACGGGCGGAAAAGTCGTGGCCGGGGAAAGCAGCGTCACGTTACGGGAGGTCGCTCGCGCATGGTATCTGCAGCCGCAGACCCTGCCCGCTGAAATCGACACTGGCGGCCTCGATGTTACCGCGGGGTATCGCGCGGCACGCGATAGCGGGACCTTCACCTATGCCGCGCACGCAGCGGTCGTTGCTGTCGATCCAGCGACCGGCGTTATTGAAATTCTCGATTATGTGGTGGTCGAAGACGGCGGCACGCTCGTCAATCCGATGATTGTTGACGGGCAGATCTATGGTGGTACCGCGCAAGGCATCGGCACCTGTCTCTACGAATCCACGCCGTTTGACGCTCAAGGCCAGCCGCTGGCATCCACCATGCTTGACTACATGCTACCGGGCGCAACCGAAGTGCCCGCCATCCGCGTTCTGCACATGCAAACACCGTCGCCCTATACCGAGTTTGGCATCAAGGGCCTCGGCGAAGGCGGTGCAGTCGGGCCCCCAGCTGCAATTGTTTCGGCGGTGAATGACGCCTTGCGCACGCTTACGGTGGAAGTGCACGACTTGCCGCTCACGCCAGAACGCATTCTTGCCGCGATCGAGAGTGCCACCTCGCTCCCAAGCCATGGTTGAAACCGCATGAAGCCTGCAGTCTTCGACTTCGTGCGCGCGACGAGCATAGCCGAGGCCACACGACTGCTGGCGGAAGCGCGCGGCGAAGCACGTCTTGTCGCCGGCGCGCAGTCGCTCGGCCCGATGCTCAATCTTCGGCTGGCGCAACCGCGTATTCTTGTCGACATTACCGGAATTCCCGAGTTGATCCGAATTGAGAATGAGAGTGACGCGGTGACGATCGGAGCCTGCGTCACGACGGCAAACATCGAAGATCGTCGCTTGCCGGGCCGTGGTCTGGATGCACTCGCCTCCGTCGCCGCCCATATCGCCTACCGGGCCGTGCGCAATCGTGGAACGATCGGTGGCAGCCTTTGTCACGCTGATCCGGCAGCCGATTGGGTATCCCTGCTCTGCGTCCTTGCCGCGGAATGCATTATCGCGGGCCCCGTTGGAAAACGCCGCATTTCCGCCGAAGCCTTTGTCGTAGGCGCTTACGAAAATGCACTTGGGGCCGGCGAGATGCTGGAGGCCATACGTGTACCGCGCCTGTCGGCGCGCGGCCGCTGCGGTTACTACAAGGTTTGCCGCAAGGCCGGCGAATTTGCCCTGGCGATTGGCGCGATAATGATCGACCCCGATCGGGGACATTTCCGTGCGGTCATCGGTGCTGCCAAAGGCCGGCCTCTTGTCTTCACGGATATGCGCGAACTTCGCCACGGCAATGGAACGCTGGATGAAGCGGCCGTAGCACACGCGCTTGAGAAAAGCGGCATTACCGACCGCATTGACCATCGACAGAAGCTTGCCGCGCTCAAGCGCGCCTACGATCAGGCGGCCGCATGACTGCCATCCAGATCACCGTGAACGAACGAAAAATTTCTGCGGATGTGGCGCCGCGTCTCCACCTCGCGGACTTCCTGCGCGAACACCAAAACCTCACCGCGACACATCTTCGCTGTGAGCAAGGCGCTTGCGGCGCCTGCACGGTGCTGATCGATGGCCAGCCGGCCCGTTCCTGCATCACCTTTGCCGTCATGTGCGACGGTGCGGCGATCCGAACCCTAGAGGGTATGGATGACGACCCCGTCATGGTCTCGCTCCGCCGTGCATTTTCCGAAGAACACGGTTTGCAATGCGGATATTGCACGCCAGGCATGCTGGTGACTGCGCGAGACATCGTACTGAGACTGCCCGATGCCGACCAAGCAAGAATACGGACCGAGCTGAGCGGTAACCTGTGCCGTTGCACCGGCTACGTCGGCATCGTGCGTGCGATCAAAAGGGTTCTCGAAGAGTGCCGCCGCGGCGAAATCCCCGATGCGACCTATGAACCTGGGCCGATCGGCCCGGTCGGCGCACGGCGCGCTTTATCCCCTGATAGTCGCGCTTCGGCCGTTTCGACGGCATTGTCGACCGATCCGCAAGAGACGATGTCTGGAACGTCCTTTGGTTTGGGTGGCCGACAACCCAACGTCGAAATCCGTCAATCATTCACCGTGTCGCGACCGCCGGCGGAAGTCTGGGCATTTTTTGGCGATGTAAAGCGCGTAGTGCCCTGCATGCCTGGCGCCCGTCTCACGGGTCCACCGGCCGCCAACCAGGTGGAAGGGCAGATGACAATTAAATTGGGGCCAATCACTGCAAATTTCGCAGGCCAGGCTCGGATCGAACGTGACGATCGGGCACAGCGCGGCGTCATCCTGGGCGCCGGCCGCGATCAGTCTGGCGGTTCACGGGCTGCCGGTGAAGTCGAATACATTCTGGAAGGCTCACCGGACGGTGGGACACGGGTTGCCCTATCGATACGAGCTTTGCTTGTCGGGCCCTTGGCCCAATTTGGCCGCGGCGCCATTGTCGAAGATCTGGTCGCGCGTCTCACGCAGACGTTCGCGCGCAACCTCGAATCTCGTTTGACCGGTGCGGCGGCGGACAATTCACCCACCGGTGCGCCACTTCAAATGGGCTCATTGGTTCGGCAAGTCGTCTGGGCGCGAATAAAATACGTGATCGCCGCTTTCTTCGGAATTCGCAAGGATTGAACCGTGCGGACTAGATCTTGAATTCCGTTAATGTATTCGGTGCAAAAATTTCTTCGCGCTTGAACAGGCGGTCGATCAATCCCTGCTCCTTCGCATAGTGCATGAGCGTTTCGACGTTACGCCAGTTCGCTTCGAGACCTTCCGGCCAGAAATCCTGCCCGAATACCGCGATTGTCTCTTCCAGCGCCGGCAGGAACCAAGGCAGGCTGTAAGGAATCGCATTGATGTCCAGCATCATCTCGTAGCAACGCTTGGTGCTCTCGCGGAATGCCTTAAACAGGCTCTGCGCAACCCAAGGCGCACGCTCGTACAAGGCACGCTTTATGACCACCGTGTGCATGATCGGCACAAAGCCGACCTTTTTGTAATAGGCGTGCTCGTCGGTCTTATAGTCTGGGAAAAGTCGTGTCACATCGGGATGCTTGTTGCGATAACTCGATGGAATCCGCGGACCAATAAGCGCATCGATTTCTCCGCTTTCCAGCATTCCATTCAGGCACTTGCCATCAGGAATCTGCTCGATCTCCACTTCGGCATCGACCCGGACATTCATACGGTCGGCCCGGTTCGCCTCCTCGATGCCGCCGGTCCGCCAACGGATGGCGTTGGGTGGCACGCCATAATCATGCTCGAACATTCCACGAAGCCACAGCGCCGCCGTCATCGAATACTCCGGCACGCCCATGGTTTTACCGCGCAAATCCTGTGGCCGTTTTATGCCGGACTTGCGGTTGACGAAGATGAAGCCATGTCGAAAACAGCGTGACGGAAATAATGGTACAGCGACGAAATCAGGCCCGCCACGCGATTTTGAAATGAGATAGTAGGCAAGCGAGCATTCGGCCACGTCGAACTCGGCATAGCGGAGCATCCGCCAAAAAACCTCTTCGATCGGCATCTCGATATATTCGAGATCAAGTCCTTCGGGTTGAACGGAGCCGTCGATCAATGCCCGCGTGCGATCGTACCGGCCGCCCGCCATCGTGATTTGCAGCTTCGCAGACATATCGCCCCACAGAGTTTTTTCCTTTGAGCGGCCTTCAGTATAAGATACTAATGTCCTGATTATAGCAACAGTCGCCGGCCGCCTCCGGCACGTGCGCGTAGGCTTCGGTCATGCGAGCCGCGACATTATCCAGTGTGCCGATGAGCGCCGGTCCCGATCAAAACACTGCCGCGCCGGTTCTGCGTGTCAGCGGCGTGCGCAAGTGCTTTCGCGATCTCGAGGCGATTCGAAATGTATCGCTTGACGTTTCCGCGAATGAATTCGTGAGCGTGCTTGGCCCGAGCGGATGCGGCAAAAGTACATTGCTTATGATGGTCGCTGGCCTGATTGCACCGAGTGATGGGACGATTTCAATCAATGGGTCGCCGGTTACTGGGCCGCGCCCAGAGATTGGTGTCGTGTTTCAACAGCCGGTACTGCTGCCGTGGCGGACGGTGCTCGATAACGTGTTATTCCCCATCGAGCTTCTCAAACTTCCGCGCGCGCAATATGAACGTCGCGCGATGGCCCTGCTTGCAATGGCGAAAATCGACGATTTCGCCAATCATCTTCCGCGCCAACTTTCGGGCGGCATGCGACAGCGAGCTTCGATCTGCCGCGCGCTGATACACGATCCGAGCATCCTGCTCATGGATGAACCATTCAGCGCCTTGGACGCCATTACACGTGACGAGATGGGCGTTGAATTGCTGCGTATTTGGCAGGCCAATCGTAAGACGGTCATTTTCGTTACGCACAGCATCCGCGAGGCCGCATTCCTGTCGGACCGCGTCCTGGTGATGGGCCGCCGTCCGGCAATGATCATCGAGGATGTAAAGATCGGCCTGCCGCGCCCCCGCGAGATCGCAATGATGGAAAGCGAACCATTCAACCAGTACGTCCGCCATCTGCGGAAATCCATTGAGGCAAGCCATGCTCAGTAGATGGCGAAAATCAATCGGGGAATTGGGCTGGCCGATCGGGATCAGCCTTGTCCTGCTCGCGCTCTGGGAAGCCGCCGTCCGCGGTCTCGGCATCCGCAGTATCATCCTGCCGCCGCCCTCGGAAATTATCGAAGCGGTCATCTCCCGCCGCGAACTGCTTCTTGCACATCTTTGGCCGTCGCTTTATCTCACCGTGCTTGGTTTCGCGCTTTCTGTCATAGGCGGAATCTTAGTGGCAGTCGTGATTACCTATTCGGCAGTTTTACGAAGAACTTTTTATCCAATTATTGTGGTCTCGCAGGTGGTTCCGAAAATTTCAATTGCCCCATTGTTCATCGTCTGGTTCGGAACCGGAACCATGTCGAGCCTCCTGCTCGCTTTCCTCATTGCGTTCTTCCCTATGACAATCAATTCGGCACTCGGCTTCCAGTCTATCGACGAAGATATCCATCGGATGGCCCGGACATTCATGGGAAGCCGTTGGCAAATATTCTGGAAAATACGAATGCCCAACGCCCTCCCCTACATTTTCAGCGGCATGAAGATATCCATCACGCTGGCAATCATTGGCGTCATCGTTTCGGAATTCGTCGCCTCGCAAGAGGGCATCGGCTATCTGATCAAGCTTGCCGGCGGTCTGCTTGATACACCGCTGATGATGGCGGCAATCACGGTGCTGAGCATCAGCGGTCTCGTGCTCTACGGCTTGATCGCGCTGGCAGAGCAACGATCGGTCTATTGGCAATCGTCGAGCGACATTGGCGGGATCGCCGGCGGCTAAAGGTGCTTCAAGGTTTTGGGGAACTGGCAATGAAACAAGTACCCGCCCGCTTCGATACCGTCCATTTTGGCTTTCACGACGCCACGCTTGCGCCGATCCTGACGATCGAGAGCGGCGAAGAAATTCTTGTCAGCACGGTCTCAGCGGATCCAAATCATGATGTGCCCGCAGAATGGTTGCCTGCACAAATTAAAGACATTCATGCTCGCGGGCAGCGTGGCACCGGACCGCACATTCTCACCGGACCGATTGCGATAAGAGGCGCGAGGCCGGGCGATGTCCTTCAAGTCGATATCATCGATATTCGCCTCACGCAGCGCTATGGCTTCAACGTCGTCAGTCCGCTCAAGGGCATGTTCGGCTCGGAGTTTCCAATTCAGAAGACGACGATTATCCCGATCGACCTCGAGGCCGGGCTCGCCGAAATTGCGCCGGGGCTGCGGGTGCCTACCCGACCGTTCTTTGGGCAAATGTGCGTTGCGCCACCGAAATCATGGGGACGGCTCGACAGCCGTCCGCCCAACAAACACGGCGGGAACATCGATAACAAGGAACTGGTGGCAGGAACGCGCCTCTTCCTGCCGGTATGGGTCGATGACGCGCTTTTCAGCACGGGCGACGGGCACGCCGCGCAAGGCGACGGCGAGATCAACCAAACCGCGATTGAAACCAGCCTTGACGGGCACTTCCGGTTGTCGCGGCGCACTGACTTCACGCTCGATTTGCCAGTCGCGGTGACCCCCGAGCATCTCATGACCATGGCATTCCATGAAGACCTGGACGATGCTGCGACCATCGCAATGAGGAGCATGATCAACTTACTCGAACGCTTTTATGGCATGGCCTTCCATGACGCCTATCGGTTCTGCAGCGTTGCCGCCGACATGCGGGTCACGCAGTTCGTCAATGGAAATCGCGGTATCCACGTTTTGCTTGCGCGCAATCTGTTGACGCAACTTCCGTGCAAGCTCGACCTGTTCGCGAATTTGGCGGCGCGAACATGACGCCGCCAAACGGCAGGGAATGGGAAATAAAAACAACTGTAGAGGAGGAATACAAATGGCTCGTCTAAATCGACGTTCATTCGTGGCGCTAGCGGGAGCCGCTGGCGCAAGCGGCGCTATGGGGGTTTACACTCCTTCGATTGCGCGTGCGGCCACCCAGGTGAAGCTCACCTTGCCGTGGCTTCCACTCGGCACGTTTAGCTATGCCTTCATTGCGAAAGCAATGGGGTTCTGGGAAAAGCGTGGCCTCGATGTCACTATCGACCGCGGCTTTGGATCAGGCAAGGTTTGCGTACCGGTCGACCAAGGTCAGTACGACTTCGGTATTCTGGACCTTGCGGTGATGATGAATTGCGTAGGACGAGGCCTCGATCTGGTGGCGGTCGCGGGGATATGGCCCATCTCTCCCGTCGGTATCTTTTCGCTGAAAGAATTCAACATCGTGAAGCCAAAAGACCTCGAGGGCCAAACAGTCGCCTTCGATGTCGGCAGCGGTGACTTTCAGCTATGGCCTGCTTTCGTCAAAGTCACTGGCATCGACGACAGCAAGGTCAACAAGGTCACAATGGACGCAGCGGCGTTGATCAAGGCGTTGGCCGAAAAGCAGGTTAAAGCGGAAGGCAATTTCTTCGGCAGCATCGCGCCCAGCCTGTGGGCACAGGGTATGGAGATCAATGGCATTCTGTACGCTGACTATGGAATCAAGATGCTGAGCAACGTCGTCGCCTGCAAACGCGCGACCATTGAGAAGAAGCCGGAGCTTTGCAGAGATTTCACGGAAGGACTGATGGAGGGTTTGAAGTACGTATACCTCAATCCTGAAAAGTCGGCACAAACGCATCTCGATATCGTCAAGGAGTTCAAAGGCGGGAGCGTCACCAATCAGAAAGTGATCGAATACGGCCAGGCGGTCAGCACGGCACTCGGCATGGTGCCGGCTTTCAAAAATGATGGCCTCGGATATATGGATCCCACCCTGGTGCAGCAGACTGCCGAGACGGTCGCGACATATATGGGTGTCAAATCATTGCCAAAGACCGACACGATGTACACAAACAAGTTCGTCGGCAAAGTGAAGCTCAGCGACGCTGAATGGAAAGCCACAGAAGAACGTTCAAAGAAATACCTGCCAAAGGCCACATAATGACAGTCCCCTCGCCGGTCGCGCGTCTGCGCGGCCGGTTGGGCAGGTCATGCGACCGGAAAAGCGACCACATTTTTCGAGTTGATTGAAATATCAATCCGCGAGCCGATGGGCCAATGCATTGCGGCTTCATGTCCGGGTAGGCGGACCAACAACCGCCCGGACATGCAATCGGAGCAGTCTACGTACAAATCGACGTGACCGCCCTGAAATACATGCGCGGCCATCGTACCAAGCGTAGCTCCAGCGCCGGCGGAATCGGAAACCTGGAGTTGCTCCGGGCGTAGGAACAAATCGACCGGCTCCGATGGCGACATTCCGGCCAGTGGAGCGGCCGGCACCCTCACCTGCGTACGGCCTAAAGTCACGACCGCTTCCGAACCGTCGATACGTTCGAGACGCCCGCGCAGCACGTTGGCGTCGCCAACAAATGAAGCGACAAAACGCTCACAAGGTACCGTGTAGATTTCCGAGGGCGCCCCAACTTGTCGAATGCGCCCCTCCGACATGACGGCAATACGATCAGAAAGGCTCAACGCCTCGCCTTGGTCGTGGGTGACAAAGATCGTAGTGACGCCAAGTTTGCGCTGAATCTCGCGCAATTCGACCTGCATTGACGCGCGTAGGTTTCTATCCAGAGCAGAAAAGGGCTCATCGAGAAGCAGCACCTTCGGATTAATCACGAGTGCACGCGCAAGGGCGACGCGTTGCTGCTGGCCGCCTGACAACTGGCGCGGCCTGCGATCTTCCATTCCCGTGAGCTTGACCAGCGCCAGTGTGTCCCTAACCCGGAGCGCGATCTCATGCCCGGGCAGCCTGCGCATCTTGAGTCCATAGGCCACGTTGGCAGCCACCGTCATGTGCGGAAACAGCGCGTAGTTCTGAAACATCATTCCAATTTCGCGTTTGTAGGTCGGCACATCATTGACTAGCTCGCCATCGACAAGAATCTTGCCGCTATCCGGGCTGAAGAAGCCGGCGACCAAATTGAGCAGCGTGGTCTTTCCGCAGCCCGACGGTCCAAGCAAGGTCATGAACTCGCCGCGCCTGATCGACAGCGAAACCTCGTGCAAGGCGACGACTTCGCCAAAACGTTTGAGGACGGAGTCAAAACGCACCGCGATATCATCGTCGAGGCCCGGCGGCCGCGCTTGCTGAGCGCTATCAACGACTGTGTTCAACGTTCAGAACCTTACCAAGACCAAGGAACGCGTTGGCGAATGTCAGAAGGAGTGCTGTGGCGACAATGTACATCACCGAAAGCGCCGCCATCGACGGATCGGCATATTCGCGTACATAGTTATACATCGCGACCGGCAGCGTCTGCGTCCGCTGTGCGGTGACAAACAGCGAAGCCGTGAATTCGTTGAAGGACAGGATCGCGGCAAAGAGCCAGCCACTGACAAGGCCCGGCAGCAACAACGGCAATGTTACAGTCGCCAGCACGCGGTGCGGCGGTGCGCCGAGGCTTGCCGCAGCCAGTTCGAAACGCGGATCGAGATTGCGCAGTGACACATAAACGCTGCGCAACACGAATGGCAGAACGAGAATAACGTGGCAGACAATCACGACCGTATAGGTATTGGCCACGCCGATCTGCGCGGCGAGGATCAGAAATCCAAGACCGACTGTAAAATGTGGAATGAAAAGCGGCGACACCAGAACGCCTTCTATTACGTTTTTGAAGCGAAACCGGTACCGGTCCAGGGCAAGCGCAAAAGCCGCACCGACAACAAGTGAAACGGTCGAACTCCACAGCGTAACGATGACGCCGTTTCGAAATCCCTCGCGAAAATCCTGATATGCGATCGCGTGCGAGAACCATCGCAATGACAGGCCCTCCGGCGGAAATGAAAGCAGCGCCTTATCATTGAAGGCGGCAATTGTCACAACGACGGCCGGAAGCACGAGAAACCCGAGGATCGCAATTACGACGCACGCGCCAACGACGCCGAGCAGTCTCTGATAGGCCGATCGCGGCATGTCAGTGCGGGCCAATCTTTTCAAGCGGCCGCGCGGCAAGACGCAGCGCGGACAGAACGACGAGCGTGAGTGCCAAACCGGAGACACACAGGCTCGCAGCGAAGGGAAAATTGAAACTTGCAAAACCAAGCTGATAGACCAGGTTCGACACCATATTGACGCGTCCGCCGCCGATGAGCTGCGGCGTCGCAAAGGCGCTGAACGTCCACGCGAATGCCGTCGTCACTCCGGCGATGATGCCCGGCATCGACAGCGGCAATGTCACCGTCAAAAAAGCCCTCACCGGCCCCGCGCCGAGGCTTTCGGCTGCTTTCTGGTAATCGCGATCAATGTGCGAAAGAGCAGCCGCAAGCATGATCACCATGACCGGCATCGTCACGTGCACCAACGCAACGACCACTCCGAAAGTCGTGAACATGAACTGGATCGGGTGCTCGATTACACCGAGCTTGAGCAGCACGGAATTAATGAAGCCATTGTTCCCGAGAACGATGATCCAGGAATAGGTGCGAACGACCTCCCCGAGGAATAATGGCGTCACGACCGTGATAAGAACGATCGATTTTGTGATCGGATTGCTGACATGAACCAGCGCATAGGCGAGCGGATAGCCGACTATCAGCGTGCAGAACGCCGTCAGAAAGCAGATCCACACCGTATCGAGAAACACTCGAGCATAGAGCGGTTTCAGCAACGCCGTAAAATTGGCAATTGTCAGCCCGCCGGGCTCCAATGAGCCAGGAATATAGGCACGGACGCTGTATTGCAGAACTGCGGCCATCGCGACGACAAATGCGAGGGCGCAGAGCGCGGCTGGCGTAACGAATGTGCGTAAATAAGGTTGGTTGGTCACAGCCGTGCCGAGGTGGCCGCGGGCGCGTGGGCCCGCGGCCTTTTTCGCGTCAGTTCATGATATTTTCGGCAAACCACTTACGCCATTCTGCAGTTTTTTCAGCTCGCAGCTTGGCGTCTATATTGATCTGTTTCTTCCACTGCGCGGCGGTCGTGAAAACACCGGGAAGCTTCGCGATTTCCGGATCAAGCTTTGCATTGAGGACAGCCGGGCTACCCTTTTTCAACTTTGCAATTTCCGCCTGTACTACGGGATCATAGAGGGCGTTGATGAATTTATAGCCGAGCTCGGCCTTTTTGGATCCCTTCATGATCGCGACAGTATCGACGCCGAGCACGCCACCTTCTTTCGGAATTACTACCGTTATTGGAACGCCCTGGCCGATCATGTAATAGGCGTTCATCGACAGCACGACCTGCACCGGCGTTTCACCGGTCGCGAGTAGTTGCTGGCTGTTGGCATCATTGGTGTAGAAAGCCTTGAAGTTCGGCTTAAGCGCTTTGAGCTTGTCCTGGCCTTTCTCCCAGTGCGCCGCATCACCGCCCGACAGGATCGCGGACACTACGATGATGTGGCTGGGGTCGAAGTCCGGTGCAGCCAGTTTGCCTTTCAGCGCTGGATTCCACAAATCGTTCCAGCTCTCGAATTTCACGCCCTTGAGCAGGTCAGCGCGATAGCCGATCGTGTAAATGTAGGCCCAGCTGCCGAGGTGAAAGGGGCTGATGCGCGCCTCATCGGCGAGATTCTTGGCGTTCGGTATTTTTGCGAGATCGAGCTTCTCGAACAGCCCATCATTGGCATAGAGCCAGCCGACATGCGACGTCGTGAAAGTAATGTCGCTTTCCGGATTGTCCTTGGTCAATTTTGCCTTGTTGAGCCGGTCGATGGTGCCGCCAGTAATAAATTCGACAGGTACGCCCGTCTCCTGAGTGAACTTCTTTGCAACAGTCTCGGCGACGAGGTCGCGCCAGCTACCGCCCCAAATACTCACAACAAGTTTTTCCTGTGCTTGCGCCGGAAAGCCCAGAGCAAGCGCGAAGAAAGCGATCAATAGCCGTTTCATATTCAACTCCCCTGTCCGCGACGCCCGCTTGCGCACGACGTCTTCTTGCACCCAGGCGCCTTGCTCGTGGGCGCCGCTCGCGCAGATTTGGCTTGCGGCCTCAGTCTGCTTCATCCGGCAGTTGTCGACAATACTACCTATCTTGCATACGATTGCCACGCTTATGTATTGTCAAATTGCGGGCCCGCCCCTGGGTCGGGGCCCGTTGCAACCCGTCGCAGACCGGTCGGCAGCAGCGATGAAGCCTTGTGCGTTCGAATATATGCGGGCCGAAACGGTCGAGCATGCCTGCGCCCTTCTGACCGAACGCGGCGAAGAGGCTCGACTTTTGGCCGGCGGGCAGAGCCTTATCCCCATGATGAACCTTCGACTGGCGCGGCCCGCCACGTTAATCGACATTGGGCGGTTGCCGTTGAACGGCATTTCTATCGCCGCGCGTAGTGTGCGCATTGGTGCCCTTACGCGCCATTGCGACCTCATCGAAAGCCCGGAGCTGAGGAAGACCGCGCCAATTTTTGCCGAAGCGGCACGCTACATCGCCCACCCGACGATCCGCAGACATGGCACCGCGGGCGGGAGCGTAGCCCATGCCGACCCGACCGCCGAAATTCCGGGCCTGCTGTCGCTCATGGATGGACACGTCGAAGCCGCCTCGCAAAGCGGCGTCAGGCAGATTCCGGCGCAAGAATTGTTTCGGGGCGCCTTCAGCACCAGTCTCAAGCCGGACGAAATGATAACCGCGCTGCACTTCCAGATCCCCCCCGGCAACTGGGGCGCAAATTTCCTGGAGCTCGCAGAACGCGAAGGTGATTTCGCCGTGGCGGCCGTAGGTGCCATCGTCGAGCGCAACGGAGATCGTACCACCACAGCTCGTATTATGCTTCTCGGCGCCGATTCGGTGCCGGTACGTGCGCAAGCCGTCGAGGCAAGCCTGGTCGGCACTCCGATTACGAATGCGGCCGCCGCGAAAGCGGGCGCGGAGGTGGCGGCAGCACAACGCTGCTACAGCGATATTCGTGCCACCGCCGACTATCGCAAGCATTTGCTGGCCGAATTCACACGGCGCGCCCTTCTGAGCGCCTATGAACGTGCGGGAGCGGCCGCATGAAAAGCATTACTCTTACGGTCAACGGCTTAGGCAAGACCTTGACGGTCGAACCCCGCCGGTTACTTGCCGACGTGCTGCGACATGAATTTGGCTGTTATGGCGTCCACTTCGGGTGCTCACATGGCGCTTGCGGCTGCTGCACCGTGCATGTCAACGGCGAACCTCGGCTTTCATGCCTCGCCTTCGCGGCCCAATGCGACGGCATGGACGTTGTAACGATCGAGGGCATGGCGTCGGGCGATACCCTCCATCCGCTCCAGCAGGCTTTCATTGCGGAACATGGGCTGCAATGCGGCTATTGCACGCCCGGATTCATCATGGCGCTCGCACCGTTCCTCGAGAGCGCGGGCGAGCCGACCGACGAGGAAATCCGTCAGGCGATGTCGGGCAACATCTGCCGCTGCACCGGGTACCACAGTATCGTTGCATCGGTTCGGCGGGCGATTGCAGAGCGCAAGAAAGCAGCCAATGCCTAGCCGGACCGCAGAACAGCCACGTTATGTCGGCGCGCGCATCACGCGGCTGGAGGATCCACGCCTGATCACCGGCCAGGCCCGTTACATCGACGATCTTGCGCTTCCCGGAATGCTGCATATCCGCCTGGTCCGGTCGGAGCTTGCGCACGCGAAAATTGTCAACATCGACACCTCGGCACTGCAAGACGACTTCCCACAGGCACTCGTCTTCACCGGCTCCGATATCGGTAGCCTCGGTATTCGCGCCGTCGCCGATCTTCCGGGAGTGCAAAGTTTTACCCAGCCCCTCCTCGCACAGGGACGCGTCCGGTTTGTCGGTGAACCGATTGCTGCGGTACTTACCGATGACGCCTATGCTGTAGAAGACGCCGCCGAGCGGGTTTTCGTCGACTATGAGCCGCTTCCCGTTCTCGCCGACGTTGCGGCAGCGACAGCAGCCAGCGCGCCGCGCCTGTTCGATACCTGGCGGAACAATCTGTTCGTGGAGCAGACGCGCAAGGGTGGCGACATCGATGCGGCGCGCAGCCAGGCCCGCCATATCGTCCGCCGCACCTATCGCAATCAGCGGCAAGCCGGCGTTCCGATGGAGTGCCGCGGCGTCATTGCAACACTCGACCCGACAGGCCGTATCCTCACACTCTGGTCATCGACGCAAATCCCGCATTTGCTGCGGACTTATCTCGCCGAAGAACTCAAGTGGCCCGAAAACCAGATCCAGGTAATCGCACCGGAAGTCGGCGGCGGTTTCGGCGTCAAGGGACATGTATTTGCTGAGGAGGTGCTGGTGGCATGGCTCGCCATCCGCACGCGTCGGCCCGTTAAATGGATCGAAGACCGGCGCGAACATCTTATCGCCAGTATTCACGCCCGCGAACACATCCATATGCTCGAAGCCTATGTGTCAGCCGAAGGAAAAGTGCTTGGCCTGAAAGCCGACATTACCGCAGACGTCGGTGCCTATTCAGTCTGGCCGTTCACCGCTGGAAGTGATCCCGGCATGGTCGCGAAGGTCCTGCCCGGCCCCTACGATCTTGCGGCATACGAGGCGACCTACCGAGCCGTTGCGACGAATAAATGCCCGCTCGGCACTTACCGCGGCGTGGGCCGGCCCGCAGCCGTATTCTCACAAGAGCGGTTGATGGATGAAATTGCGATCGAACTCGATATCGATCCGTTTGAATTGCGTGAGCGGAACCTGATCCAGAAATTTCCGTACAAAAACGTACTCGGATACACATACGACGAAGGTTCGTATGCGCAGAGCATGCAGAAGGTACGCGAGCTTCTCGCGCCGGACATCGCACGCGCGCGCAATCCGCAACGGCCTGACATTCGGACCGGAGTTGGAATAGCGTTGTTCCTGGAGCAGACCGCACACGGCACGCCGGATTTCATCCGCCGCCGTTCGCCGATCGAAACCGGCTACGAATCCGCCAAAGTCGAAATGTACCCGGACGGCAAGGTCACTGTCGACACTGGCGTGCAGTGCCACGGCCAAGGGCACGAAACGACATTTGCCCAACTGGTCGCCGATCAATTAGGCATTCAACCTCATGACGTGATCGTGCGTCACGGCAATACAGTGACGTCGCCATACTCGGTCGGAACATGGGGCAGCCGCGGAATCACTCTTGGTGGCGGTGCGGCACATCGGGCCGCCGGGGTGCTCCGCGCCAAACTGATCGCCATTGCCGCGCAACATCTGCAGGCAAAGCCCGAGGTGATCGAACTCGTGGACCAGCATGCCCGTATCACCGGCGATGCCTCACGCTCGATTCCGATTTCATCGCTTGCACGTTGGGCGCAGCGCAATGTTGAAAACCTCCCAGCCGGCATGGAACCGGGACTCGTGGCAATCTCGTTTGTCGATGGCCCTCCGGACGGCAGCTATACCAACGCCGTGCACGCCGCCGTAGTCGATATCGATATGACAACGGGAGCCATCAAACTCACGCGTTTCGTGGTAGTCGAAGACTGCGGCACGATCGTCAATCCGATGATCGTGGACGGCCAGGTGCGCGGCGGTGTCGTCCAGGGCATCGGCTCGGCCCTTTGGGAGCATTTTATCTACGACAAGGACGGCCAACCGCTTACGACGAACTTCGCCGACTACCTGATGCCGAGCGCGCCTTCTCTTCCCGATATCGAGGTCCACCACATCGAAACACCCTCTGCGGTGACACCGCTCGGGATGAAAGGCCTGGGTGAAGGCGGCGCCATCGGTCCTGCAGCCGCGATCGCCAATGCGGTATCCAATGCGCTGGGTGTAGCCATACAGGAAACGCCGATCACGCCCAATCGTGTGTGGGATCTCATCAAGTCCCAGCAGTCTTCGCGTCCTCAAACGACTTGAGGAACTGCGTCAGGACGCGGAGAAGTTCACGCAGACGTTCTTGATCTGCTGGTAAGCGGTCAGCGCTTCAAGACCCTTCTCACGCCCGAAGCCACTTTGCTTGAAACCGCCGAACGGAAACTCAACGTCCAGTCCAACCCAGAACGAGTTGATCCAGACCTGCCCGACCCGCAGCTTCTCGCTCATCTGCATGGCGGCATCGATGTTTTTCGTATGCACGCCGGCGACCAGACCGAAGGGTGAATCGTTGGCAATCTCGATCGCCTCCGATATGTCATCAAATGGAATCACCGTCAGGATCGGTCCAAATATCTCTTCGCGCGCCACGCGCGCGGCATTTGAGGCGTTCGTGACCAGCGCCGGGCGCACAAAATTACCCTCCTTGAGCGCCGGATCCGACGGCAGATCGCTGCCAAGGAGCAAGTCGCCCTCCTTCGAGGCAAGATCGTAGTAGCTCTGAACTTTAGATTTCTGGGTCTTGTTGATGAGCGGCCCCATGCCCGGGTCGTCCAGTCCCTTACCGAGCTTGAGCGCGCGCGCCTTTGCCAACAACGCATCGACGGCCTGATTATGAATGCGCCGCTCGACGAGCAAACGCGTGCCGGCATTGCAGACCTGTCCGCAGTGGAGGAAGGCCGCGCCCGCGATTATGTCGATCGCGGCGTCTAGGTTGGCGTCGGCGAACAGGATCTGCGGCGACTTTCCGCCAAGTTCCATCGAGCACGGGATCGTATGCGTTGCCGCCGCGGCAAGCACCTTTTGGCCGGTCGCGACCGAACCGGTGAAGGTGATCTGGTCAACGCCCGGATGACGGGCCAGCAAATCGCCGGCGACCGAACCCCGGCCTGGCGCGAGGTTGACCTGCCCCGGCGGCAGCCCCGCCGCACGGCAGATTTTCACGAATTCATACGCCGTCGTCGGCGTTTCCTCGGACGGCTTGATGATCACCGAGCAGCCGGCCGCCAGCGCCGGCGCCACCCCGCGCGCGATCAACTGAAACGGATAGTTCCACGGGACAATGTGCAGGCTGACGCCGACCGCCTCACGGATCGTCCAATCCATCCAGCCATTCCCGAGCGGAATCGAACTGCCCTGCAGCTTGTCGGCAGCACCACCGTAGAATTCAAAATTGCGGGCAGCACAATCAATTTCCCAATATGCATCGCGCAACGGCTTGCCGCTGTCGCGGCATTCCATGCGCACAAGCTCCTCGCGGCGGGCCATGATGCCGTCAGCGATCCGCTGCATGATGCGGCCCCGCTCGAACGGGCGCATCTTTCGCCAGGAGCCTTCGTCGAATGCCTTGCGTGCGGCACGAACCACACGATCGACATCCGCCTCACCTGCACAGGCAAACTGCGCAATGGCTTGCCCCGTGGCCGGATCGAAGGCCTGCATCGCTCCGTCCGCGCCGTCGAAGATTTCGTCGTCGCCATGAACAATGGGAATCTTGGGCAAGGTCACGTCGTTTCTCCGGATCCGGACACTCGTCCCATGATTGTATACAAGGGCATTGATGTTGTCGACAAAGCTGACTAGATTCGTATTTGTCTGGAAGCGCCTGACGGAATAGTGAAGCATGGATCTTGGGCTCCGCAACAAGCGAGCGTTGGTCACCGCAGCCTCGCGCGGCCTCGGCTTGGCATCAGCGCGTGCGCTGGCCGCGGAAGGCGCCCGGGTTGCGATGACGGCACGCAGCGCCGCAAGTCTCACGCGCGAGGCGGAAGCCCTCGCTCGTTCCGGCCGCACCGAGACTTTGCCGTTGACGATGGACCTCTGTGATCCATCAAGCATCAGCCGCGGCGTAGATGAGGTGGTGCGACGGTGGGGCGGAATCGACATCCTCATCGCCAACACGCCGGGACCCGAGGCTGGCCCATTTGTCAGCATCAGCCGTGATTCCTGGCGAGCCGCTCTCGACATGACACTGATGCCGGTGATCGACCTGATGCAGCAGGTCATCCCCTCCATGCGGGCTAATGGCGGCGGACGGATTCTTTGCATCACCACCATTGGCGTGAAGACGGCGCAGCCGAGCATGGTCTTGTCGAATGCCACGCGGTTGGCGATCACGGGTGTAGCAAAGACGCTCTCCGTCGAACTGGCCGACGACAACATCCTGGTCAACACGCTGTGCCCCGGTCCGATCGATACCGATCGCATGGTCAGCTTGATCGACGCCACACAAAAAGAGAAAGGCATCAGCCGCGAGGCGGCGGAAGCCATCTGGCTTGACGAAGTCCCCTTGCGACGCATGGGCCGCGCCGAAGACTTCGGAAAGCTGGCCGCCGTGCTGGTGTCTGACGCGGCTTCCTACGTCACCGGCGCAGCGGTATCCGTCGATGGCGGCAAGTCACGGGCGTATTGAGCATGGGCGAGCGGCAGAGCAATCGCTTTGAAGGCGGCGATCTTGTCGTCAAATCCCTGCAGGCACAGGGCGTTCGCCAGATCTTTTCGGTTTCCGGTGGGCCGCTTAATTCCATTTACAGCGCGTGCGCGACCCACGCCCTGCCCCTTCACCATACCCGCCACGAGGCTGGTGCCTGCTTCATGGCCGACGCTATTTCGCGCCTCACCGGTGTTCCAGGAGTGGTCGCCGTGACGCTCGGACCGGGTGTCACCAACACGGTCACGCCCGCCCTCGTCGCAAAGATGGCCGGCACACCGCTGCTCATCCTCGGGGCACAGGCCAATACGGCCTCTTTCGAACGCGGCGCGGGCATGTCCGCGGATCATATTCCGATCATGCAGCCCGTCACGAAATTCGCCGCCCGCGTGCTCCAAACCGAGCGCATCCCCGAATATATCGACATCGCTTTCCGCCGGATGTGGGCCGGTACCCCCGGCCCGGTTTTCCTCGAAATTCCCGTCAATGTACTCACCGCGCCCGCGAGCGACATGGAAATGCCGCGCTTCGCACGCGCGCTGCCTGGACTGTCCGCACAAGACCGCAACACGTTTACGACGGCCATCGCAAATGCACGCCGGCCGGTGCTGCTGCTTGGCGACGATGTTCGCTGGGATCCTCCGACCCAGCTTGTGGCGGCCGTTGAACACCTGCACCTCCCCTTCGCAACGCTTCGGCTTGCGCGAGGTGCAATCGACGAAACGCACAATTTGTGCATCGGGCCCGGCTATGTCCCGTGCAACAAGACCCTCGCGCGCGCACTCGCCGAGGCTGACCTGGTCATCTTGCTTGGCCACCATTTCGAATTCGACCTCGAATTCGGGCGGCCACTCGGCCCCGATACGCGGGTGATGCAAAGTGTGATTGATCCGGAGCGACTCGGCCGCAATCGCAAGGCGGATTTTGGCGCCGTAGCCTCGGCATCCTCATTCGTCGACATGTTGGCGGAATGCGCGCCGACCCAAATCGACCGTAGTTGGGTCGATGGGCTCACTCAGGCATGGCGCGCAGAGCGCGATGCACAGCTGGAACGCGGTGCCGAAGGCGGCGCTTTGCATCCGGTCGCGGCCATCGACGCCGTTCTTTCGGCGCTGCCCCCGGAGGCGACGCTGGTCTGCTCGCACGGCAATGTCGATTTCTGGGTCGATGCCCGCATTCAAATGAGACAGCCAAACCATTATCTGCGGGCCGGACAGTCCGGCGCGCTCGGCGCCGAGGTCCCCTATGCTGTCGGTGCGCGCTTTGCCTACCCCGACCGGCCTGCGGTGGTGTTTGTCGGCGATGGCGGCGTCGGATTTCACGTGACAGAGCTTGAGACAGCAGCGCGCTACAAGCGGCCGATCATCATTGTGGTTCTCGACGACCAGAAATGGGGCGCCATCGCATTACCGCAGAAGATGGCGTATGGCGGCGAATACGAGATGGATCTTCCGGCGCGCGATTGGCCCAAGGTTGCCGAAGGTCTCGGCGGCGTCGGAGCTTTTGCCCGGACGCCGGACGAAATCGCGAAGGCCATGCGGGTTGCACTCGCCGCCGACAAACCTGCCATCGTGCAGATTCCGGTTCGCTCGGCGCTCAGCCCCTACATGGCGCATATTTCCTGAGAGGAGAATTCCCATGAAGATCTGGCGTGAGAAAAACCCGGAAACATTCACGCCGCCAGCACATTTCGGCGGGTTGAAAGTTGCAAACATCGTTCCTTTCGGCGATGGCGACCTCTCGGTACAGGTCTCCAAAGCTCCGCCGGGGGCCGGCGGCGAACTGCATCACCACGACAGCTGGTCGCAGGTCTTCTACATCCTTGAAGGTGAATTGACCTTCGACACGGGTGGCGAGCGATTCACGCTCAAGCAGGGCGAAGCGGTTCTTTTTGAACCGAAGGACCCGCACCACACCATCAACGAGGGCAAGGGCGACAGCGTGAGCCTCGTGTTCACGGTCAAGCACGAATAGGCGCGGCAGACGATGCGCATCGAGCAGCAGATCAAGACCGGGCGGCCCATCGGTGAAGTGTGGAAATTCCTCGCCGATGTGCCGGCGGTCGTAAGCTGCATTCCCGGCGCCGAGCTGGGCGAGAGCCTGGGCGACGATCGTTACCGAGGCATGTTCAATCTCAAGGTGGGACCATTGTCCGCCAAGCTCGAGGGCGAAGGTCGCCTCACGCGTGACGAGGCAACACACAGCGGGAGTATCGAGGGCAAAGGCATCGACCGGCGCGGCGGATCGAGGGTCGGAGCCACCATGTCTTATCGCGTCATTGATCTTCCTGGCGGCGCCATCGTCGATATCGCTGCTGATCTGACATTGGCGGGGCCTCTTTCCCAGATTGGCCGCACTGGACTGATTGAGGATGTAGCCAAACGACTGACCGAAGATTTTTCGGAAACGCTCGGCCGCCGGTTGGCCGACGCCTCGGGGGAGACAGCGCAACCTTCCGCCGGTTCGCCGCGCGTTGAACCAACCGCTTTCGATGCCGGCCGCGCGCTGCGCGAAAGCCTGTGGAAACGCCTGCGTGCGTGGTTCGCCCGCTTGTTTGGCGGTTGAAAGGGTCATGTTATGCAGAGATTCAACCTGAAAGGGTAGCAACGATGGCCTCTCGAAACGCGGCTGCAAGAAAGCGCACCGTTGCGGTCCCCAAGTCTGAACGCGACAAGCGCGTGTCCCGGGCCGAAAACCTGCTGGGCCAGATTGAGGAGGAGATTCTACTCGGGAAGTTGCCGCCCGGCTCCCGTCTGGACGAGAAGCAGCTCGCCGATCGCTTTCACGTGTCGCGCACGCCGGTGCGTGAAGCGCTGTGGCATCTTGCGTCGAGCGGCCTGGTCGAAATGCGCAGGCATCACGGCGCGATCGTCAAGCAGCTGACGCTGGTTGAATTGATCGAAATGTTCCAGGTCATGGCCGAACTTGAAGGCCTGTGCGCGCGACTGTCTGCGCGGCGGATGACGCTCGCTGAACGAAAGCAGCTTCGACAAATCCAGAAGCTTGCCGCCAAACGCATTGCCGAACAGGATTTCGAGGGATTCTTCGAAAGCAACAACGAGTTTCACGAAGCCATATTTGTCGGAAGCAAGAACCGCTTTCTCCAGCAGGAAAGCCGCGCCCTGCGCAACCGCGTCAATCCTTATCGGAGGTACATCACCTATCAACCCGGCCGCATGGGAAAGTCCCAGGCCGAGCACGAGGCTATCATCAAGGCGATCGACAACGGCAATGCCGACGAAGCGCAGCGGTTGATGCGCAGCCACGTCAATATGCTCGGCGAGGTCGTCGCTGATTTCATTGCTTCACTCGCCGGCCTTCCCGTCCCTGAAAACCGGAGCGAGAGTTAACGTATCGGACGAACCGAACGGGCTATTCTGCGGCGGTCTGGTAGGCTTCGAGCGGCGGGCACGAGCAGACCAGATTGCGATCACCGTATGCATTGTCGACACGGTTCACAGGTGACCAGTATTTCAGCGACGGCGCGAAATTCCCTGGGAAGCAGGCCTGCGACCGCGTGTAGGGCCGTTGCCAGTGGTCATCGGCCAGATCAAGCACTGTGTGCGGAGCGTTCCTGAGCAGGTTGCTCTCCCGGGGCGCCTGCCCCTGCTCGATTGCCTCAATCTCCTTGCGAATTGCAATCATCGCATCGCAGAAGCGGTCGAGTTCGGCTTTGAACTCCAATTCCGTGGGCTCGATCATCAAGGTCCCGGCAACCGGGAAGCTCATTGTCGGCGCGTGGAAGCCGTAGTCGATGAGCCGCTTGGCAACATCGTCAACGCTGATGCCTGCGGAATTTTTCAGCGGCCGCAGGTCGATGATGCACTCGTGCGCCACGCGCCCGTGGGCACCCTTGTAAAGGAGCGGATAGTGAGGATCGAGACGCCTCGCAATGTAATTGGCATTGAGGATGGCGATCTCGGTGGCGGACTTCAAACCGGGGGCGCCCATCATCAGGCAATAGAGCCAGGGGATCACAAGAATTGACGCTGAACCGTAGGGTGCGGCCGATACCGGTCCCACGATGGACGGCCCATCGCGCCACTCTGGATGTCCCGGCAGGAAGGGCGCCAGATGTGATTTCACGCCGATAGGTCCCACACCCGGGCCGCCGCCGCCATGAGGGATGCAGAAAGTCTTGTGCAAATTCAGATGCCCAACGTCAGCGCCGTAGTCCGCGGGCCGCGTCAGACCGACCTGCGCGTTCAGGTTGGCGCCATCAAGATAGACCTGCCCGCCATGCTCGTGGACGATATCGCAAATCGTCCGGATCGCTTCCTCGAACACGCCGTGGGTCGACGGATAGGTAATCATGATTGCCGCCAGGCGGCCGCCATGTTCGACTGCTTTGCGTTTCAAATCATCGACATCAACGTTGCCATCGCCGCTACAGTTGACAACCACGACGTCCATACCTGCCATGTGTGCCGATGCCGGATTGGTCCCGTGAGCGGAGGCGGGAATAAGACAAACAGTACGGTCCCCTTCCCCTCGCGCGTGATGGTAGGCGCGAATTGCGAGCAGCCCCGCATATTCACCTTGCGCACCGGAATTCGGCTGGAATGAGATTGCGTCGTAGCCCGTTATCGCACGCAATGTGGCGCTAAGCTCGTTGATGAGCGTCGCATAACCTCGAGCCTGCGACGGGGGCGCGTATGGATGCAGATCGGAAAATTCCGGCCAGGTCAGCGGCACCATTTCGGTGGTCGCATTGAGCTTCATTGTGCAGGACCCGAGCGGAATCATGCTGCGGTCGAGCGCAAGATCCCGATCGGCGAGCCGGCGCATGTAGCGCAGTAATTCGGTCTCCGAGCGGTATTGGTGAAATACGGGATGCCCAAGAAATGAACTTTTTCGCGCCAGCACGTCCGGAATTGCATCCGGCGTGTCGGCCAATTCCGACATTCTCCGCCCGGCGGCCTCGGGCGTATCGCCGAAAACGCACCAAATGGCCTCGACAATTGCGGATGTCGTCGTCTCATCGACACTGATGCCGATACGTGACACGCCGTGCGACGGCGGAATGTCGCGCAAATTGAGACCTGCCGCACGGGCGTTACTCAATATCTGATCGCGCTGCTTACCCACATCGATCGAGATCGTGTCGAAGAAATCCGAGGGTTCCACCGTCACGCCGATCGCCATAAGACCCTTGCGCAGGACGGCCGCAGTCTTGTGCACGCGCTTGGCGATGGCCGTGATTCCCTCCGGCCCATGGTAGACCGCATACATTGAAGCGATGACCGCGAGCAGAACCTGCGCGGTGCAAATATTCGACGTCGCTTTTTCCCGGCGGATGTGCTGCTCGCGCGTCTGCAGCGCCAGCCGGAAGGCGCGGTTTCCTCTGCTATCGATCGAAACGCCGACGAGTCGCCCCGGCAGCATGCGCTTGTGGACGTCCCTCGTCGCGATATAGGCAGCGTGCGGACCGCCGTACCCCATCGGCACGCCAAACCGTTGCATGGAGCCGACGGCAATATCGGCGCCAAGTTCGCCGGGCGGTTTCAGAATCGCCATGGCCAGCGGATCGGCTGCAACGACAGACACCGCATTCGCCGCTTTCAGGCGCGCAATCGGCTCACGCAAATCGCGAATGTGACCGAATGTCCCCGGATATTGAAAGATCGCGCCGAACACTTTCGTGACATCCAGATCGCGCGTTGGATCGCCGATCTGAATTTTCCAGCCGAATGCCTCCGCCCGCACCGCCAGCACCGCCTGAGATTGTGGATGGCAATCGGCGTCTACAAAGAAAGTCGTGCGATCGGAATTCGCGATCCGCTGTGCCATTGCCATGGCTTCTGCTGCAGCGGTGGATTCATCGAGAAGCGACGCGTTGGCAATCTCCAGGCCGGTAAGGTCAGCCACCAAGGTTTGAAAATTGAGAAGCGCTTCGAGCCGCCCCTGGCTGATTTCCGGCTGATACGGCGTATAGGCCGTGTACCAGGCAGGATTTTCCAGAATATTGCGCTGGATGACCGGAGGCAGCACCGTCCCGTAGTACCCCTGCCCGATCAGCGAGGTCATTCTTGCGTTTTCGGCCGCGACCTGCCGCGCGCGCGCCAGGGCGTCAGGCTCAGACAAAGCCGGGGGGAGTACGAATTGCTCGCGCAGGCGAATACCCTTTGGAATCGTTTGCCCGATCAATTCGTTGAGGCTCGCAGCGTCGATCGTTTCCAGCATTGCATGCACATCGTCCGGCGACGGGCCAATATGCCGCCGGGAGAACGGCACTTCCGTTTCGTTTTTCATGACAGCGTCCATGGTTGGGGCCCGCGACGGATACGTTTAGTGAGCATCGGCAATTAGCGCCTGGTACGCCGGCTCATCCATCAGCTTGTCGAGTTGCGAGCGGTCGCCGATCTTGACCTTGAACAACCACCCCTTTCCCGTCGGATCGGAGTTGACGAGGGTTGGATCGTCGGCAACCTGATGGTTGACCTCGATGACCTCTCCTTTGATCGGCGCGTAGACATCCGAGGCCGCCTTGACGGATTCAACGACGGCGGCTGCGCCACCCGCTTCGAGGACGGTGCCGGGCTTTGGCAGCTGAACGAAAACCAGATCCCCCAACTTTTCCTGAGCGAAGGGCGTGATACCGATCGTGGCGGAGTCCTTGTCTACGAGGACCCACTCGTGATCGGACGTGAACTTCATCATGGGCAGTCTCCCGGGCTTTGAATCAGCGTTTATATTTTGGAGGAACGAACGGAAATTTCGTGATGCGGACCGGTACGCGTTCGCCCCGGAGCTCGGCGTAGATTGGCGCAGCGGTCGTGGCGTGGCTGAATTTGATGTATCCCATCGCGATCGGCGCATTAATGCTCGGGCCGAAGCCACCAGAAGTGACGACGCCAATAGGATCGCGCGCTTGCGAATCCGCAAACAACTGCGCGCCGTGACGGATCGGCGCCTTGCCCTCCGGGCGCAAGCCGACGCGCCGGCGAGACACGCCGTTCTTGAGTTGATCGAGGATAATTGCTGCGCCGGGAAACTCGCCTGCCCGCGCGCCGCCGCTCCGACGGCTGGCCTGGATGCTCCACTCGAGCGCCGCCTCGACGGGCGTCGTCTCCGGGTCGAGATCCGAACCGTAGAGGCACAGACCGGCTTCCAGCCGCAAACTGTCGCGCGCGCCAAGCCCAATCATCGCAACATCAGGGTTTTTCAGCAGCTCGCGCGCGAGCGCTTCGGCGACGGTGGCCGGCGCGCCGATCTCAAATCCGTCTTCACCCGTATAGCCGGATCGCGACACGATGCAGTCTGCCGCAAAAATTTTGACGGCGCGAACGTCCATGAAGCGCATGCCGGCCGCGCCGGGGGCAATCGCGGTGAGCGCCATCTCCGCCAGCGGGCCCTGCAAAGCCAGCAAGGCGCGGTCGAAGAAGCATTCGATGTCGCATTTTCTCTCGAGTGCTTCCCGCAGATAAGTCTCATCAGCTTCCTTGCAGGCGGCGTTGGCCACCACGAGCATACGATCGTCCATTCGTGTGATCATCAGATCGTCACGGGCGCCGCCCTTATCGTTGGTCAGAACCGCGTAACGCTGACGGCCGGTCGCGAGCCCGAGCAAATCAACCGGCACGACCGATTCCAGTGCGGTGGCTGCGTCCGCTGCGCCCCCGCCACGCGACCGGACGGCAAGCTGGCCCATATGCGAAACATCGAACAGGCCGGCAGCTGCGCGAACATGCAGATGCTCTTTTAAGATTCCGCTGGCGTATTGGACGGGCATTTCGTAGCCCGCAAACGGCACCATGCGCGCGCCAAGCTCGACATGCAGGTCGTACAACGGGGTGCGCTTGAGCGGAGCGGCCGCCTGGGGAGCCGCCGCTGGGGTGACGGTCATAACCGGCCCCGGAATATATTGGCGAATATCGCGCCCGCGTTTGTTCGCGAATGCGCGTGGCCAGCCCAGATGAGAAGATCGAGCATACGAGGCACCCTCGGTCCGGCCGGAATGGCCGAAAATGTGGTGCCCCCTCTGTCCTGATGCCTGAGAGCGTTATCCCGTCGGCGGGCGCGTGAGCGCCACTCTCCAGAGTGTCATGACCCTTGCGATTCTTGTGCCTGAGAGTTTCCGGGGCGGTTGCTCCTTCGGCGTCGGTCGAACCGATCTCTCCCGCAAGGGGACGTCCATAAAGTGCGGGCTAACTCCTTTCCTAAGATCAGGAACATAGTAACAATAGCAAAGAGTTGCCCCCCTGTCACAGCGAATCTTCGATCCGCCGGAAGCGATGCAATGCGCAGTCATGACAGCCCGCCGCGCCGATGCCATGATCTTCCACACAACGGGCCGCGGTCCCGTTCCTTTGGCGTGTGACAATCAATGTCAGTCGATACAAAACTAGGACCTTCGATCGGCAAGCGCCGCTCAATCCGCCGCTATCATGCGGTTCCGATCAGCCGCGCAGTACTCGAGCGGCTGTTGGTGGCGGCGACGCAGGCGCCATCCGCCCACAACCGGCAGCCCTGGCGTTTCGCGATCATTGACGGCGAGCCGATGAAGGAAAAACTGGCGGTCGCCATGGGCGAGCGACTACGCAGGGATCGTGCCGCCGATGGGGACGATCCGCAGGCAATCGAAGCGGACGTTGCGCGCTCTTTCGCTCGGATCACCGAGGCGCCGGCGGTTATTGTGGTCTGCGTCGACATTCGCGACATGGATAAATATCCCGACGAACGCCGTCGGCACGCGGAATATCTCATGGCCGTGCAGAGCACGGCGATGGCGACTTAAAACCTTCTCCTGGCAGCGGAACAGGAAGGGCTCGGCGCCTGCGTCATGTGCGCTCCGCTGTTTTGTCCGGACGCCGTCGCGGATTCGCTCGACCTTCCAAAAGACTGGCAGGCGCAAATGCTCGTTACCGTTGGACGGCCCGGCAATAACGGCAAGAACCGTCCGCGCCGTCCATTGACGGACGTCGTCACCTGGCCTGTTAAGGATTAGCCGGCCAGATACGCGCTGCGAACATGCGGGTTGTCGACCAGTTCGCGTCCGCTTCCCGACAGGGCCAGCGATCCCGATTCCAGCAAATAGGCATGATCGCACATCTCGAGCGCCGCCAGGGCGTTCTGCTCGACCATCAGCACCGTCGTGCCGGCGTCGCGGATGCCAGTGATGATCTCGAAGGTAACTTCGACAATGTTCGGCGCGAGGCCGAGCGACGGCTCGTCAAACATAATCAGTTTCGGTCGTGACATCAGCGCGCGGGCGATGGCCAGCATCTGCTGCTCACCGCCGGACAATGTCCCGGCCTGCTGCTGCCGGCGCTCGGCCAGACGCGGAAATTGCTCGAACAGGCGGTCCATATCCTGGGCCATTTCACGATGATCGTGGCGCAGGTAGCAACCCATCTCGAGATTTTCGGCGACCGTCATATAAGGGAAAACGTGGCGTCCTTCCGGACAATGCGCGATGCCGAGCGAGAGAATCTTGCGCGCCGAGGCGCGCGTTATATCCGTCCCATCGAAGAAGATTCTGCCGGCGGCGGCGGGCAGTAATCCGGATATGGCCCGCAGCGTCGTGGTCTTGCCGGCGCCGTTGGTGCCGATGAGCGCGACGAGTTGACCGCGCGCCACTTCCAGCGAGAGGCCTTTTACGGCCGTCACCTTGCCATAGCGGCAGACGAGGTCCCGAAGCTCAAGCACGCTTTTTCCCCTGTCCAAGATAGGCGCGGATGACTTCCGGGTTGCTCTGGATTTCGGATGGGGCACCCTCGGCGATGATGCGCCCGTAATTGAGCACGACAATACGATTGCACACCTGCATCACCATCGGCATGTCGTGCTCGACCAAAAGAATTGTGACACCCGAGGCACTGATTTTTTCCAACAGTTTGACGAAGCGCGCGGTCTCGGCCTGATTCATCCCCGAGACGGGCTCGTCCAGCAGCAGCATGGTCGGCTTGACCGCAAGCGCAAGCGCAACACCGATGAGCCGTTGCTCGCCATACGGCAGGATACCGGCCGCCTCCCCGGCCCGCCGCTCGAGCCCTATGAAGCGCAGGATTTCATTTGCTGCATCAGCAAGCTCGCGTTCGGACGACGCCTCCCGGCGCGACTGCAGCAGTGTATCCCATAAACTTGAACGTCCGCTGCAATGCAGGCCGGTGAGCACGTTCTCAAAGACACTTCTTTCCTTGAACACGCTGGTCCGCTGAAAGGTCCGGACCAGACCGAGCCGGGCAATTTCGTGCGGCTTCATGCCCGACAGTCGATGTGACAGATAGAGCACTTCCCCGCTGGTCTGTCGCTGAAAGCCCGTGATGACATTGAATGCGGTCGTTTTGCCGGCGCCATTCGGACCTATCAGACCGACAATCTCGCCGCGCTTGACGTCGAACGTCATGTCCGAAATTGCAACCAGCCCGCCGAAATGCACGGCCACATGCTCGATCGACAGGATCGTTTCCGTGGATGCGCTCATTTCTGCATCGGCTCCGCAGCAACAGATGGTGCGTCAGCCGTCTCCCCGGATTTGCGGCCTGAAAAATATCCTCCGATCGCCGGCACAATTCCCCGCGGCAAAAAATAAACGACCAAAATCATCAGTACGCCATAGACGATCCACTGCAACTCGGGCTCGATCTCCATTGCTCGAAGTATTTCCGGGACAAACCCGAACAAGGCCCCGCCGACAATCGGCCCCGCCAGCGTGCCTTTCCCGCCGGTGATCACCATGATCACCATTGTCACCGTATAAATGAAAAGGAAGATGTCTGGGTCGACGATGCGAATGTAGTGGGCATAGAGCGCTCCCGCCATGCCGGCAATCGCAGCCGATACCACGGTGGCGAGGACCAGATAATGCGTCACATCGATACCGACCGACGTCGCAAGCGACTCGTTCTCCCGTAACGCAATCATCGCCCGCCCCGCGCGCGAGTTGACCAGCCGCGCAATGACGATGTAGCAAACGACGCCGGCCGCCAGCACAAGGAAGTAGAACTCCGGCTTGCGCAGAAACGACAATTCGAATGGGCCGGAACCAAGTGTCAATACCGGGATATTGTTCAGCGCCATTGGGCCTTGCGTCAGCTCGACCCAATTAACGGCGACCAATCGCACCACTTCAGCGAAACTGATCGAGACAATGACGAAGTAGGCGCCGCGCACCCGGAACGAAAGTTTTCCGATCGCATAGCCCGTGAGCCCCGCCACCGCGACCGCCGCCAGCATCGCAAACCAGGCCGGCTTCGGCGCAAGTCCTATGGTGAATTCAGGCAACACGTGGATCTGGAAGCCCAGCGAGACGAGTGCGCTCGTGTAGGCCCCGATCCCGAAAAAAGCGACATGCCCAAGCGACAGCTGTCCGGTATAGCCGAGCAGCAGGTTGAGGCTCATCGCCGCGATGATGAATATTCCGGTCGTTATCAGTACATGCAAAAAATAAAAATCGTGCATCCACAGCGGGACCGACCCAAGAAACGCGACCAGAAGCCAGCCAAGATATCGGCTCACCCGATCCGCTCCTTCTGCGCGAAGAGTCCGGTCGGGCGCATCAACAGGATCAGAATGATCAGAAGGAACCCCATGGCATCGCGATAGCCGGACGATACATAGCCGGCGCCGAGTTCTTCGACGAAAGCCAGGATGAATCCGCCCAAAGTCGCGCCGGTGATGTTGCCAAGACCGCCAAGAATGACGATGGCAAAAGCCTTGGAAGCCGCGAGGTCCCCCATCGTCGGCGTGACAACGAACACAGGACCAAGCAACGCGCCGGCCGCGGCTGCAAGCCCGGAGCCAAACGCGAACGTTGCGGTATGGATGCGGTCGATACGAATGCCCATCAGCGCCGCCGTATCCCGGTCCTGGAACGTAGCCCGCATTGCCTTGCCGAGCCGCGTGCGATTGACGAGATAATAGGTCGCCCCGATCAGCGCGAGCGCAATAACGAAGACATAGACACGGTTCCAGGACACGGACAACGGACCAAGAACCAGCGGATTTGCCGGAAACGGACTATTGATCGACAGCGCCACTCCCGACCAGGCAAACTGTTCGGTGTTCTGCATCACGATCCAGGCGCCGATCATGACGAGCATCGTCGTATCAATGTCGGCGCCACGAAGGCGGTTGAGCAAGAGCATCTCGATGGCAGCGCCCATCAGCGTGCCCATTGCCATCGCCAGTACGAGCGCCAGGAAAAAATTGACGTGAAAGATCATGACCAGCGCATACATGCAGTACGCGCCGAAAGCGTAGAGTTCACCATGCGTGAAGTTGACGACGCGCATGATGCCGAAGATCAGCGTCAGCCCGATCCCAAGCAATGCATAAGTGCCGCCGAGAATGATCGCATTTAGAAAATGCTGAAACAGCTCGTCCAAGTCCTGAGACTCCGTCTCGGGCCACTCTCAATGCACAAGGGCACGAGCCTCCGGGCGGCGGCTCGTGCCCTTATTGAGATTCATCCTAGAAGGATGTCTTCACGACCTTGCCGTTGTTAATTGTCACAAGGTAGACGACAGGTACATTCTGTCCGCTTTCCTTGCCGGCCGGCCCTTCCTTGTTGAAATGGATGTCCCCGTAGATGCCTTTGACCGTCACACCCCAAAGGGCGGCACGAATAGCCTCGGGCTCCGCTTTGCCGGCCGCCTTGATGCCGGCGACAGCGACATAGACGCCGTCAAAGCCACGAAAGCCTTCGGTCAGTCCGCCGACGTTATGGCCACGCTTTTTCCATTCGGCCATGTAGCGTTTTGAAACCTCGGGGTTCTTGGTCACCTCGGGGAACCACGGTGGGAAGAACGCGGTGTGATATGAGCCGTTGGCGGCATCCCCCGCTTGTTCGATCAGCTGATCCGGCGAATTTGAGCCGCCGCAGGAAATAATGCGGACTTTCAGTTGCTGTTCCTTCGCCTGCTTGAGGATCAGCGTGAGTTGCTCGACCGCGGTCGTGACGAACAGGGTATCGCTGCCCGACGCCTTGATCTTCGCAAGTTGCGCCGAGAAATCGGTCGCCTTCGGATCCATGGTTTCCATAACGCCGACCGTGGCGCCATTGGCTTTCAGCATGTTCGAATATTCGTTGGCCGAGCCGATTCCAAAGTCGTTATTGGTGTAGAGGAACGACGCCTTTTTGATTCCCATCTTGCTGACCAGCGGCTGGAATGCCTTGGCTTCCATCGCCGAGGTCGGACTGATGCGGAAGATATAGGGATTGCCGGAGGTCGTGATCTTGCCCGAAGAGGACGTCTCGACGATCATTGGCACCTTGTATTCTTCGAGCTTGGGCATCACCGCCAAGGTCAGCGTCGAACTCCAGGCGCCGATCAGTACCGGCACTTTGTCTTTTGTGATCAGCTTTTCAACCGTGCTCACCGCTTCGGTCGGATTTGATTTATTGTCTTCGATGATCAACTGAATCTTCTTGCCGAGTACTCCACCCGCCTGGTTGATTTCTTCCTCGGCGATTTTTGCGCCCTGCGCCACGTAATTTCCCGATGCTGCGAAGGCGCCGGTGAGCGGCTGCGTGACACCGATCTTGATCGTCTCCTGCGCGTTGGCGCCCGTCACGACGAACCCGGTCAAAAAGACCGCCGTCGCCATAAGTCCTGGAAGCTTCCTCATGTCCACTCCTCCGATACGCGTCGACGACGGTCGACGACAAGTTTTGCCCAAGTTCTTATTCAAGTTCTTATTCAAGTTCATATTCAAGTTCATATCCACGCGCCCCTGACGGCGCGCATGGAACGTCTAGATTTGTATTCATTGCAGTCGAACGATCGAGGATGCCGCGCGGGAACACGCCGACAATAAACCATCGGGACTTTTATGAGCTCGTGCGCTTTTTGCATTTCTGCTGACAGCCCCGAACCCTGCACCGACCGCTCCCCCGAAGTCATCCTATTTTTAGAATGTTAGTAAGCGCCCAAATTGCAGGCAAGCTCAAACTTTGCCCAAGATGTCGCGCTGCGCGGCATTTTTCCGGCGGGGCGCGGGCCGGCGGCCCTTGCAGGGCGTCAACATTCGGGGACCTTGACCGCCAGCCGCCCGTCTCAGCCAGGAAAAGGCTTCGAATTCCCGGCGGGCGCGTGGATCCTCAGAATTTCTTCAGCCGCGGAATTATCTCACGCGCGATGATCTCGATCTGATCCATCTCGTAGCGGTAAGGAACAAAGATCAGCTTCTGTACGCCAACGGCAAGGTGCGCCTTCAGCTGCTCGACGCATTCGTCGACGGTGCCAAGAATGGCGCTATCCTTCGTCGACTCGCTCCACGAGGCATAGTCCCATTCCTTCCCAAGCCATTCCATCATTCCGGCCTCAACATCGGCTCGCGACTTGCCGATGCGGATGGGCAACTGTGCCGCATTGAGCAGCTTGTCCGGATCCTTGCCGCCTTCCTTTGCAAAATCGCGGATTTTGGCCCACGACTTCGCGAAGCTATCGGGGCGATAGAAATAGGTCAGCCAGCCGTCACCGTCGACGGCAGCGCGCTTGAGCACGCGGTCGACATAACCGCCGATCAGGATCGGCGGGCGCGGTTTCTGAACCGGCTTGGGATACATCACTCCGGCGGGGATCTTGTGATACATGTATTCGCCCTTGAGCATGCTTTCGGTCCAGAACCGGGTCATGATCTCGAGGTTTTCGTCCATGATCTTGCCGCGTTTCTCGAACGGCACACCGACCGCGTCGAATTCGCGCTTGTACCAGCCGGATGCCATTCCCATGATCAGCCGGCCGTCCGACAACAGATCCATGCTCGACAACTGCTTTGCCAGCATCACCGGATTGCGCAAGGGCAGCACGAGAATGCCGGTGCCGAGCTTGATCTTCTTGGTCCGTGCGGCAATTGCCGTGAGCAACGTAAGTGATTCGATAATCGGAAAATTCGGCTCGACGCCGAGCAGGATGTGGTCCCACACCCACAGCGAATCGAACCCCAGTTGCTCCATTTTGACGCCGTATTCGACCAGCGCATGGACGTCCGGCATTTCCGGATAGGCAGTGAAATTCCGGGCCGCAATACCGAAGGTTCGGTCGAGAACAGTCATGTTGTTACTCTCCAATGAAGCGTCGCGGCGTCAGCCAATGTAAAGCCGCTCCGGATCCAACGCGCGCAGGACGGACAATTCATGTGCCGTCGGCGGTTCGGTGACCCCGGTGTCGGCGCCGAACTCAAGCTTGAATCCGGTATTTTCCTGGACCTGCTCGCGCGTGACGCCGGGATTGAGCGCAAGCGGGGTGAGACGGTGCGTGGTCTCATCAAAACCGAAGACGGCAAGATCGGTCACGACACGGTACATGCCACCGGCCAGAAGTCCGCTGTCATGGCGCGTCTGCCTCCCCTTGATCCACCCTGGGCTTGTGATGAAATCGACGTTTTCCACGAAGCGGCGTTTTTCGTGCTTCATTGCAACGATCATGTTGGTAAGGCTGGAGATATCGTTGCCGCCACCAGTACCTGGGAGACGCGTCTTCGGCTTGGCTGGATCACCGATGAACGAGCTGTTGAGATTGCCGTACTGATCAATCTGGGCACCGCCCATGAATCCGACATCGACATAGCCGCGCTGGAGAAGCAGCAAAACGTCGGCGCTTCCAAGCACCATATTGGCGCGGCTCGTGCAGCGTTGATCATTGGTCGAGGGTGGCAACTTGCCCGGCTCGATGAAGGCGCCGATCACGCCGCCTTCGAACAAAATGGTGAGCCCGGGCCCATGCAGGCGCTGCGCCAAGGTAGCCGCTAGCAACGGGATGCCGACGCCGGCGAACACCACCTGACCGTCCTTGAGCTGGCGTGCGCTCAAAATTGCGAGCAACTCACCCGCGGTATAGGCGGACTTATGCGTCATAGATGGTCATCCCAGCGCGCGCGGCCGCCAATACTTCGTCCATCCCGATGAGGTCAAGAAAACCGGTCCAGGATTTCGGCCCGTAGACGAACCGGTCGAGATATTCGCGCATCCCGCCGACCGGATCTTTGTTCACAAGGCCGACGTAGTACTCCATGTGCCGCATCATCGGTTCATAGACGCCGTAGCACTCATGCGGCGCCGAGCCGAACGGCAACTCGACGACGGCATCGACGGCGAAAAACGGAATCTTTGTCTGATCAGGCGCCCGGCGTATCTGGTCGTTGGAGACAATTCGTTCGGTGGTCAGGATGACCTTGTTGGCCGCCATCGCCAAATCGATGTCCATGAACTGCAGACCGTTGATTTGCGCGTTGCCGTAAGCATCGCATCGTTGAACGTGAATCAGCGCCACATCCGGATTGAGCGCGGGAACGAGCAAAAGCTTTTCGCCGGTGAACGGGCAGATCATCTCCTTGACTTCGGGGCGCTGACTGAGGACATCGGAGCCAAGCATCGACCGTATCGGCATGAACGGAACGCCCATCGCGCCGGCGCGAAAGCGCATCCCCATCGCCATATGGCTCCACTCGTCGAATCGCGCTTTCCCTGTTTCGACGTAGTGGCGCATGACCTTGGACACGCCCCACAGAATGCCCTGGCTGAACCAGCTCGTCACGATGTGCTCGCTGGCCCCGGACCCGTACAGGAGATCGCCGTCGCTCGAGATGATGCAGCGTGAACAGGAGAGGCTCTTGCGCTTTGCGCGGATCAGCGCCCAGACCAGGCCCATCGGCGTGCGCGACATTGTGCTGCCGCCGATGCCGACCGAATCTCCGTCGCGCACGAATGAAACCGCCTCGTCGAGCGAGACGACCTTCTCGCGCAGGCTGCGGTCGCGCTGCGCGAGATCCTTGCGCAATTTCGCGTAGGGTTGAACCAGACTCATGCGGCTGTCCTGGCGCCGACTTCAGCGTTGAATTCCTGGATCAGACGATCCCAGGCCGGAATTCCGGCGGTCAATCCGTGCCAGAATTCCTGGGACTTCCGTCTATCGAAGTCCTCCACCGACACGCCCTGCTGCTCGACCCATGTGTAGTAACCGAGGTTGAAGATCCGCTTGCGGTCGATGTGGCGGAGTTCGAGTACGTCGTCGTCGGCGATACCCTCCATATAGCGGGACGAAAATCTCGCCGGCGTTGACCTCGTCCAACCCACCCGGATAGCGACGCGTGACAAAGCTCTCACTCTCGCTGCCGTACATGGCCGCGCTGTCGGTCGCAACCGTCATGACCACGTCGTTCGGTCCGTAGTCCAGATGTTTGGCTAGCTTGATGGCGGCGACGATGTTGGCAAGGCCGGAAATTCCGATGTCTTCGAACTGGCGCACCAACGCTGGATCGATTTTGCGGCGGCCGGTCAGATAACGGCGGCCGACGTCGCTGCGAAACAGCAGATTGAGCGAGTCGCTGAATGCGTCGGAGACGCCGACGACGACGATCGGTGTTCATCACGTTGTGGATCAGCGGAATATGCTTGTCGCCGATTCCCTGAATGTTGTGCTCGCCATAGCCGTTGCACAGCATGGTCGGGCATTCGGCGGCCTCCACGGCAGCAATCTTGGTACCATGCAGCGACTTGAGCCGGTCGCCGGCTGCGATCGTGCCGGCCGAGCCCGTGGCTGACACAAAGGCCGACAACCGTGCATGCGGGTGCGCGGTCTTTAAATGGGTGAAGACGCGGTCGAAAGCGTGCGCCGGTGCAGTGATAGTGAATGAGATAGTTGGCAAATTCCGAGAACTGATTGAGGATGACGTTTTGCTTGATCGCGCGCGAGCTCTGCGCACTTGTCGTAGATTTCCTTGACGTTGCTTTCGGTGCCGGGCGTGCGGATGATATCGGCTGGATCGGCCACCCATTGTTTCAGCCAGTCGAACCGCTCGCGGCTCATGCCCGCCGGCAGCACCGCTACACCGCGGCACCCCAGAATGCGCGAGATCGCAACGCCGCCGCGGCAATAATTGCCTGTCGAGGGCCAGATTGCCCTATCTTCAGACGGATCAAATTGGCCGGTCACCAGGCGCGGCACAAGGCAGGCATACGCGGCGAGCACCTTGTGTGCGCCGATCATCGGAAACCGACGGCCGAGCAGCACAACAATCGGAGCCTTCACGCCCGTCAACGCTGTCGGAAGCACCACATGACCCGGTACTTCGACCAACGTCTTGCGATCAGCGCTGTTGAACCAGTGGACGCGCCAAAGATTGGCGGCATCCGGCGCATCGGGGTCAACGCTTGTCAGCGCCGGCTGCTTGGCTTTTGACGGATCGGCCAACTCGCTCCAGGTTGGCAACCTGCCACCGACCTGGCGAAGCCGCTCGATGGCCGCGCGGCGGCGGGTGCGATCCACAATCTGGGGCTCAATAAAGAGACTCATTGCGCGAAGGGGTCCTGAATTCACTCGTGTGAGAGGCTTGAACGCGGGGCGTCAGGCAGGATGCAGATCATAAAGTCATACTATGATTAGAACAATAGGAGTTTCAGCCGGCCTCCCGCACGACTGCGGGACGCGCTGGCACGGCCATCCCGACACCAATCGGGCGCGGCAAGAATGACGCCCGATAGCGCTCCGCGGTAACATCCCGGTAAATCGTGTCGCGCTGTCGAGGCAAACGTCCAATTGCACGGATGATGCCTTCCATCTTCGCTGGTGTCATTTCCTGTCCGTGGACCGCGCCCGCCGAGCGCGTGATCGTCTCATCCATCAGCGTTCCGCCGAGATCGTTTGCACCTGCCCGCAGGCACGCCTTCACGCCCTCCGGTCCCATTTTCACCCAGGACGTCTGCACATTGGGGATGAAGCGGTTGAGCGCGAGCCGCGCGACCGCATGCATCAGCACTGCCTCGCGGAAACTTGGACCGCGTCGCGCTCTCCCCTTCAGGTAGATCGGCGCCTCCATGTGGACGAAGGGCAACGGCACAAATTCCGTGAAGCCGCCGGTTTCGGATTGCAGCTCGCGCAGCCGCAGCAAATGCCGCGCCCAGTGCACATAGCCATCGACGTGACCATACATAATTGTCGCTGTTGTCTTGAAACCGGCACGATGTGCGGCCCCCATGACCTCAATCCAGCGCGCCGTATTGATTTTATCCGGGCAAAGTATGGCCCGTACCTCATCGTCGAGGACCTCGGCAGCCGTACCCGGCAAGGTGCCGAGGCCGGAATCTTTCAAGTGCAGCAGAAATTCATAAACCGGTAGACCCAGTGTTTCGGCGCCCTGATGCACTTCCAGCGGCGAGAATGCATGCACATGAATGCCGGGCGCCGCTTTGCGAACGGCGCGGCAGATGTCAATGTAAGTCTCGCCCGTAAAATCCGGATGGATGCCGCCCTGCATGCAGACTTCGGTGGCACCGCGCTCCCAGGCCTCACGGGCGCGTGCAGCGATCTCGTCGAGCGACAGGTTGTATGGCCGGCCGCGCAGATTTTCGCTCATCTTGCCCTTTCGAGAAAGCGCAGAACTGGCATTTGAATGAGCAAATATTGGTGTAGTTGATGTTGCGCGTCACGACGTAGGAAACCACATCACCGCATGCGTCGCGCCGCAAAGCGTCGGCCGCCGCGCAGACCGCAAAAAACTCGTCGCCGCGGGCCCGGAAAAGACGAACGATGTCACCTTCACCGAGGTTGCGGCCACCGCTTGCGCGATCGAGGATACGCGCGATTTCGCTGCCAATGGCGGCGGGTGCCGCGAGCTTCTGCGCCTCGGGCGGCAACGCAGTATCGGTGCCGGGCGACCAACCATCGGTTCGCGGCCAGCCATCGGCATCAATTCGTTGCAGCAGCGCGCTGCGCAAGGCCGGGATCGACCCAGTCCTGGCTTGCACGCGCGTAGCTTGGGTAGATCGCCAGCCGGTCGACCAGGTGTTTGCCGGCCGCCATGGTCGCGCGCTCCAGCACGCGTAAATGCGGCCACGGCGCTTCGGGATTGACGTGGTCCGGCGTCACCGGTGAAACGCCGCCCCAATCATTGATGCCCGCATGCACCAATGCGCTCAATGCGCCCGGGCTCAGATTGGGTGGCGCCTGAATATTCATCGCAGCGGGAAAAATCAGCCGCGCCATCGCAATTGTCCAAAGGTGTTCGTCAAGCGAAGGCCCTTCGACATCGGCCATTCGGGTGCCCGGCTTTGGACGAAAATTCTGAATGATGATTTCCTGGATGTGGCCGTACGCATCGTGAAGTTCGCGCAACGCCAGCAGCGCCTCGATACGCTCCCGCCGTGTTTCACCGATCCCGATGAGAATTCCGGTCGTAAACGGCACCCGTTGCTCGCCGGCCATGCGAATGGTGGCAAGTCGCGCCGCCGGATCCTTGTCGGGCGAGCCAAAATGCGGGCCGCCCCGCTCCGCGAGCCGCGCCGAGGCGCTTTCCAGCATCATTCCTTGCGAGATCGATACCTTGCGCAACGCCGCGAGGTCAGCCTCATCGAGCAGTCCCGGATTGAGATGCGGCAACAGCCCGGTCTCGTCGAACACCAGCTGCGCAGCTTCCGCGAGATAAGACAGCGTACTGGCATGCCCCAGCTGCGCGAGTGCGTCGCGCGCCGCCCGGTAGCGCAGTTCGGGCTTGTCGCCGAGCGTGAACAGGGCCTCGTTGCACCCGGCATCGCGACCGGCGCGGGCAATTGCGAGAATTGCGTCCCGCGACAGAAACGCCGCCTCGTCGTTGCGCGGCGCATGCGCGAATGTGCAATAGTGGCAGACATCGCGGCACAACTGGGTGAGCGGGATGAAGACCTTGCGCGAATACGACACCGTGTCGCCATGAGCCCGGTCGCGCTTTTGGGCCGCGGCGCGCAGCAATGAAGCTATGTCGCGCAGCTCGACGAGACGAAAGGCTTCTTCCGGCGCAAGTACGCGATCGCCGGCAAAATTACTCAGCATGCTGTCCAGGTCAGAACTCATTCCTACGCCCCTGCAACCGTCTGATCGAGCGGCCGCCTCGTTGTGTCGTTACATTCCACAATCCGCTCGTGTAAGCCGATTCGACAAAGAAACTCATGCGTGCGTGTGCGTGATCCGAGCGCCAAAAAAGCCTTCAGGTTTTCCGGACGGTCAATATCGAGGGAAAGCTCAGGAATTCGGAGGACCTGCACCGGAACTCCGGCTTGCAGCGCTGCGCTGCGATGAAGCGCGAAGCTACGCTGTCCGAAAAGCGGAGGCACGGCACCGATGGGGCGAAGAGCAAACAGATTGGTACCGCCGTCGTCGGCCGCCTCGGCAAGCGCCAAGCTGGGTGATTTTTCGATTGCGGCCACCGCCTGAGCAATAGCATTGCGGCTCAGCTGCGGAATATCGGACGGAATGACCATCAGGCCGCTGTCGGCGGCCGGGCGCACAGTATCAATCGCGCGCGTGACAGCAGCATTGATGCCGCACTCGGGTTCATCTGCCACGACGGCCATTCCGCGGCGGCGTGCCAAAGCGGCGGCATCGGAATCCGAGGTGACGACAATCATTTCAGGAACCAGATCCTCGCATTGTTTCAGCGTGTCCAGCAGATCCTCGAACATTATCCGCGCAAGTTCTGCGCGCTCGTCGGCGTTCAGGATGGGAGCGAGGCGAAGCTTCGCGGCTGCGAACCGCTTGACCGGAACGACCGTCCAAATGCGATGAGAACCAATCATCGGCGGCCTCCGGCGCGCATGGCCGACGACGACCGCACCAGACTGCCCGCAAACGCGAGGATTTCACCGGCGAGCCGCTCGCGGTCCGCCAAGTCGCGCATCATTGTGCGGGTAACCAGTACCGGCATGTCGATGCGCGGGCGGTCGCTCACATCTGCTTCATCGATCACGATGCCATCGATCAATCCACGGTAATGCCCTGCGATCGATGTATTTGTGTTCGCGATACCGAGTTCTTTCATGATTTTCGCGGTCGGGCCTTTGACTGCCTTTCCGCCGATGATGGGTGATACCGCCACGACCGGCGCCCGCGCCGCGATCAAAGCAGCGGCGGTCCCCGGGACCGCCAGGATGGGGTCGATGCTCAGGTAAGGGTTGGACGGGCAAATCACGATCGCACTTAGGGATGCATCGGCCATGAGATCGAGCATGCCCGGGGCCGGCGAAGCTTCTTGCGCGCCGGTGAAACGGATGGCGCGCACAACGGGTTCGCTGCGACGCCGGACAAAATAGTGCTGGAATGCGAGGCTGCCTTCGTCGGTATCCACGATCGTGCGGACGGGGTTGTTCGACATCGGCAAAATCCGCGCGGTAATTCCGAACTGGCTCGCGGCGTGTTCCGCGAATGCCGACAGGCTCCGGCCGCTCTTCAACCAATCGGTGCGTTGAACGTGCATTGCAAGATCCAGGTCGCCGAGCTGGAACCAGCTCTCACCACCGAGGCCGCGCAGTGCGCGCATGAACTGCCAGGTCTCCCCCGCACGCCCCCATCCCCGCTCCGGATCGGCAAGATCGGCCAGAGTATAGATTACCGTGTCGACGTCGGGAGAGATATTCAAGCCGAGATGCTCGAAGTCGTCGCCGGTATTCACGACAACGGTCAGGTTCGCCCCAAGCATACGGTAAAATCCAAGCGCCAGCTTGGCGCCACCGATGCCGCCGCAAAGCGCGAGCACCTTGTCGGAGGGGCCGGCCCCGCTCATCGGAAAAGATCCTGATCTTTCGGCCGCAGCAGCGTGGACGCCGATGCCGCCGGCTCATCCCATTCGAACCCGCGCAAGTGTACCGCCGGTTGCCCTTCAGCGCCCTGCCCCATGACCAGTGACGCGGCCGCCGCGATTTCGTCGGCCACCGCGATTTCAGTCACCCGCAATTTGCGGCCGAACAGGTCCGCGACACCGATCAAATTGCGCACGACCGGCAATCCTGCAGCGCCCAAGGCGACGCCGACGACACCGAAGCGCCAGGGCCGTCCGAAACTATCATTGATAATGACACCAAGATCGACCCCAAACTCGCGGTCAAGCCGCGCTTTCAATCCGGCCGCCGACGCGTCCGGATCGTGCGGCAAAAGTAAGGCCTGGTCGCTGCTCTCACCGGCAACGTTGGACTGGTCGATGCCCGCGTTGGCCATAATGAACCCGAGCCGATGCACAACGATCAACACGTCCCGTTTTTGCCGGACGATCTCCGATGACTCGGCAAGGATGGTCTCGACCAGGCGCGCATCCTTGTTGACTTCCTTTGCGAGCGCGATCGCGCGCGCCGACGGCACCACCGCCTTTAGATCGACATAACGCCCTTCCGCCTTCGACACCACCTTCTGGGCGACAATGATGACATCCTTGTCTTGCGGCACGATTTGCGAGCGCCGCAAGGCATCAATGAGCAGTTCGCCAAGGTCGTCGCCCGGCTTTATCAGTGGAAGTCCCGCCAGAGCATTGAGCGTCAGGCTTCGCACCGTCATCTTATATGCTCACCGCGCTTCGGTTGCGGGCAAACCCGTGATGCGAATGCCGGCGCCGGGAATCTTGTAACGGCGATTGATTGCGATCAAGACCGACGTGAGCGCCTCGGCCGCGACCGTATTGGCGAGGGCGCCGCCATCGACACCGCGCGTCGCAACAACATTCGCAAGTGCAATCACCTGCTCGCGCACCGCAACATCATCCGAAAACACGAGCACGTCGCAATCGACCTTCTCGCCGCCTTGCAATTTCTTGGCACCGACATTGTGAAATGCAGCGGCCACACGCACCGTAGGCCCAAGCACACGCTGGGCAACGAGCGCGGGCGAACCAGCCGCAGGAAGCTGCACCACGGAGACTTTGGGCGGCACGAGCGGGACGACCGCATCGACCAGGATTTTCCCATCCATGACCGGCTTGATTTCGTCGAGCATGGCGTCGTGATTGGAAAATGGCACGCAAAGCAGAATGATATCGGCTGAACTCGCCGCGCCCCGATTGTCATCGCCGCGCACCTGCGCGCCGAGCTGGGCGGCAAGCTCCGCTGCGGCCTGTTCAGCCCTGTCCTTCGCGCGCGACCCGATCACGACCGGATAACCGGCGGTTGCGAGAAGCCGCGCAAGCCCCGATCCGAGATCTCCCGTACCGCCGACAATGGCGATGCTGGGCTTGTTTTGCATAGCGGCTTTGACCCCATAAGACTGTATCCGGACCATAAGGTACTATGTTTAGGACTACAATATCTTTGCGGTCATCGATTTCGGCCACCGGCGGAGAAACTTTCGAATGCCTTTGGACGCTACGAACCGCGACTATGGCACCGACCGGTGCAAATCATCCTGCTGCGTGGATATCGGTATTGCAGCGATCTATTATCCCCGCAACCTGGGTTGCCTGTGCGTACGATTCCGCGCGCGCAATTAGGAGAGAGATGAATGGACCGATTCAATCTCGGAACGCACACGCGGGCAATTTCGACTGCGTCACGTGAAGCGCAACGCTGGTTTAATATGGGGTTGAACTGGTGTTTCGGTTTCAATTTTGAAGAAGGAGTGAAGTGCTTTCAGAAGGCGACGCAATATGATCCTGAGTGCGCGATTTTGTATTGGGGCATCGCCTACGGCCAAAGCCCCTTCTATAACCTGCTCTGGCGTGAGCAGGGCGAACGCGAAGCCGATACGCACGCCCGCACTGCCTATGAAAATATTTTGAAAGCGCGCTCGTTTGCGAAGCAGGCAACCGACGCTGAAAACCAGTTGATCGAGGCCCTCGCCAGGCGTTTTCAGAAACCACATTTTGTTTCCTTGGAGGAGTTTAATCGCTGGGACGATGACTATGCCGGCGAGATGCGCAGGGTCTACTACAGTCATCCGAACGACCACGACGTCATGGCGCTGTTTGTCGAGGCGCTCCTAATGCGCACCCCGCGAGCTCTCTGGGATCTCAAGACGGGAGCGCCGGCCCGGAACTCCGATGCTGTCGAAGCAAAGGCGGTTTGCGAGCGCTCGATGGCACTTGCGGATAAGGCGGGGGCAAAGCAGCATCCGGGAATAGTGCATTTGCATATCCATCTGATGGAGATGTCAAATGAGCCGGAGCAGGCAATCCGCTCCGCGGATCATCTTTCGACACTATGCCCGGATGCAGGCCACCTCAATCACATGCCGGGGCACATCTATTTTTTATGTGGAGATTATGAGAAAGCCAAGGTCGCAAGCGAAAAGGCGATACGCGCCGATGACATGTACGTCGACTATGCCGGGGCTCTTAATTTCTACACTGCAGCTCGCTGTCATGATCTTCATCTCATGATCTACACGTGCACGTTTCTTGGTCAGTATGTTCCGGCGATGGAAGCCGCAAATAAACTTCGGAGCTCCATCACTGAGGAAATACTTTCTATTGAAGATCGCCCGAAACTTGTCATGACCCTGGAAGCCTACCATTCCATGCGATTGCATGTGATGGTCCGTTTTGGACGCTGGGAGCAGATCATCAGCGATCCCCTGCCGGAAAATCCAAGCATGTATCCGGTGACCACTGCGATGCATCGCTACGCCAGGGGCGTTGCTTATGCTTCACTCAAACAAATCCCGGAAGCTGAGGAAGAGCGTCGATTATTGGCTGAAAGTATCCGAAGTATTCCGGACTGGCGGAGATTTTCCAACAACTATGCGAAAAACGTACTGGCGGTCGGTCAAAGCATGCTTGATGGAGAGCTGGAATTTCGTAAGGGCAACTTTGACGAAGCATACGCTCATTTGCGGGAAGCCGTGCGTCGCGACGACAATCTCGAATATATCGAGCCTTGGGCATGGATGCACCCACCTCGGCATGCTTTGGGTGCTCTGTTGGCGGAGCGGGGTTATTACGGTGAAGCCGAAGAAGTGTATCGCGAAGACCTCGGTTTGATCGGGACAATCCAACGATGCGCACAGCATCCGGACAATGTCTGGGCGCTGCACGGGCTCGTTGAATGTTTGCAAAAACGTCGGGCGGTCGACGAGCTGCCAAAATTCCAGGCCAAGCTCGCGCGGGCGCTGCAGAAAACTGATGTCCCGATCACTTCGTCGTGCATGTGCCGCGCAGATGTTTTAGCCGCTGACACTTGCTGTTCGTCGGCAGTACCGCCGCCGTCTGCGGTCGCCCAGTCCGCGGTCAATTAGGCGCCAAATAATCCGGTGTGGTCGCACGTCGCGCGCGCTGATAGCGCACAGGTGGCGGCTACCTCAGACGCGTCTATCAGTGGTGAAGAATAAAATTGCTTGTCTGCAGCGTGCTGACGTCAACGTTTGTCAAAGTCAGCTGTCCGATGCTAAGTCGAGCGTATGCGGGTCCGGCGCAGCCGCGATCAGGGACTGCAAGTCTGCAATGGTGATTTCGTTGCCGGAGTTCAGGTGGGACATATCGATCAAGTCGTTTCCGCAGAATTGAAATCGGTAATGGTGACGTGACCGCCGCTGAACACAAACGTGTCGGCGGGCCGAATCAAGCGCGCAGTGCTTCAGATCAAGTGGAAGTCGCTCGCGTGGAGGCTTGTGGGCGCAACATTCAACAATGTCACGGTATCGCTTGCGTCCAATGTAATAACGGTATTTGCGCCTGCTGCAGTAGCGTGGCTCAGGATCGTCGAAATGTCGGCAAACAAAGTGTGATCGAAATCGATCACGTCTTGCCCCGGCTGGAAATCGGTAATTGTGTCATGGCTAAATCCCGGCCTAAAGACAAATGTGTCGGCGCCGCCAAGGCCGGTGAACGTCTCGCTTGCTGAGCTGCTGACCAAGAGCTCATTCAATTGGGTCCCGACAATTTGGTTGCCACCAACGAGCGTCAAATTCACATGACCCGTAGACTGCGCGAGGTTTGCGTCGACAAGTGTATAATCGAAACTGTCACTTACCTGCTGCCCCGACAGCGGCGGAACGAAGCCGGCCGGCGCGGTATAAAGGACATTCCCGCTCTGCAGCGCAACGGTGCCGTGCGTTTGCTGCGGTAAGTCCGAAGGATCGACTGACTGAAGAGTCAGTTGCGCGGAATTGCTGTCAGTGTCGTTGGCCAGCAGTTGGCTTGAAGCGATGAGTACCGAGCCCGGTGACCCCTGGAGAATCGTTGCCGATGCAATGATGTTGTCCGGAGCGGCGAAGTCAGCATTTGTCATCGCGATGTCGACCCCGCCATGGCCGTCCGAGGCCTTGGTGAAAGTCGCCGTGGTATAGCTTCCAGACAGCGCAATATTTGCAGCGGTCAGCCCTGAGTGAGTCGCGTCCGTTACCGTCAGCGTGCCGCCTTCGCTCGTTCCGCTGTAGGAAATGGACGTGCTGCTGAGGTTAAAGCCGTCTAGGTCGATGAAGTTGCCAGACGTAAAATTGACGACATGACCGGTAAAGGCCGACGGCTGGGCGAGCTCAAGCGTGGCATTGCTATCGAAGGTAACTTCGCTCGAGAACGAACTGAGCAGCAACAGTGTGTCGCCGGTCGCCTGAAGCGAGCCATCAGAGGCCGGTACGGGGTCGTGGGTCGGATTAAAGGCCAGCGCCTGCACGTGATCAACCGTGAGGGTGCCGGCGTGCGCGTGCTGGGGGTCGGTGTTGGTGATGACGGTGGTCGAAGGTCCCACCGCGATCGAATAGTTGGCTCGACTATCAGCGAAGATCGCCGTGTTCCAACTCGCCGTCGCCCGTGCCGCCGTGGAAAATGTCCGAAGGCGCCGCACCCGTGGTATTGGCGCCGACATAATAATAAGTGTTGTCAATATTGTTCGTGTTCGAGCCCTGAACGACGTCGTTAAATCGAGTTCCCGCAAAATCGACGTTTTGGCCATTTGCGATGCCCGTATCGGCGACGGTTAGGCCCGTGGTTCGCAAGTCAAAAACGTCCATATGCAGCTGCGACGTCCCAAGGGCATCGACATTCTCGTTGTAGGTGAGGCCAATTCGGCCGTCGCCCAGGGACGTCAGCTGACTGAATAATTGCGGCGTCAGATCTGTGATAGCGGCCACTTGATTGCCGAGGTTGTCGAATTCGACAATATGCGTTTCGCTAGCATCGCCGTAGGCCAGCACCTCGAAAGTTTTGACCCAGGTAATTAAAGGTGACGAGTCGGATATTTTCTGGATTGTTGCTCGGAATCTGGAACGTGGATTGCGATATAACACTGCCGCTTCGAAAAATCGCAAATTCCACCTGATCGTGAACGCCGTTTGTATCGAACACGGTTTCGTTCCAAGCGATCGAATATCCCGACCCTGCTGTTGGATTGGGAGTGAACGTTAACGCCGACGTGGGCACTCCGTGAATGTCGGTGGTGCCAACCTCGTCGAGGATCATGTTGGTAGCGCCTGGGAAAAAAGCGCTTAGGTCGGGCGTGATCGTGAAATGAAGCCCAGGATTTACGGTTCCGTCGTTGTTGTAGCCCTGTACGACAATGTCATTGACGCTTGCCGCGTTATTGGTCGCGACGACTGCGGCGTAAGCGCTGCCGCCGCCGGCCGATCTGAATTGCCATGCCGGTAGTGCCGCGGGGGTTGCGGCCCCGATGACGCTATTGATCAAAACAGGAGAGGCCGTTGCGAGGCTGCCGTTCGCGTTGAAGATGTCAAAAAATACCTGGTCGGTGTGGGCGACAGGGTCGAACTGATCCCAGGCAACGGAGTAGTTGCTGAGCACTCCGCCTGCGTTTGTGAAGCTCGAGCTAAGATTCTCGATTTTCAACCCCGTTAAGGTCGGCACAATCTGCGTCGGTGTTCCGATTGTCCATGGGCTGTTGGCACCGCCGGCTCCCTCACTGATGACAATCTGGCTAAGTGACGGGTTGCCGCCTGCGTCCTGGGTTTCATAGGTGAGAATTTGCTCAACTTGTCCGGTCGCGCTGTTAATCACCGGCTCGATTAGATTGAAGTGATCCGGGAAGCTAGAAACAGTGGTTTCCGAAACTGGAACGGCCTGAATGCCATTCTCATAGGGCAGCAGGAACGGGTCGATCCGCAATACACTATTGAGAACGATGTCCGGCCCGTTGTTGAGGAAATCTGCAGGGGTAATGGCGATCCCGACCGCGCCAACACCGGAATTAAACTGAATACCCGCCGGACCATAAAAGTGCGCGCCCGCCGTAACCTGCAGTGGGAACGTCAACGTACCCCAGAGCGAACCGACCGGCGTAAGGAACAGATTCGTGCCGACCGGCGTGCCGTCGGAACCCGTCGCAACGGCACCAGGCGTACCGCCAATGACGTGGTATGTTTCCGTCGCGCCGCCGGTCAGAGTGACCGTTAGCGTGGTTCCGGCCAGTGCCGCGCCGGTCACCGACGCACCGGCGAGGTCGATAATGTCAGTTGAGGTCGGCCCCACGGACCGCGCGTCGAGGATGATGTCACCAGTAAAATTACTGGGATGCGCGAGGCGTGTTTTGCGCCACCGCGTCCAATTTGAGGGTCCCGCCGGTATCGAGGAAAGTCGACGAAACGACATTACCGTTGGCGCCGTTATTGGCTGCTGCGAATTCGAGGGTGGCGCCGCTGTCGATCGCCAAAGGAAAATTAATCGGACCGGTGATGTAGAGCGCGCCGGCGCTCGCGACCAGCACGCCGTCGCTATCCGCGGGATCCCTCAACGGCGCGAATGCCAGGGCCTGACACGCTCGGCACAAAAACACCGGGCGATAACGGGTGCCGGTAATTGTCAGCGAGCCGGCGCGCAATGGATCGCTTGCTTTAGCAGTAACGGTGACGGAGCCGTCCGCCTGCACCGGCGAGATCGTATAATTCGAGATTGCATCGGGGAAAATCGCAAAGTTCTGACTGAAGTTCCCGCCCGTGAATGAGTCGGTCGGCGCCGGGCCGGAAAGCGAATTTCGTCCAATGTAGTAGTATTCATTGATAGCGGAATTTCCGCCGACGAATGTGTCGTTGAAGTGCGTGCCAGCGACGTAATTTTGAGCTCCGTTGCTCGAGCCCGTCACGTTGACGCCGGTGGTGCGGAAGTCTGCGATGGTCGTCGTGACCTGCGACGTGCCCGCGCGTCGAGTTGGTCGTCGTAGGTGACGGCCATCCGCCCATCGCCTAGGTCGCGGATGGTATTGAATTCCTGACCGTTGGGAGTTGCCTCCGTGTAGGTACCGATCTGGGTAGTCGCGTTCGTACTGCTGTTGAAGAAATACTCCACGACCGTCGTCGATAAATTATCCCCGTAGCCGAGGAATACCATGGTGCCGGTTCCAAGGACGCCATTGTAGGGATTAATTTGGATCTTGATGTTCTGCGCGTGACCGTCGGCGATCTGGTAAGTGAAGTATTGATCAACCGGCGTTGGGTTGGTCGTGACGGACGAACTCAACCTGGTCGTAGGTAGTGGAACTGCCGTCAACGGTGACGGTCTCGTTCCACGCGGCGTACAGGGGTCCGACCGTTGCCTAGCTGGGCAAAGCAAAAGTGACGTCGGCTGACCAGTGTTTGTACCGTCCCCGGCTTCGAGGGTGATTTTATTGTGAACCGTCGTGTCGCCAGCGGTGTGCTGACCGTACGCCAGAAGATCCGGCGCGATCTCGAAAAACCCTTGGTTGCCAGGGCCAAAGTTTAGATTCGCCGTTCCGTCCTGGTTGAAGGACAGAAACTTAATGTAATCCTGGCCGCCGTGTGGGGCGCTATTTTCTGCATACCCGAGCAGATAACCGTTGTTGGGGCCGGCAGAATTAATGAATGACGCGGGAAGCGTGGTACGACCTCCGGTCAGTCCGTTGAGGGTTACCGCAGTAACGACGCCGGATGCCGTGAAGTCGGCGGCGGTGTTGAAATTCGGGTCGCCGCTGTTGTGGACGAAGGTTTCTAAATCGATCGAATAGGTGCCAGCCGCCTGATTGTATTGATCAAAGCCGACAATATACGAGGTCAAGACGCCTGCGCTCTCACGGAAATTTACAAAGAGCGGATTTTCGGTTGGAGAATTCGGTGCCCGATCTGGGTCGCGCCACTGAGTTCCAGGGTGTCATTGTGCCCTGTGATGAAGGCCTCGTTGAAATATCGCGCGCCGCTGCTGTCTTCGGTCTGGTAGACGACGATTCCCTCGCCCGACGTCGGGCCGGTGTCAGGAATGATCAAAGAGTAACTTGATGGAAATTGTTGGACCGTGCTGTCAATTACCAGCGTGTCCTGGTTATTGCCAAGGAAGAAGGGATTGAACGCGTTTACGTACAGGGCGACGTCATCGGGCCCGTTAGGGTTATAGCTGGACGACGCAACACCGTACATTTCGCCAATAACGTCCTGTCTGGTATTGACGGTGAAATATGGCGCATAAATATGGGTGCCGATGATTGGCTGTTCTGGAAACTTGATGGTGTTGCCCAGACATACGCGGTGCTTGCCGACAAAATGCTAATGATGGTCGTCGCACTGGCGCTGTTCACCGCCCCGTCATTCACCACCCAGCTGATGCTGCGGCTGTTGTCGGCGCCAAAGTTCGTCGGATCGGGGCTGCTCGAGGAGAACGTCACCGAGGCCAGCGCCGTCTGATAGGCCGCAACGCTCGCCGACCCGCTCAGCGTCAGCACCCCGGTCGCCGCATTGTAGCTGCCGGTGATCCCGCTCTGGGTGGTGAAGTTGAGGCTGTCCCCGGCCAGGAACCCGCTCGCAATGCTCACCGTCGCCGAGGCCAGCGTCGTATTGTCGGCATCGCTCACCGTGAGCAAGGCATCGATCGTCGGCGCCGCCGCCTGCAGCTCGGTATAGCCGATCGTGTTGCCTCGCATTCGAGCACCGGTGCGTCATTCACCGGCGTCACCGACACCGTGGCGGTCACCACATTGCTCAGATTGTTGGCCGCCGCGCCGTCATTGACCTGGTAGCTGACCGTGCGCGTCAGGCCGGAGGGATTGTCGCTCGTGTTGGAATACGTCACCGAGGCCAGCGCCGTCTGATAGGCCGCAACACTCGCCGACCCGCTCAGCGTCAGCACCCCGGTCGCCGCATTGTAGCTGCCGGTGATCCCGCTCTGGGTGGTGAAGCCGAGTACGTCCTGCCCGCTCGCGAAGTTGCCGGTGATCGATACCGTCGCCCCCGTCAGGTTCGTGCTGTCGACGTCCGAGGCCGTCAGCAGCGCATCGATCGCCGCCGCCGCCTGGTTCTCGGTATAGGACAGCGTGCCGCCATGGGCATTGAGCACCGGTGCGTCATTCACCGGCGTCACCGACACCGTGGCGGTCACCACATTGCTCAGATTGTTGGCCGCCGCGCCGTCATTGACCTGGTAGCTGACCGTGCGCGTCAGGCCGGAGGGATTGTCGCTCGTGTTGGAATACGTCACCGAGGCCAGCGCCGTCTGATAGGCCGCAACGCTCGCCGACCCGCTCAGCGTCAGCACCCCGGTCGCCGCATTGTAGCTGCCGGTGATCCCGCTCTGGGTGGTGAAGCCGAGTACGTCCTGCCCGCTCGCGAAGTTGCCGGTGATCGATACCGTCGCCCCCGTCAGGTTCGTGCTGTCGACATCCGAGGCCGTCAGCAGCGCATCGATCGCCGCCGCCGCCTGGTTCTCGGTATAGGACAGCGTGCCGCCATGGGCATTGAGCACCGGTGCGTCATTCACCGGCGTCACCGACACCGTGGCGGTCACCACATTGCTCAGATTGTTGGCCGCCGAGCCGTCATTAACCTGGTAGCTGACCGTGCGCGTCAGGCCGGAGGGATTGTCGCTCGTGTTGGAATACGTCACCGAGGCCAGCGCCGTCTGATAGGCCGCAACACTCGCCGACCCGCTCAGCGTCAGCACCCCGGTCGCCGCATTGTAGCTGCCGGTGATCCCGCTCTGGGTGGTGAAGCCGAGTACGTCCTGCCCGCTCGCGAAGTTGCCGGTGATCGATACCGTCGCCCCCGTCAGGTTCGTGCTGTCGACATCCGAGGCCGTCAGCAGCGCATCGATCGCCGCCGCCGCCTGGTTCTCGGTATAGGACAGCGTGCCGCCATGGGCGTTGAGCACCGGTGCGTCATTCACCGGCGTCACCGACACCGTGGCGGTCACCACATTGCTCAGATTGTTGGCCGCCGAGCCGTCATTAACCTGGTACGCCGCACCGCATCCGGTCCGCTGTTCGAGTGCTCGTCGACGGCATCGGACTGCCGGCCGTATCACGCAGGACCGCGAACTCCTAGACACGAGGCCTGCTCATCGGCCGAGGCGGTCACGCCAGGCGCCTCGCCGCGGCAAGCCACTCATCGCGGCCCTCGATCGGGATCTCAAAGGTTGCTAGCGCGCGAGCTGAGTGCTTCGACGAGGCGACGCTGGAATCTCTGCTCGGGCAGCCCTTCGGCGTCCGCCGCGGCGATCAGCACCTCCGTCTCTTCCTCGCGCTCCTTGTCCTGACGGGTCCACTCCTCGAACAGCTCGGGCTTGTCCCGGCGCATCCTCCGCATGAGCGCCTCGTGCCGAACTGCCCGCGCCCGCCCTGATGCCGTTCAAGCGGCGCTTCACGGTCGAGTGCGACAGGCCCAGACGGTGGGCGGCCGCCTTCTCCGAGTCGAGGGCGGTGGCTCCTCGAGATGCACTACGGGTCCGTGGAGGCGGCCGCCAGCCCCTTCAGCCGGTCGAGTTGCTCCCAGTGCGCGGCGGTCCGCTCCTTGCCGACCGGGGTCAGCGAGGCGCTGGTATTGGGACGCTTGCCGACGAACGACTTCTCGATCCGGACGAGGCCGGCGTCTTCCAGCTTGGTTAGGTGGCTCGAGAGGTTGCCTTGAGTTCAGACCGGTCATGCGCTGCAGGAACACGAAGTCAGCGGCGCGCACCGAGGACAGGACCGTGAGGATCGCGAGGCGGGCCGGCTCGTGGATGAGTCGATCGAGGACCAGATCGTCGCTACCGTCCGACACGGGAGCCCTCCAGCCACTCGCCGGTCGGCACGGTGAGTGAGCGGGCGAGGACACGCTGGTCGAGCAGCCCCGAGATGATCGTGGCGATCCCGAGCGGGATCATTGCCAGCGGGTCGCGGTCCACACCCAGCCCGCCCGGATGGGTAGCCACCCGGCCACGAAGACGGCACCCCAGATGACGAGGTGGTGCGGCCGCAGGCCGACCAAGATCGCGTAATAGGCCAGCGTCGCCAGCGCAAACGCAGAGGCGTAAATGCATTGCGGTCCGTCGGGCGACCAGAACAGCGCCTGGTTCGCGCCGATGAAGAAGTCGCGATCCCGGCGACGATCGCCACGACTTGGCGAATGGATCGGTCGCGGGTCGGCCTGACGGTGCCGTAGTGGTCGCGGTAGTAGCGTCCGATCAACACCAACGCAGCACCCGCGATCGCCAGGCCGCCAAGGATGAGGGCGATGGCTCCGATCCCGGTCGGCCAATTCTCCAGGTTCGAGTAGCCCCCACGATGGTCACTTCCAGCGGGATCGTGCAGGAAGACCCTGCAGGTACGGGTAATCGGCCGCTGCCGACTCGAGCTGTCGTCGTTCCATCGGGTTCGCCTTCTTCTAAACTAGTTGACAGCGCAAACCGTAGTCCAGCGGCGCCGTCTTGTCAACTAGTTTGTGGACGAGTGCCCCAGTCGTGGACTGTCTATTCGAGT
>CAWHQF010000023.1:0-164475 GCA_963831475.1 uncultured Alphaproteobacteria bacterium
ACTGCTGTTCGCCATCTACGCAGGCCTGTTCGCATCCCGCAACATCCCTGTCGCTTCCATCCTGCTGGTGCTCGTTGTCGCTCCACTCCTGCCAGTGCTTTCAAAATTCAGCAAAAAGATGACGTTTGTCGATTCCACACTTCGAGGCCACGTCTGGATCATCGTGGTGGCCATTTTTGTGCTCCTCGTGGACTTCAACGGCGGACGCTTGGCGGGCAAAGTCTTGGCCGACGCTCATTTCGATTCCAGCCGAATGCCCGTTGCCGCCGTCGACCATCTGCAGACAATGGGAATCTCCGACCCGGTGCTCACTCCCGACTCCTGGGGCGGATACGTAATCTACCGCCTCTATCCACGAAGCAAGATCGTCCTCGACGATCGCCACGACTTATACGGCGAGCAGGTATTGGCCTCATACCTGAAGATGTATCGTGCCCAGCCCGGCTGGGACGACTTCCTGCGCGACCACAACGTCACCTGCGTGCTGATGCCACGCAACGCAGCCATATCCGCAATGCTGAGCCAAACTCCCGGCTGGAAGTCCGTCTACTCCGACGACCTCGCGATTATGTTCGTTAAAAAGTGACAACATTCCCCATAATTCGGTTGCTCTTCTCGGCAATCCCGCTGATCATAAGTCGATGTTTCCCGCGTCGCCTGCCTCTGACTTCAGCCCCGCACAGTCGCCGCGCGCCATCCTGATCGCCTGCATCACGGTCTTTGCCATGGCCCTGAGCGCCTGCTCGGGTGGCGGATCCTCTTCTCTGCGCTCACAACTCCGTCCACCCCTTCGACGCCCCAAAATCCCGTCGGCTCAAATCTCATCCAGATCAGTTCTGACCCTTACACTGTGGGACCCGGCCAGCATGCCACCGAAGTCGAACCGCACATGATCGCGAACGGTTCCACTCTGGTCGCCGCATTTCAAACCGGACGCATTCCGAACGGCGGTGCAACCGACATCGGCTGGGCCACATCCACCGACGGCGGAAAAACTTGGACTCACGGCTTCTTGCCAGGACTCACTACGGGGGAGGGAACCGGCCCCTACGACGCGGCTAGCGATCCGGTCGTCGCTTACGATGCCAAGCACGCAGTCTGGATGATTGCCTCTCTTCCGCTGTCGGCCACCCTCTCAACGGTTTCTGAAAAGCATTGGCGAGCGCGACTCTTATTGATGGCTGCAATGAGCTGATGGCAGAGCGAGAAGCCAGATAGGCGCGCTGGAAAATCGCTGCTATCCGCCTCAAGGGATGCGGCCGCCGGCTCTTCTCGCGACAGGAAATCGTGGGCTCACGGCCACGCGACTGTGACGCCAAAGCCGCCCTTCGCATTAGCCAGGGCGAGCGCTGCCGCTGCGGCGTCAAGTGATGCGATGCCTACGGATTTGTAGATCGTGATGTCTGTGAGCGTCGCCTGGCTGGAGCCCCACAGAACCTCGCCGAGCTCGACGATTCGACTGGGGTCCAGGATCGCTTCACTGACTGGGATAAGGAGGTCGCCAGCTTCAGTGAGGCACGCCTCACGAGAGTCCACCGCGATTGTAGAAGCGCGACGGATCAAGGCGCTGTCGAGTTCCCTGCTCGTCGCATCGTGAGCACCAATCGCACAAACGTGTGTGCCCTGCATCACCCACTCTCCGGGGAATACAGGCGACGCCGCCGTCGTAGCTGTGACGATAACGTCCGCTCCAGAGACCGCGTCTTCAGGCGTCGCGCTGAGCACGATCCGAGGGGTCACTTGTCTCGCCAGCTCATCCGCCATCCGTCTCCCTGACTCGACGCCTTGCCGGCCAAAATTCGCACTTCGTCGAATTCGCGAACTAGCGAGAGCGCTAGGACATGCTGTCTCGCTTGGACCCCTGCCCCGAAGACCGCGAGCACTCGGGAGTTCGGACGAGACAGCGTCCTTACAGAAACGGCCGACGCGGCGGCAGTCCGTCTTGCGGTTATGGAGGCGCTGTCCATGATCGCGACAAGGTGGCCGTCATCGGCGTCGTCGACCACCACAACGCCGCTGATCGCCGGCTTACCTCGCGCGGGATTATTCGAGAAGACTGCATTGACTTTCGCGACCGTAATGTTGCTCGATGGATATGCCAGCATCGCCGCGATGAATCCATCCCGACCAGGGACTGCGAGCTTCACCCTCGGCGGCGGAGCCGGGAGCCGGAGCTAGCCTGCCGCAAAGACTCCTCAACCAAGTCGATTAACTGGTCGTAATGGACCAGCTGGTGAATATCGGCACCAGACAGAGTCAGCATCGCGCCGGCCGGAGGGTCACGTGCGCGCGGCGTGATCGTGCTGGTCAAGGGTCATCGGGATCGGACGACTGGGTGCAACAACCGATTCGGCTCGCCCTGCCCACTCACCGCGCACATGCTGGAGATGCCGAAGCGTCCTCTCGTGCAAGTTCGGCATCGCCGGCCTCGATCGCGTCCAACATCCACAGGTGTTCCTCGGCCGCGGCTGAAACGCGGTCCGTTTCGGCCATCGTGTGCAGGCCAGCTAGCCTCGCCTGATTGCGCAGACGCCCCACGATCTCGACTAGGCTCACATTGCCCGAGAGGCCGAGCAGGTGAAGATGGAAAGTCCGATCTGCGTCCAGGAACGCCCCGAGGTCCCGACGGGCGGCATGCCTAACGGCTTCTTCCGCGTGTCGCCGAGAGCTCCGCAATTGCTCATCACTGACCTTGCCAGCCAAATAGCCGACCATCGGGACCTCGAGAAGCATGCGGATCGTGGTTATGTCATCCAACGCACTGTCAGAGAGTGCGACGAGTCGAAAGCCGCGGTTTCTAACCGGTTCGAACAGACCCTCGCTCGCCAGATCCAGAAGCGCTTCACGCACAGGCGTGGCCGAAACGCCAAAGCGACCTGTGAATTCCGACACTGGATAGATTCGGTCTGGCGAGATCTCGCCCGAGACAGCCGCACTCCTGATGAGTGCTCGGACCTGCCTCGCAGGGTCGTCACACGCACGCTATCTGTGGAGTTCGCGTACTTATCCAAAATCCACTATCTCCAGATGTTGCGCGGTCAGGTATGAGGTGTAGTATGTTACACCTCGACGTGTCGGCCCATGGCGGGATGCGAGATGGGCAACCCGTTAGTCAAGGACGAGTACCGGAGGATCGATCGTGTACAGATCGCGGAAGGTTATTGGGATCCTTGCCGTCGCCACCCTGGCCGTCAGCGCGTGTACTCAGGGCGGCAGCTCTCCGACCGCGCCTGCGGGCGGTTCGGCATCGTCAGGTCAGACGTCGGTAGGAGTCCTGAAGATAGCTGGGATCAACGCGTTGAGTGGGCAGTCGGCTTCATACGGCACGCGGACGCAAAATGGCGCCAGCTTGCGGGTGAAGAGCATTAATGACGCAGGCGGATTCACGGATGACTGCGGGAACAAGTACACGATCGCAATGGATATTCACGACATGGGCGAGGACCGGCAACAGGCCATCGCTCTTCAGCGGGGAGTGGCGGACGACGCGGGTACTCGTAGCTATTATCGGTCCCAACAACTCCGTGGACTCGTGGCAATGACCCCTGTGGCGGCGCAAGTCAAAGTCCCGATCATCGGAATGGGCATCGCCCCGATCCCCGAATGGAATAAGTACGCGTACCGCATGACCTACACCGTAGGTCTTGGGCTAAAGATTGTCCTAAACAAGCTGCACGATATTGATCCATTCGACAAATTGGCGATCATCTACGACCAAAGCCAAGACAGTCAAAAGGCCGCGCACGACGTTACTCTGGCGCTTGCAGACGAGGTTGGTTACGACGTCGTTGCCGATCAGTCATTCCGAGTAGGCGACCAAGATTTCTCCACTCAGCTCGCGGTCGTCCGAGACTCAGGCGCATCATGGGTGGCAGTTTTTGCCTCCACGGGCGAACTGCCGAAGATTGTGCTCCAAATGCGCGACCTCGGCATCGACGCGACCATCTTCACAAGTTCGGGAGCCTTCCAGGATCCAAAGATCTGGGACGCGTCCTCCGGTGCAATCGAGGGCGGCTATGACTGGTCGCCATTCGACATTGGCAGCGACGATCCCGAGACCGTCGCACTAGTGAAGGCATACAAGGACGCCTATCCCGATGATCAGGCCACGGTCAACGTAGTGTGGGGCTGGGACGCCGTTGGCCTGATCGTGGATGCGGTTACCAAGACCTGTTCGGCAACCGATCGTGAGGCCTTCGTCGAAGCTTTGGGGCACAACGGGGGCTTCGAAGGCGTGGGCGGCACAATCACGTTCGAAAATCCCCCCAGTGGCGAGAACCTGACGCCATCGGTTGTTGTAACTCGCACAACTGGGCGAGGTGAATTCGACGTCGTGGAGTAGCACCACGGCCTACCGACACGTCGTCACTGGGTGAGGTGAACCTGAACTTGCGACGACGGCTCTCCGGGCCGGTGACACGGCGGTCACCGGCCCGAAACGCGATTTAGTCGGGTATGGGGCAAGACCTCCCAGCATCGGGTGGCCCGGCGGTGCACGCGTTGCTGTGCAGGTGGTAGTGAATTACGAGGAGGGGGCGGAGCTCTCGATCCCAATGGGCGACGGCAAGAACGAATCGAGAGGCGAGATCCCATTCGACACGGGCGCTACCAGCTAACCTGTCGATCGAATCCGGCTTTGAGTATGGATCGCGCGCTGGGATTTGGCGGCTGTTCCGCATCTTTGACGCGGCGGGGATTCCAGTGACCGTATTCGCTGCTGCTGCAGCGCTGGAGAGGAATCCGGAGGTGGCCGCAAAGATTCGGGCGCGCGCAGATGAGACCGCCGGGCACGGTTATCGTTGGATACGTGCCTATGAGATGACTCGCGATGAGAGTGGGAGTCAATTCGCAGGGCCGTCGCGTCGATAGAGCACTCCACGGGGCAGAGGCCAGTCGGCTGGTACCACCGTGAGATGAGTGTCCACACACGCGAACTCGTGGTCGAAGAGGGCGGCTTTGTCTACGACTCAGAGAGTTACAGCGATGACCTGCCGTATTGGACCAGTGTCGGGGGCCAACCTCACGTCCTTGTTCCTTATTCGTTGGTCGATAACGACACTCGTTTCCTGTCGCCGCACCACCGGGGCTCGGGCGACACCCATTTATCAGACCACCTCATTCGTTTTTGACGACGTCGACCACGCTGCCGCGTTGTTCGGATTACAGACCTTCGGAAATATCTATACGCGCATCGGCAACCCGACCTGCGCCGTGCTCGAGGAGCGAATTGCGGCCCTTGAGGGCGGCACCGCAGGACTTGCGGTGGCATCGGGTCATGCCGCGCAAGTGGTCGTCATGCACGCGCTGATGACTCCGGGCGACGAATTCGTCGCTTCAAAGAAACTTTACGGCGGCTCGATCAACCAGTTCAACCACTCGTACAAAAATTTTGGCTGGAACGTCATCTGGGCTGATCCGGACGATCTCAGTGCTTTTGAAAAATCAATAACGCCGAAGACAAAGGCGATATTCATCGAGTTGATCGCCAACCCTGGCGGCGTGATCACCGACATCGAAGCTATCGGCAAAATGGCGCGTAAAGCCGGAGTCCCGCTCATTGTCGACAACACGCTCGCGACTCCGTACCTGTGCAAGCCGATCGACTATGGCGCGGACATCATCGTTCATTCGCTCACCAAATTCCTCGGCGGCCACGGCAACTCGATCGGGGGAATGATCGTCGATGGCGGGACCTTCAACTGGTCCCACGGCGGCCGTTACCCGATGTTGTCGGAGCCCCGGCCTGAATATCAGGGCATTGTGCTGCACGAGACGTTCGGCAACTTTGCTTTTGCCATCGCGTGTCGCGTGCTCGGCTTGCGCGACCTTGGGCCCGCGCTATCTCCATTCAATGCGTTCCTGATCCTCACCGGGGTCGAAACTCTCCCACTGCGGATGCAGCGGCACTGTGACAATACGCTGGCCGTGGCGCAGTGGTTGGCAAAGCGCCCGGAAGTCGCCTGGGTCAGCTATCCGGGGTTGCCCAGCGACAAATATCATGCACTTGCAAAAAAATATGCCCCGAAAGGCGCCGGGGCGGTTTTCACGTTCGGACTAAAGGGCGGCTACGACGCCGGCGTGAAGCTGGTATCCAACGTCAAATTGTTTTCACATCTCGCCAATATCGGTGACACCCGCTCTCTCATCATCCATCCGGCATCGACGACGCACCGGCAATTGTCGGACGCGCAGAAGATCCAGGCGGGTGCCGGGCCCGACGTCGTGCGCCTTTCGATCGGCCTGGAAGACAAGGAAGACATCATCGCCGACCTCGAACAGGGCTTGACGGCAAAATGATGCGTCAGCGCTTCGTCAAAGTGCGCGCTACGTAGTCGTTGATGTAATCGAGCGTGGCCGGGGCAGTCCAAATGTCGGTGACCGTCTTGTCGGTCGTCTTGCCGGACTGCTGCAGTCGCTCGGCGACTGGGTGGCGGATCTGCGATTTGGTCTGCGCGAAGGCGGCAGGCGAAAGCAGGGACAATTCGCGCGCGACCGCCACGGCGTCTTCGATCACTTCGCCCGGCTCAGCCAGTTCGTCGACCCAGCCGCGCCGCAAGGCTTCGTCGCCCGCATAGGTCGCGCCGAACAATGTGAACTCCGGCAGATAACGCGGCGGCACCGCAAAGCGCACGATTTCAAAAGCAAGTGCAGGAAACGGTACCCCGACAAGAATTTCGGTGACGCCGATGCGCCGCATCCTGCGAGCGATGATGCGCCGGTCCGCACAGCAGGCGAGAACGCAACCGCCGGCGATGGCGTGGCCATTGACGGCCGCCACGACGGGCTTTGGAAAAAAGAACGCCGCCTCATAAAGGCGATGCAGTGCCGGAAGGAACTCGCGGACATAGGCTGCCCCGCCCGCACTCAATCGTTTCAGGTCAACTCCTGCCGAGAATATTCTGCCCTGTCCGGTCAGCACCACCGCCTTGGCATCCGCCTTGCGCAGATCGAGAAAGCGCGCGGCAAGCGCGTCGCAGAATTCAATATCGAGGGCATTGGCCCTGCCATGCGACATGGTCAGCACCGCGACGTCGTTGATCATGTCGCTATCAATCATGCGGCCTGCTCCGCCGGCTTCCCTTGCGGCGCGCGCGCGACCGCACGGTGCGAAAGCCGCTCGGCATGAACGACCGCGATTGTAAAGACGAGGATCGCCAGGACCTGGTGTGGCAGTGCCAGTGGGATTGGCGCCTGATGCAGCAAGGTTACGATCCCAAGTGCGGCCTGAAGCGTGAGCGCGATCGCCAGAAAAAACGCGCCAGCCACTGCGCGCCGCGCGCGCCAACTGTCGACGGCATGCAGCAATCCCAGCGCCCAGATCGTATAGGCGACCATCCGATGGTCGAACTGAACGGTCAGCGTATTTTCAAACAAGTTGCGCCAGGCAGGCTGAATGAACCACAGGCGCTCCGGTGACGGCACAATTGCGCCGTCGATCAGCGGCCAGGTATTGAAAACGAGGCCAGCATCGAGACCGGCTACCAGCGCACCGAGATAGATTTGCAGCAAGAGCAACCCGGCAACGACCGCGGCACCGATGCGCAGCCGCGCCGGCACTTCTTCCGGCGGCTGCGGCACCAGCTGCCGCGCCGTCCAGAGGATCGCGGCGTAGATTGTGGTCGCGAGCGTCAGATGAAACGCGAGCCGATATTGCGAGACGCTCACCCCTTGCGTCAGACCGGAACTCACCATCCACCAGCCAACCGCACCGAGCGCCGCGCCCGCGCCGAAGATCGTCCATAACCGCGTACGCAGGCCGGGCGGAATGTCGCCGCGCCAGAGAAAATATAAAAACGGCAGCAGGAATACTGCGCCGGTCAGCCGCGCCACCAAACGATGCGACCACTCCCACCAGAAAATCGTCTTGAAGGCATTCAGGCTCATGCCGCGATTGAGTTCGCGGTACTGGGGAATTGCCTGGTACTTCATAAATTCGCCCTGCCAGTCGCTGTCCGACAGCGGCGGCAGGACACCCGTGACGGGTTTCCACTCGACGATCGAAAGCCCGGATTCCGTGAGCCGGGTTGCACCGCCGACAACGAGCGTTGCGAAAATCATGGCGGCTGCGCAAAACAGCCACAGCCGCACCGCGCGCAGCCGGTCATGGGAGGATTTGAACGGGTCGGCCATTGGTCCGCTTGCAGGAGATGGCGCGGACCATATAGTCCTCTGCGCCGCACCGCAAATGACGATCAGGAAACTTTCTCATGTCCATCCGCACCCGCAAGCTGATCGGCACGATCGCCCTTCTTGCCCTGGTGATCACCTGGGGTCTGCTCGCGATGGCGCTCGCCCAGTCGGTGCTGACCGACATCAATGGCTTCGTGGCGGCGATTTATTATGTTGTCGCCGGGCTCGGCTGGGTTCTCCCGGCCATGCCGCTGATCAGCTGGATGGCGCGGCCCGACAGCGCCTGAAGCAGCGCAAGAATTTCAGGCGGCGCTGACGCGGCGGAACCGGTTCCAGAAAGCGGTGCCGGCGCCCGACATCAGCACCTTGAGATATCGCTGCTGCTGGAATTCGCCATTGACCGAGATGCGCGGTAACGCGGTCAAAAAGTCGCGGTGCGCCTTGAACAGCACGCCGGGCCGGGTCGTGACGGCGGTCTTGAAGCCGAGCTCCGCGGCAATGCGGAACTCGCGCAGACCCGCGGATGTCACGTCCCCGACCGGATAGGACAGGTGCTCCGGCCGTTTTCCGAGCGCGGCCTCGAGCACGGCCCTGCTCATTTCCATTTCGGCGCGCACAGTAGCATCGCTCGATATTTTCTTGAGCATCAAATGATTGACCGTATGCGCTCCGATCGTGCAGAGCGGATCGGCGGCAAGTTCAAGAATCTCCGGCCAGCCCATGCAGAGATCGCGGCAGAACGCGAGGATGTCGACGCTGTAGCATGCGCAAAGGTCGCGCACGGTGCGGCGGAGTTCTTCTTCCGTCTTCATCGCGCGCAGATGGCGATAGAGCGCATCGTAGAGTTCGCGCTTTTGCTGCGCGCTCGCACATTCGAAATATTGATCCTTGCCGTTGATGACCATGCCGATACGGGTGTTCTTGGCGATGACGGCTTCGAGCGCGATCCACCACAGTTCGCCGAGCCGGTCGGGAAAACTTGTCGCGATATACATCGCGAAAGGCAGCCTGTGTTTCCGCAGCAGCGGATAGGCCCAGCGCAGGAAGTCCTTGTAGCCGTCGTCAAACGTAAGGCATACGAAGCGGCGCCTGAAATCGCCCTCGATATACCGCCGATGCATTTCATCGAGCGATACGACGTCGATGCGCGCCCGCACCAGCCGTCGCAACAGCCGGTCGAGAAATTCCGGCGTGACCTCCAGAAGGCGGTTTGGCTGAAACGGCCCCGGGCGGGCCGGCCGGACATGATGCAGCGTGAGAATGGCGCCGACCCCGCCGACAAGCGGCCGCAGCCAATGGTGCATCCCGCTGAAGTAGAGCGTTTCGAGCCCGGCGCGGATGACCATCTTTGTCAAGTTAAACAGGCTCCTGGGCCCGTATGGCCAGTCAATTTACTATTCCAACTCTTTATTGAGAAATCTTTGCGAAGTTGGGGCATTGTCCGCAAGTCCAGCACAACCCATGAATGTGGTCCCAATACGCTCCCTGCATGCCGGTGGCCGCAGCCTGCGCGCCGCGGACCTGCGTATTGCGCGAGTCGATATCTTCCACGATATGGCGGCCGTGGAAGCGCACTGGCGCGCTTTGGAAGCCGCCGACAGCCTGGCCACGCCCTACCAATATTATGACTTCCACAAGCACTGGCAGCGTCACGTCGGGTCGGATTCTGGCGTAAAGCCATTTATCGTCGTCGGATTCAACGGTGCCGGGGAACCGCTCTTTCTCTGGCCGCTCGGCTCGCGCCCCGTCGGCGGCCTGATCGGCCTTGAATTTCTCGGCGGCAAGCACGCCAATTTCAACATGGCGCTCTGGCGGCGCGACGTGGCAGCGACCATCGGCGCCGAAGGTGTGCGTGGCGCACTTGCGCATCTGGCCGGACACGCCGATGTCCTCAAACTGACGAACCAGCCGCTCACCTGGGGTGGCGCCACAAATCCCTTCGCGTTGCTCAGTCACCAGCGCGCCGCCAATTACGGCTTCAGCGGGGCTCTCGTCCCGGATTTCGACGCGCTCTTGCGGGCACGCTCGAACGCCGACACACGCAAGAAGATGCGGAAAAAGGAGCGCGCGCTCTCCGCTTTCGGCGCGCTTCGCTTCGAGCGCGCGACCACTCCCGACGATGTGCGGCGCGTGCTTGATGCCTTTTTCAAGCAGAAGCGAGCCCGCATGCGCGCGCTCGGCATGTCGGATGCCTTTGCATTGCCCGGTGTGCGACGTTTCATCGAAGCGGCCGCGACCGAACCCCTCGCCGACGGAAATCCGCTGATCGAGCTCTACGCGCTGTCGGTCGATGACATTATCGTCGCCACGATGGGCGGAATCGTCGGCGGCGGCCGTTTCTGCGCCATGTTCAATTCGATCATCCTGGGTCGTTTTGCGGTCGAAAGCCCCGGCGAACAATTATTGCTGCGGCTGGTGCGAAGCTGTTGTGAGCGCGGATTTCTGACTTTCGACCTCGGTATTGGAGAGGCACGCTACAAGAACCTACTCTGCGGTGATGCCGAGCCGCTGTTCGACAGCTACATTGCCTTGAGCCCTGCCGGGCGGCTGCTCGCATTCGGATACGGGTTCGGCGCGGCAACCAAGCGCGCCATCAAAACCCGCCCGGCACTCTGGTCGCTTGTCGGCAAGCTGCGGCGCATGCGCGCCAGATTTTCGCCTGCGCCATAGCGGCCGTTTCGTCAGGCGGCGACCGCCTGCGCTCCACCGGCGACCACCGTAACATCGCTAAAGCCTGCCTGAAGCAGCCGGTCGCGGACCGCCCGGGTCACCGCACTTGATGGGTCTGCAGCGACGAGCAGCGCACGTCTCGCCAGGGATGCAAGACGTTCCGATGCCATATCGCCGGCGGCGCCGGCATCGATCACAACATGGTCGTAGCTGTGGCACAGCGCCTCGATCACGGTCCCCAGCATCGGCGAAGTGGCCAGCGTCACGGTATCGTTCCCGACCACGCCGGTCGCGACGATGTGAAGGCGCGAATATTGATCGCGGGTGACGATGTCGCCGAACGATGCCGTGCCGCGCACAAGCTCCGCAATCCCCGGCGCATTCGGGTTGCTTGAGAGCACCGACAAATTCGGCGCATTGAACGCAAGATCGACCAGCACCACATTCGCGGATTGAGCGAGCGCCCGTGCCAGATTGATTGCGGCGTATGTTGTCCCGACATTTCCAACCGTGCCTATCACCGATATCCGCCGGCCGGCATCGCCCACCTGGCGCAGCTCGCCGGCGACCCGCTCCACCGTGCTGCTTGCAGGTATTTCAGGCTCGCCCACCTTGGGCGCAAGCGGCGGAGACGCAACCCGGGCTTCGACCTGGGCTTCGGCTTCGGCTTCGGCTTCGGCTTGGGCTTCGACCTGCGATCCAATTGGGCCTTGGATTTGCAATTCAGCTGGGGAGACAGCCTGCGGCGCAGGTGCCACTCCGGCCGCAGGCATGAGCGACGGCGGATTAAAGGCCCGCGCCGGCGCATAGCCATATGCCGGCGCAGGCTCCGCGAGCAGCGCCCCGGTCACTGTGAATCCCGCCGAAAGGGTGAAGGCGGCGAAGGCCGCAATCAGGACGATGGCGAGTTTCTTTGGATAAGCCGGTTTAATCGCAGGCGTGGCGCGCGAGATAATGCGCGCCTCAGGCGGCGCGGCATTAATACTGTCGCGCGCGGACGCCTCACGATATTTCACCAGATAGGATTCAAGCAGGTCACGCTGCGTCTTGGCCTCGCGTTCGAGCGCGCGCAGCTGAACATCTTGCTCGCTGGTCTGGGAAGCCATCTGTTTGGCCTGATCCAGGTTTGCGGTGAGCATCACCAGCCGGTCACCCGCGACCCGGGCGTCGTTGTCCAGCTGGCGCAGCAGCCGTTCGCCCTCGACTTGAATCTGCCGATCGATCTCGGCAATCTGCGCCTTGATCTCCTTGATCCGCGGGTGCTGGTCGAGCAGCGTTGTCGACTGCTCCGCGAGCTGGGCGCGAGCGCCAATGCGCTGTTCGATCAGACGCCGCATCGTATCGGAATTGGTGATGTCGGCTGAATCGATCGGCTTGCCGGAGCTGATAAGGTCGCGCAACTGACGCGCCCTCGCCTCAAGATCGGTCTTCTGGCCCCTCACCGCCGCGATCTGCGAGTTAATTTCGGTCAGTTGCTGGCTCGGCAGCGACGTATTGTTTGAGCCCGCGAACAGATTGACGCGCGAACGATATTCCTCGATTTTGGCCTCAGCATCCGCAACCTTGGTCCGCATTTTTTCAATTTCGCCGGCGAGCCAGATTCCGGCGGCGCGGGTCTGATCCTGTTTCGCCGCCTGCTGCGTATTGAGGTAGGTCTCAGCGATTGTGTTGGCGACCCGTGCGGCTATCTCGGAATTCGCCGAGCTGAAATCGATCGCTATGACGCGCGACTTCTCGACCGCATAGACATTGAGACGGTCATAGTATGCTTCGAGCGCGCGTTCCTCGCGCGACATTGTGCTCAGATCACGGCCGATGCCCAGGAGACCGAGGAATGAACGCAAAGGCGTCATGCTGCCGCTGGCCGGATCGAATTCCGGATTGTCGACGAGCTTTTCTTTCCGGATCACGTCGCGGGCGAGATCGCGCGAGAGCACAAGCTGGATCTGGCTCGTCACCGCTTCCGGGTCAATCGTGGAGCGCTCGCCAGTCTTGTCGGCTTCGGCGCGCAGGAACACGTTCTCCCGCGCCTCAAGCAACAGCCGCGATTCTGACTGATAGCGCGGCGTGATTGCATTCACGACGAGATAGGTAATCCCCGCGGCGAGAATCGTAAGGCCGAGAATGCTTGCCTTTCTTCGCCACAGGGCGCGCCCAAGTCCGCGCATGTCGGGCTCGCCATCGGCAGCGATCGGCCGCATGACCGGAAGCGGCGGCGCAGCAGGTTTCGACTTTGAACGAAACAACATTCCAACTCCGAACGCACGACACCACAGACCAGACACACGTCGTCCTAGTCCACCTCGATCAGACCCGATTATGGTTGCTACGCCGTTAATCGCGCCAAAAACGACGGAAATCATCTTTTGTTAACCACGGGACCTCCTAATCCGCAGGGGCACTTCAAGGCCGGGGCCAGGATTCGCGTGATGAAAGATATCGGTTTGTCGCCATCGTTCATGCGCACGGTGGGCGAATTGGCAAGATGACCCCGCTGAACATTTTGCACGTGTTCCGAGCGCCGGTCGGGGGCCTCTTCCGCCACGTGCTCGACCTTGCCCGCGAGCAAGTCGCGCGCGGTCATCGCGTCGGGCTAATCGCCGACAGTAATACCGGCGGGCAAAGGGCCAATGAAACGCTGGGTGAACTGGCGCCATCGCTTGCCTTCGGCATCACCCGCATTCCCATGCGCCGTCACATCGGCCCCGGCGATGCCGTCGTGCTGACCCAGGTGATGCGGCGGATCACGCAGACGCGAGCCGATATTGTGCATGGCCACGGCGCCAAGGGCGGAGCCTATGCGCGCATGTCGTTCAATGCCGGCCGCGCGGTGCGCGCCTATACGCCGCATGGCGGCAGCCTGCTGTTCAGCCACGACAGTCTGGCGGGAAAATTCTATCTCGCCAGCGAAAAACTGCTGATGCTGCGCGGCGATCTATTCCTGTTCGAAAGCGCCTACAGCGCGGAAGTCTTCCGCCGCAAGATCGGCAAGCCGCGCGGCCTCGTCCGCGTCGTGCACAATGGTGTTTCGCGCAGGGAATTCGCACCGATCGTGGCCGCAAGCGATGCGACCGATCTGGTGTTCATGGGCGAGTTCCGGCCTGTCAAAGGTATCGACATTCTGATTGACGCGATTGCCAGGCTCAATCGCCAGGGGCGCGCGGTGTCGGCGACGCTGGTCGGCGACGGCCCTGACCGCGATGTCTTGCGCGCGCAGGTCGAACGGCTCGGTTTAAGCAATACCGTCACTTTCCGGCCGCCGATGCCGGCGCGCGAAGCACAAGCGCTCGGCCGCATCATGGTAATTCCCTCACGGGCGGAATCGCTGCCCTATGTCGTACTGGAAGCCGCGGCGGCAGGCATGCCGCTTATCACGACCAAGGTCGGCGGAATTCCCGAAATCTACGGCCCTCTCACGGATAGTCTTGCCGCGCCACAGGACGTCGGAGCTTTGGCGGAGATGATCGCACACAACCTCGACCACCCGGACGAGGCATCGGACCTGGCTCGGCACCTGCGTGAGCGGGTGGCGGAACTCTTCTCGGTCGACACCATGGTTAGCGGCGTACTCGATGCCTATCAGGCTGGACTCGAAAATCTTCGGAAAAACGGGCGCCGTTAAGACATTTTTGCCCATGCCGATAAGCCTTTCTTGAGACTCTTTCCTTAGAAATTTCCGGGAATTAGGGGGGACTCCCGCTGCCGCATCACCCAGCGCCGCGGGTGGAGCTTTGGCGCGTATGATCGAGTCTGACACCCATCCATCACTGGACGCTTCCGGCGCCACTGCGCTTGCCGAAGTCGCGACTGTGCGCCGACGCGCCGCATCTAGAGCCTCCGCACTCACCCCCGAAGCCATTGCGGTTGCGGCAAGGCCAGCGCCGACGCCAATCTCCCCGATTGTGCTCGCCGGCGCGGTCCGCATGGCCGAGTTCACGCTGATCATGCTGATCGGGCTTGCGCTTTACTTCATCTACCTGCCGCCGATGCAAGGCCTGTTGTGGCGCTATTCCGGTGCGACCTTCGTGATTGCCCTGTTGTCGACGCTCGCCTTTCAGGCCACCGATATCTACCAGGTGCAGGCGTTCCGCGGTTACGAAAAGCAATACATGCGGCTCGCCTCCGCCTGGTCGGTCGTGTTTCTGATCGTGATGGGGGTGTCTTTCTTTGCCAAGGCCGCAGACATGTTCTCGCGCGTCTGGCTCGCCAGCTACTATCTCGCCGGACTCGCCGCGCTCATCGCATGCCGGCGGCTTGTGTTTCTGCTCGTGCGCAAATGGACGCATGAAGGGCGGCTCAATCGCCGCACGGTCATTGTCGGCGGTGGCGATACCGGTGCCGGCGTCATCAAGGCCTTGCGGCGAGAAAAGGACAGCGACGTCGACATCATCGGGCTGTTCGACGACCGCGGCGATGATCGCAGCAGCGCCGATTGCGCCGGTGAGCGCAAGCTCGGGACCGTCGACGACCTCGTCGAGTTTGGCCGGCGCACGCGCGTCGATCTCGTGATCTTCTCGCTGCCGATTTCCGCGGAATCCCGCATCCTGCAGATGTTGAAGAAACTGTGGGTGCTTCCCGTCGATATCCGCCTCGCAGCGCATGCCAACAAGCTGCGCTTCCGCCCACGCTCGTATTCCTATATCGGCAACGTCCCCGTTCTCGACGTCCACGATCGGCCTATTGCCGATTGGGACGTGGTCATGAAATGGCTGTTCGACAAACTGATCGGTGGGATCCTGTTGCTGTTCGCGCTTCCTGTGATGGCGGTTATCGCGATTGCCATCAAGCTCGACAGCCGCGGGCCGATCATGTTCAAGCAGAAGCGCTACGGCTTCAACAACGATCTCATCGAAGTCTACAAATTCCGATCGATGTTTGCCGATGCGGCCGACCAGGGCGCCAGCAAGCTCGTTACCAGGAATGACCCGCGCGTTACCCGCGTCGGGCGCATCATCCGCAAAGCCAGCCTCGACGAACTGCCCCAGCTGCTCAACGTCGTGCTCAAGGGCAATCTGTCGCTGGTCGGACCGCGTCCGCACGCCGTCAATGCCAAGGCGGAAGCCCGCCTCTACGACGAGGCCGTCGACGGTTATTTTGCCCGCCATCGCGTCAAGCCGGGCATCACCGGCTGGGCGCAGGTCAACGGCTGGCGCGGCGAGACCGACACGCATGAGAAGATCCAGCAGCGCGTCGAACACGATCTCTATTACATCGAGAACTGGTCGATCCTGTTCGACCTCATGATCGTTCTGCGTACGCCTCTCGCATTGCTCAAGGTCGAGAACGCCTATTGATCACGGCCGCCGATATCGCGCTGCCCTATTCCCTGCCTGCTCAGCCTGTACAGGCCGCCTCGCTGCGGGAGCGCCTGCTGCTGCTCATCCTGTTCGTCACCGTGCTCGCGAGCTCAGTCGCCTTCATCGAACCCTCGCCGCACGATCTGCTCATGGGCGTGCTGGCGGTGTCGGCCCTGATCGCGGGCATCCGCATGGAGCGCACCCTCCTGGTGCCTCTACTTCTGCTGCTGGTGTGGAACGTCGCCGGCATGCTCGCGCTCATGAACGTGCCGGGCGAAGAGAAAACGATCCAGTATACCGCAACGTCGGTCTATTTGGCCGTCGCCGCCTTGCTGTTCGCTTGCCTGTTCGCGCAGAACACGATGGCGCGACTCACCGCCATGCGGATTGCCTATGTGACAACGGCCGTCATTGCGACCTTTGTCGGCGCTGCCGGCTATTTCGACCTGTTCGGCACGGCCCACTTGTTTGCGCCGCTCGGCCGCGCCCTCGGCGCATTCAAGGACCCAAATGTCTTTGGGCCGTTCCTGATCTGGCCGGCGCTCTTCCTGCTTGATCGCATGATCGCGCGCGGTTTCCGTCTCACCGATGCAGTCGTCGCCGGCGTCATTCTGTTCGGCCTGCTGCTGAGTTTCTCCCGCGGCGCCTGGTTTCATTTTGCTGTATCGGGCATGGTGATGATCGCACTTGCCTTCGTGACCGCGCCGGATACGCGTGGCAGGCTGCGCGTGCTGGCGGTGAGTATCTCCGCAATCGCGGTGCTCTCGCTTCTGTTCCTGGTCCTGCTCTCGTTTTCCTCAATCCAGGACATGTTCGAGGCGCGCGCACATCTCATCCAGTCCTACGACGTCGGCCAGGGCGGCCGCTTCCGCCTGCAGGAGCTTGCACTCGCCTCGGTGCTCAATTTCCCCTACGGGATGGGACCATTTGAATTTGCCCGCGTCCACGGCCTGCAGCAGCACAACATGTATCTGCAGGCTTTCCTGGTCTACGGCTGGCTCGGAGCCATGGCCTATGTGTTGCTATTGCTGTCGACCATGATGGTCGGCCTGCATTCCGCGCTCGTCCGCACGCCGTGGCAGCCCTATCTGATCACCGCGGTCGCGGCCTTTATCGGCGAAATGGCGGAGGGCTTCGTGATCGACACCGATCACTGGCGGCATTTCTATCTGCTGCTCGGGATCATCTGGGGCCTGGCGGCAGTCACGCAGCGCCAGGCGCGCACCATGCGTTTGGGCGTCCCACCCGGCACGCGGCCCGTAATCGCGCGCTAGCTCAGGCTATTTCTTGCAGAGAAGGATCGGCTGGTGCTGGGCACCGCCCGGCATATGCACGATCTCGCAATCCTTGAAACCTGCCTCACGCGCGACGCGGAACAAATAGTCGGTGCGGTAGGCGACTGCCGCCTCCGGCTGCTCCATGGATTCGACCCGCGCATTGCCGATCGCATGCTTGAACGTGTGGCGCGTGCCGTAGGTCGCGGGCGGGTAGTCGAGATTGAAATGTGAATGCAACATCGCGCCACCCGCATCGAGCAGCCGGTAGCTTTCGCGGATGTAGTTTTCGAGTTCTCCTTCGAGAACGTGCGTGAGGAGCGAGTTCGATACCACGAGGTTAAAGGTACCATCGGATTCCGGAACCTTGTATTGCCGGTCCTGCTCGCCGCTCTGATGGTACGAGACGCTCGAGTGGCTCGAGTGATGGAAGCGGAAGCGTTCCGCGTCGTAGTGCTTTTCGCACCAGGCGATCGCCTCGCCGTCAATATCGATCCCGACATAACTGCCGGTAAATCGACGGCCGCGGAAATTGTAGTCGCGCAGCCAGTGCGCCCAGCGTCCGCAACCCGAACCGATGTCGAGGATGTTCGAATTCGCATCGGCCAACCCCTGCGTGAACACGAACATCCAGAAGTCGCGCGCATGCGTGAGGAAGTGGACCTGATTGTTCACGATGCGGTTGCCTACCCCGATGCGCACGCGCAGGTGGTTGGGGGGCAGATCGCGGAACTCGGACCAGATCAACCGAGGCACGATATCGAAGGCATTGATGATCGTGCGAAACAAAGGGTTAAAGGTGAGCAGAGATGTTGAGGGGAACAATTTTCGGATCGCGCGGTCGAACGTCGAGCCTTTCGCGTCAGTGCCGGCCTTGGCAAAATTCGCGGATGTATCGGTCATCGGTTCACGTCTCAACACGGCGGAAAATGTCGGATTAGTCCGATTTATCTAGTCTTTACCGCTTAAGATTATGTTACGCGCCGTCGATACAGGCCGTCGCATCGGGGGCCGCATTGTCGTTTTTCCGGAGCGGTCATGAACGAGCTTTGGCGCCCGCGCACGGTGGCTGAAACGAAGGCAGCGCCCAGGCCTTCCCGTTCGATCGTTTTTCTCGGCACAGCCCATGACAATGGCGGCAGCTCCGTGCTCGCCTCGACGCTTGCCGCTGCAATGCGCGCGGAAGGCCATCATGTCGAGGAGTGGTACCTGTTCGGCTCGAACGCGGAGCTCCCTGCGGGCGCGCGTGTCTTCGTCAATCAGCAGCGCTCTAGTTCGCCGTTCACGCTGATGCGCCTGTTTGTGCGCGTCGTACTCGCGCTGCGCGCGGTTCGGCCGGACGCCGTCTTCGGCCTGCAGCCTCTGTCAAATCTCCTCGTGGCTATCGCCGGTTCATTCGCGGGCGTGCGCGAACGCGTGGGCACGCATCACCTGCCCTACGATCAGTTCAATCCTGTGCTCATGAAGATCGACGCGCTCGCCGGCCGCTTCGGGCTTTACAGTCACCTGGTGGCGTGCGGGCAAAGCGTTGCCGACACCTACCGGCGCAATGGTGCGGCCTATATGCGCCGTCTCACCGTCATCGCCAACGGCCACAAAAAACCAGCGATGAAAGACCACGCCGCATCGCGTGCTGCTTTCGCCCTGCCCGTCAAGGGTGCGGTGCTTGGCCAGCTCGGCCGCCTCTATCACCAGAAGAACCAGCGCTTCAGCATCGGCCTGCTAGGCGAACTGCCGGGAACATCCCTGCTGATGATCGGCAGCGGCCCCGATGAGGCCTTGATCAAGTCCGAGATCGCGGCGCGCGGTTGCGAAAAGCGAGCGCAGGTGATCCTGCACATTGCGCACGATCGCATCGGCGAATTTTATTCCGCAATCGACATCGCGCTGTTCCCCTCGAGCTTCGAGGGCCTGAGCCTGGCGGCGATAGAGGCAATTCACGCAGGCGCCCCGTTGATCTGCTCGGATATCCCCTCGTTCCGCGAGATGTTTCGCGACTCTCCGTTCCTGACCGAAAATCTCATTGTTCCCCTCGGCGACCGTGGGGCCTGGCTCGACCGCATCCGCGCCATTCTGGGTGACGACAGGCTGCGCGCCCGGATCGCGACCGAATTGGCGACGCTGTCTCCCCGATATGACTTCGAGACCATGGCGGCCAAATACCTCGAACTCATCGACTGAGCGGGGACCGATGCTTGCACCGGCGATGAATGCGGTCCCCAAGGCGATTGCCGGCTGGCAGGCGCGTATCGCCGAAGTCCTATCGCTGCATTACGCCGTGCTGCGTGGCTGGACCGCCGGAAGTGCGCTGGTCGCGGGGCTGATCCAGACCTTTGTCTTTGCGCGCGTGCTCAATCCCGAACGCTTCTCGCTCTTCATTCTGGTCGGAGCCGTCGGCGTCTCGATGTGGCTGTTCGATCTCGGCCTCTCGAAAATTCTGTTCGTGCGCATGCGCAAGCGTTTCCTCGCGGGCGAGAACACGGCCGACGTCGCCGAGCAGGCAAACGCCATCGCACTGTTCTACGCGATCGCGATTGCCGCTTGTGCAGCCATCTGTTTCGCCGTGATGCTGATGCGACCCGGCGAATCGGCGTGGGGTGCCGCCGAATTTGCGCTGTTCTTCTTCTTTTCGGCGTTCAATCTCGCCTGGTTCGTCCTGCGTAATGTCAGCGTCGCGGTGGACGAGTACATCTTTTTCGAAACGCTCGAAGCATTCCGGCGTCTCGGCTACATGGCGCTGCTGCTGGCAATGCTTGTCGGTCTACCCTTTGCAGGCTTTGTGGTCGTCATCAACCTCGGCTGGCTGATTCTGGTCAGCCTTGCGGCACGGCGGCTGGTGCACCGCGGCGCGCTGACACCGCATTTTTTTGGATTCGGCAAGCGCCTGCGCGGATTCTTCCGCGAGAACTGGCAATCCTCTCTGCGGACAGGCACGCACGCCGCGGGAGAAATCTACATCCACAATGTTCTCTATCTCGTGGTTCCGCTCGCCGCGGGTCTCGGCGCACCAACAATCGTGGTCGACACGGCGCTGAAGATCTTTCTGGGCACACTCAATCTCTGCTCGGCCGCGTGCGACCTGCTGGTCCCAAGGCAGACCGCGGCATTCGCCGCCCGCAATGCGCGTCTGCTCATGCGCGCTACGCTGACGGCGGTTACGCTTTGCGCTATTCCCGTCGTGCTCGTATCTGGATTGCTGCTGATCGACGGCAGGGGCCTGTTTGCGCTCCTGCTCGGACGGTCTGCAACCATGCCCGCCACGGCGACGCCGATCCTGCTGGTCTTGCTCGTAACCGCGGCGGTAAAATCAGCACCGAATTTCCTGCTTCAGCATACCGGCTATTTCCGCGACATCGCGCGGCTGTCGATCTTCAACATCGCGCTGATGACCACGGCGGTCGCCACCGGCCTTGTCCTCCACACCGACGTTGTCGGTTTTCTGGCGCTTTATGCCGGAACCTTTGTGGTAGTGGCGGCGCTTTATGTGACGCTCGCCGTGCGCGGCCCCTTGCGGGATGTCGCCAAATCCTCACTCGCTAAGGCCGCGAGCCCTCGAGACACGGTTTGACTCACACCAACGCCGCCCTATAGTCCGCGCCGTTCCGGTCGGGGCGTGGCGCAGCCCGGTTAGCGCACTTGTCTGGGGGACAAGGGGTCGTGGGTTCAAATCCCGCCGCCCCGACCAGAACTTAGCCAGAAGAATATACGCGGCAGGAATGATGCAAATCGCGAGCAGCGGCAATTAGGCCGTTCCCTCGCATTGGGACGCATAGGCTTCGAGGAAATCGGCGGCCGCCTTGCTGCCGCTGGCAAAGGCTTTCAACGCTTCACTATGCAACACTTCCAGCGCTTCCTGTTTGTACTGGAGATATTGCACCGAGGTGAGGATGTCCGAGGTCCTTGGCCTTTGCAGGTCAATCGACATTGTATGTTTGATGTGCCCTGGACGATTGCTCATGATCAACAGCCGATCTGCAAGCAAGATGGCCTCGTCAATTTCCGAGGTAACGAATAGCACGGTCTGCTTGCGGTCCTCATAGAGGCGAAGGAAGTATTCTTGCATTAAATCGCGGGTCATCGCATCGAGGCCGCGAAACGGCTCGTCCAGCATCATGATCGCCGGATTGTTTATCATTGCTCGGGCGAGCTCGGCGCGCCGCTGCATGCCTCCTGAAAGCTGATTCGGGTATTTGTCTTTGAACTCCAGCAGCCCCACTCGCTTCAGAAGTTGATTGGCATCGGTTTCAATGTCTGTCATGGAGCGGTTGCGCATCACGACGGGGCCATAGACCACGTTCTGATACGTCGTCATCCACGGAAACAGCGCCAACTCCTGAAATACCACCAAACGATCCGAAGCCGGGCCGCGCACCGGCCTTCCGCCGAAGGAAACCTCTCCGGCATCCACCGCTTCGTAACCAGCAAGAATATTGACCAGTGTGCTCTTGCCGCAGCCAGAGGGGCCAATCAATACGGTCAGCTGACCTGTTTCAATCGAGAATGAACACTGATCGAGAACCAGTTGACGCAGCGGGCCAATATTGAAGCTCTTGGTGACGTCCCTCACCTCAAGCAAGGCATCTTTCCGTGGAATGTGGGTTTGCTTGGGCATTGCTAGAACTGTCGCTGCCAGGGCGTCGCCAATTTGCCCAAACTGCGGATGAGTCCGCTGGAGATGTATCCGGCTAATCCAATACTGATCATGCCAACAATTATCTGCGGATAGTTACCGCCGACATAGGACGACCAGGTGAAGTAACCCAACCCTGATTTGCCCGCGATCATCTCGGCGGCGACGACTACTTCCCAGGTAATTCCCATGCCTACCGCCATGCCGGTAAAGATGCTCGGGAGCGTCGCCGGCAGCACGATCTTCCAGAAAATGTCTCTCCGGTGCGATCCAAAGGATGCCGCAGCGCGGATATGGCGCTCGTCGATATTGCGGGCGCCGCCAAGAACGTTGATTACCACCGTGAAGAACGCGCCAAGAAAAATGACGAAGGCAATGCTGAGCTCCGTAGTCGGCCAAAAGATTATCGCGGTCGGCACCCAGGCTAGCGGGGGAATTGGCCGCAGTACTTCAAGCGGAGAAAAGGCGAAATGGTAAAACGTTCGATTCATCGCCATTGCCAGGCCAAGCGGAACACCAATAATTTGCGCCGCAAAGAATCCGACCAGGACTCGCGAATAGCTGGCCGCCCAATCGTTCCAGAATTTTCCGCTGCCTATCACCTTTCCGAGTGAAACAACTACTTCGCTCGGAGCAGGCACCGCCGCAAAAAACGGCACTTGCAGGCGGCGACCCAGTTCCCAGAGTAAAAGCCCGCCCAAAATTGAGACAGCGCCACGAAACACCGTGATGTTGACCAACGACTTGTACACTTTGGCCGTGTTCCAGATTGTCATTCGAACGGACCCTGAGAGATTATTTGAGCACTCTACACCAACTCACGCTCGCCTGCTTCGAACGCTTTGGCGGCTTCCTCGCGCACCGCGGCGAAGACTTCGCTCTTGAGTTCAAGATAGCGCCTGGATGAACGCATATGAAAGTTGCGGGGACGTTCAAAATCGATGTTGAGCGCATACTTGATGCGTCCGGGCCGCGTCGTCATGACCAATACGCGATCGGCCAGGAACAGAGCTTCTTCAAGATCATGCGTGATGAAGAACACCGTCTTGCGAACCTTGTCGTAGACCTGCAGCAGAAATTCCTGCGCCACGCTCTTGGTCAGGGCATCCATGGCGCGGAACGGCTCGTCAAGCAGAAGCACCGTGGGATCGTTGATGAGGGCGCGGGCGATCTCGACGCGCCGGCGCATCCCCGACGACAACTCGTTCGGATAGCGGTCGCCGATATCGGGAAGGCCAAGATCCGCCAACAGCTTTTGCGCCTGCTTGCGGGCATCCCGCGCCGAAAGCTTGCCTTGGACGGTCGGTCCATAAGCCACGTTGTTTATGATGGTGCTCCAGGGGAACAGCGCGCCGTTCTGAAATACCACCATTCGATCCGCGCCAGGAGGCGCCGTGTGTGTTGGTGTGCAGATCGGATTGTTGTCGAGCAGAATTTCGCCCTGACTTATGCCGTGAAACCCGGCAATAGCATTGAGCAGCGTCGTCTTGCCGCAACCTGACGGCCCGACAACAACGCAGAATTCGCCCGCAGCAATGTCGACAGAACAGTTGTCAACCGCCAAGACGTTCACGCCGAGCGGATCGTAGGTCTTGCTCACATTGCGAATGTTGATCGCACCACCCGCGCCGACGGTCGTTGTCATGACGCGCCTCGTTCCGTCCAGCGCATCAGCAGGCTTCCGACGAAGCGGATGATGGCACTAAATAAATACCCGATAACCCCCAACGTCATCATGGCGATGACAATGACCTCAAACTGACTAAGGACGTAGGAATCCCAGATGAGGAAGCCGAGACCATATTCGCCTGACAACATCTCGGCGGCGACCAATGAAAACCATCCCACCCCTACCCCGATCTGAAGGCCTGTGAAAATAAACGGCAAGGCGCCGGGAAGGACAACACGAAAGAAGATGTGTCGCGGTTTGGACCCGAGGCAGCGGGCAGCCCGAAAGTAAACCTCATCGATAAACTCCACACCAAGCATCGTGTTCAGGATGGTGGCGTAGAACGTCGCCAGAAACGTCAGAAACACGATTGGCGCCTCGCGGCTGGCAATCCCCGCAAAGATCAAGATCGCGATCGGTACCCAAGCGAGAACGGGGATCGGACGTACAATTTCGAGAATGGGGAAAGAATAATCGCGGAATGTTTTCTTCCATCCCATGAACAGCCCAAGCGGCACACCCAGTAGCGTCGACCAGAAGAACGCCTGAAGTACCCTCCAGACGCTCCAGAAAATGTGCATGTAGTAGTCGGGGGTATAGATGGAGATGCCATATTTCGGCGTACGCGACGTAAACTCCGTCCAGACCGCAACCGGGCCTGGAAGCTTGTTAAAACGCGGGAGGTTGAAGAACTCGGTCAGCAGATACCAGGCCAGCAGCAAACTGACGATGCCGAGGAAACCGACGTAAGGCGCCGGTTGCGTCAGGGAATGGCGGAGACGAAAAAGCGCGAACGAAACTCTGCCAACCTGGCTTTCGTCAAGTACAGGTTCGTTTTGCCGCCGGACTTGCCGCGTCGGGGCTTCAACTGCGAAAACCATCGCTACCTTCTTCAACTAGAACGATGATGCTCCCAATCAACGCGACAAGCATCGAGACACAAGCGGACGCGAATAGCGCTACTGAGGCGCTTTCGAAACGTCGAGCGGCTTGATCACGCCGAGGGGCGTGGCCTGCCCTTTTTCCTTCGCTACCTTGACGGCAATCGAATCGTCGATCGCACCAGCCGGGGCCTTGTCGACATCGATCACGTTGGCCTTGTGAAGGAACGTATAGATCGTCTCAAGATGCTTGAGTTCACGCGCGTCGAACGTGAATGGTTTTTCGTCGCGTAACGGGCTACCGCCGCGAGCCGGAGGCACCGCGCCGTATAACGAAAACCATGCCATCCGCGTGGTGATGCCCTCGGTCTGGCTTCTCACCATGTCGGCGACCTTGTCCCAGTTCTTCTGGTCGAGCAGGTAGAGTTGCGCCTCAAGCTCTGCCTCGAGCCACGCCTTCGCGATCTCCGGCTGCTTCGTCATGAAGTCTTCGCGCATCGCAATGAATCCGCCATCCGGCATGTCGTAGTTGTGGCCGGTGACGACTTCCCGCGCGATGCCCTCGCCAACAAAATCGCCAATCCGCGATACCGATGGTTCCCACAGCGCCGCCGCATCGATGCGGTGCGCACGGAAATTCGTGGCAATGACCTCAATAGATTGATTCAAGACTTCCTTCGGTTTGATCCCGCTCATTTCTACGAGCTGACGGAGGAACCGGTCTGCGCAACTTCCGCGCGGGGTCGCCAGCACTTTTCCATCGAGCCATTTGACCGCTTCTTCCGGTGACTTAAATTGCGGTGCATCGGCACGCACCATAATCACATTGCAACGCTGGCCGGCCGACAAGCCGGTGCTTGCAACAAGTTTGACGACCGCCTGCTTAGTCTTCGTCGTCGACACCACTGCCGGCATGTCGCCCAGGTAGCCGATCTGCTCTTTGTCAGCGAGCATTGCGTTGACGATGATCGCACCTTGCAGCGCAGCTTGAAAATCCACCGTGCTGCCGGGTGGCAGGTGCTTCTTCCACAGATCAAGCCCGCGGATCACAACGGCTGAGTAGGAAATCGTGTCGTACGGTTGATAACCGACGGTGAGATGGACGGGATCGGCGGCTTGCGCGATTTGCGACACTAGAGAAAACGCCAAAACCGACAGCACGCTTCGCACCTTGGTCATTTCATCCTCCTATTTTTTTATATTTTCATAATCACAGCACGGGCCGCATAAAACAACCTATTTGGTTCACTGCGTCATTTGGAAAATAGGCAACATTGATACCTCGATAGCCGCAAACTAAGCTTGTCTTAGAGGGCAAGCACCCAGCGCGCGAAAAACTTTCGAATTGCAACTGAGCCATAAAGGCCCCGGATGTTGCAACCTCAGTGTCTTGCAGTTGAATAGGTCTTATACGGCAGCGTTGCATTGCGGATTTGACGCACGCGGTGCGCGCGGGCGTGTTTGGGCGGGTACCCATGCATACGGCTTTTGATCGTACCGCCGCGCGACAGGTTGTAGCGTCCACGCCGACCGCCTGCACAGAAGTCGAAACCAACATCGCAAAAAATCCTACGGCGAATGTTATAGTTCTCATCATTTCCTCCTAATGTGCCAACACGACTGGTTCGATTTACGCGCCAGGCAGCGATGACGAAACCGCGCCTGTAGTCCCCAACACAATCAGGGAAGATTGCCCGAAAGCGCGTATTCTCATATTTCGCTCTAAGCATTTGATATGTCTGGCGGGGGCCCTTCCCGGAAAAAACGCCTGGGAAGCGCCTTGGAAGAAACTTGCCTTTCTGTGACGTGCGTCACTGTCGGTTCTTCGGGGGCCGACTAATCTGACCTGCAACGGTTTGGAAGTTAGCGCGAGATGGATGGAGATGACGATGAGCACGACCACAAACCAGAATACCAAAGCCTCCCTCGGCGCCTACTTTGCCCACTTGTTCGAGGTGGATGCCGATCATTTCCAGATGCTGGCACAAAAGCCTCGCTCCGACCGGGACTGCGAATACCTCAATCGTCCCTACGAGCTGAGCGAGTTGATGCGTCAGGCCGTGGCTGCCGGCGTTTGGCCTCGCTAGTGTTTACCCGGCCAATAAAAGCGGCCGACAGCGTGCAGGCCAGCAGGGCACGAGGTTTTCATCAAACCAGATGCCGGCTGGATGATATAGCCTGGTCAGAATCCATTAAACCAGCCGGGGCCATATTCGCGCGGTGTTAAGCCTGCCCCGCCACAGCTGCGTATAATCTACCGGTCGCCCTGCGCGCGCGATTGATATTCGGCGCCGTGGACGTGGCAGAAGAAAGCGCGCTTGAGAATTGTTTTTTTCTTCCCATCTTTCCGGACCGTAACGACTTCAATACCCATCGGTGATGATTTCTGGCAATCGCGGCAGCGGACCTGTTCGGCAATATAAACCTCCTCGACGACACCGCGCTCTTTGGTCGGCAATTTTCCGATGAGCTGTCGCATCGTCCACGAACCCCGGTCGGCAGCAAGCTTAGCAAATATAGCATGCATGAACGGTTCTATTCACGGCTCTTTTTTTTGCTCTTTTTTGGCTGCCTTGCAAAGGCCGCGGTGGCTTCAATGCGTGCGCAATGCCCTGCTTCAGTTCGGCACGTGCGATACTTTAGCAATCGCGGGCAACCCGGGGAATCGGATAACCGAATACGAATAGGACGGCAACGACCCAAAGCACCACCGCCACCCCGAGAAGCAGACAGATTGCGACCGCCCCCTCATTCATGCAGGTATCGGGAAATTGCCTCGCCACAAAGACAAAGCAGATCGGGGAAATGCAATGAAGCCATGCCATTATTGCCACAACGGCGCTGCTGGTTTTCGCGTCGATGCCCGCCGAAGCCAAAGTGCTCAAAACGAGCTGTCAAACGATGCAAAGGCTCGCGAAAGAGCATTCACTTGACATGGCAAGACGCGACAGCCTCGATCATGCGGGGTTTGCGGGCCGGGCCAGACAAGGCGCGAGAGCCGAAAATGTCGCCACCGGCAATTCAAGCAAGGCGCTTACGATGGCACAATGGTCGGCATCGCCGCCTCACGCAGCGAATATGCTGTTGCCCGGCTGCAAAGGCATTGCTTCGGCAGTGTCGCGTTCCGGCCGGCATTACTGGGCAATGGAAATCGCGCAGTGAGCCGGACCGATCGCGGCCGCTTCATTGCAAGTCACCATCGCCCTGCCTGGCACTCACGCGCGCGCTGGTGATCCACTCACCCGGCGACCGCGAGGCCGGCTGACGGTTGGCTTGATCTTTTTGGCTCCGTACCGTGCGGCGGTGCGCCGTCCGCTTGGCCTTTTGATTTACCGGCGGGTGGGCTCGGCTGCGGACTCCGTACCATAGCTCTAGGTGCCGCCCAGACTCGGCTGCATGATATACTGAGCCGCAGCCAACTGCGCACTCGCAACGAGAATTGACATTGCGATAAAGTATTTCAACGCCAGCACCCCATTCTCCTGAGTGTATCAAACCTCCGCGATCGGTACCTCGTCGACCTTATGTCCGTGCTGGTCGACAATGGTTACAAACCAGCCAGTCCAATTCCATCCTTTCAGTACCGCGCCATGTTTGATGTCGCGCGCCAGCGCCAATGCATCGTCGCGCGCGGCGGCTTTGCCCGACAAGTCGATTCCCTTGTGATTATTCAGAACTTGTTTGCCGTCGGTGAGATGGAAATAGTAACGCGGCATGACGAGCTATTCCTCTCAAATCTGGTTCAATCACCACGATTAGACCACCGCCAGGTGGATGATGCCAGCCACCGCTCTTCGGAAAATTTACGCTACCGTTCCGGGATCACCGGCAACATGATCCAAGGCCAGCGGCCTTCGGCAAAATGCAGTGTTTGCCTGCCACCAAATGTTGCGAGCGGCCGATTGCGCGGCTCGTTGTGGATGAACGGTCCCACGCCCCGTAATGGGTAAGGCACGTGCGGCGCAACGACCGGTGCCCCACCATATTCGTAGTCCCTGCCGCGTATCGTAAGCGCAACCGTATACCCGGGCGGCACCACGATGCAGGTGGGCCAGATCTCGATATCAAGTTCGACCGGCTCGCCGGGCGTGAGCGGCTCAACTGCGTCATGCGCGTGGAAAGGCCGATACGGCAAACTTCGTTTCCGGTCGAGCTTGCGATGCGAGGCACGCAGCCAGCCCTGCGCGATGGGAGTGTGCGGGTCCTGCGCGCCCTGGAAGGTCACCTCGCTGCCGTCAGGCGCGAACACGCGCAGGATTGCGAACAGATCAGCATCGGTCGTCGATGATGAAACGAACAGCTTGGCAGCTACCGGACCGGTGATTTCCATCGGCGCCTTGAGCGGCGCCATGCGGAAGGTCAGGCCATCGCCCAAGGCATCGTAATCGAGATGCGTGCTCCCTTTGCCGGGTTCACGCATCAGGCCATTACCATCGGGCTCAAGATAGAATTTTGTCCACTGCGTGCGCGCAATCGGCCATTCGTGCTCGTGCCGCTCAACGAATTTCTCGCCCGGATGGCGAACCAGCAGCTGAACCGCCGGCTGTTTGCTCCATCCGGTGTCATCACCCTTTAGGAAATGCCCGAAGAACCGCTTTTGCAGCCTGACACCGTAGTCGGTGTAGAACTCGAGCCAGTGCGTGTCGCCATGCGCTTCCAGCCATTTCTGCTTCGACGGTGAGCGCATGAAGGCTTCGAAATTGCCGCGCGGATGAATCCCCTGCCCACCCCAGTTCGCAGCGGAAAGAAATGGCACCGTGATCTTTTCCAGATCGGGCGTGCGCTCACGGTGGTAGGCATCATCCAGCGGATGCCTCAATGCATCCGCGATGATGTCGCGGCGGTTTTTCGCGAGCTCCTCCGGCGCCAACGTCTCCGGCCCAGCCACCGATTCTCCCGTAACACGACTGCGCGGCCCACGTTCGCCGACGCCATGCTGTACCGGCACGATGGCGCGCGGGTACCAGTTCGAGATGAATTCTGAATAAATGCCGCCATGGTAACAGGTCTCTCGATAGTGATCGGCCGCGCCCTCCCAGGCGCAGACCGCCGCAAGATGCGGTGGTGTCAGTGCCGCAACCTGCCAGGCATTCATCGCGAAATAAGAAATGCCGTTGAGCCCCACCTTGCCGCTGCACCAGGACTGCGATGCCGCCCATTCGATGCACTCGTATAAATCCTTGGTCTCGCGCGGCGACCAGGGGTCGACATAGCCCGGCGAGCGGCCGGTACCGCGCGAATCCACGCGTACGACCGCGTAGCCATCCGGCACCCATTTTTCCGGGTCGACCACTTCCCAGTTCTGGTATTTGTTGCTCGTTCCGGCCGCAACTTCCGGCTTCTGCTTGATCATCCTTTCCCAGGCAAATTTGCGGCTGTCCTGAAAGGCATGGCCTTTTGCATAAGGGCCATAATTGAGAATGACCGGGTATATTCCATTACCGGCAGGCCGGAATACGTCGGCGCGTAGCACGACGCCGTCGTCCATCGGAATTTCCGCATCCCAGTCGATCTGCATTCCGTCGCGGACTTCAGAACGTGAACCGCCCATCAGCGGCGGCCCGTCGTATTGCGGGCGGGCCAGACCGCCGTGAGATCCTCGATCGAGGCCGTCTCGCCGAAGAAACGGTCGATGTTCTTGAGCGTCATGTCGTGGTCGGCCTGGACGTAGGCGGCGGTTCCGTCACTCGCCACCACCACGTAAAAGTCCCGCACAAATGCTTCGCGCGCACTGGTCTCGACACAGACATTGGTGACAACACCGGTCAGCACCACGGAACGAATTCCGTTTGCCCGCAAAATGGTCTCCAGATCGGTATTGTAGAAAGCGCTGTAGCGATGCTTGGTGACGATCGGATCATGCGGCAGCGGCCGTACCTCACCATAGAAGTCGCCGCCCCAGGAGCCTGCCTCGCAGACCGGGATGCGGGTGTATCCGCCGGCACGTTTGCGGGCCGCCTGTTCCAGCCACACGTCGGACAGGTAGAAGTTGTGATCGGTTGTATAGACATTGCGCACAAACACCACGAAGACTCCCGCCGCCCGGGCCGTCTTGATGAGGCCTGGGAGGTGCTTCGCCATCTCCTTGGCCTGCGAGACGTCGCGGCCTTCACGCGCGATCAGACCCTCATCGGCGATGAAGTCGTTCTGCATATCGATGATCACCAGCGCCGTGTGGCGCGGATCCACCTTCTCGCGCAGGCCCTTGACCGGCTGGACATGAGCTATCCGCGATGCGACCTCGAAGTCGGCTTCAAATGACGACGAACTCATGATGAGAACTCCATTCACGTAACGGGCAGTTATTTCTTCTCGTCCGGCAGAAGGCAATTGAGCAGGATTGCCGTCACCGTGCCGACCACGATGCCGTCGCCCGCGAGGATATGAAGTGCCGGCGGCACCGATGCGAGCAAGGAGGGCGGCGCGAAGTTGATAGCCGTGCTCAGCCCGAACGAAGCCGCAAGCAGCAGGAGATCGCGATGGCTGCGCAGACTATCCGTGAGGATGCCGACGCCGACGGCTGCGATCATCCCGAACATGAAGATGAGCGTTCCGCCCAGGACAAAGGGTGGCACGATCGCAATCACCGCCCCTACTTTGGGGAGCAGCGCCATCAGGATCAGGATGCCACCGGCGACTGCCACCACATAACGACTGCCGACCCCGGTGAGCGAAATCGCGCCGACATTCTGGTCGTATGAAATCAGCGGAACGCCGCCGAACAAGGCAGCGATGGCCGAACCGAGTCCGTCGCCCGCGACCGCGCCGCGGACGCGCGCCTCGTTGCCCTCAACGCCGAGCATCTTGCACAGCGCGAGGGTGATGCTCATCGTGTAGATTGCCGAGATAAGGCTGTAGATGATGACGGTCGTGAGCCCCGCGGTATCCGGCCACGCCAACGAGCCGTAAGGCAGAACGCTGGGCAGACGGAACCACGGTGCGTTGACCACAAGCTGGAAGTTCGCAAAACCCAGCGCAATCGCGATGATGTAGAGGCACACGAGTGCAATGAAAACCGACAGTGCGCGCATAAAGCCGGTTGTCAGGCGATTGATCGCCAGGATCAGAATGATGCTGACGACGACCAGCGCCAACGACCACGGATTTCCCGCGTAAGGCGAATTGGTGCCTGCGGCGATATTGGCCGCAATACGGATCAAGGTTTCTCCCGTGATCAACAGCAAAGTGCCGACAACAACCGGGGGAAAAAGCGAACGCATCTTTCCGAGCAGCGGACTTGCCAGAAAGAGGACAACACCGCCGATCAGGAGCGCGGTGCTGGCAGCCGCAAGGCTCGATCCCTTTGCAATGGCGACGACCGGACCGATATAGACCGCATAGGCACCGAGCAGCAGCGGAAGCCTGCTGCCAACCCAGCCGACGCCAAGTGCTGAAATAACCGTGCCGATGCCGCAACCAAGCATCACACCGGTGACCATGGTTGTCCGCTGGTCTGGCGGCAGGTTGAGCAATTGGCCGATCACCAGAGGCGCTGCGATCATGGCCGTGAACATGATCAGGACGTGCTGGAGGCCGAACAGGATCGACGGGATCGGCGCCGGCTTGTCCTCCAGGTCATAACGCAGATCGAGGATCGTCACGCCAGCCCTTGCGCCTGGACCGGATCCTGTACCTGCGCCCTCGGCCGCCAACGCATTCCCGATCTTTTCGGATGCGGTCATATGTTGCCCTCCCCCAATTCATTTGTGGGCAAACAATGATCCGTCCTTCGCGCCGTTATGTCCAGCGTCAAGCCAAACGTCGGCGGCACACGCTGTGGTTATCTATTTCAGATGCCGGTTGAAAAACTCGAGCGTGAGGGCAAGCGCACGATCGGCTTCCGGCTTGCTGTAGGTCCGGCCCCCGAAGCGGGCAAAAGCGTGGTCCGCGTTCGGATATTTGTGGATCTCAACCAGGGGATTGGGCGACAGGCGGCGCTCAAGCAGTTCATTGACCTCGGCCTGCACCCAGCGGTCCTTCATCGCCATGTGCAGGACGAAGGGGCGATGCAGGTTCTTCGCCTCGCGGATATTGTGCTCGATATAAGTGCCATAATAGGCGACTGCGCAGTCGATATCGGTACGACAACACATCAGGTAGCAGAGCTTGCCGCCGAGGCAATAGCCGACCGCGCCGACCTTGCCGTTGCACTCCTTGAGCCCGGCGAGATAGTGCCAGGTATCCTCCATATCCCGCACGGCGAGGTCGTAGTCGAAATCATAGTAGAGATCGAATGCCTTCTTCACGTGCTCGGGATTCTTGTCGGAAAGTTCGACGCCCGGTTCCTGCCGCCAGAACAGGTCCGGCACCAAGCAGACAAATCCGGCCTCGGCGAATTCATGCGCGTGATGGCGCATGGTATCGTTGACGCCCCAGATCTCCATGATCGCGATGATCGCGCCGGCCGGCGTTTTGTCGGGAATAGCGACATAGGCACCCATTTCCCCGTCGCGCAGCTTCACTTTTGTGTTGAAAGTCTTCATTAGACCGCACCTGCCTTCGCTTTGGCCAACGCCGGCAATTTAAGAAGCGCGCGGGCATTGCCGGAAAAAATACGCTCACGTTCACTGGCGCCGATATCGAGCGCCCCGACGGCATCGATCGTGCCGCGGATGAGTGAGCGGCCGCCTTCAGCGTCGAAGGGAGCATCGGTCGCAAACAGGGAAAATTGCGTGCCGAAGAAATCGTGCCCGCAACGCGTGGCGGCCCGGGCGCCGTTGAGCGCGGTGTCTGCGTAGAGCATCTTGAAGTAATCAAGCGGCAGGCGCTTCAGGCCGCGTTCCTCGGCAAGCGGATTGCGTGTCGGAGTGCCGTCGAAGATCTGGCGGAAGCCGAGGGTTATCTTGCCGGAAAAATACGGGATCATCCCGCCCATGTGATGGGTGATGATCTTCAGGCTGGGCAGTTCGTCGAGCAGCCCCGAATAGATCAACCGCGTCATGCAGGCCGTGGTCTCGTAGGGCCAGCCGAAGCTGAACCAGATTTCGTCTTCGGAGGCCTGCTCGCTCGCATAATCCGCAAATTGCGGGCCGCGCATAGGATGCACCCAGACCGGCAGATCATGTGCAACCATGCGTTTGAAGATGGGCCGAAACTCCGGCCCGCTCAATGGCTTACCAGCGACATTGGTGAAAACCTGAATGCCGCGGGCACCAAGGCTTCCGATCGCACGGTCGATCTCGGCCAGCGTTGCGTCGATATTGTTCATCGGCAGGGCGGCAATGAAGGTCGGGAAGTGGTCGCGATATTTCGCACAAAGACCGGCCAGCGCATCATTGGCAATGCGCGCCAGTTCGGGGGTGACGTTCGGCGGTCCAACGAGCTCGAGCGGCGGGTTGGCCAATGATAGTACGTGCTGCATGCCGTCGAATTCATCGATCAATCGCAGCCGCGCCTCGACGTCGACCAGCGCCTTGATTTTCGGAAAAGCAGAGAGGACGACATGGCCGGGAATGAGGGCCGCAAGCCGGTCGAAATAATCCTTCGGCATGAAGTGATTGAATACGTCGATTTTCATCCGAAAATCCTTCCGCGCGCAGTCTTGAGTTAAAATGCCAGCTTCCGCTTTGTAGAGCATAGGCGATGGGACCGATCAAGAAACCGGGGCTTGCCGGATGGGTACGTTGAACGAAACGGATATCAAGCTCCACGCGGCGGGCTCGGGGCCGCCGCTGGTGCTGCTGCACTGCCTTGGCGTCGACTACAGGTTCTGGGACTTTGGCGCGCCTCTCGCCGGTAAATTTTCGCTGATGCGTTATGACCTGCCCGGCCATGGCGAAACGCCGGTCCCGCGTTTCCCGTACCAGATTTCAGATTTGTCGGCGCAACTCCTGGGCATACTGACCAACCGGGGGATCAAGCGCGCGAACATCGCAGGGATTTCGCTTGGCGGATTGATTGCGCAGCATTTTGCCGCACACTATCCGGGCAGTGTCGAAAAGCTTGTGCTCATCGACACAACTCCGCGTTATACGGACGAATTGCGCGCGATGTGGGTCGAACGCGCCGCAACCGCGCGACGGCAAGGTGTCGCAAGCATGGTGCCGGGCCTGCTGAAGATCTGGTTTTCCGATGCCTGCCTGGCCCGCAATCCGCCCGGTGTGCGCTATGTGCGCGAAACATTGCAAAAAACCTCCGGCGAAGGATACGCGCTCGCCTGCGAGGCGCTGGGCGCGGCCGACTTGCGCGATGATGCCGGTAAAATCACGGCGCCCACGCTTGTGATGTGCGGTGAAAACGACATCCCGAGCTTTCTGGAGTCCGCGCGCTGGCTTGCCGGCAACATCAAGAATGCAAAGCTTGCATGGCTGCCGCAAGCTCGCCATGCATCGGTAATCGAATGCCCCGAACTCGCCGTCAAACTGATCGGCGACTTTCTCGACTGACTGCGCGCGCCTGTTGAGGTGGTGCAGACCGCAAATCCGGCGCCTCGCATGAGACGCCGGATATTTTTTGGGCCTGCCGACTACGCGATCGCCGGTTTTGCCTGTGTGATCTCCTCGAGGACGCGACCCTTCGTCTCGATGCCGATCGCAATCAGCGCAAACGAGGCAACCAGGAAGCTGACCGCGAACATGTAGAGCGTATATTTGCCCATCCCGTAGGCGATCATGATCCCGACCACGGTCGGCACCAGGAAGGAACCGATGCGGCCAATGCCGAAGAACCAGCCCACTGCGGTCGCCCGGATATGCGTCGGATGCAGTTCGCCGACATAGACACCGGTCGATCCGTAGACGCCGGGATTGACCCAGCCGACAAAGAACGCCGCGGCGAAGGTCGCCATGCCGCTCGACATCGCAAACCAGAGGTGGAAGAAGGCACCGACGAAGTAATAGAGGAACAGCACCGGCCGGCGGCCATAGCGGTCAATCCAGAAACTGCAGGCCGTGTAGCCGATGACACCGCCGATCGCCTGCACGAGCTGATAGGCAATGGCCCGCGAGAGTGGAATGCCTTGCTGGGTCAGGATCGTCGGCAGCATGAACAGAATGCCGTTCGACGACCAGAAGAACCCGAACGAAACGATCCAGATTAAAATCGTCCGGCGCGCCCGGCCTTCCGTGAACAGTTCAAAGACAGTCACGCCGGCCTTGACCGCGACCTCGGGACGAACCTTAGGCACGGACTTCAATTCATCTGCCGTCCGCTCGCGGCCGAGCGCCTGCCGCTCGATCTCCGCGACACTTTGTTCGGCTTCTGCAATGCGGCCCTTGCTGAGCAGGTAGCGCACCGATTCCGGCATGTAACGGCGTACGAAGAACAGCAGGATCGCCGGTACGACCCCCACCGCGAACAAGCCGCGCCAGCCGAAAGTCGGCAGGATCGTGAGGCTCATCGCTGCCGCGACAATCAATCCTACCGGGAAAGCTGTAAGAAGATTTCCCGCCATGGCGCCGCGGATTCGGCCGGGGCTGAACTCCGCCCCCAGCGTTGCCGTCACCGGCACTTCGCCGCCGAGACCAAAGTTTGACAGGAAACGAAAGACGGCGAGCGACGCTATATTCCACGACACCGCAACAAGCCCGGTGAAAAGTGCGAAGATTCCGATCGTCGCGGAAAATGCCGTACGGCGGCCGATATAGTCCGAGATCGTGCCCCAGAAGAGCGCGCCGGCAAATGCGCCGATCAGGCCAACCGTGGCCAATAGTCCGGCCTGCGCTGGCCCCAGGCCGAACTCCCGCGCAATCGGCGGCAAGGCGGCGCCGAAGATCGCGAAGTCGGCCGCATCGAACATCACCCCGATGAATCCGAGAATGAAGAAATTCCGATGCCATTTTGAAAATGGCAGGGTCTCCAGTCTTGCGACCAGTTCTGCAGATTTTGCCTCATCGACTTGCATCGCTTCCTCCCCGAACGGATCGGCTTCCTTTTAAGGGCCAAATCCTTTTGTCATTTCTCGCCTGGCAACCGCGACCGAAACAGTCTAGCAGCCCGAACGGTCCTCACAATCGTGTGGCAAGCTTTTTCTTCCGATCCGTTCCGCCACCTTGACACTGGCGTACAATCCCGCGACGAATTCGCCGTCGCATTCCGTGAACTCGTTCTCTGCGCCAATCCACATACCGGAAATTGAAAATGGCCATCGATGTCCATGCCCACTACATTCCGCAAAGCCTGATCGCCGCTGCACGCACACGCGGCACAGAACTGGGCGTGCGTGTCGTTGACGGGGCCGCAACGCCGGCGCTGGAGTTTCCCTACGGCTTCAAGGTCGAGGCCGTTCTTTCCAAAGCTCGTCGAGACCGCCGCGCAACGTATTGCCTGGCTGAACTCGGAACGTCTCGACCGGCAATGCGTCGCAACCTGGCCGGACATCTACGGGTATGGCCTCCCGCGCGAGCAATGCGCGGGATGGCATACCCTGCTCAACGATACACTGGCGGGCTGGTGCAAGGACAATGCCGCGCGCATGTCGTTCGTGGCATCGGTACCGTTGCCGAGCGCGGAAGATGCTGCGCGTGAACTTGCACGCGTGGCCGGCCTCGGAGCCGTTGCGGTCATGGTGTCGGCAAATATCGAGGGCCGCAACATCGGCGAAATGCCGCTCGACCCGTTTTGGGAGAGCGCCACAAAGCTTCAATTGCCGGTCATGATTCATCCGATGGCGTCGGCACCATTCCCACGTGCGGCCAAGTTCGGGCTGACGCAGAGCGTTCAGTACACTTTCGATACGACGCTCGGCGTCGGCTCGCTGATTTTTTCGGGCGTACTCGATCGCTTTCCGGCCCTTACCCTCGTCCTTTCGCATGGCGGCGGCGCCTATCCCTATCTGGCCGGGCGCTTCGACATCATGCATGCGCGCATGGACAGGGCGGCGCAGGCCGATGTCGCGAAGCAACCACCATCGGCATACGCGCCCTCCATGGTCTATGACACCATCGTGCACGCCCCCAAGCCCCTGAAGTTCCTCGCGGAGCTGGTAGGTCTCGACCGGTTAGTGCTCGGCACCGACTATTCGTTTCCGCCGGCCGATATGAATCCGCTCGCCAGCGTCAAGGCTGCAGGTTTCAGCGCAGCCGAGATTGAGACCATCGTCGAGGAAAATCCGCGGAGGCTTTTCCCGCGGATCGGGAATGCCTGAGGCACAAAAAAGAGAGACCGCCGTTCGTGGCATTAACCGGCGGCCCCTCCCCGGTTCGCCGAAATTGGGACACCCTCATGTGGGGATAAGTCGACGGACCGTGCATTGAGCATCGCCCCATAACGTCCCTCCGTCTGTGATGCACCGCACATTGCGCGGTAAATAGTGGATGGCTGGGCCGCAATGCACCGGGATTCAACCTTTTTGTGACGGTCATCACAGCCACTAAACTTCAGCCTTTTAGCCTGTCATCTGGGAGTCGTGCGCCCAACGGGGACGGGCGGTTATGCGAACGCTGGCAATTTGCATTGCGCTTGCTGTGCTTTGTTTCTGCGCTGGGGGCGTGCGCGCCCAGCAGCTGCGGGACCCTGTTGTCGTTGGCCCCGAGCAGAGCAAGTGCTCCGATATTCTTGATCTGGAAAAACTCAACTACGACCCCCAGCGCAATGTGATTCGGCTGGACTACCTGCATCCTCAGCGGGGCGCGACCTACATGGCCGTCATCGGCTGGCTGCAGGGATTCTTTTCTGCACGCAACCTGTTCGATCTGTCGATCGACGGCGACCTCACCAAAGGCACGAGATCGCTGGACTGGATGCACTGGATGTTCAGCTATTGCCGCGACCATCCGGCGAGTACGCTCTTCGAGGCGGGCATCGGTCTGTCGAATTCACTGGTCCGCACCTACAGGGAATCGCGGCATCGCGGCCGCCATTATCCGACGCTTAATCCCTAGCGCGCGGCCGTCCACCTATCCGGCCTTGCCGGCGAGCGCCACGGCCTCGATTTCAATCTTGAAGCCGTAATGCAATTCCGGTACCGGCACGACCGCACGGGCGGGACGCGATGATCCAATCCATTTCGCGTAGATCGCATTGAAGGCGGGCCACTGCCTGATGTCGCTGACATAAACCCGCACCTGTACGAGCCGGTCGATCGCACTGCCGGCGGCGGTCAATGCGGCGCCGACATTGTGCAATACTTGCTCCGCCTGCTGCTCGAAGGGCGCATCGGCAAGTTTAGTCCCGTCGCGCGCGATCGGAAGCTGCCCGGAAACGTAGACAAAACCATTGGCAGTGACGGCATGGCTGTAATGGCCGCCGGGCGCCGCCATGCCGTCGGGATTGGTCAATGCGATGTCACCAGGCATGCGTGGCACTCCGCGTCACCGGTTGCGATAAGCAAAGCGGTGCAGCTTGTCGTGCTGCACCGCTTGTGTCTTTTGACGATGCCGCCTCAGGCCGGCAGCGGCTTACCCTTGGTCTCGGGCAGGAAGGGCACCACCAGGAAGCCCAGGATGTAGATCAGCGAGAACGCCACCGCCATTTTGCTGATGCCTCCGAACTGCGCGATCAACATGCCGGCAAACAGCGGTCCCATGAAGGCGATAAACCGCGGCGCGTTGAACGCGAATGCCATTCCGGTGGCGCGCATCCGCGTCGGGAACAGCTCCGGCATCCACACCGGCATCCACGAATAGAGCCCGAGGGTGAAGAAGCCATTGATGCCGGCGACCAATACCAGCATATGGACGTCGGTGGTCCAGAGGTAGAACACCGGCGTAAGCACCAGCGCCCCGGCGAAGAAGAGCATCACGATAGGCTTGCGACCGAACCAGTCGGCGAGAAAGCCGAGGCCGATATACCCAATGATTGCTCCGAGGTTGTAGCTCATGCCGGCGTAAGCCGCCCAGGTCTGCGGCGGCAAATGTGCCTTGCCGGCGGCCGCGGCGACAAAGGGCGCAACCCAGGTCGAGATTCCCCACCAGGCTAGCGTCGTCACCAGCGACATCACAAACGCAATGAATGCGTGCTTGCGCACTGTCGCATCGGCAAAAAGATCGGACAGTGTAAAGCGGGTCAAATTCCGGTCTTCTTCCGCCAGAGCGGCACCTCGCTTCTTCTTTGCACGCGCGGCCTTGCGCTTCTCGTTGGTGTGTTCCCATCTGTGCGATTCTTCGACACCGGTGCGCAACCAAAGCGCAAAAAGCGCCGGGATCACGCCGATCAAATACATGATGCGCCAGGCGCCGGGGCCATAGGCGCTCACGAACAGCCAGACGAACGAGGCGAGAAAAAATCCGATGCCAAGACCACACTGCATCAGGCCCGCACCACGCCCGCGCGCGTGGTCGGGCCACACTTCCGCGGTCATTGACGCGCCGGTCGCCCATTCCGAACCGATGGCGACACCCACCACGAAACGCAAAAGCGCGAACGAAACCCAGTCCCAGGCGAACGCCGAAAGACCGGTCGTCAGCGAATAGGCGAGAATAGCCAGGATCATGGTGCGGCGCCGGCCGATATAGTCGGCAAGGATCCCGCCGATGAACCCGCCTACTCCCCAGCCGAGCAGCGTGATGCCGATCACCGTTCCCGCATAGGCCGGGATTTGCGCGAATTGCGCCGGCGCGAGCAACTGATGCAACGCCACGCCGACGGTCAGGATCAGCGCGTAGGTCTCATAGCCATCGAACATCCAGCCGAGATTCGAGGCGAGCATGGTCTTCCACTGGTTCGCGTCGAGACTGCGATACCAGGGCTGCGCACCCACGGTCATGGTCGACATGTTTCCCTCCCCAGGGCTTGCGTTTGAAAGTCAGCCGGTTGCCCCGGTCTTGACCTTACGCGCGGCTATCTTGACCGCATTTACGATCTCTGGATAGGCCGCACAGCGGCAAAGATTGCCGGAAAGATAATCCCGTATCTGCTCATCGCTTGGGTCGGGATGCTGGCCGATCAGCGACTTTGTCATCAACACGAAACCCGGCGTGCAAAACCCGCATTGGAATGCACCGGCTTCGATGAAGGCCTGTTGCACGGGATCGAGCGTTCCGGTCCCGGCGAGATGCTCCACCGTGACAACGTCAGTACCGTCGAGAAAGACTGCGAGGTAGAGACAGCCCGAAACGGGTTTGCCATCCACCAGCACGGTACAACACCCGCAGAGCCCCTGCCCGCAGCTCTCGCGCGCGCCGCTGAGCGCAAATTGCGTCTGGAGCATCTCAACGACATTGTGCTGCGGTTTGACGTCGGCCGTCACCGCGCGCCCATTCAGGGTGAAGTTGATCGTGCGCGCCGCCATGTCAGTCATCCCCGAGTGGCCGGTTGTCTCTGGCACGCAACGCGCGCAGCACGGATTCGGCGGTCAACGGCAATTCCGTCAGGCGAACGCCGATCGCGTCGTCGATTGCATTCGCAATCGCAGGGGACACCCCGAATGTAGCAAGCTCGCCGACGCCCTTGGCCCCGAACGGGCCGTTGCTCTGATAGGCAGCGACCACTTCGTTTTCCATGATCGGCGGCACGTCATGGATGCCGGGAATCTTGTAATCGGCAAGCGAGGCATTGGTGACCTGCCCGCCGTCGATATGCATTTTTTCAAACATTGAGAAACCGATCTGCATCAGCGAAGCGCCGGAGAGCTGCGTTTCGACAATGCGCGGATTGATCGGGCGGCCGACATCGGCAACATTGATCAGGCGCGTGATGCGGACCTGGCCGGTCTCGGTATCGACTTCGATCTCCACACCGCTACCCGCCACCATCCAGAAGGGCGTTGCATTCGTGGTCAGGCCTTCGGAATTCGGCGGGATATAGTCGGGCTTGTAAGTGCCGGTTCCGACGATGTTTCCCGCCTGCATTCCGTAGCGTTTGCGAAACAGATCCGCGAGCGGCGTATTGCTGCCTTCAGCCTCACCCACTTCGCGGCGCAGGGCGGCAATCTTGGCACGCGCGTCTTCGGCCGCGAGCCGCACGGCGTGCCCCATATGGAAAAGCGAGCGCGAGCCAAGCGTGCCCATGTCGTAGGGCGTGACATCGGTGTCGCGCGGCACCACCCGCACCGTTTCGGCCGGCACGTTGAGCACTTCGCCGACCATCTGTGCCATCGCCGTGTCGGAGCCCTGCCCCATATCGACGGTGCCGCAATACAGAGTCGTGCTGCCGTCGGCGGAAATGTTGACGATTGCCACCGATGTCGTCGGCGAAATGACCGCCTTGAGCGCAACCGCAAGGCCGCGGCCGCGCCGAATCGTGCCCTTGCCGCGATCGAACGAAGCCTTCCAGTCGAGCCGTTCGGCGATGCGGTCGAGCACTTTCCCGATCGCGGCATCCTTCAGGATCGTACCGGTTGCCTGGGGACGCCCCTCGCGAAGCAGGTTCAACCTGCGGAAGTCGAGCGCATCAAGCTTGAGTGCGCGCGCGATCATATCGGTGTGGCTCTCATAGGCCCAAACCAACTGCGGAATGCCGAAGCCGCGCAGCGCGCCCGCCGGCGTCAGGTTGGTGTAGAGCGCGAAGGAATCGATCGAGACATTGTCGATGTCGTAGGGGCCGGCAGCGGTGAAACCCGATTTCTGCGTCACGCGGGGCCCGATATCCGCATAGGCGCCGCCGTTCCACCAGATTTCGCATTTGCGTGCGATGATGCGGCCGGCCTCGTCGACGCCGCTCTTGATGCGGAACGTGCTTGGGTGCTTGGTGATCGTGTAAAACTGTTCTTCCATGGTGAGCGCGACCTTCACCGGCCGGCGCGCGAGCATCGATAGCGCGACCGCGAGCGCTTCCATCTTAATGTAGAGCTTGCCGCCATAGCCGCCGCCGAGATACGGCACCTTCACGCGCACGCGATTTTCCGGCCAGCCAAGCAGCCGCGCAATTTCGGTGCGCACGAATGACGGCCCCTGCGCGGAAGAATGGATCGTTACGCCGTCGTCGCGATAGTCGGCAATCGATGCGAAGGGTTCGAGCGCGAGATGCAGTACCTTCTGCGTCCGGAAGATGTGTTCGAACACGTGCGCCGCGGAAGCGAATGCCTTGTCCACATCACCACGCCGCAACCTGAAGTCGAGGGCGATATTGGTGCCCTTGCGACCCTTGAGATGCTTGAGATCGGCGAAAGTCCCGGCGGGCTTGAGTTCGTCGTGCACCAGTATCTTGTTTTCCGCCGCCTCGACCTCGTCGAAAACAGAGGGCAATTCTTCGTAGTCGGCAACAATCTGCTGAACCGCCTGCTCCGCGACATGGGGGTCGCTCGCGAGCACGACCGCAACCGGCTCTCCCACAAAGTGAACCTTGTCGATGGCAAGGATCGGCTGATCGTGAAACGCCGGCCCATAATAGGGATCGGGGATGACCTTGCGCACGTCTTCGCTGGTGTAAACGGCAAAGACGCCTGGCAACTGACGCGCCGCGGCGACATCCACTGTCTTGATACGGCCATGCGCCACGGTGCTGCGGAAAATCCGGGCGTGCAGCATGCCCGGCACTTGCATGATGTGGGTGTATTCGGCACGGCCGGTGACTTTTTCACGCGCCTCGATACGCGGTAGCGATCGGCCAACCTGGGCGCCCGCAGCGATCGTTGCCATCAGGCGACCTCCTGCATGGCGGCACGCACGGCGCGCGCCGCGTAGACGCGCAGGAGCTCACGCTTATATGACGCCGAGCCGCGCAAATCGGCCATGACATCGGCCTCCTTGACGGCCACGTCAGCCAGCGCAGCAATCGTCTTGTCATCGGGCTTGCCGCCAATCAGCACCGATTCCGCGGATTTGAGCCGCATCGCTTTGACGGTTGCCGCGCTTACAACAATGCGCGCGGATTTGACGGTCCCGGCCTCACTTTCAATCGCAGCGGCAACGCCGAGCGCCGGCCAGTCGTCGGCAGACCCGGCCGTGACCTTGAAGTAGACCGTATGCGCCGCTCCCTGCGCCGGGATGTGCAATCCGGTAATTAAATCGTTGCGCGCAAGCGCGGTTTCGTAATAGCCGGTGAGCAGGTCTTCGACGGGCATGGCCCGCTCACCTTTTGGGCCGGCGATCTTGATAGTGGCGCCGAGTGCAATCAGAACCGGCGGGAGATCCATGTGAGGATCGGCATGCGCAAGAGCCCCGCCCACGGTCGCGACATTGCGTACGCGCGTATTCGACAGACGCCGCATGGTGCGCACGATCACCGGCGCATGACGGACGACTTCCGCCGAGTGTTCGAGCATGGAAAGCGGCGCGAGTGCGCCGATGGCCAGGCCGCCGTCACGCGTTGCCGCGATATGCGCGAATCCGGAGCCGAGCTTGCGCAGGCTCACGAGGCGCCGCGGCCGGAAGACGCCGGCCTTCATCATCAGCATGAGTGCCGTGCCGCCGGCGATGGGACGCACGTCCGGATCATCCGGATCAATGAGCGCAATGGCCTCCTTGAGCGAAGCCGGCTCCGCAAGTTCGAAAGGCGTCATATCGTGGCCCTCGTCCCGCCCGGCGCGAAAGCAGCCACGATCCGCTCGCCGAATTGCCGTTCCATTTCCCTTGCCTTCGCCTTGAGCACCGGCTGCCCCATGCTACCCAGTTTCCCCGTCAAGGTCGCATCAATCGCATACCGGATCCGGGTGCCAGTGCCGTCTTCCGAAAGTCTGGTTGTCGCTGTTGCGGCGAGCCGCCCAACCACGCCCATCGGCGTGCCCTCGACTTTAGCCTCGATAGTCTCAGGTGGTGAGACCACGCTCATCTCCACGGTCACCCTGAAGGTGAAGCGCATGTAGGCAATGCGTGTTTCCAGCACGGCATCGTAGTGCGTGGCATCGATTTCCGTGAGATCACGAACACCGTCGATGCACGACGCAAAAAACGGCGCGTCGCTAAGCGCCCTGAATACCGCCTCCCGCGGTGCAGCAACTGAAATTTCACCTTCAACGTTCAAGGCAAATATCTTGTGATGGCGGATATTGAGGCGGCGGATTGTCTCACCTTAAAGGCTAGCAATTTGGCGGCGGCTGTCGACATCGATTTTGCATTCCCAATCGCGCGGTTCCGGAACGAGTGCTTGGCTTGTGGGTGCACGCTCCTATAAATAGGGCTTGCAACGCCAGGAATTGGAATTCCGCAATGACAATCCCGCAACTGCTTGTACACGAGAAAAAAGACACCGTTGGAGTTGTCGCGGTTGAAGGCCTCAAAGCCGGGACCGACATGCTCTGCGTGGTGACCGCCGACAACTCTTCGTTCCCGCTCAAGGCGAAAATGGATGTGCCGATCGGCCACAAGATCGCACTCACCGACATCAAGAAGGGTGACACCGTCTGGAAATATGGCCATGACATCGGCAAGGCCGTAGCCGATATCGCAAAGGGCGAGCACGTTCACGTCCATAATCTCAAGACCAAGCGGTGGTGACATGACGAAGGGTAACGGAAAGTCGAACATGAAATTCATGGGGTGGCGGCGCGAAAACGGTCGCGTCGGCGTACGAAACCATGTCGTGATCCTGCCGCTCGATGATTTGTCGAACGCCGCATGCGAAGCGGTCGGCAATAACATCAAGGGCACGCTGGCAATTCCACATGCCTATGGACGGCTGCAATTCGGCGAAGACCTCGAAACCTTTTTCCGCACCATCATCGGCACGGGCGCGAACCCCAATGTTGCGGCCTGCGTGGTCATCGGCATCGAAGATGGGTGGACGAAGCGCGTCGTCGACGGGATCGCCAAGACCGGCAAGCCCGTAACCGGCTTCGGCATCGAACTCAACGGCGACATCAACACCATCGCCAAGGCGGCACGCGCCGCAAAAGACTATCTGCAGAAAGCATCCGAACTGCAGCGTGAGGAGTGCGACCTTTCCGAACTTTGGATCTCGACCAAATGCGGCGAGAGCGACACAACCACCGGGCTCGCCTCCTGTCCGACCGTCGGCAACATGTATGACAAGCTCATCCCCAAGGGTATCCACGGCGTGTTCGGCGAAACGTCGGAAATTACCGGTGCCGAGCATCTTGCCAAAGCGCGCGCGATTTCGCCGGAGATCGGCGAAAAATGGATGAAGACCTGGCAGGCGTACGAAGATGACGTCATTCAGGCGCACAAGACCGACGATCTTTCGGAATCGCAGCCAACCAAGGGCAACATCGCGGGCGGCCTCACCACCATCGAGGAAAAGGCGCTCGGCAACCTCGAAAAGATCGGCCGCCAGTGTAAATATATCGACGTGCTCAAGCCTGCCGAAGCGCCGGCGCGCGGACCCGGCCTTTACTATATGGATACCTCATCGGCCGCCGCAGAATGCGTGACGCTGATGGCAGCCGCAGGTTACGCCGTGCACACGTTCCCGACCGGCCAGGGCAATGTGATCGGCAATCCAATCGTTCCCGTGATCAAGATTTCCGGCAATCCGCGCACCGTACGGACCATGTCGGAACACATTGACCTCGACGTTTCCGGGATCCTGCGGCGCGAGATGACGGTTTCGCAGGCGGGTGACGCCTTGATCGAAATGATCCTGCGCACGGCGAACGGCCGCCTGACCGCCGCCGAGGCGCTCGGCCATCGCGAATTCGTGCTGACGAAACTCTACCGCAGCGCCTAGACTTGGGACGGCAAAAACCCTGTCAGTCGGGCGTGTCCAGCGGCGCGCGGAGGCACGCCCGCCGGCGTAGCCAGGCCGTGGCGCGGTATTTAGGATCGTGCGTGATGGCATGCATGCCGTCGAGAACCGCGAGCACGCGAAGGGAGCCGAGCTTATTGCCGAGCGCAAACGGTCCCAACGGATAGTTGAGGCCAAGTTCGACTCCGGTGTCGATGTCGCCCGGCGCGGCAATGCGAAGTTCTGCAATGCGGGTCCCGACATTGACGATCATCGACAACAGACGCTGCACGACGAAACCGGGACTGTCTCTGATCACCGTCACCGGTGCATTCCCAGCAGACAAAGCAGCGACAGCAGCACCGAGAGTCTCAGGACGTGTAAGCGGAGTTTTCATCACCGTGCGCCGGCCGCCGAACCGACCAAACATATCGACGGCGACCGTCCGCGCCGGATCGAGATTGAGGCGCACCACCGCGTGTGACGCATCCTCTCCCAGCGGAGTAACAAAACACAAAATGTCCGCCGCGGGCTTTCCGCCAAGATGAACCTTGATACCCGAATGCCTGAGCCAATCGGCGAGTTCGCTGCCGCCGTCTTCGTCGGCAACCCAGGCCGCCGACGGCAGCGGCTGTGCCGGCACCGAAACCGTCGGCGGGCTCGCAACGGGCACCCCGTTGTAATTGTAAAAGCCTTGTTTCGACTTGCGGCCGAGCAGCCCACCGGCGACCCGGACTGCCATTTCCGCTGATGGCTGGTACATCGGCTCACCGAAATATTGTTCGAAGATGCTCACCATCACCGCATGGGTAACGTCGCCGCCGACAAGATCAAGCAACTCGAACGGGCCCATACGAAAACCGGCGGCCTCTTTCATGAGGAGATCGACTTCATGCGGACTGGCGATGCCCTGCGCCACAATGCGCAGAGCTTCAGGACCGTAAGCCCGGCCTGCATGGTTCACGATGAAGCCGGGCGTGTCGGTTGCGACCACGGGGTGCTTGCCGATCCGCCGCGCGAAACCAATGAGCGCCTCGATGACGGCTGGTTCGGTACGAAGCCCGCCGATGACTTCCACCAGTTTCATCACCGGCGGCGGATTGAAGAAGTGCAGGCCGGCCACGCGCTCGGGCCGCGCACAGCCCGCCGCAACCGCGGTCACAGGAAGCGAGGAGGTGTTGGTGGCGAGCACGGCATCCGCGGCCAGCCGTTTTTCCAACTCGCGGAACAGTTCGCGTTTGGCGTCGAGTTTTTCCGCGATGGCCTCAATGACGATGCTGGCATCCTTGACCTCGTCGAGGGCCGCCATTGGCTTGAGGTGGCCGAGCGCGACCTGTTTCGCGTCCGCCGTCAGACGCCCTTTCGACACCTGGCCATCAAGGCCTTTTTCGATTTCGCTGATGGCCTCCTTGACCGCGCCGTCGCGTGAATCGAACAGCCGCGTCGTCAGCCCGGCCTGCGCGCATAGCTGCGCGATGCCGCGTCCCATGGTGCCGGCCCCGAACACCGCGGCGACGAGATCCGGTCGGGACAAATCGAATGCCACGCTTCAGTGTCCCTCGAACTTGGGTTTTCTCTTTTCAATGAAGGCGCGCATGCCTTCCTTCTGGTCGCGCGTGGCGAACTGCAACTGGAAAGCCTTGCGCTCCAGCATCAACGCGGTTTCGAGCGGTGCATTGAGCCCCGCGTTGATGATCTCCTTGATCTGCATGATCGAGACTGCCGGCATGGCGGCAATCTCGCGGGCAATCTCGAGGGCGCGCGGAAGAGCCTGACCAGCCGGCGCCAGCTCGCTGACGACGCCCATGGCAAGCGCTTCTGCAGCGCTGAACATCTTGCCGGTCATGATCAGCATCATGGCGCGATGACGGCCGACGAGGCGGGCCAGCTTTTGCGTGCCGCCGCCGCCAGGGAGAATTCCGACTTTCACCTCAGGCAGGCCGAGTTTCGCGCCCTCGCCGGCGACGATGATGTCGGCGCATAGGGCGAGCTCAAGCCCGCCGCCGAGAGCAAAACCTTCAACCGCGGCGATCAGCGGCTTCGGGCAGTCCATGATCGTGCGCCAGTATTTCTGCACATTGCGCGCCATGACCTCGACCGGGCCCGCATCCGCCATTTCGCCAATATCGGCACCGGCCGCAAAGGCGATGTCCGAGCCGGTCACGATCACGCAGCGCACGACGCTGTCGGCGCCGCAACGAGCTATTTCGTCGGCAAGGCGCGTGCGCACATCAAGGTTGAGTGCATTACGCACCTGCGGGCGGTTGATTTTCAACACAACAATATCGCCCGAAGGCCGTTCGACGAGCAGGGAATCCGAGGCGATCATGGCAATCGATCCAGTAAAATGGCAGGTTCCCTTACCTAGCAGACGAAGGGCCCCACCGGCTATTTGCGGGTTGGATTGACCACAGCCAGTGCATCGATTTCGCCCGCACCGACCTCGTTGCGCTTGCCCGGAATGCGGCGGGCGCCGCGCACCAGATCCGCGCGGACCTGTGCCGGCGTGAGCCTGGGCTGTGCCGCAAGCAGCAAGGCCGCAACTCCGGTCGCATGTGCCGCGGCTACAGATGTGCCCGACGTGACCTGATATTTGCTGTCCGGCGCGGCCGCCAGAATTTCCACACCGGGGGCTGCAATCGCAACCTGTGGACCACGGTTTGCCTGTGGCATTAAATTGTCGGCAGCGTCCGTCGCGGTCACACCGATCACGCCGGCATCGGCGGCAGGATATAGCGGCGGCGAACGCGGACCCGCATTGCCGACGGCGGCAATCAGGACGATTCCGCGCGCATTGGCCTTGAGCAGCATCTCCCGTACAAGTGCATCGGCAGGGCCGGCAAAACTCATGTTGATGATGCGGGCATTCTTGCTCGCGGCCCAGTCCAGGCTCTTGAGGATCGTGAACGTTGTGCTCTCCGCACTTTCGCCCGTACCAGAAAAAGCCCGCACGGCCAGCAATTTTACTTTCGGCGCTACGCCGATCAGCTTGCTATGCGCTGCGATTGCTCCGGCCATAGCCGTGCCGTGAGAATGCGGCGTCGCCGGAGTGCCGACCGCGTCATATTCGTCTGCGATCACACCGGCGAGATCCGGGTGGTTCGTATCGATCTTTGAGTTGATCACGGCGACGGCGACGTCGTCACCGTTGTTGACGCGATGGGCTTCGAGAAGGTGGAGCTTGCCGACGACGTATTGCGCGGCGCCTGCCTCGGTATTTTGCGGCGCGGTTTGCGTCTGCACCCCGAAATAGACCATATTTGCCTGTCCCGTGGACACGCCCGGGAAATTGCGCGAGATCAGGCGCAGCGTATCCGGCACGGATCGCGTCCCATCAATGCGCCAGCGCTCAATGGTTCGGCCAGTCAATGCGAAGCTCTGTGTCTCGAGCTGCGTGAGCTGCAGCGCGCGCGCGAGATTTGCACGCGTCTGTGCGGTAACGCTGTCCGCAAATTCGAGCAGCAATTCATTTGCCACAAATCGTGTCTCGCCGGCCGGCGGGATATTGATGTGCCGGCCACGCGCGGCCCGTTTCGGCCCGCGCGGCCGATTTCCTGTCGGCGGTTGGCTCGTGACGGTGGGCGGGAAAAGCGCGTCGGCCAGAAGCCATCCGGCCGGCCCCAGGAAACAGCTCAGGGTGGTGTGGTAAGCCTCGCTGATCGTAAGCTCGCGGCCGAGTATGACGGTACCGATCATCGGCGAAATAGCCGCGCAACCGATCGAACCGATCACAAAGCCGCCGAGCGGCGTGATCGTTCCTCCACGAGTGACAATGACCGGCGGTGGGTTACGGACCGATTGGCCGAGCGCAGGCGCAAACGCACCAATGACAGTCGCCATCGCAAGCGATGCGGCCCTGGCAACCTTCCGCATGGTGCCCCTCAGCCTCCGGAAATGCACGCAAGCATTCTACACGGCCATTGGTCGTGTACCACGTCCGTTTGGTTCATTGCGCGTGAGCGGAAAGCCGAGATTAGTGCGGTCGCGTGACCACCGCATCGATGAGCTTGCGGCACTCAACAAGCTCATGGAGGGCCGCGTGCAATTTGTGCAAATCCTCGCGCGCGAGGCCGTCTTCCGTTGTGGCCGACGTTGCCTGACGCGAAGCCTGAGCGGGCTCGACTGCAGGTCCTGGGTGGCCTGACGCGGAAACGGCATGGAGAGCGCGATCGTCCGGATCAACGCGCGGCACCGGCGCGCTGGTGAGCGGAGGATCGGCACGGACGGAGGCATCATCCTGCCGGTCACCAAGATCATGGCCGATCAGGGATGAAAGCCTGCCGCGCAACCCGCCCTCGTCGTCCGGCAGGATTGCGACCTCGATCTCCGTTTCCTCCACAAACTCTTCGTTCTCGACCACGCCATGTGGCGGCTGTGGTGCTCCCTCCTGCCATACCTCCTGGACGAATTTAGAGCCTTGCTCGCGCAGGATTCGTTGTACGCCCCGGATGGTGTAGCCCTCGCCGTAAAGCAGGTGGCGAATTCCACGCAAAAGGTCGATGTCGTCCGGCCGGTAATAGCGGCGGCCACCGCCGCGCTTCATCGGTTTGATCTCGTGAAACCGGCTTTCCCAAAACCGCAGGACATGCTGCGGCAGGTCGAGGTCTTCGGCCACCTCGCTGATGGTGCGAAATGCGTCAGGCGCCTTGCTGTCCAAAGCGGCGTCACTCCGTGATTAAGGTCTAACGCAGATACGCGACCGACTGTTTCGGCTCAGCCTGGCTCAGCGGCGCCGTTGTTAATGCGCTGCTTGAGAATCGCTGACGGCTTGAAGACCATAACGCGTCGCGGCGAAATTGGCACCTCTTTGCCGGTTTTTGGGTTGCGGCCGATCCGCTGACCCTTTTTTCGGACAACAAAAGAGCCAAAAGAGGACAGCTTCACGGTTTCGCCACGCTCTAGGCAGTCGGTGATCTCCTTGAGCACCAACTCCACTAAAGCTGCCGATTCCGTGCGAGAAAGGCCGACCTTTTGATAGACCGCCTCGCACAAGTCGGCCCGCGTCACAGTTTTTCCGGTCATCGCCTGCCCTGCCCCCGGCGAAGGTATCCCGCTGAATTATCGAGGATATTAGGATGAACGGTAGGGGTCAACGGGGCCGTTAAGAATTGTGATGAGATTTGGCCCGCAACGGGGCCCCGGCGCGCGGAAGCCTTTACCACCGCAGCAGCGCAGATCCCCAGGTGAACCCCCCACCCATGGCTTCGAGCAGGACCAGGTTTCCTCGTTTGATTCGTCGGTCGGCCACGGCGTCGAACAAGGCCAGTGGAATAGATGCGGCGGAGGTATTGCCGTGACGATCCACAGTCACCACCACCTTTTCCGGTGCGATGCCGAGCTTGTGGGCGGACCCGTCGATAATGCGCTTGTTGGCCTGGTGCGGAACGAACCAGTCGATATCGGCAGCCGAATAGCCGGTCGCCTTGAAGGCATCCTCGATCACGTCGGTAATCATGGCGACCGCGTGCTTGAAGACCTCGCGGCCTTCCATCCGCAGATGGCCAACGGTCTGCGTCGATGATGGCCCACCATCCACATAGAGCTTGGCCTTGTGCCGCCCGTCGGAGCGCAGATGCGTCGTTAGCAGGCCGCGGTCCTCGCGCGTCCCCGGCTGCGGCTGAGCTTCCAGAACCAGCGCGCCGGCGCCGTCACCAAACAGCACGCAGGTGGTGCGGTCGTTCCAGTCCAGGATGCGCGAAAAGGTTTCGGCGCCGATGACGAGCGCGCGCTTGTAGGCGCCCGTCCGCAGCAGGGCGTCCGTCACTTGCAGCGCATAAACAAAACCCGAGCAAACCGCCTGTAGGTCGAAGGCCGCACCGTGAGTGATGCCCAGGCCGGATTGCACCGATACGGCCGTGGCGGGAAACGTCTGGTCGGGCGTTGACGTCGCCAGCACGATCAGGTCGATTGATTTCTCCTCAACATGCGCATTGGCAAGCGCCGCACGCGCCGCATGAAGCGCAAGGTCGGATGTCAATTCGCCGGGCGCAGCAATGTGGCGTTCACGGATCCCCGTCCGCTGCACGATCCATTCATCGGTGGTCGCCACCGTGCGCGCGAGTTCGTCGTTACTGACGATACGCGCGGGAAGATAGCTGCCGCAGCCGAGGACAATAGAACGCAACATCGTCACGAGCCTGCCCCGCCCGCCTGTCGCGCTGTCGTTCTTGCCAGCAGATCGCGCGCCATCGATTGCCCTATCTTGGCGAGCAATTCATAGCGCACCATGTCATAACCCATGTCGATGGCGGAGGCCGTTCCTTCGGCGTCGGCGCCACCGTGGCTCTTGATTACGATACCGTTGAGGCCAAGGAATACGCCACCGTTCGATTTGCGTGGATCCATCTTTTCACGCAGCGTGTGAAAGGCCTGCCGCGCAAGGACATATCCGAGACGAGCCGCCCATGTGCGATTCATCGCGGCCCGCAGATAGGATGTCAGCTGGTGGGCGGTACCTTCCGCTGTTTTCAATGCAATATTTCCGGCAAAACCTTCGGTGACAACCACATCGACAATACCCTTGCCGATGTCGTCGCCTTCGACGAAACCGTGATAGTCAAAATGCGGGAATTGGCCTTCGCGCAAAATGCGCCCCGCCTCGCGCACCTGCTCGAGCCCTTTGACTTCTTCCACTCCTATGTTCAGCAGACCGACCGTTGGCCGCTCGATATCGAACAGCACCCGGGCCATCGCACTTCCCATCGCTGCAAGGTTGACCAGATGAGCCTCGTCCGCGCCGATCGACGCGCCGACATCCAGCACGACGGATTCACCTTTCAGCGTCGGCCACAAGGCCGCAATCGCCGGCCGTTCGATGCCTTCGATCATCTTAAGATTGAAGCGCGCCATTGCCATCAGTGCGCCGGTATTGCCTGCGGAAACCGCGACGTCGGCGTCGCCTTTTTTGACCGCATCGATCGCAAGCCACATTGATGATTTCCAGCGGCCATAGCGCAACGCCTGGCTCGGTTTGTCGTCCATGCGGATCGCGACATCGGTGTGGACGAGTTTCGATTTCGCCTTCAGCCGTGGCAAGCCGGCGAGTACCGGTTCGACGGCTGCGCTGTTGCCAAACAAGAGATACTCGATGTCGGGATGACGGGTGAGCGAAACGTCGGCGCCAGGCAGAATGACTGCCGCGCCATGGTCGCCGCCCATGGCATCAAGCGCGATGCGAACCTTATCCGGCATGGTTCGCTCGTGGCGGCGTTGATTGGCGCACCGGCAGCATGGTCATACTGAATCGACGCACGGCCGCGACCTTAACCGGTCGGCGACGCCAAACAAGCCGATTGTCCAAACCGCCCATTCCCCAGCCCATTCGCTCCCGACTAACCGTCGCCCATGCGCTTTTTTAGGGCTTCAAGGGCGCCGAAAGGACGTGCGCTGTCGTCGTCAGATTTCAGAGCGCCAAATTGCACGCCGGCCTTGCGCGGATAAGGATCGATGCCGAGGAGAAGGAATTCGGTCGCCACGGCGCCGAGGTCGACCCGGCCGTCAAGCAGAGGCTCGGGCGGATCCTTGTCGGAAGCCTTGCCATCCGCGCTGCCGAGATTGGCGGTATCACTCGACGCCGCTGGGGCAAAAACAAGATCGACTGGCTCGTCCAAATCGCTCTCAATCGGTTCGAGCGTGACAACGCATGTCTGGCCGACCCGAGCGTTGACACGGCCTGCAACGCGCACGCGGGCGCCCTCGCGCACCAAGTCGAAAGTCCCGGAAATGCGGGGCAGGCTCCGCAGGCCGGCAAGCTCAGCCAGTTGCGGCCGAACCTCCACAGGGGCCTCTACCTCGATATGAAGGCCCGTTTCCGGGATATCCTCCACCACCACAGGCAGAACTCCATGGGCTTTTGGCTTTTTCCATAATTATCAGTCTTCTGGCAGCCGCGCCTTATCCTCAACAGGAACCGTAACCGCAGGATTCGGCAGAAGGACCTCTCCAGCGAGGAGAGCCGATGCTGATTGCCCCTCCAAGTCACGTACCGCTTCCCGCATATAGGCCGCAAGACGCGCAGCCCCAGCCCGGCCGGGCGCTCGAGTATCATATATATTTCGTATCAGGGCCTCTATCAGCGGCTCTTCGCCCGTTGCCCCCAGAGCTTTCCGGTAGGCCTGCGCACGGCCGTAGAAGGCTTCACCCATTCGTTGCATCTGCTTTGGCACCGCAAGGTCGCCTACGCCCATTTCCCGCAAATTATGGTCCATATCCTTGCAGAAATGGTCGAACAGGAATTGGCCCAGGTTCCGTAGCCCGGGCTCCTCCCCCAGACGGCCGAGCACCAGGGCAAGATGCATTACCAAAAGCTCGAAACGCCCATCAACCGTGTCGGGGACTGCGTATTCGCGATAAAAACAGGGCAATCGCGCCTGCGCCACGATCGTGCCATACAGGCTCGAAATGGTGTTCTGCCGCGCGCTGCGGCGAAACAGGGGTAATTTCATCGGGTCTGGTCGGGGGCTCTTGCGGTTCGCCGCGTTACGTCAACGTCCTTCCCGTTGCAAGAACGAAATAATGCAGACGCATCCTGGGGTAGAAAACCGTGCGCCGTAGAAAGCAAGCCTTCCGCCTTGCCGCGACCCTTGCGGCCGCACTGGCTCTCGCGGCTTGTGGCAACACGACCGAGACCCTGCAGCGCGGTTATGTGTTGCCGGAAGGCGCCCTCGAACAGGTCCCGGTCGGAGCAACGCAAGAACAGGTCTTGATTGTGCTTGGCACCCCCTCCACGGTCGCCACCGTCAATGGCGATGCCTTCTATTACATCTCGCAGAAGGCGCAACGCTCGGCCGCCTTCATGCCCCATGAGGTCATCGACCAACGCGTTATCGCGGTCTATTTCGATAAGGACCGCAGGGTAACCAGACTCGCGAATTACGGTCTGAAGGACGGAAAGATTTTCGACTTCTATTCACAGACCACACCGACCGGCGGCCAGGAATTGAGCTACCTCCGCAATATCTTTAAAAACGTCGGCGTGCACCTCTAAGGCGATGCTTCAGTGAAAAAGGGCCCGCACACACGCGGGCCCTTATCGCACTATGGCGGAGATTAGTGCGCCAGAACTGCAAGCAGCAACAGCGCGACGATGTTGGTGATCTTGATCATCGGATTCACAGCCGGTCCGGCAGTGTCCTTGTAGGGATCTCCGACAGTATCGCCTGTCACCGCGGCCTTGTGGGCGTCGGAGCCCTTGCCACCGTAATGGCCGTCCTCGATATATTTCTTGGCGTTGTCCCATGCGCCGCCGCCGGACGTCATCGAAATCGCGACGAACAGGCCGGTGACGATGACGCCGAGCAGCATGGCACCGACCGCCGAAAATCCAGCCGATTTGCCGGCGGCTCCGCCGCCCGCGATGAAGTAGATGGCGAAGTAGCACACGATCGGTGACAGCACCGGCAACAGCGAAGGGACAATCATTTCCTTGATCGCAGCCCTGGTAAGCATGTCGACCGCGCGCCCGTAATCCGGCTTGTCCTTGCCCTTCATGATGCCGGGCTTTTGCCGGAACTGGCGGCGCACCTCTTCCACGATTGCGCCGGCAGCGCGGCCGACCGCGGTCATGCCCATCGACGCAAACAAATAGGGCAGCAGACCACCGAACAAGAGACCGACCACGACGTATGGATTGGTGAGTGCGAAGTCGAGGTGGATGCCCTGGAAATACGGATGCGTCGCGGCATTCTTGCTGAAGAACAGCAGGTCCTGGTTATAGGCCGCGAACAGCACCAGCGCGCCAAGGCCTGCCGAGCCGATGGCATAGCCCTTGGTGATGGCCTTGGTCGTGTTGCCGACCGCATCGAGCGCGTCGGTAAACTTGCGTACGTTCTTCGGCAGCCCCGCCATTTCGGCAATGCCGCCGGCATTGTCGGTGACCGGCCCAAAGGCATCGAGCGCAACCACCATGCCGGCGAGCGCCAGCATCGCGGTAACAGCGATAGCAATGCCAAACAATCCCGCTTGCGCATAAGCAACCAGAATACCGGCAATGATCACAAGGGCCGGAAGCGCAGTCGATTCGAGCGAGATCGCCAAACCCTGGATGACGTTGGTGCCGTGGCCGGTGACCGAGGCCGAAGCGATCGACTTCACCGGTCGGAAATTGGTGCCGGTGTAGTATTCGGTGATCCAGATGATCAGGCCGGTCACTACCAGGCCGACGACGGCGCAAATGTAAAGCGCTTCGCCGGTGTAGGGCACGCCCGCAATCGAGCCCATGCCGATCAGAGAGTCGGTGACAAACCAGATGGCAACGAGCGATAGCACCGCGGAAGCGATAAAGCCCTTGTACAGCGCGCCCATGATCGATTTGTTGCGACCCAGCCGCACGAAGAACGTGCCGATGATCGAGGTGATGATGCAAGCGCCGCCGATAGCGAGCGGATAGGTCATCATGTTGAGCAGAATTGGCGTGCTGGAGAAGAAGATCGAGGCCAGCACCATGGTGGCGACGATTGTCACCGCATAGGTCTCGAACAGATCAGCCGCCATGCCGGCGCAGTCACCAACGTTATCGCCAACGTTGTCGGCGATAGTTGCCGGATTGCGCGGATCGTCTTCCGGAATGCCCGCTTCCACTTTGCCCACCAGATCGCCACCCACGTCGGCGCCTTTGGTGAAGATTCCGCCACCAAGACGGGCAAAGATTGAAATCAGCGACGCGCCAAAACCAAGCGCGACAATAGCGTCGATCACCGTCCGGTCGTTGGGCGCCTTATGCATCGTGCCGGTAAGGAATCCGAAGTAGAGGGTGACGCCGAGCAAGGCGAGGCCTGCGACCAGCATTCCGGTGATGGCACCTGACTTGAAGGCGAGTTCCAGCCCTCCTGCCAGCGACTTGGTGGCCGCCTGTGCGACCCGCACATTGGCGCGCACGGAAACATTCATGCCGATAAAACCTGTCGCACCCGACAGAATAGCGCCGACTGCGAAACCGACCGCGACCAGCCAGCCGAGCGTGAAACCGATGATCACAAAGATCACCACGCCGACAATGCCGATGGTGGTGTATTGGCGCTTGAGATAGGCCTGCGCGCCTTCGCGCACGGCTTCGGAAATTTCCTGCATCCGCTTGCTGCCAGAGTCGGCGCTCAGCACCGATTGGATCGCCCAGATGCCATAAACGATCGCGAGCACCCCGCAGCCGACGATCAACCACAAAGTCGTCATGGTGGCCATTTTCCCCGATTTTGAATGGTGCTGGCGGGACGAACGCTCCCGCCGGCGCCAGGAGCGTCGAGGATGGCCGCTTTGAGGGCGCTTCACCCCGACCGGTAAGCGCGCGGATATAGCCAAAATCCTGCACCGTGTGCAACGCGGAAATTGTCCCGGGCGGGCGCCTGTTCGGGTGCCGTGGTGCGGGCGCCGAGCGGCGTCACCCGGCCACGGGGTTGGCGCGGCGTCGGCCGGCTTTTCATGCTGGGCTGTGAAACCTGGCGGTCAGACCGTCGAGAGCCGGCGGCGCTGCGCGAGCCACAGCAATAGTGCCCCCGCCACTAAAATGGTCGGAAAAATCACCTCGTTGATCGTCGTCCAGCCGAAGTATTCAAGCAACTGGCCTGATGAAAAGGAGCTGAGCGCCATGCTGCCGAATATCAGAAAGTCGTTGAATGCTTGCACCTTGTTGCGTTCATGAGGCCGGTGGCATTGCGTCACCATTGTGGTGGCGCCGATAAAGGCAAGGTTCCAGCCGATTCCAAGCACCACCAGCGCGCTCCAGAAGTGCGCAACGGTAATTCCCGAAATACCGATGACGGCGGTAACGCCGATCAGGGCCAAGCCTATTCCGGTGATCCGCTCGACTCCAAAACGGGCAATCAGTGCGCCGGTGATGAAGCTCGGCGCGTACATGGCCAGCACGTGCCACTGGATGCCGAGTGTCGCGGCGGTCACCGAATGACCGCAGCCGACCATGGCAAGCGGCGCTGAGGTCATCACCATGTTCATCATGCCATAGCTCGCCATGCCGCACACAACCGCGACAATGAAACGCGAATTGCGCAGGATTTCGGCGAGAGGCCTCACGCTGCCGTGCCGTGCCGGTGCAAGCGGTGGCACCTTGACGAATTGCAGGACGAAGGCTGCCGCAACGGCGCAAGCGGATTGGCCGAGATAGCTCGCCGCGAACAGGTGCGGCGACAGCAGATCCTTGGTGAAAATCACAAGCTGCGGCCCGATCACCGCGGCAAAAACACCGCCGGCAAGCACCCAGGAAACGACCTTCGGCCGGTAGGCATCGCTGGCGGTATCGGCAGCCGCGAAACGGTACGACTGATGGGCAGCGGCGTAGAGCCCGCCACAGAATGTGCCAAACAATAGCAGCCAGAAATTTCCGTTCATCACCGCTGCGTAGGAAATCAAGCCGGATAGAACGCCGAAGGTCGATCCGCATTGCAGCGCGAAGCGGCGGCCGAATTTCAGCGCCAGCATGCCCAGCGGCAGCGTGCCAAGCCACATGCCAAATACCATTGCCGTCACCGGGAAAGTCGCGAGGCCTTTGTCCGGCGCTAATACCGCGCCGACAATGCTCGCCGTGCTTACGATGACCGTATTGTTTCCGCCGGCGAGAGCCTGGGCGATCGCCAGCACCATCGCATTGCGCCGCGCCAGATTATCGTCGGGCAAGGCGGGGTGGACAGGTTCGGCGACCGCCGACATCAAGAACTCCCGGACAAAAGACCGCCCCTTTTATCGGCCACTGAAGCGAATCGCTACTGCCGCGAGCGCAGACCAGGGATGATTTTAATTGAAATTTCGATTTCGGCGGTTGATCGAACGATCAATGCGTCACCGTTTGCGCGGTGGGCGCGGCGCCTTCGGTTTGTTACCAAAATCAAAGGCGCCGGGGTGCCGTACGGTCGCTACTCGGGCCTCGGCCGGCGATATTGCGCCGATCTGGCCGAGTGACGCGCGCAGTTCGTCGATATAGAGATCAATCAGATAATCCGGTCCGTCGTCGCCAAGCGCGCCCACCGCCCAGAGGAACGACTTACCCGCAAAAGCAGCGCTGGCGCCCAGTGCGAGTGCCCGCATCACGTCCTGCCCGCTGCGCACGCCGCTATCGAGGAGGACGGTCGCCTTCTTTCCGACTGCCGCGACGATTCCCGGCAGCACATCGATCGACGGCGCGAGGGCCTCGATCTGACGGCCGCCATGGTTCGAGACCCAGATACCCTCGATGCCGAGTGCAACGGCTTTCTCGGCATCCTCAGGATGCAGAATGCCTTTCACCGCCATAGGCCCCTTCCACGCATCACGATAGCGCTTGACCTCCTCCCATGAGAAAGCCCCGCCCATGCGCGCGCGCGCATAGGCGATGATCTCATTGGTTCCCGCACCGGGACGGGCGTAGTCGCTTATGGTGGCAAAACGCGGATAGCCATTGCGCAGAAGCGCGAACAGCCACTTTGGCCGCACCAGCATTTCATAAACCATGCGCGCGCTGGGACGAAACTCGTGCGCAAGACCGGCATAGGTTTCACGCGATCGCGTCGTGCGTACCGGCACGTCGAGCGTGAGCGTAAGCACTTTGGCATCAACCGCCTGCGCGCGCCGCACGAGATCAAAGCCGATCTTGTGGTCGTCGTGCCAGAACCGATAGAGCTGGAGCCAGAATACGTCGGGCGCGATTTCTGCGGCCTGTTCGATCGTGGCGCCGCCGGCAACGCTTAGCGTATAGGGCACACGCGCGCGCTGCGCGGCTTTCGCCATCAGGAGATCGGCGCCCGGCCACACCAGCGACGGGCCACCCATGGGCGCAATGCCGATCGGAGCGGCGTAGCTGCGGCCAAAAAGTTTGACATCGACCGGAGGCAGCGTCGGCATGACGCCATACCGCGGCACGATCTCGACGGCATCAAGCGCGGCCCAATTGTGCTCAATACCAATGTCGTTTCCTGCTCCGGTATCGCCATATTCGAATGCAAATAGCGGTACATTCCGCGGTGCGCGCCGCCGCAGCCACGCCGAGGTGGGAAAATGCTTGTGGTACTTCTGGAAATTAGGGTGCTGGCCGACCGGAGTCACCGCCGCCTGCTTTGCCGTTAGGTCATGCATAGCCAATTCCCGTTGCTTGCTTGCACACTATAACCATAAGACCGGCTCGCGTCATTTCGGCCAGTACGTCCATCGGGATGACCGTCAGGGCTGTTACGCCCATTTCAAAAATGACTGAACGAAGCGCGTGCAAACGTAAATGCCTTGCCCTCGGCTGTTTCAAACTTGGTACCCGAGCCAGCCATAACTTCTCCGATATCCGTGACACCCACCCCAACCTCCTTTGCGGTCGCGCAAAAGCTGTCGGCTTTTGCCCGGGGCACCGTGCAAACAATCTCATAGTCGTCGCCGCCTGAAAGCGCTGTTTCAAGCATAGCAGCGTTGGCCGAAATGACGGCTTTGGCCGCCTCCGACAGCGGCACGCTCCCCACGTCGATCCTGGCCGCAACTCCTGACGTGCGGCACAGCTTGGCAAAGTCGCCGGCAAGGCCGTCTGAAACATCCATTGCGGCCGATGCATGCGTACGCACCGCCTCAGCCAGTGCATTACGCGGCTGCGGCAGAAGGTATCGCGAAACCAGATGCTTGCGTTGCGCGTCGCTTAAATTCCATTTCGGCGCCTCTGGCTTGCGCAACGCCAGACCGAGCACAGCATCGCCGATCGTCCCAGTCACGAATACGCGGTCGCCGGGGTTGGCGCCCGCTCGGCGCACCATGGTTCCTTCCGGCACGCTGCCAAACATCGCAATCGAAACGGTGGTGGGCCCTGGCGTGCGATCGGTGTCTCCGCCAAACAGCGGGCAATCGAACAGCACGGCATCGCCCCGCAACCCGTCGGCAAAACCGGCAAGCCACTCCTCGTCGATCGTCCTTGGAATTGCGAGCGACAGAAGGAACCCGAGCGGGCGCGCACCCTTAGCTGCAAGGTCAGAAAGATTGACGCGCAACGCCTTGCTTGCGACTGCTTGCGCAGCGTCCTCAGGAAAAAAATGAACGCCGCCAATGATCGCATCCGTCTTGAGGACAAGATCGCTTCCCTGCGGAGGTGTGATGAATGCTGCATCGTCGGACAGCGCAAGTGCTCCCGGGTGGGTTGCAAGCGGCGCAAAGAAGCGTGCAATCAGGCGGTCCTCGGTTGACATGTCTTCGCGCGACACCATCGTGTCATCCTGTAGTCCGACTGAACTCGGCCGGACGCAAGCGCCGCGCAAGGTGATCAAGCACGGCATTGACCATGCCAGTCTCGTCGCGCTCGACAAAGGCCGCGGCAACATCGGCATATTCCGCGACCACCACCCGGGCAGGCACGTCGCGACGATGTGTGAGTTCATATGCACCGGCGCGCAATGCGGCGCGCAGAACAGCTTCGATGCGCTTGAGCGGCCAATTTGTCGACAGGACTTCGTCAATCAATGGATCGAGTTCTCGCTGTTCGCGCACGACACCAGAGACAATATCACGGAAGAACGCCGCTTCGGCCGGCAGATATTGCTCGCCCTCAACCTCGCGCCCGATCCAGTGACTTTCGAATTCCGCCAAAATCTCGTTGATGCCGGATCCCGCGAGATCCATCTGATAAAGCGCCTGGACCGCCGCAAGCCGGGCTGCGCCACGCTTGTTCGCCTTTCGTGCATCGTCGTCGCGAATCGCGCCAGTCGCCATCAGCGCCACACGAGCGTGTGCTTGAGCGCAACCATTGTCAGCGCAGTGCGCGCGGCAGCTCCACCCTTGTCGCCCTCTGTTGAACGCGCCCGGGCGAGCGCTTGCGCCTCGTTTTCCACGGTGAGAATGCCGTTCCCAATGGCGAGCCGTTCTCTCACCGCAAGGTCCATCAGCGCGCGCGCCGACTCATTGGCCACAATCTCGAAATGGTGCGTTTCTCCGCGGATCACGCAGCCGAGGGCCACCACCCCATCATAGGGGGCGCGGCGACGCCTTGCAGCATCGGCACTTATCGCAATAGCGGCAGGGATTTCCAATGCACCAGGCACGCTGACACGGTCGTAGCGCGCGCCGGCCTTATCAAGGACGCGTGTAGCCCCGCGCAGCAGCTCGTCCGCAATGGCATCATAGAAACGCGCCTCGACGATCAGCATATGGAGGCTGCCAGCTTCTTTTGCAGTTCGCTTTTTCTTGGCCATAAATGTTCCTGACCGGGATTGGCGTCGTAGCAAGCGGCCTCTGCCCGGACAAGGTTCTACTTCATTTCCAGCAGCCGCGCCGCATATCTGGCCATCGTGTCGACCTCGATGTTGACATCATCACCCTTGCGCAATGCGCCGAACGTCGTGACACGCAGGGTATGCGGAATGACAAGCACCGAAAATGTTTCGCCTTCTACGGCATTGACCGTCAGCGAAACGCCGTCGATAGCGACCGAGCCCTTGGATGCGATGAAGCGGGCAAGCCCAGCTTGCGGCCGCAGCAGGAACCGGGCCATTTCGGTCATGTCCTCGCGCGCGACCACTGTAGCGACCCCGTCGACGTGGCCGGCGACCAGATGGCCGCCTAGTTCATCGCCAAGCTTCAGCGGCCGCTCAAGATTGATCTTCGTTCCCACTCGCCAGCGTCCCACGGTCGTGACGCGCAGGGTTTCGTCGGCCGCGTCAACCGAAAACCAAACGCGGCCCTCCTCCTCTCCTGAATCGACAACCGTCAAACACACGCCTGAACAGGCGATCGACGCCCCTTGCACAATCTCGGCGCGTTTGTAACCGCAGAAGAATGTCATGCGGTGCAGATTGCCGGCGCGAGCGCTGACCGAACGCACTTCGCCAAGGTCGCTGACAATGCCGGTGAACATCAGGAAGAAATCCGACGCATGGCCGCCAAGCTCTGCTCATTCCCGCGTGAACGGGAATTCGGCGCGAGAAAAGCAAACACTCCGATCATGACACCCGCTCGAATATTTCGAGCGTGTCGGACCCTATTGTCTCACGGCCACGCGACGTCAACCGGCCGGTCAATGTGTCGAGGGGCAAGCCTTCGAGCGGGTCGATACCGTCGGAACCGATCGCCTTCGGGCCCCGCAACAGAACGGCTTCATCGACCAAATCGGCCTCGACGAAACTCGCCGCAATTGTCGGACCGCCTTCCACCATAAGTCGCGTGATGCCCTGTTCAGCAAGGACCTTGAGAACCTGCTGCAAATCGAGACGACCGTCGATGTCATCGACCCGAAATACCCTGCAGTTTTTCTGCTGGAGTATCTCCTCCGCGATGCCAGAAGGCTTTTGCGACGTGAAGACCCAGGTCGGCGTCTCACGCACGGTCGCGACGACCGACGTTGCCAACGGAAGCCGCAGTCCTGCATCGAGAACGACGCGCACGGGGGAGCGCTCGAACATTCCAGGCAAACGGCACGTCAACTGCGGATCGTCGGAAAGCACGGTCCCTATTCCGACGAGGATGGCATCGCTCGAAGCGCGCAGCTGGAACACGCGCTCACGCGCAGCTTCCCCCGTAATTGACGCCTGCTTGCGGCCCGCAAGGCCCGCTTTGCCGTCGGAGGAAACAGCGAGCTTGAGCGTCACGTATGGTCGCCCCTTCGTAATGCGGGTGGCGTGGCCAACGTGAATGCGGCGAGCCGCGTCCGCGCCAAGACCGATATCGACAACAATGCCTTTGCCGCGGAGGCGTTCGTGCCCCTGCCCCGCCACGTCCGGATTTGGATCTTCCATCGATGACACCACGCGCGCAATTCCAGCGCGGATAATGGCGTCCGCGCATGGCGAGGTTTTGCCGTGATGTGAGCACGGCTCGAGCGTCACATACATTGTCGCACCCTCAGCCGCCTTTTTAGCGCGGCGCAATGCCTCGACTTCGGCATGCGGCCGGCCACCGGGCTGCGTCCAGCCCCGTGCGATGATGATGCCATCTTTCACGATGACAGCGCCGACCGCCGGATTGGGCCAGGTATGACCGAGATTGCGGCCTCCTAGCGTCAGGGCGAGACGCATGAAACGTTCGTCATTGATCGGGCTTTCATTTGCTGGCGCGCCGCCGGGCGCCATATTGGGCTCCATAACCCCTGCGCTCATCATCTAACTCCGGCGGCTATGGATCCCGGTCTCATTTTTCTGCGCTCGCCTCGGGTCGGCTGTCATCTTCACCCGAAAGCTCATCGAGGGCTGCGCGAAAATCTTTGGCTTCGCGGAAGTTGCGATAGACGGATGCAAAACGCACATAGGCCACATCGTCGAGCTCACGCAAATGCTCCATCACGATCTCCCCTATTGCCTCGGAGGAGATTTCACTCTCTCCCTGGCTTTCCAGCTCACGAACAATCTTGGAGACCATTTGCTCGATCCGTTCGGGATCGACCGGCCGCTTGCGCACGGCAATCTGCACCGACCGCATCAGCTTGTCGCGATCGAACGGCACGCGGCGGCCGTTGCGCTTGATGACCGTCAGTTCGCGCAATTGCACTCGTTCGAATGTGGTGAAACGAAAATTACAGGCAAGGCACACGCGCCGCCGGCGGATAACCGCGGAATCTTCCGTTGGTCGCGAATCCTTCACCTGCGTATCGAGGCTTCCGCAACTCGGGCAACGCATGGCTAGGCCCCTCGCCTCCCTATCGCGCGATGGCCGGAATCGTCCCGGCCCTCCACATCTGGATTTTTGGCCAAGGCTTGTACGCCCGCTACGGGGCCCAGCACGGCCGTGGCAATGTCTCGGTCAAACCTCATTGATAGATCGGAAACCTTCCAATCAACGCCTTTACTTTGTCCCGGACCGCAGCTTCCACAAGTGAATCTTCCTCAACGTTTTTCTGCGACAGCACGTCGAGCACCTCGACAATCATTTCGCCGACCTGGCGGAATTCCGCGATGCCGAAACCGCGTGTGGTGCAGGCCGGCGCACCGAGACGAATGCCGGATGTCACCATCGGCTTTTCAGGATCGAACGGAATACCGTTCTTGTTGCATGTGATGTGTGCACGTCCGAGTGCCGTTTCAGCGACCTTTCCGGTCAGGTGCTTGGGCCGCAAATCAACGAGCATGAGATGCGTGTCGGTGCCTCCGGAGACAATATCAAGCCCGTGCGATTTCAATGTCTCGGCGAGCGCCTTGGCGTTCTCGATGACGCTACGCGCATAAGTACGAAAACTGGGACGCAGTGCCTCGCCGAAGGCCACCGCTTTGGCAGCGATCACGTGCATAAGAGGACCGCCCTGCATGCCCGGGAATACGGCCGAGTTGAGCTTACGCGCGATTTCTTCATTGTCAGACAGAATGACACCGCCACGCGGCCCACGCAGCGTCTTGTGCGTCGTCGTCGTGACGACATGCGCGTGCGGAAATGGCGAGGGATGCGCGCCCGCAGCAACGAGACCGGCGAAATGTGCCATATCGACCATCAACAGCGCACCGACCTCGTCGCAGATCGCGCGAAATGCCCGGAAATCAATGATGCGCGGATAAGCCGATCCGCCGGCAATGATCAATTTTGGTTTGTGCTCGCGCGCCAGACGCACCACTTCTTCAATATCGATCCGGTGGTCGTCGCGGCGAACGCCATAAGGAACCGGCTTGAACCACTTGCCGGACATGTTGACGGGCGATCCGTGAGTCAGGTGACCGCCGGCAGCGAGGTTGAGGCCCATAAATGTATCGCCGGGCTGAAGCAGCGCGAAAAACACCTCGGCATTGGCCGATGCGCCGGAGTGTGGCTGCACATTCGCGAACTTGCAGCCGAATAATTTCGTCACGCGTTCAATCGCGAGACGCTCGGCGATATCCACGAATTCACAGCCGCCATAGTAACGCTTACCGGGCAGACCTTCCGCATATTTGTTGGTGAGAACCGAGCCTTGCGCTTCCAGAACGGCGCGCGAAACGATGTTCTCCGAGGCGATAAGTTCGATCTCGTCACGTTGACGCCCGAGCTCTCGCTTGACTACATCTGCGATCTCCGGATCGACCTCAAGCAAAGGCGCCGAAAACATGGATTCGATATCGCTTGCAGGGCTGGGATTGGTCGCCGACATCACGATCTCCTGGCGCCGGATAAGATCGGCGCCCAACGAAAAGCAGGCGCATGATCCCGAATGACAAGTCCCCGGTCAGGTCTGGGGTGGGAACCGGTTTTCGGAAAAGCTCATATGCCCAGGGAAAGTCCGGGATTGCGCCCGCAATAGCATATCGCCAATAAACCGCCAAGCATTGGGCTGTGGAGGGTGGGCGGCGCAAGATATAGGGCTCGCGGCCGGCCGGCACCGGGACGCAACAAAAACCCGGCTGCACTGGCAGCCGGGGTCAAGTTTAGTCTACCCGCAGTCGTTTTAGAGCCGATAGAGAATCTGGTCGGTCCAGAACCGCTCAAGCCGATGCAGCGACTTGTTGAGGGTTGAGAATTCTTCGGCGTTGATTCCGCCAACCTGCTCAACAGTGCGCACGTGCTTCTGGTAGAGCGTTTCGATGATATCGCGAACCTCACGGCCCTTTTCGGTGAGCTTGATGCGCACCGAGCGCCGATCGACACGCGAACGTTGGTGATCGAGGAATGCCATCTCAACGAGCTTCTTGAGATTGTAGGAAACATTCGAGCCGAGGTAATAGCCGCGCGTGCGCAACTCACCGGCCGTCAGTTCCTTGTCCCCGATATTATACAGCAGGAGTGCCTGCACCGAATTTATGTCGGAGCGACCACGCCGATCGAACTCGTCCTTGATTACGTCGAGCAACCGGCGATGCAGCCGTTCGACCAACGTCAAGGCCTCCAAGTACTGCGGCCTAATGTGATCGAGCGGCGCCTCTCGTCCGGCGGGCTCGACCGTCTTCGCGACGGCTTTCATGTTCAACGCCCCTTGCGTTTATCTACACGTTCCGGTTACGAGGCCCTGTCTTCCTCGCTCCGGATAACGCACCCTATGAGGGCCAGTCTAAAATCGGCTTAAATAACACCATAAAGATTAGGTTTATTTGCAACGGTGAATCGAATGTTCACGGTGCAATTTTACAGAGCCGCGCAAGAATTCATTCACTCTAGGAAGCCGTGTCACTCGCGGATAAAGCGAACGACGCCGGAGAAGTCGCGCGCTGCCTCGCCGCTGGCGACATACTCCGAATAAATACGGGCTGCCGCGCCACCGAGTTCCGTTTTAGTTCCGCTCGCCTTTGCCGCTTCCTGCGACAACTTCAAATCCTTGAGCATCATTGCAGCGGTAAATCCCGCTTGATAGTCGCGGTTCGCAGGCGATGTCGGTACGGGTCCCGGGACGGGACAGTAGCTCGTCAGCGACCAGCATTGGCCTGACGATTTCGACGAGATGTCGAACAACTTCTGGTGATCCAGCCCGAGCTTCTCTGCGAGAACGAACGCTTCCGATACGGCGATCATCGATACACCCAGGATCATATTGTTACAGATCTTTGCAGCCTGGCCGTTCCCGGGGCCGCCAGCGTGCACAATTGTTTTTCCCATTTTTTCGAGGATCGATTGCGCGCGTGCGAATGCCTGTGCGGTACCACCAACCATAAACGTAAGCGTGGCCGCAGTGGCGCCACCAACCCCACCCGAGACCGGCGCGTCGAGCATCAAAAGGTCCCTCTTCGCCGCTTCGGCCGCGACCGCGCGCGCGGTTTCAACATCAATGGTCGAACAATCGATGAGCAGCGTTCCGGCGTTGGCGTTCTCGATAATTCCGGACGAGCCAAGATAGACTTCACGAACCTCTTTCCCCGACGGCAGCATCGTAATGGCGACATCGGCGCGTGCGGCCGCAACCTTCGCGGTTTCCGCAGTCGCCCCGCCGGCCGCTGTGAGCTTGGCGAGTGCGGCCGGGTTGACGTCGACGCCTTCGACCTGGTGGCCGGCCTTTAGTAAGTTCTGTGCCATCGGCAGTCCCATGTTGCCGAGGCCGATAAATCCGATACGCGCCATGGCGTCCTCCCGACTAAACGTTGATTCCTATGGCGTCTGCTCTTGCGCCGATTTCAGCGCGAGCCAGAGATAAAGCGCCAGCAAGCCGCCCTCCAGCATGCCGGTCAACCAGCCGCCGCCGAACACCTGTGGAAAAAATATCTCGACTGCAAGCATGGAGGCGACCGAAGTGAGCCAGATCACTGCACCCCATGCGGCCGCGAGCCAAAGGCCGACGGCCGCAACCAGATCGATGACGGCAAAAAAGACCGTCGCGGTTTGCCATGCGATCGAGTGATTTTCGAAGATATCATCCGCGCCGATGCCGCATACCCGCGACCAGTGGTAGATGCCCTTGAGCATTGATATTGCCGCCATTACGCGCAGGAAAACAACCAGTCGCCGGGTCCAGCGCCCGATTGCGCGATCGTTTTCCAGCTCGTGGACAGGCTCGAGCGATTGCACATCACGAGAAAGAACCGGCTTGCTCACGACAGCACCAGTTCGGATTTTCCGAGCGGCGCAAAATGACGCTCGACTTCTGCGTCGCTCACCCCCGCAAGCGTCGCGGGCCGCCAGCGCGGCTGGTTGTCCTTGTCGATGATCACGGCACGGACACCTTCATAAAAATCATGGCCATGAATCACACGTGACACTATGCGGAATTCGGCCCGCATGCACGTCTCGAAATCCCAAGATCGTCCGCGCCGCACCTGCGCAAGTGCAAGCTTGAGACTGAGCGGCGACTTTGTGCGGATCGTGGCGGCCGATTTTTGCGCCCAAGAAGCGCCAGCGGAGCCGCTGGTCGCTTCGTGATCAAGTGCTTCGAGCACGTCTTCAACCCGACCTCCGCCAAACACTCGGTCGATCTCGGCCCGGCGTTGTGCAACCGGCCCCGGCTCAACCTGTTCCGCGAATGCCGCAAGCACGGCGTCAACCGAAACCGTGCCCGACAGGGCATCGAGAACGTCGCCGAACCTTGCGGATGAAACGCGATGCGTGGCAATCCCCGTCGCAACCGCGTCGGCGGGACCCAAACGCTCGCCAGTGAGCGCGCACAATGCCCCGAACTCGCCCGGCATGCGCGGCAAAAACCACGTCGCCCCCACGTCAGGAAAAAAGCCGATACCGACCTCCGGCATGGCGAAAGAGAACCGATCTCCTGCGACGCGATGCGATCCATGCACCGACACGCCGACACCACCGCCCATGTCAATGCCGTCAATCAGAGCGACATAAGGTTTTCGATAGTTCTTGATCACGGCATTGAGTGGATATTCGTCGCGCCAGAATTGCAGCGCCTCCTCGTGTTTCCCGGCCTTGCCGAGATCGTAAAGAGCGCGAATATCACCGCCGGCCGAGAAGGCGCGCTCGCCGGCGGCCACGATCACGACGTGCGCGATCGCGGGGTCTTTCGCCCACCGGTCAAGCTGTGCACGCAAGGTGAGCACCATACCGTGGGTGACGGCATTGAGCGCCTTTGGCCGATTGAGCGTGATAATTCCGGCCGCGCCGCGCCGCTCAAAAAGGATATCGGTGGGATCCATGCTCGCTCGTCAGTTTCCCAGCATGGAACGGCTTATAATCATGCGCATGATCTCATTGGTTCCTTCAAGGATCTGGTGCACGCGCACATCGCGCAAGACGCGCTCAATCGGATGATCGCGCAGATACCCGTAACCGCCATGCAATTGCAGGCAGCCGTTGACAACGTCAAAGCCGGCATCGGTGGCAAGACGCTTTGCCTGCGCGGCAAGCCGCGTCGCGATTGGCTCGCCTTCCCCCACCGCGACCGCGGCTCGATGCAAGAACAGTCGCGCCGCGTCGAGTTCAGTCGCATAATCCGCGATGCGAAATTGCAACGCCTGGAAATCGGCGAGTCGTGAACCGAATTGCCGGCGCTCCTTCATATAGGCGACGGTTCGGTCGAGGCAGAACTGTGCACCCCCGATCGAACAGGCGCCAATATTCAAGCGGCCGCCGTCTAAACCAGCCATCGCAATCCTGAAGCCCTGCCCCTCCGACCCGATGCGGTTCATCACGGGCACGCGGCAATTTTCGAATACGACCATAGCCGTCGGTTGCGTTTTCCAGCCGAGCTTCTTCTCCTGCGCGCCAAACGACAGACCGGGCGTGCCCTTCTCAACGACGATGCAAGATATGCCGCGCGACCCGGATTCTCCGGTGCGCGCCATTACGACGTAAATGTCGGATACCCCGCCGCCCGAAATGAATGCTTTGGTGCCATCGAGCACATAGTGGTCGCCGTCGCGACGTGCGCGGGTCGCCAGATTTACCGCATCGGACCCCGCGTCGGGCTCCGTCAAGCAATAGCTTGCGAAGTGCTCCATGGTGCACAGTTTTGGCAGGAATTTCCTGCGCGCCTCGGCACCACCAAAGGCATCGATCATCCAGGCCGCCATGTTGTGGATCGAGATATAGGCCGCGGTCGATGTGCAACCCTGGGCCAGTTCCTCAAAGATCAGTGCGGCGTCGAGACGGCTCAATGCCGATCCGCCCACATCTTCATTTACGTATATGCCGCCAAAACCGAGCGCCGCGGCTTTGCGCAGGGCATCGACCGGGAAAAACTCGTTCTCATCCCATTCCCGCGCATGCGGCATCAATTCATCGCGGGCGAACGCGCGAGCGGTCGCCTGGAAAGCCAATTGTTCTTCGGTGAAGTCGAAGTTCATTATCAGTACCGTTAGCAAGTCCGTGCCCGCGAACGCAACAATGGCACTTTCTGCCGATACTGGTTGGATTTAGACTTCTCGCACTGGAAAAGGGGGCCACCAATGCCGAAAGTCCGGGTCAATGATATTGAGATGTATTACGAAATCCACGGCAAGGGCACGCCGCTTGTCCATGTCGGCGGACTTGCAGGCGACGCGCGCACCTGGCAGCGGCAAATCGAGCATCTCGGGCACCACTACCAGGTTCTCGCCTTTGACAATCGCGGCACCGGCCGCACGGAATGCCCCGACGTCCCTTATTCAACCAGATTGTTTGCCGACGACACTGTCGGCCTCATGGATGCCGTCGGAATCAAGCGTGCTCACATTTATGGAATCTCGATGGGCGGCGGAATTGTGCAGGAGATTGCAATCAACCATCCGACGCGTGTCCTCGGCCTCGTGATCAATTGTTCATTTGCCAAGATGGATCGATACGGTGCGCGCGTCACCGAAAACATTATGAATGTCTACAAGGCTCAGGGGCCGCAGGAAGCCGCGCGTCACATGACGCTGTTTTGCTATACGCTGGCCTACTTCAACAGTCACAAAGACGAAATCGACGCCAAGGAAAAATCAATTGGGGACGCCAAACGGCCGGCCCATGCCTTCATCCAGTCGACGCTGGCCTGTATCGGGCATGATGCACGATCACGATTGGGGCAGATCAGAACGCCCACGCTGGTCAATTGCGGCACGGAGGACACGTGGTGCTCAGCATCGTGCTCACAAGAGCTCGCGCGACTGATCCCCGGGGCAAAGCTCAAGCTCTATCCCGAACTCGAGCCATTTCTTCCTGAACGAACACTTCGATCAGAGCATGGCCGACATATTGGCGTTTCTGGAGTCGGTGCAGGTCGCGGCTTGACGTTGGAACTTCCAGCCGACTTCGGCATCTAAGGAAGGCAAGCTGTGGAGGAGAGCAATGGCGGAACAGGACGATCAGAAACCAAAAGGCCCCGACCTGAGCATCGGCGTCCCAACAGCCGATCTCGCCGAGGGCGCCATGCTGGCAGGCCACGTGGGAGACGACGAGGTTCTGTTGGTGCGCCAGAACGGAAGGCTGTTCGCACTATCGGCCCATTGCACACACTATCACGGCCCCCTCGCCGACGGCCTGCTCGTCGGCGATACGGTCCGCTGTCCGTGGCACCATGCACACTTCAGCCTGCAGACCGGTGAAGCGATCGCCGCGCCGGCATTGAGCCCGCTCGGCTGCTGGCAAGTCGACGAACGCGACGGAAAAGTCACCGTCGCCGGCAAGAAGACGCAGCCTGCGCCGAAGAAGGCGGGATCCGCCGACCAACGCATTGTTATCGTCGGCGGTGGCGCTGCTGGATTTGCGGCGGCCGAAATGCTGCGCCGCCGCGGTTTTGCCGGCAGCGTCACGATTGTGAGCGGCGATGATGCGGCACCTGTCGACAGGCCAAATCTGTCGAAAGATTACCTGGCCGGCAGCGCCCCGGAAGACTGGGTGCCGTTGCGCGGTTCCGACTGGTACGGTGAGAACCGCATCGACCTGAAACTCAAAAGTGAAGTCACTGCACTCGATACAAAAGTGAGGGATCTCACGCTCAATAGCGGCAGCAAGATCAAATTCGATATGCTTCTGATAGCCACCGGTGCCGAACCGGTGAAACTCGATATTCCCGGAGCCACACAGAAACACGTCCACACGCTGCGATCGTTGTCGGATTGCCGCGGTATTATCGCCCAGGCGAAAGTTGCAAAACGCGCGGTGGTAATCGGGGCAAGCTTCATTGGCCTTGAAACGGCGGCCGCATTGCGCGCCCGCCATATTGAGGTCCATGTCGTAGCACCGGAAAAGCGACCCCTTGAGCGCGTGTTCGGGTCGCAACTTGGCGATTTCATCCGCGCGCTGCATGAGGAACATGGAGTGAAATTCCATCTTGAGGATACCGTCACCGCAATCGACGGCAGACGCGTAACGCTCAAGAGCGGCGGCGCACTGGATGCAGACCTTGTTGTTATCGGTGTCGGTGTTCGCCCCCGCCTCGCGCTTGCCGAAAAAGCCGGCATTGCCATCGACAAGGGTGTGAGCGTCAACGAGTTCATGGAAACGAGCGTGACGGGGATCTACGCGGCGGCGACATCGCCCGCTGGCCCGATCCGATTTCAGGCCAGCGGATCCGCGTCGAGCACTGGGTGGTCGCAGAACGACAGGGCCAGGTTGCGGCACTCAACATGATGGGCATTCAGACGCCGTTTCGGTCGGCGCCGTTTTTCTGGAGTCAGCATTACGACGTACCGATCAACTATGTCGGTCATGCCGAAAGCTGGGACGCGATCGACATCGACGGCGATCTGACGAAGCGCGACTGCGTCTTGCGCTACCGCAAGGGTGGTCGCGTGTTGGCGGTCGCCTCGGTTTATCGCGACAAGGAAAGCCTGGAGGCGGGCGTCTCGATGGAGCGGCAGGCCGGATAACCGGCGGGGCTGATCGCCTTTTCGCACGGGTAGCGGGGCCACCCGAGACCGGCTAAAAGAGCCGTCTGGCGTGCCCCCAAGGCGATTGAATATGGCGATTGAATATGGCGATTAAATTCGGCCGGCCGCTCGAGCGAAAGATCGGCTTTGTGCCAATTGAGGCCGAGACCAGCGAGATCCAGTCCAACCCGCTCGATCTGCCGGTCCGTATGCGGCGCAACCGACGCGCCGAGTGGGTGCGCCGGCTGGTGCGCGAGCATGAGCTCACCACCGCGGACCTAATCTGGCCGTTGTTCGTCATGGACGGCAAAAATGCGCGCACGCCGGTGCCCTCCATGCCCGGCGTCGATCGCCTGTCGGTCGATCAGGTGGTGCGCGAAGCCGAGCGCGCGGCCCACCTCGATATCCCCTGCATCGCGCTGTTTCCTTATACCGATCCGAAATTGCGCGACGAAACGGGAAGCGAAGCGCTCAATCCCGACAATCTCGTCTGCCGTGCCATCCGCGCAGTCAAAAAGGAAGTACCCGAGATTGGTATCCTTTGCGACGTGGCGCTCGACCCATTCACCAGCCACGGCCATGACGGCCTGCTGCGCGACGACGTCATCATTAACGACGACACGGTTGGAGTTCTGGTCAAACAATCGCTCGTGCAAGCCGAAGCCGGGTGCGACATCATCGCGCCTTCCGACATGATGGATGGACGGGTTGGCGCCATCCGCAAGGCACTCGATGCGGCAAACTTCATCGACGTCTCGATCATGTCTTATGCTGCGAAGTATGCGTCGGCATTCTACGGACCGTTCCGCGACGCGGTCGGCTCGGCGAAGACGCTGACCGGTGACAAGCGAACCTATCAAATGGATTTCGGAAACACCGACGAAGCCTTGCGTGAGGTTGCTATCGACATCGAGGAAGGCGCCGACATGATCATGGTCAAACCCGGCCTCCCCTACCTCGACATCATAAGTCGCGTAAAAACGGAATTTGGTATGCCGACCTTCGCCTATCAGGTATCCGGCGAATACGCGATGATCATGGCGGCGGCGCAAAACGGCTGGCTCGACGGCGAGCGCGCCATGATCGAAAGTCTCACCGCCTTCAAGCGCGCCGGCTGCGACGGCGTCCTCACCTATTTCGCGCCGCGCGTGGCGGAAAAATTACGATCCGAAAAATAGCCTCCGCAATGCTCGACCGACACTCCGCTCATTCCCGCGAAAGCGGGGATCCACAGCAACGATCACAAATCCTGCAGGTTGCGTCCGTTCCCCGCTGTCATGGGAACGAGCAGCCTGTTCGTGAAGCGCTATAAACTGGGACGTTTCTATGGGTGAATTCGCCATCGGCCAAGGCGTGTCGCGCTTCGAGGATCCACGTCTCATCCGTGGTGGCGGGCGCTATACCGACGACATCAAGCTGCCGGGCATGGCACACGGCGTCGTTCTGCGTTCTCCGCACGCGCACGCCAAAATAAACAGCATCGATGTTGCCGCGGCCAAAACGGCACCGGGCGTCCTGGCCATTCTCACGAGCGCAGACATCAAGGCTGCCGGTTACACCGATCTTCCGGTACCGGGCGGACATAAGCGCCGCGATGGTTCGCCGATGTATAAGCCGCGCTATCCGATCCTCGCAGAGGACCGTGTGCGCTGGGTTGGAGATTCAGTCGCTTTCGTGGTCGCGGAAACGGCTGCGCAGGCGCTCGACGCCGCCGAAATGATCGCCGTCGATTATGAGGAACTGCCGGCCGTCTCCTCGACTGCCGAAGCGAGCAAGCCCGGCGCGCCGCGCGTTTGGGATGACTGTCCGGACAATATTTGTTTCGTAGAGTTGATCGGAGACAAGGCCGCCGTCGATGCGGCTTTCACGCGGGCAGCGCGTATCGTCAAGCATCGGTTTGTCATTAATCGCGTCACCGCGGCGACAATGGAACCCCGCGGCGCCGTCGGCGACTACAACAGCGCCGACGGTCGTTACACGGTCTATACGCCGATCCAGCGTCCCCACCCGACACGTACCGAACTCGCACGCCTGCTGAAGGCGCCGGAAAGCAAAATCCGCATCATCACGGGAGACACCGGCGGAAGCTTCGGAATGAAGTCGCCGATCTTTAACGAAACACCTCTCGTCCTGCTCGCTTCCAATCTCATCGGCCGACCCGTGAAGTGGATATCGACCCGCACGGAAGCCTTTTTGAGCGACGCACAGGCGCGCGACAATGTCACCGAGGCCGAACTGGCGCTTGATGGTGATGGGCATTTTCTCGCCTTCCGCGTCAAGACCATTGCCGCCATCGGCGCTTATCTGCAGCATTCGATGCCGGCCTTCGTGCTCAATGCCGGCACGCTCGCAGGTGTTTATCGGACGCCGGCGATCCATGTCGACATAACGACGGTGTTTTCCAACTCCAATCCGATGCGTCCCTACCGCGGTAATGGACGACCGGAGGCGGCCTTTGTCATCGAGCGGATGGTCGACGTTGCGGCCGCCGAACTCGATATGGATCCTGCGGAATTGCGACGCCGCAACTACGTCCCAACGGCCGCAATGCCCTTCAAGACCGGATTGACGTTCACCTATGACAGCGGCGAGTTCGAAAAAAACATGGATCTCGCCCTCGAGCTTGCCGACCGCAAGGGACTTAAGGCTCGAAAAACGGAGGCTCGCAAGCGCGGCAAATTGCTCGGATTCGGTCTTTCCAACACAATCGAGCGGGCCGGCGCCCCGAGTACCGAAGGTGCGGAGGTCCGTTTCGACCGCTCCGGCTCGGTAATTCTGTTTTCCGGCTCGAACTCGCAGGGTCAGGGCCATGAGACTGTATTCAAACAATTGGTCTGCGACCGTCTGGGCCTCGATCCAAACGAGGCGCAATACATTCAGGGCGACACCGATCAGGTGTTCTACGGCGAAGGGACTGGCGGCTCGCGGTCGGCCACACTCGCAGGCTCCGCCTTCCATATGGCAACTGAAAAGATAGTAACCAAAGCGCGCGCGATTGCCGCGCACATGCTCAAGGTCGATGCAAGCGATTTGAAATTCGATGAAGGCGTATTCTCGACCGGCAAGACCAATCGCACGCTTTCGATAAGGGAAATCGCCGTCGCCGCACTCGATCGCCCCAACCTGCCGAAAGACATGGAACCCGGACTGTTCGCTACGGCCGTCTATCAGGCACCGGTCAACAATTATCCGAATGGCTGCCACATCTGCGAGCTGGAGATCGATCAGGAGACTGGAAAAGTCGACATCATGCGCTACAGCGTCGTGGATGATTTCGGGACCGTGCTCAATCCTTTGTTGCTGCATGGCCAGGTGCACGGTGGCGTGGCGCAAGGTGCCGGCCAGGCACTTATGGAGGACATCCACTTTGATAGCGCCGGCCAACTCGTGACGGCGTCATTCATGGACTATGCAATGCCCCATGCCCACGACCTTTGCAGCATGGAGGTCGAAAGCAACCCTGTGCCGACCAAGACCAACCCGCTCGGCGTCAAAGGCGCGGGCGAAGCGGGCTGTGTCGGAGCCCTCCCGGCAGTGACCAACGCGATCGTCGACGCGCTTTCTGAGTTCGGCGTCAGGCACATCGAGATGCCAGCCACGCCCGAGCGCATTTGGCGGGCCATGCGTCGTTAGCCGAATAGGCCTTATACTGGCCACTGATTCGGTTTTTCCCGCGCGGTATTGCGTCCCCCTCCCAGGAGAATTTCATGCGCAATGTTGGACGCAAAGTTGCCTTCGTGCTGGCCTCATCCAATCACGGCACGATGATCATCAACCGGTTCGACTACCGCATGAACGGCCCCAGCACTGGCGTTGGGGTTGGCTATCAACTTCTCGAAGCGGGTAATTTCGATCCTATCGAGGTGGAGCTTGCCCTGCAGCTGATTGAAACGCGCCGGCGCGTTCATGGGGGTAATGTTGTCGCAATTGATTGCGGTGCCAATATTGGCGTGCACACAATCGAATGGGCCGCGGCCATGACCGGTTGGGGCTCGGTGATCGCAATCGAGGCACAGGAGCGCGTTTACTATGCGCTTGCGGGCAATATCGCGATCAACAACTGCTTTAACGCCATCGCCATGCATGCCGCCGTGTCATCCGAGCCCGGGATCATCAATATTCCGGTTCCGGACTACCTCACGCCGTCGAGCTTTGGCAGTCTCGAACTCAAGCCGAGCGCCAATACGGAATTCATCGGGCAGCCGATCGACTATTCGGTCGGCAAAACCGTCGCCATTCAAAAAATATCGCTCGACGCGCTCGACCTGCCGCGCGTCGACCTCGTTAAGCTCGACATCGAAGGCATGGAGTTGGAAGCGCTCGAAGGCGCGCGGCAAACCATCGAACGGAGCCGTCCGATCTTTCTGGTTGAAGCGATCAAGGTAGGCCGCGAGCGGCTGCGGGCATTTCTCGATGAACGCGGATATAAAGTTGTCGAGGCCGGGATAAACCTGCTGGCAATTCACAAAAGTGATCCGGTCGTCAACGAATTGCAGATCCCCGATATGACACCACAATCCTCAGCTGCCTGACCGGACTACTCCATTGCCGCACCCGCCTCGATTCGCGCCGGCATATAGCCGTCTGCGGCGAGCGCTGTCATGATTTCTTCCGCGTGGGCGGAGTCGCGCGTCTCGATTGTCACATCGAGCTTTGCGCCCTTGGCGGGAACATCGAGAAAGAGACGGCGGTGGTTGACCTCAAGAATATTCGCACCCAATGCGCCCAGACGTGTCGCGATGATACCCAGCACGCCCGGTCGATCGGGAATGGTCAGGCGAAACGAAACGATGCGGCTGTCGCGTTCAAGTTCGCGCACCATAATGGACGCAAGCACCCGCGGATCTATATTGCCGCCACACAGGATCAGGCCGACTTTTTTCCCCTTGAATCGATCAGGTTCCGCGAACATTGCAGCGAGTCCGGCGGCACCCGCGCCTTCGGCCATGGTCTTCTGAAGCGTCAGATAGGCATTGACCGCGCGCTCCAGCTGGGCCTCGTTGACAAGAATAATTTTCGAAACCAATTCGCGGATGAGCGGCAGCGTAAAGTGTCCGACATTTTTAACCGCAATGCCCTCGGCTAGCGTCGGGCCACCGATCGAGCGGTTGTCATTATAAAGGGCGTTCCAGACCGAAGGGTAAAGTGCCGCCTCCGCTCCCACAATTTCAATCACGGGATTTTTCGCGCGCGCCGCGACCGCATTGCCGGCAATAAGCCCGCCGCCGCCGACCGGAAAAATAAGCAATTCGAGGTCTGGGACCTCTTCCAGCATTTCGAGCGCAATCGTTCCCTGCCCAGCGATAACATGTGGATCATCATAGGGATGAACGAGCGTTAGTCCGCGTTGTACCTGCAACTGCTCGCAGCGCGCCTGTGCTTCGGCCACTGATTCGCCATGCAGCACGACGTCCGCACCGTATGAACGCGTGGAAGCCACTTTCACAAACGGTGTCGTGACCGGCATCACGATGGTCGCAGGTATTGCAAGGCGTGCGGCATGGTATGCGACCGCCTGGGCATGGTTGCCCGCTGACATTGCAACAACGCCCCGCTCGCGCTCGGTCTTGGTCAGGGAGGTGAGCTTGACCAGCGCACCCCGGTCCTTGAAGGAATTCGTGACCTGCAAATTCTCGTATTTGACATAGATTTCGGCGTCCGTGAGCGCGGAGAGCTTCGGCGCCGGCAGCATGGGTGTACGCAGGACCACCCCCGAAATGACGCGGCGAGCGGCCTCGATATCGGCAAGGGTCACGTGCAAAGTTGTCGCTCCGGGTCTGTATGAACCTCAGCATGCCGCAAGGAAGTCGGAGGTTCCAGCGAGCCGAGCCTGTGGACCCTTGCGGATGGCTGATTCTTTCGCCATCTCGAACGATGCCGCCCGACGTATAGTAGACTGGACCCTGAAGGTAGGACTCGGCAAATGTCCATCGACATCAAACCTCATGCCTATGACCCAGCCGTCCAACCGGAGCTATTCGATGGCGTCCTGGCGCGGAGAGTCATTGCTTTCATCATCGACTTTATCATCCTTGCCGTGCCCGTCGTTTTGGCCGCAATGTTCATATTCGCCTTCGGAATCGTAACTTTGGGACTTGGCTTTGCCCTCTACTGGCTATTGCCCCCGGCAACGGTCATATGGGCGTTGCTCTATTTCGGCGGCACGCTTGGCGGCCCAGCATCGGCAACCATCGGCATGCGCCTGATGGACCTTGAAATGCGCACCTGGTACGGCGCCCCGGCCTATTTCGTGCTTGGCGCCGTTCACGCCATCGCTTTCTGGTTTACGGTGTCTTTCTTCACGCCGTTTGTTTTGCTGGTCGCGTTCTTCAATGTACGCCGCCGTCTTTTGCACGACATTCTTCTGGGTACCGTTGTCATCAATAATGCAGCCCGCGCGTCCGCGCTGCGCCCCACCACGCTGCCTACTGGGGCCCGACAAGGGCTTTGACGACGGGCGCCGACCGCGCGATGCTACCGACGAGTTTGGGTGTAATTGAAATGACAAGACGGCCTCTTGAGTGACCCAACATTCTCGCGACACGCCGCAATTCTACCTCACCGCGCCTTCACCTTGCCCCTATCTGGAAGGCCAGGAAGAACGGAAGGTGTTCACCCATCTCGTCGGTGAACGCGCTGGCGAGCTGAACGACCTCCTGACCCACGGAGGGTTCCGACGTAGCCAGTCAATTGCCTATCGTCCCGCCTGCGAGGGTTGCCGCGCCTGCGTCTCGGTGCGAGTGGTGGCGGCAGATTTTTCGCCCTCGCGCAACATGCGCCGGATCGCCGAGCGCAATGCCGATGTCATTGGGGATATGCGATCACCAGCACCGACTTCCGAACAATACTCCGTTTTCCGCGCCTATCTCGATGCCCGACACCGCGACGGCGGCATGGCGGACATGACCGTCCTCGACTACGCCATGATGATTGAGGACAGCCATGTGGACACCCGCCTGATCGAATATCGCATGCGTGGTCCTGATAGCGGGATTCACGGACGCGGCACTGGACAAATGCTTGCCGTCGCATTGACTGATGTACTCAGCGACGGGCTGTCGATGGTCTATTCGTTCTTCGAACCCGACGAAGGAGATCGATCACTCGGCACCTTCATGATCCTCGATCACATCGAGCGCGCCAACCGGATGGACTTACCTTATGTATACTTGGGTTACTGGGTGCCCGGTTCCCGCAAGATGGACTACAAAGGGCGTTTTCTTCCGCAGGAGCGGCTAATGCCGTCTGGTTGGAGCCGCGTCGAGCGCTGATGCCTTAAAGGCCAGGTATGTCGACCCCCATGCTATGCAACATAAGAACGGCATTCAGCGCCAAGATAACCACCGTTCCTCCAATCGCCAGCGTGTTTGTCAGACCCGTATTTGCGAAAACGCCCATGATGTCGCGCCGGCGCGTGAACAACACCAGCGCGATCATCGGCAAAGGCAGCGCAATACTCAGCACGACCTGACTGATGACAAGCGCATTGGTCGCATTAACCCCCATAGCGACGATGATAAACGCCGGAACCATGGTAATGACGCGGCGCAGCCACACGGGGATTCTGAAGCCGATAAACCCCTGCATAATCATCTGGCCTGCCATCGTCCCCACAACCGAACTCGATATCCCCGAAGCAATCAGTGAGAGCAAAAATATTCCGGCGGCACCAATGCCGAGGAGCGGCGCAAGCGTGTGGTAGGCGGTTTCAATTTCGGCGACATCGCTGTGGCCAGCGTGAAATGCGCTCGAGGCCATTATAACCATTGCCATATTCACCAGCCCGGCAACCGCAAGCGCGATCAGAACTTCCCAATTCGAGATAAGCACCACGGTGCGCTTTTCGTCATCACCATGAGCCGGAATGCGCGCCTGCGTGAGACCCGAATGTAGATAAACGGCGTGCGGCATCACCGTCGCGCCGATAATGCCTACTGCAAGAAAAAGTGCTTCGCCGTCCGCGATTTCCGGAACGACGGTGTGAATTGCGGCAGCATGCCAGTCAACTGGTGCGATGAAAACTTCGACTAGGTAGCAAAGCCCAATCACGCCAACCAGGCTGCTGATGATCAACTCGACCGGCCGAAACCCACGGCTTTCAAACATCAGAATGCCGTAAGTCACGATGGCCGTAATGACCATGCCGGTAAACAAAGGCATCTTGAACAGCAAGGCGAGACCCACGGCCCCACCGAGAAATTCTGCCAGGTCGGTTGCCATGGCGGCAATTTCACTCACGACCCACATCACAAACGTCACGGGACGAGGAAATTCCTGGCGGCACATCTCAGCGAGGTTGCGCCCGGTGACGATACCGAGCTTCGCCGACAATGCCTGAAACATCATTGCGATAAGATTGGCGAACAGCACGACCCAGAGAAGGCCGTAACCGTATTTTGCCCCCGCTTGGATATTGGTCGCGAAGTTACCGGGGTCCATATAGGCGATCGAGGCGATCACCGCAGGTCCGCCAAAAGCCAGATAGCCGCCAACGCTTCGCCGGCGGCCCATAAGGATGGCACGCGCGGTCGCGGCTGTGCGCTCGCTCAGCGACTGGCGCTCAGTCACCCTTTTGTCCAATGCGCAGGTTCCTACCGATCTCGCCCTATCCGATTCCAGCGACTCGACGAGAATATTACCTAGTTGCGAATAATTTGCAATTGCATTTTCAGGGAACTTTCTTCCATTGGGTCGGGTTGCCGCTAACCTGAATGCGGGTCCCTGGGTGAAATCCGGACATGAAAAATAGACTGCCACGCCTTCTGTGGCGGGCCGCGCCGACAGTGCTGCTCGCGCTTTGGTCGACGCCCGTCCTGGCCGCCGAAAGCCCTCGCGCGCCATCCGAGTTCGTCTTTTTCGCGCAATTGATGCTGCTGATGGTTGTCGGCCGGCTACTCGGCGAGGCGATGATTCGGTTCAGGCAACCCGGCGTCATGGGGCAACTGATCGCCGGCCTGGTTCTGGGGCCCTCTCTTCTCGGTGCCCTCGCGCCTGATTGGCAGCACGCCATATTTCCCGCCGCAAAAGAACAAAAGGCAATGCTCGATGCAATTGCTCAGTTCGGCGTGCTGCTTCTCCTTCTGCTCACGGGCATGGAGACCGACCTCAAGCTGGTGAGGCGCACCGGCGGCGCGTCGGTCATCGCGTCACTTGCGGGCATCATCATTCCATTCGCATGCGGCGTTGCACTCGGCGAGGCCCTTCCCGACTCCATGCTGCCCGATCCTGGCAAGCGCCTCATAACCTCGCTCTTCCTCGGGACCGCGCTTTCAATCGCCTCCGTGAAGATCGTCGCAACCGTGATCCGTGAAATGAATTTTTTACGCCGTACGGTTGGCCAGATCATCCTTGCCTCGGCGATCATCGACGACACGGTCGGCTGGATGATCACGGCGGTGATATTCAGTCTCGCCCTGCAGGGTCACGTCGATATGTGGAGCCTGGCCCAAAGCGTCCTGGGCACGCTCGCCTTTATGGGTCTTAGCCTGACCATCGGACGCCGCATCATTTTTATTATAATTCGCTGGGTCAACGACGTTTTCATCAGTGACTTTGCGGTCATTACCGCGATCCTCCTGATCATGTGCGCCATGGCACTCATCACTGATCTTATTGGCGTCCATACCGTTCTCGGTGCATTTGTCGCCGGGATATTGGTGGGTGAATCGCCGATCTTGACCCGCCATATCGATGAACAACTGCGCGGATTGATCATCGCTTTTTTCATGCCGGTATTTTTTGCCACAGCAGGCCTATCCGCGGATCTCACGATACTCAAGGATCCAAATCTGCTGCTGCTTACCGCCGGGCTAATCGCCATAGCCAGCATCGGAAAATTTGGAGGCGCCTTTGCCGGCGGAAAACTCGCCGGCCTTACTTTCCGCGAGTCACTCGCGCTGGGTACCGGCATGAACGCTCGCGGTTCAACTGAAGTGATCGTCGCGACGATCGGCTTGTCGATGGGAGCGTTGACCCAGAACTTGTTCACGATGATCGTGACCATGGCGATCGTAACAACAATGGTGATGCCGCCGACATTGCGCGCCGCCCTTTCGAAGTTGCCCATGCGAAAGGACGAAAAGCAGCGTCTCGAGAGAGAGGAATTGGAGGCCAAAGGCTTCGTGCCAAAACTTGAGCGCCTCCTTCTCGCGGTCGATGAAAGCGCCAATGCCAGATTTGCAACCCGCATCGCCGGCTTGATCGCCGGCGGCAGCGCGATGCCTACCACCGTGATGCACATCAAAACCGACAAGAAGACCGGGAAAGCCGCAAACGAGGCTGCGCGGCAAACGGCCGAGGAGTTGGGGAAAACCGTGCAGGAGTTTGCGGAGCATGTTGAGCGCGTGCAGAAGCCTGAGGAAAAGACTGACGTTACGCTCGACGTAACGACCATCGTCGAGAGGGCCCCAAAGTCAGAAGTCGTCGCCGAAGAGGCAGAAAAAGGGTACAGCCTGATGATTGTCGGCCTCGAAAAAACTGTCGCCCGCCGCAATCAATTCCATGACGACGTCACAAAGATCGCATCGGGCTTCGAAGGGCCACTTGCGCTGGTCGATGTGCGCGACAAATTGCTCGAACATCCGCTCAGAGCGGAACTTAACATTCTGGTGCCAATCAATGGCACCGAATATTCACGTCGCGCCGCTGAAGTGGCGATCGCCATCGCGCGTGCCAGTCACGCACCTTTGACGGCTCTCTACGTTGCACCAGGCGGCCGAAAGCGCTCTCGGCGCTATGAGGAAGCAATTCTGAAGGACATCGCCAAACTTGCGGAATCGTATGATCTTGATCTGCGTACGGCTGTGCGCGCAAATCTCGCCGCCGAAGACGCCATCATCAAGGAGCTATCCCGCAAGCAATACAATCTGGTTGTGATCGGGGCCGGACGGCGCCCGGGGGAGAAACTCTTTTTCGGCGATACAGCGGCAGCCCTCCTCGAAAAGTCAGGACGCTCGCTACTTTTTATTGCCAGCGAAGTGATCCGCTAGTCGTCGTCACCGTTTTTGCTTCCGCTCGGAAGGCTGCGAAATTTATTGTTTTTCGGAAAACCCTTCGGCGCGATGCGGCCGGCGTCAGCACGATTGCCGCGCCAATCCTTGAGCTCTTTCATCGGCAAGGTGAAGCTGCGCCCGGCGCCGTCTACCCATGCCAATCCATCGTCCGCCTTGAATGTCGTTACGTCGGAAAGCCCCTTTTCTTTGTAGCGTTGCAGCCGGACTCCGCGGCCGCGACCCATCTCAGGTACTTGATTAAGGGCAAAAATTACCATCTTGCGGTTCAGCCCGATTGCGGCCGCGAGTTCGCCGTCGACTGTGGCCAGCGTGGCCGCCTTGTCGGGCGCCTTCAGGTTGAGCACCTGTTTGCCCTTGCGGGTGGTGCCCAGGACTTCATCTTCCGGAACTACGAAGCCGTTGCCGCCATGGCTCGCGACAAGAAACTTCCTGCCCCCCTGATAGGCCAGTGCCGCGACGACGTCCGCATCTTCAAGATCGATAAACAAGCGAACCGGTTCACCATGCCCGCGTCCACCAGGAAGTTTTGAAGCTTCAATTGTGTAGAAGCGTCCGTTGCTGCCAAAAATGAGGATCTTGGCCGTGCTTTCGGTCGGGAATGCGAATTTCAAGGCATCGTCGGTCTTAAAGGTAACACCTGACAGATCCGTGACGTGACCCCGCAAAGCGCGGATCCAACCCTTCTCCGAAACCACAACCGTAATTGGCTCCCGCACCACCATCGCCTCTTCGATCGCCGCCTCGTCGTGCGCTGGCGCTATACCGAAAGTAGTGCGACGTTTGCCAATCTTCGTTTTCGGGCCAAATGTCTCCCGGATCTCTTTGATCTGGCCTGCGATTGTTTTCCATTGTTGCGCGGTCGAACTGATCAGCGCCTTCAGCTTGGTCCGTTCCTCACGAAGCGCCTTGTCCTCGGCGCGAATTTCCATTTCCTCAAGCTTGCGCAAATTGCGCAACCGCATGTTGAGAATAGCTTCAGCCTGCACCTCGCTCAGCTTGAAGGTCTTCATGAGGACAGGCTTGGGCTCGTCCTCTTTGCGGATAATCTTGATCACTTTGTCGAGGTTGAGATAGGCGACAAGATATCCGCCCAATACTTCGAGTCGATGCTCGATCTCGGCCAACCGGTGTCTGGAGCGACGCAGTAAGACTTCGCGGCGATGGTCGAGCCACTCGCGCAGCACTTCGGCGAGTCCAAGAACCTGGGGTACGCGGCCCTTGACCAACACGTTCATATTGAGCGGGATACGGCTTTCAAGTTCGGTGAGCTTAAACAACGATTCCATCATCAGTTCGGCGTCGACCGACCGCGAACGTGGCTCGATTACAAGGCGAACGTCCTCAGCGGATTTATCGCGGACATCGGCAATGAGTGGCAATTTCTTTTCGTTGATAAGATCAGCGAGTTTTTCGACCAGTCGCGATTTCTGCACCAGCCACGGAATTTCGGTCACGACAATCACGTAGGTGCCGCGGCCGGTATCTTCTTGCTTCCAACGTGCGCGCACGCGGAATGAACCACGGCCGCTATTATAAGCCTCAGCAATCGTCTCGGGCGGATCCACGATCACACCGCCGGTGGGAAAGTCCGGTCCCTTCACGTATTTCAGCAACGTCTTGCTGCGCGCTTTTGGATTGTCGATCAGGAAAAGCGCCGCATCGCACAATTCGGCTGCATTGTGCGGCGGAATGGATGTCGCCATTCCAACCGCAATGCCCTGCGAACCGTTCGCAAGCAGATTTGGAAACGCGGCCGGCAGGACCACCGGTTCTTCATTGGTGCCGTCGTAGGTGGCACGGAAATCGACCGTATCCTCGTCGATTCCGTCAATCAGCAGCCGCGCCACTTCCGTGAGCCGCGCCTCGGTGTAGCGCATGGCAGCGGCGTTATCGCCGTCGACGTTGCCGAAGTTCCCCTGCCCGTCCACGAGCGGATATCGCTGAGCGAAGTCCTGCGCGAGGCGAACAAGCGCATCATAGATCGCCTGGTCGCCATGCGGGTGAAAATTGCCCATGACATCGCCGACCACCTTCGCCGATTTCTTGAAAGCGGCGCCGGGATCAAGGCGAAGGAGACGCATGCCGTAGAGAATACGGCGGTGGACTGGTTTCAGGCCGTCGCGCGCATCCGGCAACGCCCGGTTCATGATCGTTGAAAGTGCGTAGGCGAGGTAGCGCTCCTCGAGCGCCTCGCGCAGCGCAACCTCCTCGACCCCACCCTTGTCCGGGGGAATCAGTCGCTTTCCCATAGTCGATAGCTAATCGGTTGTGCGGCGATGAACAAGCCGCCAGCTGCCAACCACGCTCGAAATGCCAAGGGGCTATGCAACACTCGGCAGCGCGCGGTTGAGTGCCGCGATGAAATGCGCCCGTTCATCACCTAGCGTAAGGCCGCGCGGCTCGAGGGCATGCCGAATCAGGAAATAGCCAGTGAGGGCAAAGCCGTCGGCAAGATCGCGCCCCATGGGCCGCGCTTCATGTTCGCGCAGGAAAGCCGGAAGACGCAACATCTTGTCGGCCCAGGGTTCTCCCGCACCCCGGGATACCGCACGCCCGGTTTTTGGCGATACGTACGCGAGATCTCCGGAGGCGCCAGTCGCCGCACAACGTTCCAAATCAAGACCGAACCCGAGCTCGGACAGCAGCTGGAGTTCAAAGCGGACAACCATTGGTGCGGCCAGTGCGGCATCGTCAAGGCGATCAAGTACTTCATCGAGAGATTCATAGAGGCTCGCATGGGGGTCGCGTTCCGGCAAAAGGCGCATAAGCGCAGCGAGGTGGCTGACGCCATAGATTGCATGTGAGGCGGAAAAGAAATTGGCCGCGCGCAGGTGCAAACCTTCGACCGTGTAGCTGCCAAGATGCTCGTCAAGCCGCGCCCGCCACGTCGCGCTTACACCGTTCCCCGGCTGAAGAATTGGCTTGAGGCGGCTTCCGAAACCGCCTCGGACCAGACCAAGGTGGCGGCCATGCTCGTGCGTCAACACTTCGAGGATCGCGTTAGCTTCCCCGTGGCGTTTCACGCCGAGCACGATGCCTTCATCGGTCCATTGCATAGGCCAGACTCACGATCAGCGTAGTTCTAAGTTACTCCTTCGGAAACTCCAGCCCCATGGCGCGGTATCGCTCAGGATCCTCGCCCCAGCCCTCTCGCACCTTTACGAACAGGAACAGGTGTACCTTGGTTTCCGCGATTTCGGCGATTTCCTTCCGCGCGGATTCGCCGATCGCCTTGATGGTCTGCCCTGCCTTCCCGAGCACGATCTTGCGCTGACTTTCTCGCTCCACATAGATCGTCTGTTCAACTCTGATGTCGCCTTTGCGCAATTCCTTCCAGACTTCGGTTTCGACGGTGGAGTGGTAAGGCAGTTCCTGGTGCAGCCGCTCAAACAGCTTCTCCCGGGTGATCTCGGATGCAAGCTGGCGCATCGGGGCGTCCGACATCTGATCTTCAGGATAGAGCCAGGGCCCTGGTGGTACATGGTCCGCCAGCCAGCGCTTGAGGTCATCTACGCCGTTACTTGTGAGCGCCGACACCATGAAGGTTGCCTCGAACTTATTTTTTTCATTGGCCAGTTTCGTAAGGGCCAGCAGCGTCTCCTTTGACACCACGTCGATCTTGTTAAGGATCAGAAATTTCGGTGATTTTACCTCGCCGATCCGTTCTAGAATTCCTTCGGCCTCATCCTCGATGCCGGCGCGCGCATCGATCAGCATTCCGACCAGATCCGCTTCATGTGCGCCGCTCCACGCCGTGGTGACCATTGCGCGATCAAGACGACGGCGAGGCGAGAATATTCCCGGCGTGTCGACGAAAATAAGCTGGGATCGTCCCTCGATCGTTATACCGCGGATCAGCGCCCGGGTCGTCTGCACTTTTCGGGACACAATGCTGACTTTCGAACCAACCAACGCGTTGACGAGCGTAGACTTGCCGGCATTGGGTGCGCCGATAAGTGCCACAAAGCCGCAACGTGTTTCGCCGACCGGCGATTGCACATCAGCCATCCAGTTTGTCCGCCGGCACGCCGACGCGCGTTAACATGGCAGCAGCAGCGGCCTGCTCAGCGGCGCGCTTGGAACTGCCCAATCCCTCGGCTGGCGGGCGGTCAGGGAGCACGACGGCGACCCGAAATTCAGGGTCGTGGTGCGGTCCTGTACGTGCCAGTTCACGATAGGCCGGCGTTGGAAGGCCACGAGCCTGAGCCCACTCCTGCAGTATGGTTTTGGGATCGCGCAACGGACGAAGCGGCTTGAGCATCCGCTCTTGCCAAAATCGCAAGATAAGTTCGTCAGCGGCACTGTACCCGCCATCTATGAAAACTGCGCCAACGAGTGCCTCGCACACATCGGCGAGAATTGTTGTGCGTCGCCGGCCTCCGGCATGCAACTCGGAATTGCCGAGCTTGAGGACGGGTCCGAGGTCCATGGCGCGTGCAACGTCAGCGCATGTTTCCTTGCGCACGAGATCTGCAAGCCTGCGCGATAGTTCGCCTTCGTTCGCCTTGGGAAAAGCGCGATAGAGCATATCGGAAATGACGAGTCCAAGAACGTGATCGCCAAGAAATTCGAGCCGCTGATAACTAGCGGCCCGATTTCCGCCGGACAACGCCGAAATGTGAGTCAGCGCACGTTCGAGCAAATCTCTATCGGCAAATTTATAGCCGATCCGGCCTTCTAGGCCCGTCCTGTCTTTCGCCTTACGGCTCATCTGACGATCGTAAACAGCCTGCCCCAGCGCACCGACACCGGCCAGCGCCAAAACTGCCACGCGCGTTCGCCCTCATACACGGAAAAGAAAATAATCTGAGCTTTGCCGACGATATTCTCGAACGGCACCATGCCGACCTGGCTGAACCGGCTATCGGTCGAATTGTCACGGTTGTCACCCATCATAAAGTAATGACCGGCCGGAACTGTGTAGACCTGAGTGTTGTCGGCAAAGCCGTTATCAACCAGATCGAGTGTGAAGAAGCTCACGCCGTTCGGCAGAGTGTCCTTCCAGCGTTTGACGGGAGCCTCGCGCGTCCCCTCTTCCGTTTCCACAAAATCCGGTACGCGCTCATGCTTGACCGCCACGCCGTTGATGCTCACTACGCCGTCAATCACCTGAATTTTGTCGCCGGGCAATCCGATAACGCGCTTGATATAATCGGTCGAAGTATCCTTCGGAAGCCGGAACACCACGACATCACCGCGCTGCGGTAGCCAATCGCCTGGAATACGACCGGAGTAAATTGGCGGCGACAGCGGAAACGAATATTTGCTGTAGCCGTAGCTGTATTTCGACACGAAGAGATAGTCGCCGACAAGAAGTGTCGCCTTCATCGAGCCGGAAGGGATATTGAACGGCTGAAAAAGAAAGGTCCGAATTACGAGCGCGATGATCAGCGCGTGGATGATAACGCGCACCGTTTCGGCAACGCCGCCCTCTTTCCGCTTTGTTCCAGATGTCACGCTCATAGACCTTTCGTCCCGCAAATCGGCTGGCGCACCCCGGCGATCTTGTAGCGGGTGCCACCCTCACAGGCAATGAACAAGCGCCGGCACATGCTCCAAACGTCTGAGCGCGGCTGGATTTCCTGCCCTTGGCCCGTTTATCGGGAAGCTGTGGGGAAGGCAGAAATAATGACAATCGCCTGTGCGGTCGGACCTTCATCCGTAAGCGAAACGTCGATCCTCGCTTCGCATCCCGGGGGCGTAAGGGCGTTCAGACGCGCCAGTGCACCGCCGGTGAGTTTCATCGTAGGGCGGCCACCCGCTAAATTGACGACACCCATATCACGCCAGAATACGCCGCCGCGAAGGCCCGTGCCGAGTGCTTTGGAACAGGCCTCTTTGGCAGCGAAACGCTTGGCATAGGTTTCAACGGAGTTCGCACGATTCTCCGCTTTTTCGCGTTCGGTTGATGTGAAGATTCGGCCGAGAAACCGTTCGCCATGACGCTCTATCGCTTTCGCGATACGCCGCACATCGACAATGTCGGAGCCGAGACCGACGATCATCGCACGCCCGCCTTGGCACGGCCGCGATCCATCGCCGCGCGCATGAACTTTATGGTCTCTTCCAAACCTTCAAACACCGATTCCCCGACCAGGAAATGGCCGATATTCAATTCCGCGACTGGCGTGAGCGCAGAGATTGTCTCAGCCGAGCCATAATCGAGACCGTGGCCGGCGTGCACCTCCAGCCCAAGACCAGCGGCGCGCTCGGTGCCTTCAACAATGAGGTTCCACTCCCGTTTGGCCTCGCGCACGCGTCCCTCAATCAATGCGTCACACCAAGCGCCGGTATGGATTTCAACCACGGGCGCACCGAGCTCGGCCGCCATATCAATCTGCATAGGCGCCGCCCCGATAAAGAGCGACACACGTATCCCCGCATGCTTGAGTTCGTGAATAACCGGCGACAATTGGCTTCGCTGGCGAACGACGTCAAGGCCACCTTCCGTCGTGCGCTCCGTCCGCTTTTCGGGAACAAGGCAGACGGCATGCGGCCTGGTTTTAAGCGCAATGGCTACCATTTCTTCCACAGCCGCCATTTCGAAATTAAGTGGCTTGTCGATCTCGGCCTTGAGCCGCGCGATGTCGTCGTCACGAATGTGGCGCCGATCTTCCCGCAGATGCGCCGTGATCCCATCGCAACCTGCAGCGATGGCCAGCTTTGCCGCGCGCACCGGATCGGGGTGGCCCCCGCCGCGGGCGTTACGAATGGTGGCGACATGATCGATATTGACGCCAAGACGGATAGGCGAACGCATCTAGCCGTTCACCCGCTCGGCTTTGGCGACCACCGATTTAGCGCGCAATTGCGCCAGGATCGCCGTGAGATGTTTGAGGTCGTAAACCTCGAGATCGATCGTAACGTCGGTGAAATCGGGTGCTCGCCGGGTCATGCGGATGTTATCGATATTGCCGTCGTGCTCGGCGATCACTTGGGCAATCTGGGCAAGCGACCCAGGCTCATTCACCGACTGCACGGCGATACGAGCGGGGAATCGCCGCGGGACCCGTTCTTCTTCATCCCAGCGTACGTCGAGCCAGCGCTCGGGTTTGTCCTCGAACTCGCTCAAATCCGGTGACTGGATCGGATAGATCGTGATGCCTTCGCCTGGAGAGAGAATGCCAACAATTCGGTCGCCCGGCACCGCGCCCCCGTTCGGCGCAAAGCGTACCGGCAAATCGCCGTTGATGCCACGAATTGGAATTGCGGCGCCGCCGCTTTCGGGAACCTTGAACTTCACGGAAGTAATTTTTCTTAAGCCGAACCAACCGCTCTCTGACTTTGGCCTGGCAGCCATGGCAGCCGCGCGCTCTTCCTTATAGTCCGGATACATGGCGCGCGCGACGTCAGAAGCCTTCAGCTCACTGCGTCCCACCGCAGCCATTACGTCCTCGATCGAGGCGCGCGCAAGGCGCGGTAAAGCGCCAGTGAGCTTTTCGTCCGAGTAAGTGATTTTGGCGCGCTGGAACAGACGCTCTACGATGCGACGCCCAAGGCCGGCATATTGCGTGCGTACGGCAACGCGCGTCGCCCGCCGGATCGCCGCGCGGGCTTTGCCCGTGACCACAATCGACTCCCATGCCGCTGGTGGCGCGGTTTGGGCTTTCGAGGTCACGATCTCAACTTCATCGCCGTTGACTAACTCGGACGTGAGCGGCGCAATTTGGCCATTGATTTTGCAGCCGACGGCGGTGTTACCGACGTCAGTATGCACCGCGTACGCAAAATCGATCGGAGTGGCCTTACGTGGAAGCGCAATCAATTTGCCTTTGGGACTGAAGCAAAAGACTTGGTCGTGGAACAGCTCGAGTTTTGTGTGCTCAAGGAACTCTTCGGGGTTTGAACCCTCAGCCAACAATTCAATGGTACGTCGAAGCCACGCATAGGCAGTCGATTCCCGCGACAAAAGTTCGGTCGGCGATCCAACATTGTCCTTATAAAGGGCGTGCGCGGCAATTCCGTATTCTGCAATCTCGTGCATGCCCACCGTGCGTATCTGCAATTCTACGCGCTGCTTGCTTGGGCCAATCACCGTCGTATGGATCGAGCGGTAATCATTGCCTTTGGGGGTCGAAATATAGTCCTTGAAGCGGCCCGGAACCATCGGCCATGAGCTATGGACAATGCCGAGAGCCTGGTAACAGTCGGCGAGCGTCTTGACGACGACACGGAATCCAAAAATATCCGACAGCTGCTCGAAGCCGACTGATTTCCGTTCCATCTTTCGCCAGATCGAATAAGCACGCTTGCGACGACCAACGACCCGGGCATCGATGCCGCGATCGGCGAGCTTCTTTGTTAGTTGCTTCTCAATTTCGGAGATCAACGACTTGCTGCGTTCCGTGAGCGCATTGAGCCGCGCAGTCACGACCTCGTAAGCTTCAGGATATAATTCTCGGAAAGCCAGATCATCCAGCTCCTCGCGCATCTCGTGCATGCCCATACGGCCCGCGAGCGGCGCATAAATCTCCAATGTCTCTTCGGCAGCGCGGCGCCGCGTGGCTGGCGGCATGTACTCAAGCGTGCGCATGTTGTGCAGGCGGTCGGCGAGCTTGATCAACAACACACGAACGTCGTCGGCGATTGCGAGCAAAAGCTTGCGCAGGTTTTCGGCCTGCTTGGCCTCCTTGGTCACAAGGTCGAGTTTTTTGAGTTTGGTCAGCCCCTCAACCAGCCGGCCGATATCGTGACCGAATAGGCTGTCGATTTCGGCGCGGGTAGCTTCGGTATCCTCGATTGTGTCATGCAGGAGCGCGGCGGCGATCGTCGCATCGTCAAGTTTGAGATCGGTGAGGATCGCGGCAACTTCGATTGGGTGAGAGAAATACGGATCGCCCGAAGCACGCCGTTGCTCGCCATGCGCCTTCATGGCGTACACATAGGCGCGGTTGAGCAGAGCCTCATTTGTATTGGGGTTGTACCGACGGACCCTTTCTACGAGGTCGTATTGCCGCATCATTGGCGGCTTTCGCGTTTGAACCGGCTTTTCAGGCGACCGTGGCGCGGCAGGAAGCGCAGCCGGGCGAGGTGCCCGGGCCGGGACCTGTTTCTGCACGCGGGGTAAATCGGAACGCGTTCGCGCCATATCCGGTGCCTTGCAGCCGCTGTTACGAAGCTACCTCAAGATATCACGTCGTTTCGACGGTGCCGCAAGGCCTTGAACAATTGGTTGATAAATAGCCGACGGCCCGGCTTTGGGGCCGGGCCGCTCCGTCGAACGAATGTGACCGATTGGACGGGTTATTCGGCGTCTTCTTCCGGCGGTTCTTCCGGCGGCGCCAGACCTTCGAGGCCCTTCAGAAGCTCCTCCTCGGTCATACGGTCTGCCGTTACCTCGGTATCGTCGGAATTGACACTCGCACCCGCCCCAGCACCGATGAGCGGCACCTCCGGTTCGGGCTCGTCAACCTCGACATATTTCTGCAGTGTGTGGATCAGGTCTTCCTTGAGGTCGCCGGGCGACACGGTCGTTTCCGCGATTTCGCGCAATGCCACAACGGGGTTTTTGTCATTGTCGCGCTCGATCGTGATTTGCGAGCCAGAGGAAATCATCCTCGCCCGGTGGCTCGCCAGCAGCACGAGATCAAAGCGGTTCTCGACCTTGTCGATGCAATCTTCTACGGTGACACGGGCCATCGGCTCGTCACTCCATCTGGTGGAACTTGTCCTGAATTCGTCTGCTAGGTATCCCCTGGCGCGTGGAATTTCAAGCATTTTTGTCTTGGTTTAGCCCCATCCGTCTGTTACTCGACATTTGTGAGATCGCAGGCAAGCCGACAGCATCCGATTTGGTCGGCCCGGCGTGATTGCGCAGGTGGCAACCCAATTGATCGGGCGAGGCCACAATGCTCGGTTAACGATCCGAAACCGTAGGGGCGGCGCGGTGGAAATTGCGCGCGGGAAGGATCTGGAGGCCACCCTGTAATGAATTGTGAGAGAAACCCATGACAGTACCCGGCGAAAAAATCGCTATGTTCATTGATGGAGCAAACCTTTACGCCACAGCCAAGACCCTCGGTTTCGATATCGATTACAAGCGCCTGCTCCGCGAATTTCAATCACGTGGATATCTGTTGCGGGCCTTTTATTACACCGCCATCATAGAAGATCAGGAATATTCGTCTATTCGCCCGCTGATCGACTGGCTCGACTACAATGGCTATTCGGTCGTCACCAAGGCAACCAAGGAATTTGTCGACCAGACGGGCCGCCGCAAGGTCAAGGGCAATATGGATATCGAACTTGCGGTCGACGCCATGGAAATCGCGGGTACAATAGACCACATGGTCCTGTTTTCCGGCGACGGCGACTTCCGATCCCTCGTTGAAGCGGTCCAGCGAAAGGGAGTACGCGTCACCGTCGTATCAACGGTTACAACGCAGCCGCCGATGGTGGCGGATGAATTGCGCCGCCAAGCGGACGTATTTATTGATATCGTCGAATTGCAGACCAAGATTGGCCGCGACCCCGGCGAACGTCCGGCGCGCGAAGCGCGACCTGCGCGAGATGATCGAGCAGCGTCTCATACACCGCAGTTCCTGCAGAGGCCGACGCCGTCGCCGCAGCGTGTGAGTGCCCCTGTGGGCGCCGACGATGAAGACGACGCTTTCGAATAGCCGCCCCCATGCCCGAGGCTGACGGCAAGCCCGGGCGCGATTGCCGGCTCTGTCCCCGGCTGGCTGCATTTCGTAAATCCTGGCGAACCAAGGAACCAACCTGGTTCAACGCGCCCGTACCATCTTTCGGACCGCTTGCGGCGCGTTTACTGGTTGTTGGTCTTGCACCCGGACTGCAGGGGGCTAACCGCACCGGCCGGCCATTTACCGGAGATTATGCCGGTGTGCTGCTTTACAGCACACTGAGCAAGTTCGGATTTGCGCGCGGTGAATATGGTGCGCACCCGGACGATGGTCTCGAACTCATTGATTGCAGGATCACGAACGCAGTGCGCTGCGTGCCGCCGGAAAACAAGCCTACCCCGGCAGAGATCAAAACCTGCCGTGACTTTCTCGCGCCAACGATCTCTGAGATGAAAAGGCTGCGCGCAATCGTTGTGCTGGGCCGCATCGCACACGACACAACCGTGCGGGCGCTCGGTGGAAAACTTTCAGACTTCGCATTCGCGCATGGAAACAAATTCCAGCTTGGCGCGACCACGCTGTTTTGCAGCTATCATTGCTCTCGCTACAACACAAATACTCGCGTACTCACGCCCGAGATGTTCCATAAAGTTTTCGCCACTGTGCGGCGCTATCTTGACGACTGAAGCCAGGCAATCACCTCGTCGGCGTTCTTGTCGGGCGGGAAAACCGGATAGAACACCTTGGTAATCCGGCCGTCATCCATGATCACTGCCATGCGCTTTAGCAGGGTCATCGCACCAACGGAAAACGTCGGAAGGTTGAGTGCCCTCGTAAGAGCGAGTTTCTCGTCTGACAAAATCGGGAACGGCAAATGGAGGCGGCCCGCCGCTTCCCGTTGGTACCCGGTGTCCTGAGTAGACAGACCATACAGCTGAGCCACGCCCAGTCCTGAAAACTCCCTAAAATGGTCGCGGAACGAACACGACTGCGGCGTGCAACCTCGTGCCCCCGGAATTTCGTCCCAGCCGCGAGGCGGATCGACACCAGGCACGCCGGTGCGCGGATAAATATAAATTACCGTGCGCCCTTTTAATCTCGACAAATTGACGGGCGCGCCTTCGGTCGCCGGCAGCTCCACATCAGGCATAACCATACCCACCAAATGACGTGCACCGCCGTCGTCTTTTGGCGGCGGAATGTTCGACGGCAGAAATTGTGGGTTATGAGCGCCTGGTGCTTCAGTCATTTCACATTTCCGTAGCTCATAAATTCCATGAGCGAACCGTCAGGATCTCTGAAATAGACCGAAGTGCCCGGCCCTCTGGCCCCAAACCGTTGCAGGGGCCCCTGCTCGATCAGGATGCCGTGGCCTCTGAGGTGGGCGATCGCGCCTTCGATAGGGCCCAGCCATTCAAAGCAGAGGTCACTGTTACCAGGTTGCACCGGCAATCGCGCCACTTCCGCAGGTTTTACGCCGGGGCCATGGACATTGAGCTGCTTGTCGCCGAACCGGTAGGCCCAGCCGGCGGGCCGTGCCACCAACTTAGCCCCCATGACTTCGCTGTAAAACCTGTTGGAACGCTCCCAGTCAGACACGTGAATAACGCAGTGATCGAGCCTGGTGGGCACCGACATTGCTTCACCCTTTCATCCGCATCAGCCGCCCGCGTTCGCGCTCCCACGAGCGCTTCTTCAATGTCTCACGCTTGTCGTGAAGCTTTTTTCCGCGCGCGAGCGCAATTTCAATCTTCGCCCGCCCTTTTTCGTTAAAGTAAAGCTTTAGCGGAACTACCGTCACTCCTTCGCGCTCGACAGCCCCAGCCAACCGGCTTATCTCGCGCTTTTGCAGCAGCAGTTTGCGTGCCCGTTTTGGCGCATGATTGAAACGGCTGGCCTGGAGGTATTCCGGGATATTGGAATTAATAAGCCACAGTTCGCCACCGCGCGTGTCGGCGTAGGACTCCGCAATTGTCGCCTTTCCGGCGCGCAAGGATTTTACCTCGCTGCCGGTCAAGACAATGCCGGCTTCGAACGTGTCGCCGATCTCGTAATTGAATCGTGCCTTGCGGTTGTCGGCGACCACCTTGATGCGGCGGTCTGATTTGGCGGCCATGGTCGCTATTGCCGGTTCAGCGCGATTTGAGTTGGTCGCGTATCTCGGTGAGAAGCTCTTCGGTTTTCGACGGTGGTGGCGACTTCTCCGCCTCTTTGTGCACCAGCCGATTGAGCCCTCGAATCACAAGAAAGAGTACAAAAGCGATAATGATAAAGTTAAGCGTTATTGTAAGAAAATTCCCCCAAGCCAATACGGCGCCTTGCTTTTTAGCCTCGACCAAGGTGGTGGCCGCCACTTTCGACGAGAGAGGCAGAAAATAATTCGAAAAGTCGATGCCGCCCGTAACAGCACCGACCAATGGCATGATGATGTCGCCGACCAACGAATTTACGATGCCTGAAAAGGCGGCGCCAATAATCACGCCTATAGCGAGGTCGACGACGTTTCCTCGCAACGCAAACTTTTTGAACTCGGCCAGCATTTTCTAATTGATCAGACCGGCATGCACCATTGCCTGGCGCACAGCGGTCTGAGCCTTCTCGCTTGCGGGCACCATCGGCAGACGGACCGTATTGGCGCACTTACCGATCAGCGACATCGCGAATTTAATCGGAGCCGGACTGGTTTCCACGAACAAATTGATATGCAGCGGCGTGAGCATGTCCTGAAGTTTGAGCGCAGACGCAAAATCGCCCTTGATGCAGGCTGCCTGGAATTCCGCGCATAGCCGGGGCGCCACATTTGACGTGACCGAGATGCAGCCGTGCCCGCCGTGGGCCATGAAGCCCAGCGCGGTAATGTCCTCGCCGGAAAGTTGATTGAAATCGGGCCCCATCGCCGCTCGCTGCTGCGAGACGCGCGCCATGTTGGCGGTGGCATCTTTTACGCCGGCAATATTCTTGAGCTCATAGAGCCGGGTCATGGTGTCAACGGACATGTCGACGATCGAGCGGCCGGGAATATTGTAGATGATAATCGGAATGCCGACGGCGTCATTGATTGCCTTGTAGTGCTGGTAAAGGCCTTCCTGGGTCGGCTTGTTGTAGTAAGGCGTAACAACCAGTACCGCATCGGCGCCTGCGCTTTCGGCATGCCGAGATAATTCAATCGCCTCGGCCGTGGAATTTGACCCGGCCCCAGCAATCACAGGCACGCGCCCATCAGCTTGATCGACACACCACTCGACGACCTGCTTGTGCTCGTCGTGCGACAATGTGGGGCTTTCACCCGTCGTACCTACCGGAACTAACCCGTTGGTACCCTCAACGATCTGCCACTCCACAATGTCCCTAAAAGCCTTTTCGTCGAGCGCACCGTTTTTGAACGGCGTGACCAGCGCGGTAAAGGAGCCTCGAAAGCTCGTCTTTGCGGTCATGGCGCGACTTCTCCACAGGGGCAGATGCGAGCATATTGATATCTGCTCAACGGCGACGTTGAAAGCCCCGCCGGCCTGCCTATGCCGGAAAACCGGTCCCTAATGCCGCGTTTTCGCCTGTGTTCCTGCATAGAGTGCCCCAGCATGATATTTTTCGGTATCATTCATCAATCAATTTGGCCTAATGGGCCTGGGGTTTTCGGCCTCCCCTTAAGTCGGGGCGCCGGGACCGAAAGCATGGGTTTGAATGAACGCGACTGATCGCAGCCGCCTGGCTATCTGTTTAGCGTTGACCACGGTTTGCGGGGTTTGCGCCGAAACGGCCTCGGGTAGCGCCCAAAAAGTTCCCCTCCCGCGTCCTCGACCACCCATAGCCGCCAGCAAACCAGCGATGGCGGCCGCCATACCGATCCCGCAGAAAAGGCCCACCCCCGAGAGCCCTGCGGCTTCTGCCTTTGCCCAGGCCAATGTCGGGCTGCATGGGGCACTCTTCGGAAGCCGCGCCGAATTCAAACCGCTTGCCCGTCCGGTGTCCGGCCCCTTCGCGATTGCCTCTACGACCACGACCTCTGCCGCAGACATTGCGGGCGTAAAGCGAGTGATCGAAGCAACACGTAAAGGCAAGGAAGCCGATGCCAATGCCGCCGAGGCAAGCATCACCGACCCTGTTGCGCACAAACTCGCCGAATGGGTGATTCTCCGCTCGGATAACACCAACCCAACGTTCAACCGCTACGCTGCCTTCGTACAGTCCAATCCGAGCTGGCCCCACTCACCCCTATTCCGCCGCCGGGCTGAAAATGCGCTGTGGAATGACGGGGTTGATGCATCAGTGGTCCGCGCCTTCTTCGCCAAACAGCCGCCGACGACCGCCAAGGGTCGCTTCATGCTGGCCCGGGTTCTTCTCGCGCAAGGTGACCGCAACGCCGCCGCAGCGCTGGTGCGATACGCCTGGCGTCACGATGAATTTAGCGCCGACGTCGAGAAGAAAGTGCTCGAAATGTTTGGCGACATGCTTACGGCTGCGGACCATAAGGTGCGGATGGAAGCGCGTTTCTACGCCAATGACGTCGCCGCTGGACTGCGCGCTGCCGAACGCCTCGGTGTGAATGAACTGGCGATTGGCCGCGCTCGCGCGGCCGTCTTACGCAAGGCCGGTAACGCCAAGGCGCTACTCGACGCAGTGCCGGCCTCGGCACAGCGTGACGCGGGATATATTTTTGCGCGGGTACAATGGCTGCGCCAGAACAACAAGGCTGAGGATGCCAGTAAATTAATCCTGACAGCGCCTAAGGATCCCGAAGCGTTAGTCAATCTCGATCAGTGGTGGCAGGAGCGGCGCTTACTTGTTCGCAAGCTGCTCGATGACCACGATGCACATGCCGCCTACAGCGTGGCACGCGACGCTGCCCCGCCGCTGCGAGGCTTTTACCGAATCGACGCACATTTCACCGCTGGATGGGTTGCACTTCGCTATCTCCACGATCCGAAGTCAGCGGCCCAACATTTTGCGCGTATCGTAGAAGGAACGGACAACCCGCATGCACTCGCCCGGGGGGGCTATTGGCAGGGTCGAGCCGCCGAGGCTATGGGCCAGCAAGCTCAGGCCAAACAATTTTACGAGATGGCCGGGAAATATACCGCGACCTATTACGGACAGCTCGCGCGAGCCCGGCTCGGCTTGAAGGACCTGGGCCTCCGGGGGCCGCCGCTGTTCACGCCGCAGGAGCAAAAGGTCCTCGTCAATCTTGAAGTCCTGCGGGCCGCAGAGATTCTTTATGCGCTCGACGAGCGGGATATGCTCGCGTCAATTTACGCCGAACTTGGCGAAAGCGCGACCGACATTGCGGGAATGGCGATGCTGGGTGAACTTGCAGGCAAGCACAATGACGGCCGCGCCATGTTGTTGCTTGGCGAATATGCCTATGCTCGGGGCCTGCCGCTTGATTATTACGCCTACCCTACGGTAGGCCTGCCCGATTATCGGCCAATTGCTCCTCCGATCGAACCGGCTGTCGCTTACTCGATCGCGCGCCAGGAAAGCCATTTCAATCAAAAGGTCGTTTCCAGCGCCCATGCCATGGGACTAATGCAGGTGACGCCGGCAGCGGGCATCGATACCGCGGCCAAGTACAAGGTCACATACAATCGCGATCGCCTGCTGCACGACCCTGTCTACAACATGCAAATGGGTGCCGCGGAACTTTCAAATCTGCTCGGCGGGTACAATGGCTCCTATATCCTTACTTTTGCCGGCTATAACGCCGGCCGTGGACGCGTGAAACAATGGATCGCGGCATACGGCGACCCACGCGATCCAAATGTCGATCCGGTCGACTGGGTCGAGCGGATTCCGCTCTCTGAAACACGCAATTACGTCGAACGGATTATGGAAAACCTGCAGGTCTATCGCGCGCGCTTCGGCGGAAGCACCAAATTGCTCATCGAAGCCGATCTCAAACGCGGCGGCATGAATTGAGCCCTTCGCGTTTTGGCTCAATGGCTAAAACTTGCTTTAGTGGCGTGATGACGCAAGAAACCTACAGTACCTTTATCGGCGCGCCGGACGGCCTTCGGCTTCACGCCCGTTGTTACGGCGAGCGCAACGCATCAGGAAATTCTATTATTTGCTTGCCCGGCCTTGCCCGAACTGCGGCCGATTTCGAAACGCTTGCGACAGCACTCTCCCAACAAGCTTCCCACCCTCGTCGCGTCATTGCCCTCGACTACCGCGGACGCGGGCTGTCCGCCTACGACCCCGACCCTGCAAATTATTCCTTGCCCGTCGAACTTGCAGACCTCCTGGCCGTCTTAACCGCCCTCGAGGCAACACCGGCGATATTCATTGGCACATCGCGCGGCGGTATACTTGCAATGCTGCTCGCCGCGGTACGTCCGAGCGCAATTGCCGGCGTCGTGCTCAACGATATTGGCCCTGTCATTGAACCGCAGGGCCTGATGCGCATTAAGAGCTACGTCGGAAAATTACCCGAGCCGCAAACTTTCGAGGAAGGTGCGGAAATCTTGCGACGCCTGTTCCATAATCAGTTTCCCAAACTCGGCCACGACGATTGGCTCGCCAATGCCCACCGAACCTTCAAACAATCAGGCGACCGGCTCGCGACGACATACGATGTAAAACTTGCAACCACCCTGCAGGGAATTGACTTTGAGAAACCAATGCCCGCCACTGTGGAAGGAATTCGACGCGCTTGCACATGTGCCGGTAATGCTCGTACACGGCGCAAACTCCGATATCCTGTCCTCGGAAACGGTCGCCGCGATGCAAGCGCGACGAAAAACGTTGGAAATTGTCGAAGTCTCCGATCAGGGTCACGCACCTCTCCTCGCCGAGCCTGATATCGTCAACAGGATCGGGGCCTTTGTTTCGACCTGCAAATGATTGTCGGCGAAGCGCCAACAGTCTTTGGGCAATTTACTGTAGGAGTTGGACTTTGCAGTGCCGCCCTAGCCGCCTAATGCGCCAGTACAGACACCCCGAGTTCGTTTCGAATTCGAGCTTTTTCGCATTGCCGTTTAGCCCTTCGAATGGATCAGTGAACCGTGCTTGGCAGCATGCAATTTGGCGACCTGCAAAGGGATCCATCAATCGAAATAGATGCGAAAAGCGCCAGAAATAACGACTTTTTTCGAAAAAGTCCCTCCGATCAGATTTGGGGCATAATTTTAAGCCGCCGTGCACCAGGAAATTTAAACGGATCTTAACCTCTCAATAACTAGCGTCTGTTTAATTCGTAGGCATGAGACATTGTCTTACATGCCAGCACCTCAAGCGTGCGGAGATTGATCGACGGCTTGCGTCGGGAGAACCGACCGCACAGGTGGCGCGTGGTTATGGGCTAACCGCGTCAAGTGTCCAACGGCATCGGACAAACTGCCTCAAGCTCGGCTCCTCCAACGACATCAAAAAGGAAGCCGCGCGCGGCAGCGCCGCGGTTGCACTGCTCCCCTCGAAGGAAAACTTAAGTGCCGCCTATGCGGATTTGTGTGGCCGCATTGACGAAATCGTTGCTCAAGCGCGGCAACAGGGATCGCTCAATATTGCGATCTCCGGTCTCAATTCCATTCGTCAAACATTAGACAGTCTGTCGCGCCTGGCGGGTCACCTCCAACCCGCCAGCACGCAGGTGAACGTGTCCGTTCAAAACAATACCGCCGTCCATGTGACGGCGACTGCAGATCGCCCAACGGCTCATTGAGAGCTTCGATAAAGAACCCCAACTCAAGGCGCGCATCGCTCAAGCGCTGATGGAGGACTGCCATGATGAAACTTCAACAAGTAGTTGCCCTGCGGCTTGACCCCGTTCTGTGGGCCAAGGTCGTTTTAGGGATCACTCCCTATGCATGGCAGGAGCCGTTTCTGCGGGCACCGCGCGGAGCGGATATTCTGGCGTTGACGTCGCGGCAGTTCGGTAAAACGACGGCCGCCGCCATTTGCCTCGCCCATACCGCGATCTACGAGGCGGGAACGTTGTCGGTCATCGCCTGCCCCGTCGCAGCAGCAGAGTGCGGAGGCAATCCGCAAGGTAAAAGCGATGGTGTTGCAGGCCGGCAGCAAGCTCGTCGTTGACAACGTCTATCGCCTCGAGCTTGAGAACGGATCGCGCGTGCTGGTGCTGCCTGCAACCGATGAGCACCGTGCGCGGCTACACTGTGACGGGCTGGATCATTGCGGATGAGGCTGCCCATCTTTCCGCCGGTCTCATCGCAGCCTTGCGGCCGATGCGCGCGCGCTGTCCGGCCGCGCGGCTTGTCATGATCTCGACGGCCTGGAGCTACACCGATCAGTTTTGGCTCAATTGGGAAAGCGATGATCGGAGTCTTTCAGCGTATTCGGGCGACCATTGCGGAATATCCGGATATCATTGCGGCGGATTTTCTCGGCAAGGAGCGCCGTCAGGGTGATGACTACTTCAAGCGTGAATATCTCGGTATTCCCTCCGGCGGCCATGTCAGCCCGTTCAAGCTCGATCTTTACGAGCGGGCGACGCAACCGCTCGAACATCGGCAGGCTTTCGATTGGCTCAAGCCAACCATCATCGCGCATGATGTGGGCTGCAGTAAGGATCGCTCGACCGCCGTCGTCGGCGGGTTAAGTCTTCTGGCTCCCGGTCTCATCTTGGCCCGTGAGTTTACTGAGCTTCGGCAAAATCTTTACGCCACGGCACGGGCGAATGAACTTGCCCTCGTTGATAGCAGGCTTGGCAGCCGAAACCTTGCTGTGGTTGATCTGAGTTACGACGCCATCCTACGCCGACATTCTCTTCCCGCTATTCGGAGCGCGACTAATCGGCGTGCAGATCAGCCGCTGGGCGACGGCATGACGGCCGAGTTTCGACCGGTCAAGGGCGGGAGGGTCCCTGTATACACCATTGGTCGTACTTATCTGCTTGATCTGCTGCATCGGACAATGTGCGACGGCAAGCTGGGCATCCTGCACGGACCCGCTGCCATGCAGGCCTACGAGCAGTTGATGATGCTCGAGATCGAACTGCGGGAAAGCGGGATGCTTTATCGTTGTCTACCGGGTCGTCACGATGATCTGGCAATCAGCCTCGCCCTGATCGTGTGGACCGCCGAGCATCCCCACCTTCCATATTGGTGCCGGGCGCTCGAGCCACGGCCATGCCGGCCTCGGCCCGCACCCGACCCCCGCGGCTGGACCTAATTTCATTAGCTGCGCCGAGCTAGCTCGATTGCGCTAGCTCTGTGTCGATCTCCCGCAAGTTTTTGACCGACGCGCCAAGGCTGCCCGGCTCGACGCTACACATGTCGAGCCATCCCTGAGCATTGGAGTTCGCGTCATGAGCTTGCAGTTTGCCACCATCACCTACCGCGCGATTCGTGACCGGATCCGGGCGGAAGACCCGCAAATCGACGAACAGACCCTCGCCGACACCGTCGAGGGCCTCACTGATGTGCATGAGATCCTGGCCGCCATTGTGCGCGCAGCTTTGGCCGATGAAGCACTTGCCCACGGGCTGAAAATCCGCGTCGCGGAAATGGAAGAGCGCCTGCAGCGGCTGAATAGCCTGCGCTGGGAAGCGCCGGCAGATCGTCAAGGAGGTCATGCTGGAGCTTGAGCTTAAAGAAGCTCACCGCATCTGACTTTACCGTCTCGATCAGGCCCGGAATGCCCGCACTGCAGGTACTCGATGAAACAGCAGTCCCCAGCATCTACTGGCAGCCGGTTGAACCAAGGCTCAAGCGCGCCGAGCTCCTGAATGAGCTCAAGCAGGGCGGCGAGATCGAAGGGGTCGCACTGACCAACCCGGAACCGGTGTTGAGCGTGAGGACACGCTAATGGGCTTTTCAGCAAAACAGGTGCACGCGCTCCGGCGCAATCTCGACCCTCGCTTCATCCGCAGCCGGCTCAGCCGTGGGCGTGAACTCTCCTATATCGAGGGCTGGTATGCGGTTGCACAAGCCAATCGCATCTTCGGCTTTGACGGCTGGAGCCGGGAGACGCTTGATGCCCGTTGCGTCCTTGCCCGCGAGAACCGCGGTAGCTTCCTCGCCGTCTATATCGCAAAGGTGCGCATTACCGTTCAGGCCGATGGCGCCACCATCGTCCGCGAGGGCCATGGCTCCGGCGAGGGCAAGGGCTCGTCCCCCGGTGAAGTGCACGATATTGGCCTTAAAGCCGCCGAGACCGACGCCACCAAGCGCGCCCTTGCCACCTTCGGCAGGCCCTTTGGCCTGGCGCTCTACCGCAAGAGCAAGCCAGAGCCGCTTCCGGCCGTCCCGCTGCAACCGGCGCTCCCCGACCCCGCAGCCGCGACCCGTTATGGCCTCCACCCCGACGACACCACCCCCATCCCGCGTCCCTCGCACTTCTATGGGCGGCGGCATGCCAGTTCGACCAGGGAGTTCTTCCCGAAGGAAGAAGCCTCGGCCGGAACACAGGCCACCCCCGTATCTGCGCCGGCCGCCGCCACCATCGAGGCCCCCCAAGGCCGCATCGACAAGAGCGAGCTTGCGATCGCCGAACCCAAGCGCCTGCGCGACAAGGCGCACCTCAAATTTGTCGCGTCGCAACCCTGCCTGGTCTGTGGCCGCACCCCATCCGACCCGCATCACTTACGCTTTTCGCAGCCGCGCGCCATTGGACTGAAAGTCAGCGACGAGTTCACCGTGCCGCTTTGTCGCGGCCATCACCGCGAGCTGCATCAGAATGGAAATGAACAGGCGTGGTGGGAACGGCACAAGATCAATGCGTTGGAGATTGCGAAAAGTTTATGGGCACCACGTATGCAACGGTGGTGACAAGCCGATAGCGCAATTCTCGTCTGGCAAAGCCCTTTCACGGCGGCGGCAGGGGCTCAAATCCCCTAGGGCGCGCCAATAAAAATAAAGAGTCAGCCGCGGGTCGGAACATTCGAGTGAAAAACGAGTGGAATATTTTTAGGCCGTGACCGGCAAGTGGCGCGATGGGAGATGGCGGGTACATAATAATGACGCCGATATTGGCGGAGCGTCTTTCGTTTGAGACCATCCCGGGGACTACACAAGGCGTCCTTTTCGGAATGGCCGCTGGCATAGCCCTCTTACTTCTCACCCCACCGGGCCGTACTCCCGAAGATAATTCCGTAAATCGTGCTCTGGCATTTTCCGTCGCGTTATTGGTTTGCTTTGCCGTCTCACAAAAATAGATGTCTCGGGTTTCAAGGTGCGGTGGACGGCGAGTCGGATTTGAGGGCGAGATGGCTCGCCGCATAGCTTGCCGCACACTCCGCGTTGCAGTTCTGGGCGGAGGATGCAGCCCCCAATTCTCTATTGATAGCTGCTGACGCCAACGTCCTTTAGCTCGTACTTAAGGTATAATTGAATTTTTCCCTTGGTGCTGCCGGTTTTTTCGAAGCGCTTTGCTTGGTGTAGATGTGCTCTATCTTGCCGTTATTCAGGTTCATATTTTTGGAGGGCTTGGTTTTGCAGGATTGCCGGCACCGCTACCGCCTTTGCCGCCTGCAAATACTATGGACGGTGCGAGCAGCACAAAAAGAGCTGTTGCTGCCAAACAGACATTTCGCTTTGAGAGAATGGTCATGGAGGCCTCCTATTCTCAGCAAAGAAATGATAGTTTCTATTCCCCTGGCAGGCTTCGCATTCTTTCTGAAGACGACTCTATGCGTGTGCGCAACTTCACCTCGCGCAATGCAGCGAGGTTCATTTCAAGATGCTCGCGAACTGACTTACGTTGAAGCGGCGCGAGCCTACCCGAAGCTAAAGCACTCCAATCGGATGTAATCGCTTCCCTAATGTGGCGCAGCTCCCAGTCTCGTTCATTACCAACCATGGCTAACCCTAGGGTACGGCTTCAAAGCACTTTTGAAAGCACTAAACCTAAGAACTGAAGTGGAACCCATGCTAATGCTGCGGCCCAAATCGACGTCAGCACAAAACCGAGGCCCATAAAAACGAAGGGGACAATATACGCATTTACAATTGCACCGCCCCACAAGCGGAGTCGCCGTTGTGGCTTGCGGCAACTCCGCGAGCGGCAGACTGGAGGGAGACCCGAGTACGCTCTGCCACCTACCGAATTCTACTACGCTGGTTTGTATTCCTAGAGTGACGGAACTCTGGTGAGCCTAAACAAGTAACGTTAAGTGCCGCGCATTGCGGAGTGCGTTTCAAATTTTTATCCGCGCCGACATCATCACTTGCCCGATAATATTGACCCTAAAAATCCGTACTTTTTGATCAAACTACAGAGCGGCAAAGAAAAAGGGCGCTCGACAACGGCCCGAGAAGTACAGAGGTCTGCGAGACAATAGGTGAGAATACTCCGCAATTGGTGCTAATCGCGGATCGGCAGGAGAACTAGTCCAACAGAGGATGGCGGAGGGAGTGCTACTGCAAACAAAACTCTCTACTCGTGGTTCAGAGTAAGTCCCGATATTTGGACTTTTGAGATAACCCACCTGCTCGGTAGAACAATGTCCGGTTTTAAAGATAAGGTGAACATCACGTCGACGCGTCGGGTTGCCATCTGAGCGCATCCGTTCCCCTCATAGCGGTAACTGGCCTCAATCGCCGCAATATCTGCTCAGCCCAATACTCGGGCGCACCCTCCGGACCGACGCGAAAATCGAAGCGAGTGGGGGCGGCAAACATCCTATTTGTGTCTTCAAAGCGGCCCGCGTCAATTCGATCAGTCCAAATGATGAACGCCTCGCCGAACGCGGCGCGCGTTTGTGGAGTTGGACAGATGAAATCGGCGATGGCGGTGGCACCGGCCTCTACGACCCTGTCGCACATCCAGCCCATACGGCGCGCGTGCTCGATGCGGTCGTCGAGGCTAAAGCCGAGATCACGCGAAAGGTTGGCGCGAACGGCATCTGCATTAAATACAACCGCATTCAAAAGTGGAGCGAGCACGTTTGCGAGCGTCGTTTTTCCGGCGCCAGGCAATCCCATGATAAGTATTTTACGTGTCATTGCCATGTGCCAATAGCCTATCTGCTGTGTGGTGTAAGTGAAAGCTTCTTATCTTACGCTCACGAATCTCAGATTGTTTTGGTTTGCGGTGTTGATAGAAGATCGAATGCTCGGAAAATGGTCGAAGCATAAATCCATTCCCGCGGTCGAAGTTTAGGCTCGGCTCTTGATAAACGCGCCGCTGCATCCAGCAATGCACCCGATTACCCCATCCTCGGGCCAATTGGCGGAGTTACGGAGGTGCCGTCCTCTGCACGCGAGAATCAAATGTGCCATACGGGTTGGCCCCCGCAGCAGCGGATCGTCGACAAGATGCTCAAAAGCATTGGCCATGCGCTGGCTGCGAGCTACCTCGTGGGCAAGCACGCTGGGCGAACGCTCGCCCACGGACCAAACCATTTCACCCGTCCATACCGAGACGCCGTTGCACATCCTGCGTGCCATGAACTCGAGCCCGAGGTAAGCCCAATTGGGTCCGTGTAGCGGGTCATGAAATCGTGACTTGCCGTCGAGACTGTCGAGATAGGCGCAATTGAGCTGGCTGTCCTCCATACCAACGCCAGCATCGTCTACAAGATAGGGCACGCGGCCAGAGGGGTTGATCCGATAGTAAGCGCCGCCTGGAGTGCGTGTTTTTGCCTCGATGACCTCGATGCGATCCTCGAGCATCTTTTCGATAGCGAGGATGCGTGCCAGGCGAGCGTATGGTGAGGTATAGGTGATGTACAGCTTCATCGAAGCTCCTGACGATAGCGGACATTCCGTAATGTCCGGGTCATTTCCGCTTTACTCCCGAAAGCTGACATGTGCGGTGCAACTTCAGATGTCCGCTAAGGGCCAGAAGCGGACACTTCCCTCGACACGACGAGGATCACGCTTCCGCGATAACGCGCATGCACCGCATGCTTATCCGTCTTCACGTCTGCTTATAAAATGCGCCTTCAGTTGTTCCGCTAGTGCAGTGTTTGGCTTTGTCCAGTGCCATGCGCCATTGTCACCAACGTAAACATCAGCCTGAGGATTAAAATCGGCAAGTCTGAAACGATTCTTGTAATTTCGGTTTTTCGCATCACCATGCCAAAGATGATAAATCTTACCCGATATAAAGCCGACCTTGTTGGCGACTGCTCGATGAAGCGGTTCTCCCCATTTCAAATAGCTTGCGATTCTGTGTTCGTTAAGCGAATGAAGTTTTATGATGGAATCCATTGTTCCGAAAATGCTGTTGGCCATATACAAATCACCCGCGCCGATAATTGCAAGATCGTAGAATCCGTGTTGATCAAGAATCTCTTTTCGAGCAGCCCAAGCAAGCCCAGGATTATACGTAATGTCACCCTGCGTTGAGACTGCCAGTCTATCGAGCGGCGATTTGTTATTTTTATTGTAAAGAGCGACGAGCCCGGGAATAGCCGGATAGCATTTGTACTTGTCCAAAACGTCTTCGGTATCTTCCCTGTTCAAATAAACGACATTCGAAAACAATTGAACGATATTGTATTGTTCATTCAACTGCCTTTCTGCCTCTTCTACCCAATCACTTCGTTCAAATAGAATATCACAATCGACCCATGCAATATTCTTGACATCGCCAGGAACACTTTTAATTCCGATATTAAGAAGCCGTTCTTTTTGCCACAGAACCGCGCCACCCGACAGCTGAACCAAAATATCAGCGTCATTTTTTGTAAGCTCAAACTGTCCATCAAAAGAGAGCTCCACCGTTACAAGCGGAATATGTAGATTGCTGCGGAAAGTTTGATAGTTCGACAGACGCCGCTTGTATCGAAAGGGATTAAAATACGTCGTCAGCGCCCACATCATCAGCCCCGGGGTGTTGGTCACAAAATGGCAAGGTCAGTTCCACGGTTTTCAACCGTCTTCCTTTCGACTTCTGAAATAATCCCTCACATTTCTTGCCAGTTTTGACTGAGGATCGCTCCATAGCCAGGCTCCGTTTGGTGGGCACCGGATGTCACGGTACGGATCAAATTCAGCGAGCAGTTCATGTCGCCCCATATAATTCCGATTGGATAGATCCCCGTGCCACAAATGGTAGATCGCTCCAGGAATATACCCAACGCTTCCTCCAAACGATTCCCGAGCGCGGCGCGCCCATTCGACATAATGCCGTCGCTGCATTTCATTATGCTTGAGCCGTTCCATAGCGAGTTCAAATTCACCATAAATTGCACAAAGAAAAAGTATATCATTTCCATCTAAAACCCCGTGGTCATAGAATTTTATATCACAAATAATCGATTTCTTCGCTGCAAACGCAAAACCGTTCGCTGGCCACACGACCTTGGGCGCTTTGGCCGACACTGGTTTCACCAGGCACACATCTTTGAACGCACCGTGAAGCAATTGACTTCCCGCACTTGAACGCACCAATTCCGGATTCGAATCAAATTCCAGCTTGTCAGTGCTCGATCGGTCCAAATACCGTACCTCCGAGAACAATTGGAGGACGTTGTGCGACAGCAAAGCCTTGTTCGCCGCCTGCAGCCAATCGCTTGACTCAAATACAACATCGCAATCAATCCAGGCGACGTTTTCAACATCATCTGGCACCGCTCCTAGCGCAATATTAAGCAGCCGTTCCTTTTGCCACATAACGTCGCCGCCCGACAGCTGGATCAGATGATCCGCATCAGCAGATGCCAGCTCGAATTGCCCGTCAAAAGACAGTTCGACCGTCAACAAAGGCGCATTGAGATGCGACCTGAACGTTCTGTAATTCGCGAGACGCCGGCGTGATCTCAACGGATTGAAGTAGGAGGTAACAACTTGCATCACGCAGTCCGACGGCTCGTTACAATCTTCAGGCGGACCAACCATATCCGGTCCGGAATTTCAGCGAAACAACTCATTAGCGCGCAAACACGCCCACACGATTGCCGTTGTTCTTGGACCTGTGAGCGGCCGCGCAAGAACTCCCGTCGACTAGAGGGGCCCTGGGGAAACACGGCATCATACTAATTCAGCAAACTATGCTCACCGAAGGGGCTGGGCATGAAGTTCAAACTCTAAGCCATTGATCAGTCAGTGGATATCCGCTTTAAGTCATAAGCCGACATGTGCAGCGCAAAAGGGCATGTCTGCTTTACCCCCAAAAGCGGACATGAGGCTCGATAAAAACGCGCCGCCGACGCGACAGGATGATTTGATCGGCGTCGGCGAGCCCGCCTCGTGCAGCAAATCTGGCATTAGTGAGTGCTCGTGACGCCGAAGAAAAACGAATATTAATCGAGGCAACTCTGCGGAGCGCGACGCGGGTCACGCCTTGGGGTCGCGCGGCTTCATGATCAGATCTCTTTCGATCCCAAGAGGCGATATAACCGAGTGACCACAATTGATCAGCGACAGGGTTTACCACCAAGGATAAGGCGGATAGCCTCAAAAAGTCGAGCGACGTAGATAAACGTGAGCAACGCCCGGAGCTTGATGACTTGATACGGAGCCATCCTAAGCGCATCGGCGCGATTTGAAATTAGACGTTGTCGATGCAAGTAGTTACTGATCTGAATTTTAAATATGGCCCAAGGAGACGATTTTCTCAGACTTAAGGAAGTCTTCTCGCCGCCAACGCCGCGTAGGCCTTTTTGTACTAGATTGATAAAATGTGTGCGGGCCGGGTGCACAATGACCGCGTCTTCCGCCATTACAATCCCGACTCCGCTGGTCGCAAGCCGTTGACCGAATTCTTTGTCACCACCACTGAAAAAACGCACATCAAATTGTCCGTGACTTGAAATCAGAGGACGCGGAACAAAGAGGTTAGCCGTTGCTGCGAACCCGTGTTCGAAAATGTATTCGCACTGTCGGTGATGAATGATCGAATCGAGAAGTTCGCAGGTAGTGCTGGCGACATCGCGGCGGAAACAAAACGCAATGGGCCCGCCCACAATAACGGGCCTAGTCGCTTCCACAAGGACCTTCACGCCGGCGGAAATCCAGGAACGCTGCGGAATACAATCAGAATCCGTAAATGCAATGATATCGTCGAACGATTCACCTATACCTCGATTTCGAGCGGTATATGAACCGGGTAAAGGCTCGTGAAATAGCTTGCAGTACTCCCCGAACATCGAAGGCAGTAAGGTTGGACTTTCATTATTGTCTATAATGATAATTGTAATGCGATCTTTCGGATAATCTTGGTTTAACAAGGTCTCTACGCATTTTATCAGCGACGAAACATTGGTGCCATAAAATGGAATGACTACGCCGACAGTCGGCTGATCAGGCAGAGAAACGCGTACGGTTGGCTTCTCAGTTAGAGCGGTTGGCATTCGACCAATGAAAAGGTTCACTGTACCTCAAGACCTAACTTGGAATTTTCAGGGATGGCTCTGGATCAGGTTAGTCATTGGAACTTGGTTCGGGCCGCGCCGTCAAGTGCGCCACCCCATGGAAGTGCGTGTTACCGGTAAATGCGGACGGAGTTATAAAATTCATGCGCAGACCTATCGTTTTGGCCGCATACATGAATGAGATTTGATCTCGAACGCAATGTATGCAGTACTCGGCCCACCAGGCGTTATTGAATTCAATCACATGTTTGGAGTGCCGCCGAACGATGACGTTTGCCTCTGCCAAACCCAAATTTTTAGCGTAGCCGCCGTTTGCGTATTTACTCACCTGCTGATTAATGACCTCAGGGTCATCTGCGCCGTATCCGATGCAGTTCACAGCCTCTTCGTAGATGCAGTTACGTTCCGGGTGCTTGAAGACAGCGAAGTCGTAGTCCGCCCCTAGCCACATCTCCACCAGGCGGACAGGATCAACACGCAGGGCTATATTGCCATCAAGCCAAATTGAATATTCGGTATCGCAAAACTGATGTGACAGTATTTTAGGAATGCGGGAATTGCGCCTAGCGGAATGGAACCTGTCATACGCTGGGCGCTGCTCCCAAACTTCTGACCGGTGGTCCGCAGACACATATGCGATAAATATTGCGCCTTCTGTGCATTGGTCATCGCGCAAGTAATCCTTCCCCGCCGTGATAGAGGTCAGTACGGTGATGTCGGACATATTGGTCTCGCATTGGGTTGCCGCCGATAATTCGCCCCAATTGGCGGCCTCTTCCCACAATTTGGGATGCCCAATTTGCCATCCAGAGCAGTCATAGACAACAGGTCAGTGACCGCTAAAGGGATGGTCTGGCCGCGCTCCTATCCGGCCGGCGGTCGGAATTAGATTGTCAGGGAGAAGCTCCGCGTCTGGGGGAGCAACGCTACCTTGCGCATTGCAAAAATAGAACACCGGCACTGCACCGCTTCGGGTCAGAAGCGGACATTACAATCGCGCTTGACACCCGCGCGTTGTTTACTGCCGAGCAAAAGAATACGGGCGGCACCCTACTGTCCGCTGAGGGGTCGACGCAAAACTCTATCGCATTCTATCTGCTGGTGTTCCAATCCTAAGTTCTTGCGCGTGCTGCTTGCGATCCCAAACTCCCCGTTTTCTCACCGCAGGAAGCCTCGAAAATATCCTCGACGTGCGTCTTACACTCCATCTTTCCCCTTCAGGATGTATTGCGTCGACCGGTTGAGCCGGCAGCCAATAGCGGACGTTTTGCATCGTCTTCACCGACGATCGCCTAAGTTATTATTTCCCCTGCCACATCCGAGCAAACGCTGAATTAGCCCCGCGAGGAACACATAAACCGACGTAACAAATTCCTCGCCTGTGCGATCGTGCTTTTAGTGTTGGCCTTGATCTCAGGTAGCACCGTAGGTCGAGAGGGATCCAATTAAAGGTGGACGCTTGTCTCTATTGACCGGTCCTCGACATTTGGTATCGATCCCAAAGGCATTGTATTTTTTTGAGCAATTGAGCGCGATAATCTCCGAAGTCCGCGGTAAGCGAAAGCTACAAATTGGAACAGAGCGTTCGCCTCCTTCACTTGGAATAAATTAAAAATTGCGAGACGAATATGATTAAACCGGAAAAGATAAGCAACAATCCAATGATGTGTTTTCCATGCGACGAAATGATGGGAGCACGAGCGTCTCGCGCCTTCAATTCCCGATGTGAAATGAGAAGCAAAATGGCTCCAAGCAATCCAAGTAATATAAAAATGAAGAACCGCGTCATTTCAAGGGTAACCTAAGGACTGCAGGGGCCGTAATGTGACGTCATAGCAATATGTGTCGGCGACCCATTTGAGGGTATCGCCGAGCAGAGGTATAATTTGTCCCAGATATTTAATTTTTGTGGAGTCCAATCTATGCCTGCCAATCGACCTCTGATCTATCTTCCTCGGGACGATTTTCCCAGAAACTTCGTAGTGACCCGTAATGACCTGATCGATCGGTAGGTTTATCTTTAGATTGAAGAAACTCGCCAACTCTGTTTGCGTCGCGACGGGCTGGCATACAAGGTCTTCGTATCGAATTATTTTCGTATTCTTACCCCGGTTCGTGACAAGGTATTGGAGAGCAACCATTTCTCCAAGCCATCTCGATGGCAAAATATGATAAAGCCTTCCACTCCTCGGCAGGTGGCTCGTCAAAACATCAAATGGGTGACGCACTATATAGACGAGTTCGATCAATGAGGGGATCTCTTTGATCCTTTGGTAAGCTGAGCTGTCCCTTTTAATAATTAGGATTGAGCGGTCTGTCCCGTACAAGCCAAAATGCTCGACGGAAAGTTCTTTCGCGATGACGTCGACGCCCTCAAAACTGTTCATTACTGCCGTCAGGAGCCAGGTCCCTGACCGACCACAACCCATGACATAGAGGCGGCGAATGTTATTTACTTTATTAATATCATTCAGATGCTGCTCCAAAGCTCCGGGCTGCGACAGCCTTTTGAGCTCTTTCTCATAAGCGTCCGAGGTATATCGAACATCTGAGGTTGCAGGCCCTATGATGTAAGCCATGGAGGATTTTGTACCTCGTTTCCCTCGTAACTATTATCTATCGATATTCAAGAGGTGAAATAACCATGGAATGTTCGCCACCGGTTAGCCGCAAATCGACTGCCGAGATTATTTCATCCCAATCTCCGGGTGTCGTCTGCCTATACAGTTCGACGCTCGGATACCAAACCATTCTGCTGCCGTCACTTCCGTAACGCCATTCAGGACGCCAAGGAATCATACCCCAACAAGTTTTGCCAAGTGCACCACACATGTGGATAGTCGTATTTTGAACAGAAACGACCAGGTCAAGCGCCATTATCAAGGCAGCAAATTCCTCAAAATTATCGAGGTCTTCTAAAAGATTGTGAACGGTACCTTGCCCCCCCTCATTAAATTCCAGTATTTCGCGGCCCACGTCGCCATATTGAAGGTTTACAAAATAACGATCATCTCTTTTGATCAACGGACGCAGGCGTTCAAGTCCAACAGACCGATCATTTCGCCTCGTTCTATTTGTGCCACCCCGCCATGATATTCCAATTTTAGGTCTTGTCCCGGTCGGTAACATTGATTTCCATCTATCGATGCGCCTCGGGTCAGCACGCAGGTATGTCGCCCTCGGAAATGACATTCGGTCAGTCCGGTCAGGCGTATCCAAGGCTGCCGCTTTGGAGCACAAGATCAAAGTTCTGCTCCTTGATGTATTCGCGGTTGCCTCTCGGAATGACCTTTACCTCCGGAAACGACCTTGCAAATAAACTCTCCAATCTTGGATCCACTTCGTAATGGACTTCATGGGCATCACTCAGTAGATCCGGAAGGATACTGGCAAACATTGTTTCATCACCGATGCCCTGCTCTGATAAAATAGCAATTCGCTTACCCTTGAGTACGTTTCGGTCAAGTCGGATCGACGTTTTGAGCAAATTCAAGTGCGTGCGAAGCGCTCGGTTTTCCTTAATTTCGGCACGCCACTCGTACAAATCCCATCCCTCTCTAAAGTCCCCGACACATAGTTTTGCTAACGATTTTCCCCAATAGGCATCGGCGAATTTTGGATCCAAATCTATCGCCTTATCATATGCGGCAAACGCTTCATCAAATCGCTTTAGATCTGTGAAAGCATTGCCGCGGCCTAGCCAAGCCGCCGCCAGATTGGAATCGATGGCCAACGCCTTGTCATAGGCATCAAAGGCGTCATCGTATTGTTTGAATTCAGTGAACACATTCCCACGGCCTAGCGAAGCCTCTCCTAAGTCCGACTTAAGCTCGAGCGCTTTGTCGTAAGACGAGAGCGCGTCTTCAAAGCGCTTTAGCTCAACGTGTGCATTGCCACGGCCTAACCAAGCCTCTGCCAACTGGGCGTTGTTAGCGAGTGCTTTGTCATAGGCGATAACCGCTTCATCGAAGCGTCCAAGCTCAACGAATACGTTACCAAGACCTAGCCATGCTTCAGCCAAATCTGGCTGAAGTGCCAAAGCCCTGTCGTAATCGGCCATCGCTTCTTCGAAACGCCTCAGCGCGAAATGTACATTACCTCGGACCAACCACGACCGGCCCGCTTTCGGTTTGATCGCCGTCGAATACTCAATTTCTGCGAATGCTGCATCAAATTTCTTGAGCTCTGCCAACAGCACGCCGCGACCCAGCCGCGCTTCAGCTAGATTGGGGTTGATTGCCAGCGCTTGCTCGTAGGCTGCAAAAGCTTCTTTACTGCGCTTGAGCTCGGTTAGCGTATTACCGCGGCCAAGCCACCCCTCGGCCAAGCCTGGTCTTAATGCAATCGTCTGATCATAAAGTGTAAGCGCTTCCTCAAAGCGCGCCTCCTCTCTAAGCACGTTTCCATAACCGAGATATGCATCGAAACGATTCGGATTTAATGCCAAGACCTTTTTATAGGCTGCGATCGACTCGTCGAATTTTCGCAACTTCGCAAGGACATTTCCCTTATTTAAAATCGCTTCGGCATAATTAGGATCAATTCGCAGCGCGTTCTCAACACAACCAAGCGCTTCACTATATTGTCCAAGTTCAGAAAGAGCTGATGCTTTTTCATTGACTCCTGAAAGATGGTTTGGGTTGGACGACAATAGCGAATCAAACGCCGTGACCGCCTCCTCGAAAGATCCGATTTTGTGCAGGGAAATGGCAAGCAAATATTGTAGTGATTCAGTTCTGCCGTGTTTCTCAATAACCCCGACGCATACATCGGCAGCGCGCTCATAATCAGCCATTTGAAATAATACCGAAACATAATTCTCGACGTAACGAAAGTTAATCGTGGGGGTGTCTAGAGACCGCTCAATAAAGGCTTTTGCTTCATTGAATTCGCCACGCGATGCCTTTAGGATTCCGAAGTAATGCAGCGCGTCATGATTGTTCGGATTTTGTCTTAATAGGTGTTCATATATTTTCTCGGCATCAACAAGCCTACCTTGTTGGAATAGCTGAAAGGCGACGTGAATTTGGTCTTCATTCGTCAAAATTATCCGTCCCTCTTGGGGAAGTGCAGCACAATGAGGATGAGCCGAACGGCTCCCCATTAAACAATAGCTTCTGCCACGGTGATTTCAACCGAATTGGAATCAATCTGGACTGCTGCACTTCGCGATCGATAGTCAATGATTACGAAACGGAAATAGCAGAGCGGAACAGTGCTGCGGTACTATCCCAGTCGAACGATTTTCATTTCAAATCATTGACCAATGTACCGCGTTAAAACGCGGGCAAACGCCCGAACCAAAATGGGCTGTGTAGTATGTGGGCCTCGTGGTATTGTAGACGTGCAGACGGCTGAGTAGCTCTGAGGGCAACAAATGGCGAAAACTTTCCGACATCCAACGCCCTCCAACGCCACAATACGTACGGACGAAGCGCTTCAAAGCGCAAGGGCTGCCCTACAAAGTAAGAACCCAAGGGAAGCAGAATGGATTTCCGCCAGTGTGCTCAATACCGAACCGCGAAATGCCCAGGCCGTGCGTATTCTCGGGTATGCTTTGTTGATGCAAGGTCGTGCCGACGATGCCATTGCGAAACTAGAGCCCGCCGTACGAAGTTTCAATGATCCAGAGATCGACACCCAGCTTGGCCTCGCATTGCGGCAAGCAGGACGCAACGAAGATGCCAATATGCGATTCCTTCGCGCCACCAAGCGGCGCCCGCCTTTTGCGCCCGCATTTTATGAACATGGCGCGCTGCTTTTTGCCATGCAACGCTATGACGCGGCAGTCGAGGTACTCGAACGAGGCCTAAAGGTCGATCCGGCCATGCCGGAGCTGTCAAATCAGCTTGGCTTAGTCCTTATCGCGCTCAGAAATTACGAGGATGCCAAGCACGCCTTTTCAAAAACATTGGCGATCGCACCGAATATGCCTGAGGCGCTTTGGGGGATGGGCAAAGCGCATCAAGCGTCAGGTGAACATCACGCTGCGATTGAATATTTCAGGCGTTGTTTGCTTCTCGTGCCTAACGATGTTGGTACCTTGCTCAACCTTGGATATTCTTTGCTCGAGATCAACGATCTGGATGCGGGGTACGAGTGCTTTCGCGTAGCCGCTCGCGGCAACAGCAAGTGTTATTCTAGCGCCCTCACCACCATGGTAAAATCACGCCGCGGCCGTTTTTGGTTGAACCCCTCAATGGCACAGAAGTTCTTGCGCGGCGAAAACAACATTAAAAGCACACGTTAGGTAAGCTTGGTAGCTGGAATATTTTGGGAATCTCAACTATCGCTTAGTGGATCTGAACTGATGGCGGTAGACGCCGGATTCGCGGTCGGTCGCATCTTGCGTTTCCACCATACGCATCACGCCCTCAGTAGAAAGCTCTTCAAACGTCGCGTTCCAGATTTCACGTTTAACCGGTATGCATTGAGCTACTGGTGTCCCTTTCGGAAGAGTGCCATTGAAGTTTGCGTCGTGCCAGCGTGCCGGAAAATGAATTGGACTGTGGTGAAACGTATCGCAATCCACAAGCCCTGAAAGAGTGGTAAAGGGTAAGTCAGAACGATTAATGGGGTGCGTAAATAGTAGCGAGTAGCCAGGTGGGGTTTCGGCAGTCCAGAAATTATTGAACTTAATAATGAAGCGGTCTTCGTCAAAGAATGGCGTTCCTACGGCCTGACTGGAATCGTGAAAATCCACCGGCGAGTGGGAGTATTCGCCGACAAGCCGTTCTGGAACTTCGAACTCCCAGCTGAATTCTCCGTTCTGTACTTCAAGATCAGTCGCAAGCGGAATGAGAAACCCATAGGTCATTGCATCAATGAAAGGCGGGCATTTCTTGATTGTAAAACTCTCTTCTCCCATTGTTGGATTAAAAGCCTTTATCGGCAACGCCTTGAACCAGTCAGGCAGCCCCATAACCGCGGGAATCGGTCGTGGGAGAATTGCTCCGAGCCCGGGCGGACATCTAAACTTCAAGATCGACTGAGTTGATGTGTTCATACGTCTAATGTCCTGAGATTGCGCTTGGATTGCCGCGGCTGCCGTCTGGCTATCAATATACGAGGTGGCTAGAAACTTTTAGGTTTGACGTCTATTTCTCTCCCGCCACTCTCGGTCCTCATGCTGCCTTTGGTCGCGGTCATGCCGATGCCGAGGCGCCGATAAACTCAATTCTCCACGCTTGACGAATATGCTGTTAATCGCACTGGTACAGTTGATTCCGAAGAAGTCAGTATATTTTGCATCGATCAAATAAGGGCGACTCGCTATGACTTCGGCAATGCGATCCTGCTTGGGAAAGCTGTCTTCTACAATTAAATAATCATCAAACTCCATAATCGCATCAATTTCCTGAAACACTCCAGCTAGATCGCCGTGAAAGTCCTCAATGAGCAAGCATGGCCGTCGAATGACATCCTTTGACTTGACCGCTGCGCCAAGCCATTCCGCACAATCAGAGCGCACGAACTCTATGCGCGGATCTGAAATTTTTGCCGCAATTTTGTCGATTGATATGATTTTGGTGCCGAGATTCATCGACGCACACAAATCCGCAAACAGCAAAGACGAACCTCCTGCGCCAGACCCCAATTCAACAATTGTTTTCGGTCTTAATTCCTCGATGAGCATTGCATAGATTGCAATGTCGTAGATCGATTTAAAACATGGGATTCCGCGCCATCGGAATACGGGGCCGGCGCCTTGGCTATAAAGCATTTGGCGAAGTCCAAGTTCCGTTCCTCGGATCGGTTCGTCCTTTAGATCAGCGACGAAACGCTGACGCCGCGTCCAATCGACAAATCGATCGCCTGGTAGTCGGGCCAAATATCGCGATGCCACGAATACCGCTTGGGGAGGCCATTCATTGTGCGCAAGATGCGTAAGCAGATAATTCTGAAGGAAAGTCGGAACATTATCGAAACTTTCCATTTCGCCCATCAGGCGAGCCTGGATGCCACTCTTTGCCGACTGATCAAGCCCGCCCAACCGCCGCGAGGCGTTGAAAAATGATTCTATTAGATGACCATAGTAGCGCGGCGATTGATCCGTGTGCACCGCCAGAAATTCTGAAAGGGCATGGACGAAACGTGGGTCTACATTCATTGCAATACCATTGATATTGACTTTCTAATTCCCACGCCCAGCCATCTCATTCGCGGCTAATTACCCATTTTGAAATCAGAAATCTTTTGGTCACGAAAGATGTCCTTTCGGTTCGACGACTAGGTAACAAGAGCTAGAAAAGAAGAGATGTTTGGCGCTATCCGACCAATCGATTTTCTTCACGGTTTTTACCTCTACGATGAACGCTGTATCTGTCGCAGCCACAATTATTTTTTTTAAATTGACTTCTTCATCTACAGTGATTGTTTCTCGGCCTCCTATTTCAACTGTAATCGTATCCACTTTCGTCTGCCGTACTCTGAACTCCTCCGCTCTAACGGCGCCGACTAACGCACGCGTCGATAGATAAAAGGGCACTAGTCTTCCGCTGGGGTGGCGAAGAAAGTGCTTACCGCGCCCGAAGATGTTGGAAATTGTTGGTCCATCGTGACCGCACAGACATTGCTGGTGTAATTGCGCAAAATCGCCGATATCATAACGAATAATAGGGGTAGCATAAGAATGGAGATGCGTTATCAATAGTCGACCGAGGGATATGCCATTGAACGATGTAGTGACCGTATCGTCGCACTCCACTATTGCGTTGCTGTGAGCCACATGAAAATACCCCTGATGCTTTCGACATTCGTAGGCGATTGGGCCACATTCCCCTGCCGAATAGTTTGAGAAAGACGGAATTCCGACGGCCGCCAGTGTTTGCACAACATCGACGTCACGATAGTCCGACACATGAATCCACAATTTGACGTCGAGTTCTTTCAGAAGCTCTACACCACCCTTTTTCAAAATGATTTCGATAAACCGGCTCTGACAATTCAGATAACCCACCCGGCTTTTTGATAATTCGGCGATCAAAGCATCATCATCGTCGGCATGCGTAATTTCTTTACTTGAACCGGTGTGGAATATCGCCCCAAGAGGGCCGGCCCAGGTATCAGCTAATTTTACGAGTGTTTTGCCCCTGAGCAGTTTTTCCACGCTCGTTGGCGGACGAATATTCACGCGATTCTCTTCGAGGCTTAAATTCTTAATAAAATATTCGGCCAGCCCGCGCACCGAGTTGTAATAGGCATTTTGGGGGAAATAGAAAATCTTTACAGGCGTGCCAGTAGAACCCGTGGACGCATAATTTAATATAGGTATTTTAACGTCCGGCCAAGTTAGAGGACCTTCTTGCTCCACCTGCGTCGTGACGTCCTTCCGGCTCTGAATTGGAATATATTTTATGGCCGCGTGATTGATCATGCGCGAAGGCATTCGCTCGCGCCAATATTTAGAACGACCCTGTGCATGCCGCAGAAGATTGGTAAGTTGCTTGTTCTGCCACATTTCGCGCGCCGTCCTGTCACCATTCTCCACTAGGTCAATGGCGGTTATGTTCGAAAGATCTTCATGTGCCGCCGAATCCAAAATGGTGAATGGGCGAACGCTGTACGCACCAGGCAAAAGTGATCTGCCGATAAAATCAGATGACATTTAATGTTATCGCCGCGCCTGCCGCATGTTGAGCAGCCGCATTCTGCCGCCCCCCCTCGGTCCGGGTCTGTGAGTTATTTGATCTTCCCCTAATCGAACTTCCTCGACTGGTCTTGAGGCTGGTGGAAGAAGCCTACCCATCGGGATGTTATTTCCCCTTAGATTGTATGAGCGCCGCATGTTCGGCCAGCCACAGATTAGCGTATTCGACGCTCTGCCATTGTTCGAACCACGGACCACCACGAGTAAAATGCACCGCATTTGGAACACCTTCGGGCGGTTGCTTATTCCATCCTTCCAGCCAATTCCACTCTACCGGCAGGCTGCCGATTTCGGCGTCCGTAACCCACTGCATGCGATGCAAGAACGCGCCGCTTTCACGGTTGACGACTTCCGGCGTCAACGCTCGAACCGACGGATGCTCGCAATTGAACAACATCAGCGAAGACCAATTCTTGCGCGGATAAAGCGTCTGCACCGCCCCATCCATTTTGGTGGTCTCAGATGGACGGTAATCGTGCTGAACACAGTAAACCGCCTCGTCACCATGGCTATAGGCTGCCAGCGCGGCGATATCGGAAAGAAAAAGAAAATCGCAATCACAGAACAACGCCCAGCCACGGTAACCGGCAAGTCTCGGCGTCAAAAACCGCGAATAGGTGAATTCGGTCGAAGCCAACGGATCCTGCCCACGCCAGTATAGCTTTTGCTCTTTTAGTTCTTCCAACTTAATCGGTTGAATTTTGACAGGAATTGAAGTGCGCCGCTCAATTGAATGTTTCGCAACTTCATAAGCGACCGGTTCGCGGCTATCCCACCCAATGAAAATACGAAAGGGACCTGTCATGTGGTCACTTGCCGTCTGTGAGGATGCTTGCAATTTCGGACCTTACCGCCGAAATCAGCTCTTTCCAGGATTGACCTTCGACCTGATGCTGGACGTTAACGCAGGGGTACCACGGACTTCTTGATTTGCCAGAGAACCAGTACCAAATCTGCGCGAAGCCGTACGGCACAAAAACCCACGTCGGCCGCCCTAGTGCTCCTGCCAAATGTGCTGTGGTATTGCTCACAGTCACGACAGCATCGCAAGCGCTGATCAATGCCGCAAGCCCATCAATGTCTTTGGTATTATCGATATTTCCAAGCCGCGATACCAGGATGCCCGATGACCGTTGAAATGCAATCCTCTCGTCGACGGTGTCGCCATATTGCAAATCCATGCAACGCGTCGCAGGAAGACTCAAAACATCCAGGAAGTCACTAAGGTGCGCGCTCTTGTGTGGACCAAACTGTGAGCTAGAACTTTGCCATGAGACGCCGATGACTTTTCTATCGTCGTCTGCAATTTGGGCGCGAATTTTCGCAACTCTCGCCGAATCGGCGTGGAGATATCCCTTCTCACGATTTCCAAAGGACGCCCAGTCGCTCCGCAAATGGCATCCGAGATTTGCAATCGAGGTTTGCGCTTGAATATTGTATTTTGACAAATCACTGCCGAATGCAACCACGTGTAGCCATGGGAATGATCGCGCGAACAGATCGACAAGGCGCGGCTCGACTTCCAGAACAATGGAAGCCGCACAGCTTTGCAGATCGTCAATAATACTCGCATGAAGAATCTGATCACCGAGACCCTGCTCACTCCAAACCCACAGCGTGCCGTTGACCAAGCTTCCATCCCACCGCGGATATCGCCCCTCGCGAACATCCGCAGCGCCTGATCCGGTACGATAATAGTAGAGCGGCCATCCCTCGGCGAAATGGCCGAGATTTAAATGCATCATACCCTTACTTTTTTTTGCTTCCAAACTGGCAGGACCATCTCCGTTCTCGGCGATGATCTGATCGAAAATGGCATCGGCATCGCAATATTTGCGACGGACCTGGAGCGCCCACCCAATCATGAGCCGCGCCTTGATCGCAGTATCAGAAGGGAGATTTAGAGTGGCGGCACGCTCATAGTGGAAACAGGCGCGATCATACTGATTCAACGCGTAATAGGAAGATGCGAGGTCGAAGTGTGCCATGCCAAAGTCTGGTCTTATTGCGATGGCCTTCTCGTACTGCATGACGCCTTCCTGGAATCGGGAGGCGTCTTGCAGTGCAACGCCGTAACGCCACCAAACTTCGGCAGAGTCGGGTGAAAGGACTGCAGCTTTTTCGCAAATCGCAATTGCCTCGTCGAATAGCTTTAGAGCACGCAAGGCGCCGGCAAGCCCTAAATACAGCTCCAAGTGCTTCGGATCGAGCGCAATTGCGGCTTTGAAATATGCGACAGCTTGTATGAAATCTTCGGAGGCAACGTAAATCTTGGCAAGATTCACATACCCAGCTGTGTATGCCGGACGAAGTAATACAGCCTCCCGTAGATGCGCGGCAGCTGAGACAGTATCGTTGACTGCCATGTAAGTGGCAGCCAAGTTGACATGCGCATCGAAATCTCTCGGATTGACTGCAAGCGCCTTTGCAAAATGCGTGATCGCCTCTGCATAGCGTTTGAGCGAGCAAAGCACGAGACCGAGATTATAATCGACGCCCGGCAAATCGGGACGCAACCTTAAGGCCTCTCGCAACAAATTCAGAGCTTGTTCCCCGTGCCCGCTTTGAAACGAGGCGAGGCCAAATAAATTCAGCGCACCGGCGTGCTGCGGTACCTTTTGAAGAACGTCTTGATAGCTGCGAATTGCGCCGACAAGGTTCCCGGCCTTGTGTAACGCGATCGCCCGGTCGAGAACGTATTCAATGCTAGGGCCCATAAGGAAAGCGCTTTCTCATTCGGCGGCCCGTCGCCCTCCTTTGCTCCGCCCCGGTCCAAAGCCGGAATGTTGCACATCCACCTCGAGTATCGAAATGTGGTCGGGTGGAAGATAATTTATGTACCGCTCATACATTAGTGCATTCCCCAACTCAACGCGTGTCTCGTGAAACTTTGGGTGTTGAATAGGAGCGACTACCGACCGGAATTTGTCAGCAGCAGTCACAATGGACTTGGCCCCACTTCGGCTAGGGATCTTATCGCTTTGCTTTCACCTGACCATACGCTTCTTTCTCGTAGATTTATCAATCGAGGCGGCCAATGAGCAAAATCGAGACTGCGCAGGGAGCCTAAATCGCGCGCGCGCGAATTGACAGTAACAAAAGCCCCCGGTGATTTCCCACCGGGGGCTCTTACTCAGGCACCGATGATCAGGCGATCACGGATAGAAGTCACGATGAACACGGAACCGGAAGGCCCAGTTATCAACGTCCTTCGCCAAGGCATCGAAGCTACCCCCGCCGATGCCGCAGGCCTGCGTTCCGCTCGGGCCGCAGAAGTTCCCATCGTTCGCTGTTTGCAACTTCGAGTAGAGGACGTCCACGCCCATGTAGAAGTCTTTGGTGACGTTCCACTGAGTACGCGAACCGATCCACCAGGTCTGCCAGTTCATGTTGCAGCCACTGGTTACGACGCTCGTGTTGCCATTGCAGAGCAGGCTGTTGGCCGTGTCGCCGTAGCTCACAGCCGCATAGCCGCCGTACAACGAAGTTCGCCACCGCGGATTCCAGAAGTGCTCGTAGGCCGCGTTGACGTTCCAGGCTGTGGTCAACTCGAGTCCGGTCGGCGCATCAACACCGGTCCCGAATAGGCCGCCGCCATAGACCGCATCCGACACCACACCAAAGGCGGCAGAGGCTCCATCAACCTGGCCCCAGTTCGAATTCGGGGTCTGGAAGACGTAGCGCAATGCGCCTTGCGTATAGTTGACTTGGGCCTGGAGGTAGTCGCCCTGCCCGATCATCGGAGCATTCAACTTGAGACCGGCACCGACCACGAAGCCGTACTTGTCATCGGGATGGCCCGATGCACGGCTGCCGTTGGCTCCATTGTTACCCGTCGTGCCGTAGTAAAGCGCGTTGACTTGATGTACGGCGCCCATGATCTGGGCCGAACCCCAAGCCTGGTCTATGCGCAGGTTGCCAACGACGTCAGGCATCTGGAAGCCGCCATAGGCACCTTGACCCGCATTGATGCCCCCGATAACGGTGCCGCCACCGGCGGCGGGGAAGCCACCTGGCGCGAGCGTGCCAGAACCGCTAAAGCCACCCTCACCTTCGCCAATGATCTGCGTTTTGCGGGGCGCTTCAGCCGCGATTGTTGCGGAGAAGCCATTGCCGAATTGCGCAGTGTAACCGAACGTAACCCAACCCGGATCGCCGGTGTCGGAGGCCGGGAAGGCGCCCCAGTACGACGTCGCCGGCACGCTGTAGAAGTCATAGAACGACTGTGCCAGGCCGAACGTGAACCCGGCCCACTGGATGAAGGCGCGGTTTGCACTGAACGTATTTGCGGCTGTATTCAGACCAACGTCATTGGTGCTGAGACCAACCGCAATGTAACCACGCACCGTGCCGTATTCAGTCTGGTTACGGGCATCCGCGGTGATGTAACCGCGCGCGCGCATCACGCTGTTGTTGGTATTACGACTGGCGACGTTTCCGTTGTACGGACCCCAGGCGAAGCTGCCGTTAGAGCCATAGGCGTATTCGGCACGGACCCAGCCGCCCACTTTCAAGCACATATCGGTGCCGGGGATGTAATAGAACCCCACACCGTACAGGCTACAAATCTTCACGTATTGGACCGGTTTGGCCTTGACGGGAAGATCGGCTGCCTGCGCCCCAGCTATCGCAACGAAACTCGCTGCAGAGCCAAGGAGAAGACTTTTCACCATCTTCATCTTGAACCTCCAAACATTGTTTCTTGAGAGGGTTCCGTATCCGCCCAGTGCGACAGCACCTGATGGAACTTCCCCTTGCTCCCCGCTGGCCGAGAGGATTTCCACCACATGGAGGAAGCCTTATCCGGGCAGCACAACAGGGGGATGCCCCCCTCCGTCGCTTGCTCACCTTAACGGATGACCCCCTCTAAGCAATGAAGAAGGACCGTTCCCACAGGCCATTTTGACGCTTTTCGACAAAGTGTTGCGCAAAAAACACGCTGTCTGCAAAGGCCTCCGAATTGGACTAAATAGCGAGATTAATTATAAGAACCAGAGACTTAGTGTGGATAGCTAGAAGTTGAACTCGGGGAAAGTGCCGCCTTAAGGTGTATCATCGCCCTGCCTTCAGCAGGCCGAGCCCCGGTATCGGACAGCGCCTATTATTTTTCGCACGGCGCGTTAGATCAGTGATTCGACTCGCCGTGCTTATAGAGCGTCGTAGCCAGTTGGTGCTTTGCGTCCACTGTGCAAGCAACCGGGAACAATCCAATTCCCGTTCGGTCGTCCGAGGGCGAACGGAGCTATCGCCAACCCGATGAACGGAATATCGAAGCCGTAAATGGCATTTCGAACTCTCCGCTTATGTTCGAACGCCGGCGCTTGATAAGTACCGCGTAATTTTGCCAACTGTATCTTTCAAGCTGGTCAGGACAGCTCGATCCGAGAAAAAACGACACCGGGAGCATTCGGACAGTGCCATCTACTGCGCGCTTCGGTGATGACCAGCTTTGGGCGATCACATCCTATTTTAACCCAATGTGCTACACGCGACGGCTTTTGAATTTCAGGACATTTCGCAAGAACCTAAATATACCGCTTTTGGTCATCGAATTGAGCTACCGGGATGACTTCGAACTCGCAAAAGACGACGCCGAAATACTTATTCAGCTACGCGGCGGGGCGATTCTTTGGCAAAAGGAGCGGCTACTTAATTTGGCTTTGGAGGCGCTGCCAAGTCATTGTCACAAAGTCGTCTGGTTGGATTGCGATATTCTATTCGGCCAATCTGAATGGGCTTTCTCTGCGAGCCATCTATTGGATGACTTCGCTATCGTCCAAATGTTCAAGAACGCGCACTACCTGACGCCACACTGGACACCAGATAAAGATCACACGACCGAAATAGAGTTTAGCAGGCCATCCGCAGTTTTCTCGATCTCAGCAGGTGCTTCGCCGACGGTGAGCATCGGCCATTCTCTCGACCAACGGGAAGGCACTCCCGCGACCGGATTTGCCTGGGCGGCGCGGCGAGAACTAATCCAGCGACACGGATTTTACGACGCGTGCATTCTCGGCGGGGGGGATCGCGCAATGGTTTGTGCGGCTTACGGGGTTTTTGAAGAATTTATGAGCCGCCACTATATGAATACGCATCAACGGGAGAAATATTTCGCATGGGCCCGGTCGTTTTACGAGGCTGTCGACAAAAATATCACCTACCTGGATACAGACATCTTCCATCTTTGGCACGGCGATGTCCGCCAAAGGCGCACGCGCTCACGCCACCAAGGGCTGCAACAATTTGGGTTCGATCCCTTTACCGATATTGCTCTCAACCAAAACGGATGTTGGCGTTGGAGCACGGAAAAAAAGGAAATGCACGACTATATCCACGAGTACTTTTCGTCACGCACCGAGGATGGTTGAAAGGATCGCCGACTGGGTTGCCATGTCCGCTCACCGCCACTTAGAGACCTGTGACAGCTTGGATTCGCGTCAGCTATCTTCCGCCTGCTTAATCGGCAAAAATTGCTTCAAGTCGGCTCTCGATCTCTTCCGCTGCCAGGCGCCGCTCGCGCCAATCTTAAGGTCTCGAAACCGCCGAACTGAATATCTATCCCGGGACATAACTCACCCTTTCCGTGACGGTCTCGTCTCATGGTTGCGATGATCCTTTCGGTTTCCGTGCTGCACGTCGATACCATGGCGAGCCCGAATGCTTTTTGGCTCGTAAGCTTACGACCCGCTCATATTTGGCGGGCGCTTGAAGGGGAAATAACTGGTTTATCCCCTCTGGGAACACGAACCCTTGTCAGCCTTTTTCGCCTGGACCAGTTTGTCTAATTCTTCGCGGACGTCGTCGACAACTGTCGACCAATCGCCGATACTCTTTTGTCTAAATAACTTCGCGGTCGGATACCAGGGCGAGTCATCGCGGTCCAACAACCATCGCCAATCGGGGCTAAACGGCAACAACACCCAAACGGGTTTCCCCAACGCCCCAGCAAGATGAGCGGTGGATGTATCGGAGGAAATCACCAGATCCAGTGACATTATAATTCCAGCCGTATCTTCAAAATCACTTATTTCTTGGTCAAGTCGCGTTATCTGGGGATTGGCATCTAACATTTCCGGATCGTCATGACGAAGATCCTTTTGCAGGCCGAAATATCTTGCTCCCCTAACGCCAAGAATCGGCAGAATTGTTTTCAATGGGATTGACCGATCAGAATCCTTAGGATGATTCGGATTACCGGCCCACGCGATGCCAACCTTTATTTCCGTTCCGATTAATTTGGCGCGCCATTCCTCAATCCTATTTTCCGATACAGGTATATATGTTGTTTTAGTCGGGATTGTTTCCATCGTTGTTTTAAACGCCAAAGGCAGGCTCATAATTGGACAATGCACATCAAAGGGTGGAATTGCCTCTCCCTTAGCGACTAGCAGAGAAATACCCTCAAGATTTTTGAGCAATGGCATCAAGGGTGGCTGCACTTCGGCAATAACTCTCGCTCCTTGCGAGGCAAGCATCGGGATATAACGGCAAGCCATTAATGTGTCGCCCAAGCCCTGTTCTGCATGAATTAGGATAGTTTTGTTTCCTAAATCGCTATCACCTAACCAAATTGGCTGCGAGAATTTTTGTTTTAAGGGGCGCATCAGTTTCGTATGCCACCGATATTCATACTTTTTCCAACCGATTTCTGCATCTCCCAAAGTCAGTCTAATTAGCGCCTCATTACAATGCGCTTCCGCGAGATCAGGTTTTAGTGCAACTGCCTTGTCATATGCGGCAAGAGCTTCGTCATAGCGTTTGAGATCTTTAAAAATATTCCCGCGAGCAACCCATGCCTCCGCTAAATCAGGTTTGAGTGTGAGCGCCTTGTCATAAGCGGCGAGAGCCTCATCGTAGCGATCGAGATTGCTAAATGTATTGCCGCGCGCAAACCATACTTCTGCTAAGTCGGGTTTGAATGCGGCTGCTCTGTCATAAGCAGCAAGAGCTTCGTCATAGCGCTTGAGGTCGTTTGAGGCACTGCCGTGGCCAAGCCATGCCTCTGCTAAGTCTGATTTGAGGGCGATCGCTTTTTCGTATGCAACAAAAGCTTCGTCATAGCGCTTGAGTTCGTTCAGAACATTGCCGCGACCGAGCCACGCGTCCGCCAAATCAGGTTTAAGCGCAAGTGCCCTGTCATATGCAGAAACGGCTTCGCTATAGCGACTGAGGTTCCAGAGCAAAACGCCGCGAGTCGACCATGCTTCCGCGAGGTTGGGTTCGCGTGCGAGCGCTTTGTCATATGCAATAAGGGCGTGATCATACCGCTTGAGATCCTTGAGCACATTTCCGCTAGCGAGCCATGCTTCTGCCAGGTTCGGTTTGAGTGCGGCTGCTGTGTTGTAAGCAGCAAGGGCTTCGTCATAGCGATTTAGACCGGCAAGGGCATTGCCGCGACCGAGCCAAGCATCTGAATAGTTGCGATCGATTTTGATAGCGCGATCATAGTCGCTAATTGCTGAATAATAGTCTTTCTTTTTGAAATAGACGTTTGCCTTATTGTACCAAACCGCTGGAACGTTCGATGCCAGGCGAGCTGCTGCATTGAGGCTCGCGAGAGCTTCATCAAACCGACCAAGCTCTTTAAGTGCTGATCCGCGGTCGCAGTGAGCGGGGGCGAAATTCGGGAAAAGCGACAGGGCTTTGTCAAATTGCGTTATAGCTGCGATATATTTTTTTTGTTTAGCAAGCAAAGATCCATAATTATAAAAGCCGGGTGGAAAGTTTGGGCCCAAAGATATCGTCTCCCGAAATAGCCTTTCACTCTCATCAAATTCACCTTTTTCAGAACAAATGACTGCCAACATATGTAGGGCATCAAAATCTTTTGGCGCACTTGCAAGTATTTCTCGACAGACAACTTCTGCCTCTCCCAATTTCCCTTTTTGCATTGCCTGTAACGCTTGATCGAACAACATTGCGAGCACCTCAAATCAACGAGGTGGGATCGTAGCAACATGAATAGGAATTTTGGAGGGGAGAAATGTCCGCTTCTCTAATCGGCCGGATTGGGTCAAGCGCTTTCAGACCTTCTGATGTCGCTCGCAGGCTCGTGCTTCCGTTCGGAATCGGCACTAAGCCCTTCCAGCATGGGGCTTGAGAACAAGGTGGAACCATTTTTGGGTCGGCCTTGCCGTCAACCGACGGCAGGTCCAAGCGGAAACGCGATCTCACCTCATCCATCGTCCCGCGAGGGACATCATTCCACTGTCCATCCGCCATTGAGGACCCGCTTGTCTAGATCGGCGGATCATGCGCTTCGATCGATGATGGCAAGGCAGCTCCTTCTTAAGCGCCCCGCGGACTTGAACAAACAGGCTTCGATAGATCGTCTCGTGTGACTCGCAATAACTCTCATCGTCAGTATGCGTTCGGCGATCTGCTGGGGCGCCCCATTTAATCTGAACTTGATCGCTACCCCCGTGTCGCGGCCAAGCAATAATCGCCAACTTGCAGCGTTTTAGACACGAGATGAACGGCCCCGCAGCTTGGCCGTCAATCGAGCCGATTGACGTTCCGTTATACCTCTCGATATCTCTTCGCGTTCAGAGAGCGTCAATGCCAACTGCGGCCGACGCCGAGAAGCCGGACGGATCCTGTATGGCGCCCCCCTGAAATCGATGATGGCGGCTTGCCAAAGGCAAGCCCAATCGCCTTGAGCGACCTCCCCCGCTGCCAGCGTTTCCACAATTCGGTCTTCTCGGCCGCAGTTAACCCTCGACGATATCTTTGACGCATCGTCACACTCCATCTTTCTTTTCCCCCCATCTGCCGGTTGAGACCACCGCCCACCGCGGATGAACGAATGTACTTTGGATGGGTACGGCGGGAGAGCCTGTTCTTGACGGAATAAAAGTTCCGTAAATTCGGAGTTGATTGCCCGGGGTGTCAGATTTGGCTTAATGCAGCGGTGGTCGGTGTTATACTTGCGGAAGATTATTAAATCTGCCGAGCAAACCATGTCGACGACCTATCCTACCACCGCCAAATCGAACGAGCTGATTGAAAAGAAGGTATCGATGCTTTTCCCAACACCGATGTTTATGGGAAGGCTACCGGACATTACCTTGTGTGAGCGGATCGAAAATGAAATTCGTGGAATGCGAGCGCATGGAAAGGGTCGATCCGCTCCGCAGCGCGCAAGCCCCGCGTTCATGACAGGAGATAACCTCCACACCCTGCCCGAGATGAAAGAGCTGGTTGATATCGTCATGGCTGAATCCGGAAGGATTTTTGACGCCTATGAGATCAAACGCGACTCGCACTACATCACTGGCATGTGGGCGAACATCACTCACCCCAACAACCGCCAGAACATGCACGTTCACCCAAATTGTCTGTTAAGCGGCCTTGTTTACATCAAGGCGCCGATGAACTGTGGCCCAACGATGTTCACGTCGCCACGTAAGTTTACGAAAAATATCGAGCCTCAATATGTGAACAAAAACGAGTTAAACTCGGACTTCGTGATCATTCCGGCGGAGAAGGGCCGTATGCTGTTTTGGCCCAGCCACATTCCGCATGCAGTTGAGGGGGGCACGGCCGATGAGAATGAAGAACGGATCGTTGTCGCGTTTAACATGATGATCCGCGGAAAGGTCGATCTGTTTACGGCGAGAATAGACTTCGCCTAAAAACAAAGCGTCCATAGCCTTGTAATGTTCGCAATTTCTCGTTTGAGTCTCCTCAAGCCGCCTTTCGGCCTCTGCCACGCGTTTTAGCTCCAAGGAGGCCTCCAGCCCCCATCGTCCGAACGCCTTCGCGCATCCTGGGCCTTCTGTCGGGCTTGCGCGAGGTTCACGGCATGGCTGGGTGCGGCGCCGGCGAGCGGTGTTCCTTGCCGGGAGCAGAGGGCGGCAATCCAGCAATTAGTTGTTGGTGCAGTCGTTAGTGGCGGGTTCGATTTTCCGCGCGAGAAGGCTGTTGAAGCGCGGTCAATTCAACCCAACAATTGGTTTCTGCTTTTCCCACAGATCCATCATGCGATTCCCGGGAATCTCAATATCGTCCCAGGTAATCGGTTGGTCTTTTTTTACCGCATGCTTGATAACGGGACACTGGGATTGGCCTTCGACCACAAGTACGCCTTGGGGAACGTGGTTGGCCGAGTCGGCTTTCTTGGCTTCATCGATGAGGCCATAAATTTCATTTCCGCCAATCGCGTGGCGCACCTTGTCGCCGGGTTTGAGGTCCTGCTTCGCATACGCAAAAGTGTCGGTTATGCGGCCTCGCCGCATTGTGCAGACAGCTTTCCCATAGAGTGCGGCGAGCGCAATAGCCCGAGGTGTTTCGAGATGGCAAAGGTGGTATGGGCGAAAAAATACGTAGTAAGGGTGCCTGTTTGTCATTTTGTAGTAATTTAGGTAGCGCCGCTGGAACTCGCTGTTGCACCTGCCGACAACGTACACGCCACTGCCATGCTCCTTCGCTCCTAAAATATAGTCCACGCGACCCTGCTCTCCGTATTTATCAAAATTAAACAAATCGGTTACCTGCTGCACGCGGTCTGCCCGTGGTCCTTCCATGCCGGGAACAAATGGAGTGAGACCGTATTCGTTAGCGATGATGCACATCTCAATATTGAGTTTTGAGCCATCTGTGTATGCAAGACATTGCCCATTGGAAAGATTGAGCTGTTTGGCGATCGGCTCGATACCCTCGAGCGTTTGGTGACGGTTGAGAAAACCTTTCATGTTGCCGACCTGCACTATTTCGAAACCCCACATTTCGATTTCTTCGATCATACGCGAAAGCACGCCATGCTGGTCGCCAGCGTCACTTGTGACAATGACTTTTTGTTTCACCGCAGCGGCACGCAGAAGGTGGCCGAGAACAACGTCAACTTCGGCATTCATCAGTACGCAATGTGCATTGCGTTCGATCGCCGCCATGCAGTAATCGTGTGCGGCCACGATGGAGTTGGTTGCTTCCACGAAAATATCACAAGGGATTTTCGGATCCTTCAGCGCCGCCAAGCCGTCTTTCAGGATATTCGTCGGCTTGCCATAGACTTCCGCGCCCCTTTTTGATGCGGCCTCATCATAATCCGCCACAAAAGACAACCTCATGCCGGGGGTCCTACCAATCTGATAGGCAACGCCTAACCCCATGAACCCAAGGCCGACGAGTTCAACGTTAATTGGACGTCCTTCTTTTTCACGTTGCTTGAGTTCCTGTAACACAACAGCGCCCTCCACTTAGTTGAGAAAGAGCGGCGATTTCGCCATGCAAATCAGGCTATCATAATATTCGCGCTACAATGTCTGTCCGACCTCTCTCAGTCGACGCCGTCGTTTCAGTAGATGTCAAACATGGACGCGTCAGTATGCGCAAGGCACTTGTAGCAAGAATATTCATGTGCCGCAGATTTTGAGAAAGGCCGCATCACTCAGAATATATTCGACCAGAAAAATATGCTCGATAGACGGAAGCTGGTACGGCCGTTCGATATAAATTAATATCGGACCCAAACCAGGCGGTGAGGGTTGCTCATTTCATGACAATATTAGACCAGGCGGTACAAGCCCATCAGAATGGTCGCCTCTCCGAGGCTGAGAACCTTTATCGCCAAGTCATTTCCAAAGATCCCAAAAACTTCGATGCCCTTCATATGCTGGGGATCGTTTGTTCCGGTAATGGAAAAACTCTGGACGCCGATAAATTCTTTCGCGCCGCACGTTCTATAGATCCGGGATTTCCGCCTTGTCACGTCAACTACGGATTTTATCTTCTTAAACAAAAAAGAACCGGTGAAGCTATTGAGAGCTTCGATAAAGCATTGGCTCTTTTTCCAAACTTCGCGGAAGCATGGCTTGGTCGTGGCAACGCGCTACGCGAAGGCAAGCGCTATGACGATGCGCTTGATGCCTACACCAAGGCTATAGGACTAAAGCCACATTTAGCTGAAGCGCACGCTGGATGTGCCAACATGCTCGCTGAGCTTAATCGCTGTGACGACGCAATCGCCGCATATGATAAGGCGTTGGCGCTCAAGCCGGATCTCGAGTTTGTCCAAAGCGAACATCTTCACTGCAAAATGCGTCTTTGCAATTGGGCTGGTTTCGCCGCTGAGCATCAATATCTGGTCGCATCGATAAAAGACAAGAAAGCGCAATCTCAGCCTTTCTATTTTCTCAATATATCTTCATCCACCCAAGATCAGCTCGAATGTGCAAAATCCTGGGTTGCCAAAAAGTTTCCAGCCTCTGATACGCCAATTTGGAAAGGAGATGTTTACAGACACGACAGGATCCGTATCGCGTATATCTCCGCTGATTATCGCGAGCATGCGGTGGCGTACTTAATCGCCGGACTGATTGAGAGCCATACGAAGGATAAATTCGACGTGATTGGCATTTCGTTGCAACCAGAGGACCCATCTCAAACTGGGCAACGAATGAAGCGTGCTTTTGGACAATTTATTGACGTATCAAGAATGACCGATAAAGAAATAGCTGAACGGCTACGCGAACTAGAGGTCGATATTGCAATCGATATGATGGCTTTTACTCAAAATGCCCGAACGGGCATTTTTGCACTGCGGCCCGCGCCGGTTCAGGTTAAGTATATGTTCCCCGGAACGATGGGCGCGTCGTATATCGATTACATTATTGCAGATCAGGTTGTAATCCCGGATCATCAGCAGGAATTCTATACGGAAAAGATCGCCTATTTGCCCAATAGTTTCCAAGCCAATGATCGAAAACGTTCAATTTCTGAAAAGACCTTTAGCCGTGACGAATTGGGCTTGCCGCGGGAAGGCTTTGTATTTTGTTGCTTCAACAACAGTTACAAGATCAACCCTGATACGTTTGATATCTGGATGCGTATTTTGCACCGTGTCGACGACAGCGTGTTGTGGCTTGTCTCGCCCGATGGAGCGGTTGAAAAAAACCTGCGGAAAGAAGCGGGCGCTAGAGGTGTCGATCCGGGGCGGCTGGTCTTTGCATCACGCATACCGTATCCTGAGCATCTAGCCAGGCTATCAGTCGCAAATTTGTTTCTTGATACCACGCCGTATAACGCGGGCGCTACTGCTAGTGATGCGCTTTGGGCAGGAGTTCCTGTTCTGACGCGTATTGGCGACGTTTTTGCAGGCAGAGTAGCCGCAAGTTTGTTGAAGGCAATCGAGCTACCTGACCTCGTTACCACAACGCCTCAGGCTTATGAAGAGTTTGCAATCGAGCTTGCCACAAATCCCCAAAAATTTGCCGCGTTAAAGACTAGGCTCTCGCAAAATCGTCTGACCACACCACTGTTCGATACGCAACGCTTCACTCGAGATATCGAAGCGGCTTACACAGCGATGTACGAACGCCATCGAGCCGATCTGCCACCCGAACACATCTACGTATTACGATAAGTAGGTGATGAGAGATCTGGAATGTCGAGCGCCAAAACATTGTTCGCAATTTCTCGTGCGCGTCGATGTATTTCGGGGCAGCCCTCGAACGTAGTTTTAGGCCCCCTCAAGCCGCCTTTCGGCCCCTGCCGCGCTTTTTAGCTCCGAGGAGGCCCATACCTCATCGTCCGGACTCCTTCGCGCGTCCTAGGGCCTTCTGCCGGGCTTGCGCCAAGGTCATGGCATGTCTCGAGCCGCGGCCCATGTCGCGGGCGGCGCCAGCGAGAGTTTCTCGGAGTACCCGGGCGTGAGTTCCTTACGATGCGGAGGGCGGGCAGGCTTCATTCGTTCGTGCCATGTTCTATTCTTCCGCCTTGTTCCCATCCCACAATTGCCCGCAAAGTGCACGTGAATGAATTCGATAAACCACTTAATTGTCAATGACTTAACGAACGGAGGCGAATATTGGCAAACATAATGATACTGGCGGAGACGGAGGGATTCGAACCCTCGATACGCCTTTGGAGCGTATAACGGTTTAGCAAACCGCCGCCTTCAGCCACTCGGCCACGTCTCCGTATGCGAGAAGGCGTATAAAATCCAGAAAGCGCGGTCAAACAGCAGATCGAACACCCGGCGCCGGCTGATTTTCAAATATCTGTATCGAGAGACAACAGCCGATGAACCGAAAGCAACGCCGCGCAACGCTTAAGCATGACTCGCAGGCAGCACGTCGCGCCGATTCGTCCGGCGATGAAATCAACCGCTTTTTTTTAGCGGCTGCCGACTACGAACGGCGCGGCAAACTCGACGATGCCGTGCGCGCATACAAACGCGCACTCGCCCTCAAGCCCGACCACGCACAGGCCTGCAACAATCTTGGCCGCGTGCTTCAGGCGCAGGGAAAGGCGAACGATGCGTCAATCTATTTCGCACGTTCGCTCGCGTTGATGCCTCAATTGCTCCAACAGTACGATGCCATTTGCGCTACGCTTGTTGCCCTGCTGCCCTCGCTCGGCGAAGCGATACGCAGGCAGCAGGCGATATGGCCCCAACTTGGAAAACCCGAGGAGCTGTTCGGCGGAGATTTCGCGATTATCGCGAGCAATGCACTGTTCCTCCACCTGTTACAATCGACACCGGTGCGCGGTATCCCGTTCGAGCGGCTACTGACAGCGCTCCGTAAATCATTTCTGATGACCATCAATTCGCACGAGGTGGGGAGCGACAACGATCTGGCCTTCGCCTGTGCGCTGGCAAAGCAATGTTTCATAAATGAATACGTCTTTGCAACGACTCCCGAGGAAGACACGCTGTTGAGCGGTCTTGTCAGTTCGCTTGCAGCAACGGCAACCGTCGAGCCAATGCAAATCGCCGTGGCCGCGATGTATTCGCCACTGCAAGAAATTGCGAACACCAAGCTACTTCTCGAACGCAGTTGGCCGCGGGTAATCGAAAGTTTGCTTGACCAGCAATTACGCGCGCCTGCGAGGGAAGACGCGCTACGTGATTCAATTCCACGTTTGACACCAATCGAAAATGCGATCTCCCAGCAGGTGCGTAAGCAGTATGAAGAAAATCCCTATCCGCGGTGGGTTTATCCTCCAGGCCAGGTCTCGCCAAAATCGATCGACCAATATCTGCGCGAACAATTCCCTTTGACGCCTTTCGTTCCCTTGGGAAAGACGGATGCTCTCGACGTGCTCGTTGCGGGCTGCGGAACGGGCCAGTTCGCTATCGCATCCGCGCAGAAATACCTGGGCGCACGTGTGCTCGCCGTAGATTTGAGCTTGAGCAGCCTCTGCTATGCCAAACGCAATACACCGGCGCCGCTCGCGGCGCACATCGAATATGCACAAGCCGATATTCTCAATCTCGCATCGATCGACCGAAGCTTCGACATCGTCGATGCCTCCGGTGTACTCCATCACATGGCCGATCCGTTTGAAGCCTGGCGCCTCCTGCTCTCCCTCGTCCGGCCCGGTGGATTGATGCACCTTGGATTTTACAGCGAGACTGGCCGCGGCGACGTTGTCGCCGCACGCGAATTCGTCGCGCGACATGGCTTCGGCACAACGCCAGCCGAAATCCGGCGCTGCCGGCAAGAACTCCTAAAAACACCGCTGGCCAGCCTCAGCCGTTTCAACGATTTTTTCACGACGAGCGAATGTCGCGACCTCATCTTCCATGTCCAGGAAGCGCGTATTGACATCCCTGCAATCAAGAAATTCATCGCCAATCAAGGCGTCGAGTTTCTTGGCTTCGAGTTCGACCTGCCGTTGCTTCAGCGCTACCGGGCTCAATTCACGGCAATGGGCTGGTCACTCACCGATCTCGACCGGTGGCATGCCTTCGAAACGGAAAATCAGAGCACGTTTTCCGGGATGTACCAATTCTGGATACAGAAGCCCTGAGCCGGGAGGTACGACCCCCGGACGTTGCGCCAGCGCTTCGAGGATCAGGAACTCGGTGACGGTGAGGCTCACGTCCTTTCCATCCCACCGCACTTTGTGCCGTGCCGGGTCCATGACCAGGGCGCCGCGCTCGAGCAATGGCGGCTCGGGCTCCGCGTCGGCGGCCGCCGCCTCGTCCTTCGCCAGCTCCTGCCGGCGCAGGAGAGCCCGGATGCGCGCAATGAGCAGTCGCTGCGAGAACGGCTTGGAAATATAATCGTCGGCGCCCATCGCGAGCCCGAGGGCCTCGTCGAGCTCATCGTCCTTGGACGTCAGGAAGATCACGGGGATGGAGCTGAACTCGCGCACCCGGCGAAGCAACTCCATTCCGTCCATTCCCGGCATCTTGATGTCGAACACACCGAGGTCTGGAGGATTGTCGGAAATGGCTTTGAGAGCGAGCGTCGGGTCGGAATAGACGCGGGTGACGAAGCCCTCGGCCTGAAGCGCGATCGAGACTGACGTCAGAATATTGCGGTCGTCGTCGACCAGCGCGATCACTTGGCTCATCCGCCCCTTGCCTGTGCCCCAGCCGGTTGACCCGGCGGGATTAGCCAGCGTCGGGAATGGAGACAAGGCGCGCCGATTGTGCGTGCTTTAGCCGATGCCTGTACGAACGCGGGACAATGTTAGCGCTACCCAGGGCCAAAATGGCCGATTGAGCGGCTATGCCGTTTTGACCGCGCGACTTTTTCGGGGTTATACGGGCGCCGCATACGTATGCGGCGGCAGCCCAAGCTCGCCGCCGCTTTGAACATCTGGAAAGGGGTATTTGTCGAGTGAGTGACCGGGTTCCACGTAACGGACTTGACGCGCAGGGTATCGCGACAGGCGCCGAGATTTTCTGGAATCTGGCGACGGCGCCGCTCGTCGAGCATGCGGTGCGCCGCGGCGAAGGCCTGCTCGCCAAGGACGGTCCGTTGGTCGTCCGCACCGGCAAGTTCACCGGCCGCGCCGCGAAGGATAAATTCATCGTCGCGCAATGCCGTGACGGAGAAGACGGTCTGGTGGGGCAAGGTCAACCAGCCGATGGAGCCCGACGCCTTCGATCGGCTGCATGACGACTTCCTGCTCGCGCTCGCCGACAAGGACATGCTGTTCGTGTCCGATCTTTACGGCGGATCGCAGCCGCGAGCACCGCTTGCGGGTGCGGGTGATCAACGAGCTCGCCTGGCACAATCTTTTCGCGCGCACATTGCTTGTCCGGCCGGAGGTTGACGAGCTCGCCGATTTCGATCCCGAGTTCACGATCATCGACCTGCCCAGCTTCCGCGCGGACCCCGAGCGGCACGGCTGCCGCAGCGAAACCGTTATCGCGGTCAATTTCGAGAAGAAGATCATCCTGATCGCCGGCACGGCTTATGCCGGCGAGATCAAGAAGGGCGTGTTCGGGCTCCTGAACTTCATCCTGCCCGTTCAGGGCATCATGCCGATGCACTGCTCGGCCAACATCGGACCCAAGGGCGATACCGCGATCTTCTTCGGCCTTTCGGGGACCGGCAAAACGACGCTTTCGGCCGATCCCAACCGCACCTTGATCGGCGACGACGAGCACGGCTGGTCGGACACCAACGTCTTCAATTTCGAAGGCGGCTGCTACGCCAAGATGATCCGCCTGTCGGCGGAAGCCGAGCCGGAGATTTTCGCGACGACGAAGCGCTTCGGAACGGTGCTCGAGAACGTCGTCATCGATCTGGTCACGCGAGAGCTGGACCTTGACGATTCAGCGCTCGCCGAGAACAGTCGCGGCGCTTACCCAATCGACTTCATTCCGAATTCTTCGGACGAGAATATGGGGCCGCCGCCGAAGAACGTGGTGATGCTAACGGCCGATGCGTTCGGCGTCCTCCCGCCGATCGCTCGGCTCACGCCCGACCAGGCGATGTATCACTTCCTCTCCGGCTACACCGCGAAGGTCGCGGGAACGGAGATTGGAGTGACGGAGCCGGAAGCGACCTTCTCGACCTGTTTCGGAGCGCCGTTCATGCCGCGGCACCCGTCGGTCTACGGCAATTTGCTCAAGAAGCGGATCGCCGAAGGTAGCGTCGACTGCTGGCTGGTCAACACCGGCTGGACCGGCGGCAAATATGGCGTCGGCAAGCGCATGCCGATCAAGGAAACGCGCGCGCTGCTTGAGACGGCGCTCGACGGAAGCTTGAAGAACGTCCGATTCCGCAAGGATCCAAACTTCGGCTTTGACGTGCCGGTCGAGGTACCAGGTGTCGATTCGACCATTCTCGACCCGCGCAACACATGGGCCGACAAGGACGAGTACGACCGCACGGCCGCGAGGCTCGTCGACCTGTTCGTCGAGAATTTCTCGCAATTCGCGGACCAGGTGGACGAGGGAGTCCGCCAGGCCGCGCCCAAGGTCGCGCAAGGCCAAGCGCAACAACAAGCACAGACCCAAACCACGCCCGCTTAGCCCGGTCTTTCGATCGGGCCTTCAACAGGACCCGATCAATGACCGAATACCGACCCCGCCTGTTCCATTCCGACGCCGAGATCGAGCATATCGGCGAAGGCTTGCTCGCGCGCACCTTGCCGCGCGACGAGTGGACCCACGAGGCCCATCTCACGACTAGCGCCTATCTGCTGCTGCGCCGGCCGGACATCGACGTCGATGCGCGGCTTCCCGACCTCATCCGGCGCTACAACGAAAGCGTCGGCGGCGTGAACGACGACACCCAGGGCTATCACGAAACGATCACCCGCATATTCCTGCACGGCGTGCGTTTATTCATCAGCGAAGCGGACGGCAGCGAGTCCCTGCGCGAGCTGGTGAACGACTTACTGCTCTCGCCGATGGGCCGACGCGACTGGCCGCTTCGATTCTATTCGCCGGGGCTGCTGTTCTCGGTCGAGGCACGGCGAAAATTCGTTCCGCCGGACGTGGAGGCGTTGCCGTGAGCGGCTACGTTGGACGAAGACGCGGACGGCGCCTTGGCCTGCAAGTCGATCCACAAAGTTCCGTGTTCGTCCGCGGCGACCCTCGGTGGCGGAGGCGCGGCGGGCGTGGCCGGCGCGGGCGGCGCCGGGCGCTCGACCGTCACCGGCGGACCAAAGGCGAAGTGGCTGTGATCGCCCTCGTCGAGCGATTCGATCAGCGAATAGCCGGCCGAGCGGAGCGCCGCGTCAATCTGGTGGTGAGTGACGCCCCGTCGCCGGACAACGTCGATCGCGCGCCCCAGCAAATGATAGCTGTTGGGCACTCCGCCGACGTCGCGGTTGTGCGCGACGCTGCGAAATGTGCTCGTGATGGTGCCGAAAACTGCGGCCAATTTGGCCGCTCCCGCCGAGCCGCCCCGCGGGTCAGCGGCGGCTGTTGAGCCCAGCCCGATCAGTATCCATACGCAGGTGTGTAGTCGCTTCATGTGCGGCCCCAGCGGCTCCGAGCCGCTAAAGCCTCGTGACTAGTCCAAGGTTCCCGCAATGCGAGACGCCGCTAGGCGATGTCCGAGATCGGCACAGAAAAGGGCTGCCCTAACGCAGACGCGGAGGCCCGCTGTTCAACTGCCGGATGCGGTGCGCCAACGCCATCGCGCCGACGACCGAGAAGGTGGCGATCAGCGACAGCGCGGTGGAGAAGAGGAAGAGTCCGAGAAAGGTCGTGGGCATGGCGGGCATGAATGGGTCCTCGTGAAGGGTTCGATACTCAGCACGTAACGCGCGACTGTCACTTGCACTGGTGGCGGATTGGCCTAGACCTTTGAGTGGGTGGACGCCGTGAACGTCGCCGCGGTCTCCAGCCTGTTGAAAGACTTCGAGACAGCAGTGGAGTATCTGGAGCGCAGGCCCTTCGCGCGAAAGGATCGACCATGAAGCGCTACGCCCTCGCAGTCGCCGTCCTGCTCCTTTCGGTTGGAGGCGCTGCCATTGGCCAGCCCGGGTCCGGTTCGACATGGGGCGTGACGGGACCCGGGATGAAGGCAAACTTGGCCCGGCATCATGTGGTGATGATGTACGGCATCCCGGCTCCATACCGGTCGCTTATCGATCCGTTTCCAAGAACGCGGGCGAAGCTCAGTCGCGGTGCCGCCCTCTTCCAGCGGAACTGCGCCGCCTGCCACGGGTTGAGCGGCCGCGGCGAAGGACCGGAGCGGCAACGGCTTTGGCCTCCTCCCGCGAACCTGGCGTGGCTCGCGCACACGCCGACGAGCAGGTCGGATCCTTATATGTACTGGACCATCGCCGAAGGCGGGCCGCCGGTCGGGTCCGAAATGCCGGCCTTCAAGCGAACGCTGTCGAGGACCGACATCTGGTCGGTCATCGCTTACGTTCGAGAGGGCTTGGTTCCGCGAAGCGCTTCATCGGACATGAAGCGAAACTTGGAACGCCGCACCGGCAAATGATGGCGGCGCGTCTATAACCGAGAAGAAGACGCCTACGCGACGAGTTCAGCATCTGCATTGAATGTCCGCTGGGTCGACGGCGGACCTGCGGCTAGTGGCAGGAATGGGTCGAAAGCAGACTCTAGCTCGCTAAGTGACGCCCTTCGCCCGCGCAATATATTCGTCGACGTTCTTGGCGAGCACGTCCATCGGGACGTTGCCGCCCTTCACCACCGCATCGTCGAATTGCTTCAGGTCGTATTTCGGCCCGAGCTCGCGCTTGGCCTCGTCGCGCAGGCGGTTGATCTCGTTGTGGCCGACCTTGTAGCCGCACGCCTGGCCCGGCCAGGCGCAATAGCGGTCGACTTCCGACGCCACTTCCAGCGGGTTGGAGCCGTTGCGCTCGACGAAGAAGTCGACCGCCTGCTGGCGCGTCCAGCGCTTGGCGTGGAGGCCGGTGTCGACCACCAGCCGGCAGGCGCGGAAGGCGATCGACTGGAGGTAGCCCAAGCGCCCGACGGGGAAGTCGTCGTAGACTCCGAGCTCGTCGACGAGCTGCTCGGCGTACAGCGCCCAGCCTTCGGAATAAGCGTTGAACGCGAGAAGTGTGCGGATCAGCGGCAGCTTGTTGGCATATTCGCCCTGCCACACGTGGCCGGGGATCGCTTCGTGCGACGCCAGGTCGGGCAGGCTGTACTTGCTGTGCAAACTGGTGTCGCGAAGGTTGATCCAGAACTTGCCGGGGATCTTGCCGTCGATCGAGCCGGCTCCGCCATAGGCAGCGGGCGCGCCGGGCTCCTGCTGCGGGGCCATGCGCTTTACTTCGAGGTGGCCCGGCACGAGCGTGGAGAAGGCGCGCGGCAACTGGGCGCGGATGATCTGCAGCCGCTGCTGGATATAGGCCATGATCTCGGCGCGGCCCTTGTCGCCTTCGGAGAATTTGTAGCGCGGGTCCTTGGCCAGCGCCTGCATGCGCTGGCCGACCCTGCCTTGGGTGTAGCCGATCGAGCGCAGGATCGGGTCCATTCGGCCCTGGAGCTCGGCGAGCTGCTCGAGGCCCATCGCGTGGACCTCGTCGGGCGAAAGGTTGGTGGTGGTCGAGGCCTTGAGCGCCCAGCGGTAATATTCCTCGCCCATCGGCCGCGACCAGATGCCGGGGACGTCGGTCGCCACCGCGCGCTCCGCTTTCAATTCGGCGATCTGCCGATCGAGAGCGGGCGCGACTGCGTCGGATACGATCTTGCGGGCGCGGGCGTCCCAATCGCCGGCAATGCCTTTCGCCTTTGCGCGCTTGACCAGCGATTCGACCAGGCTTCCGCCGTCGTGCGCGTCCTTGGCCGCGATCGTCAGCTGACTGATCGTCTTGTCGGCGAGGATGGCCGGCGGGACCAGCCCACGGCTGCGCGCCGAGCGCAGACGTTCGAGCTCGCCGTCGAGCTGGCCCGGATATTGGGCGAGGCGAGCGAGATAGGACTCCGCGTCGGCTCGGGTTTCGATGAGATGGTCGGTGTCGAGGAATTGCGGCGTATCGATGTACGCGCCGACATTCTGGATCACCACGTACGGCGTGTTGCGATAGCCGCCGACCGCGACGTCGCCATAGGGGAAGGCAAAACCCTCAAGCGCGGTCTTGTAGGCGCTGCGGACGACGTCGACGCTGGTGCGGACGGGGAACGAGAGGCGGGATTCGTCGATTGCTTCGACCCGCGCGAGATCGGCCCTGACCGTGGCGGTCACTCGCCGCTGTCCGGCGGCGCTATGATCGCCGAGCTTTGACCGCATCCAGGCCCGCGCGCCGGTGTCGATCCCGAGCGAGGTCGCGGCTTCGGGACCCAGGCGGAGGATGTTTTCGGCGATGGAGTCGAGCAGGACGCTCGCCTGCGCGTCGGTCGCGGGGACTTTCGCCTGGGCGAAGAGGGGGGAAGCTTTCGCAAGCAGTGGCAAGGCGATGGTTGCGCCAAGCGCGGCGACGGTTTCGCGGCGGGTGAATTTCAGGTCGGACACAGAAGAGCTCCGTTCAGGCGGGCGGGAGAGTACGCACGGGTTCGACGTTCAGGCAGTTGCCTTCAACGCCGGTGACTCGAACCCGTTCGCCGACGATGGCGGGACCGCCGCGGGCGCTCCATTCGCCATCGCCGACGCGGACTCGGCCATGATGCTCGTCCACGTCGGCAGCCACGGTCACGACCTTTCCGACGAGGCGCGCCGCCCGGTCGTTCAACAGCGGGTCCGCGCTGTCCGACGAGCGATTGGCGTAGAAGCGCCGGCCAAGCATCACCGCGACGACGGCGTAGAGCGCGAACAAAGCGAGCTGCGGGACCGCGCCCAGGTCGAAGAGCACCGTGAATAGCCCAGTCGCTATCGCCGCTGCGCCGACAAAGACGAGGAAAAATCCCGGCGCGATCACTTCCGCGATCAACAGCACGACGCCGCCGATCAGCCACAGCCAGCCGGGATCGATTCCGCTCAAGAAATTCATTGTTTGCTTTCGGGCACCGTCGGCACCGCCTTGGCGCGCGTCACGGATACCGATTTACCGCTGCCTTCGCCAAACGCCTCCTTGGCGAGCTCGCCGATTCCGCCGAGCGTGCCGATGAGCTGGGTCGCTTCGACCGGGAACAGGATCGTCTTCGCATTGGGTGACGTCGCGAACAGGCCCAATGCCTCGACATATTTCTGAGCGATGAAGTAGTTGATCGCCTGGGCGCTTCCGCCCTCGATCGCGTCGCTGACCGACTTGGTCGCGTTCGCTTCCGCCTGGGCGGAGCGTTCGCGCGCCTCGGCCTCCCGGAAGGCGGCCTCGCGCGCCCCTTCCGCCGAAAGGATCGCGCCCTGTTTCTCGCCCTCGGCGCGAAGGATCGCGGACTGGCGCGAACCCTCCGCCTCGAGGATCACCGCGCGCTTCTCGCGCTCGGCCTTCATCTGCCGGGTCATCGCATTGACGATGTCCTGCGGCGGACGGATGTCCTTCAATTCGACGCGGGTGATCTTGACGCCCCAATTCTCGGTCGCGTTGTCGACGACGGCGAGCAGCCTGGCGTTGATCTCGTCGCGCCGCGACGAGTGTCTCGTCGAGGTCCATCGAGCCCATCACGGTGCGGAGATTGGTGGTCGAAAGCGCCATGATTGCACCGTAGAGGTCGCTGACCTCATAGGCGGCCTTGGCGGCGTCGAGCACCTGGAAGAACACAACTCCGTCGACCGCGACCATCGCATTGTCCTTGGTGATGATCTCCTGGCCGGGAATGTCGAGCACCTGCTCCATCATGTTGATGCGGCGGCCGACGCGGTAGAAAAACGGCGGCACATAGTTGAATCCCGGGCTCGGCCACGCGCACGAAGCGGCCGAAATGCTCGATCGTGTAGCGATAGCCCTGGCGGACGATCTTCACGCCCATCATCACGAACAGAAGCACCAGGACTGCGAGCGCGGCCATGAACGTCGTCAGCATGTCTCTTCCCCGGTGTCGCTCTTCCGGGGCATGATGCGACGGCGATGACCCGAGCGGAAGCGAAAAGCGACAAGGGCCTCGACCTGTTCGCCGTACGGTCGGTGCTGTTCCTGCCGGCGTCGAATCCCCGCGCCGTCGCCAAGGCGCGGGAGGCCGGGGCCGACCTCGTCGTGCTCGATCTCGAAGATGCGGTGAAGCGCGAGGACAAGGACAGCGCCCGTGATTCTGCGGTCGAGGCGGTCGCGACGGCTTGGCCGATGCCGGTTGCGATCCGCATCAATGCGATCGGCACCGAATGGCACTCGCTCGACGTTGACGCGGTTGCCCGCTCGGAGGCTGATCTCGTGGTCGTTCCGCGCGCCATTTCCGCGCATCTCGTTCACGCAGTGGCGGAGGCGGTGAACAAGCCGGTCCTGGCGATGATCGAGACGGCCGCCGGAGTGCTTGCCGCGGCGGACATCGCAACGGAGGCCGCCGGTCTGATCGCCGGGACCAACGACCTCCGGTCGGACCTGCGGCTTCCGCTCGACTCCACCCGCGAACCGATCTCCGCCGCGCTGCAGCTGATCGTGCTCGCCGCCCGGGCCGCGGGCGTCGCCGTGTTCGACGGCGTCTTCAACCGGCTGGACGATCCGGAAGGATTCTCCGCGGAGGCGAAGGACGGCCGGCGACTCGGCTTCGACGGCAAGAGCCTGATCCACCCGAACCAGATTGCGCTGTGCCAGCGGGCTTTCGCTCCGAGCGAGGCGGAGATCGACCGTGCGCGCCGGCTGGTCGAGGCATTCCGCGGCGGCGCGGAGCGGTTCGAGAATGAAATGATCGAACGGATGCACGTTGAGTCGGCGCAGCGGCTGCTGGAGAGAGCGTCCGCCTAGCGGCCCTTGGCGAATCGCGCTTTGCCTGTCATGGGCCGATATGGCCCGACCCAACGACGTCCCCGACATTCCGCTTGGCCTGACGTTCGACGACGTGCTCCTGCAGCCGCTCGAATCCTCCGTCCTGCCGAGCCAGGCCGAGACCCGCACTCAGCTCACGCGTGGAATCCCGCTCAACATCCCCATCGTGTCCTCGGCGATGGACACGGTGACCGAGGCCGACATGGCCATCGCTCTGGCACAGCTCGGCGGGATCGGAGTCCTTCACCGCAACATGGGAGTCGAGGAGCAGGCGATGGCGGTTCGCCAGGTCAAGCGGTTCGAGAGCGGGATGGTGGTCAACCCGATCACCATGACGCCCAACGAGACCCTGGCCGACGCGCTCGAGCTGATGAAGGCGCACCGCATCAGCGGAATCCCGATTGTCGAGAAATCGGGCAAGCTGTGCGGTATCCTGACCAACCGCGACGTCCGTTTCGCCGAAAACCCGCGCCAGCCGGTCAGCGAGCTGATGACCCGCGACAATCTGGCGACTGTGCCGATCGGCACCAGCCAGGAAGAGGCGCGGCGGATTCTGCATCAACGGCGCATCGAGAAATTGATCGTGGTCGACGACGGCGATCATTGCGTCGGCCTGATCACCGTGAAGGACATTGAAAAATCGGTCGCTGCGCCGCTGGCGACCAAGGACGCCGAAGGGCGCCTTCGGGTCGCTGCGGCGACCACCGTCGGCGATTCGGGCTTCGCGCGGTCCGAGGCTTTGATCGAGGCCGGATTGCGACTGCATCGTCATCGACACGGCGCACGGTCACAACACGGACGTCGCTCGCGCGGTGGAGCGGGTGAAGCAGCTGTCGAACTCGGTGCAGGTGGTTGCCGGAAATGTCGCGACTGCGGATGCGGCGCGGGCGCTGGCCGACGCGGGAGCCGACGCGATCAAGGTCGGGATCGGACCGGGATCGATCTGCACCACGCGGATCGTCGCCGGGGTTGGTGTCCCGCAGCTCACCGCGGTGATGGAAGCCGCGCGCGCCGTGAACGGCGCTGGAATTCCGATCATCGCCGACGGCGGAATCCGCACCAGCGGCGACATCGCCAAGGCGCTCGCCGCGGGCGCGTCGGCGGTCATGGTCGGATCGTTGCTCGCCGGGACGGCGGAAGCGCCGGGCGAGATCTTCCTTTACCAGGGCCGTTCCTACAAATCCTACCGCGGGATGGGATCGGTGGGGGCAATGGCGCGTGGCTCGGCCGATCGCTATTTCCAGCAGGACATCAAGGATCATCTGAAGCTGGTGCCCGAAGGCATCGAAGGCCAGGTGCCGTTCAAGGGACCGGTGCGCGACATCATCCACCAGCTGGTTGGCGGCGTGAAGGCGGCGATGGGTTATACGGGCGCCCCGACCATCGCCGAGTTGCAGAGCCGAGCGAAGTTCGTTCGAATCACCAATGCGGGATTGTCCGAAAGCCACGTGCACGACGTCGCGATCACTCGCGAGGCGCCCAACTATCCGACGCGATAGCCGATGACCTCCCGCCGCGCGATTGCAGGCGGCGATCGAGATTCTCGACGCGGTGATCGCTTCGACCCGCGACGACGGCCCGCCCGCGGATTCGATCGTCACGCATTATTTCAAGCAGCGCCGCTACGCCGGATCGAAGGATCGCCGAGCTGTGCGCGAGCTGGTGTTTCGCGCAATTCGCCGGTCGGCCGAGCGCCCCGAGAACGGACGCACGGCTATTCTCGGGCTTGCCGCTGACGAGCCGGAGCTGCTGGAGCTGTTCGGGCAGCCGCGCGGACCCGGGGTTGGAGGTTCTGAAGAGAAAGCCGCGCCGGCCGCCCTGGTTCCGGACTGGATCAAGGCCGAGCTGTCGCCGCTCGTCACCGAAGCGGAATGGCCGGAACTGCTCGAGCGCGCGCCGCTTGATTTGCGGGTGAACGCCGCACGGGCTTCGCGCGATGAAATTCTTGGGCAAATCGGCGGAAGTCCGACGCCTCTCAGCTCTTGGGGAGTGCGGTTGCCGCCAGGCAGCCGAATCGACGATCAGTCCGTCTATCGTTCGGGACTGGTGGAGGTTCAGGACGAAGGCAGTCAATTGATCGCGCTGGACTGTGGTCCTCAAGATGGCGAACGCGTCCTCGACCTCTGCGCTGGCGCCGGCGGGAAGTCGCTCGCGCTTGCAGCGGCGGCGCCCGCTGCGCTGATCCTGGCGACCGACACCAACCGCGCCCGGCTATCGAAACTGGCGCCGCGGGCAGAGCGTGCGGGCGCTCGGATCGAAACGCGGCTTCTAAATCCACCCAACGAGCTCGCGCAACTCGCCGACTGGCGCGCAAGCACCGATCTTGTGCTGGTCGACGCGCCGTGCTCGGGAAGCGGCACCTGGCGCCGCAATCCGGAAGGACGCTGGCGCCTGACGCCCGAGCGGCTTGACCGAGTGATCGCGCTCCAGCAGCGGCTGCTCGACATCGGCGCCGAGCTGGTCCGTCCCGGGGGCCGGCTTGTCTATGCCGTCTGCTCGCTTCTGTCCCGCGAAGGGGCAGGGCAGATTGAGGCCTTCCTCATCCGCCATTCATCGTGGATTGTGCAGGAAGCGCCAATCGCCGCGGGGCGTTTGGACGGTGCCGGCCGGCTGTTGCAACTCCCGGCCATGACCGTACTGACGGATTTTTCGTCGCGCGGCTTGGGCGACCGTGCTAGTCGCGGACGCAAGAGTGGAGAGATTGATGCGTTCTTTGCTTCGTCTTGTGTTGCTTGGTTTCGCGGGCGCGGCGCTTGCCGCGCCGGTGACTGGGCAGCGCGCCGATGATCAAATCCAGCCGAAATCGGTCGAACTGCAGCGCCAGGCCCGGGCGTTGATGGTCGCCGGCAAGCTGGAGCAGGCCGATGACGTGCTCGAAACCGCGCTCGCAGTGGACCCGCGCAACCGCGGCGCCTTCGTCGACCTCGCGCGTGTGGCTGAGAAGCAGCATCTGTTCGGCAAGGCGATTCGAATGACCAGCAAGGCGCTGCTGCTCGAACCCAACGACCCGGACGCGATCGCGGTTCAGGGCGAAGCGATGGTCGAGATGGGCGCGGTCGCGCGCGCGCAGGCCAATCTCCAGAAGCTCCAGCAGATTTGCGGCGCCAAGGGGTGCCCGCAGATCGCCCAGTTGTCCGCCGCGATTAGTCGCGGCCCCACCGTCGCCTCGGCAAAGGCGCCGGAAGGTCCGAAGACGAACTAGCTCAGCGCGCGCGCGAGCCCAACGAACTCATCGACGCTCAGGGTTTCGGCGCGCCGCTGAAGGTCGATTCCAAGCGCCTGGGCGGCTTCCGTCGCGCCTGGGAGTGACTTCAGGCTCGATCGCAGCATCTTGCGGCGCTGGCCGAACGCGGCTTTCGTTAAGCGCTCGCATTACTTCTGGGTCGACGGCTTCTGGTGCGTCGATCGGCACGATGTGGACGACCGCGGACATCACCTTGGGCGGCGGCACGAAGGCCGAGCGGTTGACGCTCATCGCGATTTGCGGACGTGAGCGCCACTGGGCGGCGACCGACAGCCGGCCGTAGGCGCTCGCTGCCGGGCGCGGCGACGATCCGCTCGGCGACTTCCTTCTGGAACATCAGGGTCAGCGATCGCCACCACGGCGGCCAGTCGCCGCCGAGCCATTGCAGCGAGCAGCGCCGTGCCGACGTTGTAGGGCAGGTTGGCGACGACGTGCGCGCCGGGTCCCACGAGCTCGCGGCTCGTCGATCGTCAAGCGCGTCGGCCTCGACGAGCTTGAGACGGCGTCGCCGAATGCGTGCTGAAGCTCGGCCAGCGCCGGAATGCAGCGCCGGTCGCGCTCGACCGCGATCAACGCGAGCGCCGGCGTCGAGCAGGGCGCGGGTCAGCCCGCCCGGACCAGGGCCGACCTCGTAGACGCGCTCGCCCTTCGAGCGGACCCGGGACGGCGGCGATCCGGACCAGCAGCTGCCGGTCGAGAATGAAATTCTGGCCGAGCGCCTTGCTCGCGCTGAGCCCGTGCCGCGCGATCACCTCGCGCAGCGGTTCAGGCTTGCCGGCTCAATCGCGCTTCGGCGCGCATCGCCGCGCACTGCAGCCGCCATGCGGATCGCCGCCGCCATCGGCCGCGGATCGGCTCGGTCCTGGCCGGCGATGTCGAACGCGGTGCCGTGATCGGGCGAGGTGCGGACGATCGGCAGGCCCAAGCGTGATGTTGACCGCTTCCTCGAAATGCAGTGCCTTGATCGGGATCAGCGCCTGATCGTGGTACATGCAAAGGCGGCGTCGTAGTGTCGCCGCGCGCCGCGGGCATGGAACATGGTGTCGGCGGGGTGCGGGCCGGTCACTCGCCAGCCCTCCGCGCGCAAGCGCCGCGATCGCCGGCTCGATGACGTCGATCTCCTCGCGGCCGAGCGCTGCCGCCTTCGCCGGCATGCGGATTGAGGCCGGAGATCGGCGAGTCGCGGCTCGGCGATGCCGAAGTTGCGCTGAAGCCCGCGCAGCGCCGCCCGTGCCGCGCGATTCGATGAGCGCCGACGTGAGCAGTGCCCGGAACGTCGCGAAGCGGCAGGTGGGTCGTCACCGGAACGGTGCGCGAAGCGTCGGCCCGGCGAGCATCATCACGACGTTGCTCGCGGCGAAATCGCCGCAGCGCTCGGCGACGAATTCGGTCTGCCCGGGATGCGCGAAGCCGATCGCGTAGAGCTGCTCCTTGGCGACCGGACCGGTGACGACCGCGGAGGCGGAGCCCGGAGCGGGCGAGGCCGACCGCGAGCTCCAGCGCGTCGAGCGAGCAATGCGCGCCGGCGACGCTGGGATGGCCGGGAATGTACCGCCCGCGGCGCGAGAGCTGGATCAGCGGCAAGCGCGATAATCGAACGCGGCGTCGGCTTGGCGGGGTCGTCGACGACCTCGATCGGCCCGTCCCATACCGCGTCGATCGATCGGCCGTCGCCGATCGCGACGAACGGAGGCAGAGTCGAACTCGGCACGATGATCCCAGCATTTGGCGATGACCTCCGGACCGATTCCGGCCGGGTCGCCGAGCGACACAGCGAGCGGCAAGTCGGACGCGTGGCACGGCCGCTGCTCTTAGCGGCTTTGGGCGATCAGCGGAATTCGATCACCGCATCGCGGCGGAGGTCGCGCAGGTAGCGACGGGCACGGCTGTTCACCCGCTCTTCGTTGAGCTGGTTGTAGACCTCGTCGTAGCTCGGCGCGGTCGGCGTCGACCTCGTCGCGGCCGCAGATCACCAGCGACGCGAACGCCCTCTTCGAGTGAGCCGAACGGCTGGGTCGCCTGGCCGACCTGCATCGGCAGCATCATCTGCTGCAGGGCGGGCGGAAGGTCGCGCATCTTGACTCTGGTCGCTGCTGCACCACTTCGCCGTGGAACTCGGTGCGCGATCTTGTCGGCGCCGCCGCAGCCGCCGACCGTGCGTGCGGCTTCGGCAAACCGCGCGACGCATCGGTTCCGCGACCTGTGGCGGGTCGTGCCTTGGGGAAGCTGATCGAGACCTGCTTGAGGCTGAGGACGGCGTCGCGCGGATCGGCGGTCAGGATCTTGCGCGTGTCCTGGACGGCGATGATCGAATACGCCGCCGGGCACCGGGATCGGCTTGCTGATCGAGCCCGGGCCCATCTGCGCGAAGCGCATGCGGCGAGCGGCGCGGGAAGCTGCTCGGGCCGGACCCAGCCGAGATCGCCGCCGACCGCCGCGGTCGAGGCTTCGGAATATTGCCGGGCATAAGCCGGCGAACGACGCGCCGCTGCGCAACTGCTCGAGGATCTTGCCGGCGTTGGCGATGCGTCTGCGCTTGCGGTCGTCCGGCGTCGCCGACAGGAAGATTTCGCCGACATGATATTCCTCGGTGCCCTTCGACGGCATTCAGGCGTGTCGAGGACGGCCTTGACCTCGTCGTCGCCGACGCTGATCGAACCTCGATCTTGGCGCTGCTGCAGCCGCTGCCAGGCGATCTCGCCCTCGATCTGGCGGCGCAGCGAGCTGATCGATGAGCCGTGCGCCGCGAGATAGGCGGCCAGTCGGCTCGGGCGTCTTCTTCACGTTGCCGGCAACGCGCATCAACGGTCTTGTCGATGTCGGCTGCCTTGACGTCGATCTTCTCGGCCTTGGCCGCCTGGATCTCGAGCGTTTCGTCGATCAGGTTGCGAAGCACCTGCTGGCGCAGCGCGGTCGACCTCCTCCGGCGGAATCTGGCTGCCGTTGGCGATCGCCAGCAAGCGCGAGGCGCTGGTCGACGTCGGTCTGGGTGATGACCTCGCCGTTGACGATCGCCGTCGCCTTGATCGACCGAGGGCATGGCCGTGCCGAACACCTGCGGATTCTCCGGCAGGTTGAGCGCGTGGCGCGGTGTCGGGCTGTGCGGCCGGCGGCGGCCTGCGGCCTGCTGCGCCAGCGCGCGAGCTGCCGGCCGCCAGCGCGAGGAAGCGGCCGCAGCCTAATGCGCGCGTCGAATGACGTCGAAAAGCTGCTGCCACGATCGCGATTTCCCTTGATTCCCAGCCCGATGCGCCGATTGCCGCTTTAGTCAGGCCCGCTGAACGCAGGCTTAGCGGCCAAGCCCCTTCAACGCCAAGTGAAGGCTGAAGGTGCTGCCCTTGCGGAACGTGCCGATCTGCTCATAGTCGCGCCGCCACGTCAGGCCAAGCTGCAGGCAATCGTCCTCATACTCGATGCCGAGCCGGTGGCGCACCGGCTCGAAGCCGTCGGCGAGCGAGAGCGGGTCTTCGTTCTTGTCGGTCAGGTCGATCACGGTCGCGCCGAAGATCGACCAGTAGCGCGCGGAACTGGACGCGGCCGGCGAGCCGCAGCTCCTCCTTGTCGCGCAGATCCTCGATCGACGGGTCGATGTTGCGGTTGAGCCGCAGATAGCCGATCTGGGCATAGGTCTGCTCGGTGCCGACCGTCAGGTCGATCTCGTTGCGGCGGATCGCGAGGTTGTTCTTGTCGAGCCGGATAGCGGTCGGTGAGGTCGATGAAGCCGCCCGAAGCGGACGCGCGTTCTTCCGACGATGTCGGAGAACTGTCCGGTAAGCCCTGTTCCATCCGGGAAAATCGCCGTGGACCTGGCTGCAATCGATAGCTCTGGCCGATATTGCTGTCGATCGACAGATTGGGGCGCTCCAGCGACCAGTCGAGCGCCATAGGTGATTCGCGACGCGTCTTCCCAGCGGTCGTAACCGGGGAAGCGGTTCAGCGCGAACAGGTTGCTGTCCTCGAGGTCGACCGAGCGCGCATCCTCGTTGGGAATGTCGAGGTTCGGAGGTCGGCGGAGTCAGCACCAACTGGACGCGCGGGACGAGCCGTTGGATCCCGCCGAAGAGCGGGCCGACGAACGGCCATTTCACGTCGGCGGCGAGAGCGCCGATCGCCCGCGCGTGCCAGCCGTTCGGTCCCGCGGTAGATCGGCGACCGGCGTGCTCGCCGCATCGTCGGTGTGATAGACGTCGCCGCGGCCGTAGGCGGTCAGAGTGACCTCCTGGCCCCACGGGGTGAGCCGCCGGAGGTCCCATCGCGCGCTGGCGAAGGCGCGCTGCGTGTCCTGCCCGTCGATGCGGATGATCGACAGGCTGTTGGCCTGCAGCTCGAGCCGGCCGCCCGACCGACGTCGTTCGATCCGGAAGCGGGCGTCGATCGCTGGAAGGGCGATCGGAATCTGCTTTTGCCGATCGTCGGCGCGCAGGCCCTCGAACGCCCAGCCGGCGATCGAAATGTAGGAATCGGGGCTGATCCGCTCGGCGTTGACGAAGCTGCGCAGCCGGTCGTCGCTGCGTGATGTCGTAGCGGCGGGTGACGGTCTTGTCGCTGGCCGCGCGGATCGAGCCGGTGATGCTCCACACCGGGTCGAGCTGGAACTTGCCGTTCGCCTCGAAGTAGGCGCGGATGCCTCGTTCGCCGTGGACGTCGCGTCCGGATCGACGTTCTCGATCGTCCCGTAGGTCAGGAAGCCGCCGATCTGGAACGCGCCGAGGCTGGTCGAGCTCGCGATATTGGCCTTCGATCGCCGGCAGGACGCCGGTGTAGAGGTGCGGAGTCAGCGTCAGGTCGCGGTTGGGCGCGATCTGCCAATGATAGGGCAGTGCGACCTCGAAGCCCTTCTTGGTGCGAAGAGCTGATGTCGGGGACCAGCCAGCCGGTCGCCGCCTTCGTTGCCGCCGAGCGATGTTGAAGATCGGCAGCAGGCGGCAGCGTCGACGCCGAACAGCTGCAGCGCGCCGCCCTCGAACCGGACCCGCTGGTGCGACCGGATCGTCGATCACGCGCGCGGCGGTGATCGCCCAGCTCGGGCGCTTCGGGCAGCCGGTGTCGGTGGTCACCGGACAGGGCGAGTAGATGGCGTCCTCGAGCGTGGTGATCTCGCCGTTGCGAGTCCCGCGCCGGGCGGCGATGCGGCCGCCGCTTTCGAGCACGACCAGCAGGTTGTCGACCGTCCCGTCGCGCAGCGTGTCGGTGCAGCACGACATTGTCGCCGACGAGCTTGTCGCCTTCGGGCGTCAGCACGACGACGTTGCCGATCGCGCGGACTTCGCCGGTCTTGCGGTTCCACACGACCTGGTCGGCGGCGAGGTAATTGCCTTCGCGGTTCATGCGGACCGCGCCGCTCGCGGTCACGACGTCGGCCTCGCTGTCGTAGGTGACCGTGTCGGCGCTGAATTCGACGATCTGGTCGGGCGCCGCTGCGACCGTCTCAGCCGCTGGAGCTGGAGAAGACGGTTCCGGCGCTTGCGCCGTCGCGACGCCCGGCACCACGGCAAGCATCGGGAGCGCTGACCACCAGACCAATCTCGTCCGCAACGCTCGCCCGTCCCGCCGTCTCGAGTGAACCCAAGTCCTCGGCCCAGCCTATCGCACCTGGAAGCGCCGCGCCGACAATCGCCCTTGGCGCGCCTTTGCCAAGGCGTGGCTTGCATCCTAAAGGGCGCGGCGAACGTTCGCCTTTCGCAAGGATTGCCAAACATGGAAATTCGTTTCGCCGACCGCCGGCCCGAGGGCGACTATGCGCTGGTGCTGTCCGGTCGCGGGCAAGGACCGGCTCAGCCTCGCTTCGCTAGGCCCTGCGCAGCAATCCGTCGCGACCGCGCTCGATCGCCAGCGTTTCGAAGGCGACGCCGCGAGCGCTGTCGGAACAATTCATCGACGACGACGGCACCGCCCGGCGCCTGCTGGTCGTCGGCACCGGCGCAGGTACGCCGCCGCATCGAGCCGCCGAGAAGCTCGGCGGGACCGCGGTCGCGCGCCTGCTGACGTCGGGCGAGACGACAGCGTCGTCGATCGACGTGAGCGGCCTCGGCTTCGATGCGGATCGGCCGCTCGCGTCGGGCTCGCGGCGGCGCTTCGCTCGTGGCGCTACGACCGCTACCGGACCAAGCTCAAGGACAAGCAGAAGCCGACGCTCGCCGAAGTCGTCGATCGTCGGCGGCGGCGATGGCGCCGGCGAACGCTACGCCGAGCGCTGGGAGCCGGTCGTCCGAGGGCGTTTCACTCACCCGCGAACTGGTCACCGAGCCGGCGAACATCATTTACCCCGAAAGCTTCGTCGAGCGCGTGCGCAGCATCGCTCGACGGCAGCGGCATCGAGATCGAAGTGCTCGACGGAGCGGCGATGGCGAAGCTCGGCATGGGCGCGCTTCTCGGCGTCGCCCAGGGCTCGGTCCGCGACGCCGCGGCTGCTTGTCCTCCGCTGGAACGGCGGCGGAAGGCCGAGTCAGCCGATCGCCTTCGTCGGCAAGGGCGTGACGTTCGATACCGGCGGCATCTCGATCAAGCCGGCGCAGGGCATGGAAGCGATGAAGTGGGACATGGGCGGCGCCGGCGCGGTCGTCGGCGCGATGCAAGGCGCTCGCGCTGCGCAAGGCGAAGGCCAATCGTCGTCGGCATCTGCGGCCTGGTCGAGAACATGCCCGTCGGCAACGCCCAGCGTCCGGGCGACGTGGTCACCACCATGTCGGGCCAGACGGTCGAGGTGATCAACACCGACGCCGAAGGCCGGCTCGTGCTCGCCGACGCGATCACCTACGTGCAGCGCAACTACAAGCCCGTCGACGATCATCGACCTCGCGACGCTGACCGGCGCGATCCTGATCAGCCTCGGCCACGAATATGCCGGGCTGTTCTCGAACAACGACGAACTTGCCGGCGAGCTTCAGCGGCTCGGCGAGGAGTCGGGCGACAAGCTGTGGCGCATGCCGCTCGGCGGAGCCGTTCGACCGGCTGATCGATTCGCCGATCGCCGACATGAAGAATGTCGGCCCGCGCGAGGGCGGTTCGATCACCGCGGCGCAGTTCATCCAGCGCTTCGTCGATGAATGGAGTCCAATGGGCGCACATCGACATGGCCGGCATGGCCTGGTCGGACAAAGCCGGCACCACCTATGACAAAGGCGCGACCGGCTTCGGCGTGCGGCTGCTCGACGAATATGTGTCGGACGTTCTCGAAAAGTAACGTCATTGCGAGCGTAGCGAAGCAATCCACGTCGTAGCTGGATTGCTTCGTCGCTTCGCTCCTCGCAATGACGGCTGATGCAGGTCGATTTCTACCAGCTGGCCGGCACCCCGCCGGAGCAGGTGATCGCAAGCATCGCCGAAAAGGTGCTTGCCGCTGACGGCCGGCTGCTGATCGTCGCCGCGGACGAGCCGTTCCTCGCGCGGCTCGACCGCATGCTGTGGGACCAGGGGCCGACGAGCTTCCTGCCGCACGGCGCTGGCCGGCGGCGCCGACGATGCTCGCCAGCCGATCCTGCTCTCGACCAGTCCCGACGCACCGAACCTCGCGCGCAACATGCTGATCGCCGACGGGGAATGGCGCGATTCGGCACTGTCCTACGACCGCAGCTTCTATCTGTTCGATTCGACCAATCTCGAGGCGGCGAGGCTCGCGTGGAAGCTGCTCGCCGGCCGGGAAGGGGTCGATCGCCGCTACTGGGCGCGGGAAGATGGCAAGTGGGTCAACAAGTCGTGAGTCTTGCCGCCGCGGTTCGCCGCCGCTAGGCGCTGCGGCCAATTCCAACCAGTCCAAGCACAGGAGACCGCCCGGTCATGGCCGTGACGCGCACCTTTTCGATCATCAAGCCCGACGCCACCCGCCGCAACCTGACCGGCGCGGTCACCAAGATGCTGGAGGAGGCCGGCCTGCGCGTCGTCGCTTCGAAGCGCATCCACATGACCCGCGAGCAGGCCGAGGGCTTCTACGCGCGTCCACACGCGAGCGGCCGTTCTACAACGACCTCGTGCACCTTCATGACCTCGGGCCCGGTCGTCGTCCAGGTGCTCGAGGGCGAGAACGCCGTGCAGCGCAACCGCGACGTCATGGGCGCGACCAACCCGGCCGACGCCGCCGAAGGCACGATCCGCAAGGTCTATGCCGAGTCGATCGAGGCCAACTCGGTCCACGGTTCGGACAGCGACGAGAACGCGAAGATCGAGATCGACTTCTTCTTCAAGCCGGAAGAGATCGTCGGCTAACGGCTGAGGCCGACCAGCCGGAGCGAGCGGCCGCCGAACAGACCGCCGCCTTCCCACCGATAGCGCAGCACGTAGGTCGCCGCCGCCGCGGCGGTCGGCGCCCATCTCGACGTAGTGCGCGTCGATGCGCACCGGCACGCCGTGCGTGACGTCCTTGGGCTCCTTCGGCCGGTCCTTGAGCGCGGCCTGGACGTCGCTGGCCTGCAGCTTGCCGTCGCTGCCGATCTCGATGGGCGACGCGCCCTTGATCGTCACCGTTGCGATTCGAGCGCGTGGCTCGGATCGACCGGGGAAATGGTGAGCTCGCTGCCATCGCCGTCGGCCGTGCCGCGCAGGGTGAGCGGAACGGACTGGCGCTGCTCGACGACGCGCGTCGTCTTGTCCTCGCTGCTGCTCTTCCAGCGATCCACACGCCGAGCGCCGAGACGATCAGCGCCGCGAGCGCGATCAGCTCGCCGAGGTTGATCCAGCGGCGCGCGCCGTCTCGGATCGGAATTCGCTCATCGCCCGCCAGCTTCCAGCAAGCGCCGCGGCGCCGCAAGCTCCCAGCTTGCGGCGATGCGGTCGGCGACATGGTCCCAGTCGACATCGTTGCCGGCGAGATTGATCGACAACCAGCTCGGCAGATACGCGGGCTTGGAATAGGTTTCGCGGATCGGCTTCGAGCAGCATCGCCTGTTCGTCCAGACTGCTGACGCGGACGCACACGACCGTCTTGCCGTCGCCGTGATGATTGTCGCGGAACTGCGCGAACTGCTTGCCGGCGACGAAGAAGGTCGGCTGGCCGTGCGACAGCCGCTCCTCCGTTTCGGGAAGGTCCAGCGCCGCGGCGCGGACGTGGTCGAGGGGAGTGCTCATCGGCTCGACGAACTCGCTCAGGACTTTCGGATAGAGCTGAGTGCTCGGCGGCGAGCACGCGCTGTTCGAGGCTCTGCGGCGTGTCGCCGGCTTCGATCGGCACTTCGACCTGGCCGAGCACCTCGCCGGCGTCGAGCTCCTCGGTGACGACGTGGACCGAGCAACCGCTGACCTCGTCGCCCGCCTCGATGGCGCGCGCATGCGTGTCGAGGCCACGGTATTTGGGCAGCAGGGAAGGGTGGATGTTGACGATCCGCCCGCGCCATTGCTCGACGAACCACGGGCGAGAGGATGCGCATGAAGCCGGCGAGCGCGATGGTTCCGACATCGTGCTCCTCGAGCGCGGCGCTCAGCGCCTGGTCGAATTGCTCCTTGCCGAGGCCCTTGCTCTCCAGCGCCCAGGTTTGCAGCCCTGGGCTTCGGGCCCAGTCGAGGCCGGCGCGCGCTCGGGCTTGTTCGAGGCGACGAGCGCGACCTCGTAGCCGTCCGCCTGCTCGACCAGCGCGCGCATGTTGCTGCCGCGGCCCGAGATCAGGACGCGCGACACGCCTGCGGGTCACGCATCGTGGGTCGCGGACCAGTCCTCGGTCGAGTTCCAGGTTCCGGCGCCGCCCGTGACCGTGCAGCCGCGCTGACCCGCCTCGATCCGGCCGATCTCGAACACCGTTTCGCCGGCCGCTTCGAGCGACGCGCGTCACGTCGTCGCGCATCGTCTGGCGCGACGATCACCGACCATGCCGATGCCGCAGTTGAAGGTGCGCGCCATTTCCTCGGGCGCGATGCGGCCGCCCTCCTGGAGCAACGCCAACAGCGGCGGCAGCTGCCAGCGGTCGGCGTCGACGACCGCGTGACAGCCTTCGGGCAGCACGCGCGGAATATTCTCGAGCAGGCCGCCGCCGGTGATGTGGGCCAAGCCCTCGATGCGGCCGTCGCGAACCAGCGGCAGCAGCGACCGGACGTAGATCCGCGTCGGCTCGAGCAGCAGCTCGCCAAGCGTTCGGCCGCCTTGCACCGGAAGGCGCTCGTCCAGCTCCCAGCCGTCCTGCGCGATGATGCCGGCGGACCAGCGAGAAACCGTTGGAATGCACGCCCGAGCTGGCGAGGCCGAGGATGACGTCGCCGGGCGCGATGTCCGCTGCCGGTCAGCACCTCGCCGCGCTCGACCGCGCCGACGCAGAAGCCGGCGAGGTCGTAGTCGCCGCCGGCGTACATGCCCGGCATCTCGGCCGTCTCGCCGCCGATCAGCGCGCAGCCGGCCTGGCGGCAGCCCTCGGCGATCGATGCGACGACCGCCGCGGCGACCGCGTTGTCGAGCTTCGCCGGTCGCGTAATAGTCGAGGAAGAACAGCGGCTCGGCGCCCTGGACGATGAGGTCGTTGGCGCACATCGCGACGAGGTCGATGCCGACGCCGTCGTGACGCCCGGTCTCGATCGCGAGCTTGAGCTTGGTGCCGACGCCGTCGTTGGCGGCGACCAGCAGCGGATCGCGATAGCCCGCCGCCTTGAGGTCGAAGAAGCCGCCGAAGCCGCCGAGCTCGGCGTCGGCGCCCGGCCGCGCGGTCGATCGGGCGAGCGGGCCGATCGCCTTCACCAGCGCGTTGCCGGCGTCGATCGAGACGCCGGCGTCGGCATAGGTCAGGGGCTTCTGGCTCATCGGCGAGCGGGCACTAGAGACAAGCCGCTTGGATTTCCACGCCGTTGTCGCCAAAAGACGCGCGCGAATGCTTCGCCGCCGCTTCGCCGTTCCCTGTCCTGATCGCGTTGCCGCCGTCGCTCGGAGTGTCGGCGGTGGTCTACGCGCAGCTCGAGAGCGGCGACCGCGGCATCCTGCCGATCGACAGCTCGGGAACGCTGGAGATCAGCGGGATCCACGTCGATGTCGGCGGCGCCGACGCGCAGATCGGCGCGCTATCGCCGGCTGGCGCATCGCCCAGCGCCAGGGCTTCCGCGCGCTGTGGGCGAAGATGCACAACGCGCCGATCAGCCAGGCGCCGAACCTGCCCGACGGGACGCTCGACCAGATCGTCAGCTCGATCAATGTCGAGCACGAGCAGATCGGCCCGAACCGCTACATCGCCGACCTTGGCGTGCTGTTCGACCGCGCCCGCGCCGCGGAGTTCCTCGGCGTCGAGGGCGGCGAGATCCAGCGCTCGGCGCCGATGCTGCTCGATCCCGATCACGGTCACCGGCGGCACGGAGACCAGCGTCGAGCTGCGCAATGCGTGGCAGCGCGCCTGGGCGCAGTTCCGCACCTCGCAGAGCCCGATCGATTATGTCCGCGTGCAGCGGGCTCGGGCGCCGATCCGCTGCTGGTCAACGCGGCGCAGACGTCGCGGCCCGGCCGCGGCTGGTGGCGCAACATCATCGATCTTTACGGCGCGGCCGACATCCTCGTCGCCGAGGTCCAGCTGCAGCGGCTCTATCCGGGCGGGCCGGCGCGGGCGCGGTTCATCGCCCGGCACGGCCCCGACAATCGAGATCGTCGGCGGCTTCACGCTCACCGCGCCGAACAGCGACGGCATACCCGGCGATGATGGCGCAGGGCGTGCAGCGGATGGACCAGCTGTTCAGCCAGGCGCTCGCCGCCGGCAGCGCTTAGCCGCGATCCGTCGCTCAACCAGCCGCCGCCGCCGACGCTCCCCGAGCTGCCGCGTCGAGAAGCTCGTCAGCCAAGCCGACGAACACCGCGAATGCGTACCAGGTGCAGGTCACCGGCACCGACGTGAACGTCTACAATTTCGCGATGGCGCACCTGCGGACGCTGGCCGGGAATCGAGTCGGCGACGCCGCAGCTGATCAACCCGAAGGGCACGAGCTACATTCTCGTGACCTACCGTGGCGACATTTCGCAGCTCGCAGCCGCGCTCGGCGCGCGCGGCTGGACGGTCGAGACTTCTGGCGGGAACGTCCTGAAACTTCAGTCCGCGTCGAACAAGCCGCCAGCGCTCCCGCCGCCGCCGCTGCCGGCGCAGCCGCAACCGCTAGCAGTGCCGCAGCCGACTCCGGTCCAGCCTCCGGGCGAGCCGCAATGAAGCAAGGCCCGGACCAGATCGCGCTCCCGCTCGACTGGCCGCAAACGGACGGCGATGCGCGCTTCATCGTCTCCGACGCCAATCGCGAGACGTTCGAGCATTTCCGGAAATGGAGCCTGTGGCCGGTCAAGGCGACGATCCTGACCGGCCCGCGCCGCTCCGGGCGAACGTTGCTGGCGCGCAGTTTCGTCGAGCGGGTCGGCGGGTCGCTTTTCGACGAGGCCGATCAGCGCAACGAGGAAGAGCTGTTCCACGCCTGGAACCAGGCGCAGGACACCGGCCGCCCATTGGTGATGATCGCCGACGAGATCGCCGCCCGTCTGGTCGCCGAACGCTGCCCGACCTGAAGACGCGGCTGGCGGTGACGCCGGTGACCCGTATCGAGCACCCCGACGACGCTTTGTTCGCAGCGCTGATCCAGCTGTTCTTCGCCGATCGCGGGCTTCACATCCCCGCGGACGCGCTGCGTTTCATGAGCCGATCGGCTGCACCGCGACTACTGGACGGCCGAGCGGGCCGTCGAGGCGGTCGATCGCTTCGCGATCGCGGAGCGCGCACGGCTTTCGCTCCCGACGATCCGTCGCGCGCTCATGGAAGCCCGGATGATCGGCGAGGCTGCCTAGCCTCTAGCATGCACTTGATCTGGGTGACCTTGTTGTCGGGTCCGAGATAGACGGTCGCGCGATCGGCGCGAAAATCCATCGTCAGCATCACCCCCGGCGGCGCCCAGCGCAGCACTGCCGCGTTGGTTGCGCGCTTGATCGCCGCTCCAGTTGCGCTTGTTCCGGGCTGACCGATGAAGGGGTTCGTTCCGGCGGCATTGCAGGTGTGGCCGCGGCGTCTCACCGTGGATCGGCGTTGCTGCCGGCGCGGTCGCGCAGGCGGCGAGCAGGGCGCGGCCGAGAAGGACCAGTTTACGCATCGACGCGTTCCTCCGCCTCAACCACCCGGCTCATTTTCAGTTTCCCGTTCTCGATCGCGAAAGCGAGTCGTCCCTCCACGAGGTCGAGCGCATCCTTGCCGAACTGCTCGTAGCGCCAACCATTGAGAATCCGAGGTTCTTGCGCACTCCGACGGCGAGCGCCTCGAGATCGTCGGAACGAGCGATCAGCCGCGCTGCAACGCCGGTCTCCTTCGCCCGGATCTTCAGCAGCAGCTTCAGGAGATCGCTGACCAGCGCGCCCTCCTTGGTGAGGCCGGGCCGTTTCGGTTCGCGATCCGGAAGCTCGTTGCGCCTCGAGCGGCTTGGCCGCGTCGATGGCCGCAATCAGCCTTGCGCCGATGTCGTTAGTCTTCCAGCCGGCCGACAGGCCGCGGATGCGGCCGAGATCGTCTTGTGTCTTGGGCGGGTGGAGCACGATTTCGGTCAGCGTATCGTCCTTGACGATGCGCCCCCGCGGGAGGTTCTTGGAGCGCGCTTCGGTCTCACGCCACGCCGCCAGCGCCTTCAGCCGGCCGAGCACTGCCGGATTGCGGCTTGGAAGCTTCAGGCGCTTCCATGCGTCCTCGGGCGGAAAGGCGAAGCTCGATGAGTTGGCCAGGCGTTCCATTTCCTCGTCGAGCCAGGCGCCGCGGCCTGTCTTGCGAAGCTTTTCGACCATTCGCGGAAAGACCGTCGCGAGGTGGGTCACGTCGGCGATCGCGTAGTCGATCTGGCGCTTGTCGAGCGGACGCCGTCCCCAATCGGTGAAGCGCGCGCCTTTGTCGAGGCTATGGCCGAGGAGGGATTCGATGAGGTTCGAGTAACCGATCTGCTCGCCATGCCCGAGCGCCATCGCCGCGATCTGGGTGTCGAACAGCGGGTGGGGCACCTTTCCGGTCAGGTTATGGATGATTTCGAGGTCCTGTCCGCCGGCATGGAAGACTTTGAGCACGTCCTCATTTTCGACGAACAAGGACAATAGGGGCTTGAGGTCGATTTCCGCCTTGGGATCGATCGCTGCTGCTTCTTCGGTGCTGGCGACCTGGATCAGGCACAGGTCGGGCCAATAGGTGTTCTCGCGCATGAACTCGGTGTCCACGGCGACGAATGGCTGTTTCGAGAGCCGGTCGACAAGGGTCTTGAGGTCGTCCGACTTGGTGATCAGGTGATGGATACGCATGAGTCTTGCGCGGCCCATAGACCGCCCCTCGCGGGTTGACAAAAAGTGACGAGGCGGGATGAAGCGCGACCGCGC